>NZ_JADCKA010000009.1 GCF_014982745.1 Gallibacter intestinalis | reverse complement strand
TGGATTGAGGATTTATCCACATACATGAAAAGCAGTGGCAAAATATACGATGACCATTATGCTACTTTGTGGAAATGGTATCGAGATGACCCTAAAAGGCATGAAAAGTCAGAGAGGTATGACGGACTACAACTTGGGAGAGACATATGAGAGCAGACATTGAAAAAATAATAGCAGACATAAGGCCAACGCTTTCAGAGCCGACATACGCTTGCCCTATCTGCAAAGATACTGGATATATTGAGACAGTGATTGACGGATACGAATACGCAAAAGAATGCGAGTGTCAGATAAGAGCAAGGGAGCAGAAAAGGCAGGAAAAGTACATCGCCGAAAGCGGACTACAGACAGTATTAGACAGCATGACATTTGACACATACGAGGAGACAGAAAAGGCTAACGCAAATTTAAAAGCGACTGCAAAGACATATCTGAATGAGTATCAAGATTATTGGTGGTACATTTCCGGAGTGTCCGGATGCGGAAAAACTCACATCACGACCGCAATCTGCGGAGAACTAATTAAACAAGGGATACCGGTTCACTACATGCAATGGAGAGATGAAAGCACTGAGATTAAGTCGTTAGTGAACGATGATACCAAGTACGGCGAGAAGATGAGACGGCTCAAGAAAGTGAAAGTCCTATACATAGACGACTTTTTCAAAGGAGCGGTCACAGAAGCGGATATCAAGTTAGCATTTGAGATTATCAATGCAAGATACATCTCTAAACTGCCGACGCTGTTCAGCAGCGAGTTAAGTGTGAAAGAGATATTAGACATTGATGAAGCGATAGCAGGACGCATAAATCAGAGAGCAGATAAGTATGTGCTGAATGTACGCAAGATTGGAAACAGGAGGTTATGATGATAAACCTAAAAATAAACAACTACGGAGAAATTAAAATTAAGGCTAAAGGCAGTCTATATGACCTACTGGCACAGATGAACAGGTTAAGCAGAGTCATTACAGAGACCGTGCAAGAGGTTGAGAAATGCAAAGAAAAGTAATAGCAATGGCAGTAATCTTGATAATATTCATCGCATTGGGATATGGATATTACCAGATGCAAGAAATTAAAACTGAACTCCAACAGGTCAACGATAATTCAATCAAGGCTATCCAGCAGTTGCATGAAGACATCGAAGCAATGAAAAGCGAGATGGACGGCATCGAAAGTAACTTACCGACATTTGCTGGGGTATTCAGCACAACTGCATATTGCAAATGTGAGAAATGCTGCGGAGTATGGACTGACAGCCCGACCAAGAGCGGAACTATCCCACAGGAAGGACGGACAATAGCAGTTGATCCAAATGTAATACCACTGGGAACACAAGTCATCATTGACGGTCAAATATACACGGCAGAGGATACAGGCTCAGCAGTCAAAGGCAATGTGATTGATATTTACTTCAATAATCACGAGGAGACAGAAGAATATGGAAGACAAGACAGGGAAGTATGGATTTGTGCGTAACGAGAAACTACAAGAAAAATGCTGTCTGAACTGCCGATACTGCACCGAGAGCATAAGATGCACTGTTAACATAATGAATATGTCAGTAGTCGAAGCAATGTTTAGTCGGTGCGATGTTTGGAACAGATGGAAAAAGAAGAGGAGCAGAAAATGAAGTTAGATTTACGAGAAATGAATAAATTAGAGATAGTCCTTAAGCAGAAAGGAGCGTTCTATAAAAGAATACCATTGCCAGAAGATGGCATTAAAGAACAGATAGTAGTGTACAGTCCTACAGATGGCCGAAGAATATGGGATGCAGTTATAGGCTTGGGAACATACGGAAGCAGAGCAGGACTATTAGAACTAATGTGGGAAGACAGTGGCTATGTTATCGGCCCTCTGACTGCAGAAGGTGTGATAAGAGAGACAGAGGGATATGAGCAAAGGTGAAGTTATAGGATTGATATTAATATTTACGCTGTTGATACTGGCAGCGATGTAGGAGGATAGCAAATGATACAAGCAGAAATGATACAAGCAGAAAAGAGTGGAAAGACGGGAACAGATTTAACCATCCAAGGAGATACCGAACAACTATTGAGTGAGTTATTAAGCGTATGCGTTTTTCTAATAATCACAGGAAAAGTCACTAAAGGTGAATTGATTAAATGCGTAATAGACGCCCATGAAATTGCAGACGCTGGACAGTTTAGTATTAGCGAAGGAACGGAGGATAAAGATGAATAATGTCACATTGATAGGCAGGCTAACAAAAGACATAGAACTGCGATACAGCAACACTGGTATGGCAGTAGCAAGGTTTTCTATAGCCATAAACCGCATGCCGGGAAAGAACGGCGAGGATAAGGGAGCAGACTTCCCAAATATCATAGTATTTGGTAAAACCGCAGAGAATTGTGAGAAGTACCTTGCTAAAGGTAGACAGGTAGCAATTCAAGGACACATTCAGACGGGAAGTTACGAAAAAGACGGCAGAAAAGTTTATACCACAGATGTGGTTGCTGACAGAGTTGAGTTCCTTGAATGGGGCGACCGAGAGCAGAAAAGCGACGGAACACCGTCTGGATTTACGGAAATAAATGAGGAGGATATACCGTTCTGATGTTTCACTTATTATTTGAACAGTCCGGAACTTTTAAAAATGAGTTGATTAAACTCGGCTATGAAGCGAAAGACTATGACATACTAAACGACTTCAATCAGACTGATGAGGTAGTAGACATATTCGCAGAAATCGAAAATGCTGCAGAGGGGGGGGCAAAGCATCTTTGACGGATTCAGTGTAAACGATACTGTGATAGCATTCTTCCCCTGCACGAGATTCGAAGACCAAAACATATTAAATGTGAGAGGATTGAACCCAGGAATGAAGAAGTGGAGTATATCACAGAAATTAAAATATAGTATCGAGAAAGTTGAAGAAATGAGCAAATTCTATGGATTGATTAGCAAGTTGGTGGTTGTGTGCATTGAGAAGCAAATACCTCTTATAATAGAAAATCCATACTCAACTCAGCATTTCCTCACAAGATATTGGCCGCTTCAGCCAGGAGTTATTGATAATGATCGGAGAATAAATGGCGATAGTTACAAAAAGCCTACACAGTATTGGTTTATCAACTGCAACCCCAAAATGAATATACTGTTTGAGCCTATTCAAGAAGTCAAATTTAAAACTATCAAAACGGAGCGAAATCAAGTTGAAAGAAGCATGATTCAGCCACAGTACGCAAATAGGTTCTTAAGGCAGTATGTTCTGCCCAAAAATAAAAATGATTTAAATGTGTTTACTATAGGAGAAGAGCAATGCGAAATATAGAAGATATACACAACGATATCCGCAAAACTAAAAGAGGTTTAAGAAACGCACGAAGAAAAAAAGAGCAGTGCGAGCAAAAGTTAAAAGACCTGGAAGAAGAGTTGAAAGAGGTTGAGAAACATGGGCAAAATGTCACGAGATAAAGGCAAGCGAGGAGAGCGAGAACTGGCAGCGAGGCTTCGTGAATATGGATATGATGCGCGTCGCTCCGTTCAGTACTGCGGAGCAAATGGCGATGCTGATGTTATAGGACTGCCGGGCATTCATATTGAATGCAAGAGAACTGAAAGGTTAAGCTTATACGATGCAATGGCACAGGCTAAAGCAGATGCACGCAAAGGCGAAATGCCAGTAGTAATGCATAGAAAGAACAATAGTGAGTGGCTGGTGATACAGCCGCTTGCGGATTGGATAGAGATGTACAAGGAGGTTAAATAGACATGGAAAGTAAAACTTTTATAAAAATATGCAAAGAAAAAGTTGCAGAGTATTTTAATTCAAAAAAAGACAAAACGGACACGACAGAAGATTTAACTGCTGATGATGTTTTTGTAGTCTGGTATTGCAAAACTCTTCAAAACAACAAAGCGTTATTAAGTACACCTGTATCAGATGGCATGTACTATGAAATAACATTTAACGGGGATAATCAAGAAATGTATTTCGATGCTTATAAAAAGTGGGATAACATTTGTAGCACTTTTTTAGTTGTCTAGAATTAAGGAGGTTAAATGATGGACGCAGTTAAATACCTTAGACTGAAAGGGAAAATGACATTAAACTGTCAAACCGATTGCAGAATATGCAGACTATCGCGGTATAACAACGGTATCGACAAATCATGTAAGATTTTTGAAACACAAAACGCAGATAAAGCAGTAGAGATAGTCGAAAAATGGGCAGAGGAACATCCGGTTAAGACGAGAATGGATAAATTTCTTGAAATATATCCAAATGCGGGTGTAGAAAGAAACCGAAGAACTAAAGCGTTCTTGAGAATTTGCCCTATATCTATAGACACAACTAAAAGGAAAACTCACAATTGTAGCCAGTATAATACTTGCAATGATTGCCTTGTTGAATACTGGAACGAGGAGGTAGATGATACCAATGAAAGAGATTAAAGACCCAGCCATCCGTTCCAAGATAGAAGATTACTGCAAGGGCGGACTGGGATGTAAAGCAGTAGGTAACATATGGGAGACCGGAGGAATGTTCTACAAGGTAGAACTGCTCCGGGATAACCCGGCAAGGAAGCAGATAGTGCATATCATGAAGAGCGAGGTAGACGATGGAAGATAGACTGTATAGGCAAGTGATAAACAAATATGGCAAGATAGCACAGTCAATAGTTGCTGTTGAAGAGTTATCGGAGTTGCAGAAGGAAATAACTAAATACCTTCGAGGGTCTGGAAGCGTTGACCGCATCGCAGAAGAGGTTGCAGATGTCGAGATTATACTTGAACAGACGAAGATGATACACGGCATTACAGATGCACAGCTTGCAGACTGGAAGAAGCAGAAAAGACATAGGCTAAAAATGAGGTTAGAGAATGAATAAAATCACAAAGAGAGATTGTGAACAACTTCGAGCATTGAAAAAAGAATACAGACATCTAAACGATGAATATATCGATGCTATATGCTTCCCTAAGGAAAAGGTGGCGGACACAGCAAAGGATTATAAAACCGGACATCCTCACACAATAATCACTGAAGGGTACGGTAATAGCAAGTTTCCTGCTATAAGAGAAAAAATGAGCCGTAAACAGCGTGAAATTAAAAAGAGGATATATGATATAGAAACCTTCCTTGATGGTATAAATGACTCTGAAATGCGAACCATAATGCGAATGAGGTATTATGATGGATTGACGCAGGAAGAGATAGCAGAGAAGTTGGGATACAGTCGCTCTGGGATTGAAAAAAAGATATATCGGTTTTGGAAAAAGTGTAGCAGAAGTAGCAAAAGTGACATGATATAATCTTATTAAGGAAAAGTGCGAAATCGGGAAGCATTTTTCTCTGTTGGGAAGAACCCAGCGATTGTCTTCACGCCCCAAAAGGGGCAACCGAAATGTCAGGAGAAATCCTCCTTTCATAAATATCTTCCATAGACAGGAGCGGAGTGCTCCTGTTTTACTTTAAGGAAAAGAGGTATATTATGGCGCCGTTAAAGAATGCCAGACACGAAAAATATGTGCAAAACTTAATATCAGGCATGAGTCAGCGACAGGCGTACAGAGATGCTTTTCCTGCATCAAAAAAATGGAAAGATAATGTAGTTGACAATAGAGCCAGCGAATTGTTTTCTGGTAAGGTTTTGGTGAGGTATCAGGAAATACAAGAAGAACAAAAGGAAAAAGCTTTAATGACACGGTGGGAAAAAAGAAAAATGCTTGCCGATATCGCAAGAGACCCTAAAGTTTCCACTGCTGACAGAATGCGAGCTATAGATACAGACAACAAAATGGAAAACGAATATGTGAATAGAGTAGAAGTATCAAAACCTATAGATGATACTATAAAGGAGTTGGAGGAATACTTCAATGAATAGAGAGGACATAAAATACCTCTTAAAACACGAACCCTACAAGATAGGCCATTTTGTCGGATTTAAAGACTTAACATCACTCCATAATGAGTGGCTTAAGTCTTTTTTGTATGCAAAAGAAGACCAAACGTTACTTGCGCATCGTGGCTCGTATAAGACTACATGCATATCGCTATTTTTAGCTATCCATACAATAATCAAACCTAATGAATTTGTTATCTTTTTTAGAAAGACCGATACTGATGTGCAAGAGGTATTAAAACAGGTTGCGAAAATATTAAGAACGGGTGTAATACAGAGAATTGTTCAAGTAATCTATGGTAAAGACTTAATTATAGAAAAAGATACCGCCAATGAAGTACATACAAATCTTTGCACATCAACAAAAGGATCAAGTCAGATTGTTGGATTGGGTATCACCACTTCTATAACCGGTAAACACGCAGACATAGTTATAACAGACGATATTTGCAATATTAAGGACCGCAAGAGTAAAGCGGAAAGAGAAAACACGAGAACGCAGTACATGGAGTTACAGAACGTATTAAACAGAGGTGGACGATTTATAAACTGTGGTACACCGTGGCACAAAGACGATGTTATATCGATGATGCCCAATGTCAAAAAATATGACTGCTACTCAACTGGACTCATAACAAGAGAGAAAATAGAAGAACTCAGACGCTCTATGACTGACAGTCTGTTTGCTGCCAATTATGAACTAAAACACATAGCCGATAAAGACGCTATGTTCAAAAAACCGCAGTTCACAAGCGATATATCGGCCATATATAACGGTATGGCACATGTGGATGCCGCTTATGGCGGTGAAGATAGCACTGCTTACACCGTTTTCCATCAAAACGGCGATGAAATCATCGGATTTGGGAAACTGTGGGATAAACATGCAGATGATTGCATCGAAGATATTAAAAGATTGCATAATCATCTTCGAGCAGGTTCTATATCATGCGAAAAAAATGGCGACAAAGGCTATTTTGCGGAAAAACTGCAAAAAAACGGATTTTCCGTTAAAACATATAACGAGAACGAAAACAAATACATCAAAATCAGCACATATTTGAGAAGTAACTGGAACAAAATTAAATGGCTTGAAGATACTGACCCAGATTACATCGATAATATACTGGATTACTCGGAATTTGCAGACCATGACGATGCACCGGACAGCGCAGCATCGCTTTTACGACTTATGCAAAACAGAAGACAGTATAACCCAGTTAAAGGAGGTATATAGTGTATAGATTATCAAGTGATAAAGAACTAACACCATCTAAATTGTCGGAGTTTATAGCGGACTGGAGAAGAGACTCAACAACAAGGTATGTTCCGCTCCAAAACGCATACAAAACGAAATACGATATATTCACAGCACCACCAAAGCCTTCATGGAAACCGGACAATAGAATTGCGGTCAACTTCGCAAAGTACATAGTCGATACCATGAACGGCTTTTTTATTGGTATTCCTGTAAAAACCACGGGAACTGATGAAAAGGTTGTTGAGTATGTAGATTTTATCGATAGATACAATGGACAGGACGACAACAACGCTGAACTGTCGAAGATATGTTCAATCTACGGCAAAGGGTATGAAATGTACTATGTCGATAACGATGGACAGATAGGCATCACCTATCTATCACCGCTAGAGGCATTCATGATTTACGATGACTCAGTCCTAGAGACTCCAAGGTATTTTGTAAGGCTTTACAAAGACGATGGCGGAGTCTTACATGGCTCTGTATCAGATAATAGAACGGCCAGATACTTCACTGATAAGAACAATTTCAAAATGACCGATGAGCGCTTACATGGCTTTGATGGAGTACCTGCAACTGAGTTTAAGGAAAACGAAGAAGAAATTGGCATCTTCGAGCCTGTAATGAGCCTTATAAACGCATATAACAAGGCGATAAGCGAAAAGGCTAACGATGTTGATTATTTTGGTGATGCCTACCTTAAGGTTTTGGGCGCAGTATTAGACCAAGAAGGACTTGCGAACCTGCGAGCGAACAGAATCATCAATTTTGAAGGGTTAGACAGCGAAAAGGTGATCGTGGAGTTTCTGCAAAAGCCAGATGGAGATAACACGCAAGAAAACCTTATAAAACGCCTTGAAAAACTGATATTTCAAATTTCAATGTGCGCTAACATTTCAGACGAGGATTTTGGCAACTCTTCTGGAATTGCATTAAGATACAAACTGCTTGCGATGAGTAACCTTGCCAAAACCAAGGAAAGAAAATTCAAAGCAGGAATGCAGAACAGATACAAACTGATATTTTCCAATCCGATTTCAGGTATGGCAAAAGATGCTTGGGTAGGATTGGATTTTAAATTTACACAGAATTATCCTGCTAACTTACTTGAAGAAGCACAGATAGCAGCGCAGCTTTCCGGCATCACATCAAAAGAAACGCAGCTTAAAGTGCTTTCAGTAGTTGATGATGTGCAGTCGGAGATAGAGCGTATTGATAGTGATATAGATCCTTTGGTATACGCAACTGATTTCCCGACTAATAGGACGAATGAGAAAGAGGATACAAAAAAACCTACAATGTATGAAATCACTTCAATTCTCACAAAGAGAAATAATGGCAATTTAACGTATAACAACGCTTTAAGAATGCTTGTAAGGATAGGATTAGATGAGGAAGAAGCAAGATTACTATTGGATGACAAGGATATAGTATGACATATTGGAGCGAAAGACAGAAACAGCTTTACAAAGCAATGGAAAAGGACGAGGAGAAACTAAAAAAGAAACTCTCGTCCTTTTATGATAAGGAATATGCGAAACTCGATAAGACCATAGCAGCATTTTATGAGAAATTCGGTACCGATAATGTAATTGAGTATCGAAACCTCATGCAAAGCCTTCCAGAAGCGGACAAAATGCTTCTTATTGAGCAATCCGATGAATTTGCAAAGAAATATCCGCAATATGCCCATTTATTGCCTGTAAGGAACAATATTTACAAATTAAACCGATTAGAGGGTTTACAGTATTCTGTGAGATTAAACCAACTTAACATCGGAGCAGTAAATAATGAGGAAATAACAAAATACCTCGAAAAACAGGCAGAAAGAGGATTAAACGCTGCTGCAGAAGCAATGGGATTCGGAAAGAATTTCAACGCACTGAACGGCAATATAGCAAGCAAATTTGTAGGTGTGAACTGGTCTAATGGTAAGAAGAATTTCTCTGAAAGGATATGGGAAAACACCGATAAGTTATCGCAGTACCTCAACAACGACATAGCAACAGGATTTGCAAGGGGTGTCAACTACAGAAAACTCACCGATATAATTCAGAAGCGCTACTCTAAAGTCACAAGAAATGACGCTTATAGGCTTATTTACACCGAGGGTACATATGTAATGGCTGAAAGTTCTATGGCACCGTTTGAGGAAGATTTTGAGCAGTACAGAGTATCTACAGTAGGCGATAGTAGAGTATGCCCTATATGCCGTGACTTATCCGGTCAAGTCTTTAATATCAAAGATAGACAACCGGGAGTTAATTTTCCACCACTTCATCCATGGTGTAGATGTACCTTTACCATTGAAGTTGAAGATTGGGATGCTTGGATGGATGAGTATGAAAGGAAGCACGGTGGCAACACACGACGAGCGGAAGACATAAAAACTGGTATAGAAGAAGCAAAACCGAAAGATACACCAACATACCAAAATATTAAAAATGCAACTGGCGAATATTATGATACAATAGATAAAACAATTAAAAATGCACCTGAAATGAACATGAAAAAGATGTACGAGAAACATCAAGATAAATGGAATTTTCAAAAAGATGAGTATAGGTCTTTTTACGACACAGTCAATCAAAAGGTGCATCTTAGTTGGGATGACGTGATAGGTAACTCTAACCGTAATGATTTTGATACTTTCTTTCATGAGACTGGGCACGCCATAGACAGCTGTCAAATGAACGGAGTGGGTTTTTATTCAGATTCCTATAAAAATGGAATATTTGCTCAAACCTTACGCAAAGAAGCACAAGACCACATAGATGCAACATACGCAGACATGCAAAAGAAATTCGAGATTGCATTAAACGACCATGAAAGATGGGTCGAGGTAGGGTTTGTGAATGATATTACATACAAAATGTTAGAAGACGCAATAAAGCAGGGAGACTATGCATCGTGGGATGCATTGATTGCCGACCCTGCTATGAACAGTCTTTTGTTCGATGGTAAAAAACCGACAATAGAAATGGCAAAAAAACGACTTGCTAACGAAATCAATGGATTACCTATAACAGAGGCATCCGACATACAAGATATGTTCGATGCTCAATTTGGAGAAACTTTAACTAAATCAAAACATGGACAAAAATATTGGGAAAATGGCGGTAATGAGATAAGGGCTGCAGAAGCCTTTGCAGAAATGTGGAGCGCAACTCTTAATAATCCCGGTTCATTGAATTTAATAAAAGAATATTTCCCTGAAAGTTATGAAATTTTCCTTGAAATAGTGCGCAGTATGAAATAAAGGAGAAAGATATGACATATTTTTTTTACAAGAACAGTCAAGATGATAAAATATGGTGGGTATACGAAACGCCCATTGAAGGGCATAAATTTTCCTTTGACCAAAAGCGAATTTTTACAATATTCAAAGACTACCCACAAAATCTAACTGATGAACAAAGAGAAATTTTTGATAAAGAGAATCCGGATTGGGCTGAATATTTTAGAACAGCAAAAAATAAAAGTCTCAATGAGAATTTGGAGTTTTTAGCAAAAAAAGCTGCAGAAAAAGAAAATTCCCAAGAAAAAGCAAGACAAAAAGATGTTGAAGAAAATGGTTTTATGATAGATGGGGAATTACATTAGCAAATGCGCCGCATAGGCGCTTTTATATTACCCAGAAAGGAGGAGACATGAGAAAACTTTTATACTTCCACGCATCGTGGTGTAAGCCATGCAAATTTGTTGAAAAGGAGTTTTTATCAAAAGTGGAAGCGGTACACCCCGATAAAATCGAACGAGTAGACGCAGAAAATGAAGCTGTGAGAGCAGAAAAGCACAGAGTTGATAAACTGCCAACTACGCTAATTTTAGACGATGAAAACGAGATTTTCAGAAGAGTGGGCGGTCTTGACATAGAGGAGGCTATCGAGATATTAAATGATAACGGTTAAAGTAAGCAAAGACGAGGTGCAAATCAGAGGTCATGCTGGATATGCACCCATCGGAGAAGATATAGTCTGTAGCGGAGTAACCGCACTCTATCAGACAACGGTCGGATATATCGCAGATGTGATGAACGAACCTCTGACCGTCAAAGAATCAAAACAGACAAACGAATACACATTGCTAACAAAGGACCTATCAGACGAAGCAAAAGTTTTGGTAGGTGCTTTTTTATATGGTTTAAAACTCATCGAAGAAGAGTTCCCAAATCATATCACTATCGAGCAGGCTTGAGTCTCGTTAATCCTTAAGGAAAAAGTCAGGCGTGGCGACTATAAACTACGGCAATCAGGCGATGATTTAAAAACGGAGGTAAAAACATGAAAAAATTACAGTTATTTGCAGAACCGGCAGACCCAAATCCAACAGACCCAAAACCACCGGTAGACCCAAAAGACCCTAAAGAGCCGACAGACCCAAAACCGGAACTAAAGTATACCGATGAGGATCTGGACAGGATTATCGGTGACAGATTGGCTCGTTGGCAGAAGGAACAAGACAAAAAAATATCCGAAGCCGAGAAACTGGCAAAGATGGACGCACAGGAAAAGGCTGAATATGAGAAAAAGCAGCTTGAAAAAGAACTGCAAGCCTTAAAGGATAAAGAAACACTGTCAGAGATGAGTAAACAGGCAAGAAAGATGCTTTCTGAAGCAAATATAAACATTTCTGACGACCTTTTGGCTGTTTTGGTGTCAACGGATGCAGAAGCAACCAAAAACGCTGTAGAAGCCTTTAAGGTGATGTACGGCGATGCAGTCAAGAAGGGCATTGCAGAAGCCTTAAAGGGCGAGCCGCCAAAAGCCGGTAATTCCGGCACTGCAATAACCAAAGAAGAGATACTGGCGGTCAAGGATAGAAAAGAGCGCCAGAGACTCATTACAGAAAACATAGAACTATTTAAGTAGGAGGTAAATATGCTTAAAAAGAAACTACAGCTGTTCGCAGCACCAATAAACACTACTACTGCAGCAGACCTTGAGCCTGCTATTTCTGTGGATTTCACCACAAGAATTGCAGAAAACATCAAAGAACTGCAGGAAGTAATCGGAGTATCCGAACTTATCCCAATGTCTGCAGGAACAGACATTAAAATCTATGAAATTAAGAAGGTGAACACACCATCACAGGTAGGAGAGGGCGAAACTATACCACTCACTGAAATTACAAGAAAACTTGTAAAGACTTACACTCTAGACCTCAACAAATATAGAAAAAACACTACTGCTGAGGCTATCCAGAAGGTAGGTAGAGAAATCGCCATCAATCAGACTGATGAAAAACTTGTATCTGAGGTACAGAAGGATATTAAAAAGTCTTTCTATACTACTCTTGCTACAGGTAGCGGCACAGCAACAGGAACAGACCTGCAGACAGCACTTGCGAACCTGTGGGCTAAACTGCAGGTTAGATTTGAAGACATGGATGTAACTCCAATCTTCTTTGTTAACCCACAGGATGTTGCCGATTATCTGGGAACAGCGCAGATACACATGCAGACTGCTTTCGGATTCACTTACATTGAGAATTTCCTCGGACTGGGAACTGCTATTATCTCTCCACAGGTAACAGCAACTAAACCGATTGCAACTGTAAAAGAAAACCTCAACGGCGCATATGCTCCAGTATCCGGCGATGTAGGCGCAGTATTCAATCTTACTGCAGATGCTACAGGACTTGTGGGCATGGTGCATGACCTTAAGACTGATAATGCATCCGTTGATACTCTCTTGATGTCTAATGTAGTATTCTTCCCTGAATACGCAGACGGAGTATTTGTAGCGACAATTTCTGTGGGGGAGTAACAACCCCACTTGAGGGTGTTTCAATTTCTGGCACCGCTCAGGTGGGAAGTAAACTCACAGCGACCGTTACTCCTGAAGGTGCAACCGCAACTTATAAATGGAAAAGAGCAGATTTAGCCGATGGGCAGTATTCGGACATAGCGTCTGCTACTTCTGCAGAGTACACACTTATTGCAGAGGATGAAGGTAAATTCATTAAAGTAGAAGCAACCGGAACAGATAAATACAACGGTACAGTATTGTCGCAGGCAACTACCGCTGTAGCAGGAACGGAGTGATTAAATGCTCGAGAGGGTTAAACTGCGCCTTGAAGGCGAGACAGTATCAGATGAGGTATTGTCTGAACTCATACAAACTATAACCGACAGATTAATTTTGCGTCTCGGTGCAAGTGACCTTCCCGAGACGTTTAATTCAATAGTGGTGGATGCCACTGTTAAAATGTATCGCAGACTTTACTATGAGGGTATTTCAAGCGAGAATGTGTCGAATCTATCCACTTCATTTATTGAGGATATCCTAAATGAATATTCGGCTGAGATATCTACATGGAAAGAGCAGCAAGCCAACTCCGGAGAGAATAAGAGAGTGGTGAGATTTATATGATCTGGAAGAAATGCACACTATATAAAAAGACAAAGACCGGAGAAGACGAACTGCGAAATCCAATATACTCAGAAGAAAAAGTCCTTGAGACAGTAGCAAGATTCACCCCATGGACCAATGAGCAAATCAGCCTTGAGGGGCGAGACGTTACAAACAACACTCAGTTATATGCCCTGCCAATAAAAACGCTTCCAGAGTGCGATTTGGCTGAAATAGACGGTGTTAAAAGAGAGATAAATAAAGTCATAGACCTTTATCCTCGATACACCGTTATTCAAGTTAAGAGGTATAAAGAAGATGTTTAAAATGGACACCGTAGGCATAGAGGAACTTGAAGCAGAACTCTATAGGCTTAATTCTGTGAGGTTTGATGCAGTCCAAAAGAAACAACTTGTACAGATGTTAAATCGTGCAAGGAGCGGATGGACACCAGTTGACACAGGAGAATTAAGACAATCCTCTATAGTTGATAATGACGAAATGGGATATACCAAAGACTATGCTCCTCATGTCGAGTTCGGACACAGAACTAAAAACGGCGGATTTGTCACAGGGCAAAGGTATTTGGAAGCCAATGTTGAAATCCAAAGAGGTATATATCTGCAAGATTTGCTCAAGGCGATAAAGAAGGGATAATATGGCACTAAAGAAAATAGGTATAAAGACGCTCATAGCGGCGATACAAAAGAAAGTAGAAGAAACGGGATTGCGATGTTACGACTATGTCGAAGAAAACACCGCAGCCCCGTTTTATTTTGCCGAGGTTATTAGACAGACCCCGGCACATTCAAAAACGATGTTTCGAGATGTATTTACAGTATGGATTCACTGCATCGCAGAAGGAGATTCATCGGTTGGAGTATCCAACCTCATCGAAAACCTCCAAGAGGTTATGACAGAGGATATAACTCTTCCAGAACCGTTTGAACTTGTATTACAGACCGATGCAGGAGTTCAGACGATAAAAACAGACGAAACAGGAGAAAAACACGCAGTCGTAGCATTCGAGTTTATGATTTGTTACGGCTTCAAAATAAAATAGGAGGTAAAACATGAATAAATTGCAGTTATTTGCGTATGACAATAACGATTATTGCGATTTCAGTGCGACCGCAGCAAAAGCGGTTGCCGGCAAAGACATATTGCTTGCCATATGGAACTCTGACGGTTCAGAGCTGCTTGCGATATCAGGGCAGCAGGGTTTGACAATCAACCGTTCTGCAGATTCCATCGAAATCACATCAAAAGACACAAAGGGCGGTTGGAAGTCAAAGATTGCTGGTATGAAGGAATGGTCCATTGATAATGATGGTATCTATGTTAACAACGACCAGTCGCATAAAGAACTCTCACAGGCATTCAATAACGGCGAGCCTGTATGTATCAAGGTCATAAACAATAAGACTAAGGCCGGAATGTTTGGCGGCCTTGCGGTAATTACTGATTATCCTCTTGAAGCGCCGTATGACGATTCTATGACATACTCATTAACCCTTGAAGGTATGGGCGAACTCGTAGACCTTACTATTGACCCAGTAGACCCAGACACAATGCCGGAAAGTGCAGGTTCACTCGGGAGTTTAACAGTAGTATCTGTTGCTGGCTCAACATCTGGAAAAACTAATGTGTATGTTAATCCGGCAAAAGGCGGAAGTAACAAGTATTTTTACAGAACTGGCTCAAATGTAGAGTATCCATCATATGGGGAAGTAATATCTGCTACAGCTTGGGACGGCACAGCAGAAATACAGGCTATTACAGGAAATGAGATAATGATTATCGAAACTGACTCTACAGGCAAAGCCTTAAAAGCCGGCAAAGCAACAGTGACATCGAAAGCGTAGGTGACAAATGAAGATAGGAACTAAAAAATACGAACTAAAATATAGCATTCAGCGTATCAATATGATTGAAGCGGCTACAGGAGTGCCTGTAATGGCTTCCATGCAGAAAAATGGCGGTATGCTCGGGATTGCTGAATATGAGACATATTTTGCATACGCTTTAAAAGAAGAGGGCAGTGATACTTTTGTACCATTCAAAGAAGCAAGGGAGCTGGCTGAAAAGTACCTTGTTGAAAGAGGATATGCAGAAGCGATAACAGAAGTTATTGAAGCCATCGAAAGGGACTGTCCTTTTTTCTTCCAAGCCGGCTAATTGAGTTCGAATACCTCGGCGATGATGAAGTTGATTCTGAATACGAAAAAATAGCGAAGCCTTTTCAAAAAGAGATAGACTTCGCTTTTTTCGTAGTTAATTTTGGATACACCAAAGCAGATTATGAAGCCTTAACACCAAAGGAGATTAGATTCATATACAAAGCATGGGAAAACAAGAAAATTTCTGATACATATAACGCATACAATGCTGCATTTACGGCTGCATATAATGTCCAAAGACCAAAGAATAAAAAGGCTTTGAACTTATTTAAAAAGCGCAATAAAAAGGCTGATATGGAAGTCGTAAACGAAAATCGCACCATCATTTACGAGGTCGAAGAAAAAGAAGGAAAATCATGGGTTAGAAAAGTTTACGAAAGAAATGGACTTCGATACCCGGAAAGGAGGGGAAATGGCTGATTATACTTTATCCGTCAATATAAAAGGTGATTCTGAAGAGTTTAAAAGGGCCCTTAAGGCGGCGCAAGATGCAGTTGACGGATTTGAAAAGAAAACAACATCAATGTCATCAAAGTTAAACAAAATTGGTGACAAAATGGCCGGCATAGGCGCAAAAATGAGTATAGGCCTTACTACTCCTTTGACTTTAGCAGGTAAGGCAGCAGTGAATGCGGCATCTGATTATGACGAGAACATGAACAAGATAGATGTTGCCTTTGGAAAGAGCGGCAAAGCTGTTAAAGAATGGTCTGAAACAGCTATTAAGGAGTTTGGACTTTCAAAGAACCAAGCACTTGAAGCGGCTGCACTATTTGGCGATATGGCGACATCTATGGGGCTTACAAAGCCTGCCGCATCGGATATGTCTATATCGCTTGCCAGCCTTGCCGGTGATTTAGCGTCATTTAAGAACATCGGAGTAGATCAGGCGATGACTGCTCTTGCCGGAGTTTTCACTGGTGAAACAGAATCGCTCAAACAGCTTGGTATAGTAATGACCGAGACTAACCTTGAGGAATTTGCGAACAAAAGTGGACTTGTATATAAAAATATGTCGCAGGCTGAGAAAGTACAGCTGCGATATAACTATGTAATGGCAATGTCGCAAAATGCTGTAGGTGACTATGCAAGAACAGCAGATGGAACCGCAAACTCCATTAGAACTTTTCAAGGTTCAGTTGAGAACTTAGGTATTGCATTCGGTCAAAACCTACTTCCTGCGGTCACTCCGATAATTCAAAAATTAACTGACATAGTAAACAAATTCGCAGAGTTATCACCAGCAACACAAACTAACATTATTAAAATCGGTCTTCTTGCGGCGGCTATGGGACCATTAACAACTGTTGCTGGTGGAGTTACTAAAGCGATTGGCACAACTATGTCAGCAATGAGTACTGCATCACAAGCTACTAGCGGTTTTATTGCTGGATTTATAGGTTTGGATACTAAACTAAGCGGCACAGGTGCAAAATTTCAGCAATTTGGAACTACAGCATCAAAAGCGTTGCGAAATTTAAGAACCGACATTGGAGTCTTAAAGATAAATGCATCAGACATGGCTAAAAGCCTTAAAAGTTCGCTTGCCGGCACAATGACATCAATTTCAACTTCATTTACAGCTGCTGGGTCAGGCATTCGAGCTACAGCGGCAAGTATGAAGGCGTCTCTTATAAGTGTTGGAACAGCAGCAAAAGCAGCGATAGCACCGTTTCTTCCGGCAATAGCGATATTTGCTGCAGTCGCAGCGGCGATGGTGTATTTATTCAACACCAATGAAGAGTTCAGAAATTCTATGCTGAAATCATGGGGTGAAATTAGTGCTGCTTTCAAACCTGTGCTTGAACAACTTGGAACTATGATATCTCAAGTCGCAGCGGCGATAACCCCGGCAATAAAACAATTGGCTACGGCTTTTTCGTCTGTAATGACGGCTGTTGCACCGCTTGTGTCGATGCTTTCAGGAGTATTTGCGCAAACACTTGTTACGATTGTGGGAACAATAAGCAATCTCATCACTACTATGGCGCCGCTTGTATCAACTTTAATCAGTCAGATTGCACCAGTTATGTCGACTATTATTCAGGCGATTGCAAACATAGTATCGCAGATTGCTTCTGCGCTATCTCCAATAATTGAAACAGTAGTTTCATTCTTATCTGGCACAGTAATACCAATAATAACTAAAGTAGCGACAACGGTTGCAAGTGTGATATCGAAAATAATAACAGTAATTACACCTATAGTTACATTTATTTCACAGGTGATTTCTAAAATTATCAGTATAATCTCAACGATCATCGGAAAAGTGGCAACTATATTTAACACTGTTAAAAGTACTATAACAAAGGTTTGGAATACTATAAAAAGTACAGTTGGTACAGTGGTAAATGGTATTATTTCGATAATTAAAAAAGTAACATCACCGGTTAGGACTGTATTTAACGGTGTCAAGTCGATAGTGGTTACTTGCTTTAATGCAGTTAAAAGTGCGTGGGGCAAATTGACTGGAGTTGTAAGTGGAGTTGTTGGAGGTATTTCCAGTGCTTTCAGTTCGCTCGTGAACAAAGTCAAAAGCGTGGTTAATTTCGTTATCGGAGGTATTAACGGTGCTATAGGAATTATCAATAAAATTCCGGGAGTAGAGATAAACAAAATACCTTACTTGGCACATGGTACCGATAACTGGCAAGGCGGTTTTGCTTACATGAACGAAGGCGGCAGAGGAGAGTTGACCTATTTACCAAATGGCGCACAAGTAATCCCTCACGACATTTCAGTTAAATATGCAAAAGAATCTGCGAGGGCTAATGCATCTGCAGAGCCGATAAGTCTCGAAGGTTTAATGAACGGCATGGTAGTGCAAATAGTTAATAACACATCGGTTGATGGTACTCCGCTTAAAGAAACTATCTCAGATTACACTATCAAAAAAATAGGCAACCAACAGAAAGCTACATTAAGATCGAGGGGGTATGCATATTGATTTACACAATGGACTATAATGGACATTCATCTACTGAATATGGGGTAATATTTAATGATTACCCCTCCTTCTCAGGAGCAAAAAAGCAGTATACGACCTCTGCGATTGCTGGCATGGTTGGAGAATTGGTAGGGAAAGATACGGGTGTCTCGAATTTAGAAATATCTTGTGTTTTCTCCGTGGTTAATGATAATTTTTTTGAAAACATCAGAGCTATAAAAAAATGGCTGTACGGTCCCGGCAAATTAAAGTTTTCTGATATGGACGATACTTTTTATAGGGTTCTAAAAATCAATTATGGAGAAATTGAAAGAGAGATGAGGTATTTTGGTACATTTACCGTTACCTTTACCTGTATTCCATATGAATATAGAGATGATGGCAACGCTGAATGGCCAATGATATGCAGCAACCCCTATTCTACATGCAAGCCTATATATAGGATTAACGGGGAAGGGATGTGCACTCTTGCTGTGAACGGCAAAAGTGTAAAGGCGCAGGTTGGCCAGAATTTGACTATAGATAGTGAAAAAATGATTTGCTACAGAAACGATGGTACTTTGGCAAATGTTCAGATGCAAGGCGATTATGAAGATTTATGGCTTCCAAATGGTAGTTGTGACATTTCAGTATCTTCTGGGTTTGACTTATCAATAATTCCGCAGTGGGGGTATGCAGTATGATTCAACTTTATAAACCAACAAATACAGACTATACGAAGAATGGAGACATGACATTGTTCCCCACATCTGCGGAGGTGTCTGTGGAACTTAATGGTACATGGGAAGCGTCTTTGTCACATCCAATAGACGAAGATGGACGTTGGCAGTATATCGTTGATGAAGCAGTAGTTAAGATGCCATCATTTAATGGTGAACAATTATTCCGAATCAAACAGAAAACAAAAACTGACAGTGGCGTGACAGTTACAATGGAGCCAATATTTATGGACGCTATGGAAGATTGTTACCTTGTGGATGTAAGACCTACATCGAAGAATGGGCAACAAGCGTTAGATTTAATGACTGCAGCTAATTCCAAATACGAAGGCGAAAGTAACATTTCTAAAGTATCAACAGCCTATTATATGGACAAAAACCTTATAGAAGCTATAAATAGCGATGATGAAAATAGTTTCGTGAATCGCTGGGGCGGTGAGATACTGTTTGATAATTTTAAAGTTATTATCAATGAAAAAATTGGTAGCGATCATGGCGTTGAAGTTCGATATGGGAAAAATTTGCCGATAAATGGTATCCAAGAAGAAGTAGATTTTAGAGACGTGAAAACTAGAATCTATCCGAAAGCATACAACGGTTATAAGATGACCGGGAATGGATACGTTGATTCACCGTTGGTTGATTCATATCCGACAATCAAAGTGGCATCTATTACATTTGATGACGTCAAAATGCGTGCAGACGCTGTCGAAGATGAGGCGGATAATGTTATTATCTGTGACAATCAGTCGGAGCTTGATGCGGCGCTTACCGAAAGATGCGAACAGCAATATGAGTTAGGGTTGGATAAACCTAAAATAACATTGTCGATTGATATGGTACTCCTGCACAATACAGAGAATTATAAGGAGTACGAGAATTTAGAGACTGTATCTCTCGGAGACACGATTCATTGCATCCACAACAACCTTAATATCAAGACAGATGCAAGAGTTATCAAACTCAAATACAATAGTCTGTTAAAAACAATAGATAGCGTAGTCTTAGGAGACTTTTCATACAATTACTTCGATAATGTTTCTGCTGGTATAAATAGAATCGATAATGTAGTACGAAAAGATGGTTCAATTATAGCAGAACAGATAAAAGGATTTATAGACGGAGCAATAGCACAGTTGCGAGTCCAGAGCACCATCGCTAAAAAACAAGAAACGAGAGCTATTTTATTTGAAGATTTAGACCCGGAGAGTGATATGTTTGGAGCAATGGCACTCGGCACTCAAGGACTTGAGATATCAAGGCAAAGAACGGCGGATGGTAGAGAATGGGAATGGACTACAGCATTGACTGCAGAAGGTCTTATAGCAAACGTCATTGTTGCCGGCACTATCTCCGACAAGCTCGGAAAGTCGTTCTGGAATTTGAACACTGGAGAATTTGAGATGGCGGGAGTTTTTAAGCAGTACGATGACGAGACTGGATACATATCAATATCCATCACGGATCATGAATTGTTTTTTTTCGATTATATGAAAAACGGAAAACTCGCTGGAAGCGTTGGCACGCTGCATCAAGGAGAACAAGTCGGAGTCGGAATGTGGTGTCAAGAAGACGGGCAAGTAGTATTAGGGGTATACGACTCGGAAGATGAAAACATTAAGTCAATAATCGCCTATGATGACATGTACCCAAAGCGAACTCCGTACATCACGAACACGGCAAATGGAACCATTTTTCAAAATAACTCTGGCGGCGGCATAGTCGTAGAAAATGGATTGATAAAGTCGTGGAATTTAGGAACGGCTACGGGCACCTTGAATCTTATGGGAGCGAACGGACAAGAAGTTATAGTTATGACGATAAAGGATGGGTTGATTCAATCATGGAGAGTAGAATAAATAAAAATGAAGAAATGAATAGAGATATACCCGACAGCGTGAACATTAAAGGGGAAACCATACCTTATAAGGAGGTGGAGGCTAATAATGATAATAATACCGATTCAAATAACAAACAAATCGATAACTCCAGTCATTAACTATGTGCAGGGAACCAACAGCGTACCATTGGCATTCGAGTTAACGGACTATCAAATTCCAACGGAATCTGAGGCAAGGATTTTTATAAAAAAACCGTCTGGATTAGAAGTTTATAACTCCGCGAGTATAACGGGAAACCGAGTTGTTGTGAAGCCGACAACCCAAATGTTCGCTGAATCAGGAAAACAGTTTGGGCAGATTCAAATATCCAAAGGAACGGATATTCTTGTTTCATTTTTACTTGATTTTCGTATAGAGAAAAATATCATCTCAGAAACAGCGGTTGAATCGAAGGATGAGTATGGCATTCTTGACGGTCTTATTAACGATGCAAGAGACGCTGTTACATCGGCGAATAATGCAGCCTCATCAGCGAACAACGCTGCCAACTCTGCGAATAAAGCGGCAAGCAGTGCAAATGCTGCAGCGACCGCAGCAAACAACGCAGCAGAAGAACTGCAAGAGAAAGTCAACGCTGGTGACTTTACCGCTTCAGTAACGGTCGGAACTGTAACCACCGGAAATCCGGGAACGCAGGCGTCAGTCGTAAACTCGGGAACGGATAAGGACGCGGTGCTGGACTTTACCATTCCAAGGGGCGACACGGGCAGCGTTGAGAACATAAGCAGTCAACCTGTGACATTCGCAGAGGCTTCAAATAATAACAAGATAGCATCAGGCGAAAGCCTATCAATATTATTCGGAAAAACCTCAAGACTTTTCACGCGTGTAGGAACTGCAGAAACAAACATTACCGACATTCAATCGGATATATCAATATCCGAAGAAACTATTGCAGCCTTCAAAGCCCTTGGCTGGACTCCTCCTAGTGGGGGGGCAGTGATTGAATCGCTGCTTAATTTGATATTTGACCGGGCGCATCCGGTCGGAAGTTACTATTGGTCATCTGATTCCACAAATCCATCCAAGTTATTCGGTGGAACATGGGAACAGGTGACTGATAAATTCATATTAGCCGCCGGAGATACCTACAAAGCTGGAACAACCGGCGGAGAGGCTACACATGTATTAACAGCCGATGAAATGCCCCGTCATGACGGACATTTGCAAAAAAATAGCGGAAGTATGAGTGGAGGCAATACAAACATGTATCTACCGACAACATCACTTAATAACTATATATCCGGTAGAGGATGGAACAATGACGGTGGCGGTGAAATGTACCCGGTTGGTGTAAGTAGAGGCAACAACGAGCCGCATAACAATATGCCGCCTTATGAAGTAGCCTACTGCTGGAAACGAACGGCTTAATAGCTCGCATAAGGGCGGGCGGAAGGGAGAAATACATGGATGAAAATACAATTGATAGCATGTTAGGCTTTACCGCCGAAAAAATCGGCGACATAGACGGCAAAGTTGACAATATTGGCGACTTACTGGTAGATTCCACGACAGAAGCGAGCGTATCGACATCAACTCCGAAGGTGCTAGAAATCACACTCCCAAAAGCTGGAGTGTATGTAGTGACAGGCTCTTGCGAATGGGGTGTTGATAATGCAAATTTAATAACCAAGTTGGTGCTGTTGGATGACGCCAACAACAGCTTCGCGAACGAACGGAACACGATGGCGAACGGTGGCGGTTCAAGTATCGCCGGGATAATAAAAGCAGACGCTGGCGATGCCGTTAAGCTTCAAATCTCTTGGAGCGGCGGCAGTGGAAGTGTTAGATGCGAAAAAATTAACTTCCGAGCCGTCCGCGTCGGGGGGCAATAGAATAAAAAAGCTCATCCACCGCATAAGAAAGTAACTCCAACATAGGAAGGCGGACAGGTAAATTTAAATATTAAAGGCAGATGGAAATAGGCTTAAGGCCTATATTTTTTATGGAAAGGAGCGAAAAAAATGAGTAACAAAACATATGACATATTGAAGTGGATAGCAGCTTTAGTGCTGCCAGCGCTTGCGACTCTTGTTATCGCCTTGGCTGGCATATGGGGGCTGCCATACGGCGAAGCCGTCGGAGCGACCATCACGGCAGTTGATGCATTCCTTGGCACTGTCCTCGGGATAAGTTCAAAGAACTATCAGGCTGGCACAGATGAGACCAATGCAGGAGAATAAAAATGACTGATACTAACATTATGGTGATATTGGGGTTTATCGGGACGATTATATGCGTAATGACTCCGATTATCAAATTAAACACTACTATCACCAAACTAAATGCAACGCTCGAACAGTTCCAAAGGCAAACGGAAGATAACCACAGGAATCTCGCCGACCGTGTGACAGTACACGGAAAGGAACTGGACGGGCACGAAAAAAGAATCACGATAATCGAGACCCATATGGGAATCGAGAAAGGAGAGGAATAAATGTCAACAGTCTTTAAAAGCAAAATAGGAAAGACACTGGCCAGGCACTTCATCGGCGTCGGCCACGGCGGAAGCGATCCGGGGGCGAGCAAGTATGTAGTCGAAAAGACTGCAGCACTAAACATGGCACTGGCAGAAAAGGACTATCTTGTAGCTCACGGGGTTGAGGTCTGCATGAGTAGGGTTAGAGATGAGAACGACCCAGTTGAGGAAGAGGTTAGGGAGTGCAATAGGTATAACCCAGACGCGACCAACGAAGTGCATCTGAATTCCGGCGGCGGTGACGGTTTTGAAGTATATAGATCCGTCATAGGGACAGACAGCAAAAAACTGGCCGAATGTATCGAAAAGCAGGTCAAGGCCATCGGCCAGAACAGCAGAGGCGTAAAGACAAAGACGCTCGCCAATGGTCAGGACTACTTTATGTATGTCCGCGAGACTTACGCTCCGGCAGCCCTCTGCGAAGGCGGCTTTGTTGACAATAAAAACGATTCCAAAGACTTTGACGAACTCGACGAGCAGAGAGCGTTCGGAATTGCATACGCGAAAGGAGTGCTCGACTACTACGGCATCGCCTACGACAAGGACGATACAGCCGGACAGACGAAGCCGTCTGGCGGAAGTTCTGGGAACAAAAAACCGGCAGTTAAAAAAGCGCCGGACGTCAAATATCAAACTTATACACGCGGCAAGGGGCTGCTACCTAACGTCATAAACTGCAGCGGCAAAGGAACGGACGCCTATGCCGGCTGGATAGGCTATGACATACTGGCTCTCTTTGCTAACACAGTTGGCAAAGAGGAAGTTGCCGGAAAACTCAAGTTTAGAGTACATGACAGAGAAAAAGGCATCTGGCTCAATTGGCAGTACGATAGAGAGAAAGATGCGAACGGCGAGAACTTCGCCGGCACGAAAAAGACAGCTATCGACGGACTACAGATGGAACTGGAAGGACTCAAAGGCTTTGAAGTTTGGTATCAGGCCTACACTGCCGAAGATGGCTGGCTTGAGTCTGTCACTGGCTGGGGCGCTGGTGATAACGGGTATGCCGGCATTTACGGACATGACATCCAGGCCATAAAAATCAAGATTGTAAAAGCGGCCTAAAAAAGTGAATATGTTGTTTTGCGAGAGGGGCATTTTGCCCCTCTTTTTTTATTTAACTATGAATGATATAATATAAAAATATACTAAATAAGTTTGAGGTGTCTAAAATGGAATACAATATTTATTGTGACGAAAGTTGTCATTTGGAAAATGACGGAATTAATTCGATGGTTATTGGTGCCGTATGGTGTCCAAAAGACAAACTAAAAGAAATAAATGATAGAATTTCTAAAATAAAAGAAAAATATAGAGTGTTAAAGCAATCAGAGCTTAAATGGGTTAAAGTTGCACCTGTTAAACTTGACTTATATAAAGAGATTGTCAATTACTTTTTTGATTGCAGTGATTTACATTTTAGATGTGTAATTGTGCCAGATAAAAACAAATTAGACCATAAAAAATTCGAACAAACACATGATGATTGGTATTATAAAATGTACTTTGAAATGCTAAAAGTAATTTTTAATCCACAAGATAAATATAATGTCTATGTAGATATTAAAGATTCTCATTCCTACGAAAAAACAACCAATTTAAAAAAAATCTGCAATAACAGCATGTACGATTTTTCAGGGAATGTAGTGAAAAAAATACAACCCATAAGGTCGCATGAAACTCAAATAATGCAAATAGTAGACATTTTAATTGGTGCGATTTGTTATGCTAATAGAGATTTTGATGAAAATTTTAAAAATAGTACAGCGAAGTTAGAGTTAATACGATTAATAAAGGAAAGATCTAATTATCAGTTAAATAAGACAACTCTTTATAGGGAAGATAAACTTAATATGCTGTTGTGGAGTGCGAGATAATAGGGAGATTAAATATAGATGGAATGCAAGTGGTTGCCTGAATTAATATATTACAATGATTTTGATTCATGCGAAGAATATAAAGCTGCTTTATATAAAATTTTTTGTGATGACTTGAAAAATTCAACTTTAACGCTTGATGGCTTAAAAATTCAAATAAGATATCATCCTAAAGAGAATAATATGGAAGAGGCGTTTTACCATGTAACTTGTCAAGATTATAACAAAGATAAGGATCGGGCTCCTGATTTTAGAAGGTGCGAACGTATTAAATGGATTAGAAAATTTATAGAAAATATTAATTGCAATGAGCCTGATTGCGAAGATTGTGAAGGGATAAAAGTTTGGGAGGAAAAGTATAAAAGCAATAAAAGAATACATATTCTTTTAGAAGAGGAAAGATATATAGTTGTTTTAGAAAAAAGACCTAAATACATCCTTTTGATAACAGCTTTTTATATAGAGCATGACCATTTTCTGGATAAGAAAATAAAACAATATAATCGATATAAAGCAAAAAACGCTTCACAAAGGTGAAACGTCTTTAGGAACTCCTTCTACAACTAGTAGATGAGCTACTTATAGTATAGCATATATCAACAAATTGTCAATTGACGATACAAGTATATAAAAGGGCGCAATAATGGTGTATATATAATAGTAGAAAGTGTGCACCAACCATGCACCAGAAATAATCGTAATCATTAGAAATAGAATAAAAATGAAAAGCATTTCCTATTTAATGTATAAATCCATAAATGTAAATCTGCGGAGGAATCTAAAGATGAAAGATATGGTAAAAAGGGCTCAAAGCCTTGCTGCAAAAGTCCATGCAAGCCAAAAGGATAAAGGCGGAAACCCATATATAAATCATATTGAAGGGGTAGCAGCGGGAGTGGAAAGCGTTGAAGCTAAGACAGTAGCCTATCTTCACGATGTGCTTGAAGACACTGCAACCACGGAAGATGATTTAAAAAAAGAAGGATTTCCTGCTGAAATAATTGAGGCGGTAAAGGCTCTTACAAAGGGGAAGGATGAAACCTATGAAGAATTTATAAAGAGAGTAGGGGAAAATTCTCTAGCGACAAAAGTTAAACTTTCGGATTTGGCAAATAATATGGACATTTCCCGCATACCGGAACCGACGAAAAAGGATTACGAAAGAATAGAAAAGTATCGTAAAGCGGCAAAATACCTGAAAAACTTATAATCTGACAATAAAAAAGACCTTGTGATACCAAGAAATGTATCACAGGGTCTTTATTTCGTTGTCTAAAACTATGCTGTCAGGAGTGATGATACAATCAAAGGCCTTTATATGAACTCCAGCTTTGCGGGCAGCACAGTAAGCCGCATCAAAATCCGGGTCGTTGGCTGCATTTGTTTTAAAGAAATCAATGCCCTTCATCTGTATAACAAAAATGGCATAGGAAATGAATCCATCCTGTGTTGCTGCTATAAGTTCTTTGAGGTGTTTTGCGCCTCGCAGGGTTGGGGCGTCGGGAAACATGGCGATGCCGTCATTTTCCAAAGTGACTCCTTTTACTTCCATATAGGCTTTTTGTCCTGCGCTGTCCTCAATATAAAAGTCAAATCGGGAATCCATATACTTTTGTTCTCGCTTAACGGTTATTGGATAAGTCATTTCCTTAATGTGCAGGCGTCCTGAAAGAAGAGCTTCTTCGACAACCTTGTTGGGTGCCTGACTGTCTATATTGGCCAAAACTCCAGTGGACGGTTTTCTAACTGTAACAAGAGAATATCGGGTCTTTCTGTTTTTTATACTCTTTGTATGGTCTTCAAGATGTATTTCTGCTCCCTCTTGTAAAAGCTCAGCACACCTTCCGGTATTTTTGATGTGAACCTTTTCTTCTACACCATCGACAAGTGCTGTTCCTACAAACCTATTGTGCCGCTTGACAAAGCGTCCGGATACTATTTTATCGTATTTCATTTTAAGTTTTTTCTCCTTTAAATCATAAAACTTATTATACAGTTTTTGATTGAAATTTCCACATTTGTAAGGACAAATTATAAAATAATTTTTGGCACATATATAGTATAGCCTTATTAAAACACACCTATATATTGGGGAAATAACAGCATGGGGTGGCGCAATGTGGTGTAGCGTGGAGTGCTGCGGTTATATAAGCCCATTTTTACCATGAAAAAAGTTGAAAAGTGGAGTAAAGTGGAGTAAAATTGAACATATATTGATAGTGCCCAACTATAACCAAAATTCGGAAGAAAGGAGCTTTCTCTAATGTTTATAGGGACATATAACAATTCAATAGATGCAAAGAACAGAATGATTGTCCCTGCTAAATTCAGAGAGGAACTGGGGTACAAAGTCGTGCTTACTTTGGGCATCGATAATTGTATTTATCTGTATCCGATGAAGGAATGGGAAGTTTTTATGGAGAAGTTGGCAAAGCTGCCGATTTCGGATCCTAAAGCGAGAAATTTTGCAAGAAACTTCACGGGAAATGCTGAAGAATGTGAAGTGGACAGACAGGGAAGAATAACCCTTCCGCAGAATCTCAGAGAGCAGACGGGCATGGTCAAGGAGCTTACCACCATCGGCTGCATGAACAAAATTGAAATCTGGAGCCGTGAAGAATACGAAGGCGCCGGAGATCAGGTGCAGATGGATAGGGGCGAGATAGCCAAAGGAATGGTGGAATATGGAATTTAACCACAAGTCGGTGCTCTTTGATGAATGCATGGAGCATCTTGATATAAAGCCGGGCGGCATATATGTGGACGGCACCTTGGGCGGCGGCGGACATAGCAGCGGCATTTGCGAAAGGCTCGGCAGCGAAGGCCTTCTAATAGGCATTGACAGAGATGAGGATGCTTTGGCTGCGGCAAAGGAAAGACTTGCAGGATACCAATGCAAAAAACTGTTTGTGCAGAGCAATTATTCGGACATTAAGGATGTACTAGCCGAAAATGGTATCGACGGTATAGACGGAGCTCTGCTGGACTTGGGAGTTTCCTCGTTTCAGCTTGATAATGCTGACAGAGGCTTTTCATACATGCAGACTGCACCTCTGGACATGAGAATGAACAGAAGGGATGGACTTACCGCATACGATGTGGTGAATACATATAGCAGACAGGAACTTACAGACATTATAAAAAAATACGGTGAAGAAAAATGGGCATCACGAATTGCGACCTTCATTACAGACAGAAGGAAAGAAAAGCCCATTGAAAACACCGAAGAACTTGTTGAAATCATAAAGGCGGCGATTCCAGCCAAGGCGAGAAGGGAAGGCCCTCATCCAGCCAAAAGAACTTTTCAGGCCATAAGGATTGAGGTAAACGACGAGCTGGGACAGTTAAAAAAAGCCGTCGGTGATTTCTGCGACGTTTTAAACCCAGGTGGAAGACTGTGCATTATCAGTTTCCATAGCCTGGAGGACAGAATAGTAAAGGATATATTCAATGAAAGGTTTGATCCGTGCATATGCCCAAAGGATTTTCCGGTGTGCGTGTGCGGCAGAAAACCTCAGATAAAAAAGATTACGAAAAAGCCTATAGTGGCAGGTGAGGATGAGCTTGAAGAAAATCCTCGTGCCAGAAGCGCAAAGTTGCGTGTGGCTGAAAAGATATAAAACAAATATTTATTTAAGGAGATAAAATGGCAGCTGAAAGAGTTTACGCAAGCACGGCAAATTCATATGCAAACACATACAGGATGGAAAGACAATATCAGGCAGCACCTTCTGTAAAGGACAGAAGAAAAGTCAATGTTGTCTTTAACAGCAAAACAAAAAAACATACCCTGACAGCGGTTATCGCAGCCGGGTTATTTTTCGTGATGATGGTTGTGTTTACGGCTTTTGCTTCACACCTGGCTTACGCAAATAATCAGCTTCAGAAAGAAAATCAGGACCTTGCCAACGAAGTACAGTCACTTAAGGTTGATATAAAAAGTGCGATGAACATCGGAACCATAGAAACCGCGGCTTCAGAGCAGCTGGGAATGGTTTATCCGACGGGTTCTCAAATGGTGACCCTGGAAAAAGGCAGCGGCGTTGACAACTTGGCAGCTAAGCTTAAGGCTGAGGCATTTAATTGAGGGGAAATTTAACAGCTATTTTCATAGGGACGGACAACTGAATGAGGTTATCATTTTTGTCCGGCCTTTTTACTTTCAGGAGAAAAAATGAAAAAGATTAAAGGATTTAAAGCGACAATCCTCAATAAAAAAAGAATAGTAGTGGCCTTTTGCATTTTTTCCGTAGTGCTTGTTGCTTTGTGTGTGCGTACGGGCTATTTGCAGATTGTGCGTGGCAATGAGCTTGAAACCATGGCTGTGGAACAGCAGATGAAGGATGAAATCCTTCAGCCTAAAAGAGGCGGCATATACGACAGAAACGGAAATGAGCTGGCGGTTAATATAGAGTCGTATTCCGTATGGGTAAGACCGGGCGAAATGAAAACCGGCAAAGACGAAGCGGAAAAACAGAAAAATTATGAGGATACAATAGCTAAACTCGCAGAACTCTTAGGTAATGATAAGGAAGAACTGCAAAAGACAATAGAAGATTCAAAAAGGACACTGCTTAAGGTTAGTAAATCTGTAGATAGAGATAAAGCAGATGAAATTAGAGAAGCAGGACTTACAGGGGTATCTTTAAATCAGGAAGTTAAAAGATATTATCCTATGGGTGATTTTCTTTCCCATACTTTGGGAAGTGTTACCGATGATAACAGCGGACTTTCTGGAATTGAGCTGGCCTATGACAGATACCTTGCGGGAGTTGAAGGCAGATGGGTTAAAAACACTGACATAAGCGGTAACTCTCTGGTGGATGGAACGGAAAAATACTATGAACCTCAGGATGGCAGCAATGTTGTTCTGACCATAGACCAGGTAATACAAAATTATACTGAAAAAAGCGTTAAGGCGGCTTATGAAAAATATAAAGCAAAAAGAGTAAGCTGTATTGTCATGGAAACTGAAACGGGAGAGATCATGTCCATGGCTTCGGCGCCAAGCTTTGATCCTAACAATTCAAGGGTTCCTACTGACGAAAAGGAGAAAGAGGAATTTTCTAAACTCTCTGCAGATGAGCAGATGGATTACCTTAATAATATGTGGAGAAATCCTCTTATAAGTAATGTTTACGAGCCGGGCTCCACAGCAAAGCTTATAACAACGGCAGCAGCCTTGGAAGAGGGTATTACAAAAAAAGAAGAGAGTTTTAAATGTGAAGGTTACTATACTGTAAACGGTATAAAAGTAAAATGCTGGAGCTATGAAAAACCTCATGGCACAGAAGACCTTTACGAAAGTGTGGGTAATTCATGCAACCCTGTTTTCATGCAGCTTGCCATGAGGCTGGGCAAGGAAAAATATTATGATTATCTCGATCTGTTTGGACTAAGTGAGCCGACGGGCATTGATTTCCCGGGAGAAGCATCGCCTATATTGGCAAATGAAGAAACTGCTTCTCAGCTGGATTTGGCCATAATGGGATTTGGACAGACCAATGCGGTGACCCCGATACAGATGATAACTGCCGCATCTGCCCTTGGAAATGACGGTAAGCTTATGGAACCTCATCTTGTTAAGGAACTTACAGATAGCGACGGTAATACTGTTGAAACTATCGAGCCGAAGGTTGTAAGACAGGCGGTATCAAAGGATACAGCAGACGAGATGCGTGTAATTATGCAGTCTGTAGTTGACAATGCCACAGGAAGCAAAGCGCAGATAGCAGGTTACAGCGTAGGCGGTAAAACAGGAACTTCACAGGTTGCCGATACGGAACACGGAGGATATACATCGGATGTTATCGCATCATTTATAGGTATGGCTCCTATGGAGGATCCGAAATACACGATACTTTACATAATAGACAGTCCTGCAGGTGGTGACCAAGGTGGTGAAATAGCAGCACCTGAATCAAGAGACTTGCTTGAAAAGATATTGAAGTATGCTGATATCAAACCTAATTACACTGAAGAGGAACAAAAGGAAATAGAAGAAGAGACTACGGTTTCCGTTCCAAATGTAACTGGCAAGAAACTCAGCGAAGCTAAGAAACTGTTGTCCGAGAAAGGACTTAAGTATATAATATCTCCGGAAATGGAAAAGGAGACCGAATTCGTCATCAAGGAACAGTATCCTGCTGCTGGCGAAAAATCCACAAAAAATGGTATAGTATACCTATATAGGGAGTAAATTTATGAGACCTTTCACAACTTATGAAATAGCGAATATTGTAAAAGGTAAAGTGATTGCCGGAGAAGATGTGACGGTAACGGGAGTATGCCAGGATTCTAGACTTGCTACTGAAGGAAGTCTGTTTGTGGCTATAGACGGTGATGCCTTTGATGGCCATGACTTTATAGGTTCAGCCATGGAAAAAGGCTGTGTGGCGGTAATTGCCGACAACGATAAAAAGGCTGCAACAGCTTTATCTGAAGCAAAGGGTAAAGTATGTTTGATCATCGTTGAAAGCAGCGAAAAAGCTCTGCAAGATTTGGCTTCATCATATATCAGAAGTCTTGAACTGAAAAAAGTGGCTGTGACCGGAAGCACCGGTAAAACTACAACAAGAGACATGCTTTACCATGTACTTAAGGGAAAATATAAAACTGGCAAAAACGAAGGCAATTTCAATTCGACGGTAGGCGTGCCGCTGACTATTATGACCTTTGATGATGATATGGAAGCAGCGGTTATAGAAATGGGTATGGATAAGCCCGGCGAAATAAGTATAATGACAAACATTGTCGAGCCGGATATTGCTGTTATAACAAATGTCGGAGTTTCCCATATGGAAAGACTGGGAAGCAGAGAAGCCATATTTAGGGCAAAGATGGAAATAACAGAAACCTTGGATGATACCAATACATTGATTGTTGCCAGGGACGATATGTTTTTGAATAAAGAAAACATAAGGGAAAAAATTGGAGGAAATTTCAATATCATCACTGTCGGCGAAGATAAAGATTGCGATTTTGTAGTTTCTGAAATAAACATGAGCGGAGATGGGCGAGTATCCTTTAATCTGACAGGTCCGTCTCGGTTTGAGGCGGGTGAAGGTAGATATATTGAAAGCTTAGCGTTTCATCTCCCGATTCCCGGAAAGCACAATGCAATTAACGGCTCTTTGGCTGTAGCAGCAGGCATCATGATGGGCGTTTCCATGAAGGAAGCAGCAGAGGGCCTTGAAAAAATGATTCTCACAGGCAAGAGATTGTCCATTGAAAGAAATGGCGGCATTACCGTAATAGATGATACATACAATGCCAGTCCTGATTCCATGAAAGCTGCTCTGGATATTTTGAGCAACATGGATGGAAAAAGGAAAATCGCTGTTTTAGGTGATATGTATGAGCTTGGTGATGAAGAGGAAAAACTTCACAGACAGGTGGGGCAGATAGCTTCGGAAAAGGCTGATATCCTGTTCACATTGGGAGAACTGGGAAAGTTCATTTCCTGTGAAAATCACTTTAATACGGTGGAGGAGTTTAAAGAGGCCACAAAGGATTTCTTTAAGGACGGCGATGTGGTGCTTGTGAAGGCATCACGAGGCATGGCCCTTGAAAGAATCACAGAATATATTTTGAATGAGATTGGGGAGAGATAAAATATGGATTTTGCTACAACCGACGCACTGCTTACAGGGCTTTTGGGATTCCTGCTGGCATTTATTTTAACAAAGCAGGCTATTCCTATTTTACAAAGAAAGCAGATGGGCCAGAACATAAGAGATGAAGGCCCTCAGTCGCATATGAAAAAATCCGGAACACCTTCCATGGGTGGAATTGCCATAATAATTGCAGTGGTAATTGCCGCCATCGTGGGAAGCGTCAGCAAGACTTCAATGGCAGATACTCTTATATGTCTAAGCGGATTGATATTCTTTGGAGCCATAGGTTTTTTTGACGACTATCTTAAGGTAATAAAGAAGCAAAACGAAGGGTTGAAGCCTTATCAGAAGTTCGGTCTGCAGTTTCTGTTTGCCGTGGTAATTGCAGTTTATATGGCGGAGTTTTCAGACATAGGAACTTTGGTATACATACCGTTTGCGCAGATTTATGTAGATTTTGGTATTTTCTATATACCTTTTGTTATCTTTACCATATTAGCCATGACAAATGGTGTTAATCTTACGGATGGCCTGGATGGCTTGGCTGCCGGTGTAACAACTATAGTATCCCTTTATATGGCATATGTGGCAAGCAGCGTTGGTCATCTTCCGAGCGAATTGATGTTTGCGGCTCTGTGCGGCGCATGCATAGGGTTCTTAGCCTTCAATAAAAACCCGGCAAAGATATTTATGGGAGATACAGGCTCCCTTGCCATAGGCGGAGGAATCACCGTTGCGGCGTTTATGATGAAAATGGAATTTTTGCTCCCAATAGCGGGACTTATATATGTGCTAGAGACTCTGTCAGTTATTCTACAGGTGGGATATTTTAAGGCCACAGGAGGAAAGAGACTGTTCAGAATGGCGCCTCTTCACCATCATTTTGAAGAAGGCGGCATGCACGAGAGAAAAGTTGTTCTGATGTTTTGGACCGTAACCCTGATCTGTTGCGGACTGGCGTTATGGTTAGCATAGGAGAGGAAATATATGAACGGATATCTTGATACACTTAAAGAAAAAAGCGTCCTGGTAGTCGGGCTTGGCAGATCTGGAAGGGCTTCCATTGAGGCTCTTGCAGGAAAAGTAAAAAGATTGGCTTTGCAGGATTCCAAGGAAGAAAGAGACATTTCCGATGAGGATATGAAATTCCTTAAGGATAAAGGCGTTGAGTGCCATTTTGCCCATGTACCAGAGGATGTCATTGATTTTGACATGCTGGTATTAAGTCCAGGAGTACCGCCTGCTGTAGCATTTGTGCAAGAAGCAAAAAATGCCGGTGCGGAAATCATCGGAGAATTAGAGCTGGCATACAGATGTGGCAGTGGACATTTTATAGCAATAACAGGTACCAACGGCAAAACAACTACAACAACTTTAGTAGGTGAGATTCTTGCCAACGCAGGAAGAGACACGAGAGTTGTCGGGAATATAGGAAATCCAGTGGTAACAGAAGCTTTAAATTCAACAGAAGATACATGGATGGTTACGGAAACCAGCAGCTTCCAGCTGGAAACAATAAAGGATTTTAAGCCTCAGGTTTCGGCGATATTAAATCTCACGCCAGACCATATGGACAGACATAAAACCATGGAAAATTACGGCAAGGCCAAGGCCAGAATTATGGAAAATCAGAGTGAAGGAGATTATGTTGTTATAAACTTTGATGACAAGCAGAGTCTAGCTCTGATTTCCGGAACAAAGGCAAAGGTTGTGCCTTTCAGTAGACTGGAACCTTTAAAATTCGGAGCTTTCGTAAAGGATGACCGAATTGTGGTGATAAATGAAGAGGAAAATTTGGTGGATATCTGCGGAAAGGATGAGCTTCTTATACCGGGAAGCCACAATCTGGAAAATGCATTGGCAGCGGTTGCCATGGCATATTTTGCCGGAGTTTCTGTGGAAATCATCGCAAAGACATTAAGAGAATTTGGAGGAGTCGAGCACAGGCTTGAGCCGTCAGGAGAAATCAACGGAGTTAAGTTTGTAAACGACTCAAAGGGAACGAATACAGATGCGGCTATAAAGGCCATTGAAGCGGTGGACGGACCGATTGTGCTTATTGCAGGAGGATATGATAAAAACGCCGATTATGGTGATTTTATAGACAGCTTCGGAGACAAGGTTAAACAAGTGGTCATGATGGGTGCGACGGCCGGTAAAATAAAGGCTGCCGCTGAGAAGAAAGGATATCAAAATACCATTATAGTAAAGGATATGGAAGCCTGCGTCAGAGAAGCATTTCGCGTGGCAGAACCGGGAGACACAGTGCTTCTTTCTCCGGCGTGCGCAAGCTGGGACATGTATAACAGCTTTGAGGAGCGTGGTCGCGACTTTAAGGAATGTGTTAATAAATTAAAAGATGAAGAAAGATAAGAGAAAACACGAAAAACACAAAACAAGAGAAATAAAAAAAGCGAAAAGAGGAGTGCTTAAAAAGCATACAAAGGCAGGAGCTGGATTTATAGAGCAGGTTAAAACCAGGGTACCGGGAGTTGATTTTCCGCTGGTGCTGGTTACTTTAGGACTAATGGTTTTCGGCGTTGTTATGGTATTCAGTGCCAGCTATTATTGGTCAATGGACCAGTACGGAAAACCCTATTCCTATCTTATAAGGGACGCGGCTTGGGTCATAATCGGCGCTCTGTGTATGTTTGTCTTTTCATATATAGACTACAAGCTGTATAAAAAGTATTACAAAATAATACTTATAGTCAGCATTGTTTTGCTATTGCTTTTGTTTACTCCTTTAGGAGTTACCGTAAAGGGTGCCACAAGATGGCTTAACCTTAAGATTACAACTTTGATGCCGGGAGAAATTGCTAAGATAGCAGCAATACTTTTTACGGCAGGTTATTTGGCAGATAAAAAAGAAAAAGAAATAAACTCCCTTACGGGCACCATTATTCCGATGCTGCTCATATGTGGCATTTACGGCGTGCTTATAATGATGCAGCCTAATATGTCAACGGCGGCAACGGTGGTAGCAATCATCATAGCAATGATGTTTATTGCGGGAGTAAGAATAAGTTATTTCGTTATTCTACTTGCCATTGGCGCGGCGGCAGGTTTACTGTACATATTTGCCGGCGGCGGATATCATCTGGATAGAGTTACTTCATTCCTAGACCCATTTGCAGACCCTCAGGGAGACTCTTATCAGGTAGTACAATCCCTTTTAGCCTTGGGCTCTGGAGGGCTTTTCGGTAAAGGATTGGGTAACAGTATACAGAAAACCCTGTATCTTCCGGAACCACAAAATGACTTTATCTTGGCTATTATTGGAGAGGAACTGGGTTATATAGGCATACTGATTATGGTTGCGGCCTTTGCTTATATGATATGGAGAGGACTTAAAGTTGCTCTCAACGCTCCGGATAGATTTGGATTGCTTCTTGGCTGTGGAGTGATGATGCAGATAGGAATACAGCTTATTTTCAATATAGCGATTGTAACTTCTTCCATGCCTCCTACGGGAGTTGCACTTCCTTTTGTAAGCTACGGAGGAAATGCGATGGTACTTTATTGTATAGGCATGGGTATAGTTTTAAATATTTCAAGGCAGGCGAAAAAAAGCGAGGAACAAGCAGCCACCAGGAAAAACCTGGAGGAAAGGATATATATTAACTGAGGTGTAAAATGAAAATTCTAATGACAGGAGGAGGTACCGGAGGTCATATTTATCCGGCCATAGCTATAGCTGACAAGTTTAAGGAAAGAACTCTGGATGCAGAGGTACTTTTCGTTGGCACGCAGCATGGACTGGAAAAGGAACTGGTGCCAAGAAGCGGATATGAGATACGCTTTATAGACGCCAGCGGCATAGATCGCAGAAACCTTCTTAAAAATTTCAAGACCCTTAAAGATTACAGTGCCGGTAAAAGACAGGCAAAGCGTATAATTGAAGAGTTTAAGCCTGATGCGGTTATAGGTACAGGTGGATATGTATGTGGACCGGTGGTGAAAACTGCTGCAAAGATGGGAATAAAGACATACATTCATGAACAGAATGCTGCGCCGGGACTTACAAACAAGCTTTTGGAAAAATATGTGGATGCGGTTTTTCTGGGCTTTGAGGAAGGAGCACAGTATTTTAAGGAGCCTAAAAAACATGTAGTGTCTGGAAATCCGGTAAGAGATTCGTTTTTTAGCGCCGATAAGGCAGAATCAAGAAAAGAGCTAGGCATTAATCCGGATGATTTTGTGCTGCTTTCCTTCGGTGGAAGTCAGGGTGCAGGAAGAATAAATCGTGCCATGCTTGATGTGGCAGCAAGGTACAATAACCAGGACGGTGTGCAGGTGTATTTTGTAACAGGTAAGAGATATTATGAGCCTGTGCTTCGCGAAATGGAAGATAGAAGTATTGAACCGGGCGGCAATATTCATGTTCTGGAATATATAAACGATATGGAAAAATATCTGTCAGCATCTGATATTGTGGTATCGAGAAGCGGTGCGTTGGCAGTTTCAGAAATTGCAGTGTGCGGAACACCGTCAATACTTATTCCTTCACCTAATGTAACAGGCAATCATCAGATGTTTAACGCCAAGGCCATAGCGGACAAAGGTGGGGCAGTTTTGATGGAGGAATCGGAGCTTTCCGGTCAAGCTTTGGTAGACGAGATAGAGAGTTTAAGGCAGGATACGGATGCCATATTAAAGATGTCTGGAGCGGCAAAGGATTGTGCGCCTTTAGATGCAGCTGATATTATTTACTATCATATAATCAATAACATGGAAGGATAGAATGGCAGAGGAAAGGGAGTTGAACCCGGAACTTACAACTGATACGATGACGAATGTGCAGCAGGAATCGGATACAACGGAGGATTCCATTGTGCAGCCGGAGGAAGAGCAGCTCAGACCTCAAAGACGAAAAAAGAGAAAGAAAAAACATTATCTCTTAAAGTTTTTTATACTGATAATAATAGTCGGAGCAGCTTTTCTTGTGATGTCTTCATCCAGATTTGATATTACGGAAATAAAAGTAGAGGGCAATGTTAATATTGCTGTGGAAACTGCCATAGAGGATTCGGGCATAAAGACCGGAGACAATATCTTTTTTATGAATAAAAGGCAGATAGTGAAGAAAATGCAGGAAAAGAGTCCTCTTTACGGAGATGTGACAATAGACAGACAGCTTCCGGGAACTCTTACCATAAATGTGGCAGAGAGAACGGCAGCCATGACCCTTCCATATGGCGAGAAATATGTGGTATTAGATGCGCAGGGCATTGTCATAGGCCTTGTGGATTCACAGCCACAGGTGACGGAAATAAATGGGATAACCATTAAAAAAATGGACAGCGGTGAAGAAGTAGAGCCGAAAGAAGCGGAAATCTACCAACAGTCAGTTGAGATAATACAAAAAGCAAATGCTGCAGACTTGTTCTTTAAGAGTGTCTCCGTGGGCGAGAAAGAAGTGGTCTGCAATGTGTATGATAGACTTTATGTTAAATGCACATATGATGAGCTGATTAAGATTATAGATAACGGAGATCTTAAGGGTGTTTTGTCAGATCTTTACGGAAGAAAAATAAAGCGAGGAACAGTAACCGTGGAAAAGAAAGGCTATTGCTCATTTAGCCCGACTTTTGAATAATTTTTAGATAATATTTTAGAGAATTGCTACAATATATACTACAATATTCGATGTAATTATGATATAATCAATACATATTGTAAAAAAGATAATTTACCGGAGGATTACATAAATGGGAGCAAATTTTTTGGACTTTGAAATCAACAATGAAGGCAAGGCCAAGATCATAGTTGTAGGTGTCGGAGGTGGCGGATGCAACGCAGTAAACAGAATGATTGAGGCAGATCTTAAAAATGTAAACTTCATTGCTATAAATACAGATAAACAGGATTTGGATGTATGCAAAGCAGAAGCTAAGATTCAGATCGGTGAAAAGCTTACAAAGGGTCTTGGTGCCGGAGGAAATCCTGAAGTTGGACAGCGTTCTGCAGAGGAAAATATCGAAGATATAACAAGACATATCAGCGGAGCCGATATGGTATTTGTTACAGCAGGTATGGGAGGCGGAACAGGTACAGGTGCTGCTCCTATCATTGCAAAGGTTGCCAAGGATATGGGAATACTTACAGTGGGAGTTGTGACAAGACCGTTTACCTTTGAAGGCAGAAGAAGATCTGAACATGCCGAAATGGGTATAAAATTCCTTAAGAAGTTTGTTGACTCCATAGTTATAGTTCCAAACGATAAGTTGCTTGATATAGCAGAGCCTAATACTTCAATGGTTGATGCTCTTAAAATGGCAGATGAAATCCTCAAGCAGGGTGTTCAGTCAATTACTGAGCTTATCGGAGATAACAGCTTGATTAACGCTGACTTTGCCGACGTACAGACTGTAATGAGAGACAGAGGCGTTGCTCATATGGGTATAGGTGTAGGAAAAGGCGAAAACAAAGTGCAGGATGCGGTTAAGAATGCCGTGGAAAGCCCTCTGCTGGAAACTACCGTTGCCGGAGCAAAAGCGATACTCTTAAATATCGCAGGCGGATACGAAATGGGAATGCTAGATGTAAACGAGGCTGCCAACCAGATACAGAATGTTGCGGATAAGGATGCAATCATCATATTCGGAACTTCCGTAAAGGAAGAGTTAAAGGACGAAATGAAGATTACTGTTATCGCTACAGGCTTCGAAAATCAGCCGGGTAATTATTCAGACGTACGCAAATTCGACGAAGAAGGTGACGATACAGAAGGCGAAAACACAGACAAGGACACTTTTGAAGACGGAACACCTAAAAAGCAGACATTAAGCGATGTACTTAAGGATCTGGAATCCGATACAGTGCCATCAGATTTCGAAGTACCGTCATTCCTTAAATAAATAACTTGTTAAAAAAGCCGGTAATTTTCACCGGCTTTTCTTTTAAAAAGAAAGGCTTATATTCCATGAAGGTCATTACATCTAAAGACAACAGAATATATAAGCAATGTAAAGCGTTAGGCACAAAAAAACATAGAGATGCCACGGGCCTATATTTGGTAGAAGGTGAAAAGCTGGTAAGAGAGGCCTGCAAGGCAGGCATGGCGGAGATTGTCATAGCAGAAACAGATCATGCTGAAAACATAAGCGGTTATGAAACTAATGCGGTGCTGTTTGATAACAGATTGTTTGAAAATATAGCCCATACGGAAACCAGTCAAGGGGTATTGGCTGTAGTGCGTAAAAAGACCTTTAATTGGGAAACCTTTATAGGTGCAGTTTCGGAAAGAGAAGAAGGACAGGGAAATATCATAGTTCTTGACAGACTTCAGGATCCGGGCAATATTGGCACAATTATAAGAACCGCAGATGCTGCAGGATACGGCGGTGTAATATCTGTAAAGGGTACGGGGGATATATATTCTCCTAAGGTGGTAAGAGCGGCAGCTGGCTCGATTATGCGACTTCCGATATATTTTGCGGAGTCTGCCACTGAAACCGTGGATATGCTGAAAAAATATGGAAAGACCATCGTAGGGACGGCATTAAATACTGACCTGTATTATTACGATGCAGACCTTTCCAAGGATACTGCTATTGTCATAGGAAATGAAGGCAACGGCATGAGCGAAGAATTTGAGAAAAACACGGATATAAATGTTAAGATTCCTATGAGCGGCAGTATAGATTCGCTTAATGCAGCGGTGGCAGCTGGAATACTTATGTATCAATCAAGGAGAGATAAGAGATAACTATGCAGGATAATTTTAAAAATATTGTAAAGAATATTCTTGAGGAAATGGGAGCGGAAGAGATTAAAACTTCCCTGTTTATAAATAACAGCATTTTGGACGATGCGGGTATAGATGAGGACTCCTGGGAAAGGGAGGCTGTTAGGCTAGAAGGCTCTCAGGGAGAGGAGCCTGTGGCTTTGAGAACTATATTGACTCCAGGAATGTTGGATATGCTGGGCAGAAACTGCCTCGGAGGCATGAGAAGCCTTAGATACTATGAGATCGGAAGTACATTTATGCCGAGCATGACTAGAAGCGAAAACAATGGATTTCCAGAGGAATCAGAGGATCTTACTATTGGAATCTGTGGCGGCGGAGATAGTTTTACGATTCTTAAAGAAATGATTGAAAATTTCCTTAGCAATTTAGGAATTGAAAATGTCATATTTGAACCGGAAGCTGAATATGGAGTATATAATCCGAAAAAATGTGTAAGAATCATTCTGGACATCGGCGATGAAAATAACGGAAAAGAGAAGATGGCAGAACTTGAGGAAAAGGTAAATAACGCAGGTAACGAATTTGGCGAAGCAGAACTTCAGATTATGAAGGATCTGGTTGCAGCTCTTTCTGGCATGACTGCAGAGGAACAGATTGAAATCGGTATTATGGGTGAGATTCATTCTGATGTAGCAGAAAGATTCGGAATAAGCAAAGGAGCTTGCTGCGAAATACATTTTGAAACCTTGGAAGAATTTGCTTCAAAAGAGGCTTAAGGGTAATTTAGGAGGAAACCATGAGCAACAGAGTAACGGTAAATATTTTCGGTCAGGAATATACCATCTCAGGGGATGAGTCTCAAGACAGAATGATACAGGTGGCATCCTGGGTGGATAACAAGATGAGAGAGATTGAAGAGGCGACGGGAAACGCGTTACCGTCATCGTCGATGGCTGTTTTGTCTGCGGTAAACATTGCCAACGAGTATTTTGCTTGTAAAGACGAGTTGGAAGAGACAAAGAAAATAGCTGAGCAGCTAGAAGGAGATACTCAGCATTATATACAGCTTTGGGATGAAGCAAAAAAGAATTTCCTGGAGTACAAAGAGGAAAATGCTGCCATCCAGAAGCAGAAGGAACAGCTGACTGCGAAGCTTCAGGCAAAGGAAAAGGAAGTTGAAAAGATTATTCAAGGACAGGGCTCCATTCAGGAGGAAATCCAAAAGGGAGTTCAAAAGAAGCTGGCGGAAGCTGAAGCTAGATATAAAGACCTTGAAAATAACTTCTTTGATTTACAGATGGAAAACATACGAATCAAAAGTGAACTTGAGAAATTAAGAGGCGGGATGAAATAAATGAACGAAAAAGCTTTGAAGGTTCTTGAATACGATAAGATCATAGGGCTTTTAAAGGCGCAGGCGGGCTCCGGTATGACAAGAGATGCCATTTCGGAGCTGAAGCCTTTTTCCGACCCAAGAGAGATAGAGACAGCTCTGGCAGAGACAGATGAAGCCGTAAGGCTCATAACCTATAAAGGAGCCCTTCCTCTTGGGAATTTTTATGATATAAGGGAAAGCGTTGTGTTGGCAGAAAAAGGCGGTACGCTGACAATCCGTCAACTGCTGCATATTTTGTATGATATTAAAGTGGCTACGGCGGTTAAATCGTATATGAAAGGTGATGTGCCTGAGCTTCCGATGATTATTTCCCAGACGGAACTGCTAGAGACATTTGCGAGCTTAGCAGATGATTTGGATAGATCTATAGAGTCGGAGGATATGTTAAGTGATAACGCTTCTGTGGATCTTAAAAATATCAGAAGAAATATTGTGCGCCAAAATGAAGCCATTAAAAACAGAATAAATCAGATAATAAGCAGATCTGACAATCAGAGCATGCTGCAGGATTCCATTGTTACGGTAAGAGATGGCAGATATGTTATACCGGTAAAGCAGGAACACAGAGGTAAATTCCCGGGAATTATCCATGACCAGAGTTCATCCGGTGCGACTCTGTTTATTGAACCACAGGTTATTGTTACCATGAATAATGAGCTCAGAGAGCTTGAGGCAGAGGAAAAAGCTGAGGTTGAAAGAATTTTGGCGGAGTTTTCTTCCAGAGTTGCGGAAGGAGCTTCCATGCTTAAAAACAATCTTCAGATTATGCTGCATCTGGATTTTATAATGGCAAAGGGTAAGCTGGCAAATATCCAGAAAGCAGGGTATCCAAGGATTTCAGCAGACGGAGTTTTGGAACTAAAGAAAGCAAGACATCCGCTTCTCGATCAGAGCAAAGCGGTACCAGTGGATATAATTCTGGGTGAAAAATATAATGTATTAGTGGTTACAGGGCCGAATACTGGAGGTAAGACTGTCACTTTGAAAACTGCAGGCCTTTTGAGCCTTATGGCTCAAAGCGGTCTTCATATTCCTGCAAATGACGGAAGCAAAATTCCCGTTTACGAGGACGTTTTTGCAGATATAGGTGATGAACAAAGCATAGAGCAAAGTCTTTCTACTTTTTCCTCTCATATGAAAAATATAGTGGAAATTGTTGATAGGGCTTCTGAAAACACCTTGGTGCTTTTAGACGAACTGGGAGCCGGCACAGATCCCACTGAGGGTGCTGCTTTGGCAATTTCCATTCTGGAAACATTAAAGGCCAAGGGAGCAAAGATGATGGCTACGACCCATTATACGGAACTTAAAAAATATGCTCTGCAGACGGAGGGTGTGGAAAACGCTTCCATGGAATTCGATGTGGAAACTTTAAGTCCTACATACAGGCTTTCCATAGGCATCCCAGGCAAATCCAACGCCTTTGAAATTTCAAGAAAACTGGGGCTTTCCGAAGAAATCATCGAAAGGTCAAGAGGCCTTTTGGAAGGCGGAGATATTCAGTTTGAAGCAGTTTTAGAGGCAATAGAATCCGATAGGAAAGCTGCCAGAGAGGAACTGGAGCAGGCGCGCATTGAAAGGGAGGAAGCCAGAAGCCTTAAGGAAGAAATGGATAAAAGGGCTGAAAGGGAAAGTGCCCGCAGAGAAAAGATGATAAACAGCGCCAAGGAAGAGGCCAGGGCCATTATTGCCGATGCTAAAGAGGTTAGTGAAACGGTAAGGGAAGAGCTTAAGGAACTGGATAGACTTGAAGACAGAAGTGAGAGAAACAGGCGTATGGACCGTTCGAGAAAGATGATAAGAGATGCGGCAGGAAGATATAAGGAAACTATACGCATTGAAGAAAATAACGATCCTGTTTCTTTAGATGACATAAAGGTTGGCGATAGGGTAAAGGTGCTCACCATAGGACAGAATGGAGAAGTAATTGCGCTTCCAGACAGTCGCGGTGAAATAACCGTTCAGGTGGGCATTATGAAAATGAAATGCAAGGCCGAAAATCTTAAACTTATTATTGACGGTACAAGAAAAAAGAAAAAGCCAAAGCCTAAAACCGGCAAAAGCACATATGCTGGACTGTACAGATCCAAGTCTGTGAGCGTATCGCCTACGATAAATGTTCAGGGGCAGAATCTCGATGATGCTTTGGCCAATGTGGCAAAATATATAGATGATGCCTTTATGGCGCATCTGTCGGAGGTTACGATAATTCATGGCAGAGGAGAAGGAATACTTAAGAACGGTATCCATTCCATGCTTAAAAAACATCCGCAGGTCAAATCCTTTAGAAAAGGAAATTTCGATGAAGGTGGAGACGGAGTTACTGTAGTAACTTTAAAATAAGCCGGTCGAAAGGAAAGGTATGCAAGTATGGCAAATTTGACAGTGCGAAAAGGCCGTAAAGAGGACATAGCCAGGATAGTTGAAATTTACGAAGATTTTTTGGACTATGAAGCGGAACATGGAACAAAAACAAACTGGATAAAAGGTGTCTATCCTACGGAAAAAAATGCCAGGGCCGGGCTGGAAGCGGGAACTATATATGTGGGCGAAATGGATGGTGAGATTGTGGGAAGCTATGTGCTTAATCACATTCAGCCGGAGGAATATGCAAAACTGGATTGGGAGTTTCCGGGAGAAGGCGATGAAATTATCGTGATTCATACTCTTTGTATTGATATAAATCAACAGGGCAAGGGTCTGGGAAAGGAGTTCGTGGATTTTGCTCTGGAGCATGGGCGAAAACTAGGCTGCAAGGCCATGAGATTGGACACATATGAATTTAATGAACCTGCTGCAAAGCTTTATACAAAACTGGGATTTAGATATGTGGGTATAACGGAATTCTTTTTTGAACAGGCAATACTGGAAAACCTTATATGTTTCGAATATAAACTGGTTTAATATGTGATATAATATAATTTAGTCTAAATGTGATTGCAGATTGCAAAGGGAGTTATAGCTGCATATAAATTGAAAAGGAGTGGCGTTATGTATATAGTAAGTGCGTGTCTGCTTGGAGAACCTTGCAGATATGATGGAAATGATAACCTTACAGATTGGGTAAAGGAATTAACAGAAGACCATACTGTTTGTATGGTATGTCCTGAAACTTTGGGTAAGCTGTCTGTTCCGAGACCTAAATCGGAAATAAAGGACGGTGCCGTAATAAACGAAGAAGGCGAAGATGTGACAAAGGCCTTTGAGGACGGAGCCAGAATCGCTTATATAAGAGCTGTGGCGGCAGCCATGTCTATCGGTGAAGAAATCGAAGGTGCGATTTTAAAATCCAACAGTCCTTCCTGCGGAAAAGATAAAGTCTATGACGGAACATTTACAGGAACTATGGTGGATGGTGAAGGCATTTTTGCCAAGACGCTCAGAGAACATGGAATAAAGATATACACCGAAAAGGAGAAGTTTTAAATGACAAGTTATAAGAAGTCCATCGCGGAGATTTTGGCGCCGCTGATAGACGGACTTACAGCAGAAGAAATAGAACAGATGATAGAAATTCCTGCCGATGAAAAAATGGGAGATTATGCATTTCCTTGCTTTAGACTGGCTAAAATTCTGAGAAAGGCACCACCTTTAATAGCTGCAGACATTGCGGCAGGAGTTCCAAATGACGGGCTCTTTGAAAAGGTGGAAAATGTAAACGCCTATGTCAACTTTTATCTTTCAAGAGAAAGATTTGTGGGAGATATAGTAAAGGAAGTCGGCGAAAAGAAGGAAAACTTCACAAAGAGTAATAAGGGAGAAGGAAAAACCGTTATTGTGGAATTTTCTTCACCTAATATAGCAAAGCCTTTCCATATAGGACATATAAGGTCCACTGTAATCGGAAATTCCATATATAAAATCTTTGATGAATTGGGATATAACACCGTAAGAATCAACCATCTCGGAGATTATGGTACGCAGTTTGGAAAGATGATAAGCGCCTACAGAAGATGGGGCAATAGAGAAGATGTGGAAAAGGAGCCTATAAAGACACTGCTCAGCTACTATACCAAGTTCCATGAGGAAGCGGAAAAGGATCCATCTCTTGAACAGGAAGCTAGGGATATATTCGCAAGACTGGAAAAGGGCGAACCGGAGGAAACGGAACTTTGGCAGTGGTTTAGAGATGAATCTCTTAAGGAGTTCACAAGGGTTTATAAAATGCTGGGTATTGAATTTGATTCCTATGCCGGAGAATCCTTTTACTCGGATAAAATGCCGAGAATCTTAGATGAACTTAAGGAAAAGGGACTTTTGCAAGAGTCTCAAGGCGCTCAGATTGTTGATCTTGAAAAATACGGGATGCCGCCTGCACTGGTTACAAAGTCGGATGGCTCTACCCTTTATATTACAAGGGATATTGCTGCTGCAGTATACAGAAAAGAACACTACGACTTTTACAAAAATATCTATGTGGTGGCTTCTCAGCAGAATCTTCATTTCCAGCAGTGGTTTAAAATCGTTGAGCTTTTAGGCTACGATTGGGCAGGAGACTGCGTTCATGTGCCGTTCGGAATGGTAAGTCTTAAGGACGGAGTGATGTCCACGAGAAAGGGAAGAGTTGTATTCCTTGAGGACGTGCTGAACAGAGCTGTGGAAAAAACCCGTGAAATCATTGAGGAAAAGGGCGTTGCCACAGATAATATAGACGAAACCGCAGCACAGGTTGGTATCGGTGCAGTTATGTTTAACGAACTGTCTAACAACAGAATCAAGGACTATGTTTTTGACTGGGATAAGGTTTTAAACTTTGAGGGAGAAACAGGTCCTTATGTTCAGTACACTCATGCCAGAGCATGCTCTCTTATGAGAAAGGCTGGAGAAGAGCTGACAGCAAAAGCCGAAAAGTTGGAAGGTTTTGATGCTTCTTTGATATGCTCAGACAGCGCATATGAGCTAGCAAAGCTTATATACAGAATGCCTGAAGTTATACAGGAAGCAGCAGATAAATATGAGCCGTCGGTTATAACAAGACATATAATTGACATAGCTCAGGCATTTAACAGATTCTATCAGAGTGAGAGAATCGTTACAGACGATGAAGCTGCAACGGTAAGTAGACTGGCGTTGGTAATATGTACAAAGACTGCTATTAGCAACGGATTGGCACTTTTAGGTATTCAGGCGCCAGAAAGAATGTAATTTAATTGCAATGTAAACTGGAGAAAACAAATGAGATATGAAGGAGACATATATAGACCTCCAAGCGAGGCCAGAAGCTATCTCCTGCAAGTTACAATGGGCTGCACTCATAATGGGTGCGCCTTTTGTAGCATGTATAGGGATAAACCATTTCGAATCAGGGATATAGATGAGGTTATCGAAGATTTGCATATGGCAAGGCAGTATTATCCTTACATAAGGAGAGTATTCTTATGTGATGGGGACGCTTTGTGCCTAGCTACGGATAAGCTTCTTTTTATCATGGAAAAAATCCATGAAATTTTACCAGAAGTGGAAAGGATAAATCTTTATGGAGCACCGAAGGACATTTTGGCAAAGACTCCTAAAGAACTGGAAGCCCTGCGAGATGCTGGCCTTGAATTTATCTATATAGGTGCGGAATCCGGTTCGGATAAAGTCTTAAAGGATATAAACAAAGGAGCTACCAGGGCTGAGATTATCGAGGCGGTTAAGAAAACAGAAGCTGCAGGTATAAAGGCTTCGGTTACATTTATATCAGGACTTGGAGGCAAGGCCAACTGGAGAGAACATGCCATCGAAACAGGAACTATGATAAGCGAAATGGGAGCGTCTTATGTGGGACTGTTGACTCTTTTGCTAGAGCCGTCGGCACCGATGTATAAGGATGTTCAGGAAGGAAAGATACAGCTTCTCACTGCCCATGAGGTGGTGGAAGAAACACTGCTCCTTATGGAAAATGTAAATGTGGATCCTTCTAAGCCGTGTGTATTCAGAAGTAATCACGCATCAAATTATGTGGTGCTGCGCGGAGATCTGCCGAGGGATAAAGACAGATTTATAAGACAGCTTAAAAATGCGTTGGCGGACAGCAGTCTGCTCAAGGCGGAGAGATTCAGAGCCCTGTAGGAGAAGGTTTAAATAAAATGAAAGTGCTTGTGGGAACTTTAAATTCAAAGTTCATACATTCATCACCGGCGGTGGCATATCTTAGTGCAGCTGCCGAAAAAAGAGCTGCTGAGCTCGACAGCAAAGGTAAAAAAGGCTTTAAAATTGAAAGAGCCGAATTTACCATCAACAACAGCGATGATTATATATATAACGAAATAGCCGCGGCGGGATACGACGCGGTATGTTTTGCTTGTTATATATGGAATATAGAAAAGACTTTGCATGTATGCGAAAACCTAAAAAAAGCATTTCCGAAAATGGTTATAGTTTTAGGAGGTCCTGAAGTAAGCTATGATGCGGAAGAACTTTTAAAGGCAAAGCCGTTTGTAGATGTTGTAATCAGGGGAGAAGGAGAAAAGGTGCTGCCGGATTTCCTTGAAGCGCTGGCGGCTAAAAATGACAAAGCCGTTAAAAATGAAGCGACAAATGATAATATCGGATGTCGCATAATCGATGGCGGATGCGTTGCACCAGAGGATGTTCCTAATGCTCTTAATAAAGCTGATGATTTGAAAATCTTATATTACGAAACGGCTAGAGGATGTCCTTATAACTGCAGTTACTGCATGTCATCCATTGATAAAAAAATCAGGGCTTTTCCTATGGAACGAGTAAAAAAAGAGCTTTCCAAGATAATAGATGCAGAGCCAAGACAGGTTAAATTTCTTGACAGAACTTTTAATTGGTCGGCGGAAAGAAGCGAAGAAATACTGAGCTTTATAATGGAAAATGACAACGGGACTACAAATTTTCATTTTGAAATCTGTGCAGAAATATTGACGGAAAAGTTGATGAAGCTTATAGCTGGAGCCAGAAAAAATCTATTTAGATTTGAGGTAGGCATACAATCGACAAATCCTAAAACCCTTGAAGCGGTGGGCAGAAGTGCAAATATCGATAAAGTTTTGGACAATACATCAAAGCTTGTGGCGGCAGCAAATTGCCCTGTGCATGTTGATCTTATTGCAGGGCTTCCATATGAGGATATGGAAAGCTTTAAGAAATCATTTAATGAGGTTTACGGGCTTGGAGCAGATGAACTGCAGCTGGGATTTTTAAAATTGCTTAAAGGTACTGTTATAAGAGCAGAAGCGGATAAATACGGATATGTCTTTGATGGTAAAGCGCCGTATCAGGTTATAAAAAATGATTTTATGGGCCCTGATGATATGGTAAGGCTTAAACGCATCGAACATGTTCTTGATGATTTTTATAATAAGGGTGGATTTAATCGAGGGCTAGCTGCTGTAATTGCATCATTTAAAACCGCCTTTGACTTTTATGATTGTTTTGCAGAGTTTTATTTTAGAGAAGGCTATCAAAGGAGCAGTCATAAAAAAGAGGATAATTACAGAATACTGGCTCGTTTTGCGAAGGAAGAAACCGATTGCGGAGAAAATATAAAAGAAGCTCTTTATAATGACCTTACAGAGCGCATGAATCCTGAGGCGGTAAAGAGATTTGATAAAAAAGGATGGGAAATTTAAATGAGTTATACTTTTGAAAAGGATCGTCTTGCAAAATACCTTGCAGAATACATAAAAGGATACCTTTTCGTGGAGTTTTCAGATGAATTCATGAAAAGGCTCAATATTGAAGACGTGGCAAGGGGTGTTCGTGTGCCCATTGACCCAAGAGACTTAAAAAGGTTTTCGGGAGGAAGCGGAGTATCGGCTACAGAGATTGCTGGCAATATGGTAAGAGTTGTAGGCTGTGATCCAAACTTTAAATATGCCAATGCCTACAAGAAATTCATGGGTAGATTTTTTAATGAAAGATTGCCGCAGGATGTTTTAATGACAGGCGTAAAAGCTGTTGAAGCGGGTAATATGCAGGAAGCATGTATTCATTTTAGGGCGGCCTTGTTTCTTGAGCCAGATATGATGGAAGCTATGTATAATTACGCGAGGGTATGTCGCGAAATGTACAACTCATCCGATGATGAGATTTTTATCGGAATGTGCAAGGCTGAATCCACAGAAGCCTTCGAAAAGCTCACAGAAGATTATCCGGACTTTGACCAGCCATATTTCTTTTTAGGTTATGCATATCTTAATATGGGACTTTATGAAAAAGCCGGCTTGGCATGGGAAAAGTTTCTGCCAATAGCAAAAGACCATCAGGCGGCTCAAGAGGCGGCCCAGAGACTTCGCGAGATAGCGGAGCCACGAAGAATTGAAGCTGGATGTAATGCTGTTATAAGCGGCAGATATGCAGAGGGCATAGGCATATTGTCGGGCTTTGCTGCTAGCGGATATGAAACCTGGTGGCCTCTCCACTTCTATCTGGGAGTTGCTTATGAAGAAGTGGGTAACATGGATGCTGCGGAGAGAGAATATAAGAGAACACTGCAGCTGAATGCCGCGGATATGGGTTCCATGGAAGGACTGATAAGGATATACAAAGGTCGCGGACAGGATGAGCTTGCGGAAAAATACGAAAAGAAAAAGAGCATCATAGAGGAAAATCTGAGAGCAGATGCGCAAGAACGATCAGAGAATCCAGAGTCGAACAGTGATGATGAAAAATAAAAAAGAAAGGACCACATGGAAGTACAGCAGAAGTATTTAAAGAAAACAGGGCTTATTGCATTAATAGCGGTAATATTACTTTGGTGGGGTTCTTTTTCTTTATGGCTGTAGGCATATTGCTTTTTGGGCCTCTCAGTGATAAATACGGAAGAAAGCCGATGCTTATAGCAGGCACTTGCATTTATATGATTTTCAGTGGTGCATGCGCTTTGGCACCTAGCGTTGGTTTTCTTATAGGAAGTCGTATAATACAGGCACTTGGAGCAGGCTGCATGGTGGCTGTATCTACTGCGCTAATCAAAGATTGCTTTGAAAGACAAACAAGAGATGTGGTACTGGCTGTGGTGCAGGCCATGGCTGTTATTGCACCTATGGTTGCTCCAGTGGCGGGAGCATGGATAGTAACTTTGTCCGGCTGGAGAGCAACTTTCTGGCTGCTGGCGATAATAGCACTGCTTTGCCTTGTGGCGGTAGCATTTTTGCAGGAAACTCTACCTTCGGAGGAAAGGGAATCAATTTCGGTGCTGAAAAGTCTAGGAGGTCTGATTAAAGTTGGCAAGAATCCGGGATTTTCATTGTTCTTGCTTTCCGTGGGAGTGCTGTCAGCTCCGTATATGGCATATATTTCCGTATGTTCATATATTTATATTGACTTTTTCGCTTTATCGGAAACCACATATAGCTATTATTTTGCGATAAATTCAGCGGCATCAATACTCGGCCCGTTATTATATCTTAAGGTTACAAAGCGTATCGGTGGCATTTCCTTTATGAATGCGGCGGTTATTATTTCCATAGTCTGTGGATTTATGCTTGTTTTCTTCGGAAGCGTTGCACCGATAATTTTCCTTTTATGCTTTATACCGTTTACCGTAATGGAAAGTGCCGTGCGTCCCTTCAGCACTGCGATACTTTTAAATCAGCAGGAAAGGGATACGGGGTCTGCATCGGCTCTTATAAATTTTACACATACTGCATTAGGTAGTTTTGGTATGCTTTTGGGAGCGGCAGGCTGGAGCAGCTTTATATTGGGACTGGGTATAATCCTAGCCGGAGGAGCCATATTGGCATTGCTCGCTTGGATTATACTGTTGAAATCCGGCATCAGAATAAAGGGAATCAAAGATTAGTCAATTTTCTCTTGACATTCGATAACAGATAACTTATACTTAACTATGTTGCTGATGAGTAACATGGCGTTCCAAGGTAGCTCAATGGTGGAGCAACCGGCTGTTAACCGGTAGGCTGTGGGTTCGAGCCCCACCCTTGGAGCCAATTTTCTGTTTACGCCGGAGTGGCGGAATTGGCAGACGCCCAGGACTTAAAATCCTGTGCCCGTTTCGGGCGTACCGGTTCGACCCCGGTCTCCGGCACCAAACAGGTAAATTAGCAACACAACTTAATAGATATCGCGGGGTGGAGCAGTTGGTAGCTCGTCGGGCTCATAACCCGGAGGCCGCAGGTTCAAGTCCTGTCCCCGCAACCAAGAAAGTACCAGATGCGACAGCATCTGTTTTTTATTTTAGATTCGGGGAGAGTGCTTGAACCTGCGAGCAGGTGAAAAGTCCTGCGGATTTTGCGCAGCTTTAGCTGCAGGGTGATTTTTCAGTTAGCCGCAATGCAAAATGCGACAGCGTAGCCGCCGTAAAAGGAAAAGAGAAATCAAAGAGCGGCGAAGGAACGACGACCGAAGGGAGTAAGAGTTGTCCCCGCAACCAAGAAAGTACCAGATGCGACAGCATCTGTTTTTTTGTCCTTGAAATGCGAACATATGTTCGATATAATGTAAACACAGAGAGGTGACATTAATGCTTGTATTTCATGTGGATGTAAATAGTGCCTATTTGAGTTGGACGGCCGCAGATCTGATAGAAAAAGGATATGGTATGGATATAAGAAATATGCCTGCGGTGATTTCCGGAAATCCGGAAAACCGCCACGGGATAATACTTGCAAAATCCATTGCGGCAAAGAAATTCGGCATCAAAACAGGAGAAAGTTTATTTGAAGCAAAACAAAAATGTCCTGAGCTTAAGGTGTTTGCACCAGATTATGATTTATATCTTTCGTGCAGTGAAGCCATGTATGAAATGCTTTATGAATATACACCATTGATTCAGAGATACAGCATCGATGAATGCTTTTGCGATATGACAGCATGCAAAAAAGCAATGGGAAATCCCATTGCGGCGGCCTACGAAATAAAGGAACGCATAAAAAAGGAATTAGGATTTACCGTTAATATCGGTATCGGAGAAAATAAGCTGTGTGCAAAGATGGCAGGAGAATTGAAAAAGCCCGATTTGATTCACACCATGTGGAAATACGAGATACCGAAAAAACTGTGGCCACTTCCTGCAAGAGAATTATTTATGGTGGGGAGAGCAACTGAAAAAAAGTTGCAAAAATTCAATATAAATACCATTGGAGATATTGCAAAGGCGTCGCCAGTATGGCTTAAGACGGTGCTTAAGAGCCATGGGCTTTTAATACATAACTATGCCAATGGCGTCGATAATGAACCGGTAACAGTAAACGAAGAAATACAGCGAAAAGGATTAGGCAACGGACTGACATATTCCTACGATCTCTTGACAAGAGAGGAAATTGATACAGAGTTGTTGGCTTTGTGCGAAAGGGTAGGAGAAAGGCTACGCAGATACGGAAAAGTCGCAGGACTTGTAAGGGTGCATATAAGAAGCAGCAATCTTAACGGATACAGTCATCAGATAAAATTAACAGGCACCATAGAAACAACAGATGAAATCTATGTAATTGCAAAACAGCTTATTGATGAAATGTGGAAAGGAGAACCGGTGAGGGCCATGAGTGTATCGTTATCAGATTTGTATGGTCATAATCAGGTGCAACTATCCATGTTTGACAGTAAAAACAAAGAGAGAAACGAAAAGCTGGATAAGGTGGTGGATGAAATTAGGAAACTTTTCGGAGATGGCAGTATATTCAGAGGCAGATTTGCAAATACTGAAATTTCACCAATCCAAGGTGGCGTTAATGACGGAGATTATATTATGATGGGAGGCTTCAAGCAGTGAAAATAGTATCAAAACCGATAAAAACCATAGCTGTGTTTGAGTATGATGACGGGACACCTATGCCGTATAAGTTTAAAATAATGGAAGATTCGGAGGAAGAGATTACAGTACAGGTGAATAAAATATTTGGACATGAAAGAAAACGCATTGCAGGTATCGAAAGTATTATATATAAATGCCAGAGTGTTTTTGGCAATATAGAAAGGATATATGAACTGAAATATATGGTTTCGGAATGTCGATGGGTGTTATATAAAATATGAAAATGTACAATAAACAGAATTGTAAAAAAATTTAAAATATTTTTGCAAAACCCATTGACTTTGAAAGATGAGATGCTATAATTAAGACAAGAACAGAGGAAGAGTAGAAAAAGAAGGGAGCGAGTAAGACTCCTGAAAAAAGAAAAAGCGGAAGACAGAGAGAAAGAAAGGGAGTGAGTCCACCAGAAATGTCAAATGAAGTGAAGAGATAACACCGACTGGAAGTTGCGTAAAGAAGCAAAAGAAGGTCGGTGTTTTTATGTGCAAAAAAAGATGCCATGAAGGGCATCTTTTCGCAATTATTTAAGTTCAAGTACCACCGGACAGTGGTCGCTTCCCATAACATCAGTTAAAATTTTTGCATCGGACAATCGACTTTCCAGTTCTTCGGAAGCTAGGAAATAGTCTATGCGCCATCCTGCGTTGTTTTTTCTCGCATTGAAGCGATAACTCCACCAGGAATATACACCTTCCAGATCAGGATAAAAATATCTAAAGGTATCTATAAATCCGGAAGCCTTTAGTTGTCGAAATTTCTCTCTTTCTTCATCAGAAAAACCGGCGTTTTTTCTATTGGTTTTCGGATTTTTAAGATCAATTTCTTCGGCCGCCACATTCATATCACCGCATACTATAACCGGCTTGCTTTTTCGCAACTGTGACAGATAATCTCTTACATCATATTCCCATTGCATTCGATAAGCCAGTCTTTTAAGCTGATCCTGAGAATTTGGCACATAAAAATTAACGAGATAAAAATCGTTGAATTCAGCGGTGACAGCTCTGCCTTCGTGATCATGTATATCAATGCCGATACCATAGGAAACGGACAGAGGTTTTTCCTTTGTTAAGGTGAGAGTACCGGAGTACCCTTTCTTTTCGGCACTGCACCAGAACTGATGGTAACCAGGTGTTTCGATGATCTCCTGTCCTTCCTGCATCTTAGTTTCTTGTAAGCAGAGTATATCAGCGTCTGCGGATGCAAGGAAGTCCATAAATCCTTTCTTTATACAAGCCCTAAGGCCGTTTACATTCCATGAAATAAGTTTCATCTGTTCCTCCATGTAGGGTGTTATATATCTTAGAAATAGAGTATAACAAAAAAGTCGCGTCAGTGCATTACTATATGATATAATCATTAGGCGAGACTTAAAACTTGTAACAGGAGGATAACAGTAGATATGGCTGATTTTAATATGCAGGCAATCGAATGCCCAATATGCAAAACCGAGCAGACAACAAAAATATGGGAATGTGTAGATGTAACTGCCAATGAAAAGCGAAAGGAAAAGCTATTGGCAGATGAAATTTTTGTTTTCAAATGCGCCAAGTGCGGTCATACAGTACCACTGGTGTATAATTGCCTTTATGTGGATGACGATGCCAGACTGATGATATGGATGTTGCCGGAAGCAACGGAAAAAGAACTGGCAGAAATGTCAGAACAGATGAATGCAATAAAGAAAAAAGACGAGAATGGTAAACCATATACTCTTAGAGTTGTTTCAAATCCCAATGAACTTAAGGAAAAGGTCATCATAAAAGATGCGGGACTTGATGATTGCATGGCGGAGTTGATGAAGATGGTATATCTTTCTCAAATACCGGCAATTACCGGCGATGAAAAACTGGCAGAGGAAGGAATTAGTGAAATGTATCTTAATCTGACAGAGGACGGTGGATATTGCTTTACTATTTTCTTTGAAAGCGACAGAGAACTGATAATCGGTGCCGATAGGGAAGTATATGATAAACTAGTTGATGATTTTGGTAAGCTTGTTGAAGAAAATATGGATGAAGGTTTTGCCAGAATAGATTTTGAGTGGGCAAAGAACATGTTTGTATTGAAAAATGAGGAACAGGCTAAAAGTCAAAAAGTCGAGGAAAAGGGTTCTGAACAATAAATAAAAACTGCTTGACTTTGAACTGTTCCAATGGTATCATAACTCTTGCAGTAATTGTTGCTGCGAGCGTGGCGGTGTAGCTCAGCTGGCTAGAGCGTTCGGTTCATACCCGAAAGGTCGGAGGTTCGATTCCTCTCGCCGCTACCATTTTATTTGAGGGCGCTTAGCTCAGCTGGGAGAGCATCTGCCTTACAAGCAGGAGGTCATAGGTTCGAGCCCTATAGCGCCCACCATAAATAAATATGCGGTCCGGTAGTTCAGTTGGTTAGAATGCCAGCCTGTCACGCTGGAGGTCGTCGGTTCGAACCCGATCCGGATCGCCAATTTATTTTTATCCTGTTGAAAAATATGTGGAACTATGATATGGTGGGAGTAGTCAAGTGGTTAAGACAACGGATTGTGGCTCCGTCATGCGTGGGTTCGAATCCCACCTTTCACCCCATTTATTTTTTTCAAAAGGGGTAGTTAAATACAGATGTTGGGGTATCGCCAAGCGGTAAGGCAACGGATTCTGATTCCGTCATGCGCAGGTTCGAATCCTGCTACCCTAGCCAATCTGGCGACATAGCCAAGTGGTAAGGCAGAGGTCTGCAAAACCTTTATTCCCCAGTTCAAATCTGGGTGTCGCCTCCATAAAAAGAGAGAGTTACTGAATAGTGACTCTCTTTTTTCGTTTTATTTGATGTTAACCCGCAGTTCAAACTTCAGGCGCGGCTTCGCCTTCTGCCAGAACCTTTTCATATTCTGCGAAGATGGCATCTTTTATTCTGCCGCGGGTCTCCGATGTGAGAGGATGAGCGATGTCTCTGAAATCTCCTTCTGCAACTTTTCGGCTCGGCATTGCTATGAATGGTCCGTTTTGCCCGTCAATGATTTTGATATCATGAACCACAAACTCATCATCAAAGGTAATGGAGGCTACGGCTTTCATTTTGCCGTCACTGTTAATCCTGCGAATCCTTACATCTGTTATATTCATTTGTACCGCCCTTTCTTACTAGTATAACAATCGATATGTATAACTTAATTATATACTTTTAAGAGCGATAAAACAATTTAAATATTCTCAAAAATTTGAAAATTCGGAGTAACTTCGATGAGGCCTGTACTTTCGTCCACATCTCCCAAATAAACTAGCGGGCGATAACCTGAAATTTTCTTTGTTTTTGGTGTGATGGAAGCTATTCCAACGCCTATGCCCACAACTGTTACATCAAGTTCTGATAAAAGTTCGCCTATGCCCTTTATGCTGCCTCCTGCTCTCATAAAGTCATCTATGATTATAGCCCTTGATCCCGGTTTTACAGCTTTTTTGGAAATGGACATTTTTTGCATTTTTTCAGCTGCCGCCGAAAAATAGTTTATGCTGATGGTTGGTCCTTCGGAAATTCGAGGCTCGCGCCTTACTACTACAGTAGGCAAATTTAAAAGTCTTGCGGTCATAAGTGCCAAAGGGATTCCTTTGGTTTCAATCGTTACAACGCAGTTGGCATCGGTGTTAAAAAAGAGTCCTGCAAATACTCTTGCCATATCAGTGGAAAATGAGGGATCAAACATTATGTCTGAAGTATAAAGAAAGCCGCCTCCAAGCATTCTGTTTTTATCATTAAGGGCATTGCACAGTCGATTTTGTATATCGAGGGCGGACTTTTCATCTGCAAAAGGTAGATATCTTACTCCGCCTCCTGGACCGGAAACGGTTATAAGTTTGCCATGTCCATGGGCTTCAAGGCTACGTCTGACAACGGATATATCTTCGCTTACTGTGGAACGGGCGGTGCCGAATATATCACAAAAATATGAAAGCCCGAAAACCTTTCCTGGTGCATCGGATACAATCTTTGAAATGAGAGCTGTTCTCTCGGATCTTTTCATGGTAATTTCCTCCTGTTTTCTATGGTGTCATTTTACCAAAAACTTTGAATTCACTCCACAAAAGGATGCGGTTTTATGATATAATCTTTGTGCATTATTACAGGGGAGGATGAGTATGATAGATTTAAAAAACGCGAAAAGGATTCATTGCATTGGAATCGGCGGCATAGGGCTTTCCGCCATCGCGGATATACTCATAGCCAAGGGTTATGAAGTTTCCGGCTCCGATATGAACAAAGGTGAAAATGTCGAAAAACTTATCAGAGACGGAGCAAAAATATATATAGGACACAGCGCCGAAAATGTAGAAGGTGCTGATCTGGTTATTTATTCAGCGGCCATCGGAGAAGATAATCCGGAGCTTGCAAGAGCCCATGAGTTGGGAATAAAGACAGTAACGAGAGCTGAGATGCTGGGGCGGTTAATGGAACAGAGTCATACCAGCATTGCCATTGCCGGTACCCACGGCAAGACAACGACCACATCTATGATTTCTCTTATACTGAAAAACGCAGATGTGGATCCTACGTTGCTGGTTGGAGGTAATCTTCACGAGCTTGAGGGAAATGTTAGAGTAGGTCATGGAGATTATTTTGTTACAGAGGCTTGCGAGTATATGGACAGCTTCCTTTCTCTGAGACCTAAAGTGGAAATTATTTTGAATATAGATTCAGATCATCTGGACTATTTCAGGGATATTGAACATATATCCGAAAGCTTCCAGAAGTTTGCAAGGCTTGTCCCTGAAGATGGTATGATTATCGCCTACAGCGCAAATCCGTTTGTGAGCAGAGCTGTAAAGGGACTTGATAATGTTATCACCTTCGGCCTGGAAGAAAGCTGTGATTATGCGGCGATAAATATTGAGTTTGACCATGGCGGACTTCCTACATATGAGCTTTACAAACATGGTGAGCAGATTGGAACTATTCATTTGAGCATTCCAGGGGAACACAACATATTGAATTCCCTTGCGGCAATTGCCTGTGCAGATATGCTTGGCATTGAGTCTGCAGTTACTAAAAAGACTTTAGCTGAGTTCAAAGGTACAGAGAGAAGATTTGATATATTGGGCACAACTGCTAAAGGTGCAAAGGTAGTAGACGACTACGCTCATCATCCGACGGAAATAAGAGCTACACTTTCTGCAGCTCATAATATTCCTCACAAAAAGATGTGGGTACTTTTCCAGCCTCATACATATACAAGAACTATTGCTCTCTTTGACGAGTTTGCGGCTTCCTTCGGAGAAGCGGATTGCGTGGTTTTGGTGGAAATTTATGCGGCTAGAGAGAAAAACATTCATAAGATAAGTTCAAGTTCACTGGTGCCGGCGATAAAGAAACACTTCCCAGATAAGGAAGTGCGTTACTTCCCGACCTTTGAGGAAATTGCCGAATTTGTCAATGAAAACAGCGAAGAAGGCGATTTAATAATCACAATGGGAGCTGGAGATGTTTATAAAATCGGCGAAATGCTGATTGAGAAAGGTGAAGAGTAAAATGATGGAACTTACTGAACAGAAAAAACTGGAAATAAATAAAAGACACGAAGCCAACGGGGTTCGCTTTATGGATATAAATACCGCTTATATCGACGAAAATGTCAAAATCGGAAGCGGTACATGCATATATCCGTCGGTGATTATCGAAGGGGACAGTCAGATAGGAGAAAACTGTGTTGTAGGTATGTGCACCCGTATTGAAAACAGTGTAATCGGTGACGGTACGCAGATACAAAATTCGGTGATTATCGAAAGCAAAGTGGGAAATGACACTAAAGTAGGGCCTTTTGCATATATGAGACCAGGCAGCAATGTGGGAAATAACTGCAAGGTCGGAGACTTTGTGGAAATTAAGAATTCCAACTTTGGAAACGGTAGCAAGGTTTCTCATCTGACATACATAGGTGATGCAGATGTTGGAGAAGAAGTAAACCTAGGCTGCGGAGTGGTGTTCGTAAATTACGACGGCACAAACAAATACAGATCTACTGTAAAGGACGGAGCGTTTATCGGATGCAATTCAAATCTGGTATCTCCAGTGACTGTGGAAGAAGGAGCGTATGTGGCGGCAGGAAGTACGGTAACCACTGATGTGCCGTCAGAAGCTCTTTATGTGGCCAGAAGCAAAGGCCGCGTTATAGAAGGATGGGTTAAAAAGAGAGGTCTTATTAAGGGCCGTAGAAAATAAGGAGGAACAGATGAAAAACATAGCTTTTCCGGATTTCAAACTTTTTTCCGGCAATTCCCATAGAGAACTGGCTGAAGAAATTGCCAAAATCATGGGAAAACCGCTGAGCAAAGCGGAAGTAAAAAAATTCAGCGACGGCGAAATATCCGTTTCCATAGGAGAATCCGTCAGAGGATTTGACTGCTTTATTATTCAGTCAACCTGCGACCCTGTAAATGACAATCTTATGGAAGTTCTTATAATGATGGACGCTCTTAAGAGAGCATCTGCAGGTAGAATCAATGTGGTTATACCATACTACGGATACGCAAGACAGGACAGAAAGGCAAAGGCAAGAGATCCAATTACAGCAAAGCTGGTGGCCGATCTTTTGGAAGCTGCAGGCGCTGACAGGGTTATAACCATGGATCTTCATGCAGCTCAGATTCAGGGATATTTCGACATTCCTGTTGACCATCTTTTAGGTATGCCTATCCTGGTGGAGTACTACACTAAAAACCATCTGGATGATTTGGTAATCGTTTCTCCTGACCACGGTTCCGTTACAAGGGCCAGAAAAATGGCAGAGCCTCTCAATGCTCCTATTGCCATTATCGATAAGAGAAGACCGGAACCTAATAAGAGCGAGATAATGAATATCATCGGAGATATAGAAGGTAAAAACTGCATCGTTGTTGACGACATGATTGATACTGCAGGAACAATCTGCAATGCAGGTAAGGCTCTGATGGACCTTGGGGCAAAGAGCGTAAGAGCTTGTGCAACTCATGCGGTTCTTTCGGGACCAGCAATTGAAAGATTGGAAGAATCTCCTTTCTGTGAAGTTGTGCTCCTCAATACGATTCCGCTTAATAAGAATGTTAGCGACAAATTTAAGACTCTTTCCGTTGCTGCTCTCTTTGCGGAAACTTTAGAGAGAATTCATGACAGCAAGCCTATCAGCGAACTGTTTAAATAGGAGTTAAATATGTACGTTATAGTCGGGCTTGGAAATCCAGGCAGAAAATATGAGAACACGAGACACAATATCGGGTTCATCACTATTGACTATCTGGCCGATGAGCTGGGCATAAAAGTAAATAAACTTAAACATAAGGCTTTGGTCGGAGAGGGACGCATCTCCGGCCAAAAAGTTCTTTTGGTAAAGCCTCAGACATTTATGAATCTTAGTGGGCAGTCGGTCAGAGAAATAGTTGCCTATTACAAGACGGAGCTTTCTCAGCTTATTGTTATATATGATGATATCGATATAGAAAAAGGATCGGTTAGAATCAGAAAGAAGGGCAGTGCCGGAACACATAACGGAATGAAGTCCATAATATACGACTTAGGTGAAGATTCATTTCCGAGGGTGAGGATAGGCATAGGAGCCAGTGGCGGAGCACCTTTGGTTGATCATGTTATAGGCAATTTCACAAAAGAAGAAGTACCGCTGATGGAAAAGGCGGTACAGAGAGCTGCGAAAGGAGTAATTTCCATAGTCGAGGACGGAATCGACATGGCGATGAACAAATATAATGGCAGTGATTGAGATAACAGGAATATCTGACAGCAGGAGCGCTGCTGTCAGCGGAAAACTAATTGAAGATAGAAAAGGACAGACACTGATTGTGGTTCCCAATGCCAACAGAGCTAAGGACCTAGCGTCTGACCTTTCTTTTTTCGTGTCAAAAAACATATATATGATGGATCAGGAAGACGACACCCTGACCTTTTACGATGCAAAGAACAGAGATCAGATGATGACAAGGCTTAAAGCTATGAGGGCTGCCATTACAGATGAGGATTGTGTCATCATCGCCCCTGCTTTTACCTCCATAAAAAAACTACCTCCAGCAATGGTGTTTTCCAAAAGTGCAGTGACAATAAAGGTGGGAGATGAACTTGAGCCTGAAACGGTGGTAAAAAGCCTTGTAAAAATGGGATATGAACGAGTTGCTATGGTTTACGGCAGCGGACAGTTTGCATTAAGAGGCAGTATTCTCGATATTTTCACCCCATATGATGATGATCCTCTCAGAATCGAATTCTTTGATATAGAAGTGGATTCCATGAGATATTTTGATGTTGATACGCAAAGATCCGTAGAAAAAGTGAAGTGGGCTGATATTTTCCCTGCTATTGCGTTGATAGATGAGGAGGACTCCTTCGATAGGGCTAAAAAGGTATTTGAAAAAAGATATGCTTCCATACCGGCGAGAAAAGAAGAATTGATTGACGAGTTGGATTCCATGGATAATATGCAGCAGATGGAATTTTATATGGACTGTTTTTATGAAAATCCTGTAAATATTGCTGGATATATGAAAAATCCTCTTTTGATAATCGACGACCCTGTTAGAATACAGGAGGCCATGGATGTAAGGACACTGGAATATAACGGGGATTTTAGAGAATTTCTCAAAGGAGAAAAGGTAGTAAAAGAAGATTTTGAGAACATGGCGGGAAAAGATGACTACCTACGCCTAGTAAATGGCATCGATGGTGCTGTTTTGCTTATGCCTTATGCAAGAAACCTTGAAGGCATCACGGACATAGGTTCAATTCAAGATCCCGATATAAAGGAAGTCCTCGATTTTAACGGCAGGCTAGATGTGTTTGCTAGAGAAATAAAAAGATATATCAAAAACGGATTTAAGATTTCCCTGGTGTGTTCAACAGATGAGCGAAAGGCTAGCATAGAGGATTTCCTTTCTAGAGAAGGCATTGCGAAAAATGTAAGTCTAAGAACTGGTGAGCTTAGTCGCGGTATGGAATTTGCAAGGGATAGGCAGGTTATCATAACCGACAGGGATATATTTGGAAATAGGAAGGCTTCAAGACGCAGAGTAAGAAAATCAAGAAATGCTCAGCCGATTAAAGCATTTACTGAAATAAAGCCCGGTGATTTTGTAGTACATGAAAATCATGGCGTAGGAAAATTTTTAGGCATTAAGCAGCTTGAAATAGCTGGAATAAAAAAGGATTATATCCATATAAAATATGCAGGAGACGACGCTCTCTATGTTCCTGTAGAAAATATGGATATGGTTCAGAAATATGTAGGCTCGGAGTCAATAACTCCTAAAATCTACAGGCTGTCTGGAACCGAATGGAAAAAGACAAAGGCGAGAGCCAAGGAAGCTATTGCTGAAATGGCAAGGGAGCTTATTGAAATGTCTGCGGCAAGAAAAGCAGAGCCTGGACATATGTTTGGTCCCGATACGGTATGGCAGAAGGAATTTGAGGATGATTTTCCATATGAGGAAACAGATGATCAGCTCAGGTGCATAGAGGAAATTAAAAGGGATATGGAAAAGCCTGAGGCCATGGATAGGCTGCTGTGCGGTGATGTGGGCTACGGTAAGACAGAGGTTGCTGCAAGGGCCATGTTCAAATGTGCTGCTGAAGGAAAGCAGGTGGCTGTACTGGTACCTACAACTATTCTTGCAAATCAGCATTACAATACATTAAAGCAGCGTTTTGAAAAATTCCCATTTAAGGTGGAAATGCTGTCCAGATTCAGAAGTGCCTCAAGGCAGGAAGAAATAATAAAAGAGCTCAAAGCAGGGCAAATCGATATCATAATAGGCACTCATAGACTTCTTTCGGAGGATGTCCGCTTTAAGGACCTTGGATTATTGGTTGTGGATGAGGAGCAGAGGTTTGGTGTTGCTCACAAGGAAAGGATAAAGCAACTTAAAAAGAATGTGGATGTACTGACACTGTCGGCTACTCCAATTCCAAGGACGCTGCATATGTCTCTTACGGGGATAAAGAATATGAGCGTTATCGAGGAACCTCCCCGTGAGAGGATTCCGGTACAGACCTATGTTACCGAAGAAAACGACCATATTATAAGGGAAGCCATTGAAAGAGAAGTGGGCAGAGGCGGTCAGGTGTTTGTGGTGTTTAACAGGGTTAAAGGAATACAGCGCTTGGCAAAGAAGATACAGGAGCTTGTGCCTGATAAAAAAATCATAGTGGGACACGGTCAGATGAATGAAACTCAGCTTGAGGATGTGATGATGAGTTTTGTAAACGGCGAAGCTGACGTGCTGATAGCCACAACGATTATAGAGTCCGGCATAGACATACCAAATGCTAATACGGAGATAATAATAGATGCTGACAGATTTGGACTTTCCCAGCTATATCAGTTAAGGGGCAGAGTAGGGCGTTCCACAAGGCTTGCCTATGCTTATCTGATGTATAAAAGGGGAAAGGTATTAAATGAAGCGGCGGAAAAGAGACTTCGTGCTATCAAGGAATTTACGGAGTTTGGAGCAGGCTTTAAGGTGGCAATGCGAGATCTGGAAATAAGAGGAGCGGGCAATATCCTCGGCACTCAGCAGCATGGCCACATGATAGATGTAGGATATGAGCTTTACTGTAGGCTCGTGGATGAAGCAGTGGCTGCTTTGAAGGGAAGCATCATAAAGGATGAAAGAGAAGAAATAACCATCGACATCAAAGTGCCTGCATATATTCCGGATGTATACATTTCAGACGAGATGACAAAGCTTAACGTTTATAAGCAGATTGCTTCTGTTGAAAATCAGTCGGAGGCTGCAGAACTCAAAGAGGAACTTGAAGACAGGTTTGGCGCTGCACCTGATGAGGTGCTTAATCTGATACAGGTATCTGTGATAAAATCTTTGGCAGAACTTTTGGATATAAAGAAAATCCAGGAAAGAGAAGAGCGGCTTATATTTACATATGCTGCAAAGGGAACAAAGCCATTGGTTATCTATAAGAGATCCGGAATACCTGTGCTAGAGGATGTAGCGGAATTTCTTTCAGCCATGGGTAGAAAAGTTACAGAAATGTAATTTTTCTATTGACTTGAAACTTTTATAGGAGTAATATACTTATGCTGACTGAAAACAGTGGTTTTCAGAGGATAAACAGATAAGTCAATTAAGGTCTTCGGTGCTGCTTAATTGCCGCCGGGGGCTTTTTATTTGCCTGTTTTATTGAAAAATCCACAATCATCATGTAAAATATTTCGGGTGAAAAATATGTTATTTAAAGAAATTACTATACTTGATGAAAATTTTAATATAAAGGAAAATATGTATGTCGGCGTCCGCGGAGACAGAATTGTCTATGTTTCGAACCAAATGCCAGAGGAAGATTTTGGCGAGGTTCGCAACGGAAAAGGCAGGCTTCTGATGCCAGGCTTTGTTAACGGTCATGCCCATGCACCTATGGGGCTTATGAGGGGTTACGGAGAAAACATGGCACTTCAGGATTGGCTGTTTAAAAAAATCTTTCCCTTTGAGGATAAGCTGACATCTGAAGGTGTATATTATGCTACTCTGCTTTCCATGGCAGAATGCATGCGCTTTGGGATAGTGTCCACTTCGGAGATGTATTATTTTATGGATGAAATGGCCGCTGCGGTTACGGAAAGCGGAATGAAAAGCAATTTAAGCAGATCCATTTCTCATTTCGATGACAGCGATTTTATGAGCTCCTATCGTGCAAAGGAAATGATAGAAGCCTATGAAAAATACAATGGGGCAGCAGAGGGCAGAATTATAATAGATATGAGTCTGCACTCGGAATACACTTCTACACCGGAAAGTGCAAGGCAGCTGGCTGAATACACTAAAAGCATCGGTGCTAGGATGCAGGTGCATGTGTCTGAAACAAAAAAAGAACATGAAGAATGTAAAGAAAAATACAATATGACTCCGGTTAAATACCTAAACAGCCTCGGAATATTTGACACTCCTTCAACAGCAGCACATTGTGTGTGGATTGAGGAGGATGATAGAGATATTCTTAAAGAAAAAGGAGTCAGCATATGCGTAAATCCGATTAGTAACCTGAAATTGGCCAGCGGCATATGTGACATTCCTAAGCTTTTGGATAAAGGGATAAACATTACCATAGGAACCGACAGTGCAGCAAGCAATAACTGCTTGGATTTTATGGAAGAAATCAAGATGTTTGCGCTGCTACCTAAACTGGTTACGGGAGATCCTACGGTTATTACACCGAAGCAGGCATTGATGGCAGCTACTGTAAACGGTGCAATGGCACAGGGCAGAACGGACTGCGGCTGTATCAAAGAAGGTAACAAAGCGGATTTGATTATGCTTAATACGGATGTTCCGTGGATGCATCCAAAGCACGATTTGCTAGGAAATATCGTATATGCGGCAAGGGGGTCGGATGTTGTTATGACCATGGTAGACGGCCGCGTGCTTTATGAAAACGGAGTATACAAAACTTTAGATATAGAAAAGGTAATATACGAAACTGAGAAAGCGACAAAGGAGATATTGGCTGAAATATGAATAAACAGTCTTTGATAAAGGGAGCTACGGTTCTGGCGGCAGCGGGAATCGTGGTAAAGATACTGGGAGCAGTTTTCAGACTGCCTCTGGTCAACTGGATAGGCGATACGGGCATGGCCAACTATGGTCCGGCCTATTATATCTATGCATTTTTGGTGATACTGGCAACTTCAGGTCTTCCGGTTGCGATATCAAAGATGGTTTCTGAAAGTATAGCTGTCGGAAATTACTATCAGGCCCATAGAGTGTTCACCCTGTCATCGAGATTGATGTTTGGTATGGGGCTTACATTCTTCCTGATACTTTTCATATTTGCACCGCAGATAGCAGCACTTATGAGCAATCCTGATTCGGCGCCTGCCATGAGGATGATAGCACCTTCCCTTTTGCTAGTGCCGATAATGGCTGCATACAGGGGATATTTTCAGGGAATGCAGAACATGAAACCTACGGCGGTATCTCAGATTGTTGAGCAGTTCTTTAGAGTGGTAATCGGACTTGGAGCTGCATACATATTGTTCTTCGTTGTAGGTGACGGAGTATTCGGAGGATATGACAAGTATGCAGGAGGAGCTGCCGGTGCAAATCTGGGAGCTACTGCAGGAAGCTTGGGCGGCCTTCTGATGATCCTTTTTATATATATGCTTGCAAGAAAGGGAATCCTTTCAAAAGTAAGAAGAACAGCTTCCATGGGTAGCGACTCCAACGGCAGAATCATGAGAGACATATTAGTTATTGCTGTGCCTATTACCATAGGGGCTGCGATAATGCCAATTTCAAACCTAATTGACTCTGCGCTGGTAATGAATAGATTGACAGACGGAGCAGGCTTTTCTCAGGAAATGGCAAAGGAACTTTACGGTCAGCTCAGCGGTTTTGTGGGTTCTCTAATCAATTTCCCGCAGCTTTTAACTCAGGCTGTAGCTGTTTCTATTGTGCCGATTATAGCGGCGGCTTATCAGACTAAAAATAGGGAAAACCTTAACAACAATGTATCCTTGGGTATAAGAATGTCCGTTATAATAGGATTCCCTTGTGCCTTTGGCCTTATGGTTTTAGCAGAACCTATACTGCTGCTGCTTTATCCTAATCAGGTGGAAAGTGCTTCAAACGCAGCTTCTATACTGATGATAAATGCCTTTGGTGTGCTGTTCCTTTCCACTACTCAGACGGTAACCGGAATACTGCAGGGTGTTGGTAAGCAGATGGTGCCAGTTAAAAATCTGCTGATAGGTATGGTGGTTAAAATACTGCTGACATGGATACTTGTGGGAATGCCATCAATAAATGTCAATGGTGCTGCCATAGGTACGGTAGTTTCATATATAATAGCAGTGACATTGAACCTCAGAGCGGTTAAGAAATATACAGGAACTAAGCTTGATGCAGGACTTACATTCGTTAAGCCGTTTATAGCATCAGCGCTGATGGGAGCTGTTGTTTTCGGAGCATATAAGCTATTTATGGGAATTACAGGTCATAACAGCATTGCTACACTGCTCGGTGTCGGTGTCGGCGTTGTAGTTTATGTAATAATGATTTTTGTGACAAAGGCTATCAGAAAAGAAGAGCTGGCAATGCTTCCTAAAGGAGATAAGCTGGTAAGGATAGTAGGAAAGTTTGTTAAATAGTAAAACGGAAAGATAAGAAGATGAAAGAAAAGGCAACCACAAGAGAAGAGGCGATAGCAAGACTTTGCGATATAGTGGCTCTTCTGAGAAAGGAATGTCCATGGGACAGGGTACAGACTCATGAAAGTCTTAAGACATGTATGATCGAGGAAGCCTATGAAGTTTGCGATGCTATAGACAGGCAGGATTATGACAATCTCAGAGAGGAATTGGGAGATGTAATGCTGCAGGTGATTTTTCACAGTGCTCTGGAAGAAGAGAAGGGAACGTTTGATATTACAGATGTAATAAACGACGAATGTGAAAAAATGATACGCAGACATCCACACATTTTTGCAGAAGAAAATACAAAAAGTGTTGACAAAGTACTGGAAAAATGGGAAAATATCAAGCGTAGTGAGCATGGGAGCATGTCCTATACCGATGAGTTGAGGCATGTGCCTAAGGGAATGCCGGCTCTTATGCGCAGCTACAAAGTACAGAAGAAGGCTGCAAATGCAGGCTTTGACTGGGATGATGTAAGCGGTGCCATAGATAAACTCCATGAGGAAACAGGTGAGTTTGCTCAGGCATACGCAGAAGGCAATCCCGAACATATAAGAGAAGAACTGGGTGATGTCCTGTTCTCCGTTGTGAACATAGCCAGATTTTTAAAGATTGATCCTGAAGCTGCGCTTCATGAAACCAGTGAAAAGTTCATCAGAAGATTTGCTGAAATGGAGCAGACGGCAACAGATAGAAATCAAAATCTTAAAGATATGAGTCTTGAAGAGATGGATAAAATCTGGGAAGAAGTTAAAAGAAGTGAATAACAGTTAATATGTATACAACTGTTATACATAAACGCGTATATAAGGAGGAAGAAATATCATGAACAAAGCAGAACTGATTGCAGTAGTAGCAGAAAAAACAGGATTTACTAAGAAGGACGCTGAAGCGGCAGTAAACGCAACTATGGCTTCCATCGAAGAATCTCTCGTAAAGGGTGAAAGAGTTCAGCTGATCGGCTTCGGTACTTTCGAAGTTCGTCAGAGAAAAGCAAGAACTGGCAGAAACCCAAGAAAGCCTGGCGAAACTATCCAGATTGCAGCTTCTAAGGCTCCTGTATTCAAGGCCGGAAAAGCTCTTAAGGATTCCGTAAACAAATAGGAATAAAATGCTTTGGGGAGCGGCGAAGGCTGCTCCCTTTATTATTTAAAATTTATTTTGGGAGATAATAATGAGAATAGATAAATATCTTAAAAACTCTAGACTTATAAAAAGAAGGTCGGTGGCAAAAGAAGCCTGTGACAGCGGTAAAGTATCAGTTAACGGCAAGGTAGCAAAGGCTGGTACAGAAGTTGTCGAAGGGGATACGATAAGAATTGAGTTTGGGACAAAGATAATAACAGTAAGAGTTCTGGATACAAAGGATTCTCAAAGAAAAGAGGACGCCGGAACAATGTATGAAGTGATTGAAAATCAGTAAGAGCAGCATCTGTGTCGATGCTGCTCTTACTGTTTAAACAATCTATTGTGGAAGTTGGTTATTTCGCAAAATATCGGCTAACGGGAAGTATACATATTCCAATTATTATAGCGATGGATGAAGCTATTATAAATAACGACAGGCCAGAAATAAACGAAACTAACATGGCAGACAGGAACTGTCCTGTAAACATGGCCATTGTGCACAGACTGGCGTTGATACCTTTCTTTTCCGGAGCGCTTTTGCTGACAACAAGACTGTTAAACAGTGGAGTAGAAAGTCCGAAACCAAGGCCCATAAATACAACGGCGATAGCCAGAATAATTTTTGCCGGTGAAATAAAATACAATATATATGCAAGAGCATAGCATATAAAGGCGATGGTAAGGCATCCTTGGGCTTTAATCTTAGCGACAATCTTAGGCATAAAGCCTGCAGCTAAAACTGCGATTAAATCTAAAACAGCCAGATAATATCCTGTAAAGGAAGGAGAGTAGCCAAGGTTGTTTTGCAGATATATAGGCAGAGAAACCATCGCAGTGAAGAACATCAGCATTCCTAAAAAAGCTATAAGCAGTACTAAAGCAAGAGGTACGCCTTTTGCATTGGTTTGATTATTATTGTCATCGTTATTTTCTGAAATAGGCCCTATAGCAGGGATAAATATTAGAATCATAAGTAGGGCAAGGAAGCCTAAAGCATATATGAAAAATGGAGTCTTCCAAGTGAAATCCGCCAGAAAGCCTGCAACGCCCAAGAAAACGACGCCGCCAAATTCCATGGACATGCCCTGTATAGCTAAAATTTTAAGCTGCATTTCTCCTTGGAAGAATCCTGCAATCAGCGTTACTCCCGAACTCATGATGGTTGCCGTTGCGGCACCTAAAAGAAATCGATCGATAAATAAAAGTACAGCATTAGGCATAAAGGCGCCTAAAACTCCCGTTAAACCGTAAAAAAACAGTCCTGCTACGCCAACCTTGTAAGGCCCGACCTTATCAATAAGTTTTCCAAAGAAGATAGAAGTAACAACAACTCCTAAGGCAGGGGCGGTTACGAGCCATGAAGCAAAATTGCCAAGTCCAAATACTTTTCCAAGCTCAGGTAGAGCCGGAGTTATGGCATTTCCAACCATTACAGTAAGACTGCTCATAAACATTATTGCGACTATACCCGCTTTACCTATATCCTTTTTCATAGTGTTCATAGATATCTGTCACCTCCGAATAAAAAAGGGAAACACCTTTTTAAGATGTTTCCCGATTTAGCCGTTCAGATTTTATATGAGAAAAGAAATGAAAGCACCTTAAAATAAGGTTTGTCTTTCTTCTCTCATCCAGACTTCACTGTTGGCTTCGTGATTTAAACGAATTAGCTTTCGCTCGCGGGCTATACCGCCAGTAGAGTAAATGACTCATTCTAGAAGAAATCCGATTCCGTATTTATTTGTTATAAACAGGATAACAAACCGCGGTACGGCTGTCAACCGATTGCATTGATGTGCAGATTAGAAAATAGGTTTCATTGGGATTTTGAGAATGACCCTATTCCAGATAAACGGTATTGTAATAGTTTGTACCACCAGCATAAGAGCTGCTTCTGCAAGTCGTGTAGGTACCAGTGCCCAGAAACCCTGTCCCATCATAATGTACAGCCAGAGGGTGTTTAAAACTACCGTGATGCTGCATAAAACGGTAAGGGCTGCAAGAAAAGCACGCTTTGTAGTCACTTCACGATTGTGCAGTATTAGTCCGTAAAGGACGCCTGTGATAAAAGCTGATAGCGTAAATCCCGGGAAATACATTCCGGAAGGAAAGATCAACATCCCGAGGACATCGCCGATGGCATAACATATGCCGGCCTTAATAGGGCCAAACATTATAGCGGTTACAGCTACAGGCAGGAATCCGAAACCGATTCTTGCTATAGGAAGCTGTATCGACAGGAACCTCGTAAATACGATCTCAAGAGCAATAAGAAACGCCATCACTATCAGCTGATATGTCAGATTAGCTTTCTTCATAAAAAAACTCCTTTCGACGATAGAGTGTTCCTACACTGCTAGAAAAGAGCCTGTTTCTCATATTCATAAGTGTAGTAGCGGACGCAATATTGTATCGTAAGCCGGATTGCTTTTCGTCCACAGGCAACATCCCATCCCATGGCACTTGACGCACAATATTTACTCTACGCAACTAAAGACTATCACAGAATATATTGGCAGTCAATGAAACCGTTGATTATGGATGTAAAACTTTTTTAAATATCCTATTGACATGGTATGTGTCATTTAGTATACTGACAAAGCTGTCGTTAAGGCAGCTTAACAGAAGAAATTGGAAGTCAAAAAGACTTCGAAAAAGAAATAAATATTTCTTGACAAGGCAATTTGATTCTGTTAAACTAATAAAGTTCGCTGAAGCGGACAGAACCTAAAAAACTTCATAGTATAAAGAACAAGTCAAAGATAAGAAACAGACTATGCCAGTAAGGTAATAGAGGTTTCTGACAATTTCTAAGAGACTCAAAACAATAATTCGGGCTAAGAAATAAAAGCCTGGCGTAACTTGAGCAAGATATAAACTTTCTAA
>NZ_JADCKA010000008.1 GCF_014982745.1 Gallibacter intestinalis | reverse complement strand
TGTAACAACAAGATAAAAGTAATCAAGAGAGTATCTTATGGAGTCAGAAATTTTAAGAGATTCAGAGCAAGAATCATGCATTCATTAACATAAAGAAACTGACAGAGTGAATATACACTCTGCCAGCTTATGATCTCATTTTATGAGTTCTACCCCAACATTTGACATAGAACCAATAAATTTCACCTCAGTTAAATCTTTGCCTTTTTACTATCTGCGAGATTTCTTTCTACTGAAAATAAATATTGCCACAAGCATCAGGCTGCTTATTACAAGAGTTGCTGCAAGGAATTCTATATCAGCCGGATCTCCTGTCTGAGGATTGTCAGAATCCGCAGGTTTTTCAGGTTTCGAAGGTTTGTCGGAATCACCTGTGTTTCCTCCGTCTCCCGGAATAAAGTCAGGGTCTTCTGCTCCGCATACAGTACATTTTCCATCCTGATAATCATGAGGAATCATATCGACTTCTTCACCCTTCTCTATCACATCGCCGCATACGTTGCATACCTGATCTCCTGTATATCCCTTTTCTGTACATGTTGCATCTTTTGCACCGACAGTTTCCGGTTTATGGCCTGTAGCAACTATTGTGATTTCATCTTCAGGAATAACATCTGTTCCCTCTGCATTTCTATAGTACTCATTACATTCTTCGCAGTACCAGTATTCGATATTTCCGTCCTGGGTGCATGTTGCATCCTTTGCATCAACATGTATAAGCTCATGACTGTGTATTACAGTGCCGTTTTCGTCCTGTTCAAGCTGCGTTCCTTCAGGTATATACTGTTTTATGTCAGACTTATTATTATTGTAATCCACATATGTGCCTCCGGTTATTTCAAGACCGCCGATAGCATTATCAACATGTATTGTTTCTTTTGCACCGTTTCCACCTTTGAAGTAACCATCGTAAAAGTATGCTATTGCTTTCTCTTTATCTCCTCCGTCGTTGCTGTTTCCTATATAAGCGGCTGCTTTTGTAGCTGATGTAAATGTACCACCGTAGATCTCGGCTTTAACTTCTCCTGTTTCACCAGCAACATAAAGAGCATAGAACGCCGATGATCCGTTAGAATGTTTTGGACATGCCACTGTTTCAAACTCACCGCCATATATAGCTGCATATCCTGCAGATGACGAGAATGCACCCTGTACACCGGTTACCTTTCCGTTATAGAAGTACATTACAGGGTTGTATTCGTTGTTGGCATCTTTGTTGTTTCTAATTGTATATCCCCATGGACCACCACAAGCCGAACATGAACGTCCGTCAAAGGTTCCGTTATATACAAATGACTGCCCTTCGTTATATAGAGCTGTTGTAGCTCCGTTAAAGAGTCCATCCCTTATTGAAAGTGTCGCACCTCCTCTGTTTCTAACCGCAGCACCGTTAGCACTCAACGCTCCTGTGAAAGTCCCATTCTCAATTTCCATTACTCCATAGTTGTCCAGTGCTCCGAAACCGCCACTGGCTGAAGCTGACGCATCGATTATACCATCGCCTGTGACAGTCATCGTTCCTTTGTTCACTACAGGTCTTCCTTTGAAATCTGCAGTTACACTTATCTTATGGCCGTTCAGATTGAGAACAATTTCTTTTCCTTCTGCCAGCGTAGCTATATCATCTGTTCCCATCTTAATATCTTTTTCAAGAACGACTTCTGCAGGCTCATCTGTCTTTAAGCTGTCAAAAGCTTTCTGAAGTGATGAATAATAAACACCGTCAACACTTACGACATCTACAGCTTCACCTTCAATGCTGACAGGGGCAACTGTATTATCCTTTACAGCAAATGCTATCTGACCGCCAGATACAACTTCTGTTTCAGGAGATACCCAGTTCCATCCTTCTTCAAGTTCTATTGTTGAAAGGCTGCTGCCCTCTTTAGCTGTTTTTTCATCAAATACAGGCTTTGTAAATTCTTCAGTTCCTTCATTCTGTTCAAGGGCTCCCACTATGTTTCCATTGCTGTCATAAGCCATAACCTTGACCGCCGAAGCCACTCTTGAAGTATTTGAGTATTCTGCTGTTTCACCGAAAGTCATAACGGAATCTCTGAATTCACCGAGAGCGTAATATGTTCCGCTGTCAACTGTTATTGTTTTGAGACTTCCATTAACACCTGTTGTATCGTATTCACCCTGTTTTCCGTCGTAGAACTTCACCTTGCCGAGATCGGAATAGTACTCATCGACACCGTCCATAACATCTATTCTTTCTGATACGGCGTGTTTCATCGTTCCGTCTGATATTCCGTTTTTAAACACATTGCTGTATACTTCTGAAGTAACTACAAAGTGATCCACATTTCCTGCAGTATCGCTACCGCTTATTTTAAGATTGCCATCTTTGTTCATTCCGAAGGTATATCCTTCGAGATTTCCCAACAACTTCAGATTTTCATATCCTGTTGTTTTTGTCTTGAGATCCCCTTCAAGATTGCCGAAAATATCTTCTTTGTAACTAGCTCCGCATGCCACTTTAGGCTGACTTTTAGTTCCGTATATCTTGGCTTCTGTAAGATTCAGATTGCTTACAGTTATATTAGATGTTTTTTCTACACCTTTTATACCGAGAACATGATGAAATCCGTAATCCGAATCCTTAGCCATGGAACCGTTTCCAAAGAGAACTCCGAGCTCAGAGCCTGTATATGTGCCCTTTAGCGTGCAGTTTTCAAATGTGTAATCGCTGCCCTTTACCGGCTCATACCCTATCAGAAGTCCATGATATGTAGGGGAGTTGAACTGCATATCGAGAGTTATATTTCTCATTACAGTATCACCTACCGCATATACGAGCAGCGGAGCTTCGTTGTTATTGTTTGAAGTCGGTGCAACATTTCCTCCTGTTGCAGTCAGACCTTCATATACATGTTCTCCCGCTCTTTCCTGTTCCTCAACCATGTACTGAAATTTTTCCATGTTCCATGTGAAGTCGGAAAGCTCTCCTTCATAGTATGTCTTTATAAACGGACCGCTTTTGCTGTTTGTTATCACATGTCCGTTTCCATCAAGCTCTCCTCTGAAATCTGTGATTGTCTCTCCTCCTGAAGTGAGCTCAATATCATTTGCCAGCTCTGCATAGATATATTCCTCACTCTGGTCGAGAACGCTAAAATCCGCTTCATTTTTTATAATATACGGATTTTCCTTAGTTCCATCCCCCTGAACACCGGTGGCTGCGCTGGCGCTGACAAAAATGCCCGGCGCTACAAGCGACAAAACCAGTGCTACAGCAAGGATGCTGCTTAGAATTCTTTTCATAAACTCCCTCCTAGACTTATATAAAACTTATACTTTATTATGACTTACTCCACATATGTTTGTCAACATGAGTCAATATAAGTATCTTTATTGAAACTATGTCCATTTTTTTAGAAATATAAAAAGACACAGCATCCGCAAAATATGCAAAGCCGTGCCTTATAAACATTCATTCTCCCTACTTTTAAAGCAGCTCTTTTCTGGAAAGATTTATTCTGTCCTGACTGTCAATTTCTGTAACCTTAACCTTTACAATATCACCGACATTCATTACATCCTCGACCTTTTCCACTCTGCCCTTAGCCATCTTAGAGATGTGCAGCAGACCTTCCTTACCAGGAAGTATTTCAATGAAGGCTCCAAAATTCATGATTCTTGTAACCTTACCTTCGTAAACCTCACCGACTTCCACATCCTTAGTGAGAAGCTCAATTTCCTTTCTTGCCGCTTCTGCACCTTCCATATCTGTGGAAGCGATAAATACCTGACCTTCATCGTCTATATCGATCTTAACGCCTGTCTTTTCAACGATAGCGTTGATAGTTTTTCCACCAGGACCGATGATAATTCTAATCTTGTCAGGATCAACCTGCATAGTGATAATTCTCGGAGCATATGGTGAAAGTTCCTTTCTAGGTTCAGGAATTTCAGCCAGCATTTCCTGCATAATGTGCATTCTGCCGTCCTTAGCCTGCTTTAACGCATCCTGCAGTACCTTCTTGGAAAGGCCGTGCACCTTAATGTCCATCTGAATAGCAGTTACACCCTTAGCAGTTCCTGCAACCTTAAAGTCCATATCTCCCAGGAAGTCTTCCATACCCTGAATATCGGAAAGTATTGCCATTGTAGAAGAACCGTCTTCTTCAACTCTTTCCACAAGACCCATTGCTATACCTGCAACAGGAGCCTTAATAGGAACACCTGCATCCATCAGTGCCAGGCAGCTTCCGCATACGGACGCCTGAGAAGTTGAACCGTTGGAAGAAAGGATTTCCGATACCACTCTGATGGCGTAAGGGAATTCTTCAACGGAAGGAAGTACAGGCAGTATAGCTCTTTCAGCCAGTGCACCGTGTCCGATTTCTCTTCTTCCCGGACTTCTCATAGGTCTTGCTTCACCTACGGAATAAGGTGGGAAGTTATAGTGGTGCATGTATCTCTTTTCTGTCTGCTCAGTCAGACCGTCCAGTCTCTGTTCTTCTGAGATTGTTCCCAGTGTAGCAACTGACAAAGCCTGAGTCTGTCCTCTCTTAAACAGGCCGCTTCCGTGTGCTCTTGGAAGAATACCTGTGTCAATCCAGATAGGTCTGATTTCTGTGTATTTTCTGTTGTCAGGTCTGATGCCGTCATCTAGGATAAGGCTTCTTACCTGTTCCTTTGTTATGTTATAGAGAACGCTGGCGATGTCCTTTTCGCTTTCAGGATACTTTTCTGCGAAGTGTTCCTGTGTTTCCACTTCCACAGCATCCATGTTCTCAAGTCTTTCCATCTTTTCAACGGTATGAACCGCTTCTCTCATCTTGTCTTCGGCATATGCTCTTACATCGGTTTCGATTTCCTCAGGAACCTTGTAAAGCTCAACCTCCATTTTAGGCTTGCCGATTTCTGCTACGATGTCTTCTATGAAAGAAACAATTTCCTTGATTTCTTCATGAGCGAACATTATAGCGTCCAAAATTGTTTCTTCAGGCACTTCATTTGCACCGGCCTCAACCATCATGATGGCATCCTTAGTACCGGAAACAACCAGATGCAGGTCACTTTTTTCTCTCTGTTCAAGACCCGGATTGATGACAAACTCACCGTCTACCATTCCCACGAGAACGGAAGCTGTAGGGCCGTCCCAAGGAATGTCGGAAATTGACAGTGCAACAGATGAACCGATCATGGCAGCTATTTCAGACGGAGCGTCCAAATCAACTGACATTACTGTAGCTACAACCTGCACATCGTTATAAAATCCCTTTGGGAACAGAGGTCTTAAAGGTCTGTCCATAAGTCTGGAATTTAATATGGCCTTTTCGCTTGGTCTGCCTTCTCTCTTGATGAAGCCTCCCGGAATCTTACCGGCAGCATACATCTTTTCTTCATAGTCACAGCTCAGCGGGAAAAAGTCGATATCAGGTCTTGGCTGCTTAGAAGCTACCGCAGTTACATTTACAACGGTATCTCCGTATCTTACCATTACCTGACCGTTGGCCATTTCGCAAACCTTGCCTATTTCCAGTTCCAGGAGCTTGCCTCCTATCGCCGTTCTGTAGACTTTGTAATCTTCATACTTCATTTTAACAACTACCTCCTGTTAAAATCCTTTCACTTCTTGATAAATCTACAAATAAAAGCGAGGCGTTGTCACCTCGCTTATACTTTTCAAACTATTTTCTGAGTCCTAAACGAGAAACAAGACTTCTGTATCTTTCGATGTCCTGTTCCTTAACATAGTTGAGGAGATTTCTTCTTCTACCTACCATCTTGAGAAGACCTCTTCTGGAGTGATGGTCCTTTTTGTGAACCTTAAGATGTTCGTTAAGTTCGTTAATCTGGTAAGTAAGGATTGCTACCTGTACTTCAGGGGATCCTGTGTCGCCTTCCTTAAGAGCGTATTCCTTGATAATCTCCGCTTTCTTTTCCTTAGTAATCATTTTATTTCTCCTTTCATTTATACGCCTCATACCGGGTCATGCGTCAGAGACTCGCGTGACGCAGTATCAGGTAAATCTAATAACGATTAATGATACCACATACAGCAGATGTTTTCAACTGTATATTTCAAATCACGGTCTGCATCTGCCGCAAGGTTCATATCCCTGCTCTTCCAGCTTTGCTTTTGTGGTCGTAATTTCCTTTTTATTTTTTGCTTTTATATCCTCCACTCCGCCGCATGATGGTTTGTGAAACTTATGAGAATTTGTATTTAACACATATTTTTGTTCTTTATTTGCATCCTTACTGTCCGATGACCCAGCATCACCAGCGCCCTCTCCGCTTCTGTGGCTATCGCCTGTGGCATAATCTATGGTAATACCCGGCTGATCGTTATAGCAAAATACATTAAAGCATACGCCTCTGCCATCATCCTCCACGGAATACGCCTCCATCTGAACGCCTATGGCAACCATATCATCGTCCTCAAAGATTGGTGTTACCCGGTACAGCACATGATTTCCAGTATCGTCCACATAATCTGCCACCTCATCTTCAAAGGGCAGCATTCCTTCCACATTCATATATCTTGTACCGGTTATGAGGTTTTCTTCATTGGCATTTTCACCGGTCAGCTGAAAGCCTATAAGGTGGCATCTGTTATATAAATATCTGTCTGATATCAAATCATCATATCTTACAGTATGCCAGCCTGTTGGCTTTACACTACCTATACTGCCTCTGTCTTCAGTTGGCATGGTTTCCTGGCTGACATTGGCAAAGGCAACACCGCATCTTCCATATCTGTCAAGGTCGCTGTATTCTTCAAAGGATTCTGTTGTTTCCTTTTCACTTTCCGTAAACTCCGGTTCGTTATCGTTTATTACAACGTAAGGTTCGTCGGAAAATTCCGGTACCTGTTCAACGGTTTCCGAAACTCTGGCCTGAGTCTGACTGTCTATCTGAGACAAATCGCAGGAGCTTACCCCAAGCACCATTACAGCGGCTATAACAAAGGCTGCTGCCGATTTAAAATACCTTTTAAATATCATATCCTTTTTCATTTATCTTCCTTATTATTTTTATCTTCCTTATATACTTTCTCTTATCAGGAAAGTCACATCCTCTAATATAGCACTATTTTGCCGAAAAACAAAGAGCGGATTTGAAAAATCCGCTCCGTTGCATAAATGCGTATATAGTAGTTTATTTTGAAAATCAATTTTCGGTTTCGAGGTATCTTCCCAGGAATTCTCTTGTTCTTTCTTCTGTTGGGTTATTAAAGATTCTGTCAGGAGTTCCTTCTTCGACTATGACGCCCTTATCCATGAATACAACTCTTGAGCTTACATCCTTTGCAAACTGCATTTCGTGGGTAACAACTATCATTGTCATACCTTCTGCTGCAAGTTCTTTCATTACATCCAAGATGCCTCCTACCATTTCCGGGTCAAGGGCTGATGTCGGTTCGTCAAAGAGCAGCACCTTAGGGTCCATACACAGAGCTCTTGCTATGGCAACTCTCTGCTTCTGTCCACCGGAAAGCTGTGTGCTTCCCGCATGGGCAAATTCCTTCATACCTACCTTATCAAGGAAGTCAAGGGCGATTTTTTCCGCTTCCTTTTTATCTCTCTTTAGCACTTTTATCTGACCTATTGTGCAGTTTTCAAGCACTGTCTTGTTGTCAAAGAGATTGAAGCTCTGGAAAACCATTCCCACATGGGCTCTATGCTGGTTTACATCGATTTCCCCCTTGAGAATGTTCTTTCCTTCCATTAGAATTTCTCCGCCGTCAGGAATCTCCAAAAGGTTGATACATCTGAGCAGCGTACTCTTACCGCTTCCGCTGGCTCCAATAAGTGTTATAACCTCACCTTTATCAACATGAAAGTCAATGCTCTTTAAAACTTCCAAATTGTCAAAGCTCTTTTTAAGATTTTTAATTTCTATCATACTCATGCCGCTTCACCTGCTTTCACGATGTTGTTTTTCTTAGGCGCATTCATACGCTTTTCTATGTACATCAGCACTCTGCTTGTGATAAATGTCAGACACAGATAGATGAGCGCGATGATAAAGAATGTTTCAGTGTACTTGAACAGTGAACCTGCTGCAGAGTTACCCTGGAAGAACAGGTCTGCAACCATGATTACACTCAGCATTGAAGAGTCCTTAATGTTGATTACAAACTCGTTTATTACAGCCGGGAATGCGTTTCTCAAGGCCTGAGGAAGCACGATCGAAAACATTGTCTGTACATTTGTCATACCGATACTTCTCGCACCTTCAATCTGACCTCTGTCCACAGACTGTATACCGGATCTGATGATCTCCGCCATGTACGCACCTGTGTTTACTGAAATGATACATACACCGGCTACCATTGGACTCCATCCCAGGTACGGCTTTAAACCGTAGAAAAGGAATACTGCCTGTACCATCATCGGTGTGCCTCTGAAAAATTCGATATACACCGAAAGTATGAATCCCATTATTCTCTTAAGAGCTTTTACAAGTCCGCTGTCTCTCGGTTCAGGCTTGATAGCTTTGAGAGCACCTACAACAAGTCCTATAAAAAGTCCAAGTATTGTACCGCTCAGGGCCAGTAACATTGTCACCTGCACGCCGTCCCAAAACAGCGGATAATATTGAAGAAAAATTTCTTTTACAGTTTCAAAGAATCCCATTTAAATTTACACCTCTGATTTCTTTTATACGCTAGCTGGCTGACGCTGAGTTACTTCGAGCATCAGATCCTGTCTTGTCTGTTCGTCAATGTTGTCCAGTGCTTCCTGAATCTTTTTGAAGAGATCTCCGTCCCTTGATCCTTCAGGAAGAGCGATGGATACGCTTGTGTCAGCTTCAAATCCGTGACCTTCGTCAAAGTGAACGATTGCCAGGTCAGGGTTTGCTTCAACCGCACCTGTTGCTACAGGAAGCTCAGCTGTTATACCGTCTACTACATTCTGCTGAAGAGCGTTAATCATTTCAGGATAGCTCTTAAGCGGTGTAACGTGGTTTACACCAGGAATCTGATCGATAACTTCATCGTAAGTTGTGCTTATCTGACCAACTACATTCTTACCGCTGAAGTCTTCCAGAGTTGTAGCATTTGCCAGAGCATCATCAGCTCTTACTATCATTACCATTTCTGATTCATAGTAAGGAGTTGTGAAGTCTGCGCCCTGTTCTCTTTCTTCGTCTGCTGTCATACCAGCGATAATCATGTCGATTTCACCGGATTCGAGAGCAGGCTGCAGGCCGTCCCATGCGATTTTCTTTATCTGAAGGTCCATACCGAGTTCTTCTGCAATCATTTTTGCGATCTGTACATCATAACCATCTGCATAACCACTTGCATTTTCAATAGGCATTGTAGTGTCGCTTTCTTCAGTCACTGTCCAGTTAAATGGAGCGTAGTTGCATTCCATTCCGACAACCAGTGTTGTCTTTTCCTCTGAAGAGCTGTCTGAACCGCCGCAGGCAGTCATCGTCACACATATCATCAGAGCAAGACATGCTGCTAATACTTTTCTAATCATTTTACCTTCTCCTCTCTTAACCTGATAATAAAACAAAAGCCATGCTATTAAAAACATGGCTTAAAGATCAAATAAAAATCTCACAGTTTTTAATAGCGCCTCTTCTACGCGTAAACGCAAAGAAGGAGTTCCACGGGTATTTCCTCGTGATCCCAGGGACTTTTTCCGCCGATCCGGTCCCTTCGGCGATGGTTACCTTTCCTTTCCTTCACTGTCTGCCGACTCCAGAAAGTACTCTGATGCACCGCAACCTCTATTCTTCTGTCTTATTAAATTTTTAACTTGTGTTTAATGATACGACTGTTTTTTTGTATTGTCAACACCCAATTTATAAATTAGTCATAAAAACTTAGATCATTTTATCTGTTTTTTGTAATCAGTTAACAATTTTGTAGTAAAGCTTTGATGTAAGAGTATATACTGCAGCATAAAAAATCGCAAATACAGCCAATGCTAACAGTGTAACTTTTACATAAAGCCATATGTTCATCATTCCAAAGCCCTCTAGCATACGACCAATCAATGGAAAGGCTGCTGCCACATGAGCACATGCTACTATAAGTGGCAAGAAAAATACCGTCATGACCTGGGATCTGATAGAACGCTTTATTTCCCTTTTATCCAATCCAACATTTTGCATTATTCTGTATCTATTTCTGTCATCATATCCCTCCGATATTTGTTTGTAATAGATTATCAATACCATTGTCATCAGAAAGAGTATACTCAAGAAGATTCCCACAAACATCAATCCCGCGTACATACCTACAATAGCCTCTTCACTAACATTGCGGAAATTACAGTTTACCCAATAGGATTCCTCTTCTGAAAGATTATTGTTAATATTATCTATAATTCTTTCTCCCTGCTCTTTTGTAACATTAGCATTACAAACATAGTTCCATTCATCATTAAGAAGTCCTTCTCCGTGATTTTCAACATTGTTCTTAATCTTATCCATCACCTGTTGATTTTTTACAATCACAAATTGCGAAGGATAGATACTTCCCTTTTCTGGCACGGTTTTAAGATTTTGATTATCAATTTTTATAACTTGATAGGAATTCTCGTTAATGCTGATACTATCTCCTTTATAATCTTTTTCAGGAGCGCTCACCATTACTTGATTATCCGATAAAAGATTTATGTCGGTTCCCATGATCCGATTATAATCATCACATGTTAAAAAATACAAAGTTCGCATATTGCTGTCGACTACATTGTTGTCGCCATAGGTGTAAAATGTATTTCCTTTTTGCTCAGCGTCCACTTCCAAACTTCTATACTTTAATACATTTTCTGTCTTTATATCATTGATTTTTAGCTGATTTTCGAGATTATCAAAGAGCATTTCCGCCTTTGCCTGCGGCAACCGTGCTGTCACCTGCACATCATTAGGATACAGTCTGTCGACAGTCTCATTTACTCCCACCCACAGGGTACATGTGGAAGCTAGCATAATAAGAATCATGGTAGATATTATGCATATATTAGCAAGACCTACACCATTTTGCTTCATCCTGTATATCATACCCGACACACTAATAAAGTGAGAGGATTTATAATAATATTTTTTGTTTTTCTTAAGAAGCTTAAGTATCGCAATACTTCCTGCCACAAACAGCATATATGTACCGACAATAACAAGTACAACTGCTATAAGAAATGTCGACATGGCAGTTACAATATTATCCGTTGTCAGAGATATGTAATACCCAATACCTACACAGATTATTCCAAGTAATGCCAAAATCCACTTCGCCTTAGGCTCTCTTTCACCGATGTTTCCGCCCTTAAGAAGTTCAATAGGATTATTGAAGTGCACCTGTCTTATTGAATTTAAGAAAATTAGGATAAATATAGCAGCCAACAAAAGTACTGTCTTGACTAATCCTTCCACTGAAACATAAAATCCCATAGAAGCCTTTGCACCTATGATTTTTGCCACTATCAAGAACATAAGCTTATCTAAAAGCATACCTATAACAAGCCCTAATATAATGCTGATTAAAAAGACTATAAGAATTTCTCCTGCAATCACTCTGGAAATATGTTTTTTTTCCATACCCAGAACATTGTATATTCCTATTTCCTTCTTTCTTCTTTTAAAAAGAAAACTAAATGTATAAAACAAAAAGATAAAAGCGAAAAGGCCTGTTACCCATGTACCCAGTCCTAAGAGACTTTTTAAAGCAGAGCCTCCAAGTGTATTTTCTAAATCAGGATTACCAGACAGGGAGACTATTATATAAAACATAGCTGCCGTAAACACGCTTGTAAAAATGAATGGGATATATGTCTGTTTATTCAATTTTAAGTTAGACAAAGACATCCTCATAAAAAAGTGTCGGTTATTCATCTCTATCACCGCCTGTCGCTAGCAGAGTTAAAATCTGTGAGATTTTTTGATACATTTCCTCGTAAGTATTTTCACCCCTGTAAATCTGATGAAATACCCTTCCATCCTTAATAAACATCACTCTTTTTGCACTGCAAGCAGCTTTTGTAGAATGTGTCACCATCAGTATCGTCTGTCCCTGATTATTTATTTTATTGAATAGGCGTAAAAGTTCATCGGCACTGCGGCTATCTAAAGCTCCCGTTGGCTCATCGGCAAGAATCAGCTTAGGATCTGTTATAACTGCTCTAGCAACAGCTGCTCTTTGCTTCTGACCTCCTGATACTTCATATGGAAATTTATCCAGAATATCATTTATTCCAAGCATTTTAGCCAATGGCTCCAACTTTTTCTGCATATAATCCAGTTTTTTCCCTGAAAGCACCAATGGTAGATAAATATTATCTCTGATTGAAAAGGTATCAAGGAGATTAAAATCCTGAAATACAAATCCGAGATTTTGCCTTCTAAAAGCTGAAATTTCACTTTCAGACAACATTGCTATATTTTTTCCCTCAAGGCGAACCTCTCCTGATGTTGGTTTATCCAATGAAGCCAGTATATTGAGAAGAGTCGTCTTACCTGAACCGGATTCTCCCATTACTGCAACAAATTCACCTTCATCAACATTGAATGTAACATTATCTAAAGCTTTAACTTTATTAGAGCCAAAATGAGTTACATAAACCTTTTTAAGATTGTTTACTTCAAGCATACTCATCGTTCTTTCCTCCTAATATTCACACATATACCTTAAACTGTCATATACATACTACCAGTGAAACAAATTCATGCGCCATAGATTTGTCTTACAAAAAACAACCATACCTTACATTGCTGTAAGATATGGTCGATTTTATTCTACTTTAAGCTCTGTCGAATTTAAGTCTATATGCACTTTAGTGCCTACATTTTCTTTAGATTCAATCCAAATATAATGGCCAAGCTCAGTTAAAACTCTTTTACACAGATAGAGGCCTATGCCCGTTGACCATCTTCCGCTTCTACCGTTAGCTCCCGTAAAGCCTCTTTCAAATATCCTAGGCATATCCTCTCTGGCTATCCCTGTACCGTGATCTTCAACCGTAAGTATTCCATTTTCAGAATATATTTCTACACTGCCATTTCTGCTGTATTTTACAGCATTTGAAATTACTTGTTCTAAAGCAAATCCAAGCCACTTTTCATCTGTTAATACATAAATATCCAAGTTCTTCATGGAAACACTTAAGTTTTTTTGAATGAATAAAGGTGCATATGTTTTTACTGTGTCTTTTACCACCTTTTCAAGATTGCATTGCTTTATAACATAATCACTAGTTTCACTACCAACTCGAATAAAGGACAATGCCATGTCAGCATATTTTTCAATTTTAAAAAGCTCCGCAGAAAGCATATCCCTTTCAGCTCCACTGTCTATCAATACTTTCATGGCTGATATGGGAGTTTTTATTTGATGTACCCACATTGTATAAAATTCATTAGCCTCAGTTATCCTACTATCGCTTTCAGAAAACTTTTCCCTGGCTTCGGCAATTGTATTATTTACAAGTGTTTGATATTCCTTTTCTACGCTATTACCTTCCTTAGGAAGCATATTATCTTTAAAAAACGGTGTCATTGCAATGTTTTTTAAAACTTTTATCCTCTTTCTTTTTGATATAAAATCAAGTATTACAAACACAATTCCTACAGCAATCCAGAGAACAAATACATATATAACTATTGCCGGTTCGACACCACGAAGATAAAAAATTACTCCGGCTATAATAGTACATATTAGGATATATACAATAGCAGTGATTCGGTCCTTCAAATATCTCATGACAGAATGTACCCCTCTCCTTTTTTAGTTTTTACAGCATCGGATACACCTATCTCATCCAACTTTTTTCTCAGTCTGTTAATGTTCACGGACAGAGTATTTTCATCTATAAACTCGTCGCTTTCCCACAGTGCCTTCATTATTTCACTTCTGGTTACCACATTGCCGCTGTTTTCCATAAGAATCGTAAGTATACGGCATTCGTTTTTAGTCAGTTCCACTTCCCCACTGTCACTTTTTACTACATGCTCACCAATATCTAAAATCATATTTCCGTGCTTTAATATATAACTGCTTCCAACAAAATCATAAGTGCGTCTTAAAACCGCCTTTACCTTTGCTATAAGCACAGAAAAATCAAAAGGCTTACTGATAAAGTCATCTGCTCCAGCTGAAAGAGCCATAACAATATTCATATTTTCCGAAGCTGATGAAAGGAATATAATTGGCACTTTTGAAAGCTTTCTTATAGCTTCACACCAATAATATCCATCAAAATTAGGAAGAGATATATCCATAATCACCAATTGAGGATTATATTTCATAAACTCATCATCTACATTAGAGAAGTTTTTTACGCACTCAGCATCAAAATTCCACTTTCCAAACTGCTCTTTAAGAGTCTTAGCGATTATCTCATCATCTTCAACAATAAGTATCCTATATCTGTAATTCTGACCTCTAGTATCTATTATGCCCTTCATATTTTCCCTCTTATTCATCCTTATCAAATATCATAAATCTGCCGTCACTTCCGACAGCCATTTTCTTTCTTCGCTATCCATAAATTCTTTTAGGTTGTCATAAACCTTTTTATGGTAGTCATTAAGCCAGCTTAGTTCATCTTCTGTAAGCATTTCTACTTTAATGGCTTCACGATCTATAGGCGCATATGTCAATGTATCAAACCTCATAAACTGGCCGTATTCAGTTTTTAAATCCTTTACAGCGACGATTTCGTTTTCAATTCTGATACCGTATTCACCGTCTTTATAATACCCCGGCTCGTTACTGGTTATCATGCCTTCTGTCATAGGCACATCGTCCTGCTGTCCGCTTCTTCTCCATCTAAAGGCATTCGGTCCCTCATGAACGGCTCCTATATGTCCAACTCCATGGCCTGTACCGTGTCTGTAATCCAGTCCCATATCCCACAAGGGTCCTCTACATATTGCATCCAGGTTATAGCCTCTCACGCCTTCGGGAAACCTTGCCATGCTTAGTCTTATCATGCCCTTTAGCACAGCTGTAAAAGTCTTTTTTTGTTCGTCCGTTATGTCACCAAGGGCGATGGTTCGCGTCACATCAGTTGTTCCGTCTGTATAATGGCCACCGCTATCCACCAGCAGTAAGCCTTCCGGTTTAAGTGTTGCCTGGTCATCTTCCTTAGCACTGTAATGCACATAAGCAGCATTGCTTCCATATGCCGCTATGGTCTCAAAGCTTGGCTCAATAAATCCATCCTGCTCCATTCTACATTTAAGAAGAATATCCGCAGCATCAAGTTCTGTAAGCTGTTTTCCTGAAGCAACCTCTTTTTTTATTCTGTATATAAATTTTGTAACCGCTGCACCGTCACGGATATGTGCTTTTTTTGTATTAGCAAGCTCCGTGCTGTTTTTTACTGCTTTCCATAGCTTTATCGGTGAAATTATATTAGTAACATCTGCCCCCATAGAAAGTCTGCTATAAACTCCGCTATTTAATGTGAAAAAATCAGCTCCGATATTTATATCTCGGGCGGTTTTAGCATAGCTGTATATTTCCTCATATGGATATATATCAACACCATCTGCTTCTAGCTTTAGCGCCACATCATCAGTCAGCTTATCCATATCCACAAACAGAGCCGCTTCATCAAAGGTTACCGAAGCATAGGCCATAACTACCGGGAAATAGGGTATATCTCCTCCTCGGATGTTCATAAGCCATGCCACCTCATCAAGGGCTGCCGTTAAAATCATGTCGTATCCTTCAGATCTCATATATTCTCGTAGGCGATTAATTTTATCGGCTCTGCCTTCTCCTGCCTGTTCATCGGTCAAAAGCCATACCTTGTCCTTTGGAAGTGGAGGTCTGTCCTCCCATATAATATCCACAAGATCCTCGTCTGTATATAGATTGCCACCCTTTTCAGTGACTATGTCTTTGTATTTCAGGTAATCGGCTGTGTTCATTGTCCTGCCGTCAAAGGCTATTATGCCACCCTGCGAAAGCTTATCTTTTACATATTCGCTTATATGCGGCACTCCCGGCTCTCCAATTTCCATTCGCTGAATTTCTGTTCCATCAAGCTCCTTTGCAGCCTGCAGAAAATATCTTCCGTCAACCCAAAGAGCGGAAGTATCCGATGTCACCACTAGGGTGCCATCGCTTCCGCTGAATCCTGACATATATTTACGCTCTTTAAAATGCTCTCCGACAAATTCGGTATTGTGAAAATCGGCAGTTGGAATAATGTAAATATCAATATTCCTTTCCGCCATGAGATGTCTCAGTCTTTCTATTCTTTCATTCACCGTCATAAATCACATACCTCCCGAATAATCATCGGGAATATTATACCATATATCTGTCGTAGTATTCTTCCAAAGTCTTTATACCCTTTTTATGCATCTTTTCAGAAACATCCTTTCCCACATATGTGATATGCCACGGCTCATAGCTGTATCCTGTTACATTTTCATATCCTTTAGGATATCTTAATATAAAACCGTATTTATACGCGTTTTCGTGTACCCATGTGCACTCCGGTGTGCTTTCAAAATCATCCATTATGCCCTGGGGAGAAATCAAATCTATGGCTCTGCCCGTATGATGCTCGCTGTAACCAGGTCTTGCGGAATATCTGTCTGCGTAATCCTGTCCGTAATCTTCCACATATTGATTATATAAGGATTCCTGCTTTTCAAAGCTTCTGTATCCAGAGCACGCCTGAAGGTTTAATCCTTCTGCCGCTGCATCATCTGCCATTTCACTTAGAGCTTTATCAGTTTCCGGCGTTACCAATATTCCCGAAAGGCTTGTAACCAAACTGTACGGCTCGTATCCGTCTCTGAGTTTATTATGCTTATTTACCAGAAGATCTCTTCTGTTTTCATCCTTGACGGGTATTACATTATCATCAGTATAGACAGCCATATTAGAATCACTGCCTAAGGAAACGAAACTTCCCTTTAAAATATCCGCTCCTCCGTTAAAAAGCGTATATACCAATGCAGCTATGAAAATAAAGATTATTGCAAGTTTTTTACCTCTATGCTTTTTGTTTTTATATGCTCTCATATTATTCACTCTCCTTACAAATAAAATGATATATTTTACGGGAAAGCGATAATTTAAAAAAAGCCTAAGAAAGTATTAAACTTTCTTAAGCTTTTGGCGGTTTTAACGAACACTGCATCAGTGCATTTTTGTTGAATTTTCAACAATTATAGTTATTTTTAAAAAACATCTTCTTTTTTACATCTTCACTTAAATTATGATAAATTATTCTAAATTTGGTGTAGTAAATGGTGTAGTTCATACAAAAATCATCCGATTTTTTGTAGCATTTCTTCAGCTGCTGAATCACTTGAAGTATGTGCGTATATATTTAATGTTATCTGTATATTTGAATGACCCATTAAATATTGTAGGTTTTTTACATTCATTCCATTCTGTGCTAATTTGGTACAAAATGTATGTCTTAACACATGAGGAGTAAATTGTTCTAATGGAGAATTTGGATGTGATTCATTATATGAACGAACCATTCTATGAAAATACAACCCAATATAATCTGGATACATCAGATTTCCATTTCTGGTTAAAAAAATAAAATCAGCATGTCCGTCTATACTAATATTTTTATTTGGGAGTTTCTCCCTAAGTTCAATTATTTCTCTAAAACTCTGATATACCGATTCGGTCATTGGAATTTCTCTTATCCCACTTCTTGATTTGGGCGGTGTAATAGAAAATTCCCCATTACTTTGCGGTATAAGCTGATGAGAGATACTGATTATTTTATTTTTTAAATCAATATCATTTAAAGTTAATCCACATAACTCACCTGCTCTGATACCTGTTCCTAATAAGATAGTAAAAATTAAAAAGCTTCTTCGGTATCTTTTAGATTTACTTGAAAAACTAATAATTTTATTACATTCTTCATCAGTCAATGCTCGTCTATGAGTTGAATCGTCTTTAATAATACTTGATAAAGAGAAATTGCACGGAGTTTTCATGACTATGTCTTCTGTGCAAGCTATTCTATATGCAGCTTTTATAATTGCATATATTACTTGGATTGTATTATATTTACGTCCTTCTTTACTCAAACTAATGAGCCATAATTTTAAATCCGAACTTTTCACATCTTTAATTTTTTTATTTCCTAATTGGCTTTTTTGTAAGAGTTTTATTGTAACGTCATATAGAGCCTTAGTATTATAAGTTGCTTTTTGTTTTATTTCTTTATAGTGTTTTATCAACGCTGTTAAAGTTATATTTCCTTCTAAATAACTAACGCCATTATTTGTTAAGTTTTGTATTTCTTTTTCTTTTTCTCTTAACTCTTTTAAAGTTGAAGCATATACAGTTACTCTCTTTTTATTAAAATCTGTATATCGGTACATGTATATACCGTCTTTTCTTTGGCTCTCTCCTGTTCGTAGAACCCTTCCTTTAGAATCCTTACGATTTGCCATTTTTAATCCCTCCTTTTACATAAAAAGAAAGAGCCTATAATTTGTAATATTTTATTATTATACCACATAAGGCTCTTTCTTCATAAATTAGAAAGAATAACTACTATCCAAAAATACTTCAAATTCTTTTCTTTTAATTAGTCTTTTGTTACCGTTCCATAGTACAAAAGTGCAGTTTTGATCATTTGTTAATTCACGCAGCTTATTCTCTCCAATGTTAAAATACTGAACTGCTTCTTTTATCGTGAGAAGATATTTATCTTTTATATTGATTTGTTCAGCTACTATTGCGTCATTAGTATTTTGGTCTATCATATTGCACCTCTCATTTATCGAAATAATATCCCTTAAATACAGTTCCGTTATTTCTTAAAAATAATCCTTGTTCATCTTTAGGAATAAGCTCTGAAGCATCGGTATTATCAAGTATAATTTTAGATAGCACATCATCTGCTCTGCCACAAATCCTGCAATCAATGTTATTTCTAATCTGACCGCTTAAAATATTGGCATCAGGTCTTTGTGTCGCAAGTATTAAATTGATACCAAAGGCTCTACCTTGCCTTGCGATAGTAGAAAGCTTACTTTCAACTTGCATAATCTTTTCTTTATATTCTTTACTTGCTCCAGTCTTATCAAGTATTTCAGCCACCTCATCACAGGCAAATATAATACGCTCTATTGGTTTGTTAATTTGATTATATTTCTTGATATTCTCTGTCCCTGTTTCATATAATATGTTTTTTCTACGCTCTAATTCGGCAACCATATAATCTAATTCATCTATTAGATGATCCATATCAGTTATCAACTTTGTTTCCTTTCTCCAATACGAACTAAAATCCACTCCACCTTTAAAATCTGATATTACTACTTTCGCGCCTTTCTTTTTAGCTTGATATAATAAATTCTTCAAAAGTACGCTTTTTCCTGAACCTGTACTTCCACCGATTAAAATATGTGGAATTATATTCAAATCTACAGTTTCTTTTCCAATTAATCCATTACCGAGTACGAGTTCAAAATCTTTGTCTGATATAAAATCATCACGCCATCTTTGAAAATCATAAAGGTCGCTTTTATAATTAGCACCATACAGCAATATCTGACTATGAGTTTTTCCAAGTTTTATTTTTACTACTTTAATATTAAGTGCTGCCTCTATATCGCTTTGCTTTTCTTCCCAAGTTGATATTGGTATACCAAATGCATAAAATTCATAAATAAAAAACTCTTTTTCCTTTGTCTTTTTTATAAGATGTGGAACTTCACCAATACTATTTTTTAATCCGATTCTTTGCAAATTCCAAGATACTGATTTAGCTTCTATCGGCAATCCAATTAATATCAGATATATTATTACAGCAACAATCATGATAAAAAATAATAGAAATATAATTATCCTGTTTAAAATAAAATCAAAATCATCATAATATATGCCCAGTTCTCTGTTTTTTTGAAATACCAAAATCCCAACTAATGTAATGATTATTATAATAGGGATTCCTTTTACTGGTTTTTTCGTTATGTATTCAATACCAACTTTGATTCTCTTAAGAAGACACAGTATTTTTCCTTCTGTGTGTAAACGCTCATCTTTAAATTGCTTCATCAATCTAGACTCCCCAAAATTATTTCTATTACTCCATGTCTATCAATTTCAATCAAATCATCTATTTTATTAACAAATTTATCCCATTCTTCTTTATCAGTAGTTTGATACTTTATATACTGATAAGAAAGAGGATTTGATGAAATAATATACACTCTTGTAAAACAAGCTACCCTATCTTCGTATCGTGACGGTAGCATAAGCGGATATCGATCAAGATAATTATTCAATTCATCAAGCGGTATCTGTCCATTGAAGTTATCAAATATTATTACATCTTCTCCGTCATAATTATCAAAAGATATTCCTCTGCTTGTTCTGTAATTAGTTATCCTGCATACATTATTAAAGCCATGTTTTTCATATATGAAATCCAGCCTTCTATTTACTGAATCTACACATATATATGACGTTCTAACATTTCGATATTGTTCTTTAAAGATTTTCTTTTTAAATTCTTTTTTCAGTTCCTCAATATTTCTAGTTCGTAAGGCAAGTTTAGGAAGTTCTTCTATTATTTCCGGAATTGAATATCCTTCTTTAATCATATATATTAACCTCATCATTTCCGGAGCTTTTTCCTCGTTTTCTGTAGGAATTTCTCCATATTCAAAAAATGTACCTTCAACAGTTGTTTCCGATTTTTTTGTGTTTTTCCACTTGCCTTCTTTTAGTACATAATTTCTATTATCGTTAACTGTTCCGTATGCTTTTTCTATGTGTGCTATAGGAAATCTTCTTTTTATTGTTCCAAACCGTATAGGCGATTCAGAGAACATAAAAACATGAGTATGATAATTTCCAGTCTCTCCTATCTCATCTCCTATGCAATAATATCTCAAATTAAAGCAGTTCAGTTTTTCCAGTATATCTTCCCGTGACAATCCTGCAGTTTCTGGATTATTAATAGTCAGTTGCCATTTTCTAGATTGGCTTCTTCCATTCATTAGGTAATTCACTCCTTTTGCTACATGCTACATGCAAGGGGAGAGGTAATACTATCTCTCCCCTTGCCGCCGCTCCATGATATGCCGAAGGTATATCCTATCGCGGCAAGTGGTTACTTATTTTACTTCTCTTATTTCTGTTGCCTTTGCTGAAAGTACAGGCTTCCCTTCAATCACATAAGCCTTTACTTCAAGTCCGTCAAACGCCACTTTTTTGTATCCCTCATCTGAAAGCTGCACCCTCTGATGTCCGGGGATCTTTACGCTAATCTTTTCGAGCTTATGCTCAGGTAACGCTATTATGTACTTATAACCTGCATTCTTTCCTGTTTTTTTGCCGTCCTTTACATCTGCCACGGCAGCTATATCAACAAGGAGCATTTCGTCTCCAAGTGATTTAGTGTCTATGTTCAAATTACTTAAATTGATCATTTTTTCCTCCTTACAATTTGATAAGTTTTAACTTCCGATGCGCATCTTACATAAAGGAGTTTATATTGAATTTGAACTTAAATATATTCACTTTTTTGTCTATTTTTTGTATTGACATTTTTAAATCTTTTGTTCTCATAACCTTTGAAATAAAAAAAGATGCACTCAAACTACTGAATGCATCTTTTTGCTGCTACAATAAATTTATTCTCTGAACAAATCTTGCCTTAAGGAATTCTTTTGGTTCCCTAAAATCGTTCAATTTTAGTTTCACATTCTTTTCTCTACAAAGAATATCATAAATATTAGATAGTACATCTACTATATATGCTTCAATACTATAGTTGCAAATACTAGCTAGATAGGGAATATTAATTATCTCATCAAGAAACAGTGAAAATTCTTCAATACTATCAACAAAAATAATAGCAAACAAAAAAATAAACTTAAGTTCAGGCTTTTTACCATGGAACCATGGCTCTCCATCTATAACACTTTGTAGTATTGAACTTGATATTGAATATTCTTTTTTAATATAACTAATACTGATAGAGTATTTGTCTATTTTTTCAAATAAAAACTCTCTAAAAGATTGATTTCTTTGTACTTCTTCAATCTTTTTCATGAATTCTATTTTATATTTTTTTTTGTTGTGATTACCTTTGGTAATCACTTATTTTTTTGTATTTTCTTATTCTTTCATTTCTTTACCTCCTTTTATTTTTTGTTTTTTTATTCTGACAATAACTTTTATTTAGTTTAGTTTTCATTTTAGTTTTTCCTCCTTTCTTTAGAATCAGATCCTCCTAATATGTATCAAACGATACATTTATTCATATGTTGAATAAAAATTCATACAAGGCTGCAGCACGCCTTTCTTCCCTAATAAAAAAACTAACAAAAAAAAGAGAACACTTGTCCTCCCAAAAAATATTCAAAGAGATTAAATCTCTCCTCCTTAAATAAAATAAACTAACTAAAAAATAAAAACACACCAAAAAAACTGGTGCGGATAAAAAAACATTAATTAAAAAAAACTACATCTTTATTATACCATATAAGAATTTGAATGCAACTATTTTTATAATTTCATAAAAATTAATGTAATTATGATATAATTATTATATATATTCTATCCATTCACAAAACTAGTACCATAATGGAACTAATATGAAAGTGAATTGAGAAAGAGAGGAATTTAATATGTTAAAGAAAAGAATAGTCCAGTATTGGACTACTATTAAGGATACCTGCAAGAAGCATAAGAAAACCGCACTTGCAATCTTGCTTATCATAGCTGTTGCTGCTGGCGGATCAGTAGGGTATAAGCTGATGACTGCTACTGATTCAGGCGTGGCTTCTAACGAGAAGAAGCTTGAACAAGCAAAGGAAGCTGAAGAGGAGGCTGTTAAAGAGGAGAAATCTGCTGAAGATGAACTTAAAGATGCAGAAAAAGAATTAGAAAAAGCTAAAAAATCAGGCGATAAAGATGCAATAGCAAAAGCAGAGAAGAAAGTAGAAACTGCTAAGGAAAAAGTTAATTCAACTAAAAAGAAGGTAGAAAAAGCTAAAGAGGAAGTAGCAGAGTCTACTGATAAAAAGCCTTCTTCCAGCAATTCTAGTGCAAGTTCTAGTAACTCAAATAAGAAGCCTTCTAATAGTGGAAGCAATAGTTCCAGTAGCTCTGGTAGCTCTAGTGCATCAAAGCCAAGCAAGCCATCAGGCGGTAGCAGCGGTTCGTCTGGATCAAGCTCTGGCGGTTCTTCTACATCAAAGCCGAGTAAGCCAGCTCATACTCACAGTTACACTATTCCAGTATACGGCGAGAGGACAACTACAGTAACAAAGTATAGAGAAGAAGCATACGATGTAAAAGTTTGTGGGATTTGTGGAATGGATAATCCAAGTATAGAACATGCTAAAGCACATGTAAAAAATGATGGAAATTATAATGATTATATAGAAACTAGATACAAAAAAGTCCCATATAAAGAGACTGTTACGGAGAAATATATAAAATACTATAAATGCTCCTGTGGAGCTAAAAAGTAGAGTTTAGATTAAACTCTACTTTTTACATATTGACATTTTATCTATACTACAAATATAGGCTCTTTCAAATCTGGTGTAGTTGTGGTGTAGTAAAGGTATTTTACTATCACATTATTTTGTAATAAATATTGAAATTTCAACAACTTATAAGTTTAGTACTACTACCTATTTCTTAAGAAAGTATTAAACTTTCTTAAGCTTTTGGCAATATTACTGTAAACTTTGTTATTCCATCGCTACTTTCGGCACTTATCTGTCCCCCATGGGCAGTTACTATTTCCTTTGCTATGGCAAGTCCAAGTCCAGCTCCTGCAGTGCTGCTTCTTGATTCATCCAGTCTATAGAATTTTTCAAATATGCGCCTCAGTTTTTCTTCTGGTATCGTATCTCCATGATTGGAAATTTCCACCTTTATATTTTCATCTTCATATGCCATATCGATTTTAATAATGCTGTCTTCATATCCGTACAGAACGGCATTTTTTATTATATTGTTAAACACTCTGGCTATTTTATCCGGATCGACTACAGCCTTTATTTTTTCAGCTTCTTCGATTCCAATGCGTTGTCCATTTTTAAGCATAGGATAAAACTCATCGGCAATCTGCACTATCATATATGAAATATCCGTATCCCTCTTATCAAGTTCAATGCTGCTGAGATTGTATCTTGTTATATCAAAGAATTCATTTATAAGGTCGTCCAGTCTATATGATTTTTTTAAAGCGATATCAATATATTTTTTCCTTTGATCTTCTGGCATATCAGTAGCTTCAGATAAAATCGAAAGATACCCAATGATGGATGTCATTGGAGTTTTTAAATCATGGGCAAGGTATGTGATTAGATCGTTTTTCCTTGAAGTTTCTTCCTTAACAAGCCATGTTTTCCTATCCATTTCACTTTTAAAGGCTATTATTTCCTCTGCAAGCCTTTCATAGTTTTCTGGAAGCTGTATATTTTCATCGGTGCCGCTTTTCATATATTCGCTGAAAACCTCAGCCAGTTCAGCTTTATTTTTTCTGTCCATCCATCTGCTTACAAAATACGCTGTCAACACGCCTATTAAAACTATAATAACTACGCAGCATATTATAAGCACCTTTAGGGCATTGGTATCCACCCCTAATGGATATGAAGTGTCCATAAATCGGCTAGCAAACCATTCAAAAAAAAGTCCGTTAAATACATTGTCCATTATAAAGGCAAAGGCAAATACCACCACCGCCGCAGCTATGCAGGCTATTATAAGATATTTAGATTTGATTTCTCTATTTTTCAATTTTATATCCCATTCCCCATACGGTTTTTATATATTTTGATGAGCCCATCTTTTCTCTGATGTGACGCACATGCACCGTTATGGTATTTGTATTCTTATCGTAGTATTCTTCATCCCAAATCATCCTGCACATTTCCTCAGAGCCTACAGGATTGCCGTCTGCCTCTACCAGTATTTTTATTATTTCGTATTCCGTTGGTGTAAGTGTCAAAGCCTTACCGTTTACCAAGCATTTCCTTTTTTTCCTATCCACCGATACACTGCCGCAGGTGATAATATCTTCTTCACCATGGCCTTCGTTGTACCGCTTATACCTTCTGAGCTGTGCCTTAACTCTTGCTACCATTTCAAGGGGATAAAAGGGCTTTGTAATATAATCATCGGCTCCGGTGGAAAGGCCTTCTATTTTATCCATTTCACTTATCTTGGCCGTAAGCATAATTACCGGAAAGTTGTCTTTGATTCTTATCCTACGAAGTAGCTCCATGCCATCTATGCCAGGCATCATTACATCGAGAATAGCCATATCCACCTTGTTATTCTTAAGAAATTCCCATGCTGCATTTGCATCATAAAATTTTTTTACTTCAAAGCCCTCGTTGGTCAGATAGTACTCAACGAGGTCTGCGATTTCCTTTTCATCATCCACTACTAATATTTTCTCGTTCATAGTCCTATGATATCATCGTCTAATTTATAATTTCTTAAGAAAACATTAAGATATTTGCCTTACAGAAATATTTTGGATTCCGCCCTTCTCTGATACACATCCTCTAGCTCTTCCTTATGGTAAATGTAGCCGGCATCGTCAAAGTATTTTGCATCCTTAGGGCATTTCTTTACGCAGGCACAGCATTTCATGCATATGCCAGTAATTTCAGAAACATCATTAAGATTTATGGAGCCAAGGGGACACAACTTTACACAAAGTCCGCAATTATCGCACTTTGACATATCAGTCTTAGGTTTTACCTTTCTTATATCTATAGGTGCGCCGTGTCTGTCCTGAGGCTGGTAATATCCGCTGTAAGGCTTAGGTGTTCCAGGCACCTCCACAGATTTATCAAAGCAGTCTGCACCTGCATCAAATCCTGCATCCTGTACTTTTTTAGCCACAGCATCGGCAAGGCTTTCAGCCAAAGCCAGATCTTCACTATCTGGTCTGCCGGCACCGAGAGTTGTGGAAAAGCTATGTTCTCCTACAAAAGCTCCTGCAGCCACAGGCTTTGCTCCGGCATCTGTTAAAATATCCCTCAGTTCCACAAGGGCATCATCAAAATTCCTATTTCCAAAAAGTACAACGGGAACTGCCAATGCTCCACCACCATTCATCTGTGCCAGATATTTAAGCATCAGGTTAGGTACTCTGCCTGCTATAACAGGCATACCAAATATAACTAAATCCTCATCTGTAAAGCTCAGTGGCTTTTCCCTTGCAAAAAGAGGAGTGAAATCCCACTCCCCGTATTCAAGCCGCAGTTCATCAGCCGCCTTCTTGGCGATTGTCTTTACGGTTTTTTCAGTTGTACCAGTGCCGCTAAAATAAACGGCTAAAACTCTCTTTAACATAATAAACCTCCGTATCTTTGTGCCATTGGCCCATTTTATACGCTGTGCTGTCTGTGATAAGCCTTTGCGGTAATGCAGTTAGCGGTAATTTCCTTGCTTAATTCCTCCACGGAATCAAATTTCTTTTCGTCTCTGAGTTTTTCGAGGAATTCGACCTTTATCATCTTACCGTAAAGCTCTTTATCAAAATTAAAAATATGGGTTTCCACATTTTTAGCATAAACGCCGATTGTCGGTTTATGTCCCACATTAGTTATGCTCGGATAGGCAACTCCATTGTAGGTGCACTTTGTAATATACACACCGTTAGGTGGTGAAACCATCCCTTCATCGATATTGAGATTTGATGTTGGAAAGCCTATCTTTCGTCCCAATCTGTTACCCACAACGACTTCTCCAGCTATGGCATAGTTTCTGCCAAGATATTTGCTGCAGGCAACCATATCTCCTTCCGAAATCTTTTCTCTTATGAGAGATGAGCTTACAACCTGACCGTCCACCTTAAATGGTTCAGCCACATGAACTCCGAAGTCCTTTTTCATACTTTCTTCTAAAAGCAGATTTACATTTCCTCTTGCTTTATATCCGAAATGATAGTTAAAGCCGCAAAGAACCTCCTTCATGTTCAGCTTGCCTAAAAGAATCTCATCTATAAAATCCTCGGCCTCCATCTTCATTATATCCTCTGTGAAGGGGATATTGAACATATAATCTATTCCCAGAGACTCTATAATCCTCATTTTATCTTCCGGATAGAGAATGTTTTTTACCGGCGCTGTGTTCTTTAAAAGATTTCTCGGATGGTTTTCAAAGGTGAAAACCGCACTTTTATATCCTTCTCCTGTAGCGTCGTTTACCGCTTTTTTTATGATAGCCTGATGTCCGAGATGAATTCCGTCGAAATTACCTAAAGCTACCACTGTCGGTTTTATATCTTTAATTTCTTCCAGTGAATTAAATACTAACATTTTGCATCCTCACATCAAACACCTTATGGGCAGAAAGCACTCCTTTTACAAGCTTTGCCACTCCTAAAAAAGTGTCGTTAAAATATACATTATAAAAATCGTCCCGGGAAGACTCCCTCACAATAGTTAAATCCCTTTTGGGAATTTTCTTTCCGTTTACAAAATCCTTTGCCCTATTTGCGGAAAGCTCGACTCTTCCGAATTGGACAAGGGGATAGTCCGTAGGAAATAGCTTCGATACCAGTTCCTCACGGCTCATTTTCTTAACTGCCTCTATATCCACCGTATCATCTAAAGTAAAGACTCCCGTCTTTGTTCTGACAAGGCCGCTCATGCAGGCTCCGCAGCCTAGTTTTTCGCCTATATCGGCACACAGGCTTCTTATATATGTTCCCTTTGAGCACTCCACGGTGAAGCTGATTTCTTTATTTTCCAAATCGATATTATTTACCGAAATATGTTTTATGTTAATTTTTCTCGGCTTTATCTCGACTTCCTGCCCAGCTCTGGCATATTCGTAAAGCTTTTTGCCTGCCACCTTTAAAGCCGAGTATTTAGGCGGTATCTGAGAGATTTCACCGGTGAAGCCCATTATGGTTTCTGCTATTACAGCCTCATCCATATCAGGTACCGGTCTTTCTTCTAAAACCTCTCCCCAGATATCCAAAGTATCCGTGATGATTCCTAGCTTCATCACACAATCATATGTTTTTGTATCGTAGTCCAGGTATTCGTTTATTCTGGCGGCAATACCGACGCAGACAGGCAGAACACCTGTGGCCATAGGGTCAAGGGTTCCCGTATGTCCTACCCTCTTTACTCCAATGACTCTTCTGACAACAGCAACGCAGTCATGGCTTGTCCAATTCTGCGGCTTGTTAACAACGACAACTCCGTTGATATTATCCAATTATCTTTTCCTCTATTTCTTTTTTTAGGGTTTCTCTTATCTTTTCGGGATTTCCGTATTCTGTAAAGCCTGCCGCCTTAGCATGACCTCCGCCGCCGTGGGAAGCGCACAGTTCCGAAACATCCGCATATGTCTTGGCTCTTAAAGAAGCCTTTATGCTACCGTCTTCATTTTCTCTAAGCAGTGCAGCAACCTCAACATTTTCAAGGGCTCTTAGCCTTGACACCGTTCCTTCGCTGTCATCCATAACGGCACCGCAGCGTTTAAGCATATCCTGAGTAACGCTTGCAATAACAGCCTTTCCCCCTGCAAAAAGCTCTGCTCCGTCAAAGATTTCACTCTGTAGCTTTAGCTTTGCAAAGGGTTCGTTTTCGTAGATTTCCACGCTAACTTCATGAAAGCTGTCACATATGTCGTAAAGCTCACTTACAATCTGATGAGTCTCCTTTGTTGTGTTTGAGTACTGAAAATTACCTGTATCCGTGGCGATACCTGCATATATTCTCACAGCCATGTCCTTATCAATTTCCGTACCCATAGCCTTAATCAGCTTATATATAAGCTGAGCAGTTGCACCCGCCTCAGGATCCACATAATTGTAATCACAAATGGTATCAGCGGTCTTATGATGATCTATACAAACCTTCACTGCGCCATTGTTAAATAAAGCCGCTCTCTTAGGAAAACGGCTTTCCTCACTGCAATCCACACATACGGAAATATCGTGGCCATCGGAAAACATTTTTTCCGCTTCAGCAACATCAATGCACAGATCTTTTCCAAGAAAGCTTAGATTTTTTGCCAGCTCATCTTCAGTTACCACATAAGCGTCAATGCCTTCCTTGCGCATAGCAAGGCACAGGGCCGCCGCTGATCCTATGGCGTCCCCGTCCATCACTATATGGGTGAAAATCAAACAGGATTTTCCTTTTTTAAGTACTTTCGCAATATTTTCAAAGGAATCATTTCTCATCTTTTTTCACCACGCTGTCTATAAGTTCGTCTATATGTCTTCCGTATTCTAGGGAAGTGTCCATCTTGAATATAAGGTCAGGCACATGTCTAAGCTTGATGTTTTTTCCGATTTCTCGTCTTATTACACCTTTACAGCTTCTCATGGCTTCCAAAATCTCATCCTTATATTCTTTTGAATTGTCCTGCTGTCCCATTTTCAGGGCCGACAGATAAACCGTAGCGATGCTGCCATCTCCTGTAACATCAACGGCAGTAACGCTCACAAGGCTGCCTTCCAGTCTCGGATCCTTAAGTTCCTTTAACAGCAGATCGCTGGTAATCTTTTTTATTTCCTCGCCGAGTCTTCCCGGTCTGTAGCCTTTTCCCATAATCTTAATTCCTTTCGACTTCTTCCATCTTGAAGCATTCGATTACATCGCCTTCCTTGATGTCGTTGTAGTTTTCAACACCGATACCGCATTCGTATCCCTGCTGAACCTCTCTGACATCGTCCTTGAATCTTCTTAAGGAAGATATCTTTCCTTCGTGTATTACTATACCGTCTCTAACGATACGAACTTCCGCATTTCTTGCGATGTTACCGTCAGTTACATAGGCTCCGCCTACGGTACCCACATTAGGCACTCTGAAGGTTTCTCTGATTTCTGCCTGACCGATAACAACTTCCTTGAATTCCGGATCAAGCATACCCTTCATGGCATTTTCCACATCATCGATGATGTTGTAGATTACCCTGTATGTTCTGATCTGTACATTTTCTCTGTCTGCTATGGACTGTACATTTCCTGTAGGTCTTACATTAAATCCGATGATAACTGCACCTGCAGTGCTTGCCAAAGTAACGTCAGATTCATTTATGGCACCAACGCCTGAGTGAACGATTTTAATTCTGACTTCATCATTTGAAAGCTTTTCAAGGGATGAAACAACGGCACCTACAGAACCCATAACATCACCTTTGACGATAAGGTTGAGGTCCTTAACTTCGCCTTCCTTAATCTGGCTAAACAGATCTTCAAGAGTTGAGCTTGCATTTCTTGCAAGGATTTCTTCTCTCTGCTTCTGCTTTCTCTTATCGGCGATTTCTCTTGCCAGCTTATCATCCTTAACCACATGGAAATCGTCACCGGCTGAAGGTACATCGTCAAGACCGAGAATTTCCACAGCTGTGGCAGGGCCTGCCTTCTTAATTGTAGTGCCCTTGTAGTCAGTCATAAGTCTGATTCTACCGGAAGTGTTTCCAGCTACGATACTCTGTCCTGATTTAACTGTACCATTTGTAACCAGCAGAGTTGCCACTGGTCCCTTTGCCTTATCAAGTCTTGCTTCGATAACAGTACCAAGACCCAGTCTCTTAGGATTTGCCTTAAGTTCAAGTACTTCTGCCTGCAGCAATATCATTTCCAAAAGGTTTTCGATACCTTCACCAGTCTTTGCGGAAACAGGTACGCTGATAACATCTCCGCCCCAGTCTTCGACTAGCACGCCGTGTTCAGCCAGGTCAGTCTTAACCAGATCAGGGTTTGCACCAGGCTTATCCATCTTGTTGATGGCAACTATAATAGGTACCCCTGCTGCCTTAGCATGGCTGATGGATTCCACTGTCTGAGGTTTTACGGAGTCATCGGCTGCAACTACCAGTACAGCGATGTCTGTGATGTCAGCACCTCTTGCTCTCATTGCAGTAAATGCTTCGTGACCTGGAGTATCCAAAAATACTATCTTCTGTCCGTTGAGCTTTACTTCGGAAGCACCTATGTGCTGAGTGATTCCGCCGGATTCGGAAGCTGTTACATTTGTAGCTCTGATAGCATCAAGCAAGGAAGTCTTACCGTGGTCAACGTGACCCATTACTGTGATAATAGGCGGTCTATGAACCAGATCCTCTTCCTTATCTTCGAAATCTTCGATGCCTTCATCGATATCTTCTTCCTCAACAGCTCCGATTACAACGCTGATGCCCAGTTCTTCACTTAATATCAGAGCTGTATCTTCATCTAGGTTTGCATTGATGTTTGTTACGATACCCAGCTTCATCAGAGTCATGATAACCTGTGAAACGGATACCCCAACCTGTTCGCAATAACCTGCAACGGTAATAGGAATGTTTATAACCTTAGTTCCTGCAGGTACTGCTTCCATTTCCACATCCTGTTCAGGCTCAGGTTTTGCTTTTTTCTGGGATTTCTTTCTTGTTTTCTTTTCCAAAGCACCTTCACCATACTGGCTCATGCCGTTTGAATTCTTTTTCTTCTTATCCTTTCTACGGCTGTTCTTATCCTCTTTTTCTCTGTTGCGTTCCTTTTCTCTGTCCTTATCCTTTTTTCTGGACTTTCTGGAATCGCCCTTTTCAGGAGCCGCAGGTGCAGCAGGTGCTGGCGAATGAGCCGCAGCAGCCGCCTTCTTTTCTTTTTCTTTTTCTTTCTTTACCTTTTTCTCAGCCTCAGCCTTTTTCTGCGCAGCCTTCATTTCTTCTTCTTTTTTGATGTCCTCTGCTCTCTTTATAACCTTAGGTCCTCTGAATTCAGTCTTTTCAGCTGCCTTTTCCTTTACTTCGGATTTTTCAGCGCCTTCTGCTGCTTTAGCTGCCTGCTCTTCAGCCTTTTTCTGAGCCAGGATTTCTTCCTTTTCTCTTGCTGCCTGAGCTTCTTTTTCGGCCTTTTCCTTTTTAGTTATAGGAGTTCCTGCAGGTCTTCTTCTGCTCTCTGCCTCCGCCTTTGTTATAGGTCTTCCTATAGGAGCTTTCCTTACAGGGGCACTCTCCGATTTTTTATCTGTCTTAGGCTGGGATTTTTTCGGTGTAGCGGCTTTAACTACCTTTGCTGCCTTAACTTGAACCTTAGGTTCACCGTCATCGGCTGATACCGATTTTTTGCTTTCCGCTCTTACCACCTTAGTCTCTGTTTCCTCTGTATTCTTATTTTTCAGCGCATTTTCAACTGCCAGCGCGTCCTCATCGGAAATGGAACTGCTTGCTGTTTTTGCGGCTATTCCCATGGAAACCGCCTGACTTACCACTTCCTTGTTGGTAAGTCCCAGCTTCGCTGCCAGATCACCTATCTTCACTGTCATAAGAACCCCTCCTTTCGTCCTGACTTTCCTGATCTATCTCTTTAGTTATGCTTTCGGCAAAGCCCTTTTCCATTATTCCGAATATCATCTTTCCCCCGCTGCCTATGGCATGGGAAAGCTCTTCGCCTGTTCCGTACATCCTGTAGGGTGTACCACTGGCCTTTGCTGCGGATAATATCTTATCCTTGCTGTTTTCAGAAATATCTTCAGCAACGATAAGCAGCTTTACCTTTTTCTTTTTCATATTCATGATGCATGTATCTGCTCCGGTTATTAAATTTCCGGAACGCTTTGCAAATCCCATATAGGTTTTTACTTTACTATTCTTCATGCTTTTTTATTTCCTCTAAAAGCGTCTGCTGCTGTTCCTCTGTTATATCCTGTCCAAAGGATCTCTTAAAGGCTTTTCTTTTAATGGCCTTGTTTAGGCATTCTGCATCCTTGCAGATGTATACGCCACGGCCCTTTGCCTTACCGGTGATATCCACCGTAACTTCACCTTCGTAACAGGCAATTCTTATAAGCTCTTTTTTAGGCTTTGAGGTATTGCAGCCTATGCACTTTCTCATAGGTGTCTTTTGAGTTTTCATCTTACTCCTCTTCAGGTGCAACTACTTCTATGATTTCATCCTCAGGCTCATCTATTTCCTCTGATGGACCTTCTTCAGCCTGAGTATGGCTCTTTATATCTATCTTCCATCCGCAGAGCTTAGCTGCCAGACGAACATTTTGTCCGGATTTACCGATTGCCAGTGAAAGCTGATGATCCGGAACAACCACCTCTGCGATTTTTTCCTCTTCATCCACTTCAACGCTTTCCACCTGTGCCGGAGAAAGTACATTGCTTATCAGCGTTGCAGGATCTTCGCTCCATGTGATGATATCTATCTTTTCGTTGTAAAGTTCGTCAACTACATTCTGAACCCTTGCGCCTCTTGCACCTACGCATGCACCCACAGGGTCAATAGTGTCGTCTTCTGTATATACGGCCATCTTTGTTCTTGAGCCTGCTTCCCTTGCAATGCTCTTGATTTCAACGATGCCCTCTTCAATTTCCGGAACCTCCAGCTCAAAGAGGCCCTTAACCAGTCCCGGATGAGATCTGGAAAGGAATACCTGAGGTCCCTTAGTAGTTCTCTTAACATCCATGATGTAGACTTTGATTCTGTCCCCAACGGCAAAGTGCTCTCCCGGCACCTGCTCTCTTAATGAGAGAATACCCTCTGTCTTGCCTATGTTGATGAAAAGCGTACCGTTGCTGTCTCTCTGAACGATACCTGTCACCACTTCACCGGCTCTGTCTACATAGTCGTCAAATACCATTGTTCTTTCGGCTTCTCTGATTCTCTGAACCACAACCTGCTTTGCAGTCTGTGCCGCAATTCTTCCGAAATCCATAGGAGTTACCATGTATTCAACCACATCACCAACTTCGTAGTCAGGGTCGATTTCCTGAGCCTCCTCAAGGGAAATCTGAGAATTTTCGTCTTCTATTTCCTCTACCACATCCATAGACATATAAACATTTATATCTCCTGTTATCTTGTCTATGTCCACGGAAACATTCTGATTAGTTCCGTAGTTCTTTTTGTACGCAGAAACCAGCGCAGACTCGATTGCTTCAAAGAGCATTTCCTTTGATATGCCTCTTTCCGCCTCAAGCTCTTCTATCGCTTCTATAAATTCCTTGTTCATTTTCCTTTCCTTTCCTCGATTATATAATCACGGCAAGCCTTGTTTTAGCCACCTGAGATTTTTCCACTTCTATTTTTGAACCGTCATCAACGGTCAGATAATACTTATCATCATCCATATCATCCAGCACAGCGGATATTTCCTTTTTGCCGTCAATGGCCTTATACAGTTTCATTTCAACGACACTACCAAAATATCTTCTATAATGGTCTTCGGTAATCAACTCTCTATCCAGTCCCGGAGATGACACCTCAAGATAGTAATTTTGCTCTATTGGGTCCTGCTCATCCAAAGCTTCGCTTAAAAATCTGCTTACATTTTCACATTCCTCAATGCTCACATATTCCTGCTCTGCTCCCGGCTTTTTATCCACATATACCCTTAAAAACCAATCCCTTGCTTCCTTTACAAATTCAACATTCCAAAGCTCAAGACCGTTTTCTTCAAGGTACCCTGCCAGAATATCGCTGACCTGATCCTTTATCTTTTTCTTAGCCATATGACCTCCTTTGTCATTAGCGATTTATTTATCCGATTTCAAAAGTAAAGAGTGGGCTTTTGCCCACTCCTTGTCGGTCGCTTATTAACTGCAAATATAATACCATATAAATGGTATAGTTGCAAGGGTTTTTGAAATATACTATATAAGATTACAAGGTATAAAGCAGTTCTTATCATCAATAGGTATTACCTCCTCGCACATGCAGATAATACCACCGCTCCCACGCTCTAAGGTTGTTTTGTCGAGTATCTTATATTTTTTAATTTCCCTGCGGTCAGGATTTGCAGATTTTTTGATTTCTAGCGGATGAATAAATCCGTCTGCCTCTACAATAACATCAATTTCTCTTGCATTAGAGTCGCGATAGTATGTTAGATTTACTTTATTTGAAGAGTAAGAAAAATTTTTTAAAAGTTCAATTACCACATAGTTTTCAAAATAATGTCCACTAGCAGCTCCTTGCATAAGAGTATCTCTTGTAAGCCACATAGACAAATACGCACATAGTCCTGTATCGCAAAAATATAATTTTGGCGTTTTAGTTAACCGTTTTAGTTCGTTATTTGCAAAAGGCTGCAAAAGAAATACAATACCCAATCCCTGTAATAGTCGCAGCCATTCTTTAGCAGTTGGTTGCGATATTTCAGCCGCTTCTGCTAATCGTTTATAATTTACTTGCTCAGCTGTCAACGCAGCACAGGCATTAAGAAATTTTCGAAAACGTACCGAATCTGTAATGCCACCTTCTTCGGCTACGTCTCGCATAAGATAGGTTTCAATATAAGAATTAAAATATTCCTGTCTCTGTTCAGCATCAGCCATTATCGCATCAGGCATACCTCCTCGCCAGATATGCTCAAATACATCTACAATATCATTCTTTTTTACAATTTTCTGGCGCTCCAAAAGACAGTTCAAAGAAAAATCCAATTTATTTGTAAAAAACACTCTGTCTATCTCATTCTTTGAAAAACTATACAATTCTAAAATTCCGATTCTTCCAGCAAGAGTATCTCTAATATTTTTCATCATTTTATACTGTTGGGAACCAGTAAGCCAGAATAAACCTCTTTCTTCAGTTTCATCACAGATAATCTTTATCTGCTCAAATAGTTCTGGCGCTTTTTGTATTTCATCAATTATGATAGGAGGTTTATAAGTTTGAAAAAAAAGTACTGGATCGGATTGTGCCAGATTTCGTGCCATAGCATTGTCCATCGTCACATAAGTACGATTTTGACCTTCAGCCAAATGTTTCAACATAGTGGTTTTGCCAACCTGCCTAGCACCTGTTACAAGTACCGCTTTAAAAAATGAACTCATATGTAAAAACTTCCGCTCCAATGTACGTTCAATATATGTCATAGCTCGACCTCCTTTTTAGGATATTATAAAGTTCACTTTATATTATCCTAATTTTATTTTATTGTCAAAAGTTTATTGCGTCTATCATTTTCTTTATCACTTCACCGATATCCCCATCAATACAAATCGACCGTTCCGCAATTTCCTCCGGCACCCATGCCTCTCCCATGTTGATGCAGGCATATACGGCCTTGGGATTTTTTGCAGTCATCTGCCAAAAGGGATACTTATGATAGAATATAAAAAAGCGGTGGCAGAGGCTAAAAAGTCTCATTTGCCATCGCTCTTGTTTATCTTCGTTCTAAATCTTCAAAATCTCCTAAATCCTTTAAATCTATACTTGAAGCATCTACACTGAAATTATCACCGGTTTCCGTCATCTCCTTTAATGTGTCAGGTGCGTCTCCCTTAAGCTGCATCCTTATGCTTTCAGCTCTTAAGCGACAAACTTCCTTCAATGTATCCACTGCCGTAGAATGATCTTCATAGGAGCAAAATGCCGTAGGATCATCCTTTACATACTGACCTATCATCTGCTCCGTATCTTCTATGACTTTAGCGTATCTGCCGCTTTCAAAATAGCCGGAAATAAGCTTATCCAAATTATCTCTATATTCTTTAAAATAGTCGTCATTCATCATAAGGTTGTGATACAGCGGCCTTTGAGTCATTATATTTCCCGGTGCTGGTGTGCTTATCGGGTAATTTATCAAGACATTAGGATCAGTCACCGGCTCAGGCATTCCAAGGGCATATGTTCCGAAGGCAAGGTTATAGTCCCAAGGAAGCATAGCTATTTTACCGTCCTCTTCATAGAGAAAGTAATTGTGGCCCGTATGTCCCAAATAGCTGTCCCAATTCATTGTAAATACATGGACTGCAAAGTATTTCAGCGTTAGATTCGTATTAACGGCATCAGCAATGGTCTGATTGGAAGAAATATCTTTTAACGCCTTTATCAGACGCTCTTTATCTTCATTGCTTATATCTGTCACAGCATTGTCAAAAATATTAGAGTAATTTGCAAAATTCTCTCCAGTGTATTGCAGTGCAATGTCTTTATTGACATCGTTTAAAGAGCGGTAATCCGGTTTGTACAGCTTACCGACGTCTTTTCCAAAGTTACGCTTTACAAAGGCTGTATCCGGTTCTTCCACTGCAAGATAGAGGCCCCAGTCCTCTCCATTCACCTTTACCCACACATAGCTACATAAAGGCGCAGGAACTTCCATAAATCTCATCATATCGTAGGCAAGATAGGTTTTCATGTAGCTGTTATCCTGAAAGGAAGCATCTAGTGAAAACCTTTCCATGCCGTAATAGCTTTCCCCTTTAATATATTGGTCAAAATCAATTTTAAAGCTATATCTGTCAAGGCCGTATTCGCCTGTTAGAGATTTTGAATTGTTCCCCTTTACCCTAATGCCTATGTTTTCAAAGGTTTCATCATCTATGACAATATCGCAATTTTCGTATTGTTCTTGCTGTGCTTTTTCTAAAAAGCCGTTCCAGTCATCCATTACAATGTTAACTTTATGGACTTTATCATCGGCAAAAAGCTTTTCTTTGTACAACACTTTTTCTTCGTGTTCTGTTATACCCACTTTATCTCCGAACATCATCACAAAAGCAAGGAGAACTGCAGCTGCCACAGCCACAATACACAATTTATCCGAATGTTTGCCGTTTATCATTTTATTAACCCATATAATCCCCGTTGTAGGATACAAGGGTCACATTACTGATGCCTTGCATCTTTTCAAGCTGATTTATAAAAGTGCTATCATCGTCAATAAGTCTTACCTCATAATTTAGCTCTACGGTTCCGCTTTCCACACTTTTGCTCTTAAGATTATTTCTTTTAGTTTTTTCGGAAATAAGTTTTATCGCTTCTTTTTCCGATTTTTCATCTATACATCTCAATACAAGGATATATGGATTATCCCGTGTTTTTCTCTTGGAAGCGACCAACAAAACAATTCCGATGAATAAACTTCCGAATACAGCAAGCGGTATCATTCCCGCAGCAAGTACAATGCCTACAGCAATTGCCCAGAAAAGAAAAACAATATCCATGGGCTCCTTAACAGGTGTCCTGAATCTTACAATGGAAAGAGCACCAACCATACCGAGTGACAAAACAATATTACTTACAATAGTCATAATAAGCAGAGAAGTTATAAGGCTAAGAGCTATCAAGGTAACTCCAAAGCTGGCTGAATACATAACTCCGCTGTAAGTTTTCTTATATATAAAAAATATGTATAATCCCAAAAGAAAAGCCAAAACCAGTACTATACCCATGTCAAAGAAGGTGATACTGCTGCTGCTTTCTAAAAAAGATGATTTGAAAATATCTCTGAAAGTCATCATTTTCTCCTATCTATTTATCTCAATCAAATCTACGGCATACGGCGTATTTGGAAAATGCTGTTGTTAAACTGCCCTCCGTTTGAATCGCCATAAGCACTACATCAGGTATGAAACGCCTGTATTTTACCTCAAGCACCGTAAATTCCTCTGCAACACTGACCTTCGGTACAGTTTCACTTAGGAAATCAACTATATGAAGGGAAGTTTTTATATTTCGATCAAGGGTTATTCTTACATCCGCTGCAGGATATCTAAACGCTTCTCTATCATATGTGACGATAGTCTTCGGCTTTAAAAGTCTTCCTTGTAATTTACTATAAAACTCTACTGCCAGTTGACTGTTCTTATCCAACAAAAAACTATATTCACCATTTAAAATTTTTATCACTTCATCCTTTGTAAGATTTAATTGATTTTTACCTGAAAGCCCGTTGTTCTTAAACTTTTTTTCAAGTCTTATGGTTTCAGCTTCGTTGCCATAGTATCTCAAACGAAATTTTTCCCGTTTAAGCTGACCCTCAAGTTTTTCCCTTAAAGCATCATCATAAGGAGTGTCAAAATACAGACTTGTCACCTTGTACGTTCCGTCTGGACCTGCAAATTCATCTCTTTTAAAAAGTTTCCCTAATCTTTGAGAAAGCACCAGATCTTCATGCTTTCCGATCTGGTGCTTTGTTTCGTGCCTCATTTTCGCAAATATATCAGTCATAGTCTGAATTTCCGTCGTCGTAATTAGTGTTGCCGCCGTCATCGTAGTTGGTATTACCATCGTCGTAATTAGAATTACCGCCATCATCATAATTGGTGTTGCCGCCGTAGTTGCTGTAATTAGTATTACTTGATCCGCCACCGCTGCTGCCACCGTAGTTTGTAACACCATCACTATTTGGACCATAGTCGCTGTTACCGTAATCAGTTACACCATCGCTGTAAGGACCGTAGTCGCTGTTACCTCTATATGCATTACTACCGGAACTACTCGAACCGCCAGAATTTCCACTGCTGCCGGATGACTGAGCCGGTTGTTTTGCAGGAGTCTGAGGAATCGCTTCATGCTCAGCTTCTATTACCTTTCCTGATACAGCATGGACATCATAGCTGTATTTAACATTACCAGCAGTAAATTCCAGTTCAAATACAGGTGTTCCGTCATCATGATCGAACTCTTTTTCCACAAATTTTGCATCAGATGCAGATACATGTGCCTGTGCCAATGCTATTTCCTTAGCCTTAGCCAATGTTATGTATTGGGAAGGAGCATTTTCTTTATCATAAGCTTTATCAAAATCGGCATCGCCAACCATAACTACCGATGAAGAAAGCCCCATATCCTTCATTGCAGTTTGAAGTCCAGAATTCACATCATCAAGGAAAGTATCATCAGGAAGTTCAGAACCCGGTTCTAATCTTAAAACTACATTTCTGGCATGACCATCGATATTATTATCAAAATATCCATCATCATCAATTTGCTTTACCAATGTAGCAACAACATCCTCACAAACTTCTCCTTCATGATCTTTAAAAGATTCTACAACTGCCTTACCTTCATCGTTAAGACCAGAAAATGATATAGCTTCACCGTCTTTATTATATTCAATCTGAATTTCAGGATTAACGCTTAAAGTAAGTTTGCCAATACTTTTTTCAGATCCGCAACCTGCAAGGAGCAGCAGGCTTATTACGGCAAATGAAGATACCATAGCTAACGTTTTTATTTTCTTCATCATATCTAACACCTCCGTTCCCTTGTATTAGAAAGATTATACAAAATCGCATTAGCTTTTTCCTTTTATATTAGATAAAATCATTATTAAATTTTTATTAAATTTGCAAGTTTTGTTAAGTTTTCTTTATTTTACGATAGATTGTTACAATTACTCGTAAATGTGCATTCTGTGCGGTTTCTTTTCGTGTCACAGTATTAGAAATCGATTAATTCGTTATTTTCGCTTAACATTTTCTTAACATATATTATAGCAACAGTAATGTGCAAGTTATCCTTTGTCTGGCTATTTAACGAATCTTGCCAATCATCTACACCTATCTCATCCATAACAAGGCATAAAAGCGCTACTGTTTCATATGGCACCCTGTTAGCAAGGGAGCTTTTGTCGATATTTCCTGCCTGATATTGCTGAATGCCAACATAGTTTGCCGTTCCTTCATCAGTTTCAATTTCCAGTTCCTGTTGCACATATTCATTATTTGCCGCCAGCCTTTTGTCAATAATATCAACATAATCACGAGCCGCTTGCTCAAGTGTATTCTTATCCGGGTTTTCTAAATCAACTGCGACTGCATACTGTTAAGAATATGATACTCGTCTTCAAGATTATAACCTTCCCAAATTTCCTTTTCTTCAAGGGAAGCGCATAATGTATTATATTCAGTTAATAATTACTCCTTTTTTTTGTAAGAGATTTATCATGTATGAAAATATTACCGTATATGTATGACTCAAACAATAAATCAGATATGCAAAAGACGCCGTATAAATACGGCGTCCCTAATGTTATTATGAATGGAGCTAATAGAGGGAATCGAAACATATCTGTTGATATAGTTAAGTATATCGTAGTATGTTAAAGTTTCATTTTTCAATTATTTTCAAATTGTGAGAATGTGCTTGTATATTATTGTATGTTCTTTTAAACGAAAATTTCACACCAAATTTCACACCATTTTGTAATTTTACAGTAATACTAAATATAAGCATAAACATACGAAAAGGAAGCCTATACGACTTCCTTTTCTGTTTATCTTGTATAGGAGGATAAAAAATGACCTCTGGATTGCTATGCTTTAACTATTCACTTTACAGGCTCATAGGTTCTATCAAACACATCTGGCTTACAAGGATACTCTTCTCCTCGTACTCCAGTTATAATCCAATCTCCCGGCGATGCTTTTAACGGCCCCTTCATAGTTTGGATTATTTTTTCCTCTTGAGTTTGATAGGCTTCAATAACAATTGGCTTTTTTCTGAATTTCTGCTTTTTCATTTTGTACCCTTACTTCTTTACGATTCTAACCTGTACACACTCAATAGCATATCCATCCCAACCAGCATAGCCGTTTGAGTTTGAGTTGTTGAATCCTCTAACCCATGGAAGCCAGCCATGTTTGGAATCGTATGCACGATATTCAGCCGTATATCCAGACAAGCCCTCAAGGCTAACCTGCAAGCGGTCAAATTTGCTGACTTTATCGCCTGCGAAATTCTCGCCGTTTTTATCTTTCTCCCTGTCGGTCTGCCAGTTGTACCAGCCGCCGCCAAGTTTGCGGAGCCTATATTTAAGTTTACCCGCTACAGAAGCATCGCCGACCGTATTCAGCTGTAACGCTCGGAGCGGCTGACCTTTGACACCTATGTAGGACTCCGTTCCTGATGTGGTCTTGGACGACACCTCGCCCCACCATTTTCCGGCAGCATAACCTCTGCCTTTTACTTCTGGAGCAGATGTCGGCTTTTTCGCCGGTGTTGATGGCGTAGAAGTTCCCATATAAGACTGCACCATATCAAGGAACCTCTGCCAACCGTTAGCCATAGTCCTGTGAGGGCAGTTCTTGCCACTCCAATCATAATGACGTTTAACTCTGTCAATACTCCAGCCTCTGCGTTTGAGTTCTGCTGCTATCCACTGTGCAGCGTTCTTTTCTGCTGCATCGAACTTTGCACCACCGCTCTTGCTGTAGCATATCTCAACACCTATGCTTTTGCGATTACCGTTGCCATTCCCGTCGCCAGCATGCCATGCATTACGATTAAACGGTATGCCCTGTACTCCTTCCTTATCGTCAAATGCGATATGGAATGACACTTCGTTACCGTTCGATATCATGTATTTAATCTCGTTTTCTGCCGATGCGTCGTTCGCCGTATTGTGAACCGTTATGTAAGACGGTGTCATAGAATAAGGGCATTTAATGCCGTATTTGTTCGCAGGTACAAGGTTCTGCCTTACTGTTACTGCCATTACTCATTCACCTCACTATCATCCGATTTACCCTCAATTAGTCTTGTAAACATCTGATGCAGTCCTGTTGATGCTAGACCGGATACGGCCCCAGCCACTCCTGCTTCAACTGTCAATCCATTCATAAACAGACCTAGGACTATACCGAGAACAAATACGATAGTCGGTATGTACTTGTTATCAACATCCTTAATCCATTTCTTTGATATGTAACCTACTACAAGGCAAGCTACTACTATAATAGGTACATACATATTTGTGATAAATTCCATTAAATCCATTGCTATACTTCTCCTTCCATTTTTGCTAAGTAATACGGATTCCATTTTGTCCTTCTCTCGACAACTGGAATCTCTTTGCATTTTTCAAACAACTCCGTACCGGTTCCGTTACCGCCAAGCAGGTGATAACCCTTATAGATGTGCTCAAGGTTTTTCATCTCATCAACGGTTATCTGATTAGTCAGTATATAGAACTCTGCATACCGGTACAGTTTGTCATGGGAGACTGCCAGTGACGATACAACAAGACCTCTCAAGACCTTGAAAGCGTATCCCACGAAAGCCAATATTGCTCCACCGGCTATGCTCCATATGATTTCAAAAATATGCTCTTGTATCGCCACGTCTTTTCTCCTTTCCCGATATTTTAAGGATAAAAAAATAAGGGCGATTTCTCGCCCCTATGATTTACCAGAACATTGTCGGGTCTACATATTCACCGCCGACCTTCATCTCAAGGTGCAGATGCGGTCCAGTACTATCTCCTGTACTTCCTACATGACCTATTATCTGTCCCGGCTTAACTACATCTCCCTTAAGAACCGTATAGTCATTAAGGTGCTGATATAGTGTAGTCCTGTTATTTCCGTGGCTAACTCTGATATAGTAGCCTCTTGCATTGTTCCATCCTGCGTATGTTACTTTACCGCCGTCCATGGATTTAACATCTGTTCCGGCAGCAGCCGCTATATCTACACCTGCATGAAACTCATCACCTCTACCGATATTTCTCCATCCGAAGCTACTTGACACTGTGCCACCTTCAAGCGGTGCAGAGTAATCTCCTGTTGCATAGTCCGTAGCCTTGATAGACTTGCTTCGAGTTACATACAGTTCATATAGATCCTCTTTAGTTGCTCCCGACATAATCAGCATTGCCATATCCACAACTCCGGCATCATCATTGCCTGTAGCAAAGTTCTGTTGCATGGACTTAGCTGTATCTGTTTTACATACAACCTCACTGATTTTATTCTCATCATATCCGAGGTTCTGTATCATGTAGTCTCTCCATACGGTATCATCTTTTGCCGTACCAACAGTCTTTTTGAAATTGGATAGAGTATAGCTTTCTACCTTTTCATCGAACTTCTCTACCGTCTCTGCACTGCCAAGTCTTTCTAAGATACTTCTCATGTTCTTGATGGTTGCATAGTCGCCTTCTTCAATAACCTTAGTGTAGTTCTTGGTAGTAACGCTCCATAACTTATCTTCTTTTTCTTCTCCAGAAAGTCCTTCGATTTCATTTTGAACTTCCTCAGCTCTGTCATTGAAAGCCTTTTCCTGTTTCTCTACTTCTGACTTTCCACCGCCAAAGAAACTTGCTATCTTATCAAACATAGAATCGCTATATTCATACTCTGCAGCAGCCTTTTCTGCGTTTGTCTGTTCTTTACCCGGTTCTGCTGCAAGCACCTTATCTCCCAAGATAGTTTCAAGTTCTCTCATCATATTCTTTCCTGGGATACCGAATATCATTCCGGCCGATTCAAAACTTCCTCTTGTAAGTTCCAGAGCGGATTTATCACTCTCACCGGCAGCATATTTCTGCCAACCGTTGATGTTCTTCCAAAGAGCTTCAAATCCTTCAAGAGCCATATTAGAAGTTCCCCATCCATCTCTCAACTGCCATATGTCTTTAGCAAGGACTATATTATTTAATGGACTTGCATTATCTGAAAAGTTGTTCTCAAAGTTAGCAAGCCAGAGCTCAAAACCTTTCTTATCTTTATCTTCATCGTCCGGTTCCTTACCTCTCATAGCATCTACTACCGCTGCCATTGCAGATACAAACGCTGCATTGACAAGGTATACGCTTAATGCCCTATTAGCCTTTGCTGTAGCGGCTTTCTTGTCTCCATTGACCCACATTCTCCTTGCGTTAACAAGTTCAGTTCTTACCATGTTAAAGGTTCTTGTAGGTTCTGCCATGAATGAAGTCATGGTCTTTACCATAGTTTCCTTATTTCTCATTACCTGCGACCTATGGAATGGAGAATCTACTACCTGAGTCTTATCGTATATCTCGCTTGCTCTATCAGAACACAGTTTCCAAAATTCTTCTGAACCTTCTTTAACATCCGGGTGTGTAGCTTTAACTTCTCTCTTTACTGCAGTCCATATAATGCCCCATGTAACATCATCTGCATAACCGTATGGTCTCATTGATACAAGGTCAAATGTGGACCACTCTCTGTTCATCATGATATCGTCAATATCTCTTGCTACATCGGTCTGAGAATGTCCAAGACGTTTCCAAAACGCTATCGGACAATACTTCTGCATTTCCTTCATAGCTTTTCTTGGAGACTTAATACCTACGAAATACTTAGGACTGATATAAGTAAAAGCTCTCACAACGGCTGTAGGCTGCTGAACTAATACTCTAAGGTTCATTCCTATAGCAGCCTTCTTATAGTTCGCCAGCAGCTTAGTTACGGCTCTTGTCATACCTTCTTCACGCAGAGTTGTGTTGTTGTTTATATCTGCCATGAAGTTCTTTATATATGTTATAGGTTTCTCACCAAATGCTTCTCTGATGCGTGCCTTCACAGAGTCTGCCATAGTACCATCTTCATTTCTTGGCTTGTAGTTATACACTCTCTGGAAGTCTGCAATAGGTACTGCCAATGAACCGTATAATGACATCTTATTGATGTGATCTGAGACAACTTCAAATATATCGGCAATCATTATAGGATTATTAGCATTCACAACAGTACCTTTAGTGAAGCCGAAGTTTTTAATTCTTTCGTTAACTTCTCTACGGTCAAAGTTACTGTCAAGATATGCGTCTGCACTCTGGATTGGAAAGTAGTTTCTTTCGGTAAACTTCTTATATCCGTACAGCTTCATTGATGCTTCATTACCCCATTCAGCACATGTAGTGTTAAGGAATCGCATCATCTTATCTGCCATATCACGCTGTTCTTCTGTAAGCGTAGAAGTTATCTTGGCAACATCTGTAGGAGTTACCTGTACTGCAGAACTTTGTATAACCTTTTCTTCCCTAAAGTATTTTTTTAGTCTCTTTCCAGTCTCAATTTCGCTTGCCACAATACCGGAACCGTATATGTGACCTTGTGCCTGTTCTCTCTTATTGAGACAATACAGAGACATTATCTGAGCAGGATTAAGTGAAATCTGACCGCCGCCTTCAAGCTCAAAGGTTTGCATCTGAGAAGTATCTCTCAATTTTTCCAACTCAGAACCCGGCTTAATTCTGCCACGGAAATTCTTATTTTCATTTCCTTCTGTGAGTTTATAGAAAAATTCACGGATAGTTCTCATATGTTCTATGTGCGTGTCAAAGCCTTTACGCATTGGCATATACACACTATTCATACCACTTCCAAGCAGTTCAAAGAAGTCTCCCGGAGTCACCATGGACTCATTTAATAACCTATCAATACCCTTAAGAACCGCAGGCATATTCTTTCTGTGATGCTGCGACATTTCGTTGATAATCTCATCACCCTTTTCGCTCACAGTCTGTTTAATGTTTTCATTGAACATCTTATTGATATGAGAAATGTTATGTCTAATCGCTTTAAGGATTGTATCAATATCTCTCATATCCGCTGTAGTCGCTTCATCAAGGCTCTTGCCATCCAGTTTAGCTTCTGCAGCCTTCATAAGGTCCATGATATAGCCGTCATATTCAAATTCGCCTGTACCATCTTCTTTAGCAACAGACTCATATGCTCTCCTAAGTGCAGCAAGTTTCAATGTTTTCTGTGCTATATGACCTGTCTTTTCTTGTCTCTGTTTGGAACGGTTAGTCTGCAGGTCAAACGCTTTTAAGAACTCTGCCATAGGCTGTCTAAAGCCTTCCGGAAGGTGCTTATCATCAGTAGGTTTTAAAACTCTATCTGACAGCCAAGAAAGATTTTTCTCAATGCTTGCACGGCTTTCTTTTCTTTGTGCAGTTTCCTTTCTTGTTGCATCTTTCTGTTTCTGCTTTTCCTTGTATTTTTCAAGTTTCTTTTCAGCCTTTTCTCTTTCCTTCTTTACGGCTTCTGCTCTCTTTTCTCTGTACCATGTTCTTTCTTCGTTGCGGATTTCTTTTTTCTGCTGTCTGAATTTTGCATTGGCATCCGCAAGAGCCTTCTGCATATCAGATTTCAGCTTATCGTATTTCTGCTGCCATCTATCTGCACGAGTAACTCTTGTCTTTGCTCCGAAAGTAATATCGAGGAGATCGCCTGCAAGGTCTTTGACAACCTGTTCAAATTCTTCATCCGTAATTACATCATCAAGGTTATTAAAGTTTTCTCTTACCTCAATAATCTCATTGAGCATGTCGTCGGTAACTTCTGCTTCACCGGATATGAGTTCCGGGAACAGTTCGTGCATTTCCATGTACACATTTTCAATATTACCGTCTGTGTAATGGTCCGCATTTACCAACTTAACCTTGCCAAACATTCTTCTACGCAGATAGTTATAATCTGTGATATTTGCCTTATCTCTTTCGGTGAGTCTGATTGGAGTCTGTCTCAGATACTCATTTAGTCCCATATAATAATCAAACAGCACATGGTTAGGTGTGAAGTCTATCTCATATGCAAGTTCTCTTGCTGCTTCCATGCAGATGTCTCCGATAGATTCATACTGTCCACTCTTCGCATCTTTTGCTGCTTCGTATATTTGGTCTGTGATTACTTCTGTAAGTGCAAGGTTAGTTTTCTTACCCTTCTTCAAGTTCTGTCCAAGAGTTTCAGATACAAGCATTCTTACCTTTCGTCTTATATCTTCCTTGTCCGGCATCTTACCATCGGTAACTTTAAATTCTTCTCTGAGACGCTGTATTTCATTTTGCAGTTCTTCGTAAGATTTCTGACGAACGGCTTTTGCTCTTAATGCTTTCTTGCCGTATGAAGGCATGTTGTGGAACTGTGTAGTATCGTCTGAATTGTAGATATCCTCAATATTGTTTTCCACTTCTTCTGCAAGGTGATTTTTCTCTACAAGCATATCAATAGCACGGTTTCTTTCTTCCGTCACTCTTCTAAGCTTTTCAAATACTATCATATCTCTTGCAGTCATTTCAGCATTTATAGGATGTCCGCTTTCTTCTGCGATATTTGAATTATAGAAGAATCCATGCTGTATAGCGTCTCCATCAGTAAAATTGAAATTTAAGCGGTCATTATATGTGTCGTGAATATCCATGAGAACACCACTTAAATCCTCAATATAGTTTTCAAGCTCACTTGTACTCATAGAATCTATATCTCTTTCAATGATTTCTTCGCTATCTAAGATATCATTTGCAGCACTAAACAGTTTAGCCCTTACAGTTTCAAGTTCTTCGTCAGTATCATATTCACCAGCTCTCAACTTTCTATGGAACTCTTTGATATCTGTAGTTAGTTTATCTTCTGCTTCTTCTGTCTCTTTGAGGGAGAACTTTGGAGAATAATCCCTGTAATTAAACCTCTTAGAAAGTGGAATAACATTTCCATCTTCATCATAGGTTACTGGGTCAAGTAGTTTCCTATTGTTCTTGGTATTCCTGTAAGCATAATTTCTACCATCATCAAAGCCCCATTCTCTAATATCATTACCGTCCCACCATAGTTCTGTTACCGGTACAGACTCTCTAACAATATTATAATTTCCTGCTCCGAACTGGCTTTTTCCATGCTCAACAGCATATGCTCTGGAAGGTGTTACCCACTGTCCACCGCTTCTCAATCGTTCATCACGAATATCTTTAGGAACAGCACGATATACAGATATTTTTGGTATCGAATTATTACCTGCTTCTCTTCTTTTCTGCACACTGTTTATGGCTCTCATAATCACATTAAGAGAAGAACTTCCTGTTTCATCATTATTACCATAAAGCCTTGCACCTTCATAAGTGAAGAAGTCTTCAGGAACAATAGATATTCCATTAGCAATAGCATAAAGGCTCAAGTCATCGCCATCATCTGCAAGTTTCTGTAGTTCTTCGAGATTCTGGAAGTTTTCACGAGCAATAGGAGCTCTTGGAGCTTCATGCCAACCTCTATAATCTTCTTCTGCTTCATATCCTCTTTCTCTTGCGTAAGCGTTTACCATAGCCTGTGCAGTCTTCATATCACCGTTTTCTACTGCTGCCATGTATCGTTCATCGAGTTCACGCATAGAGAACTTAGTAGAAATTCTCTCTTTGCTATTCAATGTTCTTCGTTCAGTAGATGTTCTTGCTTCCACTTCTCCATCCGAATCCCAATAAACATCAAATGTTTCTCCATCAGACATTTGCTTGCCTGTTGAAAATCCTTCAACTACTTGTATTGCATGTTGAATTTCATGTAGCAATGTATCCGCATTGATAGGCTTCGATATATTCCTGTTGAGCCTTATTTCATTTCTGCTTGGTGAATATGCTCCATTTACATTCTTCTCCATATCATCAAGTCGAATATGAATATTTCTTAATTGCGGATAATTTTCAAACAAAACATCATGTTTTATTATATTTTCTAAAGTAGCATTGCTATTCTCTACTCTATCACGCAGTCTTTTCTTTTCAGAGGACCATACGCTATCGAGAGTCTGCAATTCATCAAACTCTTCCTGTGTTATCTTGCCGTAAAGCATTTTCGTAAATAGGTCGTTCCATCTTTTATAATCTACATGATCTGAAGAGAATAAAGCGTCTCCATCTGGGAAGATTTCCATTTGACTATCATCAATCTCAAATCTCCACTTTCCATCTTTTCCTATATGCCATCCAGTTTCTCTTCTAACAACTTCTGCATCAACTCCATCTGATATCATACCCTTAGCTTTCTCCAACATTTTATTATCAGAGTTAAGAGCGCTCTCGCCAGCAAATGAAAATTTAAGTGAAAATTTTCCTTCATCGGTATCTATAATTTTATATAATTTTTCCCTGCTTAGGTCTCCATTCTTGACATCTATAATATTTTGCAGTAAACTATTTACAGTAGCAAATTGGCTCGGAGAGGTCTTGCTTGCAAGTCCGCCGAGTTGAACCTTTTTGCTACTATTTTTTTGCAACAAAACTTCATGAACATACAACCCTTGGTTCTTGCTTTTTACATCTCTTTTTATAACTACTCCTTCCAGATATTCACTACCATTTATTTCTACCGGTGCAGCAATAACAACGGAATCATATTTCCTTCCTTTCCAATTTCTTTTTGCCTGAATAATTTTACCTTTTTCTATTACATCAGGCACAGTCTTGAAAGCATCTGCCTTTGTTTTTCCGATGCCATGCCCAACATCGTCTGTAACGCTTCTTTTTCTTAACGAAACATCTCCAATATCCTGACTATGTGCATAACCTCCGATTTCTTCATAATACGCACTAACTCTCTTTTTCAGTTCTTTTATTCCCTTGTTTTCAAAAATAGTAGAAAATTCGGTGTCATTAAGTACTGATACTGGTTTCATATCAATAACAGTGTTAATGTTCTTTTCTATATCTGATTTAGTTATTTCAAATGATTTTATGTTTCTATTTTCCGAAGCGGTCTTTATACCGTTCTCCCACATAGCGATAGTATCTTCAAGCACTCCCAAATTATTCAGAAGGTCTTTATTATATTTTGGTGAGAAGTCAGTTCTCATACCTCTGAACATATCTAATATCTTTTTCAGGGCATCTAAAATCTTCTGTGCAAGAGTTCTATTCTCCTGACAGATTGCTCTCAAGATATCTTCGTTCTGTATCATCTCATATGTGGAATCAGCAAGGATTTCATCGAGTGCTTCTTCCTCAGTAAGTCTTACTCCCTGCTTCTCATAATCCTGTATCTTTCTTGCGATTGACGCATTATAACCGTCAATATCAGCTTCCTTCCAAGCCTTACGCAGAAATTCTTTTAAAGCCTTATACTCTTCCGGTGCGTTGTCCTGCATGTAATGAGTCAGCTCATGGGATACGATATAATCTATCGCTCTATCACCTTCATAGTTAACAATAATTCTATTATTGGCTACATCGTAAAATCCGTTAGGTGTGCCGTTATCATCAAGTGACATCTGGCCGAGTCTTTCTCTCATTCCTTCATTGTCGGTAACTTCTATGTCAATTCCTGTAGCCTGTGCTACTCTCTGATAAAATTTATAATCACTTGCCTTTACCTTTCGTCCTGTAGATATCACACGACCGCCTGAGCCCTTGCCAGACGAGTTTTCAGCAGTTCTATTAGTAAGATATCCACCATCAAATTGTCCTGCATTGAAAGCGTCTCTTTTTAGGCTTTCCGGAAAACTGTTATTGTATGCTGGATTCATGTTTGCCACTGTTTCAAAAGTCAGACCGCCTGCTCTGCCGCCTTTGTAGTAATGGTTAAACAGTGAAGCATATTCTGCATCGTGGCCGTCTACAACGCTCTCAAGGCCTCTTACAAATATATCCTGTCCTGCGGCATCAAGATTCTGCATTTCATTCTGCAAGATTTCGCCTTTTACCATATCGTTACGGTATTCTGTTTCAGCCTGTGCGGACTGAATAAAATTCTGACCCATCTTCTCTATGAGATACTGCCTTGTAGCCACATTGCCGGAAGGAAGTTTCTCACCTGTAACCTCTTCGTATACCTTCCTATTCTCTGTATTTTGTGGCATGAAAAAATCTGTATCTTTAACTGTGCCTGTACCGGTTCTGATACTTGCTACAGCATTCGACACATCTTCTATATCAAGGTCATTATCAAAAGTCTTTCCTGCAGCTTCTGAGGCTGCCATAAAGGTATCGTTATAGGTTCTTTCTGTATTGTCAGCAAGACCAACGATATAGCCGTTATCTTCTACTACCGGAGAAGTAAAAGAGTTCATACGCACAACTTCATTTGCAGCATTGATTACATTGTCGTACTCTTTTTCCTGTGCTTCCATATCACGGGCAAGTTCCTGTTTTGTAATCTCTATCTGCATATTAGATACATCTTCTCCGGCTTCTCTTACCTTTCTCATTGCTTCTGCATTTTTATATGCAAGAGAGTTTTCGTCTGTATCTTTTGCGAATTTTATAATATCGTCAAGGTTGTCCTGATTGGATTCTCTATTCTGATTAAATGAATAGTTTTCTGATATAACATTACCTGTTCCAAGAAGTCCGCCCATTGTACCACCGATAAGACCGGAATACAGTACATCTCTTGGATTTAATGTTTTATGCTGTCCTATTGCATCAGCATATATAGCATTAGCAACAGAAGGGTCAAGACCTTCTGATACCATTTCTTCAAGACCTTCACCAAAGGCAGCAGCAAGCATACGACCACCGTGATACACGGCTTTCTGACTACCTTCTTTAGTCATCTTAGAAGCCAGTCTATTTACAGCCTTCTGTGCGAGTTCATCGGTAAAACCTTTACCAAACACTTTATTTAAAGGCTTCACGGCAACAAACATCTTCTCTGTGAGTGCTTCAATTCCACCGCTTGCTATACCATACTTCCAAGCACTTAATCTATCAGCACCTTCATCTTCTGCAGAAGCTGCACTCTGACCTGCTGCTCTTGAGAACATAGGAAGCATACCGGTCCTTGTGAACTTACCGGCTGCCAGATCTAAACCTAATTCAGTTCCGGCAACTGCTACATCAGTAAGGAATTTACCAACTGTAGACTGACCTTCTTTAAACTCCTCTATCTCCTCTGTTGTTTTCTTTATTCTTTCATCAGCCTTCTTTATGCGTTCCTCGTTTTCTTCCATCTGTTCTTCTCTATCCTTATCATAGATAGAAAGTCCAAGAGTCTGAGACTTCGCACTGATTGGACCTTTATCCCATCTATCAAGAAGGACATTGCCTGTTCTGTTCAGATTAGAAGATTGTGCATTTGCCCACCTAACAACAGCGTTAACAACTGGATGAGTCTCATGATTTTTAACCGCTTCCCTTTCACCATTTGTCATAAAGGTGTATTTTGCCAACTCATCAGCTTTTTTGTTTTCCTCTATCTGTTTTCCTTGATTCTTTTTCCACTCATCAGACTGATAGAGTTTTCTTCTTTCCTCGGCTTGTTTCTCTTTTTTCGCCTGAGTTTCTTTCAGTTTTTTCTGATTTTCAGTTACATTCTTTTTTTCTTGTGCTGTGGCAAAGGTGTATTTAATAATATCCTCAGCCTTTTTATTATCCTGAGCTTTATTAGCGTACTTATTCTGATACTTATTTTCTTCACGCTTTAAATTAGAGGACTTTTTCTTTTCCTCTCTTTCTTCGTACTTTTTCTTCTGATTGTTATAAAACTCCTGATACTTATTCTGATTGTTGTTATTATTGCCATTAAGGCGGCTTCTTGTAGCCGCCTGTTCTCCTGCTCTCTTGGCAGCATTAGCCACACTTGAGATACTGTTATATGTTCTTGTCTGAAAGTTTCTTGTTATCTCTCTTTGATTAGATGACTGCTTCTTTTTCTTCTCATCATCGTCACCACCAAAAAGATTTTTTATCCCTTTAACTATGCTGCTGAAAAGTCCCATAAGCTCCTCCTATTTTTTCTTTTTATTAAAAGCATTCGCTGTTCCCTGCAATGCCTTTTTAGTTGCTTCCAGTGCTTCTGCAGCTGCTGCTGCGGCACTGTAATCTCTCTCAAAATTATTGCTGGTATATCCGTTATTACCTCTCGAACTACCGCTATATCCGCTATAGCTGCTGCGGCTGCTTCCGCCACCACTAGAAGCCACGCTCTTTTTTTTTAAATTAAATTCCTGCTGCCACTGTTTATCAGTTACCTTGTCACGGTTCACCTGATAGTTGTAGTTTCTATCGGATTCGTACTTGTCACGGTCAAAGCTCTGCTGCCATTGTGAGTCAGATACACCGGCTCTGTAGTCGTCCCACGCTGCACCGTACTGCCACTGTTTGTCTGCTACAGTATCTCTGTATCTTCCGTATGCAGCATCCTCAGCATCTCTCAATGCTCCTAATGCAGACACATTCATGTTGTAGTCATTCATATATCTGTTATAAGCCGCCTCCTGCAGTGCAGGTATCTGTGCTGCCAGCTGCTGGTTATAGTCGCTCTGAGCCTGTGCAGCCGCCGATGTAGCATATGATGAAGCAATACCACCTGTAAGTGCTGCAGCATCTCCCAATGTGTTCTGTCTTGCCTGCTCACCACGCTTTGTATATATTTTTGCAAGTGCCTGATAGCTTGCATCCTTCAAAGGGTCATATGTAAAATCTTGTCTATTTGTGACTTTGTCTAAAGCATCAGCAAGCTGTGACTCATACTTGCTGGTATATGTATTATTGGTATAATCTTTGAGATTAGGTTTAGTTGCCATATCCTGCTCCTTTCATTTTTCTTAAGCATATAAAAATAGGGGCTTAATCTCGCCCCTATGCTTTCTTTTTAAGCTCTGCTATTTCAGTTTCTAACTTTAAAATTCTCTCCTCATATTCGTAAGCCATTTTCTGTACATTTTCCATAAGTAACCGCACCTGTTCCGGTAAAGGCTTGTTTTTGTCATAGTCAATGATATACATTAGTTTGCTCCTTCCCTATAGTCACGGACGAAAGACTCAACCTTACATCTTCCCTTACCCTGCAGTTTCACTGCAAATTTAAAACATCTGCGAGGTACTATTGGAATGGTAATAGTTTCGTCTTGCTCTGCGTAGTAATGGTGCAGTCTTTCCCAGTCTCCGTCATCAACTTTTATAAGAATTTCCAGTTCAGAATCCTGTTCAAGTTTTATTCTGAGTTTCATCTTGGAATATATCTTATGTTCTTCGATATACTCAGTATATGGCCCAAGTTCAGCATACCATGATATATCGCCTTCGTCCTTTTGAGGATTGTCGCTGTTAATCTCAAAGATTTTGCCATTACTGATATAAAGCAATTTACCGTTAAGAAATGCAAAACCGTCTGCTTTAAGGTTATCTTCCTTATGCCACAATGCTTTTTCGACATCGAACACTAACAGCTCATATACTCCGTCCTTTTCCATCGACACATAATACTTAATGCCATCGGTGCCTGCCACTGCATTAAGATATCTTTCGACACCAAAGCAAGCAGACACAAGTTCCGGATTACCGCCGCCATAAGCCATAATGCCAAGCCTTGACTTGTAGAACACAATCTCATTTATTACTGCAATGCTCTTGCTTGAGCCTTTCTCAAGAGCATAACACTCTGCGGTAGCAAGCTGATATGTAGCAGGTGTATTACCGTATAATTTATGGATACAGTCCTCTTTAAAAAAGAGTAAATGCGAACTATAAGGAATACATCCAGTCCACTCTCCATCAGTACCAACTGCAACAGCGTATGAGTCAAGTGAGGTTGCCTGATAATAGAACCAGTTTGTCGGATCGCCTAGCTTGCATCCGTAAATCGTATTATCTGCATTGCACACACCCCACAAGCGGTTGTTGCTCTCCATTACATAATCTAGGTCAGGACAGTTTCTATCTGCTTTAACCGTCGCCTCAAATGTTATAGACTCTGGAATTTCTCCGTCCTTTTCATCGAAGATAAAAGTATCTCCGGGAAATTCTATGCTGTTTACTGTTGTGGAAACTATGACTGTGGATACATCATACTTAGTGCCATATGTACTACCTTCAAATCTTAGGTCTATAACATCACCATCATTAAACACATCCATGCCAGTACCACCAGATACCGTTACCGTGTTGTTAGTGAGTGTTACGCTGACTTTTGAAGAGGAAGTATAGTGAGCTTCCAGTTTTCCTATTTCTCTTGCCACCACATCGAAAAACATTTTCTCTGGAAAGAAGCATATCTTATTATTGATTGCCACCATTTCTGTTGAATCTGACAAAGCAAGAGTTGGGAATAATTCTCCATCGTAGTAAAACTTATTCTCAGAGATAACAGCTAACTTCTTATTCTTAACTATCATCTTTTGAGGATTTACATACGATTCACTATATATTCCTCTCGGTTTCCTTTGCGTTAAGCAAGGATAGTCATCAGAGCAAAGGTTATACATATCCCTCATTTCTCCGTCGTCTATCACTGCTTTTTTATTTATTCCTTTAAATTCTATTATGCGTTTCCTCGTTGGATTAACGCTGTATTGTAATTGTGCTAGTTTCATTGTTCTCCTAATATATAGGCCTTAAGCCTATTTCCATTTGCCTTTAATATTTAAATTAACCTGTCCGCTTCCTATATTGGAGTTACCAAACCTAGTCACCACCATATTTAGAACACTACCTTCTACTTCTCCGACAGTCAATGTGCCTGCAGAACCTTTAAGGGATGTATCGATATTATCGATTGATGTTAATGCTATCGGAATGAGTACCGATAACGATTTGTAATAAACGGTATTATTTGTTCCCGCCAATACGGTTCCTGTTCCGGCATTGTAGTCAACTGTTCCGTAGATTTTTGCCGTCCCATCTGCATATTTAATCCAATGCAGGTCATTAGATGAACCGCTGTCTGATATTACCACCGATTTCTGTCCGAGGAATTTAAGCATAGAATCGATAAAGTTCATATCCTCACCACCTTTCTAAGATGGGAGAATATGCGTTTTATTCTATTGCCCCCCCCCGACACGGACGGCTCTGAATCTGACTCTCTCTGCCGTTACTGAACCGCTTCCGCCGCTCCATGATATTTGGAGCGTTACGGTATCGCCTTTCTTTGCGTCTATAACCGTAGTAACATTTGTTCCGCTTGCAGACTGCATAGTTCCCTGCGCTGTCGCTTGAGGATTTCCGCCATTGTGGAATAGCGATAAAAATGTACTCAAATTAGTATTTGTTAGATGCCAGCCACAGGATGCACTAACGACATAAGTCCCGTCTTCCGGTATCGTCATTTCAATACTTGACGGATCACTTGCCGACACATGTAACTCGCCAACGTCCCGATTTACATATGTCCCGACATTGGCAAGCGTGCCGTCTATGTCGCCGATTTTTCCGGCCGTAAAGCCTAACATGCTATCAATTGTATTTTCATCCATGTATTTCTCCCTTCCGCCCGCCCTTATGCGAGCTATTAAGCCGTTCGTTTCCAGCAGTAGGCTACTTCATAAGGCGGCATATTGTTATGCGGCTCGTTGTTGCCTCTACTTACACCAACCGGGTACATTTCACCGCCACCGTCATTGTTCCATCCTCTACCGGATATATAGTTATTAAGTGATGTTGTCGGTAGATACATGTTTGTATTGCCTCCACTCATACTTCCGCTATTTTTTTGCAAATGTCCGTCATGACGGGGCATTTCATCGGCTGTTAATACATGTGTAGCCTCTCCGCCGGTTGTTCCAGCTTTGTAGGTATCTCCGGCGGCTAATATGAATTTATCAGTCACCTGTTCCCATGTTCCACCGAATAACTTGGATGGATTTGTGGAATCAGATGACCAATAGTAACTTCCGACCGGATGCGCCCGGTCAAATATCAAATTAAGCAGCGATTCAATCACTGCCCCCCCACTAGGAGGAGTCCAGCCAAGGGCTTTGAAGGCTGTGATGGTTTCTTCAGAGATGGTTATCTCTTCTTCTACATTCGCCGTTCTCGTAAACAATCTTTTTGTTTTCCCGAACAGTACAGGTAGTGTTTCTCCGGAGTTTATAGAGTCATCGGTTCCTGCTTCCGTAAAAGTAACCGTAGATGTGTTAGGGTCAAAGTCCTTTCCCGGCGTTCCTGGTTCTCCTTGTGCTCCATCTGCGCCCGGCGTTCCTTTCAGGGTAAACAGTGCTGTCTTATTTTCCGTAGTAATTGCATAGTCGGTACTATCACCTTTATCTGTCCCGGTATCTGAACTGATTATTGTGTACACATTTCCTGTTCCGCTATCTACGATTTTGTCTCCAACAATCGGCCTCATGGACTGTCCGTTCGTTTTTTTGACAGACACCGTTCCTGCAAACTGAGTACCTGCATCTGTAAGTGGAGCCGCTGAGGTCCATATTGAACTTCCCTGCACTCTTCCTAAATTTCGTTCAGCCATTTACTCCTCCTACTCAAATGTAGCTATAAGCTCTCCATTAGCGTTAATTGACATTGTAGGTGTCTTACCATCGGCACCTGGCGGGCCCTGAGTTCCAGGTGTCCCAGGTTCTCCTTGAGGGCCCTGTTCTCCTTGAGGGCCCTGTTTCCCCGGCTCTCCCTGTTCTCCCGGATCACCTTTAGGTCCCTGTATTCTACCTACATTATTCCAATCACTTAAAGCATCCGACCATACATAAAGGTCTCCTGCTACCATGTAGGCATCTCCAGGACTTCCTGTTGGATGTTCTTGCTTCAACTCCTCTTCCGACTCATATGAATCAATTATGGTCACTCCTGTACCATCTTTACCATCTTCTCCTTTTGGTCCTGGGTCTCCCTTTTCTCCTGGGTCTCCTTTCTCTCCCGTTGCACCTTTCTCTCCCTGCAATTTAAGAGTGGATTTTACCCAGCTGCCGTCTGTGAGCTCCCACAGATATGTATCTGTTAAAGAAATATATTTGTCACCGTCCAGAGCTGTTATGTTTTTGCCCTGTAGTTCAGCTTTGATGGTCCCGTCACTAGTCCCTGTGCCTTGGTAAATCATCGAGCCTTTGACTCGTCCCAAGTTTATAGTCTGTGCCATTCACATTTCTCCTTTCTATTCTATAACTATGATAATCTCGCCCTTCTCGTTCATCTTATATCCCGGAACTGTTTCAGATGAAGTGTACAACATCAGATTTCCGCTTGATGCGTCAAATGCGTAGGTGTCTGTAGTGATGCCCGGTTCTCCCTGTATTCCTTGCGGTCCTCTTATATTTGCCGTAGGAGGATTAGGCATTTCTCTGTCGTTTGTCCAGCTGATATTTCCTTCTTCATCAACCTCTGGAACAAATGTAGCACCGTTAAAGTCACCATTTTCTGCCGCCTCCGATAATGTATCCATTGCAGCATTAGCATTTGCCGCTGCTTCATTTGCGTTACCCGCTGCAGCCACTGCCGCCTGTGTTGCTTCGATGATATCTTTGTTGTCGAACATCAAATGTGGCGGTCTGCATCCAGGTGCTGGTGGAATGTCTATTTCACACTCCTCCGGTGGTCTCGGTGGATGTGGTGGTTTTGGCGGACAAGGTCGTCCTCCAAAATAAAACTTCTTTGGTGGTTTTGGTGTTGCCGCTCCGCTCCGCACTACCCACTTTTCAAACTCTTCATAATCAAGATTGAACTGTGCCTGATTATTTGCATACGAGGCATGTTCTTCGTTGTTGTAGTCAATTTGAGCCTTGAGCCACGATATATATGCGTTATCGTAAGGTGGCGGAATGACGAGCGTTACATCTGCATCCTCACTCCATTTGTACTTCTTGCGCTGCCACGGAGGAGTACGCAAGGTCTCGAAAGCATTTTGTTCCAGTTTGTTCACGAATAGAGTTAACGTATCATCGTCAAAACCATTAGGTTTAACTTTTTTCACTTCTTCTAAAGCCTCTGCAAGTTTCAATTACTCACCTCCTCGCTTTTTATTTAATGGTATAAAAACAGGGACGATTTCTCGCCCCTATGCTGTATTGATAGCTATTCTTAGTTTGTCAAAATCCTCTATGTCAATCGCTTCATATTTCATTTTGCTTTCTACTCCTGTAGGTGTAAGGCTTTCGATTGCATCTCGAGTTTGATTAAATATCTCTGCAGTCAACATCTCACCCTGCTTTACAGGAGATATATTGATACTTATTCCTGCCTGTCTGCATTTTGACATTACATAATCACTAAGACGATTCCATTCTGCTGTAGTCACCTTAATAGGCTGCCCCACTTCTTTAGGCACATCCCATACAAAATCATCTCTGACATATATGCTGTACTCTGCAGAATACCTTGTAGTCTCGGCCACCAATGGATTAGTGCTTTTAATCCTCAGAAGTACTTCAGAATTACCATAAGGTGAAGTTACTTCTATCGGCGAAGATATGTTGTTAAGCGACAGAAGTTCTGTCCAGTCGCTTGAAGCATTCTTGCATTCTATAGCATACGTAGTACCTGCTACCTGTTTGTCTACATTCCAGCTTACTGTCAGTTTCCTTGTACCAAGTCTTTGCGTAGCATTGGTGATAAAACCTAAAGGTATCAACGACTCATCTTTAATCGTCCTCTTTGCACCTGTAAAACTACGATATACCGTTGCTCCATTGCATATTTCTGCTTTAATTTCGTATTCCTTATTTGAGATAAGACCATCTACAGTAAGTTCATATGTTGACTTCTGAAATGTCGCAGAACTATACAAGCTATAATTATCAGCTCCTTTTTCTTTGCAATATATTTTGATGGTCCTTGTATAGTTTGGGTTTGCAAACATTTCATCAATCGTTACACGAATATACGTTGTCCCCTCCTCAAGGGTCATTTTGCCAGTTTCCTGCGGTGTAGTCTGAGTTGTGGTCTTAGTCGCAATCGTCGTGCTTCCTGCTTCTATTACCGCCTTAAACACATATGTTGTATTAGGCAACAACCCAGTAAATGTCTTGCCGTAAGATGTTGTAGAACTTGTTCCTGGTATAGAGGTGTCGCCATACGAACCGCTGTCCCTATACCATGTTATTACACGAGTGTAACCAGTCTTTGATGGAATATCAGAAAGCTCTACGGTGGCAGATGCCTGTGTTATTCCAGTACACTCAAGTGTTCCTGCATTGCTGAACTTTGCCGGAAGAAGCACGCTTCCAGAGTAACTAAGCCGTCCTGGTCCATATCCGCCAGATGTTATGCTTCCGCTTGAAGATGCACTGATGTTTACTTTTCTCTGGCTTGTGGAGTATGAATAATATGCAGTTGCAGTCCCCAGATTGTATGTAACATTAGATCTGTTATTGCCATAAGTAACACCACCTTGTACCTTACCAGTTCCAGTGCCACCATTACTTACTGTTATTGTGTAACTTGGGCCTGAACGGAAGGCCCACACTTTTACAGTTAGCTTCGCAGTACTCTCTACTATCCATCTGAGGTTCTTGTCATCGGCTGTGACGCTCGTCTCAACTGTAAATGTGAAGTATTTGCTGTTTTGTGATACTGCCATGACATCACCGCCTTACGAGAATGCCAGGATTGAAGCCGGAACCCATTCGCTGCCATTGTGGTATTTGAGCTGACCGCCTGCGTTGGTGTCTATCCACAGCAATGTATCATACTGAGGTTCTGTAGGTCCTACAACATACACACCACTCAAAAGAATATTACCGTTAGAACCACCCGCAAAGATATTGTTTCCTCCATCTATTCCAAACTCCCCTTTATCAAGAGCAGGAATCGTGCTCGCTGTACCCATCGTAAACTTCTTTCTATTTGCGTTAATCTCTCCGACGATGAAGTCCTTTGTATTTTCTGTGATTTCATCATCGACGTACTTTTTGGTCGCCAAGTTCATCTGGGTTATGAGCTCATTTATAATCTTCTGTGAAGGATTCTGTGCGAGTTCAGCGTACCTTTTTGCTTCCTCCATATACTCCTGTGTCAACTGAACATATTTTTCTGCATTCTTAATATATTCAGTTATGGAGTCATACATTTCTTTGAACTCACGATTTCTTTCCTCCTCATTAAGTTCTCTCTGACACTCTGCATCTGCTCTTTCCTGCTCTGCAGTCGCAATATCCGAGTTTCTGTTGATAAGGTTTAACAGAAACTGATAATCGTCTGTGCTCTCAATCTCAGAGTCCATATCATTCAGCAGAGACTCTCCCACATAATAGTTGATTCTCGCAGATGTAAGGACCTTGCCCGATGAAAATAGAGACAGCGTGCAGAAGTATGTTCCAGTAATCACTGTTGCCTGTCCGGACAACACAAATCTTATAAGGCCCTGCGCAGGATCCAGTACCTGTATCCTATAAGGATTATTTGTATTCTCACCGTCCGATGTGATGCCTGCCACTATCCTATGACCGTCCGGCTTTAAAATGTCTAATAGAATATCAGTATACCCTGTGAAATCAAAAGGCTCTGAACCGTCTATAAGACGCACATTTACGATATTGGCAGTATCGAACTGCACAAGGCCGTCCTGTATTTTAACATTGTTATCCTTAATCGGTAGTCCGATGTTAAATGCCTTATAATTCATCTAAACTCCTTTCTATCTAAAAAGAGGGAGCACCACCGCACTCCCTCCGTCTTTTAGATTGCTATTTTGTTTCAAACACACTTGGGTCAAAAGCATTTGCATCTTCAAAGTCCATTGCAGCAGCCTGCTGAGCCATTGACCTGTCGATGATGTTCTTAACCTTTCTTGGAATCATTACCTTTACACCTCTTTTAATCTGGTAGGATGTTCCGTTGTGTGTAACTGTATATGTAGCAGGGTCTGTAGGTCCTCTTGGAATAAGAACCTCAACCTTTTCATTGAGATACTCCAATTCTTCTTTGGATTCTCCCATCTGTACTTTTGATGTCGCAGGTTCTGATACTTCTCCTTTATAGCTTTCCATCTCAGCCGCAATTTCAGCCTTGAGTTCAGCTTTCAGTTCCGCTCTCAGTTTTGCGAAATCAACCTTTTCTTCTTCGTTCAGAGTTTTTTCAACTTCTGTCTCTACAGCATTTTTCGCTACTTCATTTTTAGCTGCCATATAAACTCCTTTCTTAGTTAGCTGCACTTGAGTGTGTGCATGTATGTTCGATTCTTACCATAAACTCCTGTGTAAGGATTTCAGCAGTCTTAATAGCCTTCCATCCGGCAGTAGCTCTCTGGTTGAGTGGGTCAGCAGTTCCGCCAGAGCCAAGCTGCTTGATGATAGTTGTAAGTCCGCCGCCTGTAACTTCTGTTACACCGTATGCGTTCGCACCCATTACAAGTGTTCCGTAACATAAAGGTGTAGTTGGGCTGCTACCCGCAGCAAAGATTTTAGCTTCTGTGGATTCTACGAATCTAACACCGTACATTCTGCCGATTTCACCCTTAAAGATTCTCTCGGAGCCTGCGTATTTTGCCGCATCAATCCACTCATCGTCATTCATGATGTCAAGAGTAGTATCTGGATGGATTATCGCAACGAAGTCTCCGTTAATCTTAGAAGTGTTTTTGTCCTTCAAGATTCTTACAGCGTTCTTTATATCCTGCATTGTGAGGGTATCAGTGCTTGTAAGAGACTGTCTGTCAGATTTACCGCCGGCATACAGTACATTAGTTCCTGCTGCAAGTACTTCTCTTGTGATAGTGTCAAGAGTTCTTCCTGCCTGTGATCCAAGCAGTGTAGTTGCTTCAACAAGGTTGTTGTCGATAGCAGTCAGCAGCAGAACATCAGACAGTGTGGTGTAATCGCCGTACTGCTTAACTGTAGCTGTTACAGAAGTTGCAGTAAGTTTTCTTCCGTCCGGAGTCACACCTTCTGTCAGTGGTGTAAGAGCCTTTGGGAATGGGTCATACTTTCTGAACTCAATGGTCTTACCGCCGTTTTTTGGTATTGGTCTCTTCTGTCCGAACTGGTCGTGTACAAGTTCCGGTTCTGCGTTCTTGATGAGGTTCTTATCGTAGTAAGTCTTCATCTCAACGGTCATACCGGAGTCTACAGTAGTATTGGTATTAAGATTTCCGTCAAACATATGCAGATGCAGTTTATTCATTTCTTTTGTAAGCATTTCTCTTCCTTTCCGCTATCAGAAAGAGATTTTTTCGCCTCTCGCAACTCTTTCGTTGATAGCATCGATATCCTTGTCAGTTAATTCGTTAACATTGGACTTACGGATTACTGCACGTGGACTTGATATTGAGGCTTCTGCTGGTCTCTGATTCCTCAGACGAATTTGCGAAACAACACTTTGCTTGGCTTCCTCTGCAACTGCATTGTTATTGCCAGCAATAAATTCATCCATGTGAGTGAGCATAAATGCCTTATCAAGTGCTATCCCTTTTGAGAGATAATCGACAAATTCCGGATTCTCGCATTCTCTCGCAAGGTCGAAGTTAGGAAGTGCTTCTTTGAGCTGTTCAGCTTCTGCTACCCATGCGTCATACTGCTGCTGAGATGCTCTCTGCTGTTCCATCTGCTGCTGCAACTGTCTTCCTCTTGCTGCTTCTGCTTCTAAGGTAAGACGCTCTTTGTACTGGTCTATAGTTAGACCTGCAGCTTCTGCTCTTTCAGCGTAAATTGCATCGGTGTTCTGCAGCCTTGCCGCCAGATCAGCAGGATTGTCAACTCCGTACATTCCGTACAGCGGTTCAAGGCTTCTCTCATATTCGCTTAATCTTGCGTTCGCATCGGAATCGTTCTTGAAGCGTCTCTGAATGATATCCTGAACCTTTGCTCCGAACTGCTGTTTATACTTGCCATTTATAAGGCTTTCAAAATCTTCGTCCGGATTTTCTTGCACTGTAACTTCCTGTGCATTACCGCTATCGGTGCTATCGTCAGCTTTGCCGTATATAATCTCCGGTTCTGCCACTCCTGCACCGTCGCCAGCCTGTCCATCGCCGGCTCCGCCTTCTCCGTCAAATAAATGGAGATGCAGTGTGTTTAATGTGTTCATAACATTTCCTTTCTGTCCTTAAGTGGACGACTCTGTAAATCTGCAATTTTCAAGGGTTGCGAACCCTACGCTGAATATACTAAAAAAGGGCGATTATCTCGCCCCCATGTTTTTTACGGTTATATATTCCTTATGTTTCTCTTCTATGAACTTAAGTGTATCGATTACCGAGTGAGCCAATGTCGATACCTTTTCACTTGGATTTTTAATGTCCATTCTGAAATATCCATCTATCACTGACTCCGGTGCCAACTCCTCATCTGCCAATGCAATAGTTAGCATTATTACAAGCGTTGATATCACCACACATATATCTACATTGCCTGTTACCTTGTTCACATAAGAGTTGTGTCCGCTAATCTCTATGTATATACCGTCATTAAACAAATATCTTACTTCTGTCATGTTTCCTACCTCGGTGTAGCCGCCTCAGCAGCTCTTGTACGCATTTTAGTTGCCATTGTGTTATCAGTCTTAGGCAGACCATTATTTCCTTCCCCAGAGCCCTCCGATGTTCCTTGTGGAGCCTGTGTCTGCTGTGGGAACATCGGTGCTTCTGCAAGTCCTGCCTGCACCGCAAGCCCTAACTGTGGGAAAGTCGCATCAGTTTGCATTATGACCTGCTGCATGCGGTTAAACTGCTGCATAAACATACTCTGCTGCTGTATCTGCTGCTTAACCTTTTCTTTTCCTTCAAACTCCATCATGTCTATTGCTATAAGGGAAGGTTCTGCATTGTTAGGATTGAACCATCCCATACCGTACATTTCTTTTGCCAGTTCGTTTTGTGCGGCTCTTGAGAACGGTGATTTCTTTTCAGCAGATATCTTGATATCAAATACCGGCTTCTCCATCTCAGGCTTACCGTTATCGCCGATAATAGGATTGCCTGCTTCATCTACAGCCTGCCTGTTGATATTGCTGTTATCGTACTTAACGAACTCATACTCGCCGTTATCTCTATCAATACGGAAGTCTCTCGGTTCAATGTAAAACTGCCTTATGAGTTCTACTACAAGGTCCATTTCCTTGCAGAAGGCTCTGTAGGAAGCCTTAATCATATCTCGTGATAGCTTACTTCCTGCTTCCTGTAACGCTGCTATAGCAGAAGCAGCTGTAACTCCGGATGATGTAGAGCCCTGTGAGAAGTCTCTGTTGCCGGATGTCTCCTTCAATTCTTCAATCTTTGACTCTTTCTGAGTCATTACCGCTGTTGGGATAGTTGGGAACTGTATCTCTTTAACAGAATCAGATACATCTCCTGCTACCTCAACTATCTGATTAGACCAATCTGCGAACTGGTCCTTGTTGATACCTGCACTGTTTTTAACAAAATATCGTGGATTACCTATCATGTAAGCATTGCGGTTAATCATCTGATCTAATTTATCGATGTACTTCTGAGGGTCTCTCATTACATCGATATACCCAAAACCTACGACCTCTTCCTCGATAGGGAACAGAGTATCAAATACAAAAGGATATAATCCGTGCTCGTAATATCCGACATCTCTCAGTTCATCGTTGTTCTCAGATGAATACAGCAGCACATCATTACAGAACTTGGCATAGTGGAGGATAGTCTTCTCTGTCACTAACTCCGTGCCATCATCCTGATACAGAACTCTTGGTACTTTGACCTTGTAATACCAATCAACCACCGTTGAGTACTCTCCCAAGTCCTCTGCATAGTCTTTTCTGTACTGAATCTTATTGATACCTACATCCATTCCAAGATGTCCTTTAAGCTGCGGATACATTGCTTCAAGAGTTTCGTTGTCTTCTACAGATAGTACAAACACCTCTCTTGAATCCTGTATATCGTCAACTCCCATTTCCCATGCAAGGTTATGCAGGTCAATCTTTTTTATAGTGATGTCGCCTTTGCCATCAGCCTTAGCATTATCCCAGAACACACCTGTTACGCATGTGCCGTTCTTAAGCCTGTACCAATGCTTATTGCTATATAGTTCCTCATAATCATTCCTCTCAAGTATCATCGGAATGATGTCTGACAACATTTTAGCGTCCGCTTCATCAGCTTCTGTTCTTGGCAGGATATTAGGCTTAGGGTAGTTATCCATGATGTCAGCATGCTTATTAGCAAGTGAGTTAAACATCCATGCTGATACCGGCTTCTCGTCAAACTCACTGCAGCCGTCATTCACTTGGTAGTTATCCCAGTGTCGCTGCCGCCAAAAGTCCTCATTAGCATTTACCCTTGCATCAATAGACTGCTTCTTCTCAAGGTACTTATTAAGCCTTCCTGTGGCTTCTTTGATGGTATCCTCGGTAACATACACTTCCTGCTGTTCTTTCTTCTTCCTCATGAGCTTCTCCTTTGCTTCAATCTATCTCTTATCATGTCAAGTGGGTCTTCAACTGTACCCAAGTCAGGTACATTCTTAACTACTGGCTCTCTGCCTTGTATCTTCTGCTGCATCATCACATACCGCCATTCATCATAAATATGGTCTTCCATATCCGTGTTTACATCTTCAACCTTTGTTTCGCTGTATATGAGTGCAGGTATTGTTCTGATGAACTCCTTGCAGGTGTTAAACACATAGAACATAGAATGTCCATTCTCATCAAAGGCTAATCTGTAATGGCACTGCATCTTACCTGCCAGTCTTTCATTGTCAGCCTTATTGAAGTACACCTGATGCTCTGCCATAGTGTCAGATATCGCTGCTCCGCCGTTCTCTGCAAATATAGCCGGGTCAGCGATACCTATAATGTTTCTACCTTTCAACATCCTGTCATTGGTCTCAATCTCGTGTATCTTGCGTGCCACAGTTGCTATGTCCCATTTAAGGCCTGTATTCTCTTCTTTGCTGCAGCCGTAGAACTCCTTAATTCTGTAACATACTCCTTCATCATCGAAGGCATACCAGCCAACAGAGAAAGGCTTTGCGTATCCCCAGTCAAAACCTCTGTATATCGGCCACCATGATGGAATCTCGAAAGGCTCTACTACATGAGTCCATTGTCTGTCTATGTAATGTTCCGGATCGTCAGTGAACTCCTCGAACACCTGTCCCTCAAATATATCCCAACGGCCATGCAGCCAACCTTGTTTTAACTTCTCTGGAAGTTCTTCAAGCTGCTCTATGTAGTCCGGCTGAACTTCCATAAGAACCTTGTTGTCTGTTACTAACGATTGTATAAACTCATACTCGTCGGGATTCTCTCCGCTTTTGAATTTCCTGTCTATAAATACTCTCTTGATATACGCATGCCCAGGACCGCCCGGATTGCATGTAAGGTATAACCTCTTAGGGAATCGGTTAACACCTCTGAGAGTCGCTTTAATAACCTTAATCTGATGTTCTGTAAGGTTAGTCGCCTCATCGATGAATATAAGGTCATACTGGTCTCCCTGGTACTGTAGAAGGTCCCCATCGTTTTGACAATACCCGAATTTGATAGTAGACCCGTTAAAGAACCACATCTTTTTATTAGTGCTGTTATATTTCGCTATCCTGTTACACTCCACTCTCATTGTGTCTATGTGATTAGCTATGAGCTCGGGATATGTTCTTCTGACTATAAGAATCTTTATCCCTGGATAATGCAAAGCGGCCAACTTGGCTTTTGTTCTCACTGCCCAGCTTTTACCGCCACCTCTGGCTCCACCAAAGGCCACATTCTTTTTTCTTGCAAGCAAGAACTGCTTTTGAGTGTCACTTGGCTCTGCTCCGAAATTTAAAATCATTCAGACCACCTCTCGTCGCTTATGCCGTCAAATACTACAGTGATATTGGTGTCAGTATTTTCTTCTCTATCTGCTCTATCCTTATCCATCTGCAGCCGCTGCTCTGCAATCTTAAGAGTTCTCTCCTGTGCATCGGTGTTAGTGCCTGTGATACTTCTCTTAACCTGTTCTAGTATCTTTATGGTGTTCGCATACTCCTTAATAGCATTAGTACTTACATATTTCCCTTCTGTTATTTTCTCCTCAATAAGTTCAGAAAGCCTGTTAGCAATCCTTAGTTCTCTACTTAACAACTCTGTAGTCTTATCAGAAGTTGCCTTGACAACCTTCTGCTCTACTTCTGATACATATTTGCTCTCAAATGCTCTCCTTGCTTCACTCCATGCTTCATTCGCCGACCTTCTTGCTACAGTTGAATAAGCAAGACCATACTTTTTAGCTAATGCACGTGTAGTAATAGCAGTAGTTACATATTCAGTTTTTAGTTTCGGCCAGTCCACCTTTTTACTCATACGTGCTCCTTTCTATTTGAGAGTACTAAAAGAGGGGCGATTTCTCGCCCCTTGCTTTTAGGTTTGTTCACATAAAAACATATACATTAAAAATATACCCACCAATATAATATGTCACTCTCTTTTTTCTTTCTCCCCCACCTTTTCGTGAAAGCGTATCCCAGCAAACTTCCCTGCCTTGACTATAGGCTCCTGTGCATACTCATATTGTTTGCACCACTTCTTAAATTCTGCTTCATCTATCTCTTTGACTCCTGCTATATGTGCCATGTAGCTTACTCTTGCTTCCATCAGACTGAATAGCTCTCCGTACTCTTTCAATCCCTTATCCTGCCTTGCCAACTTCTCACGGTCACGCAGCAGGATAGTTTCTAATACCTTATTCTGCCTTGCCAACTTGCGTATCTTCTTAGCCTGTCTGCCTTGATGTGCAATGAGCTTCTTTAATTCCTTCATGGCAGCGTTCCATCTGTGATTAGGGTCTCCTAAATGCTTCTCCCAGTCTTTTGCCCATTTGCAAGTCTGCCAGTCCTTATCGCAGTGCTCGTCCATATATCTATCATGTATTTCCTTCTTACCAAAGAAATGGATACAGTCCTCACATGTTATGGTCTGTTCTTTGTGCCCTCTGTAATATGGGCATACGGTTATTCTTCCGGTGTTAGGCATCTTTTAATCTCCTCTGCTATCTCTCTAATTTCTTTCTTAATCGCTGCTACATCTTTTCTTAATGCAGTTAAACTGCTGCTCTTACTGTCTCGGATATGCTGCTCGAAGTAGTCATCAAGTAACTGATCTATTCTCCCGAAGTATCCGGTAAATCTTCTTTCCTCAGTTTTTCCTGTCTTTTTATTTTCCCGTTCCTTGCTTATCCAGTAACACTGGGCATCGGAATTGAGATATGTCCCGTCTTTAATTTTAATCTTCATATCAATAACCTTCTTTCAATCTCTGATAATTAACCTCGTTTTTATCTTTATAGGCTTTATAGATTTCGTCCCAAGTGAAATCAAATAAAAGTCCTATCTTAAATAGGTATTCTATTTTCCATAGTGATGCTCCTATAAGTCTTATGCACCGTTCTATTACGCTTGCTTTATTTTTCGCATCCCATTTTCCACTATATTTAAATTTATGTAGCAGGATCCCTGTTGACGCACTTCCTGTGATAATGAATGCGTATTGATTAGTTAAGCTCAAGGCAAAATGTAAAGCGTCCACATACTCTACTAATGCTTTTTCTCTATTGTCTTTTGCCGTCTTTTTCCAGTGTTTAAAAAGCGTTGGTAGTTCGTTTAACATTTCTCCCAATTCTACGAACAAAGCTACTTCCATACTTGCTTGTGGGTATCTCGTTATTCCTTGCTCTTTTAGGATTGCTCTATCTAGTTCCTCTTGCATTGCTAATAACTCTGCTAATTCCGTTAACTGTTTGTCTCCGGAACTTCTTAATATACTTCTTAATTCTTCTGCACACTCGAACATCTTATTTCTCCTTATTTTGAAATTTGAAAGCTTTATTCAATAATCCACTGATTATTGTCACTACTAAACATATTAAAAATAGCAAGATCGCTATTGCTAAGACCATCCACATCGGAAACAATACCCACACCCAACTCCATGATATAACTCCGCACAATTTAAGTGTGATAAATACTATTGTTAACAGTCCAATGAATCCAATTCCTCCGCTTTTGTAGTTATTCTCCATCTGTTTCTACCTCACTCTTCATGATATGTACTATCTGCTTTCTTGCCGGGTTATGCCGGAGTAGTTCTACCTTATAGAACATTCCTCCGGTCTCCCATATGTTACCTATTGCTTTACATCCCAGTCCGCCCTTACAGTAATCTTCTATCTTGGAGCGGATGGACGGGTCTTTAATCTCTTTCATTCCTCTACCTCCTCGTTCCAGTATTCGAGCTTACATTTTTTGCATTCTCCATTAGGGCAATTTCTTGTAGTGTCAATATATACAGGGCATATGTCAATATATTCATCATATCCATATTTGAGCACTTCTGCTTTTGGGAACTTTTTTAAAAAATCGCTCATTCTTGTTTCTGGATGCTTTTCTCCCCATTTCTCAACTGCCGCTACTGCTTCCTCCGGATGCTGCAACTCGAACATCTCACAGGTTATCTTGTAATGATTGTTATCGAAATCTAACACGCACTGAGAGCAGTCGCTGGGGCGACTGCGACTACATCTTTTTGTCATTCGGTTCTTTATTTTTAAATACTTAACTGCGTCCATCATTTAACCTCCTTGTACATCTCTATCCAATCCGCAAGCGGCTGTATCACAAGCCACTCGCTGTTATTCTTTCTGTGTATTACTACCGGCATTTCGCCTTTCCGTGCATCTGCTTTCGCCTGTGCCATCGCATCATATAGGCTCAAACGTTCGGTGCGTTTACATTCAATATGTACTCCCGGGAGTCCTATAACATCAGCATCGCCATTCGCTCCGCAATACTGAACGGAGCGACGCGCATCATATCCATATTCTCGGAGTTTTCGGGCGAGTTCTCGCTCGCCCCTTTTCCCTTTTTCTCTTGATGTTTTTCCCAATTTTAAAATTTCTCCTATTTTATCCGATCCTCATTTGCAAATCTAAATTTTTTAGCATTTGATTTTTTGCTTTCGTGTAGATTTCTCTTGAACATTCAAACCCATATGCATCTCTTCCAAGTTCATAAGCTGCTAATAATGTTGATCCACTACCAGCACATGGATCAATCACCACATCACCTTCATCAGTAAAAAGTTCTATCAGTTGCTTAAGAAGTTTGACGGGCTTCTGAGCCGGATGTATTTTAGGTATCTCTTTTCCGTCTCTCTCCCATGTGAACCAATTGAATACCATCTTTCCTGTTCCCGGTATGTTTTTCCCATTTTCGTCTGTCTGTACTCCATTTCTAAATTTAGGTAGTTTATCACGGTATAAAAGTAATGCATATTCAGTAGCTCCACATATACGCATATTAGCTTTTAGAACTTGTGGGGAATAATTCTTACAGAATATAAGCGGTATATGATTTTTAAATCCATGTTTTTTTGCATATTTGATTACTGTTTGAAGCTGTTCAAAAGAACAGAATACTATCATACATGGAGCATCAGACGATCTACCTCTTCCATTGGTAGTTTTAGGCTCTTTTTTTAATAATTTATTGCAAAAGTGGAAATATTCCGCTATGTTAAAATTGAAATCTGTATTAAATGCCGCTTTCCCTGCTTTTTTGCTTTCGCCATTTTTTCTATCTCCACCTATATACCAAGTGGGATTTGATCCGTAAAAATTAGTCCCTATATTGTACGGTATGTCTGCAACAACTAATTGTGCCTTTGGTATGTTATATCTTTTATAGTTTTGAAAATTATCGTTATATAATTCAATCTTATTCATTAGAACGGTATATCCTCCTCGTTTATTTCAGTGAATCCGGACGGTGTCCCGTCACTTTTCTGCTCTCTATCTCCCCATTCAAGGAACTCAACTCTGTCAGCAACCACATCTGTGGTATAAACTTTTCTGCCGTCTTTTTCGTAGCTTCCCGTCTGAATGTGACCCTGAATAGCCACCTGTCTTCCCTTTGTAAGGAATCTTTCGCAGTTTTCAGCCTGTTTGCCAAAGACTACGATATTCGGGAAATCAGCGCCTCTGTCCTGACCGTCTCTACCAGGAACCCTATTAATGGCTATTGAAAATCTTGCAACGGCCAACTGGGATTCGGTATATCTCACTTCAGGATCTCTTGTTAGTCTGCCTATAAGTACTACTGAATTGATAAGTCATTCCTCCTTTGTTGATGTCTCTCTTTTGCATGAAAAGACATATGCTCACTTTTCGTCATTAAAATTAAATTTTCTTTTTTATTATTTGCTCTGTTTTTGTCAATATGATGTACACATTCATCTTTTGATAAATGCCTTCCAATAATAGCCTCCATTTCCTCCTTTTTTATTCGCTTCACCTATTTTAAGTTTAGTTTCGTTATATTTATGTTCTAGGGTAGCCTTATCTACGCTATTCATCTGTATCCTCCTGTTTAACTTCTATCCCAGTGATTTTTTTGAATATTTCAGCATCGAAATTGGGAATTGATTTAATAATTTCTTTGTTTCCTTGAGTCATTTCCTCCCACCAATTTGCCCATGCTTCCTCCATGGTGTAAGTTTTGAGATAGCCGCCAATTAATGCTTTATCTTCATCTTCTGCTTTTTCTTCGTCTGTATATTCAACCCAATCGGTTAAGATGAACGGTGCGGAACATAAAGCGTTATAATATTTACTTCTGTAGAAATCTCTCAAAGACATGCCTGACGGCTTGTTGAATATTCTTATATCCATATCTTCTTCAGTGCAGAATACTCCGTTGGAACCGTCGCATTTGTTCCCATAGCCGCTGTTACTATTGCCGCTGTTCCTATCGCCGCTGTTACTATCGCCGCTGTTCCAATCGCCGCTGTTCCAATCGCCACTGTTACAATCGCCGCTGTTCATATTGCCGCTGTTCCTATTGCCGCTGTTCCAATCGCCGCTGTTACTATTGCCGCTGTTCCTATCGCCGCTGTTACTAATGCCGCTGTTCCAATTGCCGCTGTTACTATTGCCGCTGTTCCTATCGCCGCTGTTACTATTGCCGCTGTTCCTATTGCCGCTGTTACTATTGCCGCTGTTCCCATAGCCGCTGTTACTATCGCCGCTGTTACTAATGCCGCTGTTAAATACTCCAGTATTTCCATTGATTAAGCCTTTTAGGATGTTTAATTCCTCACCTGTTATTTCACGAATAATTTTTATGTGGTCGCTTCCACATTTTGTACCATCTGTAATTTCCTCGCCTAATACTTCAATCTCGAAAAATCTATTATCGCTAGCAGCGACATCGTAAAAACAATTTACATCTCGCAAAGAGTTGCAGTAGTGGAATACTGTATCACTGCATAGCTCAAGCGGTCTGCCGTTGTTGTCTTTTTTATATTCTTTACCGACTTCAAACTGAAATCCTCGGCACTGCATATTTTTATCCATTCCTTTGATTTTCATGTAAATCCTCCTACATCGCCGCCAGTATCAGCAGCGCAAATATCAATATCAATCCTATAACTTCACCTTTGCTCATATCTTTGTCTCTCGTATCACACCTTCTGCAGTCAGATTGCCGATAACTTCGCCACTATCTTCATACATTAGTTCTAATAGTCCTGCTCTGCTTCCGTATGTTCCCAATCCGATAACTGCATCCCATATTCTTCGGCCATCTGTAGGACTGTACACTACTATCTGTTCTTTAATGCCATCTTCTGGCAATGGTATTCTTTTATAGAACGCTCCTTTCTGCTTAAGGACTATCTCTAATTTATTCATTTCTCGTAAATCTAACTTCATTTTCTGCTCCTCTTCTTTTTCCATCTGTTCCAAACATCGCACCGACTAAACATTGCTTCGACTACTGACATATTCATTATGTTAACAGTGCATCTTATGCTCTCGGTGCAGTATCGGCAGTTCAGACAGCATTTTTCTTGCAACTTATCACTACGCACAAATCCATACTTCTCTGTTCTGTCTGCCATATTCTTCTGTCTCCTCGTGGTCACTATAGTAAATATCAATCACATTACCTTTTACGGCTGAGCCTGTATCCTCTGCCGTGTAGACCTTACCGTCGATGATGACTTGCGTTCCCAGTGGTATTACATCGGGATCAACTGCTATTGTCCGCCCTTCCTGTGGTGTAGTTCCCGACTTGGTAGGGCTGTCAGTCCATACTCCGCAGCATTTCTCACATTTGCAATATGCAGTTGTGCTGAATACCCCAGCAAATGTCGGTAAGTTACTTTCGATGCCGTCCATCTCGCTTTTTATTGCTTCAATATCTTCATGCAACTGCTCGATAGCCTTAACAGAATTATTATTTATCGCTTGTAATTCAGCTTTGACCTCTTGCAGCTCATAATATCCATATCCCAAAGCAATAAATACTATCAGAATTACTGCCATTGCTATTACTTTTCTTTGCATTTCTCAACCTCTTGCATAGTCTCTTTGATGACTCTACTCAATCTATTCATCTGCACTAACAGCTCATGTAAATTGCCTTTAGCCTTAACCTTGATTTCTCCGTAGTTGTTTATTTTTAGGTTTATCATCATAACCTCCTATTCCCGATCTTGCGGACATTCAGCACATACTTATCTGCTCTCTGATTTATGCGTCCTGCTATCGCTTCATCGATGTCTAATATCTCTGCTACGCTTAACTCACTACTGAACAGTGTCGGTAGTTTAGCGATGTATCGTGCGTTGATTATCTCGAACGCTAACTTGATGTCTGCTTCCGTGACCGCTCCCTTGAAAAAGTCGTCTATATATAGGACGTTCACTTTCTTGAGCCGTCTCATTTTCTCGCCGTACTTTGCATCATCGTTCACTAATGACTTAATCTCTGTACTTTCATCTCTCCACTGCATATAGTGAACCGGTATCCCTTGTTTAATCAGCTCGCCGCAAATTGCAGTCGTGATGTGAGTTTTTCCGCATCCGGACACTCCGGAAATGTACCACCAGTAATCTTGATACTCATTCAGATACGCTCTTGCGGTCGCTTTTAAATTTGCATTAGCCTTTTCCGTTTCCTCGTATGTGTCAAATGTCATGCTATCCAATACCGTCTGTAGTCCGCTTTCAGCGATGTACTTTTCCTGCCTTTTCTGCTCCCTTTCTCTTATCTGGCATTCACATTCTTTTGCATACTCGTAGCCGTCAATCACGGTCTCGATGTATCCGGTGTCTTTGCAGATAGGGCAATCATATACTGGCTCTGAAAGCGTAGGTCTTATGTTCGCTATTATCTTCTCAATCTCTGCTCTCATATATCTCTCCCAAGTTGTGGTCCGTCATACCTCTCTGACTTTTCATGCCTTTTAGGGTCATCTCGATACCATTTCCACAAAGTAGCATAATGGTCATCGTATATTTTGCCACTGCTTTTCATGTATGTGGATAAATCCTCAATCCA
>NZ_JADCKA010000007.1 GCF_014982745.1 Gallibacter intestinalis | reverse complement strand
TTAAGGTAATCCGGTGATAATAGCGCGGAGGCTACACCTGTACCCATCCCGAACACAGAAGTTAAGCTCCGTAGCGCTGATGATACTTGGTGGGAGACTGCCTGGGAAAGTAGGACATCGCCGGTTTTATAAAAACCAGACTATAATAGGTCTGGTTTTTTATTTTCCATATATGAAATTGTACTTAAGGCTCTAAGAGACTAAAATGTTTTTTATGGTTCTCTATAAGGCCTTCCTCTTTTAATTTGCTTATTTCGCTGCTTAAAGCACTTCTATCCACTGACAGATAGTCTGCAAGCTGTTGACGGTTAAAATCAATATCAAAACTGCTGCTGCCATTTTCGCTGGCTTTTTGTGATAGATATGAAAGAAGTTTTTTCCTTATTCCCCTTTGTGATAAAACTGTTATTTTCCCTGATAGATAATAATTCTTTTCCGCAAAAAGATATATAAGGTTTTTAAGAAGTTTTTCCTTTACAGCTGAATCAGAAACATTTGATAGCATTTTATCTCTTTCCAGAGAAATAAGAGTGCATTGTGAAGATGCCGTTACATCGACAGTTACAGGCATATCTTCTATAAAAGCAAAGGTTTCTCCAAATATATCCGGAGCGGTAAGCTTAGCTATTATTGATTGATTGCCCCAGTAGTCTGTTCTGCTGATTATAACTTCACCACTTACAATTAAGAATGCTTTATTTGTAATTTCTCCTTCAATAAGTATTGCAGTTCCTTTTGGAATGGTTCTCGGCTTGGATGAAATATCTGATAGTAACTTATCGAGCTCCGCATTGGTCAGTCCATTAAAAATAAGAGATTTTTTTAATAGTTTAATATTATTATTCATTTTTTTCACCTTTTGTTGTAAAAACAACGGACAGTACATATATACACGGATATAATGATATCGTAACATCAAGGAGGTAATAAAGATGAAAAGAAAGATTGTAAAAATAGATCAGGAAAAATGCAACGGATGCGGACTGTGTGTTAATGCATGTCACGAACAGGCGATTGCTTTAAATGAGAATGGCAAAGCGGAGCTTATTAAAGAGGATTACTGTGATGGGCTGGGTGACTGCCTTCCTGCATGTCCTATGAATGCCATTACTATAGAAGAAAGGGAGGCTGCTCCTTATGATGAGGCTGCAGTTAAAGCGAGGATAGCTAAAAATAATTCGATTGCAAAGGATAATAATCAGGATGACTTAAGCAAAATGCAAAAAACGTATCTTTCAAACTGGCCAGTTCAGATAAGACTGGCACCTGTAAAGGCGGATTATTTTGACGGAGCAGATATTTTAATAGCAGCTGATTGCAGTGCATACGCTTACGGAAGTTTCCATGAAACCTTTATGAAAGACAGGGTTACTCTTATGGGATGTCCTAAGTTAGATCCAGTGGACTATTCGGAAAAACTTACGGAGATTTTTGCGAATAATAATATTAAAAGCATTACTTTAGTAAGAATGCAGGTGCCGTGTTGCGGAGGTATGGAAATGGCTGTAAACAAGGCACTTGAAGATAGCGGAAAGCTTATTCCGTCGCAGACGGTTGTACTTTCCACAGAAGGGGAAATCATTGAAAGAAGGTAGAAATGCCTTCTTTTTCTTTATATTCATTTATGCTATAATATTACGAGATAATTTTAGATGTACAGATTGAAATAATAGAGGAGAAAGCAATGGAACCTAAGTACAAAAGAGTAATCCTTAAGATAAGTGGTGAGGCTTTGGCCGGCGATGAAAAATTCGGTTTGGACGGAGACACCCTTAAAAATGTGGCAAGACAGGTTAAGGAAGTGCATGAGCTTGGAGTACAGGTAGCCATAGTTGTCGGTGGAGGTAACTTCTGGAGAGGAAGAACCAGCAAGGACATGGATAAGGCTACAGCTGATTATATGGGAATGCTGGCAACGGTAATAAACTCACTGGCACTTCAGGAGGCTATAGAATCCGTTGGTGTTCAGACAAGAGTTCAGACAGCCATAGAGATGAGAGAAATAGCCGAGCCGTATATCAGAAGAAAAGCGGTTCATCATCTGGAAGGCGGTAAAGTTGTTATATTTGGTGCCGGTACAGGTAATCCTTTCTTCTCAACTGATACTACAGCGGCCTTAAGAGCAGCTGAAATAGATGCGGATGTGATACTTTTAGCTAAGAAGGTAGATGCTGTTTATTCCGATGATCCAGAAACAAATCCTGATGCTGTAAGATATGATGAACTCACACATTATGAGGTACTTGAAAAGGATCTTAAAGTTATGGATTCGACAGCTGCATCCCTTTGCAGGGATAATGATATCACCATTCATGTATTTGGTATAAGTGATGACGGTAACGTTATGAAGGCCGTATGCGGTGAAAAGATTGGTACGGTTATTCGATAAAAGATAAATTCTTAAATATTGCGGAGGAAATAAAATGAGCGACAAGATATTTGAAACTTTAGACGTTAAAATAGAAAAAACAGTAGCAAGACTTAAGGAAGACCTTATTACGGTAAGAGCAGGTAAAGCAAATGCTGCAATGGTGGATAAGGTAATGGTTAAATATTACGATGTACCAACACCTCTTAAGCAGCTGGCAAATGTATCTGTGCCTGATCCGAGAACTATTGCAATTACACCTTTTGATTCTTCTATTATCAAGGAAGTTGAACATGGAATCAATGAAGCAAATCTCGGAATTACTCCTAGTAATGATGGCAAGGTTATCAGACTTACAATTCCTCAGGTTACTGAAGACAGAAGAAAAGAGCTTACAAAGACAGTAAAGGCTTACGGTGAGGAAGCTAAGGTTGCTTTGAGAAATCTCAGAAGAACAGCTAATGAAGATCTTAAGAAGGAACAGAAAAACGGAGATCTGACAGAGGATGATCTTAAGGAAGGTCTGGATAAGATTCAGAAGAGCATCGATAAGGGAATTAAAACAATTGACGATGTTGTAGCTGCCAAAGATAAGGAGATAATGGAAATCTAAAATGATTGATTACGAAAGAATACCGGCTCACGTTGCCATCATTATGGATGGCAACGGTCGCTGGGCCGAAAAAAGAAAACTCCCTCGTGTAATGGGACATAATGCTGGTATGAAGGCTATGAAGGAAATAGTACGCCATGCTGGTGAAATAGGTGTTGAATATCTGACCGTTTACGCTTTTTCTACAGAAAACTGGAAGAGATCAGAGGAAGAAGTAAGCGGTATTTTTAACTTGCTGATAAAATATGTGGATAGTGAGCTAAAAGAGCTTTGCGATTCAAATGTAAAGGTGAGTATATTAGGTGATTGGTCAGGGCTTTCCGATAAGGTAAAGGAAAAGCTTCTAATGACTTTGGATAGCACTAAGAACAACACTGGATTGAAATTTAATATTGCGTTAAATTACGGCTCTAGGGATGAAATGGTTAGAGCCGCAAAGTCCATTGCAGAAGATGCAGCTTTGGGCAAAATCACTGCAGATGATGTGGATGAAAAGCTGTTTTCAAAAAAATTATATACTGGACAGCAGGAAATCCCTGACCCTGATCTTGTAATAAGAACCAGTGGAGAAATACGCCTTTCAAATTTCCTTTTATGGCAGCTTGCCTATGCGGAAATGGTATTTACAGATACTCTCTGGCCGGATTATACGCCGGAAGAGTTTGAAAAATCCATAGAAATATTCCAGAGCAGGGACAGACGCTTCGGAGGGAGGAAATAACCGGTGAAGACAAGAATTCTTTCTGGGCTGATAATGGTACCCCTTTTAGCGGTATTATACTTTGGCGGATATGTGCTTACGGCAGCATGTTTTATAATTGCAATAGTTGGTGTATATGAATTTTTCAGAGGGTTTAAGGCAATGGATGTACATCCATCATATCCTGTGGCTTTACTGTCAGCAATCTTTTTATACGCCATGAACATATTTACGGAAAATGACACATGGCATATGCTATGGCTGTTTTTAAGTGTGTTGCTTTCTATGTTGTATCTGTTTAACATCGAGCACAGGAAGCTTGAAGATGCTATGAGCACAATAGTTGGTATAGTATATGTTATATTCTTTTCCTACCATGTACTTTTGGTGGAACAGACAGATGCGTCCATACTCATATGGCTTATAGTTATTTCCGCCTTTGGTACAGATATATTTGCATATTTTACGGGAATGGCTATAGGAAAGCACAAGCTGTGTCCTCATATTAGTCCAAAGAAGAGTATTGAAGGTTCAGTGGGAGGCACATTGGCAAGCGTTATATTATGTGGACTCTTTGGATATTTCTTTGCGGAGGAATATCTGGTTCATTGCTTTGTTATAGGTCTTCTTGGAGGTATAATTTCTCAGCTTGGAGATTTAACCGCTTCAGTATTTAAGCGCAAGATGGGCATAAAGGATTACGGAAATCTGATACCGGGTCATGGCGGTATTTTAGACAGATTTGACAGTGTGCTGTTTACAGCGCCTCTTGTATATTATTACATAGCACTGGTAATAGGATAAGACTGACGAGGTCAGAAGATGAAAAAAATAGCAATACTTGGAAGCACAGGTTCCATAGGAACACAAGCGCTGGATATCATTGAAAAGAATCCTGATAAATACAAAGTTACTGTGCTTTCATGCGGAAAAAGAACAGAACTTTTGTCTGAACAAATCAATAGATTTAAACCTGAAGTGGCGGTTGTTGCAGAAGAAAGTCAGGCAGCTGAGCTTTCTAAAAAGCATCCAGATACAGAGATTATTTACGGAGATGATGGTTTAAAGAAGGCAGCTTCTTTAGGTGACCACGAAATGGTTTTAAACGCTCTTGTGGGTATAAGAGGGCTGGCTCCGACTTATGCTGCAATAGAAGCAGGTAAAAATATTGCTCTTGCAAATAAGGAAACGTTAGTTACCGGTGGCGAGGTAATTATGAGCGCTGTCAGAAAAAACGGTGTTAAGATGCTTCCCGTAGACAGTGAGCACAGTGCAATATTTCAGTGCTTGCATGCAGGTATGCGCAAGGATGTAAGCAGAATCCTTTTAACGGCTTCCGGAGGACCTTTTAGAGGTAAATCATTAAAGGAACTTGAAAATGTTTCTTTAGAGCAGGCTTTAAATCATCCTAACTGGGATATGGGAAGTAAAATTACCATTGACAGTGCAACGATGATGAACAAGGGCTTTGAGGTGATTGAAGCAAGATGGCTTTTTGATATAGATATTGACAGCATTCAGGTTTTAGTCCATCCCCAGAGCATAGTACACAGTGCAGTGGAATTTTGCGATGGCTCTGTGATTGCTCAGATGGGAGTTCCAGATATGAAAGTTCCTATTGGATTGGCGTTTTCTTATCCTGACAGACTTGCAGACCTTTCTGAAAAGCTGGATATGTTTAGTGACGGAGCAAATCTGACATTTGAAAAGCCAGATTATGATACATTTAGATGCCTTTCTCTGGCTTTTGAAGCTTCAAAAAAAGGAGGCACATATCCTGTTGTTCTTAATGGAGCCAATGAGGTTTTAGTGGAAAGATTTCTTAAAAAGGAAATTTCATTTTTAGATATACAAAATACGCTGGAAGATGTTTTAAATAAACATAATCCTGTTTACGAGCCGACTCTTGACCAGATACTGGAAGCGGATAGAGAGGTTCGTGCTAGTATTTAAAGAGTCAAAAGCACGGATAATTTGAGTATATGATTGGAGTATAAGGAAGAAAATATGACGATAGTTTTTGCGATTATAATGATCTGTATACTGATCTTTATTCACGAACTTGGGCATTTTATTGCAGCCAAGGCATGTGGTGTAAAGGTCAATGAATTTGCTCTGGGCATGGGCCCTGCAATTATTAAAAGGCAAAGGGGAGAGACCCTTTATTCACTTAGAATCATACCAATCGGTGGATATTGTGCCATGGAAGGCGAAGATGAGGACAGCGAAGACGAAAAGGCGTTCAACAAGAAACCGGCATGGCAAAAGGCTATAATTCTGGTGGCAGGCGCAGGTATGAACCTGATTATGGCTATAGTCCTGATGATTATAGTGACATATTATATCGGTTTTCCTACATCTACCATAGGAAATGTGCAAGAGGATTCACCAGCGCAAGCCGCAGGTATAGTTGCAGGCGATGTTATACTTGAGGCTGACGGAACCGTAGTCGATGACTGGTATGATTTTACGGATATAGTTGAAAAGCATGATAACGGCGAACCTTTGCAGCTGGTTGTTGAGAGAAACGGTAGCGAAGTTGAAGTTTATGCTACCCCTGAAAAGGGTGAAGATGGCAGATATATTATAGGCGTCGGGACCCAAATGGAAAGAAGTGCCTTTAAGTCCATAGTAAAGGGGCCTGAGGCCACCTGGGATATGACTAAAAACATGTATACTGTAATAAAACAGCTTATTACAGGAGAGGTTTCTACAAAGGATCTTGCAGGACCTGTGGGAATAGTTTATATGGTTGATCAATCGGTTTCTCAGGGCTTTATGACATTTATTTATTTTACAGCGATGATGAGTTTAAATCTAGCTGTGATAAATCTGTTGCCATTTCCGGCTCTTGATGGAGGAAGACTCATATTTGTGGTTATAAGAAAAATTACGGGAAAGGCCATAACCGACAATATGGAAGCCACAGTACATCTTATCGGTATGGTGCTTTTGATGCTGCTTATGGTATATGTAACATGGCAGGATATATTGAGATTTGTATTGCCGATATTTAAGTAGAGGTGATAGCTATGACTAAAAGAGTAATGGTTGGAGATGTTGCCATAGGCGGAGGAGCACCTGTGAGCATACAATCCATGAGCAATATAGATACAAAAAATGTTAAAGAGGTCAGTGAGCAAATTATTGAGCTGGCTGATGCAGGGTGTCAGATAATGCGCCTTGCGGTACCGGATATGGAAGCAGCAAAGGCATTTGGTGAAATAAAAAAGAATTCACCTCTTCCATTGGTAGCAGATATTCATTTTGATTATAGACTTGCTCTTGCGGCAATGGAAAACGGAGCTGATAAAATAAGAATCAATCCGGGGAATATAGGAAGTCGTGATAATGTAAAGAAGGTTGCCGATATGGCAAAGGAGCGAGGAATTCCTATTAGAGTAGGTGTAAATTCAGGTTCTCTGCAGAAGGATATTTTAGAAAAAAACGGAGGGGTTACGGCAGAAGGACTCGTTGAAAGTGCTCTGCGTAATGTCAGAATGTTGGAAGACCTTGATTTTAACGATATTGTAATTTCCTTAAAGGCATCGGACCCTAAGATGAATTACGATGCATATATGAAGATGTCTAAAGAAACAGATTATCCGCTTCATGTGGGTGTAACTGAAGCTGGTACCGTGGAGAGAGGAAAAATAAAAAGTGCCGTTGGCATAGGAGGTTTACTTTTAGCAGGAGTAGGCGATACTATGAGAGTTTCTCTTACGGGAAATCCGATTAACGAAATTATAGCTGCAAGGGAAATCCTGGCTTCTGCAGGACTTTATAGCCAGCCCATAAATCTCGTGTCATGCCCTACATGTGGCAGGACAAAGGTCAACCTTGAAAATATCATATCACGTATGGAAAAGGATTTGGCTGTGGCAGGGAATGAAAGATCTAAGGCAGGATTAAGGCCTTTGACGGTAGCTGTTATGGGATGCGAGGTGAACGGACCTGGTGAGGCTGCAGGCGCCGATTTAGGGGTTGCATGCGGTGATGGCAGAGGACTGTTATTTATTAACGGCAGAACGGTAAAAACTGTGGCTGAAAATGAAATCAGCGCAGCGATTATAGATATGATCAATAATTATGAGAGATATATTCAAGCACTGTAAAATTGATGATAAATATGAATACAAAATGCAGGAGGCTTCTCTGTCAAAGGTGACGGGGAAGCTGACTGTTGAAGTGGGACTGAATTTTGTTATTCCCGTATCAGAGGTGGAAAAAGCTGAAGAAATCCTGATAAAAAATGTTCCGGGAGTTTCACAGGTTGAGTTCATCTTTGATTACGATAAAGAAATGGCCATGGATAAAAAGGAAGCTGTAGGTCATTTTTTAGAACATATGATTAGAAAAGCCAATGGCAGGTATTGTCATCTCACTAACAGTATAAGGAGAGATCGTTTTGAATTTGATGAGGGAACAGTAACCTTTTTTACTGTTGGACAGCGAATAGCAGAGGAGCTTAATGAAAGTCTTGCGGAAATGTTTTCGCAGATGATTACGGACGCTTTTGGATACAGTGCTGAAGTTATTTTTGTAAATGACAGTGAGGCTTATAATCAAGCAGAAAAGGATAGAAGAACTCCGGCAGCTGTGATTATGAAAATGCCTCCTACAGCGGATTTAGCTGCAAAAGACGTAAAAGAAAATAATGAAGACAAAAAGGACAAGAAAGAGAAGAAGGGCAAAACTAAAGAAAAGCCAAAAGTTGTAGGCAACAGGATTTTTGGAAAGGCATTTAGCGGTGAAGCTATGCCTATGACTCAGTTTTCAGAGCTTAGTGGAGACTGTATCCTTGAAGGTGAAGTTTTTGGCATAACATCAAAAACTATAAAAAGCGGTAAGCTGATAGTTACAATACTCTTTTCTGATAAAAAAACATCCGTATGCGGCAAATCTTTTATGGATAATGATAGATGGGAGCTTTTAGATGAAAATCTCAAGGAAGGAGATAGCATAAGGGTCAGCGGAACAGCTGAGTTTGATAGTTATGCAAATACCCCTGTGCTTATGATTAAGGCTCTGGAGAAGGTGCCTAAAAAGGTGAGAACCGATGATGCGGAGGAAAAGAGGGTAGAGCTTCATGCTCATACCAAAATGAGCGCTATGGATGGCCTCTCCGATGTAAAGGAATATGTAAAGAGAGCAAAGGCATGGGGACACAAGGCTGTTGCTATAACAGATCACGGAGTTGTTCAGGCCTTTCCTGAAGCAGCAAAGGCTGCAGGCGGCGATATAAAGATAATATATGGAGTGGAAGGTTATCTTTTGGATGATTCAGATCTTATAAATCCGGACGGTACCATAGATTATAAAAGGAAGGGTACAAATCATATAATAATAATAGCAAGAACCCAGGAGGGACTTAAAAATCTGTATAAGCTGGTTTCTCTGTCTCATTTGGACTACTTTTATAAGAGACCGAGAATACCAAAATCTGTACTCACAGCTAACAGGGAGGGACTTATTATAGGTTCTGCCTGTGAAGCAGGAGAAGTTTTCAGAGCAGTATTAAATGATTTGCCTGAAGAACAGGTAGATGACATAGTATCGTATTATGACTACCTTGAAATACAGCCTCTCATAAACAATCAGTTCCTAGTAAATAATGGAACTGTTGAGGATAGGCAGGGATTGATAAAGCTTAATCTTAAGATAATTGAGCTGGGAAGAAAGCATAATAAACCTGTTGTTGCCACTTGCGATGCCCACTATATAGATGAAGAAGATCAGATATATAGAAGAATTCTTATGGCAGGACAGGGATACAAGGACCTCGGAGAAGGTGGCCTTTATTTCAGAACAACTGATGAAATGTTTGAGGCTTTTGATTATCTTGATCAGGAAACGGCTAAGGAAGTCATAGTAACAAATCCTAATATGATTGCTGATATGATAGAGGATATCAGACCTGTTCCTAAGGGTAAGTTTCCTCCACATATAGAAAATGCCGATGAAACCCTGAGAAAAGAATGCTATGCAAAGTCTCATGAGATATATGGTGATCCCCTTCCTGATTTGATACAAAAGAGGCTGGATGATGAACTTAGGGCGATTATAGATGAGGGCTATGCGGTGATGTATGTCTCTGCCCAGATGCTTGTAAGAAAGTCAATGCAGGACGGGTATCTTGTTGGCTCCAGAGGATCTGTGGGATCTTCTTTTGCAGCTACCATGGCAGGCATTACGGAGGTTAATCCGCTTCCGCCTCATTATATTTGTCCGGAATGCAAATATCTTGAATGGGGAGATGAAAACGAATATGACTGTGGCGTTGATATGCCTGAAAAGGTTTGTCCTGTATGCGGTGCCAAACTGAAGCAGGAAGGATTTACGATTCCTTTTGAAACATTCTTGGGTATACCGGGAAAACAGAAGGAGCCTGATATAGATCTTAACTTTGCAGGAGAATATCAGCCGATAGCACACAAATATGTCGATGAAATATTTGGAGCAAAAAATGTTTTCAAGGCCGGTACAATAGGCACCATTGCCACTAAAACAGCTTTCGGCTTTGTGCTGAAATATTTTGAAGAGCGACAGATGCCGGTAAATAAATATGAATGCGAGAGACTTGCCAAGGGTTGTGAAGGTGTAAAACGAACAACAGGGCAGCATCCGGGAGGAATCATTATCTTACCTGAAGGTCATGAGATATATGAATTCTGTCCGGTGCAGCATCCGGCCAATGATATAAATTCTGATTTTATTACCACGCATTTTGATTATCATGCCATAGATGAAAACCTGCTGAAGCTTGATATACTGGGACACGATGCACCGTCGATAATAAGGCATCTTCAGGATATGACGGGAATTGATCCGATTAAGGAAGTACCGTTAAAGGATGAGAAAGTAAACAGTATATTCTTGGGAACCGATGCGCTGGATATAAAGGATCCTGATTACAGATTTAAACACGGAAGCTACGGTATACCCGAGTTCGGTACAAAATTTGTAAGACAGATGCTTGATGATACGCATCCTACAAAGTTTGCAGACTTAATAAGAATTTCAGGATTTTCCCACGGTACGGATGTATGGCTTGGAAATGCCAGAGACTATATAAAAGAGGGTGTCGCAACGATGCAAAATGCGATTTCCACCCGTGATGACATAATGAATTACCTTATACTTAAAGGAGTTGAACCTATTCCTGCCTTTACGATTATGGAAAAGGTTCGTAAAGGTAAAGGTGTTACCGATGAAGAGGCAAAGCTTATGACTGATAATGGAGCTCCACAGTGGTATGTTGATTCATGTAGAAAAATACAATACATGTTCCCAAGAGCTCATGCGGTGGCTTATGTAACCATGGCATACCGAATAGCATGGTTTAAGGTTTATCAGCCTTTGGCCTTTTATGCGGCACATCTTACTACAAAGGTTGCTGATTTTAACTGGGATGTAATAAAGAAGGGCAAAGGTGCTATTTTAAATCGTATGGATGAACTGGCTGCAAAGGGAAAGAGCATAACCACCAAGGAGGAAGGTGAGGTGCTAGTTCTTGAGATATGTTATGAAATGGCAGCCAGGGGCTATGACTTTATGGAACCATCCTTTGAGAATAGTGATGCAATGAGATTTAGTGTAAAAGACGGTAAAGTCACTGTGCCTTTGTGCGCTCTGGCAGGTGTCGGAGAAAACTGTGCTAAAGCTATCGCCGACGAATATGAAAAAAGGCCGTTTGCTACAGTTGAAGAAATTCAAAACAGGGCAAAGGCCAATAAAACTGCAATACAGGCATTGAGAGAAAATGGTTTACTAGAAGGTATGCAGGAAACGGATCAGATATCATTTTTTGGAATATAGCATTAAAAAAGGAAATGAAGTCATATGCGACCTCATTTCCTTTTTACTTATATATCGAACTTTGATTTTCGAAAAAGAATTAAATGTTTTCCTATTGGGCTTATTTATTATCCAGCTGTTCCATGGATGCAAGGCGTCTTTTTCTGATGTTTTTAAGACCAAGGATCCACAGAGGAAGGATAACGAATATCCAGTTATATATACCCAGGTATTTGTATGCAACCTGTACAACCCACATGAGACCCATTGTAGATACGCCGTAGGAAACTAGCAGACAAATCAGAGCGATTATAGCGTTTCTCAATGTAGCGTTCTTCATGTTCTTAAGAACATAAGGGTTGAGTCTTTCAACCATACCGAAGGTGAAACCTACTGCAGTAGTTATAAGTGCCAAGAACAGAAGTATAGGATAGATTACTGCAAGTATAGTGGAATCGAGATGATTTACTACCCATACTGTAGGAAGCAGTTTTGCTTCAGGATCAGTGTATACTTCAGGCATTCCAGAGAAAATCAGGAAGCAGATTCCGCAGAGCATTATAACATTTATTACATAACCTACAATCATAGCTCCCTTGGATTCTTTTTTGCTCATAGCACCCTTAAAGGAAGCTGCAACACCGCCTATGGCAGTTACCTGGAAACCAGCGTAAGTAAGTGCCCATAAAATAGCGTTTCCGAATGTACCCTGTGTAACATCGTTACTTGAACCTGTAACGCTCCACTTTGAAGCTTCAGGATTTACATATCCTTCTTTGAATAGTTCAACGATGTTAGGCCAGAATTTTGCAAGTCCCATCACAAGGATAATGGCAATAATAACGAGGATGCCAACTGTCATTACCATAGCGTTTTTTCTAACAAGTGATGCGCCGAATATACAGATTACGGTTACGCATGCCAGCATGATAATGGAACCTATCATAGTCGGAACATGGAATGTCTGCGCAATGAGTGTGGCACCGGATGCCAGGGAAGCAGCCGTTGCGGAGACTGTTGTGATGATAATACCAACATCCATCATTACGGAACAAAATCTTCCGATAGGCTCTGTCGCCTGCTTTGACCAACCGTTGTAGTTCCATGTGTCAGTCTGACGAGCGCTTTCAATACCCACATAGAATGTGAAGGCTACTATTGCCATCGCAATAAGGGGCATTAAAGGACCGAACCAACCGTGGTTTACAAAGTACTGCAGTTCCTGAGTACCTGAGGCAAATCCGGCTCCGCAGTGGGTTGAAAACCATACTGCAGCAGTACCGAGGCTGACAGCCGTAAAGTATCTGCCTTTCTTTGAATCTTTCATAATATCTACCTCTCTTTAATATATAGTTTCTTATTTAAATTTTACTATAATAGAGTATATGTATATATTCGAATTTTTAATCATATTGTATTAAAAAGTGCTAATAAATGATATAATTAGTGCATGAGAATGGATTATTTTGAACAATTGATAACAATAGTAGAATCACGAAATATGAGTGAAGCTGCAATGAAGCTTAACATGGCGCAGCCAACTTTAAGCACTTCCATGAAAAGCTTTGAAAACGAGCTGGGGTTTAAGATTTTTGAAAAAAGCGGCAGGAGAAATAAGCTGACACTCTTAGGCGAAGAAGTATATAGAAGGGCGAAGGTGATACAGCAGGAGATGAAATTTTTAAATGATTTAGCAAAGGCGGAATCAGAAAAATCTAAACTGCTGTCAGTTTCAAATAACTTCTCGGTGCTGGCCAAGGATACGCTTCTTGATCTTTATAATAACCATAAGGGCGAGGATATGCACCTTAAGGTCGAAGACGGCGCGATGAATATAATATTTGATAATGTCGCCTCATCAAGAAGTGAGATTGGGATAGTAAGGCTCTTCGAAGATAAGAAGGATATGTTTAAAAGACATCTTTCCTTTTATAACCTTGAGTATGAAACTTTGGCAGAAGAACTCATATGTGTTGTGGTGGGAAAAAACAATCCTCTGTACTATATAGAAGGGGATGTTATCGGTATAGAACATCTTGAAAATTGCTCGTTTATTTCCCATATTACGGAAAGCACAGACGCTATGTGGATGAGCTCATTAAGGGATATAGGCGTACGCAAGATAACAATGTCTTTACCTAATCTGGGAACCGTAATGGCTGCGGTAAGAAAAACAAATGCTGTATTCATAGATACGAAAAAGGATCACAGTCATGAAGATTGGTATGATGATTTGAGATATATTACTCTGTCTCCTGAAATAAAGGCAGAACTTGGAATGATAAAGCTTAAACACAGAGAACTATCCGAAATCGCTAATGAATATGTCAATCTTCTTAAGGAAAGAATAGGCATATGGAATGAATACAAGGCTGAAAAAAACAGCAGATCTCGATAAAGAGTTCTGCTGTTTTATATTGATTTGCTATTTTATCATTAGCTTTCTTTATCCAGCATAAAAAGTAACTGGATGATTCCGATTCCTAAAATCAGGCATACAGGACAGATTACAAGGCCGATACCGGATGGAGCGCCCGGAAATACAGGTATCACGGAGCCTATTACAAATCCAAGGATAATTAGATAAGTAGGACGCGTGTACTTTTTCATGGCCTTGTCTAAAATTTTGGTGGTTCCTATGATGCCGGCTGCAAGTCCCAATGCAAGAATGCCGAGATATACTATATCGAACTGGTCAAAGGCTTTTATAAGGTTTTCATATATTCCCAGCACTAGCAGTACGAAGGATACGCTTATTCCAGGCAGTATCAGGGCTATGGCTGCAATAAATCCTGCGATAAATAGTATAAGCAGTCCAGAAGGTGAGTACATGGAATCTATTTCAAAGAGTCCTTTAGGTATAAGCTCAACAGACATAACAATTGCTGCTCCTATTATTGGATATATAAGCGTCGAAAGAGACAGCCTTTTAAGTCCGCAGGATTTCAAAATCATAGGTATGCCGCCGATTACTGCACCTATAAAAAAGTACATTACAGGCATATTGAATTTTTCTAAAAGTGCAAGTATACCCTTGGCGAGAAGTGCCATGCCGGCAAAGGCTCCTACGCAAAACAATCCTAAAAATATGAGGCTTTGTTTTTTTTGTTTCATGAAATTGCTGACTGCAGATATAAGGTCTTCATATATGCCTAATATCATTGCCATAGTGCCACCACTGACTCCAGGAACCAGCATAGTACCGCCAATGATAAATCCCTTTACTAGAGTTGATAATTTATTGTTTCTCATGGGCTTCCTTTCTTTTACTAAACAAAATCAAATCATATTTTAACAAAAAGCGTGGAAGAATGCCATAGGGTGTAGTATAATTATAAGACAAATGTTTTTGTCAAATGTTGAGAATATATGTCGGGGGAAACAGTTATGGAAACCATCAGGTGTATTAAAGAAAGAAGAAGCGTAAGAAATTTTACTGATCAGAAAATTGACAGAAAAGTGATTGAAGAGATTGTGGAGGCTGCAGCCTTTGCTCCTTCATGGAAAAATAGTCAAATCGCCAGATATATTGTGGTGGAAGACAGAGAAATCATAGATAAGATAGCTGAGGATTGTGTACTTGGCTTTGAGCATAATACAAAGACTCTTAAAAAGGCCGCTGCCCTTGTAATAGTAAATGTTGTTACTGGCAGAAGCGGATATGAAAGAGATGGCTCTTATTCCACACCTAAGGAAGACAGATGGCAGAACTTTGATGCCGGTATAGCATGCCAGACATTCTGTCTTGCAGCCCATGACAAGGGTATCGGCACAGTTATTATGGGAATATTTGATGAATATAAAGTGGCAGAGCTTGTCAACATTCCTGAGGGACAGCAGATTGAAGCTTTTATAGCTATGGGATACCCGGAAGGGGAGTTTCCTCAAGCACCTAAGAGAAAGTCCATAGATGATTTGTTAAGCTTTGTATAAACTAGCAATAATATAGCTTATCGTTTCATGGACAAGAAAGAAGGAAGAAATGAAAGAATATCTTGAAAAGACATATTCATTGGAACCAGTAAACAGCGATCCGGACACACCGCTTCGGGTCGTTTTCTTCCGTTTATACGACAGAAAAATAGCTTCGGGAGAAATAACTTTTAGCGGTATAAAGATGGATAAGGATCAGTTTATATGTCTCAGTACAGCTCAGGATCCGGAAATGAGCAGAGAAGATTTAATAAATTTATGTGTAAATATGAAACTTACAAAAGAAGAAGCTGAGGCTATGATGGCAGCTGCAGGCTATGAGAAGGTGTAGCTTATGTGTAAGACAGCCGGAGAGATAATATCATCCCAGAAAAAATATCTAATGACGGGAGGCTTTTCCAACATTAACCGTAGGGAAAGAAGATTAAAGGAACTGCTAGTCTCTGTAAACGACCATGAAAGTGAAATTGCAGATGCTTTAAAAAAGGACTTGGGTAAATCAGATATGGAAGCTCTGATGACTGAAATAGCTCCTGTAAAGGAAGAAATACGGTTTATGCTATCTAAACTAAAGAGTTTTCAGAAGCCTAAAAAGGTAAAAACTCCGTTTACTCATTTTCCGGCATCTTCATATGTATTAAGAGAGCCTTATGGCTCGATTCTTATAATATCACCATGGAACTATCCCTTTCAGTTGACTATGATGCCTCTTGTAGGTGCAATAGCAGCGGGAAATTGTGCAGTTATAAAGCCTTCAAGGAAATCGCCGAACACATCAAGTATTATCGCTAGAATTATTGAAGACGTCTTCGATGAAAAAGAAGTCTTTGTTGCTGATGAAGATCTGAGCCATGATGAGCTTATGGCAGGGCACCCGGATATGATATTTTTTACTGGAAGTGCAAAGACCGGACGTCATGTTATGGAAATGGCTTCCAAGGATTTAATTCCCGTTGTCTTGGAGCTGGGAGGTAAAAGTCCGTGCATAGTTGATGAAACTGCAGATATAGAACTGGCGGCAAGACGAATTGCATGGGGTAAATGCATAAACGCTGGACAGACATGCGTTGCGCCAGATTATGTGTTAGCAGACAGAAAAATTTACGGACTGTTGGCAGAACGCATATATTCCTATGTAAAAGCCATGTATGGGGATGCTGTAGAAAATGAAGATTATCCTAAAATAATAAACAGAGAAAGCTTTATAAGGCTTACAGGATATATTGACAGTGGCAACGCAGTTTACGGAGGAAGGTATGATGAAGAAAGCCTTCGTATTGAGCCTACTGTTTTGTTGGATGTAAAAGATGGAGATCCTGTTATGCAGGAGGAAATATTCGGGCCAGTGCTTCCGATTATTCCCTTTGATAATCTCGGACAGGCTGTGTTAAATATCATGCAAAGACCAAGACCTCTTGCTTTATACATGTTCACTAAGGATATGAAGACGGCTAAAAGAATATGCAGTAATGTAGCCTTTGGAGGAGGATGTATAAACGATACTATTATGCATGTTGCAGCAAACAGCCTGCCATTTGGAGGTACAGGAGATTCAGGCATGGGTAGTTATCATGGTAGATATAGCCTTGAGACTTTCTCAAGACCTAAAGGTATAGAAAAGGGTAGACGACCGGATTTTGGTTTTAGGTATCCCCCTTATACAAATGGTAAAAGAAAACTTTTAAAATTGTTTTTAAGATAAAAGGTAAGACATTGAAAAAACTCATAATAGCAGAAAAGCCGTCGGTGGCGGGAAATATAGCAGAGGCCACAGGCGGAGGTAAAAGAGAAAACGGATATATAGAAGGTGACCATTACATCATAACATGGGTGTTCGGTCACCTGCTTCAGTTATACGACGCCGTAGATTATGATGAAAAAATGGCAGGCTCTTGGAAAATGGAAAACTTCCCGTTTATTCCAAAGGACTTCATGTACAAAATAAAGACAGAAAACGAGAACAGAAAGAAAACCGATGAGGGAGCCCGCCGCCAGCTGGACACCATAAAAAAGCTTATGGACAGAGATGATGTGGGAGAAATTGTATCTGCAACTGACTGGGATCGGGAAGGTCAGATAATTGCAGATGAGATTTTTAAGTACATTAAAACAGACAAAAAAATCAACAGGCTTCTTTTAAATGAATGGACAAGGGATGAAGTATCTGCAGGCTTGGACAATCTTAAACCCAATACAGAAATGGAGTCTTTAAGCGATGCAGGATTTGGCCGTCAGACTGCTGATTGGCTTATAGGAATAAATCTTACATCAGTGGCTACGGTAAAGTATGCCAATATGGGATATGACGCGCTGTTGAATGTGGGCAGAGTGCTCATGCCGACCCTTAAAATAATATACGACAGGGATATGGAAATAGAAAAATTTGAAAGTAGTAAATATTATAAGGTACTGCTTACCCTGGAAAACGAAAAAGGTGAGACCTTTGAAGGGACATTCTATAGACCTGTGGAGACTGGAGAAACAGAGGACAGCGATGATGGTGAAAGTAGCGACGGTAAAACAAAAAGAAGTGAAAAGTTTACCGATAAGGAAGAGGCAGATAAAATCCTTGAGGCTTTAACTGGAGAGAAGGTAAGAGTTACTGAAAAGGATGTTGATACTAAAAGGGAAAATCCTCCGTATCTGTTTAATCTTTCAAATCTTCAGGGATACATAACCGGAAGATATAACGGTTGGACAGCTGATAAGGTACTTAAGGTCGCACAGGATCTTTATGAAAAGAAATATATAACGTATCCGAGAACGGCCAGCAGCGTTCTTGATGAGAGTCTTAAGGATAAGGCAAGAAAGGTTTTGGCGACGGTTGGAAAAGGTACACCATTTGAATCGGAGCTTAAGTTTAAGGACACTAAGAGAATATTTGATAGCAGTAAAGTTGAATCCCACAGCGCCATTATGCCGACATATGTTCTTCCACAAAAATTAAGTGAAGAGGAAAGACAGGTATATGAAGCGGTTAAAAATAGATTTTTAGCTCAGTTTCTGCCCCAGGCGGTCAGTGAGGAAACAAGACTTGAAATAAAACCAAGAGAAGAGATTATACAAAAATCTGAGATTATGGACTCTGAAGATGTGATTATTGTCAGAGGTAAAGTGCAGAAAGTGGAAGGCTTCCGTCAGGCGGAAAAGATCCAGTCAAAGGATACTGTGCTGCCAGATGTGGAAAAGGGCGAGATTCTTACTGTAAAGGACGGTAAAGTCAGCGAAGTTGTAAAAAAGCCGCCTAAACACCATACGGAAAAAACACTGCTTAAGGTAATGGAAACCTGCGGAAAAAGTGTGGACCCTGAACAGGAAGAGGATTCAGAGGAAATGATGATGTCCATTTTAAGCGGATTTTCCATAGGCACTCCGGCAACGAGAGCTGAAACGATAAAAAAACTTAAAATCGCCGGATACATTACAACAAAAAACAGGTCATTAAGGTGTACTAATATGGGAAAGATGATGGTTGAGACCTTTCCCGTAAGAGAACTATTTGACCTGGATTATACGGGAAGGCTTGAGAAAACTCTTGCGGATATAGAAAGAGGAAAGTTTAAAAGAAGCGAATTTATGTCCTTTATAAAGGGTTTTGTTGCGGATTCCGTTGAAAAGATAAAGGGTGATAAAACCTTTGGAGGAACGGTTAAGATTCCTGAGGATGCCCATGTGGTTGGCAAATGTCCTGAATGTGGTAACCCAGTAGTGGAAACTGAAAAGGCATTTGGCTGTAGCAACTGGAGAAACGGATGTGGCTTCACTGTATGGAAGGACGATAAATATATTCAGTCCTTTGGGAAAAAGGTAACGCCTAAAATGGTGGAGCTGTTACTTGAAAACGGCAAGGTTGGATTTAACGGCCTTATAAGCAAAAAAGGTAATCGCTTCAGTGCATATTTCATATATGAAAAGGGTGAAGACGGAAGATACCACTGGAGGATGGAATTTATATAAGTTAATTGTAACTTTAACAGCCGCAGTTTGTGTTTTAAATACATTTCTGCTAAAATTATTTTCATGAAAAACAGTAAAGAATTAATTGTAATAATAGACGGAAACAGTCTGATAAATAGAGCATATTACGCCATGCAGCGTCCCATGATAACAAAGGACGGCATGTATACTCAAGGTATATACGGTTTTTTAAATATGCTTGAAAAAATAAAAAAAGACTACGACCCTGATTATATGGTCGTGGCTTTTGATGTAAAGGCTCCTACATTTAGGCATAAGCAGTATGAGGAATATAAGGCGGGCAGAAGGAAAATGCCTCCGGAATTGGCTATGCAGATTCCTGTACTTAAGGAAGTATTGGATGCCATGAATATAGGAATGATTGAAATGGAAGGCTTTGAAGCCGATGACCTTATTGGTACCATTTCAAAAAGGGCAGAGGAGCAGGATAAAAGGGTCCTTATTATTACAGGTGATAAGGATGCTCTGCAGCTGGCAGGAGACAATACGGGAGTTCTTATAACAAGAAAGGGAATTTCGCAGTTTGATCTTTACGACAGAAAGGCTTTTGTTGAAAAATACGGCTTTGAACCAATTAATTTTATTGATTGCAAAGCTTTAATGGGCGATCAATCAGATAACATTCCGGGAGTTCCGGGTATCGGAGAAAAGGGAGCGACAAAGCTTATTTGCCAGTATGCAACCATTGAAGAAATATACGAAAAAATCGATGAAGTGGAGCCAAATGGTACCAGAACAAAGCTGATGGACAATTACAGCATTGCCTTTATGAGCAAAAGACTGGCCACCATAAACAGGAATGTGCCTATAGAAACTGATTTTGAAAAGTACAGATGTGTTGAGGCAGATTATGCCAAACTGATAGAAATATATAAAAGACTTGAATTCAACAGTTTCCTTAAAAGGCTTGATATACCTCAGGAACAGTCAAAAAATCAAGAACTTGAGACATATAAAGTTAAGGTTATAGGCAGGGATATATCCGAAGATGATTTTCTTAAAGAAATTACAGGAAAAGAGCCTGTGGGCCTTAGGATATATTCTGACCACAGCCATATGAAAGCTCCTGAACTTGATGCCTTTGCCATATTTGCAGGAAATACTGTTTTTTGCGGACATGATTTCAGTGCTTTAGTAAAATTGGCAGATAGAATTGATGAAACAAAGACCTATATTTACGGACATGGCATTAAAAATGAGATATATGACCTTATGCATATCAAAGATATGAAGTTTTTTGTTTCCTTTGATACGGAAATTGCTGGCTATGTATTGGAACCGTCTGCAAGCGACCACAGCCTTGAAACCATGGCAGCCGAAGAGCTGGGTGTTTCCATGAAACAGGAAAATGAAGGCCAGATTGGTATGTTCGAAGATTTCGAAGAAAGTATTGAAGATATGGCTTCTTTGGAATTTGCAGTCATCAATCGACTTATGGAAATACAGAAGGAAAGACTAAAAGCTGAAGAACTTACAGAGGTATTTGAAGATGCAGAGCTTCCTTTAATTGAGGTTATGGCCTCAATGGAAAAGGTTGGCTTTACACTGGATCAGTCATACCTTAAGAAGCTTGGAGATGAATTTGCTAAAAGAGAGGCTGAGCTTACAGAGAGAATATATCAGCTAGCGGGTGAGGAGTTTAACATTAAATCGCCGGCTCAGCTAGGACCTATACTCTTTGAAAAGCTTGGTTTAAAACCGGCAAAGAAAACAAAGCGTGGCTATGCTACTGGCGCTGAAGTGCTGGAAAAGGTTAAGGACAAGCATGAGATTGTACCTTTGATTTTGGAATATAGAAAACTTACAAAGCTTTCTGGAACATATGTAGACGGACTTTTGCCTATGGTGGCAGAGGACGGAAGAATTCATGCAGCATTTAATCAGACGGTAACCGCAACAGGAAGGATATCCAGTTCCTCGCCGAACATGCAAAATATTCCTATAAGGGAAGAACCAGGCAGGCTTATCAGGGGAGCCTTTGTTCCTGCTAATGAAAACTATGTATTGGTGGGTGCCGATTATTCTCAGATAGAGTTAAGAGTTCTTGCACATATGAGCGGAGACGAGGCTTTGATAGATTCATTTAACAGAGGTCTTGACATTCATAGAGCAACAGCCTCCAGAGTAATGGGTATTCCGGAGGATGAGATAACTTCTCAGCAGAGAAGCGATGCTAAAGCGGTTAATTTCGGAGTGATATACGGTATGAGTTCCTTTGGCTTAAGTTCGGAACTGGGAATCACAAGGAAGGATGCTGAGAAATACATTAGCGATTACTTTGAAAAGCACATTGCCGTAAAGGAATTTATGGATGAGCAGGTACGCTATTGCAAGGAACATGGGTATGTCAAGACAATTCTCGGAAGGAAGCGTCATATTAAGGAAATAAATGCTTCGGCATATATGGTAAGACAGCTTGGCGAAAGGCTTGCCATGAATACACCTATCCAGGGCAGCGCAGCAGATATAATAAAGCTTGCGATGATAAGGGTATATAACGCTTTAAGAGGCATGAAATCAAAACTTCTTTTGCAGGTGCACGACGAGCTTATAATTGAAACCAGCAGAGATGAGCTTGATCAGGTTAAGGAAATTCTTAGAGATAGCATGGAAAATGCCATGAAGCTGGCGGTAAAACTCGTTGTGGATTTAAATACCGGAGAAAACTGGCTGGATTTAAAGTAATCTTAGAGGTGTATTAGTCAGAAGGGATAGCTAATGAAAATCATAGGTTTAACCGGGGGAATAGGTAGCGGCAAAAGCACCGTCTCCTCATACCTCCGAGATAAGGGATACAAAATAAGCGATGCAGATTTGATTGCCCATCAGATAACTGAGCCGGGCATGGAAACTCTAAATGAACTGGTGAAAGCCTTTGGAGATGATATTTTAGATGATGAAGGAAGGCTAAAAAGAAAGTATCTTGCTTCCATAGCATTTACAAATGCAGAAAATGAAAAAACACTCAATGCCATTACTCATAAAGGTATAAAAAGACAGCTTGAAGCGGAAATAGAAGCTAACCGACAAAAGGGCGAAAGAATAATGTTTTTGGAAGGACCTATATTGTTTGAAGCGGGAGTGGATAAGTGGTGTGATGCCACATGGCTCGTAATTGCTGATATGGAGCAGCGATTAAAAAGAGTTATGGAGAGGGATAATGTCACTGAAGAACAGGTGAAGCAGAGAATTGCATGTCAGATGTCTGACGAAGAAAAGATTGCACTGGCCGATGAGGTCATAGATAATTCCGGAGATAAAAAAGAGCTGTTAAATAAGGTTGATGGACTTTTAAGGAAATATGAAGATTAAATTAATAGATAGTATAAAAAATCTCAGAAAAGATACCATAAGAAAAATAGTACTGCTTATAGCTGTAATCGTTTTTGCATGCGTATGGATTTTTTACGAGTGCTCCAAAAGCGAAGATGTAAACGATGCTCTTACGGATGTGAAGATTGTGGATAACGAGGTAAAACAGGTGGAATTATATATGTACACCGTTGAAACCTTAAATCCGCTTATAGCCACAGATGAAAATATGGTGTATATAAATAAGCTGATGTACAGCTCTCTCTTTGATTTTGATGAAAATCTAACACCTGTGGGAGATCTTGCGGAAAGCTATGGCTTTGGGGGAGATACTCTAACGATAAAACTTAAAAGTGCGACATTTTCCGATGGAGTGCAAGTAGACGCAGAAGATATAGAATTTACGGTAAATGCCATTAAAAGGATTGGAACAACAAGTCCGTACTATACTAAGGCGAGCAAAATCAAATCTGTAAGTGGCAGCGGTACAGAGGTAAAGATAAAGTTTGAAGATGAAAATGATATGTCATTAAGCTATCTGTCATTTCCGATAGTAGCTTCTCATAAGTATGACAGCGCAAGGGATTTTGCAAAAGCGATAAAGAATTATAAACCTCTAGGCAGCGGCATGTATGTATGCTCTTCATATGAAGCGGGAAAGGAAATGCTCCTGGATATAAACGACAGCTATTACGGCACAAAACCGGAAAGCACCGTTAGAATAAATGTGGTAAAAAAGGATAGCTCTCTTTCAAAGCTTGTGGAAACTAGCAATATAACAGTGCTTTATGATAAGTCCCTTATGAGAAAAACTTCTGTTACAAAAAAGGATATACAGATTCACGATATCATAGGAAATCAGGTGGAATTTGTTGGGTTTAATTCAAACAACAGCTTTCTTTCCAATGCCAATGTGAGAAAAGCCATTATTTATGGTATAGACAGTAATGATATTCTGGAAGAATGCTATTACGGAAGCGCAGTCAGCAGCGACAGTATCTATTATCCGGAATACTTGGGAACAGAAAAAGTAAAGGGTTATTCCTTTGATGTTGAAAAAGCTGCAAAACTGTTAAAGGACGAAGGACTTAAAGACAGAAACGACGACGGAATTATAGATAGTGAGGACGGCGCAAGCTTTTCTGTTAAAATTTTAGTTGATGAAACTAACAGAGAAAGGACTGACGCTGCCGAGAGAATAGCAGAAAGCCTTTCAAATCTCGGAATTGATGCAACGGTTGATAAGAAAAGCACTGAAGCATATATGGCAGCCCTTAAATCAGGAAATTATGATATATATGTAGGAGGAATGTCCACCGATGAAAGCATGGATTTCAGAAGCTTGTTGAAAACAGGAGGCGAAAACAATTATACCGGATACTCCAATACTGAGCTTGACAATAAATTGGATGAATTTATGAGCGGTAAAACTCCTGAAGAAACTGCCACAATTTTAGATGAAATTAAAAAAATTTTAAAAGAAGATAATTATTACTATTGCATTGGGTACCAGACTTGTGGTATTCTAGAGTCACCGGTATTTCAGGGCGAAATAAAATCCACTTTTAGCAATCCGTATCGAGGCATAGAGACATGGTACTGTGTCTATGAAAAAAGGGAAGCTGATGATAACGATGTGGAAACGCCACCTTCTGAAAACGGTAACTGACAATTGATATCCGAGCCTCGGGTTTCAACCCTTGGAACTTGAGGCTTGCTGATAAATATGCGGCTGTGGCGGAACAGGCAGACGCGCTGTCTTGAGGGGGCAGTAAGGATTCCCTTGTGCGAGTTCGAATCTCGCCAGCCGCACCATTAAACTCGTTGAAATTTCAACGAGTTTTTGCTTTTGTGGACTAAAATGGTGGCAAAATGGTGGCAAAAATTATTTTGAAGTAAGAAACAGAAATGATATAGTTGCGCATATAACGGTATACCATTATAATTAGTGTAGGAGGGATGAAATATGAACCTGAACACTTTATTGGAAGAACACAACATAACAAAATATCGTTTATCCAAAGATGGTAGTATTCCATACAGCACCATAGCAGATATATGTTGTGGTAAAACTAAAATTGAAAAATGCTCTGCAGAAACAATATATAAAATATCTAAAGTGCTTAATTGTACTATGGAAGATCTCATTAAAGACGCTTTTATAACTGAAAGTGAATATAGAACATCATTTTCAGTATTTAAAAGTAATGTTTGTCATGCAGTAAAAGATTTGGGTGATATAGAATTTTTAATTAGAGTTCTTGAAAACGACGAGATTACTAAGTTATATAAAAAAGAATGGTATCCTGAAACTTTATATTTACTTGCTATGGTAGATTATTTATCTCGCATTAACAATATTCCATTATGTAACAAGTATGACAATATTAGATGCTATCAATTAGATGAAATTGTTTATCCCGAAAGCGTATTATTAAAAGCACAAATTAGAAACGACAATACTATTCTTGAGCAATATAAAGAAAATAGCATACCTGAGTTTTTGTCGCATAACATAGTGGAGGGAAATGTAAGAGATGCAGTCTAATAATAGATTTACAAAAGAAAATATAGATATGTATTTAAAAGAATTAGGCAAAGAATATCGCAAGTTGAATGGTAAAAATACTCCTGCAGAGATTATTCTTATTGGTGGTGCTTCAATTCTCATAAATTATGATTTTAGAGATATGACTTATGATATTGATGGACTATTACAAGCCTCTTCGGCAATAAAAGATGCTATCAATAATGTTGGCAATAAATACGATTTACCGAGAAAATGGCTTAATGAAGATTTTAAGAATACAACATCATATACACCAAGAATTGTTAGATATTCAAAATATTATCGCACTTTTTCAAATATATTAACCGTTAGAACTGTTTCAGCTGAATATTTAATTGCTATGAAACTGGTTGCTGGAAGAGAATATAAACATGACCTTTCAGATATTATTGGTATTTTAAAGAATGAAGCAGCAAAAGGTAATATCATCACATGGGATAATATAAATAGAGCTGTTTGCGATTTGTATGATGGATGGGACATTATTTCTGAGTCTGTTAAACAGGATATTGAGTTCATAATTAAATCTGAAGATTTGGATAGTTTATATGAGCAAAACAAGGAAAATGAAGCTGAAAACAGCAGAAGATTGCTAAAATTAAATCAAGATTATCCTGGCGCTATAACAAATGATAATATTGAAGAAGTTTTAAAACAATTAAACAAACAGAAAAAGAATCCAAATGATTTTTAATTATTTAAAAAACGAAAGCGATATGATATACTGTTCCCGATATGGGGTATTAGCGCAGCTGGGAGCGCACCACACTGGCAGTGTGGGGGTCAGGGGTTCGAATCCCCTATGCTCCACCATTAAAACGGCTGATTTCAGCCGTTTTATTCATTATAGGAGGTAATATGCTGACAAAACAAAGCGTTAAAAAACCGTTTACCGTGCTGGTGGCGGTTATCATGATAATAGTTTTCGGTGTGGTTTCATTTACTAGGATGACACCAGATCTTTTTCCAAAGATAGATTTGCCATATGTTGCTGTGTTTACAACATATCCTGGAGCTTCGTCCCAGGAAGTTGAAAAGACTGTAACTCAGCCCCTTGAGCAGCAGATGGCTTCTTTGGAAAACCTAAAGAATATATCCTCTGTTTCACAGGATAATGCATCTATCATATTGCTTGAGTTTGAACAGGATGCGGAGCTAGATACGGTTTCGGTGGATATTCGTGATAAGATTGACCTTTCCAAAAGCGGATGGGATGATACTGTGCAAACTCCTGTAATCATGAAGCTCAATCCTTCCATGATACCGACAACTGTTGCTGCTGTTTCAGTAAAGGGCAGCAGTACTGAAGAAACATCGGCATTGCTTTCCGAAGAACTTTTAAGAAAGCTGGAGGGCACAGAAGGAGTCGCATCGGTAACCACTGCGGGGCTTGTGGAAAATTCGGTATATGTAAGCCTTGATGAAAAGAAGATTGATGAGATTAACGAAAAGATTCAAGATGCTGTCAGTGAGAGCTTTGCAGATGCCAAGCAGAGTGTAAACAATCAGATTACGGCGGCAAATGACAGCATTGCACAGCTTGAAGCTGCCAAGGGCACCATAAAGAGCAGCCAAGATATGCTGGCTGAAAACAGTCAGAGTGTTAAGGATGTAATAAAATCTCTTAAAACCCTTGCCATGACAAAGGAAGGCCTCGAAAGTGCTAATGAGACATTAAAAACTCAGATTGCATCGCAGCTGCCAGAGGGTGCAACGGAAGAAGAAATAAATGCAGCCTGTGAAGGAAACAATGTATATAAGGCTAATGTCCAGGCTATAGCCGCTGCAAAGAAGGCTATGGATGGTATAACAGAGCAGCTTGCACCCTTTTCGGAATTTCTTTCCCAGATGGGTATTGATGTAAATAAGCTTAATACACTGGATGAAGTGACTAAGGCGGAAAGCAGTCTTAATGAAAATCTGCAAAAAACCGAAAATAGCTTAAACAACGGTATGGCTGAGATAGCAGGCAACAGCGCGCTGCTAAACTCGGCGAACATGCAGTTACAGTCGTCTTTATCGCAGATAGCTCTTCAGGAGGCATCAGGAAAGGCATCAGCATCTCAGATAAGCAGTTACCTAACGCCGGAGGGAATATCATCCCTTATAACGGCTCAAAATTTTGAAATGCCGGCAGGTTATATATCTGAGGATGGTCAGGATGTTATTGTTACCGTAGGCGATAAGATTGATTCCCCAGATGAATTGAAAAATACTGTGCTTCTGGATTTGGGTATAGATGGTGTTGAGCCTATTACACTTGCTGATGTGGCTGCCGTGACATATATGGCAGATGGAGAAAAGACTTACTCAAAGATCAACGGCGAAGACGGGATAATGCTGGTGTTCAGCAAGCAGTCTGATTACGGCACAACTGAAGTGGCTGAAAATGTAAAGGACAGATTTGATGAGCTTTCTGGCGAATATGACGGGTTGGAGTTTTCTGTTCTTTCGGATCAGGGAGATTATATTAACATAGCGATAGATTCGGTACTGGAAAGTCTGGTACTGGGAGGTCTATTTGCTATACTTGTACTGTTTTTCTTCTTGAGAGATTTTAAACCGACAATCATAACTGCTCTAAGCATACCTATTAGTATAACCTTTGCAATAGTCCTTATGTATTTTACAGGGGTTACACTTAACATAATCTCTCTGGCAGGACTTGCCGTGGGTACAGGTATGTTGGTGGATAATTCCATTGTGGTTATTGAAAACATATATAGACTCAGAAGTTTGGGCTACAGTAAAATTAAAGCTGCTGTGTCGGGAGCAGCACAGGTGGCAGGAGCAATCACCGCCTCAACCCTTACAACTGTATGTGTGTTCTTGCCGATAGTTTTCGTTGACGGAATTACTAAAACGGTATTTGTCGACATGGCACTGACGGTGACATATTCCCTTATGGCCAGTCTCATTGTCGCTTTGACCTTGGTACCGACAATGGGAAGTACAATTCTCGGAAATATAAAGAAAGTCACAGTGATGGGGCCTGAAAGCAAAACTGTAGATAAGTACAGAAGCTTGGCTGAAAAGGCTTTAAATCATAAGGCTGTTGTACTAGTGGCAGTTGTGGTATTACTTGTAGCAACCACCGGACTGACTCTTTCAAAGGGCTTTGAGTTCATACCGGATATGTCAACACCTCAGGTTTCTGCAACTGTACAGATGCCAGAAGAGGCGTCCGATGATGATTGCGTCAGAACATATGATGAAATATCGGAAAAGGTTTCGGAAATCGACGGAGTATCTACGGTGGGAGCTACACTTTCATCTAATACGGCGTCCTTAATGGGACTTGGAGGAACATCTTCAGGAGATATGAAAAACGCAACCTTCTATGTTCTTTTAGATGAGGATAAAATTAAAAACGGCGATAAGGTTGCCGATGTTTTGTCAAAGATTGGAGAAGAAAATGGAGCTGAGGTTTCGGTTTCATCAACTGCAGATATGTCCGCTATGATGGGAGGAGGCGGCATCAGCATCAGACTGGAAGGCGACGATTTGAACGATCTCAGAAGTGCTGCCATTAAAGTGCAAAATGCACTCGGGGATATTGAAGGCGTAAGCGAGGTTTCTGATGTTAACGAAAATTCATCCTCAGAGATAAAGGTTATCATCGACAGAGAAAAGGCTATGAAACACGGCCTTACCGTTGCACAGGTTTATACTCAGATAAGCTCAAAGCTGTCTGGGGAAAGCGAAGCTACAGGTATTGAATACGAAGGTAGCGAAAGAAGTGTTATAGTAAGCTCTGATGCAGCTGATGATAAGATGAGCCAAAATCAGCTTATGAATATGGAGATATCTGCCGGAACATCAAGTACTACCGGTGCTTCAGCGGGAAGCGGTGAGTCTGTAAAGTTAAAAGATATTGCCAATGTGCAAAAGGATAAGACCCTTGATACTATAACCAGGACAGATCAGAAAAGGGCGCAGACTGTAACGGCATCTGTCGATGAGGGATATAATATTACCTTAACTACAGATAAGGCTGAGGCTGCTGTTGAAAAGCTTGAGCTTCCTGAAAGCGTAAATGTGGTAATAGAAGGAGAAAACGAGCAGATTATGGATGCCATGGGTCAGCTTGTAAAGATGTTCCTTTTAGGTATATTCTTGATTTATTTGGTTATGGTAGCCCAGTTCCAATCACTGCTTTCACCGTTTATCGTGATGTTTACAATACCTTTAGCTATTACCGGCGCCATGGCAGGACTATTGATTACGGGAAATGTACTAAGCGTCGTTGCCATGGTGGGAATAATCATGCTGATGGGTATAATAGTAAACAATGCCATCGTACTTATAGACTGCATAAACAGATTGAGGGCGGAAGGTATGGATAGAAGAGAATCCATAATAGAAGCAGGAGCTATAAGAATGAGACCTGTGCTTATGACAGCTGCAACTACAATACTTGGTCTTTTGCCTATGGCGGTGGGTACAGGAAGCGGCAGCGAAATGATTCAGCCGGTGGCTGTTGTGTGTATCGGAGGATTGCTTTATGCTACTCTTATGACACTTTTCGTAATCCCTGTAATGTACGATATTCTGGCTAGCAAAAAGACAAAAGTAATTTCTGAAGATGAGTTGACTATAACCTTAGAATAGTATAGAATTATGCTGTTACGCCGGCGTGATGGAATTGGCAGACGTGCAGGACTCAAAATCCTGTGGTGGTGACACCGTATGGGTTCGACCCCCATCGCCGGCACCAGTTAAATAAAGACGTTGGAAGTGACGGCATATATAATTTAGGAGGAATTATTAAATGGACAACAGAACGATATATTTTCAGATAATACCTTTGATACTTCTTATCGCTCTTATGTACTTCATGCTGATTAGACCTCAGAAGAAGAAGGAAAGAGAAGTTAATGCGATGAGATCTTCCATAAAGGTTGGAGATTCAATTGTAACAATCGGTGGTATCTGCGGTAAGGTAGTAAAGGTAAAGGAAGATTCCATCGTTATTCAGGTGGGAGCGGACAAGGTTAAATTTGAAATGATGAAATGGTCCGTATCACAGATAGTAACTAAGGAACCTAAGCTGTCTAGAGAAGAAAAATCTTCCAGACCTAAAAAGCTTAAGAAGTCTGAACCGGAAAAAGAAGCTATTCTTGATGCTGAAATTGAACCGGTAGAAAAGGAAGAAGCAATTGAAGCCGAAGAGGCAGTTGAAGTTGCTGAAGCGGAAGTAGTCGAAACTGAAACAGTAGAGGCTGTCGAAACAGTTGAAGCCGAAGCTGAAGAAGTAGCTGCTGAAGAAGTTGAAGTAAAGAACGAAGAAAACGCTGAAAACAAGTAAATTAAATGCCTGAAAAGGCCGGTCAATTTGACCGGCCTTGTTGATTTCCTACGGGGAAAATTATATAATAAAATATAATGCAAAAATACTTGAGGTGAATTTGATGAAAGAAAAGCTAAAAAAAATAGTCGCGGTGCTTTTGTTGCTATTAGTGGGTTTTGGCTGGTATGCAACTGTTTTCGGAGTAGGCAGTTTGGCACCTCTCACTGACAAGATTCAGCTCGGCCTTGATATTAAAGGCGGAGTATATGTTGTCATGGAGGCTCAGACAGACAAGGAAGGCGAAGAACTTACTGAACTGATGAATCAGACTCAGCAGGTGATTAGCCGAAGAGTTGACCAGATGGGTATCGCCAATGCTGATGTCAGAGTTGAAGGCGGCAATCGAATAAGAGTTGAACTACCTGGCGTGGAAAATGCTCAGGAAGCCATAGACCAGATAGGCAGAACTGCACAGCTGCAGTTCCTGATGCCTGATGGAGGCTTCGTACTGGATGGAAGCATGGTTCAAAATGCCACTGTGACACAGAGTGGTAGTGAAACAGGCGGTTATGCTGTAAGTCTTGAACTCAAAAGTGAAGGAGCAGATGCCTTTGAGCAGGCAACAGAAAAAGCTTTAAGCGGTACGGTGACCGCAACCATCAAAGATTCATACGGGCAGACAGTCCCAAGTGATTCCATAGTAATAATGCTGGATAACGATGTTATTTCAAGTCCTTCCGTTAACGAGGTTATAAGTGGAGGCAAATGTGAGATAACAGGTAACTTCAGCCAGGAGGAAGCATCCGAGCTGGCAGCATTGATTAGAGGCGGTGCACTTCCAGCTCCTTTGGAAGAAGTATCTTCATCGGTTCAGAGTGCAAAGATCGGACTTGATGCCTTTGATCAGAGCGTAAAGGCCGGCATCATTGGTATCGCTATAATATTTGTGATAATGATTGCAGGATATATGATAATGGGTCTTGCAGCTGATATTGCTCTGGCTATGTATATTCTTATCATATTCATAATCATGGCCCTTGTGGGAAATGTTATAACGCTACCTGGTATAGCTGGTCTGATACTTTCCGTTGGTATGGCCGTGGATGCCAATGTTGTCATATTCACCAGAATCAAGGAAGAAATAATAAGCGGCAAATCAACGAGAGTCGCAGTACAGACAGGATTTAAGAGAGCTATGAGTACAGTAATCGACTCTCAGGTTACAACTCTTATCGCTGCGGTAATACTTTATCAGATAGGAACAAGCTCCGTTAAGGGCTTTGCATGGACACTGATGATTGGTATCATAGTCAGCTTGCTGACTGCTGTGGTTATCACTCATCTGTACCTTGGCATATTAGCCAATACAAGGCGTTTCTCAAAGAAGAAATACTTTGGAATAAAAGAAGACGGAACAGCGATGTTTGCCATAAAGAGGCAGTTCTCTTTCATAAAACACAGGAAAATATATTACACTGTTTCCGTTGTAATTCTCGTTATTGGTCTTGCCTTTGGTCTTGTAAGAGGACTCAACTACGGTATCGACTTTACCGGCGGTACCATGGTCCAGATTGATATGGGCAAGGAAGTAGCCATGGAAGAGGTTGAAGCCGTTTTAAATGACAGAGGTATAGAAGCGGAAGTCGTTTATGCCGGCGAAAATAACGAGCAGATTATGATAAGAACCGTTGATGCCATTGAAAACGATGAAAGAAGCGCTTTAATTGCTGATTTACAGCAAGAGTTCGGATTTGATGACAGCGATATATTGGCACAAGAGTTGTTCGGACCTACGGTAGGTAAAGAGCTGAGAAATAACGCAATAAAGGCGGTGCTTTTAGCAGCTGTAGGTATGCTTATCTATATAAGACTTAGATTTAAAGAATGGAATTTCGGAGCATCCGCAATTTTAGGCGTACTACACGATGTTCTTATAGTGCTGACATTCTATGCGGTATTCAATGTAACTGTAAATAACCCGTTTATTGCAGGTATATTGACGGTAGTCGGATATTCCATAAACGACACCATAGTAATATTTGATAGAATAAGAGAGAACAATCAGCTGATGAGAAAGGACGAGGAGGAAATAATTGATATTTCCATAAATCAGACCTTATCCAGATCCATAATGACTACCTTTACTACTCTGATAGTAATGGTACCGATGTTTATAATGACATCGGCTTCTATGAGGGAGTTTATACTGCCTCTGATGGTAGGTGTAGCGGCAGGATGTCTGTCATCTATATTCATATGCAGCCCGCTGTACTATCAGTTCTCACAGCACAAAAGAAAGACAAGATATCAGAAGACACTTGAGGAAGGCAAAAAGAAGAAAAAGAAAAAATATATAGGCGGAACGGGGAATAAAGAATAAATGCAAAGTAGACAGGAATTTCTGGACGAAATAATCGAACTGAATCCAAAATATGATATTGAACTTATAGGAAGAGCCTATGATGTGGCTGCTAAAATGCATGAGGGGCAGCTGCGAAAATCTGGTGAGCCCTATCTGATACATCCTATGGCAGTAGTTAAAATACTGGCAGAACTTGGCATGGATGAAGATACTCTTGTGGCCGGTTTACTGCACGATGTTGTTGAAGATACGGAATATACAAATGAGCAGCTTAGACAGGAATTCGGAGAGGAAGTTGAGTTGCTTGTGGACGGTGTTACTAAGATAGGCTCCCTACAGTATGAGAACAAAGAGGAAAGACAGGCGGAAACATTAAGAAAAATGTTTTTGGCAATGTCAAAGGATATAAGAGTTCTCATAATTAAGCTGGCCGACAGACTTCACAATCTGCGCACCATAAATTACATGACCCCGAATAAGATTGTGGAAAAATGCAGTGAAACTTTGGATATCTATGCGCCTTTGGCAAGTAGACTTGGTATATATTCCATAAAGTTTGAGCTTGAGGATATATGCATGAGATATCTTTGGCCTGATGAATATCAGGAGCTTACCAATGAAATTCACGAAAAGAAGGAAGAAAGGGAAGCTGACCTTAATAGAATCATAGATGAAGTCAACGAAGCTCTTAAGGATGCTGATATAGATTATGATATTTATGGAAGAACAAAGCATTTTTACAGCATCTTCCGAAAGATGAAATATCAAAACAAGCAGCTTGATGAGATATTTGATCTCATGGCAGTGAGAATAATTGTTGATACGGTAAAGGATTGCTATGCAATATTAGGTATAGTCCATTCCATGTGGACTCCTATTCCGGGAAGATTTAAGGACTACATAGCAATGCCTAAGCCTAATATGTATCAGTCCCTTCACACAACTGTAATCGGTGATACAGGAGATCCTTTTGAAATACAGATAAGAACAAAGGAGATGCACAGAATTGCCGAATACGGTATCGCAGCCCATTGGAAATACAAAGAGGGCGTAAGTGCAGATCAGGAAGAGGTAAAACTTTCCTGGCTCAGACAGTCTCTTGAGTGGCAGAAGGAAATGGATAATCCTAAGGAATTCCTTGAGACCCTTAAAATGGACCTTTTCGAAAACCAGGTATTCGTTTTTACTCCAAAGGGAGATGTAATGGAACTTCCTGCAGGATCAACGCCTTTGGACTTTGCCTTTAAGGTCCATTCGGAAGTCGGTGCAAAGTGCGTCGGTGCCAAGATAAACGGTAAGATGGTAACCATCGACCATAAGCTTGAAAACGGTGATATAGTTGAAATCGTAACATCATCAAATTCCAGCGGACCATCTATAGACTGGCTTAAGATTGTAAAGAGTCCTACAGCTAGAACTAAGATTAGGCAATGGCTTAAAAAAGAAAATAAAACTGACGGCGTGGACAAGGGCAAGATGCTCATGGACAAATATCTCCGTAAGAAGGGATACGAGCCTAAGGATGTATTAAAAAACTCCTTTATATCCAAGTATGTTAAGGATGCGGGATTAAAGGATGCCGATGAGATGTTTCTCAATGTAAGTCCTGGCGGTACTGTTTTAACTAATGTCGCTTCAAAGCTTATTTCCATGTATAACGCTGAGCTTGAAAAGGCTAGCAAGAAGGAAGATAAAAAGCCTGAAGAAATAACTACAGTTAAGACGGCTGGAGGCAAGGGCGGAAAGAAACAGAACAATAAAGGCGTTATAGTAAAGGGAATGGATGGACTTTTAGTGCGTCTTTCCAAGTGCTGCAACCCTGTACCTGGGGATGAAATAATCGGATATATAACTAAAGGAAGAGGCGTATCCGTTCACAGAAAGGACTGCCCTAATATGGTTTCCCTTCCTGAAGAGGAAAAGGAACGCTTTATAGAGGTTGAATGGGAGCAGAATGCCCATGAATCTTATGAGGCGGATATAACTATAATCGCAGAGGATCGTAAAGGTCTCTTTTCTGATATATCAAAGGTATGTGAAAATGCCGGTACGGATATTACAAGCGTAAATGCAAGAGCTGATAAAGACGGTAATGCCACCGTGGCCTTGACAGTTATGATATCCAATATAGGACAAATCGGTAAATTGACCCTTGCTATGAAGAGCATAGAAGGAGTCTATGAAGTATTTAGAAGCAAGGTCTGATAAATTAATTAAATGTTGAGATTGAGAATAGAGATATGAAGATAATAAATATACCTTCCGGACCGCTTATGGTTAACTCATATATAGCATGGGATGAAAAAAGCGGAGACGGATTTATAGTGGATCCAGGCGGATTTAATCCAAGAATGGAAGAAACTATAAATAAAGAAAAAATAAACCTTAAATATGTAATACTTACCCACGGACACGGTGACCACATAGGCGGCGTCAATATCATCAGTGAAAAGTACGATGCAAAAATTGTTGCTGCAGAGGCAGAGGCTCCGATGCTAAAGGATCCGAGAGCCAATATGTCGGCGGATTTTGGAACACCTGTAAGCATAGTTGCTGATATTTCTGTTAAAGACGGAGATACCCTTGATGTGGGCGATATGAGACTTGAATTCATTATGACTCCAGGACACAGCCCTGGAGGAATGTGCATCAGGATAGGAACTGTCCTATTTAGCGGAGATACATTGTTTCAGGCATCTGTGGGAAGAACGGATTTTGCCGGAGGTTCAATGCCGCTTCTGATAAAGAGCATAAAGGAAAAACTGTTTGTGCTTCCTGATGATACCAGAGTATTTCCTGGACATATGGGAGCTACAACAATAGGCTTTGAGAAGGAGAATAACCCTTTTGTATAAGATCCGACTAAAGAATGTGGCAAAGGCCCATCAGTACGAGGAACTGACAAAAATATTTATAAAACCTGAGGAGTTTATCATCGTTCTTGATGAGAAAGATGTAAATGCATCTAATTCAATTTCACAAGAGGAGTTTGATAATAACCGGGAACTTACAGATAAGATCAATAAGAGCTTTGAATTTTCACTGGACGAAAGCAGAGAGCAGCTCGCAAAAGATATGTTCATCGCTTTTAACGAGGAGTTCGGAAAAAGACCGGTATGGGGAACACTGACAGGAATAAGACCTGTAAAATTGTTTGGTGACTTAACGGGTGAAACTGGAAGTCGTGATAAAGCCAAAGCAATTTTAAGAAATCTTTATATGGTATCTGACAGCAAGTCCGAGACTGTTGCAGATATATACGATTATCAGATGAAAACAGCCGGAAAGGCTGAAAAAAACAGTTTAGGTCTTTACATTGGAATTCCATTCTGTCCTACAAGATGTCTGTATTGTTCCTTTACTTCTAACACAGCATCTCAGGATGTTATTGAAAAATATCTTGATGCACTTATTGAAGAGTTGGATTTTGTCGGCGCAGAGATGAAAGACAGAGGACTGTATGCCGAATCTGTTTATATAGGTGGAGGAACACCGACTACACTTACGGCAGAGCAGCTAGACAAACTTCTTTATAAATTGAGGATGAATGTGGATTTAGACAGACTCAAGGAAATTACTTTAGAAGCTGGTAGACCTGATACGGTAACGGAAGATAAGCTTAAAATGGCTGTGAAGTATGGTGTAAACAGGATAAGCATCAATCCACAGACTATGAATGATAATACTCTCAAGCTTATAGGCAGAGCTCATAGGGCAGATGAAACAATAAAGGCCTTTGAGTTGGCACGCGGAGTGGGTGTAAAAGAAATTAATATGGATTTGATAACCGGACTCCCTGGGGAGACCACCGGTGATTTTGCATATACTTTGGATAAGGTGTTGTCTATGTCACCGGAAAATATTACAGTGCATACTCTTGCGGTAAAGAGGGCTTCAAGACTAGCTGAAAAGGATAAAAATTACCATTACCACCATGCTGATGAGGCAGGTGAAATGATGGAATACGCCTATGAAAGGCTTGGAGCAGAAGGATACATACCTTATTATCTTTACAGACAAAAGCACATGACAGGAGCAGGTGAAAATGTCGGTTTTTGTAAAATCGGTACGGAAAACCTGTATAATATAAGGATAATGGACGAACATCAGAGCATTTTGGCTCTTGGTGCAGGAGGCGTTTCAAAGGTGTATTTTCCTGAGGAAAATCGCCTTGAGAGAACTGCCAATGTATCCAACTATGAAATATATATGCAGAGACTGGAAGAAATGAAGGAAAGAAAGCTTAAGAACTTTTTTATGGAGGTAGAAAAATGCTGACTATGGCGCCTAAGGGCACAAAGGACATGATGCCTGAGGAGGCATATAAATGGCAGTATATCGAGAAAGTATTTGCCGATGTATGCGCCAGATACGGATTTTCAGAAGTGAGAACTCCAGTATTTGAGCACACAGAACTGTTTATCCGAGGCGTAGGCGATACTACAGATATAGTGCAAAAAGAAATGTATACCTGGGAACAGGGTAAAAGAAGTTTGACTTTAAGACCGGAAGGAACCTCACCGGTGATGAGATCATATATCGAGCATAAAAAGTACGCAGAACCTCAGCCTGCGAAGTATTATTACAATATTCCGTGCTTCAGATATGAAAAACCTCAATCAGGAAGACTCAGACAATTTCACCAGTTCGGAGTGGAAGTGTTTGGAGCAAAGAGTATGATGGCAGATGCTGAAATTATATCTTTAGCATATGAGTTTTTAAGAGAGCTTGGTATAAAAAATCTGACTTTGGAGATAAATTCCGTTGGATGTCCTGATTGCCGCAAGGAACACAGAGCAGCTTTAAAGGAATTTTTAAAACCAAATTACGATAAGCTGTGTGATACATGCAAGGACAGATATGAAAGAAATCCTATGAGGATTATAGATTGCAAGAGTCCGGAATGTCAGAAGCTGGTGGAAGGTGCACCGATGATGCTGGATTATCTATGCGATGATTGTAAAAAGGATTTTGATGAGCTTCAGGAAAATCTAAAGGCTGCAGGAATACCTTTTGTTGTAAATCCAGGTATCGTAAGAGGTCTTGATTATTACACTAAAACAGCCTTTGAATTTGTTACTGATACCATTGGAGCCCAGGGAACTGTCTGCGGCGGCGGCAGATACGACCACTTAGGTGAAGAACTGGGAGGACCAGAAATTCCGGGAGTGGGATTTGGACTTGGTAAAGAAAGATTGCTTCTTGTGATGGAGGCAAGCGGCATTGAAATTCCGGAAAACAAACCTGTAAATGCGCTTATTGCATATATGGGAGAGGAACCTAAAAGAGCCGCAATAAAACTGGCTGCCGAGCTGAGAAGAAAGGGTCTTGCCATAGAAATCGACTGTATGGAAAGAAACTTCAAAGGACAGTTTAAGCTGGCTGACAGAGTAGGCGCCGAAAATACGGTAATCATCGGTGAAGATGAATTGGCAAGTGGAAAGGTTTCCGTAAAGAAAATGGCCACTTCACAGCAGATAGAAATACCGTTTACACTGGAGGATATCGCAGAGGCGATAAAATAAATTGTTAGGAGAGGATAAAAATGTCAAACATATTCAAAAGAACGCATATGTGCGGGACGCTGGATGCCTCTGATATAGGGGAAAAGGTAGTCTTAAACGGATGGATTGCCAAAAGAAGAAATCTTGGCGGACTTATCTTCTGCGATCTTAGGGATAAAACCGGAATAGTTCAGATAGTATTTGATGATAAGATTCCTGAAGAACTATTTAATATGGCTGATACCTTGAGAAGCGAATATGTTGTCGGAGTTAAGGGAGTTGTCAGAGAAAGACAGTCTGTAAACAAGGAACTTGCAACCGGCGACATCGAAGTATTTGTAAAGGATCTGGTTATATACAATAAGTCGGAAACTCCTCCTATTTACATTAGGGATGACGATAAGGTTGACGACAATCTGAGACTGAAATACAGATATCTTGATTTGAGAAAAAAGAAGATGCAGGAAAATCTGACTTTCAGAAACAAAATAACAAAATGTGCCAGAGACTATTTTTATGACAGCGGTTTTACAGAAGTGGAAACACCGATGCTCGTAAAGCCTACACCGGAAGGCGCAAGAGACTTTCTGGTACCTTCGCGAGTACATCATGAACATTTCTATGCATTACCACAGTCACCTCAGCTGTTTAAGCAGCTTTTGATGGTAGGTGGTACAGACAGATATGTGCAGATCGCTAAATGCTTTAGAGATGAAGACCTCAGAGCGGATAGACAGCCGGAATTTACACAGATTGACCTGGAAATGTCATTTGTGGATCAGGATGATGTCATCGCCGTTAACGAAGGATTTTTAAAGAAACTCTTTAAAGATGTAATGAATATAGATATAAAGCTTCCGCTTCCTAGAATGACCTATGATGAGGCCATGGAAAGATACGGTAGCGATAAGCCGGATGTAAGATTTGGCTTTGAGCTTAAAAAGCTAAATGATATCGTGGCAGGATGTGAGTTCAAAGTATTTACCGATGCCCTTGAGGCGGGTGGAGATGTTCGCGGTATCTGCATAGACGGCGGAGCAGAACTTTATACAAGAAAGAAAATAGACAAGCTTATTGAAGCATGCAAGAGCTATGGTGCAAAGGGCCTTGTGTGGATAAAGGTAGCTGATGATGAAATAAGTTCATCGGTTAACAAATTCTTCTCTCAGGATGAACTTAAGGAAATTGCAGATGTTTTCGGAGCAAAAGCAGGAGATTTGATTCTCATCTGCTCTGACAGACCTAAGGTTGTATTTGATACACTGGGCTTTTTGAGAAGACATATCGCAGGAGAAATGGGACTTTTAGATGATAGTCGTTTTGAACTGCTGTGGGTTGTTGACTTCCCACTCTTTGAAACAGATGACGAAACAGGAGAGCTGAGCCCTATGCATCATCCGTTCACTTCTCCTAAAGCGGAAGATATACCGATGCTGGATACTGAGCCTGAAAAGGTTAAAGCCAATGCCTATGATATTGTTCTAAACGGTGTAGAACTGGGCGGAGGTTCCATAAGGATTCATGACCAAGAACTGCAGACAAAGATGTTTAAGATACTGGGAATAACCGATGAAGAGATAAAAGAAAAATTCGGATTCCTGGTAGAAGCATTTAAGTACGGTGCACCACCTCACGGCGGTCTTGCCTATGGTCTTGACAGAATGGTGATGCTTTTGGCAGGGGAAAGCAGCATAAGGGAAGTTATGGCATTTCCTAAAAACCAGGCGGCTCAGTGTATGGTATCCGAAGCACCAGGTGCGGTTACCGATGAGCAGTTGGCAGAGCTTGGACTTAAGAGAGGCTCTGCAAAATAAGGCGGCATCTTATGAAAAAAATAGGCATAATGGGCGGCTCCTTTGATCCGTGCCACAGAGGGCATATAAATCTGGCGTTGGATGCGGCAAGACAAGCCAATCTAACAAAGGTAATACTTATGCCAGCCAGAGTTCAGCCATTTAAGATAGATGCTAAAACGGCGGGAAATAATCACAGGCTTAATATGCTTAAAGCAGCAGTGGAAAACATAGCCGAGCTTGAGGTCTCCGATTGGGAGATGCGACAGGAAGAACTTTCCTATACATATTTGACAATGAGAGAGGCAAAAAGACAGGCTGGAGATGAAACTCAGGTGTTTTTCATATCCGGAACAGACTCGTTTCTGGAAATATCCCGTTGGAAAAATTCAGAGGAGCTGATTTCCGAAAACCGGTTCATAGTAGGCGTAAGACCTGGCTACAGAGAGGATGAACTGGAGGCGGAAATAAAAAGACTTTCGGAACTGTACGGAACCGAAATAATAAAAATAGATAACAGGAGATTTCACATATCATCCACGGAGATACGGGAAAGGCTGAGAGACGGGAAGGATATCTCGGATCTGGTGACTCCGGGAGTGGAAAGGTATATAAAGGAAAATGGACTGTATATCAAATAAGGACTATAGAGATAAAAACTACAGAAAAGAGATTGAAAAGTATGTAAAAAGCCATCTTTCAGATAAAAGATGGAATCATACGGTAAATGTCGTCTCCGAGGCAGAAAAACTTTGCCAGATGTACGGAGGTGACATGGAAAAATGCGTGACGGCTGCCATTTTTCACGACGTGGTAAAGGAGCTTCCTAACGAAGAGCTAAATGCTCTTGTAAGGAAATTCGGTTTTGATGAAAAATACATTGACTCACCGAATCTTTCCCACGGCAAGATTGCGGCGGCTTTGCTGAAGCACGAGTGGGGTATCGACGACGAAGACATAATAAATGCAGTTTCATATCATACCACCGGAAGAGCCGGTATGAGTAAGACTGAAAAGATTGTGTTTATAGCAGATGCCATAGAACCAACAAGAGTTTATAACGGTGTTGAAGCAATAAGGAAAGCTACATACGAGGATCTGGACAGAGGATGTCTAAAGTCACTTACAGATACAGTGGAGCATCTTAAAGAAAAGGGTGTTTCATATATTGATGAGGACACGCTCAGAGCCAGAGAATGGTTTGAAGAACAGATTGACGATTTCAGAAAGGAAAGAGACGGAAATCATATGAACAGTAAGGATTACGCTCTGCTGGCGGCAGAGACTCTTGACAGCAAAAAAGCTGAAGATATCATTATATTCGATATTGCTGAAAAATCATCCATAGCTGATTATCTTATTTTAGCCACAGGGTTAAATGAAAGGTCTGTCGGTGCGCTGATTGATGAAGTGGAAGACAGACTGGCTCAGGAAGGTTTGCTAGTAAAAAGCATCGAAGGTAAAAAGGAATCAGGCTGGATTTTGATGGATTATGGAGATATCATCGTCAATGTTCTGACAGCAGAAAAAAGAGACAGATACAACATTGAAAAAGTATGGGCCGATTGCAATACTCTTAGTTGGGAGGTAAAGGGAAATGAATGAGAAGTATAATTTTGCGGAAGTTGAAAAGAAATGGCAGAAAGAATGGGCAGATAGCGACATCTACAAAGTGACTGAGGATGAGAGCAAGGAAAAGTACTATGTACTTGAAATGTTCCCGTATCCTTCAGGTAAGCTTCACATGGGACATGTTCGTAATTATTCCATCGGCGATGTTCTGGCTAGATATAAAACAATGGAAGGTTATAATGTCCTTCATCCTATGGGCTATGACGCCTTCGGCCTGCCTGCGGAAAACGCGGCAATCAAACACGGCGTTGAGCCTGCAAAATGGACATATGAAAATATGGACGAAATGACTCAGCAGCTTAAGGAGCTGGGACTTTCCTATGACTGGGATAGAAGTCTTGCCACATGCAAGCCTGATTATTATAGATGGATGCAGTGGATCTTTATTCAGTTCTATAATAAAGGACTGGCCTACAAAAAGGAAAATCCTGTAAACTGGTGTCCAAGCTGTCAGACAGTACTGGCAAATGAGCAGGTTGTAGACGGTAAGTGCGAAAGATGCGGCAGCCTGGTGGGCAAAAAGAGCCTCTCCCAGTGGTATTTTAAAATTACCGATTACGCTGAAAGATTGCTTGATGGTCTTGATAATCTTCCTGGATGGCCTAACAAGGTTAAGCTGATGCAGAGAAACTGGATTGGTAGATCGGAGGGTGCAGAAGCAAGATTTAAGATTGAAGGTTTCGATAAAGAGCTTGAAATATTTACTACAAGACCTGACACTATTTACGGAACAACATTTATGGTACTGGCACCGGAACATCCTTTTGTAAAAGAGCTTGTTGAAGGTACTGAATATGAAAAGGCCGTTGACGAGTATCTTGATAAGGTTCAGCATATGAGCGAAATCGAGAGAACTAGCACAACAGCTGAAAAAACCGGTGTATTTATCGGAAGATATTGTATAAATCCTGTAAACGGAGCAAAAGTTCCTATTTTCATTTCAGACTATGTACTTATGGGCTACGGTACAGGAGCAATCATGGGCGTACCTGCTCATGACCAGAGAGACTTTGACTTTGCAAAGAAATTTGATCTGGAAATAATACCTGTAGTTGACCCTCAGAACCCTGAAATAGATGTAAATAATCTTAAGGAAGCCTTTGCAGCAGAAGGTAAGATGATAAATTCCGGAGAATTTGACGGAATGGATAATCAGGAGGCCATAGAAAAGGTTACAGCTAAGCTGGAAAAGGAAGGCCTCGGAAAGAAAACCGTAAACTACAAGCTCAGAGACTGGCTTATTTCAAGACAGAGATACTGGGGAACTCCAATTCCTATGATTTACTGTGATGATTGCGGTTGGGTTCCTGAAAAGGAAGAAAATCTGCCTGTAATGCTGCCTACAGATGTGGAATTTACAGGAAAGGGTGAATCACCACTTACAACAAGCAAGGTATTTGCTGAGGTTACCTGCCCTAAGTGTGGTAAAAAGGCAAGAAGAGAAATGGATACAATGGATACATTCCTCGATTCATCTTGGTATTTCCTGAGATATTGTGATGCAAACAACGATAAGGAAGCCTTTAATAAAGATAAGGCAAAATATTGGATGAATGTTGACCAGTACATCGGCGGCGTTGAGCATGCGATACTCCATCTGATGTATGCAAGATTCTTCCAGATGGCTTTCTATGATCTGGGTCTTGTGGAACATACAGAACCATTCCAGAATCTGCTGACACAGGGAATGGTAATTAAAGACGGCAGAAAGATGAGTAAATCCATAGGTAATGTGGTTACACCTGCTGAAATTATTGAAAAATACGGCGCAGATACAGCTCGTCTGTTCATACTCTTTGCAGCTCCGCCAGAAAAGGAACTTGATTGGTCCGATGCTGGAGTTGAAGGCTCATTCAGATTCATAAACAGAGTATATAAGATGGTTTATGAATTTGTCAGAGATTACGGAGATGTAAAGGCAGACAGCAGCGTAAAGAGCGATGCAGATAAAGAACTTAATTTTGTTCTCAACTCGACTATTAAAAAGGTCGGTAGTGATATAGGTGACAGATTTAACTTTAACACGGCGATAGCGTCCATTATGGAGCTTGTAAATACCATGTATAAGTACAAGGAAAGAGAAGACTTCAATGCTCCTCTGTTCAGAGATGTGGTAGAAAAGCTCATACTTATGATGGCTCCATTTACACCACATCTTTGTGAGGAAATGTGGCATGGAGCTGGCTATGAAGAGTCGGTACATCTTCAGAAGTGGCCAAAGGCAGACGAATCCGCCCTTGTTAAAGACACTGTCGAAGTTGTAGTCCAGATCAACGGTAAGCTTAAGCATAAGATGAATGTTGACAGCGGACTGACAAAAGAGGAACTGGAGAAAACTTGCCTGGCCGATGAAGCGGTTAAGGAACTGGTAGATGGTAAGGACGTCGTTAAAGTCATCGCCGTTCCGGGCAAACTGGTAAATATTGTAGTTAAATAATCTCCGGTCCTCTGGAAAGGACGGATAATGGAAAAAGAAAAGGAAAAACAAAAAGATAACAGATACGGCAAAAATAAAAAATCATTTTTGCCTAAGCAGAAAAACAGAGACGAAAAGAAGCTTAAAGTTATACCCCTTGGAGGCCTTAATGAAATCGGAAAAAACATTACGGCCTTCGAGTACGGTAATGACATTATGCTAGTGGACTGCGGATTGTCCTTCCCTGATGATGACATGTTCGGTATAGATGTGGTAATTCCTGATTTTACATATCTTGAAAAGAACGCATCTAAAATAAGAGGTCTTGTTATAACCCACGGTCATGAAGATCATATAGGCGCTGTACCTTATCTGATTCAGAAGCTTAATGTGCCGGTGTACGGCACAAGACTTCCTATAGGACTTATAAAAAATAAGTTTGAAGAACACGGAATAAGACACGGCAAGCTTCATAATATCAACGCAGGAGACAGAATTAACTTAGGAGTCTTTAAAGTTGAAACCATAAGAACTACTCATTCTATAGCAGACTCAATCTGTCTTTCCATAGATACACCAGTGGGAAGGATATTCCATACGGGGGATTTCAAAATCGACTATACTCCTGTTGATGGTGAGCCTATTGATCTTTCAAAGCTAGCTGAACTTGGTTCAAAGGGTGTACTTCTGATGATGTCAGATAGTACAAATGCCACAAGACCGGGCTTTACTGAATCGGAAAAGAAGGTAGGAGATACTCTTGAAAGTATTTTCAGAAATGCTACCACAAGAATCATAGTATCTACTTTCTCGTCAAATGTGCACAGGATACAAAAAATTGTGGACAATGCGGTGAAGTTTGGAAGAAAGGTTGCATTCTCCGGAAGGAGTATGGTAAATGTCGTTGGCCTTGCCATAGCTCTTGGATATCTTAAAATTCCGGCAGGAACTATTGTAGATATAAACAAGACAAGAAACATTCCTGATAATGAGCTTGTAATAATAACTACAGGTAGCCAGGGTGAGCCGATGTCTGCACTGGCCAGAATGGCAAACTCTGAACATAAGGCAATAGAGATAAAGAGAAACGACGTTATAATCCTAAGCTCAACGCCGGTACCGGGTAATGAGAAGATGGTGTCAAATGTCGTAAACAGACTTATCGAAAAGGGAGCGCAAGTAATCTACTCTGATATAGCAGATACCCATGTATCGGGACATGCCTGCAGAGAAGAGCTCAAGCTGATACATTCCCTGATAAAGCCAAAATTCTTTATGCCAGTTCACGGTGAATACAGGCATTTGGAAGCTGCAGCAGAAATAGCCATGGATCTTGGCATGAACAAGAAAAATATTTTCATCATGGAAAACGGAGACTGCCTTGAACTGGACAGAAGGTCTGCGGCTGTTAAAAAAGAAGCGGTACCTGCAGGAGCAGTCATGGTAGATGGTCTTGGTGTTGGCGATGTGGGCAACATAGTGCTTCGAGACAGAAGGATGCTTTCCGAATCCGGATTGATTATTGTGGTTGCAACTATCAACAGAGGTTCGGGACAGATACTGGCAGGCCCGGATATAATATCCAGAGGTTTTGTATATGTGAGAGAAAACGAAGATCTCATAGAGGAAGCTACAGATGTGGCAAGAAATTCCTTAGAAAAGATGCTTGGGGCAAATAAGAAAATAAACGACTGGAGCGCTCTTAAAAACGGCCTTCGCGATGATATGAGAAAGTTCATATATGCGAAGACTCAGAGAAGTCCGGTAATATTGCCTATATTTATGGAGGTTTAACAAATGAATGTATATGAAGAAGCTCACAATCTGAGCAAAGCTATAAAGGAATCCGAAGAATACAAGCAGTACAAGGCGGCTTCCGATAAGATTAAAGAAAATCCTGAACTTGATAAAATGATGAAGGATTTTATGGAAAAACAGATTCAGATGCAGACAAAGCAGATGCTAGGCGAGGAAGTTCCTCAGGATATGATGCAAAACATACAGAAGCTGACTGAAATTGTAACGGCAGATCCGGCGGCTGCTCAGTATTTGCAATGTCAGATGCGTTTTTCCATCATGATGCAGGATGTATATAATATTCTGGGAGAAACGGTAAACCTTTAACCACCTATTGGCAAGACATGCGTGTTTTGGTATAATATATGTCGTTAAAAGATTAAAAATTCATATATGAAACGGAGAAAAGATAAATGATAAGTGCAGGAGATTTCAGAAAAGGTATTACTTTTGAACTCAACGGAGAGCCACATGTAGTCCTGGATTTTCAGCATGTAAAACCAGGTAAAGGTGCTGCTTTCGTAAGAACAAAATACAGAAACATCCTTACAGGAGCTACAAGGGAAGAAGCATTTAACCCTAACGATAAGTTCCCTAAGGCGCATATTGAAACAAAGCATATGCAGTATCTGTACAGTGATGGTGAGCTTTACTACTTCATGGATAATGAAACATATGAGCAGATTCCAGTATCTGCAGAACAGTGCGAAGAAGCTATGAAGTATCTGAGAGAAAACGACGAAGCTACTCTGAAGTTCTATCAGGGACAGCCTTTCCTCGTTGAAGCTCCTAACTTCGTAGACCTTAAGGTAGTTGAAACAGAACCTGGAGTAAAGGGAGATACGGCTACAAATGTAACAAAGGCAGCAACTGTTGAAACAGGTGCCACAGTTCAGGTCCCTATCTTCATTGAAGAGGGTGAGATCATACAGATAGATACAAGAACAGGTGAATATCTGGGAAGATCCAAATAAGCATATGATCACAGACGGGACGCAATATTTTGCGTCCCTTTTAAAAATTGAAAGGAGATTGCCGATCACATGGCAACAAGTGCGAAAGGTAAAAATAAAAAACCACTTATTATTGTAATTGCAATCATCATCGTAGCTTTTGTTGCAGGAATATCTGTAACAATGGTTATGGGAGGGCCGGTGGATAAGAACAGCAAGGATTACGAAATTGTAAAGGTTGAAGAAGGAAGTTCCACAGGTCAGATTGCGGCAATGCTTGAGGAAAAGGGCATGATTAAAAGCTCTTTCTTCTTTAAAGTAAAATCAAAGATTGGTGGATACGACGGGGATTATAAAGCAGGACAGTATGCTGTAAGCAAGTCCATGTCCATGAAGGAACAGATGGAGCTTTTATGTAGCGGTAAAATCGTAGGCAAGATGTTTACAATTCCTGATGGCAATAATCTGGACAAGGATGCAACTCTTTTAGAGGAAAACAATATCATAACCAAGGAAGAATTTTATGATGAGGTTATGAACGGTGAATTTGACTATGAATTTCTCAAGGACGCTCCTGCAGGAGCAGAAAGACTGGAAGGATTTTTGTATCCTGAAACATATCAGGTGGATATGGATGCAGACGCTCATACGGTAATAGATACAATGCTAAAGCAGTTTGATAAGGTGTTCACCGATGAATATTACGAAAGAGCAGAGGAACTAGGACTTTCTGTTCATGAGGTTATGACGGTGGCTTCCATAATAGAAAGAGAAGCTAAAACCGATGAGGATAAGAAAAATGTAGCCAGTGTAATATACAACAGACTGGAAGTAGGCATGCCTCTTCAGATGGATTCAATTCTTGCATATATAACCGGTGAGGAAAAAATCAAAGCCAGTCTTGAGGATACTCAGGTTGAATCAGATTATAATCCTTACACAAATAATGGACTTCCGCCGGGACCTATATGTTCGCCGGGATTGACATCCATAGAAGCTGCATTATATCCAGCAGATACGGATTATCTGTACTTTGTGGCAACAGATAAGCTTGATGGCACAAATGTTTTCTCTGAAACATATGAGGAATTTTTAAAGGATAAAGAAGCTTTCGATAAAGCTTATCAGAAATATATAAAGGAGCATCCTGATAAAAAATAAGTGTAATAATAAAAGAGTACAAAATGACGGAAAAGGACAGTTACAGTAAACGAAATATAATAAACGACGATGTGGTTGACTACATGGATCGTAAGTTCAGGCCAATTGATCAGAAGCTGTGGCGTATGCGTCTTGATTCGGAAAACAAGTATGTTCCCATAATGCAGAGGGATGTGGAAAGTCTTATGATTACATATCTCAATGCCTTAAAACCTGAGGACATCCTTGAAATCGGAACAGCCATAGGCTACAGCCTTACTGTCATGGCTAAAACCCTTCCCGAAAGCAAGATTGTTTCACTAGAAAAGGATTTTCTTATGTATAAAAAAGCCATGGAAACCGTTGAAAAGTTTGGACTTTCGGATAGGGTTGAAATAATTAGGGGCGATGCAAAAAAGAGCTTGCTTTCTTTGCGAGAAGAGGTTTTGTCATCAAAACGCAATCCCTTCGGATTTGTGTTTATAGATGCGTCAAAGAGTCACTACAGAGAATTTTGGGATATTGTTATGGAAATGGTGAAGCCTGGAAGCATTATCATGTGTGATAATGTGCTTATGCGAGGTATGACCATAGATGATTCCTACGATATTTACAATAAGCATAAGACAAATATTAGGAAAATGAGAGCCTTTCTTGACCACATAACGGGGCTCAGATACGTTGATACGGCAATATTGCCCGTTGGAGACGGCGTATCGGTCAGCTACATAAAGGAAAGGTAAACGAATATATGAATAAGATTGAACTGCTCGCTCCGGCGGGCGATTTGGAAAAATTAAAGGCTGCCATCGACTATGGTGCTGATGCAGTGTATTTTGGGGGCGAAGCTTTCAGCTTGAGAGCTGGAGCGGGAAATTTTACAGAGGAGGAAATGCTTGAGGGCATAAAATATGCCCATGACAGAGGCAGAAAGTGTCATCTGACATTGAATATCTTTCCTCATAATGAAGATATAGAACCTATACAAAAGTATTTGGAGCATATAAAGGATTTTGGCATTGACGCTTTTATAGTATCAGATCCTGGTACAATAATGATGGTAAAGGAAATTATACCGAATGCCGAAATACATCTCAGCACCCAGGCAAACATGACTAATTATATGACGGCTAGATTTTGGGCACAGTACGGTGTAAAAAGAGTTGTTATGGCAAGAGAACTTTCTCTGGAGGAAATGAGAGGCGTAAGGGATATGATTCCTGCGGAAATGGACACAGAAGCCTTTATTCACGGTGCTATGTGCATCTCATATTCCGGAAGATGCCTACTCAGCAATTTTATGATACAGAGAGATGCTAATAAGGGAGAATGTGCCCATCCTTGCAGATGGAAGTACAGCTTGGTTGAGGAACAGAGACCGGGAGAGGAATTCCCAGTTGAAGAGGATGAAAGAGGCACATATATAATGAATTCCAAGGATTTGTGCATGATAGAGCACATTCCGGACCTAATTGCATCAGGAATTTCATCGGCAAAAATCGAAGGCCGCATGAAAAGCGCATTTTATGTAGCTACTATAGTAGGAGCTTACAGAAAAGCCATCGATGCATATTACAAAGATCCGGAAAACTACAAATTTAATCCAGCATGGCTTGAGGAAGTAAAAAAGGTAAGCCACAGGGATTTTACTACAGGATTTTACTATGGCAAAGCCGGCAATGAATCTCAAAATTATGCCAGCAGTGCATATACAAGGGACTATGACTTTGTAGGAAAGGTGCTGGATTTTGATGAAGCTACGATGATAGCCACAGTGGAGCAGAGAAACAAGATGGTACTGGGCGATGAAATAGAAGTTTTTGGACCTTATACGGATTTTTGGACTCAGAAGCTGGACTATCTTAAAGATGAGGAGGGCAACGACTTGGAGTCTGCCCCACATCCTCAGCAGATATTAAAGATAAGGATGGATCATCCTGTTAAGCACAACTTTATGTTGCGCAAGCGAAAGGAGAAATAAAAATGAACCCTGACCCCGTGATATCAGGCAGTGTGGAAACAATACTCGGCATTATAGTGCTGATTATATGCGGTGTATTTACAGCAGCGCAGAAGGCTATTGCCGATGTTAACAGAAATAATATCCGAAGCATGGCGGAGGATGGCGATAAAAAAGCAGAAAAGCTGTTAAAGCTTCTTGAAAAATCTTCAAAGGTGCTGGCAACTAATTTTACTGCTATAACCTTTTTAGGACTGTTTGCATGCCAGCTTATAGCAATCAACCATGCAGGTACAGTCTATGAGCTTTTGGAAAAGTACGGAATACCTTTTGTAGGTATCATTTCAGTGCTTATATTGGCTCTGATTTCTTCGATTATTTTCCTGGTGTTTGCAATCTTTTTCCCAAGGCAGATTGCCCGTCAGCATACGGAAGGAACAGCACTCAAGCTTTCTTCTTATGCCTCATTTATGATTGCGCTGTTTAAGCCTTTGACAGTTGTTGTAGGACTTTTGACAAATATCTTCCTAAAGATAGCAAGGCAAAAAACAGGTATTTATGAAGAAAAATTTACTGAAGAAGATGTAAAATCAGCCATAGAAATCGGTAAGGAAGCTGGTGTCATTAAGGAAGAGGGAAAGAAAATGCTGGATTCGGTATTTGCCTTTGATGATAAGCTGGCATATGAAATAATGACACCGAGAACCGATGTGTTTGCCATAGATATACAGGACGGTGCCGATGAATATCTTGATGAGCTTATGGAAATGAGATATTCGAGAATACCTGTTTATGATGACGAAAGCGACAATATTATAGGTATACTCAACATCAAGGACTTTATGATTCAGGCTAGGGAAAAGGGCTTTGAAAATGTGGATATACGCAGTATTTTAAGAGATGCCTTCTTTGTACCTGAAACAAAGAATATAGATGCTTTGTTCTTGGAATTGCAGAAAACTAAGCAGCACATAGCAATTCTCATTGACGAATATGGCGGATTTAGCGGTATCGTCACAATGGAGGATATTATCGAAGAGGTCATGGGAGATATCGACGATGAATACGATGAAGAGGAAGAGGAAATCCATGATCTTGGAGATAACAGATACCTTCTTGATGGATATATGAATCTTGATGATGTTAATGAGGAAATAGGAACCAAATTGACATCCGAAACCAGCGAAACAGTAGGTGGCCTTATAATAGATATTTTGGGAGAAATCCCTGATGAGGACGCCCACGAAAGAATAACCGTAAATCTCGATAATTACGAGTTTGAAGTTATAAATGTTAAGGATAGGCGAATAGAAAGGGTAATACTTACTGTAAAACCTGAAGATGAAGGTGAATCAGAAGAAGAAAGCAACGAGGACAAGGATAAATGAAAATAGCCTTTCATACACTGGGCTGTAAGGTAAACCAGTATGAAACAGAAGCCATGAAGGAGCAGTTTGCTTCTGCTGGATATGAAATAGTAAATGAATATGATAAAGCTGATGTCTATCTGATAAACACCTGCAGCGTTACGGGGCTTGCAGACAGAAAATCAAGACAGTACATCAGAAAGATGAAAAAGAAAAATCCACAAGCCGTTGTTGCTGTAACAGGCTGCTATGTGCAGGTGAGCGGTGATGAGGTGGCTGCTATGGATGAAGTAGATATCGTGGCGGGCACCAACGAAAAAAACGAAATACTTAATTATGTTAATCAGCATATCGAAAATCGTTCCATAGGAACCGAAAAGCATATATTGGATTACGATCAGCTCACAGATTTTGTGGAATGTGGCAGCATCACTTCCATGGAATCAAGGACAAGGGCCTATGTAAAGATTCAAGAAGGCTGTAATAGATTTTGCTCCTATTGTATAATTCCCTTTGCTAGGGGGCCAGTAAGATCAAGGGATGTTCAGGCTGTTATGACAGAGTGCGAAAACTTGGTTAAAGCCGGATTTAAAGAACTTATACTTACCGGAATAAACACTGCACTGTGTGAGCATCTTGATGAAATCTTAGATAGACTTGAAAAAATGCCGGGAGATTTCAGAGTAAGGCTCAGCTCCCTCGAACCGACTGTAATCAATGCCGAATATGTTAAAGGCCTTTTCAAATACAAGAGATTGTGCCATCATCTGCACCTTTCTCTTCAGTCGGGTTCTGATAATGTGCTTAAAGCCATGAACAGACGATATAATCGAAATGAATACCTAGATATAGTGAAGGCTCTCAGAGAATTTGACATTCACTATGGCATAACAACGGACATAATTGTCGGTTTCCCCGGTGAAACAGAGCAGGATTTCGAAGACACTTTGGATATTGTAAATCGTGCAGGCTTTGGTAAAGTGCACGCCTTTAAGTATTCCAAAAGGAAAGGAACAGCCGCCTGTGAAATGTCAAATCAGGTTAGCCCTCCGGTTAAAAAGGAAAGAAGCATACGACTTATTGAAACAGGTGAAAGGGAAAGTAAACTGTTTATTGAATCTTCCATCGGAGATGTAAGACAGGTACTTTTTGAGGAATACGATAAAGAAAATCAAGCCCTGACCGGATATACAGATAACTATATAAAAGCATATCTTGAAATCGATGAAACAGAAGCTGAGAGCTATAAAAATGCCTTCGCAGATGTAAAGATTGAAAAGATCTTTGCCGACGGGGCACAAGTAGTTCTTAAGGATAAAAATGACTAAACATTAAGGACAGGAAAGGAGGACACAAATATGAGCGACTGCATTTTCTGCAAAATAGCTGCTGGAGAAATACCTTCAAACAAGGTATACGAGGATGATAAAATACTTGTATTTCACGATCTTGAGCCGCAGGCTCCAGTACATATCCTGATGATACCTAAAAAGCATATTACTTCCACAGACGATGTTACGGATGCTGATGCTGAGCTTTTAGGATACATGCTCACTAAGGTAAAGGATGTGGCAAAGGAAGCCGGTATGGACAACGGCTACAGAGTTGTAATCAATTGCGGTGAGGACGGATTTCAGACAGTAAAGCATCTTCATATGCATATACTTGGCAAGAGACCTATGAAATGGCCTCCAGGCTGATGGAAGGATTAAAATGAGCATAGGACGATAATATAAATCATTCTATGCTCTTTTTATTTATATTTTAGTAATAGAAATGTACTTCACGGAGGTTTTAATGAAAATCGTTGAAGTAAAGCAAAGAAATCAAAATACGATAGATGAACTGGTCATATTGTGGGAGGCTTCAGTCAGAGCAACCCATACTTTTTTGACTGAAAGTGAAATCTTAAGAATTAAAGAGTATGTACCTGAGGCTTTGGTTGCTATTAAAGATTTATTTATATATCAAGATGAAAAAGATAAAGTTTTAGGATTTATGGGCGTACAGGACGGTTGTCTGGAGATGTTATTTATATCACCTAAAGCAAGAGGCATGGGCATAGGTAGACAGCTTTTGGAATACGGAATAGCTAATTGCGGTGTAAATACATTAACCGTAAATGAGCAAAATCCACAGGCAGTAGGTTTTTATGAGCATATGGGCTTTAGAGTATATAAAAGAAGCGAGATGGATGAGCAAGGAGGACCTTATCCTTTGCTTTATATGAGACTTGATGAAAAAACAGGCTGCATAATATGCGGTGCGCCTCTAAGATACTTGGATAAGGATCAGGAAATGGAATGCTTTATCTGTCATAAAAAGCAAAGTAGCAGAGTAGAATGTGTAAACGGGCATTTTGTGTGCGATGAATGTCATATGCACGGTGTAGATAAAATAATGGAGATCTGTCTTGCAGAGACATCTGTATCACCAGTGTTCATATTGGAAAAACTTATGGATGAATCATTTTGTCATATGCACGGACCAGAGCATCATATTATGGTCGGAGCATCCTTGCTGACTGCATATAAAAATGCCGGCGGTGATATAGAATTAAAAGATGCACTTTTAGAAATGTACAGAAGGGGAAAGGACATTCCAGGAGGAATATGTGGATACTGGGGTGCCTGTGGAGCCGGAATAAGTGCAGGTATATTCGTTTCCATAGTTACAGGATCAAATCCTCTGGCTGAAAGGGAATGGAGTCTTTCCAACAGAATGACTTCACTGGCGTTAAACACAATCAGCGAAAACGGTGGACCGAGATGCTGCAAAAGGAATTCATATATTGCAGTAACAGAAGGGGTCAGGTTTGCTGAGGAACAGCTGGGAGTAAAAATGCAAATGGATAAGCCTGTCTGCTCCAGGTTTGAAGATAACCAGCAGTGCAGAGGGCATAGATGCTTATATTTCCCCAAATAATTCAAAAGAAATGGAAGAAAATGGTAGCACATATTATACATATGTGCTACACTTGTGTTGAGCTGCCAATAAATGGTAGAAGGTGGTCAGCCTCAATCCGCTAATGTATACGGGAAGACCCGACAATACATGGAAGGATGCGATGATATGGATAAAACTATTATTGTTTTACTCATAGTTCTTGCTCTTACTGAGTTGGTAAGAGAAATAAAAAAATGATCACCCAACTTTTTGCAGCTGAAGGGTGATCTAAAACATCCTCGAGGCTGACCATTTACTATGGCAGCTCTTTTATTTACTTCAGTATATAATCACAACATCTTAATGTCAATAATCGTAGTATAGAGCTTGGAGAAATTTTAATGATTAAATCATATTTACAATTTTTGCGTATTGCCGCAAAAAAATTCAATAGGAGATGCTATATAGGATATAGGGAAATTAAATATTTTACACTTGCAAACAAATCGACTGTTTAGTATAATACATATGTTATAGGCAGAACCGAATGAAAAAGCAATAAGTCAGGAGGTGAAACAGGAAATGGCACAGGTTATAGTAAAAGAAAACGAAAGCTTGGAAAGCGCTCTTAAGAGATTCAAGAGATCATGCGCAAGAGACGGCGTTATGAGCGAGCTCAGAAAGAGAGAGCACTATGAAAAGCCAAGTGTAAAGAGAAAGAAGAAGTCTGAAGCTGCAAGAAAAAAGGCTAAGAAATACTAAGCGACATCGGGAAGAGGTGTATTATCTTGTCACTAAAGGAAAGACTTACAGAAGATTTCAAAACTGCCATGAAGAGCAAAGATGAAATCGCTAAAAATACAATAAATCTCGCCAGAGCGGCGATAAAACAGGTCGAGGTCGATACGAGAAAAGATCTGACCGACGAAGAGATAATTCCTATCATTGCCAAACAGGTAAAAATGAGAAAAGACGCTCTCGCTGATTTTGAAAAAGGTGGGAGGACTGACTTAATTGATGCTTATAACAAGGAAATAGAGGTTCTGGAAGTTTATCTGCCGGCACAGCTGTCGGAGGACGAAATTAAAAAGGTCGTAACCGAAACAGCAGCTGAACTCGGTATAGAAGGCGGAAAGCAGAACATGGGAAAACTCATGGGACCTGTAATGGCTAAGGTTAAAGGCCAGGCAGACGGCGGAGCCGTTAAAAAGATAGTGATGGAATTTCTTGGATAAGAACCCAAAGGACAAGCCGTAACAGGCTTGTCTTTTTTATGATTTAGCTAATTTAGGAGATTGAATGATTACAATAGAGTTAAAAGAAGTATTCAGAGCAACACCTCAGGTTATATGGGAATACCTTACAAATCTTGAAAATCAAAACTGGCGAAAAAATATAACATATATAGAGACAAATCACGACGGAAGTGAATTCGTCGAGCATACCGGCGATGAGGGTGATATGAGCTACAAGGTAGTAGCTTCTCAACCAGAGGAAATTTATGAGGTGAATTTTGAAAATGAAAACATCCAAGGCATATGGCACGGTGAGCTCTCAGAGACAGAAGATGGAGGTACTGTGCTTCGTGTGAGCGTATCCGTGGAAGCAAAAAGAGCTGTGTACAAGCCATATCTTAAAGCTTATGTCACAAAACAGGCTAAAGATCATCTGATGTATCTTAAGGAAGTGCTTGGAGAGACAAGTCAGCTGGATGATAGTAGATTTAGCGGATTTAACAATATTTCCCTTGCTATAGTTTTAGGCCTTATAATAGGCGGCATTACAAGAAGCATAGCAATAGGTATAGGCGCAGGAATTATAACGCTGATAGCCCTATATTTTATCAAGAAACGATAGATAGTATATTATTATTTACATGAATAGAGATCTTACTAAAGGAAACATAGGAAAAAACATGCTGCTGTTTTCTCTACCACTCATGGTGGGAAATCTGCTGCAACAGCTATATAATCTGGTGGATACATGGGTTGTCGGCAGGTTTGTCGGTGCTGATGCCTTGGCAGCTGTGGGAGCTTCATATTCTCTCATGGTGTTTTTAACTTCAGTATATATTGGGCTTTGCATGGGCAGCGGCTCGGCTTTTTCCATGTTTTTCGGAAAGAGAGACGAGGATAGCATGAAAAAGAGCTTTTTTTCGTCTTTTGTGCTTATCGGAGCAGTAAGCATAATAATCAATGTCGGCGTATATCTGTTTATGGATCCCCTTATATCAATATTGCAAATTCCTGAAAGCATCAGACAGATGACAGAGGAATATATGTCTGTAATTTTTGCGGGAATGTTTTTCGTATTCATATACAACTATTTTGCTAATCTTTTGCGAAGTGTCGGAAATTCTGTTGTGCCCCTTGTTTTTCTGGCAATTTCTGCGGTACTAAATATTGTCTTGGATTTGCTTTTTGTTCCTGTATGGGAATGGGGAGTTTTCGGCGCAGCATTGGCGACTATCATTGCTCAGGGAGTATCTGCCGTGGGTATAGCAATATGCGTTTATGTAAAATATCCTGAGCTCAGAATAGAAAAAAAGCATATGAAGCTGGAAATCGGTATAGTTAAAAGAGTTTTCAATATGTCTTTTTTCACTTCCTTGCAGCAGTCTGTAATGAATTTCGGGATATTGATGATACAGGGCCTTGTAAACAGCTTTGGCACATCGGTTATGGCAGCCTTTGCAGCGGCAGTTAAAATAGACACATTTGCATATATGCCGGCTCAGGATTTCGGCAACGGATTTTCCACATATATTGCTCAAAACTACGGAGCAGGTAAGGGCGAGCGAATAAAGCAGGGTATAAAAAAGGCCGTGATATCAAGCGGTATTTTCTGTGTATGCATAAGCGTTATAGTATGTGTTTTTGCAAGGCCTCTTATGATGATTTTTATAGATCCTTCAGAGAGCGAAATAATAGATATAGGAGTTGTATACTTAAGAATAGAAGGAACCTTTTATATCGGCATCGGAATGCTGTTTCTTCTTTACGGCTTTTACAGGGGAGTATCAAGACCTGCCATGTCTTTAGTGCTTACGGTGATTTCTCTGGGAAGCAGAGTGGCTATTGCATACGCCTTTGCAGGAATTTTGGGAGTAAATATAATATGGGCGGCGGTGCCTATTGGCTGGATTCTTGCGGATGTAGCCGGAATACTGTATTATAGAAAATACAGGAGAATTATATTATCGGACTATAAAGTTTAAGATAGATTGAGGTAATAATTTTGAATAAATTTAAAACTGTAGGAATAGTAGTGGCCGTTGAAAGGGAAGCATTTTTAAAGGTATTTGGAACTGATGGCAAGCACATACAGATCAACGGCTTTGATACATATTTATATAGGATCAATGATGTTGATGTTGTAATGATTTTAAGTGGCGCTGGAGAAATTTTAGCTGCAGGTGCAACTCAGGCCTTGATATGTGCATACAGTCCGGATGTGGTTATAAATGCCGGAATCTGCGGTGGACTTAACGGTGAAATGAAGCTTGGAGATTTGTGCCTTGTGGACAGCGTAGTGCATTATGGCTATGACATAACTGCTATGGGATATGCCAAGGGCGTTTATCTAGGTTGCGACAGTGCATATATAAAAACTGATACAAAGCTTTTAAAAGAAGAATTTAGATGCGGTATTAAATCAGTAAATTGTGCATCTGCTGACAGGCTTGTAACCGGAAAAGAGGAAAGAATAAAGCTTGGAAACGAGTTTAATTGCAGCATATGTGAAATGGAGTCTGCAGGGGTAATAATTACATGCAAGAATAATGAAATTCCGTGTATTTTGCTAAAAGCCGTTTCTGATAGTCTTGAGGATGGAGTTGAGGATCTTCTTGAGACGGACTGGGCTAAAAAATCGTCAGACATAGTAGCACAAGCAACATTGACGGCAGTAAAGGATTTGATACAGCTGTAAATATAAATCAACAGACAGGAGAATATACATTTGGATAATATCATTAAAATACTCATAGGCGATGATGTGGACAGGGGAGAACTGTTCGGTAATCTCGATAAGAATCTTAAAATAATCAAAGAATATTTCACCGTTGATATGATTCAGCGTGACAATGAGCTAGTTCTTAAGGGCGATGATGCCGCCAGTGCGGAAAAGGTCGTAAGGGAGCTTATGGAAATAATAAGAAGTGGTGAAAGCATAGATTCACAAAAGGTACACTATGTTATAGACCTTGCAGAAAAGGGTATGTCATATAAAGAAGGCAACATAGGCAAAGAGATAATCTGCTACACCAATATGGGTAAACCGGTAAAACCTAAAACTCTTGGACAAAAGGCTTATGTCAGATCAATGAGAAGTCGTGACATTGTCTTTGGTATAGGGCCGGCAGGAACGGGTAAGACGTACCTTGCCGTGGCCATGGCAGTGGCTGCCTATAAACAGAAGGCGGTTCAAAAGCTTATACTGGCAAGACCTGCCGTGGAAGCTGGGGAAAGTCTAGGATTTCTTCCAGGAGATTTACAGGATAAAGTTGATCCTTATCTTAGACCTCTTTACGATGCTCTGTACGATGTTCTAGGTAGAGATACAGCAACAAGATTAAAGGAAAAGGAAATAATAGAAATAGTTCCTCTAGCATATATGAGAGGAAGAACGTTGGATAATTCATTTATAATTCTTGATGAGGCGCAAAATACCACAAGAGAGCAGATGAAGATGTTTCTGACAAGAATGGGATTTGGCTCAAAAATGGTTATAACCGGTGATGTGACACAGATTGACCTTCCAAAGGGAAAGAAATCCGGACTTGTGGAGGCTTCTAAGGTGCTAGCAGGTATAAACGATATAGATTTTTGTTATCTTAAGGATGCGGATGTTGTAAGGCATGAGCTTGTAAGAAAAATCATAGGAGCATATGACCGATATTACAGCAGAAAGGAACATCAGGAGGAAAAATGAGATTGTATTTTGAAGAAGGAACGGATATTTCTCCAAAGCTTGAATCCCTGATGGAAGATGCAGCAAAGCTTTCTTTAGAAAGGGAAGGAATACCCCATGAAAATGCGGAAGTCAGCGTAACCTTTGTTGATGGCGATGAAATAAGAGAACTTAACGCCAGATTTAGAAATAAGGATAGCGTTACAGATGTTCTTTCCTTTCCTCAGTTTGATGATATACATGAGATTGTTAATGATGCTGAAGGTGATGTGCTTTCAGGAGATCTTCTTTTGGGAGATGTAGTAATATGCCGTGAGGTGGCGGAAAAACAGGCTGAAGAATATGGGCACAGCTATGAAAGAGAGTTAATGTATCTCTTTGTCCATAGTATGATGCACCTTCTGGGCTATGATCATATGGAAGAAGACGAAAAGCGCCTAATGAGAAAAGCAGAGGAGGAAGTGCTTTCTAAAATTGGTATTACTAGGGAGTATGAACCGAATTCGGAGTGCACTTACGAGGTAGATACAGACTACGCTTTGCTTGTGGATAAGGCAAAGGAAATATCAGAAAATGCCTATGCTCCATACAGTAATTTTAAAGTTGGAGCGGCAATTTTAGCCGAAAGCGGCAGGATATATCAGGGAGCAAATATTGAAAACTCATCCTATGGTGCAACCATATGTGCTGAAAGATCAGCTCTTTCGGCAGCTGTAAGCGCAGGAGAAAGAAAGTTTAAAGCAATAGCCGTATATTCTCCTCAGGGCAGCGCTTGGCCATGCGGTATATGCAGACAGGTACTCTTTGAATTTTCCCCTGATATGGATGTGATAGCAGAAGGAAAAGAAGGTTATGAAATATGCCCGTTAAGCCAGCTTCTGGTAAAGGGCTTTAGACTTTAAAAGGGAAGGAGATTTCCATGAAAAGCGGATTTATCAGTATAATCGGAAGACCGAATGTGGGCAAATCAACTCTTCTTAATGCTATATTAGGTGAGAAGATAGCGATTACCACTGAAAAACCCCAGACCACAAGAAATGTCATTAGGGGAATATACACCGATGATGAGGCTCAGATAGTCTTTATAGATACGCCGGGTATTCACAAGCCGAGAACAAAGCTTGGCTCATATATGACTGACAGTGCTGTAAACACCTTTAAGGAAGTGGATGCAGTTCTTTTCCTTGTAGATGACAGCATAGAAAAAGGTCCTGGAGACAAGTTTATAACTGAAATGCTTCAAAATGTTGATACTCCTAAATATCTCATTATAAATAAGACTGATATTTTAGGCCCAGAAAAATATAAGGAGATATTTGAGGAATATAATGGTATGGGCATTTTTGATGGCATTTTCGGTATAAGCGCAAGAGAAAACTGGAATGTCAACATGGTGATTCGCGAGATGAAAGCCATTATGCCAGAAGGACCGCAGTATTTTCCTTCCGACATGGTGACAGACCATCCGGAAAGATTTATTGTCAGCGAAATACTTAGAGAAAAGGTTTTGCTCTATCTTGAAGACGAGGTTCCACACGGTGTTGCCATTGAGATAGAATCCTTTGAGGAAGAAGAAAATATAACAAGAATAAGTGCGGTAATCTACTGCGAAAAGAAATCCCATAAGGGTATAATAATAGGAAAGGGCGGTAGAAAGCTTAAAGGCATAGGTAAAAGCGCCAGAGAGGAAATCGAAGCTCTTCTGGGAAGCAAGGTGTTTTTACAGATGTGGGTAAAGGTAAAGGAAAACTGGAGAGACAGCGATTTTGCCCTTTCAAATTTCGGATATAAGGATAAATAGTATGTATACTGATACTGAAGGTTTTATATTCAGACAGACAAAGACGGTAAACGGCAGGAGGATGATCCTGCTGTTTTCCAGAAAATACGGTAAAATAAGCGCTGGCACAGGAATTTCCGAAAAGGGCAGAAGTAAATCGTCTCTGGCCATGCGGCCCTTCACATACGGAAGATACGAGTTATACAAGTCTAGGAGCGGATATAATATAAACGGAGCTGAAACCATCAGAAGCTACTATAAGATAGGCGAAGATGTGGACAAGTATATGAACGCTTCCTATGTGTTGGAATTTACAGAAAAGGTACTTTCGGAAAATGTTCCTCAGCCAAAGCAGTTCGACCTTTTGCTGGATTTTTTTGATGTTCTTGAAAGTAGAAAAAAGAAGTACGGCACTTTGGTTTTGGCTTATGAGCTTAAAACCTTTGACAGAATGGGTTATCTTCCTGAGCTCTCCAGGTGCGTGGAGTGCGGAAAGGAGGAAAACCTGCATTTTCTGGATATTGAAGGAGGCGGAGCCCTTTGCCGCCAATGCGGAGAGAAAAAAATTGCCGCAGACAATGATTCGTTGATTTATGAAGCGGGATTGGGTATAATAAAAATAATGAGATACTTTTTAAGTAACCCTCTGAAAAGATTGGAAAATCTTGCTTTGGAAGATGATGTTCTTCATCGGATGCGAAGGATGACAGGGGAGTTTGCAAGGTATCATCTTGACATTGGACAGCTTAACAGTCAGATGTTTTTATCAGATAATTGAGGAGGATAGTTATGGAAATCACTTTGGAAAAAATCGAACTTGTCAAGGACAGGACAGGCGTTAGCTATAAGGAAGCAAAGGAAGCTCTTGAAGCGGCTGACGGCAGTGTTGTTGACGCTATTATAAGCATAGAAGAAAAAATTGACAGCAGAAGCACAGGAACTTCTTCCGGTGCAAACAGCGTTGTTGAATCCATTAAGGAAATTGTAAAGAAAGGCAATGTTTCAAAGATAGTAATAAAGAACTCTGAAGGCGATGTACTGTTAAATGTACCTGTAACAGTAGGTATTCTCGGAGTAGTAGTTGCTCCTTGGGGTGCAATTGCCGGTGTAATCGCTGCCTTTGGCTTCAAGTGCATTATTGAGGTTGTAAAGGAAGACGGTACAATAATCGATGTAAGCGATAAGACAACAGATGTGGTTGGAAAAGCTACAGAAAAGGGATCTGAAGTTTACGATAAGGTTAAAAACAGCGAAACCTACGAAAAGGTAAAGGATAAAACTGGAGAAACTATAAGTAAGGCTTCAGAAGCTATCAAAAACAAAATAAAAAAAGATAAAAAAGATGACGATGAGTTCGATGATTACGAATTCAAAGATTATGCGGAAAGAGAAGGCGAAGAAGAATAATGACAGAACTTACAATGGAAAAACTTGTAGCTCTTGCTAAAAACAGAGGATTTGTATACCCAGGCTCTGAAATTTACGGTGGTCTGGCAAATACATGGGATTACGGTCCTCTCGGTGCCGAGCTTCTTAATAATGTTAAAAAGGCATGGTGGAAAAAGTTCGTCCAGGAATCAAAATACAATGTTGGGCTTGATGCGGCGATACTGATGAATCCACAGACTTGGGTAGCTTCCGGTCATGTTGGAGGATTTTCAGATCCTTTAGTTGACTGCAAGAGCTGTAAATCCAGATTTAGAGCTGATAAGCTCATAGAGGAGCATATGGAAAAAACAGGACAGCCTGAAACAATTGTTGACGGATGGTCTAATGAAAAGCTAGAAGCATATATTGAGGATAACGATGTAAGATGTCCTGAGTGCGGAAAGCATGATTTTACAGGTATCAGACAGTTTAACCTTATGTTCCAGACTTATCAGGGTGTAACAGAGGATTCCAAAGCTGCTATCTATTTGAGACCTGAAACAGCCCAGGGTATATTTGTTAACTTCAAGAATGTGCAGAGAACTTCAAGAAAGAAGTTGCCTTTTGGTATAGCTCAGATTGGTAAGGCATTCAGAAACGAAATTACACCTGGTAACTTCATCTTCAGAACAAGAGAATTTGAACAGATGGAAGTTGAATTTTTCTGCAGACCTGGGGAGGATTTACAGTGGCATGACTACTGGAAGAAATATTGCGGAAACTTCTTAAGATCCCTCGGTATGAAGGAAGAAAATATGAGATTTAGGGATCATGAAAAAGAAGAGCTTTCTCATTATTCCAACGCTACTACAGATATAGAATATCTCTTCCCGTTTGGATGGGGTGAACTGTGGGGTATTGCAGACAGAACGGACTTTGACTTAAAGCAACACCAGGAGCATTCCAAGCAGGATATGAGCTATGTTGATAGCGAAACCGGTGAAAAGTTTATTCCGTATTGCATTGAGCCTTCCCTCGGCGTAGGAAGAGTTACGCTGGCATTTATGTGTGATGCCTACACTGAAGAGGAAATAGAAAAAGAAGACGGTAAAAAGGACAGCAGAGTAGTGATGAAATTCCATCCAGCTCTTGCTCCTTTTAAAGCAGCTGTGCTTCCTCTTGCTAAAAAGCTCGCTCCTGTGGCAGAGCCTATTCATGAAGAACTTTCAAAGTATTTCATGGTTGACTACGATGTGACAGGCTCCATAGGAAAGAGATATAGAAGAGAAGATGAAATCGGTACTCCTTTCTGCATCTGTGTAGACTTTGAAACAGAAAACGACGGATGCGTAACTATTCGTGACAGGGATACAATGGAACAGGTTAGAATTCCTGTGGAAGAAGTAAAGGATTATATAGCAGAAAGGCTCGTATTTTAAGGAGAGTGACCCAAATGGCTAAATATGTCTATTCCTTTAATGAAGGCTCTAAGGATATGAGGGGCCTTCTGGGAGGAAAGGGAGCCAATCTGGCGGAGATGACAAGCATAGGACTTCCTGTGCCTTTCGGTTTTACCGTTACTACAGAAGCTTGCACAAGGTACTATGAGGACGGTGAAACCATAGATAGTGAAATCGAAGAAGAAATATTCGGCAAACTGAAAGAACTGGAAGATGTGACCGGCAAGAAATTCGGTGATTTACAGACGCCGCTCCTGGTATCGGTCAGGAGCGGTTCTCCGTTTTCAATGCCTGGAATGATGGATACAGTTCTAAATTTAGGTATGAATGATGAAACTGCTGAGGCCATGATAAAGCTGACAGGAGACGAAAGCTTTGTAATGGACAGTTACAAGCGTTTTATCCAGATGTTTGCTGATGTGGTTAAGGGCGTAGATAAAAAGAAATTTGATATTGAAGCCGAAAAAACCAATGACTTAAAACAAATTATTGTAAACTACAAGGAAATATACAAGCAAGAAACCGGTGAAGAATTTCCTCAAAATCCACAAACTCAGCTTATGGAAGCGGTGCGAGCTGTTTTCAGATCCTGGAATAATGAAAGAGCAGTGCTGTACAGAAAGCTAAACGACATACCTGATAATCTTGGAACTGCGGTAAATGTTCAGGCTATGGTTTTTGGAAATATGGGTGATGACTCATGTACAGGAGTCGCCTTTACAAGGAATCCTGCCAGTGGTAAAAGAGAACTTTTTGGAGAATTTCTTATAAATGCTCAGGGAGAAGACGTTGTTGCAGGTATAAGAACGCCGCAGCCTATTTCAGAAATGAAGGAAAACTTCCCTGATGTTTATTCTGAATTTGAGAGAATTGCAGCACTTCTTGAAAGACATTATACCGATGTCCAGGATATGGAATTTACGGTGGAAAAAAATAAGCTCTATATGCTTCAGACAAGAAACGCAAAGCGTACAGCTCAGGCGGCTGTAAAAATTGCAGTGGATATGGAGCAGGAAGGGCTTATCGATAAGGAAACTGCAGTAATGAGGATAGATCCGTCGCAGATAGATCAGCTACTTCATCACAGATTTGATGAGGAAGCATTAAAGAGCGCAAAGCCAATGGCAAAGGGTTTGCCTGCATCTCCTGGTGCTGCATGCGGCGCGGTATATTTTGATGCTGCCTCAGCAGAGGCTGCCTTTGACAGAGGTGAAAAGGTTGTTTTGGTAAGACAGGAGACTTCTCCTGAGGACTTGGCCGGCATGGTGGCAGCTGAAGGAATTATGACTTCGCGAGGCGGTATGACCTCCCATGCGGCAGTTGTTGCTAGAGGTATGGGAAAGTGCTGCGTGGCAGGATGTTCTGAGGTCATAGTTGATGAGATTGCAAAATCAATGAAGTCGGGAGATATAATCATAGGCGAAGGCGATTATATTTCCATTGACGGAAACACCGGAAATGTATATCCGGGAAGAATTGCTACAGTAGCGCCGGAAATGAGCGGTGATTTTGCCAAAGTTATGACATGGGCCGATGAAATTAGGACCATGAAGGTAAGAACTAACGCTGATAATCCGAGGGATGCAAAACAGGCGGTTGAATTCGGTGCAGAAGGCATAGGACTTTGTAGAACAGAGCATATGTTTTTTGATGAAGATAGAATTTCCGATATGAGAAAGATGATTCTTGCATCTGATAGAGAAGAAAGGGAAAAGGCTTTGGCAAAGCTTTTACCATATCAGAAAGAGGATTTTAAAGGAATTTTCGAGGTTATGGAGGACAGACCTGTAAACATCAGGCTCTTAGATCCACCGTTACATGAGTTCCTTCCATCCACTGAAAAGGAGATAAATGATTTGGCTCAGCAGATGGGTATTTCTCCGGAAAAGCTCAGAGATAAGGTGACAGAGCTAAAGGAATTCAATCCTATGTTAGGTCACAGAGGGTGCAGACTGGCTGTAACATATCCTGAAATAGCTAAAATGCAGACGGAAGCCATAATCACGGCGGCCATGGAGGTTAAGGAAGAAAAAAATATAGATATTGAACCTGAGATTATGATACCTCTTGTGGGAATCGACAGGGAACTTGCATTTGTAAGAGCAACTGTAGAAGAAACCATATCAGAGATATTTAAGAAGACAGGCAAAGAAATCGGATATCAGATTGGTACGATGATTGAAATTCCTAGAGCAGCGCTTACAGCTGATGAAATTGCAGAAGAGGCAGAGTTCTTTTCCTTCGGTACCAATGACCTCACTCAGATGACCTTTGGATTTAGCCGTGATGATACAGGTAAGATATTAAAGGAATACACTGATAAAAATATTCTTAAAAACGATCCGTTTATGAGCATTGATACCACAGGCGTAGGAAAGCTGATGGAAATGGCCATAGAATTAGGAAAAAAGACAAGACCTAATATTAAGCTTGGAATATGCGGTGAGCATGGCGGTGAGCCGGCTTCCGTGGAATACTGTTACAGAATAGGACTTAATTATGTGTCCTGTTCGCCGTATAGAGTTCCGATAGCCAGACTGGCTGCTGCTCAAGCGGTAATTAGAGATAAGAATCCACAACAATGGCAGGACAGATAATGTCCTGCTTTTTTTAAGGAATGCATTGTAAAATATTTCCATATAAGATATAATCACCACGAAAGGAGTGGTAAAATATGGAAAGAATAAAAGCCCTTTTTGTAAGTGAGGATGTTGAATATGCGGCTGCAGTTGCGGCATGTATGAGAAGCATTAATGTGCCTGCTGATTTTACTATAACCTCGGAATTCACTGATGCTTATGCAAAAAACGAAGAGTTTGATATACGCATTATTGACTTGGGTAAGCAACAAATGGAGTCTTATAGAGAGTTTATTTCAGATAAATTGGATGGCGATAATCTTTTATTCCTTACAGATAATGCTCAGGATAAAGCTAATTTAGATGTTGCATATAAATATTCGAGTCTTTTAGAAATTGCGGACAAAATAATTTCAAAGGCACACAGGTGGAATCATAAAGAAGTTTCATCAGTTAGTATGAAGAAATGCAGCATATATGCGGTTTGTGCATCTAAAGGCGGAGTTGGTTGCAGCAGCATAGCTGTAGGAATAGCAAGGGATTTTGCTTTGCCAGGAAATCAGAAAGTGCTATATATTTCCATCGGTGATATTCACGAAGAAAGATTGTTTTTTGAGCAAAAAGCGGAAGGTAATCTCAAGGAATATATTTACGAATATCTTTACGGTTCTGGGCCATTTTATGAAAAACGAGATAGCTATTTTAATTCGGATCTTTATGGAGTTAAATCATTTAATACATCATCTTGGAAAAATCGCTTTAATGAGCTTAATATCGGAGAATTATCAGGAGTTTTAAACACAATTACATCGGAGGACATATTTGAAAGAATAATTGTGGATGTAGGAACTGCAAGAAATGAACTATCAGCACAGATAAAAGATATGGCAGACAGGATAATTTATGTGGAGAAAAGCTGTGATACGAGTTTAGAAATCGAGCTTAAACGTGAAGATTGTGATAAATATGGCGACAAAATAATTTCAGTTAAAAACTTTATGCCATCTGTCGACCGCAGTTTAGACGAATTTTTTGAAGATGATTTTAATGACGAAGAAAAATTAACAAGTGAAGGTGAAAAACTTATAGAACCGATGGATATACATATTATAAAAGACGATAAGGCGTTTTCTTTAGCAGACGGAATTGTTGATATAGATATATCCGGAGACTTTGGAAAGGGAATACGCCAGCTTATATCATGCATGGCTTCAGGGTTTTACATTTAACAATATCCTGTGGTATAATTTTAAAGTAATTTACTGATCAGGAGGTAAAAATGAATCCGCAGGCAATTGTTCTATCAGCGTCGATATTTGGCGGGCTTGCAGTATTCATATTTGGAATGCACCTTATGAGCGACGGTCTTCAAAAAACCGTTGGCGACAGGATGAGGGGCATTCTTTCCATGCTTGCATCTCATCCGATAAAGGGGATAATTGCTGGAATTGTTGCGGCGGTTATTTTTCAAAGTTCATCTGCTACAATACTTATGACTTTAAGCTTTGCAAATGCGGGGCTTATAGGTCTCAGGCAGGCAATTAGCGTTATTATTGGAGCAAATTTGGGTGCGACGGTTACATCTCAAATTACAGCATTTGATTTGGACAGCTACGCATGGATATTTGTTTTTATAGGATTTGTGCTGTTGTTCTTTATGAAATCCAAAGAATGGGCCAAGGACGCAGGGCAGATCATATTTGGGTTTGGTATATTTTTCGTAGGAATTGCAACCATGGACGCTGCCTTTATACAGCTGGCTGATACTAAGTCCTTTACGGATATTGTTTCATGGATGTCTGGTATGCCTGTTGCGGCAGTTTTGTTTGGCTTGTTGTTGGCTCTATTGCTTAATTCATCTGCTGCCGTTATCGCTCTAATTCAGTGTGTAACTGTTATGAGCCTTGAAGGTGTAATACCTGTTATACTTGGAGCTAATGTAGGTGTAGCCATCAGGACATTCCTTTCTGCAGGAAGGACTTCTGTTAACGGTAAAAGGGCGGCCACTGCTCATGTGGTGTTTAATATCACAGCCTTTGTAATTGCGATTTGGTTTATACCTCAAATAGCATATATAGTTGAGGCGATTTCACCACAGGGGCTTCAAGGTGATGTGATTGCAAGGCAGGCTGCCAATGTAAACCTTATTTTTAATCTGTTTGGAGCAGTTATATTTTTGCTTTTATCCGGAGTGCTCTCAAAGATTCTTAAAAAGTGTTTTAAGGATGATGTAACTGATTCAAAATTACATAATGATGAATACAGCGGTTACTTGGATGTTAACATTATCAATCAGCCGGAAGTTGCTATGCATATGGTAATCAGAGAACTTCTAAGAATCGGCAGATTGGCAAGAGATATGTTTATAAAATGCAAAAGAGCATTTATATCCGCAGATATTAAAACCGCAGAACAGGTAATCGATGAAGATAGGACGATAAATGTATTAAGGGATAGACTTGTCAGATATCTTTCTGAGATTCTCGCCAGTGAAAATACTAATGACTATCAAAAAAACGCCATAGCGGAGTTTTATCATATGGCTGCTGATGTGGAGCATATAGGCGACTATTGTAAAAATATAGCTACTTTAGCTATAGAAAAGGAAAAGAACGAATATAGGCTTTCGGATAAGGCGTATACGGAAATATATGAGTGCTTTGACCTTGTAAAAAAGATGATGGATGATACCTTTGATGCTATAGATGAAGGAAGCAGTAAGATTGCTGATTCTGTCATTCATCAAGAGGATAAAATAGATATAGTTGAGGCTGATTTTAGAAGCAGACATATAAACAGGCTTGAATCAGGAGAATGTGATACCGCATCTACTGTAGTTTATGTGGATGTAATGCACAACCTTGAAAGAATAGGAGATAGTTGCAGCAATATTGCTGAAGCGATAAATAGAGGTTTTATATTTAAGAGAGAAAACGAGGGACAATGAAAAAGAAAATTTTGATTATCGAAGACGAGGCAAACATAAGGGAATTGGTTATGTATAACCTAAAGGCTAATGGATACGATGCCATAGAGGCAGAAGACGGTATCTCCGGTATTACCTTGGCTTACAAGGAAAATCCGGATCTTATTCTGCTTGATATAATGCTTCCTGGAAAGGATGGTTATGAAATATGCAGAGAACTGAGATCAGAAGGCATAGAGATTCCTATTATAATGCTTACGGCAAAATCAGAAGAGGTTGATAAGGTGCTGGGACTTGAGTTTGGTGCAGACGATTATATTGCAAAGCCTTTTGGCATAAGAGAGCTTTTGGCCAGAATTAAAGCAGTTTTAAGAAGAGTGGATATGAACGGTACTCCTTCAGGTGACATTGGAGAAAGTGAAGAAAATGCCGAAAGCATAACTGCCGGGGATATAGTAATAGACCAGAGCAGACATGAGGTGACTGTTCAGGGTACTATTATCGATCTTACATATAAGGAGTATGAGCTTTTGTCATTCCTAGCAAAACACAGGGGCAGAGTATATTCCAGAGATGAGCTTCTCGATAAGGTATGGGGCATTGACTATGTTGGCGAAACAAGAACGGTTGATGTGCATATAAGGCATCTCAGACAGAAGCTTGGTGAAAATCAGAACGGTGATGATTATATAGAAACCATTAGAGGAAGAGGTTATAAGCTGAAATGAAAACAAGATGGTTGATTTGTGCATTGCTAACGGCGATTATTGCTTCAGTGGCGGCTGTTCTGTTTAAAGAAAATGCGGTATTACTGGCTGTAGGAGTATTTATCGTTACATGTGCCGGTGTGCTTTCCCTTTATTTTATACTTAAAGGGCCTATTGAAAATATGCGGCACCAGGTGATGGAGGTGGAAGAGGAAAACAGACAGGCAGAAAATATAAGGTCTGAATTTGTGGCAAATGTAAGCCATGAGCTAAAAACTCCTCTGACATCCATTTCAGGCTTTATAGAGACGCTTCAAGCCGGAGCTGTTAATGACCCAGAAACAAGAGATAGATTTATAGAAATAATAGCCATTGAAACTGCCCGTTTAAAACGCCTTATCGATGATATACTGGTGCTTTCCGATATTGAAAGTCGTATGGATACATCCGATGAGAATATAAATGTATTTAATATAACGGACGATGTGGCGGAAATGCTTGAACCTATAGCACGCAGAAGAAACATTACGGTTATAAATGAAATAGATGATACCCTTGAAATAAAGGGAAGTGAAGATAAGTTCAGGCAGATGATGGTAAACCTTATTGAAAATGCCATCAAATATGGCAAGGACGGCGGTCATGTATGGGTACGGGGATATGAAACCGATGATGAAAAGATTATTACCATAAAGGATGACGGTATAGGAATTGAGCAAAAAGATCTTGAAAGGATTGCTGAAAGATTTTATCGTGTGGATAAATCTCGATCTACAAAGGTGGGAGGCACAGGCCTTGGACTTTCCATCGTAAAGCATACGGCTGCCTTATTTAATGGAGAACTTAAGGTTAGCAGCAAACCTGACGAGGGTTCAGAATTTTCCATTGTCATTAAAAAATAAAGATATAAAGACTTAAAGCAGGGACTAAATTGTCTCTGCTTTTTGCTTTCTAAACGACTCATGAGACAAAATGTTAAGAACATGTTAAAAAGCAAACCGATTATGGTCGCAATTAACAAAAACATAATAAAATTTAACAAGTTCTTAACATAAGATTAACTAACAGGTGCAAAAAAGCGTATAAAATTAACAATGGGTTAAAACACAGGAGGTTTAGAATGAGTCTTGAAACATTTCAGATGATAGTTACGCTCCTGGGAGGACTTGCCGTATTTATTTATGGTATGAATCTCATGAGTGACGGACTTCAAAAAGCAGCCGGGGATAAGATGAGAAACATCCTTGGAATGCTTACAAAAAATCCGGTCATGGGAGTGCTTGCAGGTGCACTGGTTACTGCGGTACTTCAGTCTAGCAGTGCTACCACTGTAATGGTAATAGGTTTTACCAGTGCAGGACTGATGAAGCTGAGGCAGGCAATCAGCGTAATTATGGGTGCTAATATAGGTACTACCATTACTGCGCAGCTTATAGCCTTTAATATAGGCGATTTTGCATGGATATTTGTATTTATCGGATTTATCATGTATTTCTTCTTTAAGAAGAAAGAGATGGCAGTAAAAATAGGACAGATTTTGTTCGGATTTGGACTTCTCTTTGTAGGTATCAATACAATGAGCAGCACCATGGAACCGATGGCTGAGTCTCCTGTATTTACGGAAATGATAATGAAGGTGGCGGATATACCTGTACTCGGAGTATTTGTAGGTTTGTGCATGACCCTTGTTGTTCAGTCCAGTTCAGCGACAATTGCCGTATTGCAGAATTTGGCTATGACAGCAGGTCCTGATGGAGTAACATCGATAATAGGTTTAACTGGTGCGATACCTGTACTGTTTGGTGATAATATTGGTACTACAATTACCGCGCTTTTAGCTTCCATAGGTGGCTCAAAGAATGCCAAGAGAACAGCGATTTCCCATACGATATTTAACATTTCCGGTACTTTGCTGTTTATATGGTTTGTTCCTCAGATAGCTGAGCTTGTAACATGGCTTTCACCTAAGGGACCTGAGGTTGAGGTTATTTCAAGACAGATAGCTAACACACATCTGCTCTTTAACCTGACAGTTACAATTTTATGGCTGCCGTTTATAAAGGTACTGGAAAAGATAGTTACTACTATCATCCCAGGAAAGGACGAAAGGGAAGATATGGTTGCTGGACCTGTATTCCTAGATACCAATGTTTTAGAGCAGCCGGTATTTGCTACACATCTTGCCATACAGGAGCTTACAAGAAATGCTTCTCTTACCTTTGATATGCTTAAAAAATCAAGGGAAGCTTTTGCAGGGGGCAACCTTGCTATGGTTAATGATGTAATCGAAACCGATAAGACTGTAAATATAATAAGAACTAAGACTATAGAGTATCTTTCTCAGATACTTTCCGCCGAAAGTATAACCGACTTCCAGAAGGAAAGAGTATCCGCTCTGCTTCATGTGGCTTCGGATATTGAGCATATCGGCGACTACTGTAAGAACATAGTGGAACTTGCAGAAGATAAGGCAAAAAATAAATATGTATTCTCAGATATCGCTAAAAACGAAGTGGATGAATACTTTAATAAGATAGAAACAATGCTTGTGGATACCATGGAAAGTCTTGAGACGGGAAGTCCTGAACTTGCAGAAAAGGTACTGGCAGAGGAAGAAAAGATAAATGCCATGGAAAACGAAATCAGGCAGGAGCATATGCATAGACTTGTGGACAACGAATGTTCACCGGCAGTTACTGTTGTATTCCTTGATGTAATTCATAATCTTGAAAGAATGGGTGACAGCTGCAATAATATAGCAGAAGCCGTAATTAAAGGCTACAGAGCTAAAAAGCAGTCTATTGCAAAGGGAGAATAAACGAGTAAAGAATCAAACTACACATACTACACAAAAATACGCGATGAACAATTACGAATATTGATCATCGCGTGTTTTATTATTTTCTCGTTGGTAAAACGAAATTGTTCATATCGTTACCTTCGAGCTTTAGCAGAGCAATTTTATTTTGTATGCCTCCACCGTATCCTGTCAAATTGCCACCGGAGCCGATTACTCTGTGACAAGGTATTATAATGCAAATAGGATTGCTTCCCACAGCGGCGCCTACAGCTCTTGCGGACATTTTTTCAATTCCGCGACGGGAAGCGATTTCTTTAGCTATATCGCCGTAGGTTATGGTTTTACCGTACGGAATTTTCATCATAATATCAATCACTTCCTGACGGAATGGAGTGATTTCTTCTAATTTTATATCCGGAATAAAATCCGGAATGCCTCCTGCAAAATAAATGTCAAGCCAAAGATGTGTATCTTCAAATACCGGCAAATCGTCTTTGTCCGCACCTATAATATGCTTGAGGTTATCCTTTGATCCTGCAAACCAAAGTCCTGTAAGATATTCGCCATCGCTGTTCATGTAAATCTTTCCGAAGGGTGAATCGTAAATGGTTGTATATACCATAGGGCTTCTCCTTATAATTTCAATGATGTAAAAGACAATTTAATTTTATCACGATGAGAATTTCCATGCCACCAAATATGTTATCTTGCGGAAAAATAAGGGTATTTATGATAAAATATAAATGATTGCTTAAAAGGAGAAATTCTATGAAAAAATCCAATGTGTGCATAATAGGCGGTGGGGCATCGGGAATGGCCGCAGCCATATACATAAAAGAAAAAATGCCGGACTTAAATGTACTTTTATTAGAAAAGAAAGATGTTCTCGGCAAAAAGCTTTCTGTAACTGGCAATGGCAGATGCAATATAAGTAATGTGCAGTGTCCAACCTTTGGAGACACATCACGCTTTTTTAAAAGCATAGGTGTTGAAATAAAAACGGATAATGAGGGCAGAGCATATCCGGTGTCGGAAAGGGCAAAGGATGTTACCGAAACAATGGAAAATCTGCTTTTATCTTTGGGCGTTGATATAAAAAAGAATGTCACTGTCAATAATATAAGTAAAATAAATGAAAAGGGATGCTTTATTGTATCGTCAGATAAAGAAAGTTTTGAAGCAGAAAAGGTAATTATAGCAACTGGCGGTAAATCCGCTCCGCAGTTTGGCACAACAGGTGATGGATATGTTTTGGCTAGGAATATGGGACACACCATCAACAAGCTAGCTCCTGCCCTTGTAGCATTGGAATGTTCCAATAGTGTATTGGGGATAAATAAAGGAGTTAGAGCAAACGCAGGAGTAACTCTTTTCAGACACAGTTATTTCGTGGAGGAAGAAAAGGGAGAAGTTCAGTTTACCGAAGATGGACTTTCCGGAATTTGTATTTTTAATTTAAGCAATTTCGTAAGACTAAATGAAAATACAGGTTTTAGTGATTATGAGCTGGCATTGGATTTGCTTCCAGAATATAAGCCTACGGAAATACTTTATATACTTTCTAGAAAGAAAAATATTTCAGGCTTAAAGACAATTGATTTGATGAAATCCATTGTAAAACCGGAGCTTGCACAAAAATTATTAAAGGATATTTCTCAAAGAATTCCTGAGGCAAAGGACTTAAGCACTGAACATCTTAAAGATATAATTCTAATGTTTAAGAATGTCAGATTTACGATTACCGGTGCGAAGGGATGGAAGCAGGCACAATGTACCATGGGAGGAGTTTCCTGGGATGATTTTAATCTTCATACCATGGAGTCAACAGTGGTTTCGGGATTATACTTTACCGGAGAAATAATCGATTATGTAGGTCCGTGCGGAGGATTTAATCTTGAAAATGCATGGAACACTGCAAGAAAAGCGGGAAAGGCAATATGTACAGAATACATGAGATAAAACTTAAAATAGATGAGGATGTGAATAGAATTCCGGCTAAAGTTGCAGAAAAGCTTAAGCTAAAGTCTTCAGACATAAAAAAATGGAAAATAGCAAGGGAATCTGTAGATGCCAGGGATAAAGGTAACATCAGATTGGTTTACAGTGTGGACTTTGAGTGTTCAAAAAAGCTTAATCTGCCTGATGCTCCTGACACTTCATATCACTTTCCAGAAGGTAAATATCCCAAGGATAAGAGGCCTGTTATTGTAGGTTTTGGTCCTTGCGGAATGTTTGCTGCATTAACCTTGGCACAGGCAGGATATAGTCCAATAGTCCTTGAAAGAGGAAAGAGTGCAGATCAAAGGGCAGAAGATGTGGAAAGGTTTTGGAGGGAAGGCATCCTAGACGAAGAATCAAATGTGCAGTTTGGCGAAGGAGGAGCAGGCACCTTTTCCGATGGTAAGCTGACAACTGGAACAAAGGATAAAAGAATAAGAAAGGTTCTTGAGGAATTTCACAGGTTCGGTGCACCTGATGATATTTTATATAAGCAAAAACCACATATAGGAACTGATATACTAAGAAAACTGGTTATTGCAATTCGAGAAGAAATCATTTCTCTTGGAGGCGAGGTTAGGTTTTCTTCAAGGGTAACGGATATAATAAGCAAAGAGGATAAGCTTACAGGTCTTAAAGTTAATCATAATGGCAAAGAATATGAGATTGACTGTGACAGAGCTATCTTTGCAATAGGTCACAGTGCTAGAGATACCTTCCGCATGATGTATGATAGAGGACTTAATATGGAGCAAAAGCCGTTTTCCATAGGAGTCCGTATAGAACATCCTCAGGAGATGATTGATAAAGCACAATATGGCGATCCTAAGCTAGCAAATAGGCTTGGAGCAGCAGATTATAAGATAAACTATAGGACATCATCTGGACGAGGTGTATATACCTTCTGTATGTGTCCGGGTGGCACAGTGGTGATGGCTTCATCTTCAAAGGGTCAAGTAGTGACCAATGGTATGAGCCTTAGAGCTAGGGATAGCGGACTTGCCAACAGTGCGCTTCTTGTGGATGTGAGGACTGAGGATTTTGGCTCAGAGCATCCTCTGGCGGGAGTAACTTTTCAGGAAAAATATGAGAAAAAAGCTTACGAATTAGGTGGTGGATATAATTTTCCAACATGTAAGTGGAAGGATTTTGAAGGTTCAGATGTGGCAGCATGTCTTCCGAAGTTTGCAAAAGAGGCTATGAAGGAGGCAATGCCACATTTGGGAAGAAAGCTAAAAGGGTTTAATTCCCCTGAGGCACTGTTAAGAGCAGTTGAAACGAGAAGTTCATCGCCGGTAAGGACAATCAGAGATAAAGATATGCAGTCCAATATAAAGGGACTTTATCCTGCAGGTGAAGGAGCAGGATATGCCGGAGGTATAGTATCTGCGGCAGTAGATGGAATAAAAGCAGCGGAAAAAGTTATGGAGTAGGAAAATGGAAAGTAAAAAACCAACAATACTTATGATACTGGATGGCTTTGGGATAAACCCCAATGATTACGGCAACGCAATAGCACAGGCAAATAAGCCGTTTATTGATGAGCTTTTTAAAAAATATCCAAATACCACAATAGGAGCTTCGGGTAAGGATGTAGGACTCCCTGACGGTCAGATGGGAAATTCTGAAGTAGGTCATCTTAATATAGGCGCTGGCCGAGTGGTTTTTCAGGAGCTTACTAGGATAACAGATGAAATAGAGAGGGGAGCATTTTATGATAATGCTGTTATAAACGAAGCCATAGACCATGTAAAAGAAAATGACAGCAATCTTCATGTGTTCGGACTTCTTTCCGACGGTGGAGTTCATTCTCACATAGATCATTTGAAGGCAATTTTAAAGCTTGCTGCTGACAGAGGAGTTTCAAATCTTTATGTTCATTGCTTTTTAGATGGCAGAGATGTACCACCTAGATGTGCAGATGTGTATATCGAGGAAATCGAAAAGACTCTGGAGGAGCTTGGCACAGGTAAAATCGCTACAGTTAGCGGAAGATATTATGCCATGGATAGGGACAACCGATGGGAAAGAGTTAAGAAGGCCTATGATGCCATCGCATTAGGTGAGGGATTATATGTTAAAACTGCGTCTTTGGCTGTAGCAGAAGCCTATGAAAGAGATGAAAGCGACGAATTCGTAATACCTACGGTAGTAGATGGTGCCACTTGCGTAGGTAACGGTGATAGCGTAATTATGTATAATTTTAGACCTGACAGGGCTAGGGAGATAACTAGAGCATTTACAGAGGAGAATTTTAACGGATTTGAAAGAGAAAAGTTAAAGGATCTTTATTATGTAACTATGACTCAGTACGATGCTACTTTGAAAAATGTTCATGTGGCATATCCTCCAGTCTCTCTTAAAAATACTTTAGGAGAGTATGTATCTTTTCTCGGGTTAAAGCAGCTTCGCATAGCTGAGACGGAAAAATATGCTCATGTGACTTTCTTCTTTAATGGAGGTGTGGAAGAGCCAAATCTTGGAGAGGACAGGATATTGGTACCTTCACCTAAAGTTAGCACCTATGATCTTAAACCGGAAATGAGTGCATACGAGGTTACAGATAAGGTTTTGGAAAATATGGAGCATTATGATTTGGTGATTTTAAATTTTGCCAATGCAGATATGGTTGGACATACAGGAGTAATGGAAGCAGCCATAAAGGCTATAGAAGCTCTGGATAAATGCGTTGAAAAAATAGTAAAGAAAACCCTTGAATTGGGCGGTCAGATACTTTTGACGGCTGATCACGGTAATGCTGATGTAATGTTGGACGAACAAGGTAATATAGTAACGGCACATTCTCTTAGCAGGGTACCGCTTATGCATATAGCTGATAAAGGAATAAATCTTTGCGATGGAGGTAAACTGGCTGATATAGCACCGACTTTATTGGAAATGATGAATTTGGATATACCTGTAGAAATGACAGGACATTCTCTATTAAAAAAATGAGGTAACAACAACTTATGAAATGGACTAAGAGACAGGAGCAGGCTATAAAATCCAGGGGGAAAAATCTTCTGGTGGCAGCAGCTGCCGGCTCAGGTAAAACAGCGGTCCTTGTTGAAAGGATAATACAGCTTATAACTGAAGAGCGTATAGATGTTGATAAGCTTTTGGTGGTAACCTTTACAAAGGCAGCTGCATCGGAAATGAAAGCTAAAATTGCTGCGGCTCTTAAAAAAAGAATTAAAAACGGAGATGGAGATACTGCCTTCTACAGAAGGCAGCTTTCCATGATTGGCAAAGCGTCAATTTCCACATTTCATTCCTTTGCCATAAGTATTATAAGAAAGTATTTTTATGTTATAGATCTTGATCCATCTCTTAAAGTAGCTGATGAGACTCAGATCGGTTTACTCAAAATACAGATAATGGATGACCTCTTTGAAGACTGCTTTGAAAGGGAAGATAAAAATTTTATAAATTATCTTAACAGATACGGAAATGTCCGGGATGAGAACAATCTTAAAACCAATCTCATCAATTTTTACGATAAAATCATGGCAATGCCAAAGCCATTTGAATGGCTATCCGAAGCTGTGGAAAAAATTAAAAAATATGAGGATTATGAAAATACATATGCCTTTGAACTTATCAAAAAATCGGTGCTTGATGATTTATCCGAAATGAAAAGGATAAAGGAAGAAATAGTGGATGTGCTTATGAGTGCCGGAGCCGATAATATGGCAGCAAAGCAGCAGGAGGATTATGAAAAGCTTGAAGAACTGTGCGATTTGTTTACTGATGAAAGCTACGATGAAGCATTTGATGAGATAGAGAAGCTAAAGTTCACTCAGTTAAGGGCTACAAAGGATGAAAAGGAAGCGTATTCATCGGTTAAAGATCAGGTTTCAATTCTTAAGGATGGACTTTCGGATATATTTACAGAACTAAAGAAGGGATATATGAAGGAGTCTTTTTCTGATCAGTTTAAAAAGGTTGTGGACACTTATGAGCAGACGAAGGAAACAGAAAATCTCATAGTCGAATTTCACAATAGATTTGCTGGTGAAAAAATCGACAGAGGTATAATGGACTTTAATGATATTGAACATTTTGCTTTGAATATACTGGAAAATAAAGAGGTTGCATCAGAATGTAGGCAAAAGTACGAATACATATTTATCGATGAATATCAGGATAGTAACTATCTGCAGGAAGCTATCATAGAAAAGGTTAAAAGAGATGATAACCTGTTTATGGTTGGCGATGTAAAGCAGAGCATATACAGCTTCCGTCAAGCTGAACCCCAGATTTTCAAAGATAGATATCATGAATATTCCGAGGTTTGTGAAAACAGCGAAAAGATAGATCTTAATATGAATTTCAGGAGCAAGCCTACAATTATAGACAGCATAAACAGCGTATTTGAAAATGTTATGGAAGATTATGATGAGGATGCTGCTCTTTATGCAGGAGTTAAAGCACCGGAAGCATATAATCTTAAAACACAGCTCTACATTATAGATAAATCGGCAACTGACAGCGAGCTTAAAAACAATCTTGAACTGGAAGAATTAAAGGACTTGGAAAAGGAGGCTCTGCTGGCCGCTAAAAAGATTAAATCTATTGTAGGAACTGACATATATGATGTAAAGGAAGAACGGGTAAGACCACTAAGATACAGGGATATAGTGGTACTTATGAGGAGCTTCAAGAACAAAGGTGGTGCCTTTGCCAAAATCCTTGAAAAGTTGGATATACCTGTATATTTAAGCGGTGACAGCGGTTATTTTGAAAACATTGAAGTTAATTTGCTGCTGGATTTGCTAAAGGTAATAGATAATATTCACAGAGATGTGCCGCTTTTAGGTGTTTTGTATTCTCCTGTGTTTGACTTTACCATTGATGAATTGATTGAAATAAAATTAGAAAGTAAAGACGAATCCTTTGGCAGAGCTTTCTTAAATTATGCACAAAGGGAAAGTGAAGATTATCTGACGGTAAAATGTCGCAATACTGTGATGCAACTTAACCAGTGGAAGGAAAAATCTGCATTTGAGCCTTTAGAAGAGTTTGTATGGGACCTTATGAAGGAAAGCGGTATTTATCTTTATGCTGGAACCATGAGAGGAGGTGAGCAGCGTCGTCTTAACCTCAGAACCTTTGCGGATCAAACGGCCATGTATACTTCTTCAAGAGATAATAGCCTTTACGGTCTTTTGCAATACTTTGACAGCATTAAAAAAGAAAAACCGATGGATGTGGGACAGAGCAGTCTGTTGTCAGAAGAGGATGATACTGTCCAGATAACTACGATTCACAAAAGTAAGGGTTTAGAATATCCTGTGGTAATACTTCCAAATCTGCAAAACACATGGAGAAAAGACGAGATGACAGATGTGGGAATGCTTCACCGTGACATAGGTTTTGGCGTAACATATATTGATATAGAAAACAAGATAGCAGAAAATACAATTCTTCAAAGACTGATAAAAGAATTAAATAATGATAAATCTAGAGAAGAAGAATTGAGAGTTTTGTATGTGGCTATGACAAGAGCCAAGGATATCCTTATAATGACAGGAATAGTAAAAGACTTATCGGAATATGAACGAAAAAAATGCAGCGGTGTAGGAGAAGCAGTATCAAACCTTGATGTTATTTTCCCTAATATAAGCAGAAACTATTGCGATGTTAAATTTGTTTCCGAGGAGTATGCATCTGATATGATACCTTCATTCGATGACAATGGGCATAAAAATCGAAGGGATAATATCAATATATTTAAGGAGAAAGCTAACGCCTCTGAAAGAACACATATTAGTGATGTACTGGAATACAACTATCCATATGAATATATGGGCAATGTAAAATCCAAATATACTGTAAGTGAACTTAATAAAGATAAAAGTCAAATTAGCAAAGAAATTGCTCAGATGGAATATAGGAAGGGCATTTTTAAAGAAGATTCGGAGGAATATGATAATGATAAGCTGCTAAAGGGTGCTCGTCTTGGAACAGTGTACCATACAGTTATGGAAGAAATTGATTTTGAAAAGGCAGTTAAGTCAGGAAATGAATATATCTCTAAAGCTGTTGATGATTTAGTGGAAAGGGGCATTATAACCGAGGAAGAGGGTGCTGCGGTAGATAAATCTAAGATAGTTGCCTTCTTTGAAAGTGATATCGGAAAACGCGCCGCATCTGCCAATGCTGTTAATAAAGAGGAAAGCTTTATTATGAACTGGTACAAGGAAGATACACCGACCATAGTTCAGGGTGTAATAGACTGTTGGTTTGAAGAGGACGACGGCATTGTAGTGGTAGATTACAAAACAAATAAAAACACAGAGGGAATTGAGGAGCTATATAGAGAGCAGATGCATCTTTACAGTGAAGCGCTGCAAAGGGCAACTTCTAAAAGGGTAAAGGAAACCTGGCTATATCTTTTTTCGGAGAATAGAGGACTTAAAATAGATTTGTAATAGTCCTAATATAGTTACAAAAAGTAAAGGTTCTATAATAAATGTTGGGGTATGATGCCTCAACATTTTTTATGCAATAAAAAATTGAGCATAATATCAAACTCATTTAAAATGAAATCACCACAATAACATAGAAAGGAGTTTTCAATTATGCTCATGTCAAATTATATAGAAGAATTATTTGAATTAAAAGGTGCAATTTTAGAAAATATTAAAAGTACTGAGGAA
>NZ_JADCKA010000006.1 GCF_014982745.1 Gallibacter intestinalis | reverse complement strand
TTGACGATATTTGGAAGTATATACCTCATCAATACAAAGTACAGTGGGAAAAGAGGTGGTAGATATACCGGCATATTCATCGAAAATACGCAAGACAGATGTAATAGAGATATTAACTATATCAGATGCCATAGAGAATGTAACGCGAGGATCTTTAAGCATTTTCATTATGCGTATGATAGTGTAACGAGATAATCTTCTACCGGAGGAGACGAAAGGATTGTTTTCAGCAAAGACTTTGCTGCATGAAGTGCAACGATAACGTCGCCTGTTGTAGATAATATGTGTAGTTTTGCCGTTCAAAATGGCATGATTAAGAGTTCTTTGCCTGTAATCATGTGTCAAGTCGCTAAAAGAGCCACAAACAGGGCATTTAGAAAGCCTCTTTTTTAGAGAGATAATTACAAAGATTTCATTATCAACACTGATAGTTTCAATATCATTGATAATTTTATGTTCCAAATTAAATAACTTCATGATAGTATTTATCATATGAAAATGTCCTTTCTGGTATTAGTTGTTTCGCAAAAGGTACTATATCATAGAAAGGGAAAAGGAGTACAGATGTGCATAAATACACATTGTACTCCTTTTAAAATTACCAAATATTACACCACTATTAAAGTTAAAGCTAGGGTTCAACCACTAAAAAAGTTAAAGAGCCAATAACTAATACTACAGATTTTTACCGACTTTAATAAAATCAAAACAGGAAGCTACATAGTGTGGCTTCCTGTTTTTTCGCGTTTTATTATCTTTAGGCTCTAACCCAAGCTTCGATTTCTTCCTTCTTACCGCCTTCGTACACCGCCAGTGCCGGCTTTACATCAGAGCCAGGACAAAGGGCGGCTACATCCTTATCCGTATGTCCCTTTCCACCGCCTCCGTGGGTTACGAAAGGCTTTACGATTTTACCTGTCAGATCTACCTCTGTCAGAAAGGCTGCAATCGGTGCCGCAATAGTTCCGAACCAGATTGGACTTCCCAAATATACGGTATCGTATGCACTCATGTCAAAATCCGTTTCTGTCAGCTCAGGTAGCTTTCCTTCATCCATCTCTTTCTTTGCATCCTTTACACAGGTGCTGTAGTTATCAGAGTACGGAGTCTTAGGCTTTACCTCTATAATATCTGCGCCTGTAAGTTTCGCTATTTCTTCGGCCATGGTCTTTGCCTGACCTCCCCAGGTGTAAAACACCACTGCACTTTTACTCATAATAATTCCTCCTTCTTATTCTTTTTCCCTAATGTAGTATCTATCTGTTTTTATCTTACCCCTTAAAGCCCACTTTAAGTCAAGGATTTAAAAAAAGAACTGCCTAATATTTTAGACAGTTCGTAAAAATTATCGCGTTTATGCTTAATTATCTGTGGCTGTGACTTAGTCCGTTTTGCGGCTCGTCCAGATTGCCTAGATATACATCAAACACCTTCATCTTCTTCATGGCTGTAACCAGGAATATTGCCAGTATTGTACCTCCGCAGCTAGATACAAAGAACGGGAATACAAATCCGAACACTGCACTTTCCTGACCCATCATCAGAACGGCTATAGGGTAGCTTAATATACCGCCGATAACCGAAGTTCCGAAAAGCTCTCCGGCATATGCCAACGGCAATTTTTTACTGTACTTATACAGTATTCCGCATAAGAACGCTCCGCACATGGATCCTGGGAAGGCCAAAAGAGTACCAGTTCCCATTATATTCCTCAGAAGACTTGTAACAAAGGCTGTTCCGACGCCGTAGCTCGGCCCTAAAAATACGCCGCACAGAATGTTAATAAAGTGCTGAATCGGCGCACACCTTGATGCTCCCACCGGAATAGAAAACGGCGAGCAAATAAGACCCACCGCAACAAGAATCCCTGCCAGAGCAAGTTTGCGGACATTGACATTTTTCATTGTACTTTACCTCCTCTACATAGACAGCTATTTGCTGCATTAGCGGTCGATGCTTGCTGGCATCCTCTCACCCCGGAACACGGGTTCCCTCGCAAATTCTTTTTTCGTACGCAGTAGAAAGCGTTACAGTAAAAACCCCAACGACGCTCCTCGCCCGGGAAAACCATATTAACTTACCGTATTATGATAGCACTTTTATCCTCTCTGGTAAAGGGTTCTCATGGAATTAAGTATGGCGATAAATGCAACTCCCACGTCGGCGAATACCGCCTCCCACAAATTTGCAAAGCCAAGAGCTCCCAGCACGAGGAATATGCCCTTTACACCCAGTGCAAAGACTATATTTTGTCTGACGATTCTTATGGTACGTCTAGAAATGCCTATGGCCTTTGCTATCTTTGAAAGTCTATCATCCATTATTACGACATCCGCTGCCTCTATGGCCGCATCGCTGCCTAGACCTCCCATGGCTATGCCCACATCGGCTCTGGAAAGTACAGGTGCGTCATTTATACCATCTCCCACAAAGGCCAGCTTGCCCTTTGACTTTTTATCTTCAGCGGCAATGAGTTCTTCGACCTTATCCACCTTATCTCCTGGCATAAGCTGAGAATATACTGTATCTATATCAACTGAAGAAGCTACCTTTTCAGCTATATTTTTTCTGTCTCCTGTGAGCATGACAAGGTCGGACACTCCATTTTTCTTAAGTTCGGTCATAGCTTCAGCTACACCTTCTTTAATTTCATCTGATATTAAAATATATCCGAGATACTTACCCTTTAATGCCACATGCACCACAGTTCCGGCTGCATCTACATTGGCAAATTTTACGGCGGCCTTATCCGGTGCTGACAGCTTATCGTTTCCTGCAAATACTTCAACTCCGTCTATGACGGCTGCAACTCCCATACCACTGAATTCTTTTACATCTGAAACTTTTTCCGCTGACAGTTCTTTGCCTGTTCTATTTTTATATGCAGCTATAAGGGAGCCTGCGATAGGGTGGCTGGAATGACTTTCTGCCAATGCGGCACATTCCAAAACATAATCTTCTGTCACTCCATCAGAGGCTTGTATTTTTTGCACTTCAAAGGTACCCTTTGTGACGGTTCCTGTTTTATCAAAGACAACAGTATCCACATTAGCTAAGGTTTCAATAAAGTTGCTTCCCTTGATAAGGATTCCTTCCTTTGCCGCTCCGCCTATTCCTCCGAAAAATCCCAGAGGTACGGATATAACAAGAGCACAAGGGCAGGAAATTACTAAGAAGGTGCATGCTCTAATAATCCATTCACGAAATCCTGGACCTATTCCCGCAAGAGGCGGTATTATAGCCAGAACAAGGGCTCCGAAAACAACTATAGGAGTATAGTATTTAGCGAACTTTGTAATAAAGTTTTCCGCCTTTGCCTTTCTGCTGCTGGCGTTTTCAACCAAATCCAAAATTTTGGATACTGTGGACTCTTCGAATTCCTTTGAAACCTCTATCTCAAGAAGTCCGCTGCCGTTTATACATCCGCTTAATATTTCATCGCCTGCGCTTATTCTCCTCGGTACGGATTCCCCTGTAAGCGCCGAAGTGTCCAAAAAACTTTCGCCCTTTTTAACAATTCCGTCCAGAGGCACCTTTTCGCCGGCTTTAATAAGGATCGTATCTCCTACAGCAACATCCTCCGGATCCACTGTCTGCGTTTCTCCATCCTTTACAAGATGCGCATAGTCCGGCCTTATATCCATTAAATCACTAATTGAATTTCTGGATTTTCCCACTGCATACTGCTGAAACCACTCGCCGACTTGATAAAGTAGCATTACCATTACACCCTCTGCGATTTCACCGGTTCCAAAGGCCGCAAATGTCGCTATGGTCATCAGGAAATTTTCATCAAATACCTGTCCATGACCGATGTTTGTTGCCGCCTTTAGTATAATATCGTAACCCACCAATAGATATGCTGCCACGAGGAGTATAATATTTGTTTCAAATCCTCCGTACACAGGCAGAGGAAGTAGCATTCCCGCCAAAAATAGAACTGCCGCTATGCTTATTCTGACTAACAGTTTTTTTAACTTTCTACTCATTTCATACACCCTAAGCTATAAAGTATTATCTAACTATCTGGCAATCAGGCTCAACCTTTTTGCAAACTTTTGCAATTTCATCTAGGATTTCATCGAACCTTTCATCTTCGGCGTCCAACTTCATTTTCTGAGTCATAAAGTTAAAAGTTACCTCATTAACTCCTTCTATTTTTGCCGCTTCTCTTTCCATCTTTGCTGCGCAATTAGCACAATCCAAGTCTATAAGTTTGAATGTCTTTTTCATATTCTGTTCCTTTCCTGTCTAATTTCATTTTAATATATGAACAACTATTCATGTGTTCCTTTGTCTGTATTATACTTGAATACCTGTTCAAGTGTCAATAGGTTTGACATAACTTCTTAAAAATATTTTGACATTCGTTCAAATATTCAAGTATAATTCTAATGAGGTGTTGCAAATGAATGATAATAATACAAAAAAGATAAAAGTAAATTTTCCAGGTGAAGAGGATATAACCGCTCTTTCGGATTTTTTTAAAGTGATGGGTGACGGTACAAGACTTAAGATACTTATAGCCCTTATAAACGGTGAATTTTGCGTCAGCGAGCTGGCGGATATTCTTAATATGAGTCAGTCGGCAGTTTCTCATCAGCTTAAGGCACTCAGAAATGCTAAGCTTATTCGCTCAAGACGAGATGGTCGTATGATTTACTATGCCTTAGATGACGATCATATTAAAGATATTTTAGATGAATCCATGATTCATGTGCTGGATTGTTAATACAGTTCCATTATGAAACTGCAATATAAAACAGGTCTCTCCCAATGCTAGCACCACAAAATGAAGTAATTTGAAAACACATCAGATACAAGCTTTACGGGCGTTGCAAAGGCGGAAAGACAGTGTAGAAGGCAGAAATGCTTTTTACGCTGTCTTTCTTTATGTTCAAAAATAAAATCGCACATTCGTCATTTTGAATTTCTCTTGATACAATAGCAGACGGAAGATATACGGACGCTGTTGATGAGCTGATTATCAAATTCGCTCACGCACCGATTAAAAAATTCAAAATAAAGATGACGGAGGTTTAAGATTATGGAAAAGACTATTTTTGAACAGATGGGCGGCACTTACCGTCGGGAGGGAGATTACCTCATCCCGAATCTCACCCTGCCGGACACTGGCGACAATCAAATCGGCAAATACGGGCGTATGCGCCGCCGTTATCTGAAAGAACACCGAAGGATACTTTACACAAACCTGCTGACGTCAGGCAATTTGCGCTGTCATTTGGCGGAAATCGACCAAACCTGCAATGAGCGTATGGAAAGCATCGTATCTGCTATGGCAAAGCAGGAAGGCGTAACCGAAGCGCTGAAAGCGGCCGACCAGATGGAGTGGGTGCGCCGCATGAACAGCATTCGCAACCGTGCAGAGGAAATTGTACTGACGGAACTTGTATACTCTTAATCGAATGCCCGTTATCGGCTGTATGGCTGATAACGGGCATTTTTTCACTTCATCAATCTTCTTTCTCTGCGCTGGCTGCAAGACGGTCAAAATCGCTCTGATACAAACGGTCTTGGATAATCCGGTACTGCTCAAATTCACTTTCTGCAAAGGCTTTGGCGATTGCGGCAGTAACCTTTCCCTTGTCCTGCAAAATTTCAGCATCATTGAATTGCAGAAACGCATCCAGTTTGGAAGCCCAATCCGCCATTGTCATGGGAATATGCCGCCTGGCCTGCCTTGTGGCATAGTCTAGATACATCGTGACAATCTCGTTTAGCTCCTACATCTCATCAACGGACAAGTAGTTTTTTGCGATAGAAACATCGGCTTTTACAATCTTTCCATTGGGAGCGTTGCGCCATGAAGTCAATCCCATATGTTCCTTTGTGTGGTCAGCCCTTGCCACAATAACCTCCGCTGCGGTATTTCCGTGAACGGCATAATGCATCTTGTTCTGTACCGACGCAAAAAAATCTTTTGTTATCTGACTGTCAACGGAGTAATCAACGGCAGTAGCATAAATATCCGTGATTTTCTGGTAGAAACGGCGCTCGCTGGCCCTGATTTCCTGTATTCCGGAAATCAGATGGTCAAAATAATCCTCATCGAAGATCTGGCCGTTGATCAGCCTGCTTTTATCTAAGACATATCCCTGCTTGGCAAAGGTGTCCAGCACCTTTGTTGCCCATTGCCGGAATTGTGTTGCCCTGCCGGAGTTAACACGGTAGCCGACGGCGATAATAGCGGACAGCGAATAGAATTTGTATTGATAGGTTTTCCCGTTATCTGCAACTTGTGCAAAATTTGCACAAGTTGCATCTTCGGACAATTCGCCGCTTTCATAAATATTTTTAAGGTGCTTTGTAACAACGCTTCTGTCCACATAAAAAAGCTGACCGATCGCCTTTTGCGTCAGCCATACATCGTGATCCTGCACACGGACTTCAATGCCGTCCTCGTGAGCGTCCTTTGTAAATACTATGAAGCAAAATGGACATCAGAACGCAGCGTTTGGATGCTTCGCTCTGATGTCCTTTTACGATATAGTTTCTTTTACCGCGGCAACAGCGATTGCCGGTTACCGGAATTCCAGCGTCTCTTTCTGCAACACTGCATCCCTTTTGATTAGCGATTTTTTCCCCGCACCTCTTGCAAAACAGCCGGAGGAACGGTCCAGTACCGTGACAAGGTGAACTCCTTTCGACTGCATTACGCAGCAAGGTGCTTTTTCACGATCCTCTTGCCGATCATTGCGCCGATAAAGGCCGCCACGATCACACCGGCCACCAGCGCCACAGACACCCAGGACTGCAGCATCTGGGATGCGGCAAGAATGGCGTCCTGACGGCCATCAGTGACCATCTGATCCGCCATAGCCTTGGCAGCAATCGCATAGGGAATGATGGTGCTGCCGAATGCGGCCAGCACCTGATTGATGACATAACTGACGGTCAGAGCTTTCGCATTGCCGTAGCCCATCTTCCACAGCAGCAGCTCGGCAATGACACCGGAGAGAATAAAGAGGATGATGTACGGCAGGTATCCACCCATAATGGCACGGACGATACTGTAAATCAGGATCGCACCGGGCTTTTTCACCTTCGTGCCGATGATGAAGTAGACGATGCCCTCCAGCAGGGAGAAAAATACCGGCATCAGAATGATGGTAATGGGCGTTGCGTACAGGACGGAGCTAGCGAAGAAAATGACCACATTGATAAGGGCCAGCAGGACAACGGTGATGATGTCCTTGACTTTCAGTTTATTGGGGTTTGCAGTACTCATGGTAAAGACTCCTTTTGAATGAAATATGGTTGAACGTCGTAGAGGCGGCGATTACAGGATAAGGCCGGCGGCGATCGATGCTGCCAGCAGGACGCAGAACACAACATCCCACGCAGAAAACCGAAGCGACAGATAGTTGCTTTTGCGGCGGGTTAAGTCGATGCCCCGTGTTTCGGCGGAGGCGGACAGCGTCTCGGCGATGCGGATAACGCGCAAAGCCATCGGCACGGTCAGTATTTCGATATAGGATGACAGCGCTCGCAGCTTCTGAAGCGGCGATGTGAACGCGCCCCGGGTGCGGATGGATTGCCGCAGCAACTTCATGTCTCCCGACAGAACGGGGAAGAAGCGGAAAATCACCGCCACGATCATGATCAGCCGCTCCGGTAGGCGCAGATTGCGCAGCGCTGCTAGGGTACGGCTGGCTTCATTCCGCCCAATCAGCGTCCGCATGGAAATGCCAACGGCAATGATACGCGGGAACAGCACCAGCATAAAGGAAAACACCGTGCCTGGCAGCAGAGCGTTTGCCGCCCACAGCAGCCCAAAGCTCATCCCGCCTGCCAGCGCCGTTCCGAGCCAGCCGTCCGCTGCGGTCAGCAGGATCAGTGCCGTATATACGGCATAAACTAAGTGGTTGTTGGATGTGGAGATCACGACCAGCAGGGCCAGCCAGTAAAGCAGCTTCGTTGCCGGGTGGAATCGTTCTTTATGCTGTTTTTTCGCAGGAGCATTGGAAAGATGGAAGCGCTCCATATATTGCCGTACCGCTTGCAAATCTCGTTCCGAATGAACGGGAAATTCTATTTCTGCATGCCCATCCGACAGCCCAATGCAGCGGTCACACGCACCTGCAATTAGCTCAGGGTCGTGGGTGATGATGAGAACAGTCTTTTCTTTCCGCATCTCCCGGATCAGCGCTGCGCACCGCTCCAGACTTTCCGCGTCCTGTCCGGCTGTCGGCTCGTCCAGTATGACGATCGGCTTGTCGGATAGATACGCCATCATCAGCGTCAGACGCTGCATCTGCCCGCCGGAGAGGGAAAAGGGATGCCGGTTGCGGCAGTCCCACATATCCATACTTTTCAGCAGCGCTTCCGTTTTTGCTTCAAACTCCGGTGTCACCGCATGGCCGTATTGCAGTTCGTGCAGGACGGAGCCTGTGAAGAACTGGAACTCCGCCTCCTGAAGGATGAACAGCACTTGCTTTTGCAGCTGCTTTGGATTTTGCGACTTTCCGAAAAGCATTATCCTGCCGCCGGAGGGGCGGTAAAGCCCTGCAATCAGCTTGCCGATGGTCGTTTTGCCGCAGCCGTTTGCGCCCACAAGGCCGACGATCTCATGCTCACGGACGGAAAAGCTGACACCAGAGAGGGTATCTCCGGCCTTCCTGCAGTATGTATAGCAGACATCTGAGACGGCAAGCGCCGTCGGCGCGGTTTTCGGCAGCGGCTCTTTCTCCGGCACGGTGATCTCCGCAAGGTCGAGCGTGCGCAGAGAAAGTGTTTGTCTCCGCTCCACTGAAAACGCCTTTGCCTCTGCGGCAGTATATTTTCCTTTGATCTCGCCGTTTGCCATGACCCAAAATTCGTCGGCAATGTCGGCAAGATAGTAGAGTCGGTGCTCGCTGAGCAGCAGCGTTTTGCCCTGCTTTTTCAGGGCAAGCAGAATCTCTTTTAACTGCTGCGTGGCTGCAAAGTCCAGATTGGCCGTGGGCTCATCCAGCAGAAAAATATCTGTGTCCATTGCCCACGCGGACAAGATGGAGATGAGCTGTCGCTCGCCGCTGGACAACTCGTAGACATTGCGATCCTTCAGCCGCTCCAGATGAAAGATCCGGAAGGCCTCGTCTACCCGCCGTCGGATTTTATCTTGCGGCAGACCGTGATTTTCAAGACCGAAGGCCACTTCATTGGAGCTGTTCACGGTGAAAAACTGGCTGCGAGGATCCTGAAAGACCGAGGCGGCCAACTCGCCGATCTCGCCGATACGTATTCCGGCGGTGTCCTGCCCATTCAGGCGGCAAAAGCCTTTTAGCTCTCCCTCGTAAAACTGGGGGATTAATCCGTTGATGCACCGTAGCAGTGTGGACTTTCCGCAGCCGCTGCCGCCGCAGAGCACCACACAGCGTCCGGCTGGGATGCTGCCGCCGACTTTTTGCAAGGTGGGCTGCTTTTCTTCTGCATATTGAAATTCAAATTCAAAATCTATCATCGCAAACTCTTTTCTTATTAGTTAGCCTTCTCTAACCAGCGGCCGTAAGAAACGGACGGATGGACCGTCCGAATTAACTTTTCGGATTTATTGCAAGGTATCGCATAGCTGCCGCCAGCCAGCGTTAGTGAAATCAAGGACTGCCTGTAAGCAGGTAAGCATTCTGCCTTCCTCCATATGCTGATCCAGCAGCTGGCGGAAGTACCAGAACTGTGAGCCCATCAAAAGACGGATCGCATCGGCATTTGGCGCTTTCCCATAGATATGCGAAAAGAATTCCACCGTTTGTTCCGCTTTTTGATCCATTAGTTTATGCAGCACGGTTTCCATGGAGCTGCCATCGCTGCGGCAGAAAAATAAAGTGCAGTCATTGCAGTGCTCGGTCAGCAGTTGAAAATATACCTGTTCTTCGGCGTTTATGGCGCGGAGGATATCATCCGGCTGCGCGCTGTGCTTTGCTTTTTCGTATTCTTCCGCGATGGGAGCAAAGAGAACCTGCATCGTCTCAAAAAAATCCTGAAGCAGACTGGCAAACAACGCGTCTTTATTCTTGTATCTTGTGTAGATTGCCCCCGTAGTAACACCGGCTTTTTCGGCGATCTTGTGCAGAGAGGCTTTCTGAAAGCCGTAAGCAAGAAATTCCGAATAAGCAGCCTGAATGATCCTATCATCCAGGGAATGATCCCTATTGGCCATGTTTTCCCCCTTTGCCCCTAAATAATAATGCCATTATCGATAATAGCATTATTGTAGCACTCTTTTTGCTGCTTGTCTATGCGAATTGCACACTCCTTTGCAAAAACATACCTTGACAAATCTCGTCTCAAAAGCAAATACTGTTAGATTACTGCCAAAAGCAGGGCTTTACAAACACGATGTTTTTTGTTGATGACGGTATTTCCGGCACAAGCTTTGAGCGAGGCGGTTTTCAGCAGATGCAGAAAATGGTGGAAGAAGGCAAGATATGCAGGGTTATCGTTAAAGACCTATCCCGTTTCGGTCGAGAGATGGTTGAAGCAGGCAGACTGACTCAAATTGTATATCCCTCTTTGGGTGTTACTTTTATCTCACTCCACGAGAATAATGCTCCAAAACTATGAAAAAGAACAAAAGGCATTGACACAAGAAGTTGCCGATAACCGACAAACCATACAGGAGGCAAAGCAAAAATCGGTTGATTTAAGGTTACTGTTAAAAACCTTGCGTGATATGACCGAGATAAACGAACTCACACCGACACTTGTAAATTCTCTGATTGAGCGTATTGAAGTCCATAACAACGATAAATCAAGCGGTCATTGTTGTGTGAAAGTAGATATTTACTTTGCTGCGGTTGGTATGATAGATATTCCGACCGAAAACGAAATTCTTGCTACGATGGAAGAAATCCGAGAAAACCCGCAAAACTTCCGCTTCGTAGCATAACAAAAAGATATGGTGTAACCCATTTTACTGAGTTACACCATACCCTACATAAAAACTTCCTTATCTGGCGTCGCCAAAGAGTTTGACCTGTTTTTTCTTAATCATATTTTTAATTCATATACTATATCTTTATTAGGTTTTATCTCACATATACTTTAGGTAATCTCTGTCCAAATCCGCAAAGAATTTCATAATTTATAGTTCCCACCGCCTGGGCTATATCGTCTGCAGATATGGTATTTTTACCGTCAGAGCCCATTATTATAACTTCATCTCCGACTTTGACTCCCGGAACATCCGTTAAATCTATCATGCACTGATCCATGCAGATGTTGCCTGCGATAGGCGCTATGTGACCGTTAACTATAACCTTTCCATATGGAGAATACGGTCTTGGCAGTCCATCAGCATATCCAATGGAAAGGGTTCCTATGACAGATTTTCTCTCCGCTATAAACTTGCGGCCGTAGCTGCATGAATACCCTTCTGGCACTTCCTTGAGATATACGATATTTGCTTTTACGGACATTACCGGCTTTATATCAAGAAGGCTTTTATCGATTTCCGTTGAAGGATAGTATCCATAGAGCACGATTCCCGGTCTTGCGGCATCCAGATAAACACTAGAATTTTCCATTACGGCAGGGCTGTTTGCAAAGGTTTCCAGAGGAAGTTTTATGCCCTCTGCCAGTAGCCTATCTCTGAATCTAAAATATCTTTCCTCCTGAAGCTTTACATACTCTGCATCTTCAGCCTCTGACATGGAGAAATGGGAAATCAGTCCCATTATCTCAAAGTTAGTAAGCTCCGCTATTTTTTTAACTTCCTCAACGGCCTTATCTATATTTTCATCGGAATCCGTCATATATCCTATACGGCCCATTCCAGTATCCGCAGCTATAAGACCTCTTATTTCTATACCCTGGTGCTCTGCTGCCTCCGAAATGGCTTTTGCATTATCGTATGATGCCACAACAGGGGTCACATTATATTTAACAATTTCCTCTGCATAAAGTTCTGGAGTCAGGCCCATTACTATTATCTCTTCCATGGCTCCTGCTTCTCTCAATACGATACACTCCTGCAAGGTTGCCACTGCAAAGGTTTTAATATCGTTTTCTCTGAGTACCTCAGCAATTTTCACAGCTCCGTGACCATATGCGTCGGCTTTTATTACCCCTATTACTTTTGTTTTATCTCCTATCTTTTGCTTTATCTGTTTTATATTGTAATCTGCATTTGACAGATTGATTTCAGTCCACGCTGCTCTGACTGCTTCCTTGTACATATCATGCCTCCTTTTGCGCATGTGTTTTTTGCTAAAAATAATTATACCATTTTTTTGCAAAAAAAAGCAATGACATGACGCCATTGCCTATTATATGTATTTGTACTAAAGAGTTTCCATTGCTGATTCACCGCCGGCGGACATATGCTTTACTCTGTCCCTTTCTTCGGCGGATTTGGCATCATTCCAGTGGTCCATAGTGCCTACCAAATATCCTGTAATTCTTCTGATTCTCTCTATTTTTACAGGTTCAAATTTATAATTAAGCTCCGCATGATCACCGTCTATGTTAATATCTAGGGATTCTAATTTTCTGTTATATTTATTCTGAAGATAGTCCACATAATTCTGCGCTTCTCTCGGATCTGCATTACCTGTTATATTTACATACATTGTATTTCCTCCTGTATTTTTCCCTTTTTTACACTACATATGGTATTATACTACCCAGCAGCACCGATATCAACCGAAATTTTTTCTAATATTTATATAGACTTCTTAGCGTTGCTATTTCTGCCGCATAGCCCTCCAGTTCATTAGGTGTTTCCAATATAAAAGGCAGGCCCTTTAATTTTTCGTGATTTATTATTTTTTCAAAGGTTTCCGTTCCCAGATAACCTTCACCTATTTTAGCATGTCTATCTTTATGCGCACCCAAAGGGTTAAGTGAATCGTTTAAATGCATAGCCTTCAGATATTTCAGTCCTACTATTTTGTCAAACTCCTCTATAACTCCGTCAAGATTTGCCTTTATATCGTAACCACCATCACTGATATGGCAACTATCCAGACATACACCTATCTTATCCTTAAGCTCCACTCTGCGAATGATTTCCGCCAATTCCTCAAAGGTTCCGCCGATTTCACTGCCTTTACCCGCCATCGATTCCAGCAAAACTACGGTATTCATATCCTCTGTAAGGACTTCATTTAAGAGCTTTGTTATCAGTTCAATGCCCTTTTCCGTACCCTGTCCCGTATGGGAACCCGGATGAAAGTTATAATAATTTCCCGGCAAGTATTCCATTTTCTGAAGATCTTCTGTCATGGCTATTTTAGCAAATTCCCTCACTTTTTCCGTTGAAGAACATGGATTAAGAGTGTAGGGAGCATGAGCAACAAGCTTTGCAAATCCGTTGCCTTCCATTATCTCTAAAAGACCCTTTACATCTTTTTCATCTATGGCCTTTGACTTTCCACCTCTAGGATTCCTCGTAAAAAAGGCAAAGGTGTTTGCGCCTATGGCTATGGCATCCTTTCCCATGGCTGTAAATCCTCCTGCTGCGGAAAGATGACATCCTATATTAAGCATATATTCCCTCCGTATCTCAAACTACGACCTGTCAAATCGTCCTTTTATTATTACCACCAAGTTGCCTGATAAAAACCTGTATTATATAATTCTTTAAGGAGGTTTTTATGGCTTACATATATATTCTCGAATGTTCCGACGGCAGTCTATACACAGGCTGGACCAACGATCTAAAAAAAAGGCTTAAGGCCCATAACCGCGGCACCGCCTCAAAGTACACCCGTGCAAGACTTCCAGTTCGCATGGTTTACTTTGAAGAAGCAGAATCAAAAAGCGCCGCTCTCAAACGAGAAGCAGCGCTTAAAAAGCTTTCCCGAGCTCAAAAGCTGTCTCTTATTGAACAGCAGGGGCTTGTTCCTCCTGACCGCCCTCTGTAACAGCCTGAGGCTGTTCTGATGCACAATATGGACATCTTGTGGCTTCTATGTTTATCTCTGACTTACAGTAAGGACATGTCTTTGTAGTAGGAGCCGCTTTCGGCGCAGGTCTTCTGAGCTTGTTTATTCCCTTAACTACAATAAATATCGAGAATGCGATAATCAGGAACTGCACCACAGCCTGTATGAAGCTTCCGTAGGCTATAACGGAAGTCGCCCCTTTAGCCTCTGTCAATGTTGCATAATGATTTCCATCCAGAGCTAAGAACAGGTTTGTAAAATCGATTTTACCGGTAATCAGGCTGACAGCCGGCATGATAACATCCTGCACCAGGGAATTAACTATTGTACTGAATGCAGTACCTACAACGACACCGACAGCCATGTCGATGACATTGCCTCGCATTATAAACTGTTTAAACTCATCAATAAAATTCTTCATCTCCCCTTTTATTCTCTCTTTCTTCTTTATATATACCTCATATAGAATTTCACATCTATAGGATAATATCCTATTTCATCCCAAATCTTTGCTGCATTTTCATCATCAAGATTGCTATGGAACTGGATTCTCTTAATGTTGTTATCCAAAGCAAACTTCTCTACTAAAACAAGGCCTTCCTTTCCGTAGCCTCTGCCTCTGTAGTCCTCTCTGATGTAGAAGTCATCGACTATCATAGCATCTCCGTTGGACCAGATGCTGAACACTGTGTTCAGATTTACAAATCCTACAGTTTCGCCTTCTTCATTTTCAAATATAAGAAGGATAATTGACGGTTCAGCTTTAAGGGCTGCATCAAAGGCATTTTCCAGATCGGCATTACCTCTGTCTCTTGTCTCTGTCCAAAACTCATTACCGCAAAGTTCCTTGTCCATGAACTCTCTGTTCATTTCCACCCATATCGCCTTGTCGGCTGGTGCACACTTTCTTACTATCATTGTCCTCTCCTATTGTTTATTACTTTAACTTATCTTTCTGTAAGCTTCATTGATATACCTGATCATTATGAATTCCATAAACAGCCCCGCAGCAATGGCTGCCAGAGCTATGATGATAGCAATAACTGTTGGGAAAACCGATGCCATCGGAATCAGCATCATGGAAACCACAACCGTTATAATACCCCATCTGAGCACTCTGTGCCACCTCTGGCCTTTTTTAATTTCTCCGTCTTTTACTAGAAGCTGGGCCATCGCCTTGACTGACAGATAGTATACCGCCAGCATGCACAGATCTGCAAGGTATTCACCAAACATGGCGTACATATCTATAAAAGCATCGCTTCCCAGTCCGACTCTGTATTGTTTAAATACGAAAAATGCCTGTATCAGAGTAAACACAAGTCCCGCTCCCGAAACTATAAGCCCTCTGCGGAATTCGACCCTTACTCCGCCAAGGCGCAGCATTCCGAATATCACTGCCGCCCAGGCAAGAATATGTACCGCCAAATCAGCCCATAAAACTGGGCCTATGGATATAAACTGCATCACTGCGGAAGATGCCGCCTGAGCCACTGCCATAAGTGCCAGGCCGGCAAGAACATATTTTAATCCGCCTAAATTATTTCCAGTTCTACTCACATCATACCTCCATAATTAAAACACAAATATTATCCCATAAAACTCTGTTTTTTTCAATAGTATTGACTTATTTGTCAGATAGTTGTATCGTTAATAAGCGATATTTGTTATCTAAGGGAGAGAAGCACTATACAAAGGAGCGCAAATTGGACAACATTCTGCGAAGCACCACTTTAACAGCTGCAGCTTTGGTAAATCAATATATACAGCCCGGATGTACCGTTGTAGACGCCACCTGCGGAAACGGAAACGACACCCTTATGTTGGCTAAATCAACTGCAAAGCATGTATATGCTTTTGATATTCAACCTGGGGCAATCCAAAGCACCAAAGCATTACTTTCCGAGCATAATATTTACAAGGAAAAAGTTACGCTTATCTGTGACAACCACACAAATATGACAGCCTATCTGTCTGCGGCCCGTGTGATTATGTTTAATCTTGGATATTTACCGGGAAGTGATAAATCCCTAACAACGAAAGAATATAACACAATAAACGCCGTAAACTCAGCATTGTCCATATTGGAAAAAGACGGTCTTTGCTGCATAGTGATGTATGACGGACATGAGCAAGGGGCAGAAGAGAAATCTGCGCTGCTGGAAATGTCCAAAAACCTTGATTCGTCTATTTATCATGTTGCATACATCTCAATGATAAATCAACAAAACCACCCGCCGGAAATACTGGCAATAACTAAAAAGAAATAACTGATAAAACAAAAGAAAGGAAATCCAAATGAGAATAAGAAGAGATAACGATGCAATGCACGAAGAGGACATTTTGCTTTTAGCCAAGGTATCCGATGCGCTGGCTCATCCCGTGCGAATAAAAATATTTCAGTTTATAATGCAGCAAAACGCACAGATGCAGCCTGTATGCAATAAGGATGTAGTCGCACATTTCGATTATGCACAGGCTACAATCTCTCAGCATATTAAAACCCTGGTAAAATCCGGTCTTGTGGATGTAAAAAAACAGGATAAATATTCATACTACTTTGTAAATGTAGGTATGCACGCAAGATATGCCGACGTGGTAAAGAAATTCATACGCCAGGGGCTCTAACTTTTTAAGGGTTATAGGACAAAACTTACAGTAAAAAAGACTTCGCAATCGCGAAGTCTTTTGTTTATCTCTATTTGCTATTAGACAAGTCTTCTGAAGCTGCATCCCTGCCAGATTGCCTGTGTCTTTACACACTGTCCTGGTGCAGGTGCATGTACCATCATGCCGCCGCCTACATAGATTCCTACATGTCCTGGCATTACTACCAGATCTCCAGGTTTTGCCTGGCTTGCTGATACTGCATATCCGCATCCTGCCTGTCCGCCAGAGCTATGTGGCAGGCTTACTCCAAATGCTCTATATACATACATTGTAAAGCCTGAGCAGTCAAATCCTGATGGGCTTGCTCCGCCCCATACATAAGGTACTCCGTGGAAGCTCTGTGCATATCCTACGATACCACCGCTTGTTGATGCGTTATAGCTTGGAGCCTTATATGTCTTGTTGCTTGAGCTTGAAGCACTGCTATTTGCTCTTGTACTTGTTGTAGTTGCTGCTACTTCTGTTACTTCTGGTTCAGGTTCCTTTGTTCCCTTTGCAACTACTTCTGTTACTGGCTGTGCTGTTATCTCTTCGGAGAATACTTCTGTACTCTTAACCTTTCCGTTAACTACGATGCTTTCTCCTGTTACTATCTTTGCTCCATCCTTACCTTCTGTAGTTACCTTTGTTTCACCCTTTTCCAGTTCGTCTGTTTCAACTGTCTTTGTTTCATGGGCGATTGCCTGCTTTGCTACTACTGGCTGCTTTACTACGATTTCAAAGTATGGATCTGATGTTTCGTTCTGAGCAAGTATATCTTCTGTTGCTTCAGATATTGTCTTTACATCTACAGCTTCTGCTGTTACATATTCCTTTTCCACTACCTTGATGGCTGGTGTTACCATTGCAGTTTCAAGGCTGTTATCTTTGCCGTACTGCTTTTTGATATTGTCCACTACCATGTTGGCATCTGATTTTGACTGGAGCACTGCTATTTCTTCGTCTCCTGCCATTATTGCGTGAGGTGTGCCTTCTCCGCTGCTTGCTGCGTATGCTACTCCTGCAGCTGCATCATACAGTACGAAGGTTCCCAGCATCATCACTGTAAGTCCCACACATATAAGTTCCTTTGTTTTTCTCTTAAGACCTCTCACGTTGTCGTATGCTTTTTTAAGCGTCGCTTCGAGGCTTTCGTGTTCAAAGTTAATCATAAATGTCTCCTTAAAGTCTTTAGCGTTTCCGCTTTTTGCTACGGTGCTATATTACATGATGGTCTTTATTTGGGTCAAGGAATATCACATTCTTTCACTTTTCTTCACTTTTTCTTCACAAAAGTGACAAAAATGATATCTATTTTCTCCAGAAAAGCATATTATCATTGATTTCCGCCTGCATTTCCCCTTTGTCTTTCATCCAGGCAAGATAGGATCTTACTGTGCTGCCTATGAGAACATACTGCTCAAAGGTAAGCTGCATATTATACTCGTCGAAAACTCTCTTAAGTATCTCTTCAAAGTTTTTAGGTTCTGCGCATATGTTCTTTATCTTTTCTGCTGCCTCATAAACCTTATCTCTGTTGTAAGCCGCCAGTTCCTTTACTCTTTCTCCTGCAGGAGCATGGGCAGGCACAAAGAACTTTGCTTCCATATTTTCCACTTTATCAAGGGTTTCAAGATGCTTTTCCACATCGTAAATAAAGGATATGCCGTATTTGTCCAAGGTTTCTTTGCTGCTTATGCAATCTGCCAAAAATACCGTATCGTCAGGAGTTCTGAAACCTACCATATCAAAGAAATGTCCAGGCAACGGTATAACTTTTACTTCCTTAGGATAATCTGGGTCATCAAAGCCTCTGGTTTCGCTTTCCTGCGCCATAAGGAATTTATGTCTGAGATCCTTAAAAGGATATCCTCCGTACAGGAACGAAGGTTCCAATATCGGATGCTCCGTAAAGGCAGCCTCTATACCATCTGTGAACACCGGACATCCCGTATTGCGAGAAAGGTATGCATTTCCGCCGATGTGATCCGCATTTGAATGTGTATTTAATATGCCCTTAAGTGTCCATTCATTTTTTTCAAGAATCTGTCGAACCTTCCTGCCTGCATCCTTGTCGCTGCCTGCATCAATAAGGTACACTTCGTTTTCGCCCGCCTGATATACGCCGATTTTAGCAGGGCAGTCGATATAAAAGGTTTTGTCGTTTACTTTGATGAGTTCATACATGATTGCTCCTCCTCTCCGCCGGTCTTTTCCAGATTTTGAAACTATTTTGCTTATTGCATTTGTATATATTTTTTCAACAAGTCGTACATTTTATCGCTGTGGACAACATAGCTTCCGTGATTTTCGCCCGGAAGAATATCTAATGTAGCTCCTGGAATATTCTGTGCTATAAGCTTTGTATGCTTTTCGCTCACAATATCCCTTTCGCCTGCCACCACATGAACTGGGATTTTTATTTTTTGCAATTCCCGAGTCTTTATATCCGGCTCCACCAACATCATACGGATGCTCTTTTTGCGGTTAAACAGATATCTTATTTTCCATGCCAGCAGGGAGTACCATTTAATTCCCTTCGGGAACAGATTTGCTCCGCTCACTATCAGTTCAGAAAGCAAGTCTGGATATCTTGTGGCTATAAGCAGTCCGATTATGCCTCCGTCGCTGAAGCCGTACAAAATCGGTTTTTTAAGACCTAGTTCCTTTATAAATGCGGCAGTATCCTCTGCCATCAAATCATAGGATATATCATCGGTCATCTGGCTCTTTCCGTGGCATCTGCTGTCAGGTGTATAGACCGTAAAGTGCTTTGACAGCTTCTCTGTCAACTCCTTAAAGATGCCGCCGTGTTCGCCGTTTCCGTGAACAAGTATCATTGGGCTTCCCTGACCCTTTACCTGATAATTTATCTGTATTCCATTGGCCGTTATCAGCATCGATGGGTACCTCTTTTCCGTTGTCTAATCTTTATTTATGATAAGGCTCATTTCTAAGTATCCTAAAGCTTCTGTATATCTGCTCCAAAAGTATAACTCTCATCATCTGATGGGGGAAAGTCATATCCGAAAAGGATAGTGCAAAATCAGAACGCTTCATAACATTCTTTGATAGTCCCTCCGACCCTCCGATAACAAATACTATGCCTTTGGCTCTACCTTCTGCCATAAGCTCTCCGATTTTTTCGGAAAGACCTTCACTTGACAGACGCTTTCCCTTTATTTCAAGGGTTATGACATATTCTCCATCTTCAATCCTTGAAAGAAGGTTTTTTCCTTCTTCCTCTACATCATCGGTCTTGCTTTCCTTTATCTCCTCGACGGTGGTGCGGCAATAGCTTTTAAGCCGCTTCATATATTCATCGACCCCATCGCTCCAGTATTTTTCCTTTAGCTTTCCGACACAAAGTACCTTTATATACATATTTTACTTTCTCCTATACAGTATACAGTGGGCTTTGCTCATCCTGGGTTATCACTTCAAAGGATACCTTTTCCGCAGACAAAAGCCCGTTTGCCTCTAGGGCGTTTCTCACAGCTAATCTGGCCATGCCTGGCGTATTGTTTTCCCTGCTTAAATGGGCCAGCAGCACCCTGCGCTTTTCATCAAAGGGTTCCTTTAATATCCTTACAAGGCAATCTGCCGCCGCAGTGTTTGACAGATGTCCGTGATCTCCCAGTATTCTCATCTTAATCTGATAAGGATATTTGCACATCTTTAAGACGTTTATCTCGTGATTTGATTCTAGCACAATTAAATTGGAATCCTTTATCTCCTCAAATATATCATCGCTGATATGTCCCGTATCGGTTACGATGCTGAGTTTGCGTCCCTGATAGGAAATGGAATATCCCACCGGCTCCACAGCATCATGATGTATACGAAAGGGCATTATCTCTATATCCTTTATTGTGAACATTTCTCCACTGTTAAAGGTTCTGTGCCTGTCCTCCAACTTTTCATCAGCAATCTGCTCCCAGGTGGCATTATTGGCATAAATGTACGCCTTATCGCTTTTTTTGCAAACCATCTTTATGCCCTTTACATGGTCGCTGTGCTCGTGGGTAACAAGGACTCCGTTCACCTGGTTAGCACTTATACCCGCTTCATTTAACCCTTCTTCTATTTTTTTACCGCTTATGCCGGCATCTATTAAAAGCACATATTCTCCCGCCTTTACGAGATAACAGTTACCTCTGCTGCCGCTGGCAATAGAGCAAAATTGAAGACTCATATCATCTGTTCCTTTCTTTAAAACATCTTAAATTATACAATACCACAAAAGCTGTTTCAAATATGATATAATATGCCCGTTATGAACGAAATGAAAACACTTAGGATATACACCGACGGCGCTTGCTCCGGCAATCAAAACGACGAAAACATAGGTGGCTGGGGCGCCATACTCGAATTCGGTGAACATAAAAAGGAGCTCTACGGCGGAGAAATCAACACCACCAACAACCGAATGGAGATGATGGCTCTGCTGGAGGCTTTGCGTGCCATAAAAAAGCCTAACTGCGTCATTGAGGTATTTTCTGACAGTAGCTATCTTATCAGCTGCTTTAAGGAAAAATGGTATGAAAAATGGCTTAAAAACGGATGGCTCACTTCCTCCAAAACTCCGGTGGAAAACCGAGAGCTTTGGGAACAACTGCTTCCTTTCCTCAACGAACATAGCATTAGCTTTTTTAAAGTTAAGGGTCATGTAAATTTAAATCACCCTTCTACAAATGTTCAAAAACATTTTGAAAAGTTCAGACAGTGGAACGGAAATCAGATGACATATGATATGTTTGAGCATGCCACGGAAATGAACAATAGGGCAGATGAGTTGGCAAACATCGCCATGGACGAATTGCGCCGTTAAATTCCATATGATTTAGCGGTTTACATTCATAAATCTTTGTGATAAAATCACAATATCATAATAGTTAAAACATTGTAGACATTGTAAAAGGTGAATGGTATGTTGACTTTATCAAATGCGGCAAAAGCATATTACTACCGCGCAACTTTACTTTTGAATATAAGGTAGGGCGGGTTTTGCTGCAAAGATAAAGACTGGATAAATATGAGACGGTTATCTCCACAGTGAAAACTCCTGTGGAGCTTTTTTTATACAAGGAGAAAGAAAATGATCATTTTACTGAAGCAAAATCCCGATCCGAGAAAGCTTTCCTCCCTACGCACATGGTTGAGGAGCATGGACTTTGAAATTCATTACAGCCAGGGGACTTCCACAACCCTTATGGGACTTGTGGGTGATACATCTTCTCTGGACATAGACATGATTCGTGCTTTGGATGTGGTGGAAGAAGCGATCAGGATACAGGAGTCTTATAAACTTGCCAATCGCAAATTTCATCCTGAAGACACCGTTGTGGATGTGGCAGGAGTGAAATTCGGAGACGGCAGTTTTCAGATTATAGCAGGTCCGTGCTGCATCGAGTCGGAAAGCCAGGTCTGTGAAATAGCCGAGGACATCAAGGCTTCCGGTGCATCAATTCTCCGTGGCGGCGCATATAAGCCACGCACTTCCCCTTATTCCTTCCAGGGAATGGGAGAAGAGGGCCTAAAACTTCTAATGGAAGCAAAAAAACTTACCGGCCTTCCGGTTGTAACTGAGGTATTGGATATTTCACAGCTTGAACTCTTTAAAGATGTGGACATGATACAGGTTGGCGCCCGCAATATGCAAAACTACGAGCTTCTTAAGGAACTTGGAGAAATGGATAAACCGGTTCTCCTCAAAAGAGGTTCCGCTTGCACAATAGAGGAACTCTTGATGAGTGCCGAATACATCCTCAAAGGAGGAAACGAAAATGTTATCCTCTGCGAAAGAGGTATCAGAACCTTTGAAACAGCCACAAGAAACACCCTTGATATAAGTGCTATACCTGTACTTAAAAAGAAAACTCATCTACCGGTAATTGTGGACCCAAGCCACGGCACAGGAAATGCATCTTTAGTGCCGCCTATGGCCCTTGCAGCAGCTGCCGCCGGAGCCGACGGCCTTATGGTGGAAGTTCACAGCATGCCTGAATATGCCCTCTGCGACGGCCCTCAGGCAATAAAACCGGAGGATTTTGAAAAACTGGTTGAAATGATAGAAAAGCTGAGGCCTTTTGCATATGATTATAAACGTTAACACATCGAAGGCTTACGAAATAGAAATTAAGAAGCATCTTTTGGATGAAACCGGCCCAAGAATTTCCCGCCTTTTCAGACCTGCAAAATGTTGCATTATAACAGATGAAAATGTGCACAGGTTATATACAGGCAAAGTGGAAAAGTCTCTTAAAGCAGCCGGCTTTGAAGTACATAAGATTGTGTTTTCACCAGGCGAATCAACAAAGAATATGAATAATCTGTTTCGTATTCTTCGCTATCTGGCTTCAGAAGGCTTTACCTCCTCAGACTTTATTATAGCTTTAGGAGGAGGGGTTATCGGCGATCTTACGGGCTTTGCGGCAGCAATATATATGCGCGGCATAAGCTACATACAGATGCCCACAAGCCTTCTTGCCATGGTCGACAGCTCAGTTGGAGGAAAAACAGCCATTGATCTTCCCGAAGGCAAGAATCTGGCAGGTGCCTTTTGGCAGCCGGAAGCAGTATATATGGATACCGCCTGTCTGGAAACACTGTCAAAAAGCCAGCTTCAATGCGGTATCATCGAAATGATAAAGGCAGCTGTAATATTGGATCCGTCCCTGTTTGAGCTTTTCAATACGCATAAGCCGCAAGAGCTTGGAAGCTTTATAGAGGATGCCATCATAAAATCCGTCGGAATAAAGAAAAGAATTGTGGAGACAGATGAAAATGAAAAGGGAATCCGAAAAGTTCTCAATCTGGGACACACCATAGGACATTCTGTGGAAAAACTCAGCAGTTATAACATTTCCCACGGACATGCCGTAGCCTCTGGACTTATGATAGCCGCCGGAATGGCAAAGGCAGGCGGATGGGCAGAGGAAAATCTTGTGGAAAGGCTTTTCCCCCTTTATGAAAAGTACGGATTTAAGGCAGATTACGGATATTCTCCGGCGGAGCTTGCCAAAGGCGCTCTTTCCGATAAGAAGCGTCGTGGAGACATAATCAGCCTGGTAATACCAAAAGCCATGGGAAATGTCACTGTAAAGGATATACATATCTCACGGTTGGAAGATTTGATAGCAGCAGGTCTTGAGCTTATACGAAAGCGTTCTTCCGCAGAATAAGGAGGGCTGCTTTTATGGATATAAAAATCATTCCCCAAAAGCTTGCTGGTAAAATACCCTTTGTTTCCGGCAAATCACAGGGACATCGCATAATAATAGCAAAGGCGCTGGCAGCCTTAAAGGATTACAGCAACGAAAATATCGTGGATATACCTATTAAAACGAATGTACCCGATGATATTCTTAAAACCGCAAATGCCGTAAAGCAGTTTAAGGAAAAATCTCCTGTAATAGACTGCGGAGCCAGCGGAACAACTCTACGTTTGTTGCTTCCCGTCTTTGCGGCACTGTGCAACAACAGTACCTTTACCATGAATGAACAGCTTGCCAAAAGGCCTTTGACAAAGCTTATCCTGCAGCTGGAAGAGCACGGCTGCAAAATATCTCGCCAGGCAAATACCATTACGGTTTCCGGAAAATTGAATGGCGGCGTTTTCACTCTGCCGGGGAATATAAGCTCCCAGTACATATCGGGACTGTTATTTGCCCTTCCCCTCACCGAGGAAGGAGGAAATATAAGGCTTACTACCGAATTAAGCTCTGCAAAATATGTTCAGCTTACAACGGACACCCTAAAGGAATTCGGAATAAAGACAGAACACATCAAGGATGACAATCTGGATTTATTTAAAATAGACGGTAACCAGCATTACAAAACACCGAAAAGCTTAAATCTTCAAAGAGACTGGTCGGCGACAGCTTTCTGGCTTACAGCAACATTTGCAGGAAGCAGTCTGACATTGGAAAAGGAATATTGTAAATCCATTCAGCCTGATATGGAGATTATGGATATTCTTCAGCAAATGAAAACTTCCGATGAGCTTATGCTGGACTGCGACAACATACCGGATCTTGTTCCGGTGCTGACCGTAGCTGCAGCTTTCAGACCGAAAAATTCAGTTACAAAGCTGATAAATCTCAAAAGGCTTCACTTTAAGGAAAGCGATAGGGTAAGCACATCTGCAAAAATGCTTACTTGTCTGGGCGGAAATATCACCGCAACCGATGACAGCCTGACAATCATATCAAAGGGCGAACTTTTGGGAGGCATAGTGGACGGAGCAGAGGATCACAGAATTGTAATGGCAGCAGCCATAGCAGCTACAGCCTGTAGCAACCCGGTAATCATTAAAGGTGCTCAAGCAGTCAGCAAATCCTATCCTGATTTCTTTAAGGATTTTAAGGAACTTGGAGGAAATATAGTTGAAATCTGAATTTGGAAGAACATTTAAAGTATCTATCTCCGGAGGCAGTCACGAACCGGAAATGACGGTTGAAATGACAGGATTGCCTGTAGGATTTACAGTAGATATGAAAAAAGTCTGTGATTTTCTTAAAAGAAGATCACCGGGAGAGGAAAATTACACAACGGCAAGGCAGGAAAAAGACATCCCTCTTCTAAAAAACGGTACAGAGGAGCTTGAAGTTGATGAAGTAATCGTACCTGCAGACGGGAAATTATGCTTTGTTGTAAAAAACTCTAATACAGACAAAACAGCATATAAAAACATGCTGCCGCGACCGGGACATGCCGATCTTCCTGCATATCTCAAATATAAAGGAAAGGTTGATATGTCCGGAGGAGGTCCCTTCTCAGGAAGGATGACCGTTATGCTCTGCATCGCCGGGGCCATTGCCCTGCAGTATCTGCAGCAGCACAACATAAGAATCGCATCAAGGGTCTTAAGCATAGGACAGGCCTCCGGTCCTCAAACGGATTTAGTGGAGCCTAAGGCCATACCGATGACCGACTACATGCTTGAGGAAATGGAATTTGCCAAAAATGACAACAATTCCGTGGGAGGCGTAGTAGAGGCCTTTGCAACAGGTCTTCCTTTAGGACTCGGCGGTCCTATGTATGACAGCATGGAAAGCATCCTATCTCCTATAGCCTTCGGCATACCCGCCGTAAAAGGTGTTGAATTTGGCAACGGCTTTGCCGCTTCATACTTGCTTGGTTCGGAGAACAACGATGACTTTCTGGCAATAACCAAAGACGAAAGGATTATTACCGCCACCAACAATCACGGCGGAATCCTGGGCGGGTTAACCACAGGAATGCCCCTTGTGATGAGAGTAGCCTTTAAACCGGCACCTTCCATAGGGAAAAAACAGTCAACTGTTGACCCGGTTACCGGAAAGCCTGAAGATATACAGATACAGGGCAGACACGATGCATGCTTTGTTCCTCGGGCAGCTGCAGTGGTTGAAGCAGCCCTTGCAGTCGGTCTGATGGATGCCATTCTTTCCGACAAAACTTTACACAAAGACAGAGATATATCGGACATGAGAGATGATATAGATCGTATAGATGCTGAAATAGCTTCCCTTCTCAACAAACGAATGGAACTGTCGGGAGAAATAGCAAAATATAAAATGAATCACGATATCCCGGTTTTGGATACCGGCAGAGAAGCACAGGTGCTCTCCAAAGTCGGTCCTGACCTTAAAGATATATACATAAAAATAATGGAAAAAAGCAAGGAAAAACAAAAAATGATACTTGAAGAAAATATGCTCAATGGCGGAAAGGAGGCTGAAGGAAAATGAGTTTTGGATTTGGACTGCTTGGAGAAAAACTCTCCCACAGTTACTCACCGATGATTCATAACGCTCTTGGAGCTTATGACTACGGACTATATGAAGTAACACCTGAAGCTCTTGAAGACTTTATGAAAAACGGTACCTTCAGCGGACTAAATGTTACATCTCCCTATAAAAAGGAAGTCTGTAAATATGTGGAGCTTGATCCAATTGCCATAAAGCTTGGCAATGTAAACACCGTTTATCATAAGGACGGCATATTGAGAGGTACAAACACCGACTACTTTGGTTTTTTATATCTGCTTTCCTTAAGCGGTATTAACCCGGAAGACAAAAAAGTCCTGATACTAGGCAGTGGAGGTGCTTCCGACACCGTCAAAAGCATAATTGAAGCATGCAAGCCTAAGGATGTCTTTGTGGCCAGCAGAAAAAAATCTAAAGAATATGTAAGCTACAATAACCTTCCAAAGGATGCTCAGATTATAATAAATACCACTCCGGTGGGAACATATCCTAATTCCTATGATACAATCATAGATCTCAAGGATTTCGAAAAATGTGAAGCGGTTATAGACCTTGTCTACAACCCTTTCAAAACACCTTTGCTGCTACAGGCCGAAAAACTGGGAATGAAAATTTCCAACGGAATTCCGATGCTTGTGGCACAGGCACTGCGCTCGGCAGAATTTTTTACAGGGATGAGCTTTCGAAGATATACTGCCGACATCATACAGGAGCTTGAAACCTATGTTAAAAACATCGTAATAATTGGAATGCCAGGAAGCGGCAAGACCACCATAGGTAAGGCTGTAGCAGCAGCCACCGGCAGGACATTCATAAGCACTGACGAAGAAATCGTCAAAAGAGCCGGCAGAAGCATTCCTGAAATTTTCGCCTCAGATGGCGAAGAAGCTTTTCGCTCTATGGAGCAGGCGGTATTAAAGGACATATGTAAAGAAAGCGGCCTTGTAATAGCCACAGGAGGCGGTAGCGTTCTAAGGGATGAAAACAAGGATATAATAAGATGCAATTCCATTGCGGTTGAAATCCTTAGAGATTATTCCCTTCTCAGCACCGAAGGAAGACCTCTTTCCGAAGGTAAATCCGCAGAGGATTTGGAGGTCATGTATGCCGAAAGAAATTGTCATTATGACGCAGTAAAAGATATTTCCGTTGAAAACAACTTAGCACCTGAAGAAGTGGCAAAGTTGATAATTGATAAAATAAGGAGGAACTCAAAATGAAAAGCTTTATAAGAGATGATGTGAGCAAACACACCAATGTATTCGATGTCCTCAAAGAAAGAGGCTTCATTGAGCAGTGCACTCACGAAGAAGAAATAAGAGAACTTCTCGCTAATGAAAAAATCAAGTTCTACATCGGATTTGACCCTACCGCAGACTGTCTGCATATCGGTCACTTTATGCAGATTATAATCATCATGTACATGATGAAGTACGGCCACACTCCTGTAGTCCTCCTGGGCGGCGGTACCGGTATGATCGGCGACCCTTCCGGCAGAACTGACATGAGAAAGGTTATGGATGTAGATACAGTTGTAAACAACTGCAATGCTTTCAAAAAGCTCTTTGAAAGATTCATCGAATTTGATGATGATTTTAAATACACAGGCAGCGAATACGGTGTTAAAAACGATGCCAACAAAGAGCCTGATCCTGGCAAAGCCGTTTGCGTAAACAACGCCACATGGCTTTCAGATTGCAAATTTATCCAGTTTATCCGTGACATCGGAAGACACTTTACCGTAAACAACATGCTCAGACAGGATTGCTACAAGCAGAGACTTGAAGAAGGTCTTACATTCTTTGAAATGAGCTACCTGCTGATGCAGTCCTACGACTTTATGGTAATGGCAAGGGATATCGATGTTAAGATGCAGTTTGGTGGTAACGACCAGTGGTCCAACCTAATCGGCGGTGTTGACCTTACAAGAAAAATGCTCAATAAACAGGTTTACGCCATGACCTTTACACTTCTCACAAACAGCGAAGGTAAAAAGATGGGTAAGACTCAGTCCGGCGCTCTGTGGCTCGACGCTGACAGAACTTCTCCATTTGAGTTCTTCCAGTACTGGAGAAATGTAGCCGATGCCGATGTTGAAAAATGTCTCAAGCTCTTGACATTCTTGCCTCTTGATGAAATCTCCAAGCTGGTAAATGTTGAAGGTGCTGAAATCAACAAGGCAAAGGAAGTGCTGGCATTTGAAATCACAAAGCTGGTACACGGCGAAGAAGAGGCTCAGAAAGCTCTGGATGGCTCCAAAGCAGCATTTGCCGGAGAAGGTAGCATGGACAATATCCCTCATACACAGATGGCTGCATCTGCTTTCGAAGGAGAAGGTATGGGCGTAGTTAATCTGATTAAGGAACTTGGCCTTGTATCTTCAAACTCCGAAGGATTCAGAACCATCGAGCAGGGTGGACTTTCCGTAAATGACGAAAAGGTTACAGATGCCAAGATGAATATCACTAAAGATATGTTCAAAGACGGCAAACTCCTTATTCAGAAGGGAAAGAAAACATTCCACATGGTAGAACTCGACTAAAAGACAGCTAAAAAGTACAGTTAAAAAGCAGTCACCGTAACGGTTAATCCGTACGGTGGCTGCCTTTTTATTTCATTTAAGCCAATTATTATTCTGTTGTTCCCAGGATTTCGTTATCATCTACCTGGCTGACCTTCATCTTTGATACATCATCAGGATCTACCTTTTCCTCAAGGCCTAAAATCGTCGGCCCCAGGTACACCGTATCAAGAATTTCTCCATCTAGGTTGACTTTACTGTACTCGGTGAAATTCTGACCTTTGATGTAATATTTATCACCGATTTTAACGATGCTGTCTATCTTTATCTCCTTGACGCCCATCTTCATGTCCGCAGGCTCCCAAGGATTTTTTCCATCGTATATATATTTTTCGCCGTAAAGCATATCATATTGCAAAGCGTGAAGCTCTTCCAGATAGTTTTCATCATCCCTATGGTTCTGGTGGAATGTTACCATGGTTCCGTTGGTTATACCTATTCTATCAAGAACTTCTGAGCCAATCTGATAGCTACACAAATCCTTATCTTCCTTTTCAAGGCCAAAGTTGCTCCATATAAAGTAATCTGTCTGGTATGTGATTCTGCCGTCTTTTAGGTTTTCATCGGATATATTATCTATAGCCGGCAAATGGTCACCGTACATTACAACAACCACATCCTCATCGTACTGACTCATAGCTTCAATAAAGTCGGCTACGAATTTATCCATTTCATGAATCTGATTTGCATAGTATTCGTACTGCCATTTAAGAGCTTCTGTAGGGGCGGATGTAACGGTAATCTCAGGATCTTCAAGCACCTGCTCTGTAGGATATTTTCCGTGGCCCTGTACAGAAATTGTATATACATAATCCGGGCCTTTAGTGGATTCCATGGCATCGATTATCTCACCGGTAAGAACATTATCCTTTTCCCAGTTTTTAGGAGTTCTTCCCACATTATTCATATATTCCACAGAAGTGAATGTATCGTATCCCAGATTTGGGAATACTTCATTTCGTCCATAGAACACACCTCTGTGGTTATGAATGGCATGGGTTCCATATCCAATCTGCTTCAGATTATATGGGATGGATTCACAGGTGGATTCAAGCATTATATTCTTATACGGATATTCTCCTGGTCCGAAGAACTTAAGAGACATACCCGTCATACTTTCAAACTCTGTATTTGCTGTTCCTGCTCCCACCGACGGCACAGTAAGTCTTCCAGATGAGGTTTCCGAATACAGCTTTCTCAGATTAGGAATAGGATCCTCTGAAAACTCTATATCCTTTAAGGTAAGCGGATCCATCAGGGATTCCAGCTGAATAAATATGATGTTCGGTTTATTTTCGCCGCTCACGCCTTCAGTCTTGCCCACAGTTGTAGCCAATTCTTCTTCCGTAAATATGCTCTTTATGCCATTCTCACTGTAGTCGTCAGGCTTGCTGACTCCTATATTCATCCATGTATTTATAAAACAATATGGAACTCCATTGTCCCTGTAAGCATATGCCAAGTTAGGGAAGTATGTATCCACCACATTAAACTTGATAGCAAGACCGGAAATTCCAAACACTGCCGCAATTACACAAAGCACTGCAACGGCATTTACTTTATAATTAACCTTGTCCTTCTTTTTAGGTGCCTTAAGCCACAGTAAAACAATGGCAGCTATCAAGATTACAATGCAGATGCAGCCCAGTACAATCTGGAAGGTTGAAAAATAGTTTGTAACTATTGAAAATCCATCCTTTAACGACTGGAAATCATATACTGTAAAAGGCGTCATTCTGTTCGAAAGTATCACGCCGTTGGTAATACCCAAGGCCAACCATATCATGCTGACTATGACTAGATAAAATACTCTTCGCCTGAACAATATGGAAATCGCCAAGGTGGCAAATATAATCAGAGAATTATATAGGAAAACCGCAGGGCTTCCAAAGAGAAATTTTATTCCTCCCGTAAGGGTCTGTCTTGCCAGAGTTTCTATTATGAGGTTAAGCAAAATCGCCAGACCTACGCATAAAGCGAAGGGGTGATCTAGCACCTTTTTAATACATCCGATAGCTTTTTTCAATTTCCGTCTCCTTAAATCACAGATTCATTTCAAACATTCCATTGGCAATTTTAGCAAATTCATCGATGTCTAATGTTTCTGCTCTTCTGCCGGGATCTATACCGGCTTCCTCAAGAATCTGTCCTATCTTATCTTTGCCAAGGCCTGTTCCCGATGCCAGAGAATTAAGAAGTGTCTTTCTCCTCTGTGCAAATCCGCTTTTTACAGCCTTAAAGAACAGTTTATCATCTTTAAGCTCCACCGGTTTTTCCTTTCTTATATCAAGTCTAAGCACCGTAGAGTCTACTTTTGGAGCAGGCACAAATACTTCTTTAGGTACATCTGTCACTTTTACCACCTGACAGTAATACTGCACCGCTACGGATAACGCTCCCCGTTCCTTATTTCCCGGAGCCGCTTTTATCCTGTCTGCCACTTCCTTTTGCATCATAACCGTTATACTGTCTGCGGGAACACCATCCTCCAAAAGCTTCATAATAATGGGAGTGGTGATGTAATAGGGCAGATTACCGATGATTCTCACGCTCTCCATTTGAGGGAAATTCTTTTTTTCCTCCTCTATAACCGCTGTGAGATCGGTTTTAAGTATATCCCTATTTATTATTTTTACATTAGTCTCATCCGCCAGGGTTTCCTGCAAAATCGGTATGAGATTTTTATCTATTTCAACTGCTATAACCGAGCCCGCCTTTGCTGCAGCTTCCTTTGTTATAACGCCTATTCCCGGTCCTATTTCTATGACTAAATCATTTTCACCTATATTGGATGCTTCAATGATGTTGTCTATTATATTCTTGTCTGTAAGAAAGTTCTGTCCCAGGCTTTTGGTAAGTCTGAATCCGTATCTTTCCCTTATATCTTTTATTGTTGCCGGTGAATATAGCTTCATTTAAGCGTCCTTTCGATTTTATCAAGTTCCCTTGCAAAGTCTTCTTTTGTTACGCCGAAGGCGTTAAGTTTCTTTAAAAACCCGAGGCTGTTACCGTAACCTATACCTAGGGCTTTACCTAAAGCCTGTCGTTTTTCTTTGCTTCCAGCACCACCGGCAAGACCGGCGTCCACCATATCCCTTTGAGTAAAGATATCGGTGCTTTCCACAAGCTTTGCCTTGGCTTTATTGAGAGCTTCACATATGACTTTATCGGAAGCGTTTTCTATACCTACATCGTTGCCTCCCAAGGCTTCTTTCTTTGTGAGGTAAGCGTGCTTTGCATTTGGAAATCTTTCCGAAAGCTTCTTTCTTATCTCCTCTCCGGAATGGTCCGGATCAGTGAATATTATTATTCCTCTTTCCTCATATGCTTTTTTAATAAGCTCCCAGGTTTCTTTTTTTATGCCGAAGCCGTGGGTCTCAATGGTGTCGCATTCCACAGCTCTGGTTACTGCCGTGGTATCATCTCTGCCCTCGACTACTATTACTTCTTTTATCTTCATATTCTATTCTCCGCTGTCATCTGAACCGTCGGTGTTGTCATCTTCTCCCGGTAGCATATAAAGTATCTCTCCGGGAAGCAGCAGATGCAGCTGTTCTCTTGCTTGCTTTTCTATGTATTCAGGACTTTTGACATCTTTCATTTCCTGCTGCAGCGCATCCCTTTCCTCTTTAAGCTTCTCCTGCTCCTGCTGAAGCTTACTTTCTTCAACTTTTAGTGAAACTATCTTATAAAATGAAAACCCGACAGTAAGCAGTAAAAACGCTGCTACCACAAGAAAGACCGTCAATCTTCTTTTAATCTGCTGTTTTCTTCTCGGTGACAGAGGCTTTTTTTCTTTTTTCTTTTTTTTCTTTTTATTGCGCCGACTTCTTGCCGCTTCAATATCTATTACATTTTTTTCAGCCATATCACATTTCCTTTGAACAAATTCGGCATTTATTATACCACATTCGTTAGATAAATCGTACAAATGTTACAGTTTAGATAGTTAATAAAATATTTCACCATGTCATTTGTAAAACTTCTGACTCTTTAATACCGTTGCTGCATCTATTTTTCCCACCTTGTAGCAGGAATATTTCATTATAACGGCGATTATCAGCCCCATGAGAACAGCACTGATAAACACGCTGGACCACGGTGTAACATACCCTGTGATGCTACTGCCGTAATTGGTAAAATTATAAGCAAACATCAAGCCGATAAAGGAAAGAGGTATTGTGTATAAAAGCATTCTTATGCCTAGCATCAGACTCTCCAGATATATCATCTTTCTGATGGAGCCCGGTGTCATTCCCGATGATGAAAGGGTGGCAAACTCTGCCTTTCGTATCTCTATATTTGAAGCCACTGTATTAAACAGATTAGCCATGGCTATTATTGAAATAAGGATTATAAAACCGAAGGATACAAGGTTAATTAACGCAAGAACACTTCCAGCCTCGTCTCTAGCTTCCTGAATATTCATAAGCCCATCTTCAGCAAGGCCGTTATCTCTGCACAGACTGCGCATCGCAGCATAAGTCTGTGCCGGGTCATCGGATCTGAACAGAGCTTCACCTGTAAATGCATTTTCCGCCGAGTTATTAAGTATATACTGTCCTGCAGACTTACTCATGAGCACCACAGGAACTCCTACAGAATCTATTAGCCCGTCGGGAATTTCATCTACATACACACCTATTTCAACCGTTGTCTGTCTTCCTCCTAAAAAGCCTTTCAGCACTGACGGTCTTTCACTTTCATTAAATATGGTCTTTTCCCTGATGCTACCGGTAATACGGTCATACCTGTTTATGGTGGAAGTGGCTATTGCCTTAGGTGAGGCTCCATCAAAAAAACCACTTGGGTCTATCCCGGATTTATGCAGATATGACGCAAAGGCATTGTCATCTATCATATAAAAGGCATACTGAACCGGTGAGCGGCCCAGATATACATCCATGGTTCCTTTCATTAGATAAGTGCTTTCCGTTACACCGTCGGTATTGGAAAGTATCATATACGCCGCTTCAGCATCCTCTCTCTGTTCTCCTTCATAGGAAATATCAAAGCCTGAACTTGTTCCAAGTCTTGCAGCTATACCGTTTTGCATGTAAATTACCACTGCCCCTGCTGTCACGAATAAAACAACGCTCATAACGACGGAAACTATTGTGTATCTGTAATGTCTATGGTGTCTTCGGAAGTTTCTTTCCGCCAATACCATTTCAGGTCCGCCGGTTTTAAGAAGCAAAGCGGTCAGCCTCTTTCTTTCAGCTCTTTCTTTCTTTCCCTCCTGTTTTTCCCGTTCTCTTTCCTCTATAGGTTTTGTCATTCCCGCCTTTGCAGCAGGCACACTTATGGCTATGTATACCGCTATAAGAGATATGATAAACGCCAGGAATATCGTACCGAAATTTATATCAAAATCCACAGATCCACTTATATCAGATGATATGATTCCCGCCATCTGATTTCCTGCTAAAACAGTCAAAAGGAATGCTCCCGCCATACCTAGGATGATTCCTAACGGAATGCTGACAGCGCCGTAAAAGATTCCCTCATACAAAGTTATCCTCTTAAGCTGGCTCCTTGTGGCTCCCACTGAAGCGAATATCTCATATTGTCTGCGCTTTTCCATAACCGATATGGAAAATGTATTATACATCAGCATATAACTACCTAAGATGATAACCGCAAGCAATATTAAGGTCATGACAACTGGGATACCCGTGCTGCGTATATCAAACTTCTCACCGGTTACATTGAGAAGCTCTTCGTTATATGTAACATCATCGGAATCTTCCCCGTAATATTCCCTTAAAAGAGGCATGATGTTGCCGTAATCCTCATCGCTGAAATATGTAAATGTACAGCGCATCACCGGTTTGTTATCGCAGGTTATGGCAGTGTATCCGGCTGCCATATAAGGCTCTACAGCCGGTCGTTCACATATGCCCACAACTGTGAAGGTCCTCGTATCTCTGCTTATAAAGGCCTCTGATTTAGGCTCATAGGCATCCCACTGATCCAGATCTCCACCTTCATGAATATCTATTCTTTCTCCTATTTCTAAAGTGATTTTATCGCCTATTTCATAGCTTATACCTGCATTTGCAGTAAGATGCTCGGGTAAAACTATCTCTTTGCTGTTTTTAGGAAGCCGTCCCTCTGTAATGCGGGTATTTCCTATTTCCCCCATGGCTTCATCCATGTTTTCCAAAAAAAGAAACGGCTTCTGAGGATTGGCGCTGTTGATATATGAATACCCCACAGCCTGTGTTACGCCAAAATCAATTCCAGCTTTCTCCGCTTCTTTTGCCATTTCATCATCTATATTTCTGACAGACACGCTCCAGTTGCCATAGCTTTCCTTTACGGTTTTTACGAGAAAGGAATGAAAACTTGAAGACATACATAAAACGCCGGTAATCATAGCCACGGAAATTACGGCACCTATCAATGTAGCTGCCGTGCGCAGTCTGTTGCGGCCCAATGACCTTTTTGTCGCTTCAAAAAAAACTCCCTTCATCGGGTCTCCTCGTCTCGCAGGATTCTGCCGTCATCTATGGTAATAACCCTGTCCGCCTGAAGAGCTATCTCTTCATCGTGGGTTATTATTATTGTAGTCTGCTTGTATTTTCTATTTGAATACTTGAAAAGCTCAACTATGTTCTGTGAATTTTTACTGTCGAGATTTCCCGTAGGCTCATCGGCTAGAAGTATTGCCGGAGCGTTAATAAGAGCCCTTCCTATGGAAACTCTTTGCTGCTGGCCGCCGGAAAGCTGACCGGGCATCGCTTTTTCCTTTCCTTCCAAACCCAGCATGTGAATCGTTTCAGTAAGCCTCTGGCTGTTCATGGTTCTTCCGTCCAAAACTGCCGGTAAAGTGATGTTTTCCTCCACATCAAGTACCGGAATCAGATTGTAGAACTGATAGACGATGCCTATTTGTCTTCTTCTGAAAATCGCCAGTTCATCGTCTGTCAGTTTGTAAATATCCATTCCGTTTATAAATACCTTGCCTGATGTCGGTTTTTCCACACCCCCTAAAATGTGCAAAAGGGTGGATTTGCCGGATCCGGACGGACCCATAATCGCCAGGAAGTCTCCCTGTTTTACGGAAAAGCTGACATCCTTTAAGGCGTCGGTCCTGCTTTCACCTTCTCCATAGACCTTATTGAGGTTTTCGGCTCTCAGTATTTCCATCGGTATCTCCTTTGTAGAACTTTATGGTGAAACGGCTTCCGCCTTCCTTGCGGTTTTCCGCTTTAATGGTACCGTTCTGTTCCTGAATTATCATCTTTGACAAAGCCAGTCCTATGCCAACGCTGGATTCGGAGCTATCTCTGCCTCTGTAAAATCTTTCAAATATATGAGGTAAATCCTCGCTATCTATGCCGTTACCGTTATCTTCAATAACGATTTTTGTAAACAGGATATTCTCCGTTACATTAACCGAAATATGTCCGCCCTCAGGTGTATGCTCCATACAGTTTTTTACGATATTGGAAATCGCTTCAACGCTCCAGTTTATATCCCCTGTAAAGCATTCGTTTCCCATGGCTGTATAATCAAACAGCTGATCTCTGATTTCCAAAGGAATCATTATAGATTCCGATGCCTTTGCCACCAGCTCCGAAACCGAGGTCTTTTCCTTTTTCATCACAACGGTGCCCGCATCCAGTTTTGATATTTTAAGAAGGGATGATATCAGCCAGTCAAGCCTTCTGAGATGGCTGTTTATCTCGTTTACATACTTCATCCTATCCTCATAAGAAAGTTCTGCACTCTGCAGAAAGGACATCAAAAGATTTATTGTAGTGAGAGGTGTTCTCAGCTGATGGGATATATCCGCTATGGAATCCGTCAAATAGATTTTTTCCTTTTGCAGCAGATAAGCCCCTTCTCTGATTTTTACCGTCATCTTTTTAATTTCACTTTCCAAAACCGCCAAGTCGCCCTCGTGGATGTCCTCCAAGGCAACCATTGTATCACTGTGGAGTATCATATCTATATTCTCCGACAGCATATTTATTTTAGCGTATCTTTTTTTGTCGGCCACAAGGGAAGCGATTGTCAAAGTTATGCAGGCAATAAGAGTCACCGTACCTGCCCCCGCTCCCACGCGAAAGCCGATTACGGTCATGACTATTGTTATTACAATGTGCAGCGCCAAAAGCTGTTTAGCGTCTCTATTTCTTAAAAAATGCACTTAGTCACCTACTTTATATCCAAGTCCTCTTACTGTCTTTATTATCTGTGGCTTCTGAGGGTCATCTTCGATTTTTTCTCTAAGCCTTTTTATATATACGGTAAGGGTATTGTCATTGACGAATTCTCCGGCAATATCCCAGATTTCCTCCAGCAGCTTATTTCTCGAAAGTACAACGCCTTTATTGTTTAAGAATACGAGAAGCAGTCTGTATTCCAGTACAGACAGAAAAATTTCCTCATCGCCTTTATGGACTGTTCCCTTCATTGAATCCACTCTTAGGTCTCCGATTTCTATAACGGATCTTGTCTTATCGTTACGTCTGAGAATATTTTTGATTCTTGAAACCAGCTCTCTCGGCCTGAAAGGCTTTGTAATATAGTCTTCTGCGCCCATATCAAGCCCCGTTACAGCACTGGCTTCATCATCATAGGCCGTTATAAAGATGATAGGCACATCCTTGTTTTTATTATCAAGGGTTGACGCCTTTGCTGCAGAGCAGATGGCATATCCGCTTCCGTCCGGCAGGGATATATCCAAAAGAATCAAATCAAATTTCTGTTCGGCTAAAAGATCCAAAGCCTGTGACTGGCGCATGGCCGTTATCACTTCAAAGCCTTCCGCTTTTAAAAGTTCCTTTAAATTTTCTATTATATTTATGTCGTCTTCGACAAGTAATATTCTAGTCATTTTCACACTTCCTTTCGATTACCTTAATAATTTATTATATCAACGGCAAATTGACTTTTCAACTTTTGACGAATATAATGTCTCGTATGTGAACGGAGGTGCTTATGTACGGAAAAATCAACGAAGACGGACGACTTTTTAAGAAGTATCGCATCCAGTATAACGAAATAAATACAACGCTTAGACTAAAGCCCCAGAGGGCTGTTGAAATGTGTCAGGACACAGCAGTATGTCACAGCGACGAAGCAGGCTACACTTTGGATTTCTTTACTGAAAATCACTGTGGTTGGGTACTCACAGGCTGGCATATAATATTTGGCAAGCTGCCAAAGGAAGGTGAGGATATGGATCTTGCCACATGGACAAGGCCATACAAGCGCCTTCAGGCAGACAGAAGCTTCAGAGCCACGGATATGGATGGTAACGAAATTTTCCGGGCCATGAGCAGATGGTTCCTTTTTGACACTGAAAAAAGACGCCCTAAAAGATTTCATTCTGATTTCTTTGACGCTTATGTTCCTTCTGAATTGGAAATTGCAATCCCTGAAGAAGATTACACTCAGCCACCCCTTGAGCTGTACGAGCTTTCAGATACCAGAGAATTTCGTGTAACAAGAAGGGATATAGATTCAAATTTCCACACCAACAATATCGCCTATCTGGACTGGGCCTTTGATGATGTGGATGACGAATTGTTTGATTCATATACCATATCGGAATTGCGCGCAGAGTATATAAAGGAAGCCGTCAAGGGAGACCTTGTAAAGAGTCGCTATTATAAACGCACAATCGATGCAAAGAATATTGAAGTAACCAGCGTATTTTCAGATGCAGAGGATGATTCTAAGGTGCTCTGCAGAGTCACAACCCTGTGGCATAAATAATCAAGATAGTCTGTCATCTGACTGTCATTTAATTGACAGCTATTGACAGACTTGTTTTTTAGATGTAATATAACATTGTTATATTACAGTGTTATATAATAATGTATCAGGAGAATCAATATGCAAGCTAACTCACCGGAGACTTTGAAAAGAATACAGCTAGCGGCGCTAAAAGAGTTTTCCGACAAAGGTTTTCTCGGAGCTTCTCTACGGCAGATTGTAAAACAGGCAGGAGTTACTACAGGAGCATTTTACGGTTATTTTTCCAGTAAGGAAGCATTATTTGCTTCAATAGTCGAACCCCATGCCGCTGCCTTAATGGGTCGTTTTATGGAATGCCAAGACGATTTTGCACATCTTCCTAAAGAAGAACAGCCTTCCCATATGGGACAAGATTCCGGGTCATATTTAGACTGGATGGTTAAATATATTTGTCAAAATCCTGTGGAAGTAAAGCTTCTTCTCACCCGTTCAGAAGGAACAAGTTATGAACATTTTGTCCATAATATGGTAGAAGCAGAAGTAGACGCCACCATGGACTACATACAAGTTCTTAAAGATCTAGGTCAAAATGTCGAGGATATAGATAGACAGTTATGTCATATTCTCGCCAGCGGCATGTTCAACGGAGTTTTCGAAGTTGTTATTCACGATATGACTTATGAACAGGCAAGGCACTATGTGCAGCAACTTAGGGCATTTTATACAGCAGGATGGCTAAAATTAATGACGCCTTACGATTTAGATATCTAAAAATCTATATCCTATAAAGGGGATTTTCCCCTTTATATTCTAACCGTCAAGGTTAGTTATAACTAACTCGCTATTAAAGGAGGTTATATTTATGGAAAAAGAAAAAGATAAAAATAACAATCTCAGAGTTCTTCTTAATTACGCAGGTAGTTACAAAATCCTTACTTTTATAGGACTCATATTATCTGCCATATCGATGCTTTGCAGCATGGTTCCATATATTTGCATATGGTTGGTGAGCAAACAACTTATAGATGTCGCTCCCAACTGGACAAATGCTCAGAATGTAACTATATATGGCTGGCTTGCTTTCGCCTTTGCAGTTGGCGGCATACTCATCTACTTTTTAGGCCTGATGTGCACTCACCTTGCAGCATTCCGCACCGCATCAAATATACGAAAGCAAGGTGTCAAGCATGTTACAAAAGCTCCTCTCGGATACTTTGATTCCAACGCATCGGGACTCATAAGAGGCAGGCTTGATGCTGCTGCCGCTGAAACAGAAACACTTTTAGCTCATAATCTTGCTGATATTATAGGCACTATAGTTCTGTTTATATCAATGCTTATAATTATGTTTATATTTGACTGGCGTATGGGTGCAGCTTGTGTTCTTGCCGCAGTAATATCTGTAATTGCTATGTTTTCCATGATGGGAGGTAAGAATGCCAAGATAATGGCAGAATATCAGGCTGCTTTGGATCGCATAAGCAAAGCCGGCACCGAATATGTCAGAGGTATTCCTGTAGTAAAAATATTTCAACAAACCGTCTATTCTTTTAAAGCTTTTAAAGACGCCATTGAAGACTACAGTGTCAAAGCTGAACATTATCAAGCTGATATATGTAGAAAACCTCAATCCATCAATCTTACTTTTACCGAAGGTGCATTCGTTTTCCTCGTTCCTGTAGCATTATTTTTAGCTCCAGATGCTATTTCATCTGGCACCTTTGCAGAATTTATAATCAATTTCGCTTTTTATGCAGTATTTTCTGCTATTATTTCCACAGCTTTGGCAAAAATAATGTTTGCTGCTTCCGGAATAATGTTGGCAAATACCGCCCTTGGTAGAATAAATACTATCATGCAAGCACCAATCCTCAAAACACCTGACAATCCAAAAGTTCCAATTGACAACAAAGTTGAATTTGTCGATGTATCTTTTACTTATGATGGTTCCGAGACGCCAGCACTTTCAAATGTTTCCTTTACAGTAGAAGCCGGTCAAACGATTGCCCTTGTGGGACCTTCCGGTGGTGGTAAATCTACAGCGGCCAGTCTCATACCACGCTTTTGGGATGTAACATCCGGCGTAGTTAAAGTCGGCGGTGTTGATGTTACTCAAATTGATCCTCATATCCTTATGGATCAGGTGGCTTTTGTATTTCAAAATAACCATTTGTTCAAGGCTACAATCTTCGAAAATGTTCATATCTCAAAGCCTGAAGCAAGCAGACAAGATGTTTTAAACGCCCTTTCGGCCGCTCAGTGTGACGACATAATAAAAAAGCTCCCTAACGGCGTAGATACGCTAATCGGTTCTGAAGGAACATATCTTTCAGGTGGCGAGCAACAGCGTGTTATACTTGCAAGAGCTATATTAAAGGATGCTCCGATAGTTATTTTGGACGAAGCTACCGCGTTTGCCGATCCGGAAAATGAAGTCCTTATTCAAAAAGCATTTGCGGAGCTTACCCGTGGTCGCACTGTTATAATGATTGCTCACAGACTTTCTACCGTAGTTAATGCTGATAATATTATTGTTCTAAAAGAAGGAAATATTGTAGAGCATGGAACACATAAACAGCTTATTGAATCAAAAGGACTTTACTTTAAGATGTGGAATGACTATAACCAAGCTATCCAGTGGAAAATCACCAGCAGAAAGGAGGCTCTATAATGTTTGGAAAAAAATTTCAGCGAAAATATGCTCTGACCGATCAGGGAATAATAAACACAAAAAGAGGCGCTCTTTGGACAGTTATAGTAAACCTTGTGGTCATGGGCGGTATAGGTATATTGTATCTACTTATGGCAGAATTTATGTCTACATTTACAAGCGGAAGTTCTTTGCCAAATGCTGTGCTCATCATCGCTCTAGTGGTAATTTTTCTAATACTTTCCTACATAACTCATCTGCAGCAATACAAAGTTACATATGGATTAGTATACGGCGAAGTAGAACAAACGAGACTACGACTTGCTGAAAGACTTCGCAAACTGCCTTTAGGCTACTTTGGCAAAAGAGATTTAGCTGATCTTACTGAAACTCTCATGAGTGACGTAAACCGCATGGAGCATGTATGGTCGCATGTTTTGGGATATTTGTACGGTTCATATATTTCTACTGGCATTATTGCAGTCTGCCTTACTTTCTACGACTGGAGACTAACTATTGCAAGCTTATGGGGTGTCCCTGTAGCCTTTGTTCTTTTATTCGGTACACGAAGTATTGCTGAGCGACATTCCCAAGCAGTAAAAAAAGCTGCTCTCAATGTTTCAGACGGCATTCAAGAAGCTCTTGAAAACATACGAGAAATACGAGCCACAAATCAAGAAGATTTGTACTTGGCTGCTTTGGATAAAAAAATAGATAACCATGAAAAAATTCAGATTCGTGGCGAGCTGACCACAGGGCTATTTGTCAATGGCGCTAGCGTCATTATGCGTTTAGGTGTTGCCACCACAATTCTCCTTGGTGCATGGCTAATTGTATCAGGTAAAATTGACTTTATGCTTCTTTTCTTATTCCTTTTGATAATAACAAGGGTTTACGCTCCGTTCGATCAAAGTCTGGCTCTGATTGCAGAAGTTTTTGTTTCCCAAATTTCCGCAGACAGGATTAACGAAATTTATGAAATGCCTACAGCCGAAGGTTCTCAAAACTTTAAACCGCAAGGACACGATATCGAATTTAAAGATGTATGCTTCGCTTATGATACGGCTGATGTTCTCAAAGATGTAAGCTTTACAGCAAAAGAGGGCGAAGTTACAGCTCTCGTCGGACCTTCAGGTTCAGGAAAAAGTACTTGTGCACGGCTTGCTGCAAGACTGTGGGATATTAACAGCGGAACCATAAAAGTAGGTGGCATAGATATTTCTACCATAGATCCGGAAGTCCTACTTAGAGATTACTCCATGGTATTTCAAGACGTTGTACTTTTTGATGATACAGTCATGGAAAATATTCGCCTTGGCAGACGCAATGCTACCGATGATGAAGTTATAGCAGCGGCTAAAGCCGCAAACTGTGACGAATTTGTCAATAGGCTTGCTCAAGGCTATAACACTCTCATAGGAGAAAACGGTAGTAAACTATCTGGAGGAGAAAGACAGAGAATTTCCATTGCCAGAGCCTTACTTAAAGACGCCCCTATCGTTCTTCTTGATGAGGCCACCGCCAGTCTTGATGTAGAGAACGAAACTAAAGTGCAAGAGGCGCTCTCAAGACTTTTAGTTGGAAAAACCGTGCTTGTTATCGCTCATAGAATGCGTACGATTGAAGCCGCTGATAAAATAATTGTTTTAGCCGATGGAAAAGTTGCAGAGCAGGGATCTCCTAATGAACTTATGTCACAAAACGGATTGTTCAGTCGTATGGTAAAACTGCAGCAACAGAGTTCAAATTGGAAACTCAATTAAATATGTAAAATAAAATACAGCCTCGAGTCCATATTGCCTTATTTCTCGAGGCTGTTATTATTTTTCCAAGTTTGTTCTATTATTTCTGCCACTGGGCAGCTTCCTTTTCCCTTTCAATATAGCATTGACAGCGGATACCTTCATCAGTCATGCCTGTATCCTTGCAGAGAGGACATTTATATCTAACTTCCATATAATCCACCGGCACACGATTTTCCGTAAGAAGCATCTTTATTCTTTCTCTGATTTTATCGTTTTCAGCCTTCAGCCTGTTCATGGCTTCGTTCTTGTCTGCTCCGCCTCCAAGGGCTGTCTTTGTCAAAGAAATATAGTTGTTTTTCATCTGATCATCCAACTTCTTTATTTCCGGTATAGCGGTGTATACTTCTTCCTTTCTTTCCTTTGCTTCTCTTTCTGCTTTTTCTCTTATGAAGTCGTAATACTCACCCACATGCTTTTGAGTAACCTCGCCAGTTTCGTCCTTTCCTGTCTTTTCTTTATTCCAGTTCATAAGAACAGTATTGACATAGTTCATGTTCGGGTTTGAAATACCGCTAGTCTTGGCACAGGCCTCCAGTATCATATCCATGGAAAAGTCAAAGTCATCAAACCATGTATCCATGATTGCCTTTTCGTTTTCCGTAGCATTTCTCGAAAAGCCCATGGCTCTAAGAACTCTTTTATACATGTAATGGCGATTATCCATTTCCTCAAGATATTCCTCTGCCTGAGCTCTGCTGCGAAAGCCTTTATTAGTCCAGCTTTCCACCACCTTGCCCACATAGTTTACATTTTCCTTTTTCATGGTTTCAACGCAATACTTGTAGGCATAGGAAATGATTTCCGGAGTTGCTCCGGTAACGTCTATCCAGCCGAGAATGCTTTCAGTTTCTCTGCCGTTAAGAGGTCTGTTCATAATCTTTTCGATTGATGTAAACATGGCTTTAAGTCCGGAATCATCCAAAATATGCAAGGAAGCTTCCACCACATCTGACGGCGCCTTCTGCTTTTCGGATTTCTTTTTTCCGTAAAGGCTTTCCTTTAGGCTTACAAAGACTATTTCTCCCTTTTCTCTTCTTACAACACCGAGTCTTTCCCAGTATTTCCAGGCTCTTTCCACAACATCATCGTCAGCGGCGATGCCGAGGCTTTTTTTAAGTTTTTCCTCGTCCATCTCCTTTCCCAAATCTGTAAACATAAGAGCCATCAGATAGACTTTAAGAAAATCTGCCGGGGCGTCCTTCATATATTCATTTATAAATATGTTTTCGACCTTGGTGTCGAACATATACTCGTTATATATCTTATCCCTTTTCATCAGGCTCCTCTTTTGCTTTATCTCTGCAGATTTACAAATCTGGTGTACTTACCCTGCCAGCCGACTTCCACCGTACCGATAGGACCGTTTCTGTGCTTTGCCACTATAACCTCACAGATTCCCGGTTTTTCAGTTTCTTCGTTATATACTTCATCCCTGTAGAGGAAAAGTACAACGTCGGCGTCCTGCTCTATGGCTCCCGATTCTCTCAAATCGGAAAGCACCGGTCTGTGGTTTTCCCTCTGATCTGGAGCTCTGGAAAGCTGCGAAAGCACGATAACAGGACATTCCATTTCCCTTGCCAAGAGCTTCATTCCTCTGGAAAGGCTCGTTATTTCCTGCTGTCTGTTATCGGAACGCTTTTCACCTTCCATCAGCTGCAAGTAGTCTAGGATTATCATATCAAGGCCTGTTTCAGCCTTCATCCTTCTGCACTTGTTTTTTATCTCCATAAGCTTTATGCCGGGAGTATCATCGATGTAGATGCTCATTTTATTAAAGCTGTCCAATGCCGCAGACATCTTATCCCAGTCGGACATGTCCACATCTCCCGTGCTCATTTTTTGAGATTCAACTCTGGCTTCCATGGAAAGCAGTCTCTGGCTGAGCTGTTCCTTGGCCATTTCCAAGCTGAATATAAGGACTTTTGCATCCGCCTTAAGGGCCGCATTTAAAGCGACATTAAGGGCAAAGGCTGTTTTACCCATGGAAGGTCTTGCCGCCAGTACCACCATATCCGATTTCTGAAATCCGCTGAGCTTACGGTCCAAATCTATCAAACCGCTAGGAACGCCTGTTATACCTCCCTGGCTCTGGCTTCTTACGGAAATCTCCTCAAAGTTTGTCAGGATGATTTCGCTGATTTTTGCCATCTCGCTATGCTGCTTGCTCTTGGCAATTTCAAATATTCCCTTTTCTGCATATTCCAGAATATCTAAAGTGTTTTCGCTTTCTTCATAGCCTTTTTTTGCTATTTCATCAGCAGTTCCGATAAGCCTTCTAAGCACTGCCTTTTCAGCAACTATTTTGGCGTATTCCACAGCATTGGAAACAGAAGGTACATCAGCAGAAAGCTGTGCCACATAAACTCTGCCGCCTACCGCTTCCAGCATTTTTCTCTTTTTCAGCTCATCTGTTACCGTAAGCACATCCACAGGAGTACTGCTTCTCTGCAAATCAGTTATTACTGTGAATATTTCTCTGTTTGCCTTGCTGTAAAAGTCTTCGGCTCTTACCACCTCAAGGACATCAAATACAACTTCCTTGTCCAGCATTGCCGCACCAATAACGGATTTTTCAGCTTCTAAATTGTGTGGAGGTATTCTTTCCATAATTTTCTCCGTTTATTTTGCGATAATTTCCACCTTAAGCTTAGCTGTAACTTCAGGATACAGCTTAACCTGTACTTCTACATTTCCTGCCTGTTTTACAGGAGCGTCTAAAACTATCTTTTTCTTGTCTATTTCTATGCCGGCCTGTTCCTTGCATGCATCTGCTATATCTGCAGAAGTTATGGAACCGAACAGCTTGCCGTTGTCTCCAGCTTTAGTTTCAATTTTAACGGTCAAATCAGCCAGCTTCTTTGCTGTTGCTTCGGCTTCAGCCTTTCTTTCAGCTTCCTGTTCAGCAGCTATAGCCTTCTGATGCTCAAGGTTTTTAAGGTTTCCTGCTGTAGCTTCCTTTGCGAGACCCTTAGGAAACAGCATATTTCTCGCATATCCGTCATTTACCTTTACCACATCTCCGGCTTTACCTTTTCCTTTTACATCTGCCAGTAATATTACCTTCATTGTTCTTCCCTCACCATTTCCTTTATCTTTTCTATAACTTCCTGAGGAGGCTCATCCGTCTGGGTGCCTGCGGCATTTAAGTGACCCCCGCCCCCAAAGGCCTCCATTATTACCTGTACATTTACTTCTCCCACCGAGCGTGCACTGACTACGGTTCTGCCGTTATGGTCTTTTCCTACAACAAAGGACATCCTTATGCCTCTGATTGTGATAAGCTCGTCGGCAATCTGGGAACATATCATCTGTGTATCCTGATCCTCGGTTATACATTTTGAAAATGCAGCTCCATCCTCTGTAAATTCAGCGTTGTATATACCATAGGCCTTGCTCATACAGATTTTCTTTTCCACCTGGAACAACCTCTTAACATTGTAAAGGTCTGCTCCTGCACGTCTGAGCCAAGCTGCCGCTTCAAAGGTTCTCACTCCCGCCTTTACGGAAAAATTATTTGTATCCACAAATATTCCCGCAAGAAGACCCTCTGCTTCAAGCTTTGTAAGTTCCTTTCGCTCTATTGTGTACTGAAGGATTTCAGTTACAAGCTCCGCCGTCGATGAAGCATAGGGCTCCATATATATAAGGGTCGGATTTTCCAGCGCTTCTTCGCTCTTTCTGTGGTGGTCGATTACAACAGTCTTAGCCTTGCTTTCCAAAAGCTCCGGACATTCGACGATGCTTGGCTTGTGGGTGTCCACCACTATTACAAGGGCTTTGTCATTTATCAGCTCAATCGCTTTTTTTCTGCCTATGAGATTATAGTTTTCCGAAGCCTTTGCTTCTCTGTAAAGGAGATCAAGGGCCTCACCGTAGTTTTCCAAAACTATATAAGTCTCTCTGTTAAGTGGCATTGCCATTCTGCTTATACCCATGGCAGAGCCGAAGGCATCCATATCCGGATTTTTATGTCCCATTATAAACACCCTGCTGGAGGATTCTATCAGTCTCTTTAAGGCATAGCCTATTACTCTTGATTTACCTTTATTCGCTTTTTCAACGGTCTGAGCCTTTCCGCCGAAATAGTAAATTTCTTCTCCATCCCTAACCACTGCCTGGTCACCGCCACGGCCTTTGGCAAGGTCAAGAGCCTGCTGTGCCAGCTCAAAGTTTTCCTCTGGAGTTGCTCCGTTTATTCCGACTCCTATGGAAAGAGTTATCGGAAATTCAACGCTGGATTCTATTTCACGAATCCTATCCAAAATAGGAAATCTTTCATCCATCTGCTGTCTGCACATTTCCATGCTCATAACTATATTGTAGCAGGCAGAATTTTGCTTTATTACCGATGCTGTCATAGCTGCCGCCCACTGTCTTATGATGCCGTCTATGGTAGTTGCCATGGACATCTGCTTTTCTGCGGCAGTACCTAAATTGATTTCATCGTAGTTGTCGATGTTTACCACCGCCATGCAGATTTTTTCCCTTTCATAGGTTTCTTCCAGCTCGGTAAATCCCGTAACATCCATAAAATAGATGTATAAGCCGTCCTCTGTCATGACCGGAGCCATATCAAATACTCTGTCATTTCTGGACAGCTTTATCTTTTCGCCTTTTTCTGCTGCCTCCTGAAAGGTTTCGTATTTTACTCCCGTTAGAGTAAATACATCTGCTCCTTCAATCCCGTCATATACAAAAACCTTTCCGATATGACAGTTTACCTCCGATATTTTTCCTTCTTCATCCACGGTGCAGGCAGGCACCGGTATATAACGCTCAAATTCCTTCACGATCTTTTCTCCGTCTCTTTATTCATTCTTCCTCGCATGTTCATTAAAAGATCCATGACTCCCAGTACAAACAGAACAGTTCTTCCTAAAGGCATCATCCAAAGTATTGCAGATGCTATAAACGGCACTATTCTGTTTATTCTTCTCACATAGAAGAAAACGAAAATAAGGGATATGCCCTGCAGGGAAACTATCGCCTGTACCAGAGCATTTATATTTAATACAAGACTTGCTGCGGCCCCGATATCCATAGCTTTTAAAAGGTATGAAACCAGATATATCAAAAACCAGCCTATGACATCGTTTGGTCTTAAAGAGAAGTCTCGCATATATGCAAAGGGTTTTATACGATCTTTTCCTCTGAATTTTATTCTAACTAATATGTTGTACTCAATATAGGACACAGCTGCGGCAAGAATCAAAAATGCGCTTGGCATAAAGGATATAACCGAAGAGTACATCTGAGTAAGTGTCTGCTCAGCTTCCTTTGCTGAAAGGTCGCCAAGACCTAATGTGTCCATAGCCTGTGGGCTTTGCTGCACCATGTCTACGGCATTTGCAATTGCCTTGTCCAGATATTCGCTGATGTTATGTCCTGCGAAGTATGCTGCCACAAAAATTGCAAGCACCCCGGCAGCGGCAGCCACCGCACCGTAGGCAACAGTTTTAAAAGGTCTTCCCCCGTCTTTTATTACGCCGGCCATTATCGGCAGCGGCAATATGAGAATTACTAATAATGCTATTTCCAGATACATAATTTCTCCTTAACGCGTTATCATATAATTATATCACAATAGCGACGGTTTCCATACCAAATAGAATAAAATCATCCAAATGAACAGAGAAAAAGTAAGAAAAAATCCCGACCTCCTGAAAGATCGGGAAATTCGATATCAATTAGTCTGCCTGATAAGGGAGAAGTGCAACTATTCTAGCTCTCTTAATAGCCTTTGTTACTTCTCTCTGATGTACGGCACAAGTACCTGTAACTCTCTTAGGAAGAATCTTTCCTCTTTCAGTTACATACTTTTTGAGTGTTTCAACATCTTTGTAATCTATTGTCTTGTTTTTGTCGGCACAGAACTGACATACTTTCTTCTTTCTGTAGCCGCCTCTTTTCTTGTCCATCATGACATTCTCCTTTCCTTTAGAACGGGATATCGTCATCGTCTATAGCCTGGAAGCCTTCAGGTATACCTGCTGAACTTCCCTGAGATGATGACTGGGATCTGTCTCCCCATTCCAAAAATTCAACTCTGTCGGCAACCACATCTGTGGTATAAACTTTTCTGCCGTCTTTTTCGTAGCTTCCCGTCTGAATGTGACCCTGAATAGCCACCTGTCTTCCCTTTGTAAGGAATCTTTCGCAGTTTTCAGCCTGTTTGCCAAAGACTACGATATTCGGGAAATCAGCGCCTCTGTCCTGACCGTCTCTACCAGGAACCCTATTAATGGCTATTGAAAATCTTGCAACGGCCAACTGGGATTCGGTATATCTCACTTCAGGATCTCTTGTCAATCTTCCTATAAGCACTACGCTGTTCATGTGAGACCTCCTATTTCTCTTCCTTGCTGATGATCATGTGTCTGATCACATTGTCGGAAATTCTCAGTCTTCTGTCGAGTTCCTTTGGAAGCTCAGTGTCTGCGCTGAAATCGATAACTACATAGTATCCTTCGTTCTTCTTCTGGATAGGATATGCGAGTTTTCTCATTCCCCATACATCTACGTTCTCAACTTCGCCTTCGGAAGCGATGATACCTTTTACAGTTTCAACTGTCGCATCCTTCTGAGCGTCTTCGAGAGTCGGATCGATGATGAACATAACTTCGTATTTCTTCATTTTTTCACCTCCCTGTGGACTTGAATGGCATCGGCCCCATTGCCGATGCAGAGAAAGTTAATTTTTCGTACTTGTCTATTATACACGAAATTGTGGTAAAATCAACAGTTTTTTTATTTCCAGAGGACATCCGGATAAAGGCCTTTATCCTTCAGAGACTGAAGGGCATTCATTACATTTTCCTTATCCTCTCTATATGTGACTCCGTACCATCTATCAACGGATGTCAGCACTCTACATGTGGCCTTGCCTTCCTTGATTAAATCATCGGTTACCTTCGGAATCAGATACTCTGCCTTTTCTGGATTATTTGCAAGGGCATCATCTAAAAATTCAGGAAATCTCTTTACCAGCTCCTCCATCATTTCACCGGTGTAACCCCAGAAATTCATTGATACAGGAGTGTCCTCCTCAAGAGGCGTCCAGCTTTCCTCGTCTTCAGTATATGATATTTTCCCGTCAACACGCATAATCTTCGTTCTTTCCACGATGTCTGCAAGGTATCCCTTTTCGTCTACACTGCAGATACCCCTTGCCACATGACCGTTTTCCGTAATGGTGTTTTTAAGAAGATAGGACACCATAGTAAACTGGCCCTTCTCAGTTACATTAGAAAGAAAATCATATATTGCCTGGAAAGCACTTGGTCCGTAATAGTCGTCTGCATTTATTACGGCGAATGGCCCATCAACATAAGCGCGGGCAGACATTATGGCATGACCTGTTCCCCAAGGCTTAACTCTGCCTTCCGGCACCTCATATCCTTCAGGCATATCATCAAGCTTCTGAAAAGCATACTGTATTTCCATATGCTTTCCAGCTCTGTCATCCACCAGTTTTCTGAAATCCTCAAGATTTTCCTCTTTTATCACGAATATTGCCTTCTTAAAGCCTGCCATCATGGCATCGTACAGAGAAAAATCCAGTATTATCTCTCCCTGGTCTGTTACGGGATCTATCTGTTTAAGGCCGCCGTATCTTGAGCCCATACCTGCAGCCATTATTACTAAAACGGGTTCTTTCATATCATTTCCTCCCAAATACTTCAGTAGTCTGTACAATATGAGGATTTATATTTGATTAAGATTTTTTGTCTTCATCATATTGAGCCTGCAAATCCTCTAGCATATCTTCTCTGTCCACAACCTCAACTTCCACATCTTCCAGAGCATCGATCTTTGCCTGTTCCTTTGCTCTCATCTTAGCTCTCCATTTTTCTTTTTCCTTTTTATAAGGATAAAAGTACATACCTACCGCACCGAAGCTAGCAAGTCCCACAAAGAATCCTCCCAGTACATCGGAAGCGTAATGAACTCCCAAATATATCCTGCTTAGACTTATCAAGATTCCCAGTGCCGAAAGCAAAACCGCACAAAGAGCTGCTTTCTTTTTGTTGTCCATGTTCTTGCACACTAAGTATGCCAAAAGTATAAACACCGCTATGGCTGTTGCAGTATGGCCGCTCGGATATGAAAATCCTCCCTGCTCTATAAGCATATTTGCCGCATCCGGTCTAGGTCTTTCTATAAGCATCTTTGCAATTCTGTTAAGGACATGGGACAAAATTGCAACCACCGTAACCGGTATACCGTATGTTTTCCTTGTCTTTGCAAAGGCCAGTAATAGCAAACAAATCACGGTTATCGCCTGCCAGTTGCCTATGTAAGTGATAAGCTCCACTACGGTATTTAAACCAGGCGATCTCAGGCTCTGCACCGCACCCCCGTAAAATGCGTCGAAGAAATCCGAGTTTCCGTTGACCACCAAGGCCGTTACCGCTATAAATCCTATTACGCCTCCTTCGAGACAAAAAAGTTTGTAATTAAACATTTATTACTTTCACCGCCGTTTCATTTTATGTATATAAGTGTAATTTTATGTAATTTCCGACTTCTGCCATTATACACTTTTATATGGAAGTTCTCAACCTGATTATGGTATAATAAATCATTATTCCGATATATATAAGAGGTACAAAATGAAGATATTCAGAAATATTCCCGGTGCCGTAAAGGTATACTCAAATCTCAGATATCTCAACGGTTTTAAGCGTGAGATAGATGATGCCAGAGCAAAAGGCGACCAGGAAAGAGAAATGGAAAATATATGCTATGCCATAAGCACCTGGGGCGATAAGCTCTCAAAAAGCCTCGGCATGGACATTAAAGTATACGGAAAGGAAAACCTTCCGGAAAAAGGACCTGTGGTATTTATGTCAAACCATCAGGGCTATGCGGACATCCTGGCTCTTTGCGCAGCCATAGACACAGTTCAATTCGGATTTGTTGCCAAAAAGGAGCTCGCTAAAATTCCGCTGTACGGCAAATGGATGGATAGAATAAGAAGTGTAATGATGGACAGAGATAACCCTAAGGAATCTCTTAAAGCCATAACAAAGGGCATCGGACTTCTCAAAAAAGGATATTCCCTTGTTATTTTCCCGGAAGGAACCAGAAGCAAGGGCGGCCCGATGATTGATTTTAAACCGGGCTCAATGAAGCTTGCCACAAAACCGAAGGTTCCTATTATTCCCGTAAGCATAGAAGGTTCATACAAAATCTTTGAGGAAAGGGGCATTATTTCGCCGGGAACGGTAAAGGTGATGTTCCATCCTGCCATACCAACCGATGACCTTCCAAAGGACAGCGAAAAGCATCTTAACGATAAGGTTCACGATATAATAAAAAGCGGAGTAGAAGAACTCCGCAACCAGTAAAGCCTGATTCTTTATTTCTGAATCTTTTCGATAAGATCAGGTAGCTCACTTAAATTATTTATGACATAATCTGCGCCGCAATGGAAAAATACCGTTGCGGCCTTTTTATTAGCCTCATCCTTTTCCTCCTGAGAAAGAGTGTTAAATTCTTCTTCAGAAAGGCCCATTACAGAGCTTCCTTCAGTTACTCCCACAGAAAGAATAACAGCTTCTATTTTTGCCATTTCTTTCTCCTAGTATATTAAAGGCATAGATGAATACCTATTATATACTTCACCTATGCCTTATTTCTAATCAATTTTTTTATCTCGGCAGACCTACGCCCATATTCTTCTTTGTTCTTTCAACAACCTTTTCAGCTATGGCGTTGGCTCTATTAGCTCCGTCCTTGAGTATCTCGATAAGCTCGTCGGAGTATCTGATTTCTTCAAATTTCTGCTTTATAGGAGCAAGACCGTTAACCAGTATCTCAACTAAATCCTTTTTGAAATCTCCGTAGCCTTTGCCTTCGTATTTCTTTTCGATATCCTCTATGGAAAGATCAGAAAATGCCGTATAAATGTTCATCAGATTGCTGATGCCCGGTTTGTTTTCCTGATCAAACTTTATTGTTCCGTCGGAATCCGTTGTGGCTCTCATTATCGCCTTCTTAATCTTTGCTTCGTCATCCAGAAGTGAAATTCTAGAAAGCTCATTTTCAGCACTCTTGCTCATTTTTTTAGTAGGGTCATCTAAAGCCATTATCTTTGCGCCTTCCTTAAGGTATCTGCCTTCAGGCAACACAAATGTTTCTCCGTATTTGTTGTTTACTCTGTTGCAAAGATCCCTTGTAAGCTCGATATGCTGTTTTTGGTCTATGCCTACAGGCACAATATCAGTATCGTAAAGAAGAATGTCTGCTGCCATAAGCACAGGATACATGAAAAGTCCTGTAGGAGCAGATTCCTTTCCTTTACCTTTATCTTTAAACTGGGTCATTCTGGAAAGCTCGCCTGTATATGAGGAGCATGTCAAAAGCCAAGAAAGCTCAGTGTGACCCGGTACTGTGGACTGAACAAAAACGATGCTCTTTTTAGGGTCTATACCTATTGCAATGTACAATGCTGCCACATCCAGGATATGCTCTTTTAATTCTTCAGGATCCTGCTCCACCGTAATTGCATGTAAATCTACTATACAGTAGATACATTCATTGTCATCCTGAAGCTCAACGAACTGCTTTAATGCACCCAGATAATTTCCTAAATGTATATTACCTGTCGGCTGTACTCCTGAAAATACTCTGCCCATTTTTTCTCCTTTCTATCCTGCCAGTTCTCTGGCAAATCGTTCAAGTATCTTTTTTTCCGCTCTTGATATGGTCATTTGGGATACTCCCAAATCCTTAGCTATTTCATTTTGAGACTTTTCCTCAACAAATCTCTTTTTGAAAATATATCTGTTTGTACCAGTCATTTCACTTAGGACTTTTTCGATTATCTCATAGTCTTCCACATCTCTGTAGCCCTTTTCGTCCTTAGCAGTAAACTTTTCAAACATAGCTGCAGCACCTTCCTCGCCTCCGTCATCAAAGGTCTGATTAAGAGAAAGTGCGCCGTATGCGGCACTGCTTTCTATGGCCCTAAGAATAGTGTCTTCGCTTTCTCCCATGGCCTCCGCTATTTCTGCTACCGTAGGTTTTCTGCCCAGCTTTGATGTCAAATCCTCCTTAACCGGTCCCATGGCAGAGGAAATTTCCTTCATGTGTCTTGGAACCTTGACGCTCCAGCCCTTATCTCTGAAATATTTTTTTATTTCTCCGAGAATAGTAGGTGTAGCAAAACTGCTAAATTCAAAGCCCTTTTCAGGGTCAAACCTTTCCACAGCGGAAATCAGGGCAAGGGCGCCCACCTGATATAAGTCATCGTATTCAACGCCCTTTCCCAGATATTTCTTTATGAGTATATCGACCATATACAGATATTTTTCAACAATTCTGTTTCTTGTCTCAATGTCTTTGTTTTTACTGTATGCTAGAAACAGTTCCTTATCGCGCATTCTTTTTCACCAAAGTTATCTTTTTACCGCCGTCGTCTGTATTCTCTATGCTTACGCTGTCCATGATGTTGTTGATTATCGATATTCCTAAATCTCCCTCATTAGGACAATCCAGGCATATTTCGCAATCCTTTTCAACTGTATGACTTCCGGAAGATAATATCTCTATTGTAAGACCGTCATCTTCCGTTCTTATGTCCATTTCGTATTCGCTGCACCAGCAATCGTATCCGTGACATGTAACAACCTTACATGCTTCAAATACAGCCATGCCTATTTCATCGACAGTATCCACATCAAAACCCGCAAGGCTTGCCGTGGCCAGCGCTGCGCTTCTGCATACCTTTATGAACTCCGGTTTTCCCGGAACCTTTATCTTTACAAGATCGGTTTTATTCATCTTCTTTATCATCCTTTATCACTTTAGCCATGGATATAATATTGGCGTCTTCGGCAACCTTCATAATCTTTACACCCTGAGTTGCTCTTCCAAGCTGTGACACATCCTGGGCTGCAATTCTTATGATAATACCGTCGGAGTTTATCAGGAGCACTTCGTCGTCTTCTTCCACTGTAACGGCTCCTATCAGTTCACCTGTCTTATTGAATTTCTTTTTATCATAGGTGAGAATTCCCTTGCCGCCTCGTTCCTGAACCTTGTATTCCTTAACAGCTGTTCTCTTTCCGAATCCGTTTTCGGTAACCACAAGAAGTTCATCATCCTTGTGAACAAGGCACATTGAAACGACTTCGTCACCCCAATCAAGCTTGATTGCCCTTACGCCGCCGGCTGCTCTTCCCATAGGGCGAACATCCTTTTCGTTAAATCTGATGCTCTTGCCGTGCTTTGTAACTATTATAACATCGTCGTCCCCTGATGTCTGCTTGATATCTATAAGCTCGTCATCATCCTTGAGATTGATAGCTATTATGCCATTCTTTCTGTTTGTATCAAACTGTGAAAGAGCTGTCTTTTTAATTACACCGCTCTTTGTAACAGCCATAAGATACTTTTCTTCATCAAATTCCTTAATAGGAATCACGGCATTTATTCTTTCTCTCTGAAGGAGATTTAAGAAGTTAACTGCAGGAGTTCCCTTGGCAGTTCTTGTGGCTTCAGGAATTTCGTATGCCTTTATCTTGTGTGCCTTACCTAGATTTGTAAAGAACATCAGATAATCGTGGGTTGAAGTGATTATGAGATCCTTTACAAAGTCGTTTTCACGGGTTGTCAGACCGGCTATTCCCTTGCCGCCTCTCTTCTGAGTCTTATATGTGTCGGCAGGTATTCTCTTAAGATATCCCAGGTGAGTCAAGGTAACTGCTACGCTTTCTTCCTGAATCAGATCCTCTTCATCTATTTCATTTACTGCCGCCGCAATCTTAGTTCTTCTTTCATCGCCGTACTTTTCTTTAATTTCCTGCATTTCATCTCTTACTACTCCCATAAGAAGCTTTTCGTCAGCTAAGAGAGAATTGTAATATGCAATCTTTTCCATAAGTTCGGCGTATTCGTTTTCGATTTTTTCTCTTTCCAGCCCCTGGAGTCTGGCAAGTCTCATATCCAAAATCGACTGAGCCTGTATATCTGTAAGCTCAAATCTGTTCATGAGCTTTTCCTTGGCATCGTTGTATGAAGATCTTATTATCTTTATTATTTCATCGATGTTATCAAGAGCTATTCTCAAACCTTCCAGTATGTGAGCTCTTGCTTCCGCCTTTTTCAAATCATACTGAGTTCTTCTTGTAAGTACATCCTTCTGATGCTTAAGATATTCGCTCAGTATATCGTAAAGGCTTAAAACCTTAGGCTGTCCGTCCACCAGGGCAATCATGATCATGCTGAATGTATCCTGCAGCTGAGTATGCTTATAGAGCCTGTTTAATGTAATCTGAGGATTTGCATCCTTTTTAAGCTCTATAACAATTCTCATGCCATGTCTGCTGGACTCATCTCTTATTGTGGAAATTCCTTCGATTTTCTTTTCCTTAACCAGCAAAGCCATCTTTTCGATGAGTCTTGCCTTGTTTACCTGATAAGGAATTTCGGTTACCACAATCTGCATCCTGCCTCTGGATGTTTCTTCTATTTCTGTTCTTGATCTTACAGTAATCTTGCCGTGGCCTGTCTTGTATGCCTCCCTTATACCGTTTTTACCCATTATCATAGCTCCGGTAGGGAAGTCAGGACCCTTTACGATTTTAATTATATCGTCGATTGTGGCATCATCGTGATCTATCATGTAGCATGCCGCATCGATAGTTTCTCCCAGATTATGAGGAGGAATGGAAGTTGCCATACCTACGGCTATACCGTTTGATCCATTTACAAGAAGGTTAGGTATTCTTGCAGGAAGTACGGAAGGCTCCTTTTCCTCTTCGTCAAAGTTTGGTACAAAATCAACGGTTTCCTTTTCAATATCCCTTAGCATCTGCAGGGCATAAGGAGTCATTCTCGCTTCCGTATAACGCATGGCGGCAGCTCCGTCACCGTCTACGGAACCGAAGTTACCGTGTCCGTCCACCAACATATATCTTGTGGAGAAATCCTGAGCCATTTTAACCATGGCATCATAGATTGAGCTGTCTCCGTGTGGGTGATATTTACCCATTACATCACCGACTATACGGGCGGATTTTTTATGAGGCTTATCCGGTGTTACACCGAGCTGACTCATACCATAGAGAATTCTTCTATGTACCGGCTTAAGTCCGTCTCTTACATCAGGAAGAGCTCTGCTGACTATAACGCTCATGGCATAGTCGATATACGAGTTTTTCATTTCGTCATGAATCTCGTGCTGTATCATTTTATTATCTTCATGCATCATCTTTGTCACAGTATCGCCCCTCCTTTCTAAATATCAAGATTTTTAACGTATTTAGCGTTATCTTCAATAAACTTTCTTCTTGGCGGTACCTTATCTCCCATGAGAGTTGTAAATATCTCATCGGCAGCGGTAACATCGTCAAGGGTTATCTGTATAAGAGTTCTGTTTTCATAATCCATGGTTGTTTCCCAAAGCTGATGGAAGTCCATTTCACCAAGACCCTTATATCTCTGTATTGTTAATTTACCCGGTTTGTCAGCCAGTTCTGCCAAAAGCTTTTCCTGTTCTCTGTCGGAATATGTGTAATAAACATCATTTCCTTTTTTAACCTGGAACAGCGGTGGCTGAGCCGCATAAACATAGCCTCCTTCTATAAGAGGTCTCATATATCTGTAGAAGAATGTAAGAAGCAGAGTTCTTATATGGGCTCCGTCCACATCGGCATCTGTCATGATGATAATCTTATGATATCTAAGCTTTTCAATATCAAAATCATCTCCGATATTGCATCCGAAAGCAGTTATCATATTTTTAATTTCATCACTATTAAGGATTTTATCAAGTCTTGCCTTTTCAACATTGAGGATCTTACCTCTAAGAGGAAGCACAGCCTGTCTCTTTCTATCTCTGCCGTTTTTAGCAGAACCGCCGGCGGAGTCACCCTCTACCAGAAATATTTCAGAAAGTACAGGGTCCTTTTCCTGACAGTCAGCAAGTTTTCCCGGAAGTGAAAATCCTTCAAGAACGCTGTTCTTTCTTGTAATATCCCTTGCTTTTCTTGCTGCTTCTCTAGCTCTTGCCGCCTGAAGGGCCTTATTCATAATAATTTTTGCCTGTCCAGGATTTTCCTGCAGGAAAGCTGTAAAGAATTCGTTTGTATTGGATTCAACAAATCCCTTCATTTCACTGTTACCCAGCTTACCCTTAGTCTGTCCTTCAAACTGAGGATTTGTAAGTTTAACTGAAACTATTGCCGTAAGACCTTCCCTTACATCATCGCCGGAAAGTGGGGCATCATTATCCTTAAGAAATTTGTTTTTCTTTGCGTAATCATTAAATACTCTTGTAAGAGCTGATTTAAATCCTGAAAGATGATATCCTCCGTCAACTGTATTGATGTTATTGGCATAGGACATTATGAGTTCTGTATATCTATCCGTATACTGGAAGGCAACTTCCATTTCCATGTCGCCTTTTCCTGTTTTATCCTTACCCTTTGCTTCAAAATAAACTATATCAGGATGTATTACATCTTTATTTTTATTGATAAACTGAACAAATTCTTTAATTCCACCCTCATAATGGAAATCTTCCTTTTCTTCTTCGCCGTCCCTTTTATCCGTAAGAGTTATTCTTATTCCCTTATTAAGGAAAGCCATTTCCCTTAATCTGTGTTCAAGGGTATCAAAATTAAAGACAGTTTCTTCAAAAATGTCAGGATCCGGCCAGAATGTAGTTTTTGAACCTGTTTCCTTTGCCTGTCCTATTACATGCATTTTTTCAACTGTCTTACCTCTTTCAAAGGCGAGGGCATATATATTACCGTCTCTTTTTACCTCTACTTCCATTCTAGTGGAAAGGGCATTTACAACGGATGCACCTACACCGTGAAGACCACCGGATACCTTATATCCGCCACCGCCGAATTTACCTCCGGCATGAAGAACTGTATGGATAACCTCAACGGCAGGAATTTTTTCCTTAGGATGCATATCCACAGGCATTCCTCTTCCGTCGTCTTCAACGGTTATAGAATTATCTTCGTTTATTGTTACGTGTATGTTCTTACAAAAGCCTGCAAGAGCTTCATCCACACTGTTATCAACAATTTCATATACCAGATGATGAAGTCCTTTTTCTCCTGTAGAACCTATATACATTCCCGGTCTTTTTCTTACCGGTTCAAGTCCCTCCAGCACCTGAATTTGATCGGCGCCGTACTGCTGGGACACATTTTCTTTTGACATATTTTTCACCTCAATTAATAGTTTATAAAATACATTTCATTATACAATAAAACGCCCATTTTTGCAATTTAACGGGCGTTTTTTTCTTTTCCTATATCAGAGAACCTTTTTTAACGTTTAATACCTTTCCTCCAGGCAGCGATTTCATAACTTCATCGGGTATTTCTGTGGCTGTTATAAACACCTGAACATCATCAAGACTATTTATTAAAAATTTCTGTCTTTCGCTGTCAAGCTCACTTAACACATCATCCAAAAGGAGAACGGGACTTTCTTCCTTTTCCTCTTTTATAAGGAAAATTTCCGCAAGTTTTAACGAAAGTGCCGCTGTTCTTTGCTGCCCCTGGGAACAGTATTTTCTTGCATCCTTGCCATCAACGGTTATTTTCATATCATCCTTGTGAGGACCCCTTGAAGTGCTTCCGCTGTAAATATCCTTATTTAAGCTTTCTTCAAGAATTTTTGAAAATCTTTTTTTAATTTCATCTTCAGTACCTTCCTCAGAAATATCCGGATCATATGATATTACAAGTTTTTCTTTTCCATCTGTTATTTTATTGTGTATTTCACCGCTTATTATATTTATCTTTGATATAAATTCTTTTCTATCTTTAATTATATCTGTTCCTGTATTTAACAGCTGTTCATCCCATACTTTAATTATATTTTTATCGGGATTTTTTTCTTTAAGATATGTATTTCTCTGAAGGAGAATCTTTTTATATCTTGAAAGACTGTCCATGTATTTTACACGAAGCTGGCAAAGTTCTCTATCTATAAAACTTCTTCTTTTTGAAGGCTCTTCCTTCACTATTTTAAGATCCTCCGGAGAAAATATTACGCAGAGTATATTTTCAACAAGCTGTGAAACTCTCTTTACATGTATTCCGTCTGCCTTAATACCTTTTTTTCCGTCTTTTCCTATATATATTTCAACAGTTCCCTCATCATCATACTTAAAATAATCGACTTTTATCCTGCAGTAATCCTTATCAAAGCATATAACTTCCCTATCCTTTGAAGTACGAAATGACTTTCCGAAGGATGCCATATATATTGATTCTATAAGGTTTGTCTTTCCCTGGGCATTTTCACCGAGGATAAGATTTACATTTTTATCGAAATCTACTTCAATTTTTTCGTAATTTCTATAGTTTTCAAGGGATACTTTTTTAATATACATAACTTTTAAATATTATTTTAATTTGATGAAATCCTTACAGGAAGAACAAGATATTCATATCCGTTTCCTTCAAGAGGTTTTATTATGCAAGGAGTAACTGAAGTTTTAAGCTCCAGCATTACATCCTCATCTTCTATTGCCTTAAGTGCTTCGGAAAGATACTTTGAATTAAATCCTATCTGCATATCTTCCCCTGTTTTTTCCATAATTATATCTTCCTTTACTGTACCTTCTTCAGATTTTGAGTTTATAGTGAGGAGATTTCCTGAAATAGTACATTTAATAAGGTTATTTTTTCCTTCTTTTGCTAAAAGAGAAGCTCTTTCTATACCTGTAAGAAGTTCCTGTCTGTTTATATTTATTCTTGTAGTAGATTCCTTAGGAAGTATATCTCTATATTTTATAAATTCACCATCTATAAGGTTTACAGAAATTCTCGTATCCTTCATAAGGATATTTGCCTTTTTCTTTCCTACTATCATTTCAACATCCTGATCATCTTCAGATTCTGAAAGAATCTTGAGAATTTCAGATATAGTTTTACCTGGAATTATTATATGACCTTCTTTTTCATTTTTAATTCTTTCTCTGCATATTGCCATTCTAAAACCATCAAGAGCTACCATATTAAAGCTGTTTTCTTCCATTTCAAGAAGAACACCTACTATAACTCCCTTAGAATCATCCGAACTTGCAGAAAAATATGTGCTTTTAATCATATATTTTAATATTTCCTTATCGAAGGAAAGTGTTGATATAACATCACCTACATCTGTTATATCAGGAAATTCATCTGACGGCTGACCTACGATAGTAAATTCACTTCCTGCAGTTTTAATAAGTACATTTGTACCGTCGATTGTTTCAATCATAAGAGTTTCATTAGGAAGTTTTCTTACTATATCACTAAAAAGTTTTGCAGAAACCACAAGGCTTCCTTCTTCTTCAATTACTGCATCTATTGTTTTTTCAATACTCATATCAAGATCTGATGCACTTAGCTTTATTTTTCCGTTTTCAGCTTCTATAAGTATTCCTTTTAAAATAGGAATTGTTGTTCTTACTGTCACAGCCTTTGATACTGTATTTAAAGCTTTTGCTAAAATCTGTTGGTTACAGGTAAATTTCATTATATTTTTCCTCCGGATTTCCTAGTATTTTTATATTATTTTATAGTAATAGAAGTAGTAGGGGTTGTGAATTTGTGGAAAAGATTGATTTATGTTGAAATATCAATCTTTACTCCTGTTGATAAAGTGTGGATAATATAGTGTTATTTTTCCACATAACTGTTTATATCTTAATTCTCGATGTAAGTTCATTGACATAGGTTTTTGTTACATTGTCGTTTTTTAGTTCTTCTGATATTTTTTCATAAGCATGAAGAACTGTAGTGTGGTCCTTTCCACCAAAGGCTTTCCCTATATTTGGAAGTGAAAGATCTGTAAATTCCCTCGTTAGATACATTGCAATCTGTCTCGGATGAGAAATATTTCTAGATCTTTTTCTTCCTTCTATATCCTTTACGGATATGTTGAAATATTTGCTTACTACTCTTTTTATCGTTTCAACATTTATGTCTTTTTGATCATCAGTAAATATATTCTGCAGATTTTCCCTGGCAAATTCAGGTGTTATTTTCTTTCCCAACATAACAGCCATTGTGTAGAGATTTGTAAATGCTCCTTCAAGCTCTCGTACATTTGTTGTAACTCTTTCGGCTATCATAGAAAGAACGGTTTCTATATTATCGTCTATTTCAAGATTTTCTTGCTCTGCCTTTTTACTTAATATAGCCATTCTGGTTTCATAGTTAGGCTTTTTTATGTCCGCTACTATTTTCCATCCAAACCTTGAAGTGAGTCTTTCATCGAGATTTTTTAACTCCTTTGGAGGTCTGTCGCTGGAAAATACAAGCTGCTTATTATTATCGTAAAGATAATTAAAGGTGTTAAAAAGCTCTTCCTGAGTCTGTTCCTTTCCTTCAAAGAACTGGACATCATCTATTAAAAGAACATCCATCTGTCTGTATTTATCTCTAAATTCCTTTGTTTTTTCGGTTTTTATAGCGCTTATTATTTCATTAGTGAACATTTCACTGGTAACATAAAGAACTTTTTTGTCTTTATAGTGTTCCATAACATGATTACATATGGCATACATTAGATGGGTTTTACCAAGTCCTGATTCACTGTAAAGATAAAGAGGATTGAAATTTTTTGCAGGGTTTTCCGCAACGGCTAAGGCAGCTGCGTGGGCATATTCATTATTTGATCCTACAACAAAATTATCAAATGTATATTTTGGATTTGATATTAGTTCTTTATCAAATTCTTCATTTACAGTAGAAGTAGTGGAAAATGAATTTTTAGGTGTTTCTTTTTTATTTTCCTGTACACTTCCTTCTAAAAGAAGTTTGATTTTATATTTATTTTTAAATACGGCTTCTGTATATCCCTCTAAAAGGTGCATATATCTGTTGTTAATTGTAGATATAGCAAATTCGGTATCGCACAATATATAGAGGATACCTGCATTTTCATCTATAGAACTGAATTTAAGAGGCTCAAACCATGTTTCAAAGGTAACTTCATTTACCTCAGGTTCAAGTAATTCCAATACATAAGCCCATTTTTTATTATAATCGCTCATTAAATTGTAATCTCCTTAATATCAATCTGACATAAAATATAATATCAACAAAGTTATCCACAGACAAGGCATAAAATTTATATTAAAGTGTTTGGAATTTTTATAAATTATCCACAGGTTGTTGATAAAGTTGTTAATAATATCAACAGCACCACTAAATATTGGTATTGATAAAAAATTTAACAGATATTTTTTTTATTTTTATTATATTACGCATCATGAATAGTAAATGAAGCCGTGTTTTTGTTGACTTTTTTAATCTTAAACAGTATAATTACAAGGCATGTGTACCCGATTGAGATTCAGATCGGGAGTATAAAATTAAAAGGAGGTAATAATCATGAAGATGACTTTTCAGCCTAAGAAAAGACAGAGAAAGAAAGAACATGGCTTCAGAAAGAGAATGAAGACTAAGAGCGGAAGGAATATTCTTAAAAACAGAAGAGCTAAGGGCAGAAAATCTCTGACAGCTTAAGAGAAATGCTTAAAGAAAGTGTATTAAGCGGAAAACGAAATTTCGACAGAGTCTATAAAAAAGGAAAATCGACCGCCCATAAATATGTGGTGGTTTTTTTTAAGGAAAACGGACTGTCGTATGGACGAGTCGCTTTTCTGGCAAGTAAAAAAGTAGGTAATGCGGTTACAAGAAACAGGGCAAGAAGACTTATGAAAGAAAGTGTGAGATTAAGCGATATTAATTTCACCGGATTTGATGTAATATTTATTGCCCGAAATACTATAAAAAAAGAAACTAAATGCGAAGATGTAAGAAGGTCTTTGCTTTCAGCAGTTAAGAAAACCGCAATAGCTAAAAACAGAAGGTGATAAGTTGAAAAAGATAGCTATTATTTTAATAAGGGGATATCAAAAATTTATATCTCCGTTTTTACCTGATAGCTGCAGATTTTATCCTACCTGTTCCCAGTATTTTATACAAGCATTACAAAAATACGGGTTTTTTAAAGGTAGTTATCTGGGGATAAAGAGGATACTTAGATGTCACCCGTTTAATCCGGGAGGCTATGATCCTCTGCCTTAAAACTGGAGGAACTAATGAACACATTCACTGGTATATTCGCAAAGCCTCTGGCCTTTCTGCTCGAAGGTATATATAACATAGTAGGAAACTATGGTATATCTCTTATCATAATTACAGTAATAGTAAAGGTATGTCTTTATCCGCTTTACTTAAAGCAGATGAAGTCCATGGCTGTTTCATCAGATATGCAGAGAAAAATGAAACAGCTTCAGCAGAAATACGCCAATGACAAAGAGACTTTGAATATAAAAATGGCGGAACTCTATAAAGAGGAAGGATTTAATCCTGCCAGCGGCTGTCTTCCTATGCTGATACAGCTGCCTATAATATTCGCGCTCTTTGCGCTTCTCAGAAATCCTATAGCTTATGTCAGCGACACAGATATGTTGTTTGCTGTTCACGAATCATTTTTGTGGATAAACGACTTAAGCCAGGTGGATAGCTGGATACTCCCTATAGTGGCAGGTGTTTCCACTTTCATCGCATTTTCGATATCGATGAGCAACAATACATCGGGTCCAAATGAGATGAAAGGTATGATGAAGATAATGAAATATGCATACCCTATACTTATATTCCTTATGGGTAGAACTTTCCCTGCAGGACTTGCTCTTTACTGGTCCTTTGGTCAGTTCATGCAGATATTCTTCAACATTCACATGAGATCCGTTCGTAAAAAGATAATTGCGGAAAAGGAAGCAAAATCAAAGGGAGGTAAAAAGTAATGGACTTTTCGGAAAAATGGGGAAAAGACGTTGAGACCGCTACCGCCCTCGCTTTAGACGAACTTAAATGTTCAAAGGATGAAGTAAAGATAACGGTTTTGGAGGAACCTTCGAGAGGATTTCTCGGTATAGGATCAAAACTCGCGAAAGTGAGGGTCGAAAAAATAGAGGTTTCCGAAAACGATAAAACAGAAAAAATAGAAGTTAAAGAAGAAGTAAATGAAACTGTTACAGAAGAAACAGTTGAAAATGAAACTACCGAAGTTACTTCAAATAAACTCATAAGACCTGATAATATGAAGGAAATAGAAGAGCATCCGGCTCTGTCATTCCTTAAGGAAACCACAGAAAAAATGGGTCTTGAGCTTAGCTTTAAGGCATACGCTGATGATAATAATGTATTTATTGATATTGCAGGCAAAGATGCAGGTACAATTATAGGTAAGAGAGGTCAGACTCTTGATGCTATTCAGTATCTTACAAGCCTTGCAGTAAATAAAAAAAGCGAAGATTATGTAAGAGTAGTTCTGGATGCTGAAAATTACAGATCCAAAAGAGAAAAGACTCTTGAACGTCTTGCTCATCGTCTGGCAGATAAAGTTGTCAGAACGAAGAGAAGCGTAAAGCTAGAACCAATGAATCCATATGAGAGAATGGTTATACACGCAGCCCTTGTTAACAGCCCTAAGGTTAAGACAAGAAGCGAAGGCGAAGAGCCTTACAGAAGAGTTGTAATAGAACTTAAATAAATAGAGGCCCGTGGTTTTCACGGGCTTTTGTCTTAGAAAAATTAATCTTTATGAAATATGTGAGGTAAAAATGGAATCTACCATAGCTGCAATTTCAACAGCCTACGGAGAAGGCGGTATAGGAATAATAAGGATAAGCGGCGAAAAAGCAAAGGAAATCCTGTGTGGTATTTTCACAGGCAAAGATAATTTAGAAGATAGGAAAATGATTTACGGTCATATAAAGGATCCTGAAAACGGTGAAATTATAGATGAAGTAATGGCCGTATATATGAAAGCTCCTAAAACATATACAAAGGAAGATATAGTTGAAATAAATTGTCATGGCAGTACTGTTTCCCTCAGAAAAACCCTTGATTTGGTGCTGCGAATGGGAGCTGTTCCCGCGGAAAGAGGAGAATTTACAAAAAGAGCTTTTCTTAATGGAAGGCTTGATCTTTCCCAGGCGGAAGCTGTTATAGATTTAATAAGAGCAAAGACCGATAAATCCTTTGATGTGGCCATGGATCAACTTTCAGGTCATCTTTCATCTAAGATAAAGGAACTTAGAAAAAGCCTTACAGATGTTCTTGTAGATATAACTGTAAATATCGATTATCCGGATGAAGATATTGAAGAAATAATGTATTCTGATATGTATAACAGTTTATCGCAGATAAACGATGAAATAGTAAAACTAATATCTTCAGCGGGTACAGGCCGTATTATAAACGAAGGACTAAAAGTTGCGATAATAGGAAGACCGAACGTTGGTAAAAGCAGTTTAATGAACGCTCTTTTAAAGGAAGACAGAGCAATAGTAACTTCTATTCCCGGCACAACGAGAGACACAATAGAAGAAAAAATAAGCGTAAGAGATATACCTGTTATTCTTACGGATACTGCAGGTATAAGAAAAACCGATGATCAGATAGAAAAAATAGGAATAGAAAAAAGCAAGGCAAGCTTTAACAATGCAGACCTTATTATATTTATGGTGGATGCTTCAAGAACTCTTGATGATGAGGATATGGAGATAGCTTCATATATAGGAGAAAGAAAAGCTATACTTCTCATAAATAAAACGGACTTAGCAAGAGAAGCGGATACGGAATTTCTAATTAAAATGATGCCTCAGTGCAAGGTAATAGAAACCTCAATGACTGAAGAAAGAGGTATAGATGAGCTTGAAGATGAGATAGAAAATCTCGTTTATGGCGGACAGATAAGGCAGGAGGAAAGCCTTATAGTAAGCAATGCAAGACATCTACAACTTTTAAGAGATGCTTCGGCCGCTTTAGGTGATGCTATGAAAATGACAGAAATGGAAGAAGCTCTTGATTTTATAGAAGTTGATGTAAAGCGTGCTTACGATCTTTTGGGTGAAATAACAGGAGATTCGGTGGCAGACGATATAATAAATGAAGTATTTAAGAGATTTTGTCTCGGAAAATAAAATTGCGATAATCTGAGGAAAAAGTGATGGGATATGAACTTGGAAATTATGATGTTATAGTTGTGGGCGCAGGTCACGCAGGATGTGAGGCCGCTCTTGCTGCGGCAAGAATGGGAAAAAAAACTCTTATATTTGCCATAAATCTTGAATCCATTGCCATGATGCCTTGTAATCCTTCCATAGGAGGAACGGGTAAGGGACATCTCGTCAGAGAGATAGATGCCCTTGGTGGAGAAATGGGTATAAATACAGATAAAGCTTTTATACAGAGCAAGATGCTCAATACAAGAAAGGGACCGGCGGTACATTCTTTAAGGTGTCAGGCAGATAAACAGCTTTATCATACAGAGATGAAAAAAACTCTGGAAAGCACTGAAAATCTTGATGTGAAACAGGCAGAAGTCACAGATATAATAGTAGAAAACGGCAAAGTCACCGGAGTTATAACCATGACAAATGCCATTTACAGAGCAAAAGCTGTGATTTTAGCCACGGGAACTTTTTTAAGGGGAAAGATTTTTATAGGTGAATCATCCTTTATGAGCGGACCAAACGGCCTTGCTCCGTCTGTTATTTTGGCAGATAACTTAAAAAAACACGGTCTTTCTATGAGAAGATTTAAAACGGGAACACCTGCAAGGGTTCTTGCACAATCTCTGGACTATTCAAAGATGAAAGAGGAAAAGGGTGATGAACATATCGTTCCTTTCTCATTTATGAACGACAGCTTGGAAAAAGAACAGATATCATGTTGGCTCACATATACTAATGAAAATACCCACGATATAATAAGAAGGAATTTTTCCAGATCGGCGCTTTTCGGCGGTGAAATAGAGGGAATAGGTCCAAGATACTGCCCGTCAATCGAAGATAAGGTCAACAGGTTTGCTGATAGAAAAAAGCACCAGACATTTATAGAACCGGAAGGTCTGGATACAGATGAAATGTATGTTCAGGGCATGAGTACTTCTCTACCGGAGGATGTACAGCTGGAATTTTATAAAACCATACCGGGACTTGAAAATGTCAGAATCACAAGGCCGGCATATGCCATAGAGTATGATTCGATAGATCCCTTGACATTAAAGATGAATCTTGAATCAAGGGCCATTGAAAATCTGTTTTGTGCAGGACAGTTTAACGGAAGCTCAGGATATGAAGAGGCGGCAGCACAGGGTCTTATGGCTGGAATTAACGCAGTTCTTAAAATAGATCAAAAAAATCCGTTCATCCTAGACAGAAGCGAGGCTTATATTGGGGTTCTAATCGACGATTTAGTGGTTAAAGGTACTAATGAACCTTATAGAATTATGACCAGCAGAGCCGAATATAGACTTGTTTTAAGACAGGACAATGCAGATACAAGGCTTACGGAGAAAGGATATCAGCTGGGATTAGTTAGTCAGGAAAGATATAACAAATATTTACAAAAAAAGGAAGCTGTTGAAAAAGAGATTGAGCGCCTTGAAAATACCGAGGTATTACCAACGGAAGCAGAAGAGTTTTTAATAAGTCTGGGAAGCACACCTCTAAAAAATAAAACAACCTTGGCAGAGCTTCTTAAAAGACCTGAGATTACTTATGAAAATCTGGAGGCAATAGATAATTATCCGGATCGACTTACCGGACATGCAGCAACTCAGCTCCAGGTGCAGATTAAGTATGCCGGATACATTGACAAGCAATTAAGCCAGATAGAGAAGTTCAAAAAACTGGAAAATAAAAAGCTCCCTCAGGATATTGTGTACGGAGAGATAGAAGGACTGCGTATAGAGGCTCGACAAAAGCTTGATGCAATTAAGCCTGTATCTGTGGGACAGGCTTCGAGAATTTCAGGAGTATCACCGGCGGATATAAATGTTCTTCTTATATATCTTGAAAGAAACAGGAGATCTGGAAACAATGAAAACTGAATTGGTTAAATTTCTTGAAATGACTGGGAGATACAGCGATGAGATCATGGAAAAACTCATGGGCTATATGCATGGAATCATTTCTTGGAACGAAAAGGTAAATCTCACAAATCTAACAGAGGAAGATGAGTTTATAGAAAAACACTATATTGATTCCCTTCTGTTATGGAATAGCGAATCCTTTAAAAAGGCTGATAAAATAATAGATGTGGGAACCGGAGGGGGTTTTCCCGGAGTACCTTTGGCAATTCTATATCCGGAAAAAGAATTTGTACTTCTTGATTCCCTTAAAAAGAGATTAAATATAATTGATAGCCTAACCCATGAGCTTGGCATAAATAATGTCACTACTTTCCATGGGAGAGCAGAGGATGCGGCAAAGAAAAAAGACATGAGGGAAGCCTTTGATTTATGTGTTTCAAGGGCGGTGGCAAATCTCACATCCCTTGCGGAGCTTTGCATACCATTTGTAAAGATTGGAGGACATTTTGTAGCATATAAGGGACCTGGAGCCTATGATGAGGCAAAGGAAGCGGAAAATGCCATAAATATACTGGGAGGTAAGTTAGAATCTATAACCGTTCCAGAGGGACAAAAAGAATCCGAACACACTCTCATCACAATTCTAAAAACTGCCAAGACCCCTGAAAAATACCCAAGAAAGGCAGGGGATCCTTTAAAAAAACCACTAAAATAAAGCGTATAAATGATGGATGTTTCACGTGAAACATCCATTTTTCTTTTTTCCTTTAAAAAAAATATATATTAGTGTATAATCAAATAGAAATGTAAAAAATAAGCAAGATCGGAGGCAAAAATGGGTAAAGCTATTGCTATATTCAACCAGAAAGGTGGAGTAGGTAAAACTACTACAAATATCAACCTTGCCGCATGTCTGGCCAATAAGGGCAAGAAGGTTCTTCTTCTGGATATTGACCCTCAGGGCAATACTACCAGCGGACTTGGCATTGACAAGAGAAATATGGAATATTCCACATATGATCTTCTTATAGAAAAGGATTTCAACACACCGAAAGCAATTATAAAAACAGGTACAGAAGGATTGGACCTGATTCCTGCAAGCGTAAGTCTTTCAGGGGCTGAAGTGGAATTGGTAAATGTGAAGGGAAGAGAGAAAAGGCTTAAAAAAGCCATGGATAAGGTGAAGAAAAAGTACGATTATATATTTATCGACTGCCCACCATCATTGGGTCTTCTCACGGTTAACTCCCTTACTGCCGTTGATTCGGTTTTAATTCCTATCCAGTGTGAATTTTATGCTCTGGAGGGAGTGGCACAACTGATGAACACCATTGAAATCGTAAAGAAGAATCTTAACAGCAAGCTGGAAATAGAAGGAGTTATCCTGAGTATGTTCGACGGAAGAACAAACCTTTCTATTCAGGTGGTGGAAGAAGTGAAGAAATATTTCGGAAGAAAGGTATACACAACGGTTATACCAAGAAATGTACGCCTTGCAGAAGCGCCAAGCTACGGACTTCCTATAGTGGAATATGATCCTAGATCTACAGGAGCTGAAGCATACAGGGAGTTTGCAGAGGAATTTCTTAAATCTGAAGGAGAAAAATAAACCATGGCAGTAAAGAAAAAAGGATTAGGCAGAGGCCTTGATTCGCTGATTATAAATACTGATATATCCCTTGAAGATACTGAAAAGGATGTTGAAATAGACGGCCTGAACAGACTGGATATAAACAGCATAAGACCAAATGAAAATCAGCCGAGAAAGGTATTTGATCCTGAAAAAATAGAAGAACTGGCAAATTCCATAAAGGAGCACGGAGTTATCCAGCCTATAGTGGTAAGGAACATGGGCGACGGATATGAAATTGTAGCCGGAGAAAGAAGATGGAGAGCTGCCAGAAAAGCGGGACTTAATGAAGTCCCTTGTATAGTAAGGGAACTTACCGATGAGCAGAATATGCTCTTTGCAATAATAGAAAACATGCAAAGAGAGGATTTAAATCCTATTGAAGAAGCTCAAGGTTTGGATAGAATGATAAAAAGCTTTGGGCTTACTCAGGAAGAGGTTTCCAAAAGCGTAGGTAAAAGCAGACCGTATATTTCAAATTCCCTGAGACTTTTAAAACTTCCTGATGAGATAAAGGATATGATGTCTGAAAGGAAGCTTTCAGCGGGTCATGCTAGAGCTCTTATCAATATGGGAGATGAAGAAAAGCAGATAGAAGCTGCAAGACGCATAGTAAAAGAAGGCCTTTCTGTAAGAGATATAGAAAATCTTTCAAAGGAACAAAAGAAATCAAAAAGGGGAAGACCTGCGGCTAGAAGAGGAAAGTCTCCGGATGTTAAGCTTATTGAAAGAGAGCTTATGGAAATTGTAGGTACAAAGGTAAATATAAATGAAGCCGGAAAAAAGAGTTCCATTGAGATAGAATGCCACGGTACAGAAGAGCTGGAAAGAATAATCGAACTCTTGAAAACATTGAAATAGCAAGGACTGAAGAAGGAGTTTCATGTGAAACATATCGATGGTGACACACCGGTGATTGCGACGGAAGCTGATATCATCCTTAAAAAAGTCATTGCCCAGGCAAGAAAAGCAGGAATACCCGTAAGCGACAATATTGATAAAAATATTGTGATAAATGAGCGTGCAAAAACGCGTTTGGGAGCCTGTAGGATGAAGAAAAATGGAAGAAAAAAGCACTTCACTATCGAGATAGGAAGTGCTTTACTTGTCTGTGACCATGAAGAAATTGCAGAGGTTATTGCCCATGAAGTGCTGCATACATGTAAAGGATGTATGAATCATGGAAACAAATGGAAAGAATATGCCCATGTGATGAACAGCCTTTACGGATACAATATAAAAAGAGGATATACAGCAGAGAACAAGACGCTTAAAATGGAATTGGATAAAAGGTATAGATACCTTATAAAATGTGATTCCTGCGGTGCAGAATTTAAAAGACAGAGAAAAACAAAACTTATAAAAAATATAGAAAACTACCAATGCAGATGCGGCGGAAAACTGCATGTGACGGAGATTGAAAGGAACGGTTAGGCATATGGGAAAGATTGCTGATATGAGCATAAAAGAGTATTTGGATATTTTAAAGACAGATGCACCTGCTCCGGGAGGCGGAGGAGTAAGCGGACTTACTGCTGCTCAGGGTATATCCCTTACACTTATGGTAATTGAACTCACCTTAGGCAAGAAAAAATATGAAGAATACATGGAACTCATTGAAAAATCAAGGGAAAGAGCACTTGAATTGTATGAAGAACTGGCTGTAGCAGCAGATGAGGACAGAGAGGTATTTTTAAAGCTTTCGGAAGCCTATGCTCTTCCTAAAGAGACAGAGGAAGAAAAGAAAATTAAACAGCAGGTACTGGGCGAAAGATCCCTTGCGGCAACAGAAGCACCATACAAGGTAATGGAGCTTTCATTAGAGGGGCTTGAAATAACAGAAAAGCTCGTGGGCAAAAGCAATAAGATGGCTGTAAGTGATTTAGGAGTGGCTGCTGCATGTTTTCTTGCTGCATGTAAAAGCGCATGGCTTAATGTAAAAATAAACCTTCCTTATCTCACTGATAAAGATAGGGCACAGGCCTTTGAAAAAGGCGGTAGAAATATTTTAGAAAAAGTCACAGCGCTCTCGGAAAAAATATATGACGCAGTAGAAAAAGAAATATAAAAGCATGAATATAAAAGAAGAAAAAAGAATTTTAAGGGCAAAAATGCTGGAAAAGCGAAAGAACCTATCGGAAGAATATATTAAAATTTCCGACAAAAAAATATGCGAAGAGGTTTTAAAACTGTCAGAGCTTAAAAAGGCAGAAACGGTTTTTTGCTATGTCAGCACACCAGAGGAAATAGATACCCAAGAACTAATAAGTAAACTGCTTAAAAACGGCAAAAGGGTTGCCGTTCCCAGGTGTGAAGGGAAAGGTCTAATGAGGGCTTATGAAATAAAAAGTCTTGAAGAATTGCAGTCCGGTGCCTTTGGAATTATGGAGCCGAAGGAAGAAGGCCCTTTAGTGAATCCTAGTGAAATTGATATGGCGGTAATTCCCTGCCTTGCCTGCAGCAAAGACGGAAAAAGACTGGGATACGGCGGAGGTTTTTACGACAGATATTTGGAGAATACAAAATTTGATAGGATAATTTTATGCAGAGAAAAGCAGCTTTTATCTAAAATCCCTACAGATAAATGGGATCAGCCAATGAATATTATTATTACTGAAAGGGGAGAATACAAAATGGCAGATAAAAAATTGATAGGAACATTTTTTGAAACTGCGAGTAGCGCAGTAATCGAATGTCTTGGAAGAACAGGAATGGACTATGTAATCATCGATACGGAACATGGTTATTTTACAGAAGATAGCGTAGTCGATTATATAAGAAGCGCTGAAAATGTTGGAATTTTGCCATATGTAAGAATCGGGGATTTCAGAAGGCCGTATGTTTTGAGAATGGCTGACATAGGGGCAAGAGGTCTTATAATTCCAAATATCAAGACTCCAGAGCAGGTAAAGGAAATAGTTTCCTATGCAAAATTTGCACCTATAGGCGACAGAGGCTTTTGCCCTACAAGAATAAGTGGATGGGGAGCTGACCAATGGGCTGCCGATAACAACAATTACATGGAAGAGTGCAACAGGAGACTTAAGGTTATACCTCAGTGCGAAACAAAGGAAGCATTTGAAAACATAGAGGAAATCGCATCCATTGAAGGCGTGGATGGAATATTCATAGGACCTTGCGACCTGTCAATTTCCCTGGGAGTACCTCTGCAGTTTGATTCGCCGGTGCTGCTTGATGCCATTGAAAAGATTCTTAACACATGTAAAAAATACGGAAAAGAATCCTATATCTTCTGCGGAGATAGAGAAACAGCTGCAGTGAGATTAGAGCAGGGCTTTGATGCTGTTGCTTGCGGACTTGACGCATCGGTTCTTACAGCAGCTTATAAAGACATTGTGGAGTCCCTCAGATAGGGTATAAAGGTATTTACAATTACCGGGATTTGTTTTAAAATAGACTACGGACATAATAGATATGCTCCTATAGTCTAATGGTTAGGACATCGGGTTCTCATCTCGACAATCTCGGTTCGACTCCGGGTAGGAGTACCATCAAATGAAAAAAGCAACTATCGTTAAGATGGTTGCTTTTTTTCGTAACAAACAAAAGGATTGGATTGATTAGTATTATCTAATACGAAATTATGTTAGCATCACCTTACATATTTGTCAACATACAAAAAAATTGTTGTAAAACATGGGAAAACAAGTGTTGACAAAAATGGTTTTTGTAGTAAAATGAAAAATGAATTAGGCACGACTAACAATAAAAGGAGTGGATAAACAATGCAACTTACAGAGGCTAATATAGGCGAAACTTATATAATACAAGATATAGTAACAGATGATGAGGAACTTAAATCCTTCCTGTTTTCGCTGGGTTGTTACAGCGGGGAACCGATTACTGTTATCTCTCACTTAAAGGGAGGATGCGTGGTTTCAATTAAAGACGGAAGATACAATATAGATAAGGGTATCGCTGGATCAATATTGATATAATTTGATATATTGATTTTAAGGTCGTTTAAAAAGTTAACGGCGAGATAATCGCCGTTTTTTCAGAAATATAGGTTAGCGTTTTCTAACCGCATGGCAATTAAACATTTAAAAGAGAGGAGAAAACAACATGAGAATTGCTTTGGCCGGCAATCCTAACAGCGGCAAAACTACAATGTACAATGCCCTGACAGGAAGAAATGAACGAGTTGGTAACTGGGCCGGTGTTACCATCGGGAGCATAGAAAGTCCCGTAAAAAAAGAATATGCAAACAGTTCGGAAGAGTTGATATTAGTGGATCTTCCGGGCGCTTATTCGATGTCTCCGTTTACTCCGGAGGAAAGCATCACCAGTAAATATGTCAGAGATGAAAATCCAGATGTTATTATAAACATCGTTGATGCGACAAACCTAAGCAGAAGTTTGTTCTTTACGACACAGCTTCTGGAACTGGGCATCCCTGTGGTAGTTGCTTTAAATAAGAGCGATCTCAATGAAAAGCAGGGGACAAATATCAACGTTAAAAACCTTTCTGAAAAGTTAGGCTGTCCGGTAATAAACACGGTATCAACTTCTTCGGACAAAAAGGGATTAAAGGATGTCATTGAAGCGGCAACTAAGCTCAATGGCGCAGGACAGAAGGCTCCTTATCTCCAAGCGGAAATAGATCTTAATGATAAGCACGCTGTGGAAGCAGAGGACAGAAAGCGTTTTGCTTTTGTAAATGATATCGTAAAAGCGACAGAAACCAGAAAGGTTCTTACTAAAGAAAAGAATAAGTTTGATAAAATCGATGCAATACTTACAAACAAGGTGGCAGGAATACTGATATTTGCCCTTGTAATGTGGGGAGTATTCTGGGTGTCACAGGCATGGCTGGGACCACTGATTGCAGATTGGCTTGTGGCATACATCGAACAGTTCCAGGGATGGGTGGCAGGCCTTCTGGAAAGTAGTCCTGCAATAGTGTCGGCGCTTTTGGCTGACGGTATAGTCGGCGGTGTAGGAGCCGTAATCGGCTTCTTGCCTCTGGTAATGGTAATGTACTTCCTCATCGCTATGCTGGAAGACTGCGGATATATGGCCCGTGTAAGTATAGTAATGGACCCTATCTTTAAGAGAGTAGGACTTTCGGGAAAATCCGTTATTCCTTTTGTTATAGGTACAGGATGTGCTATTCCTGGTATCATGGCCAGCAGAACCATCAGGGATGAAAGGGAAAGAAGAGCAACAGCGATGCTCACTCCATTTATGCCTTGCGGCGCAAAGCTTCCGGTAATTGCATTGTTTGCAGGAGCTTTCTTTGCAGACGCATCATGGGTAGGCCCTCTGATGTATTTTGTAGGTATTTTCCTGATACTTTTAGGAGCACTTCTCGTAAAGCAGATTACAGGACATAAATACAGAAAATCCTTCTTCATTATGGAAATGCCTGAATACAAGCTGCCTAGCCTTAAGAGAGCTACTTTCTCAATGCTTAACAGAGCTAAGGCGTACATAATTAAGGCAGCCACTATAATCCTGGTTTGCAACGCAGTAGTGCAGATTATGCAGACATTTAACTGGCAGTTCCAGGTTGTGGAAGAAGGAATGGAAGATACATCCATCCTGGCAAGCATCGCTTCACCATTTGCAGTTCTGCTGATACCTCTGGGATTTGGAGTATGGCAGCTGGCAGCAGGAGCGATTACAGGCTTTATCGCTAAAGAAAATGTAGTAGGTACACTGGCAGTGGTATATGGTGTTACAAACTTCATTGACACCGATGAACTGGCACTGGTAGGCGGTGCAGGAGATGTGGCAGCAATCTTTGGACTTACATCTGTAGCGGCTCTTGCTTACCTGATGTTCAATCTGTATACACCTCCTTGCTTTGCAGCGATAGGTGCCATGAATTCTGAAATGCAGAGCAAAAAATGGCTCTGGGCAGGTATAGGTCTGCAGCTTGGCACAGGCTACACAGTTGCATTCTTGGTATATCAGATAGGAACTCTTATCACTACAGGTTCCCTCGGAAACGGATTTGTACCGGGACTCATAGCTGTACTTGCATTTGCGGCTATACTGACTATAATAGTTAAGAGATCAAAAGCAAAGGTTAACAGTGAATATGCTCTTCACAATAAAGGAGTAGAACAGGCATGATTGTAAATGTAATTGCTGTATTGATAATAGTAGCGTGTCTTGCAGCTGCGATAACATATATGATTAGAGCAAAAAAACGAGGTGTAAAGTGCATTGGTTGCTCTGCGGGAGGTTGCTGCTCTGGCGGTAATCATAAGCATGAGAGCGATTGCTGCTGTGGTGCTCACGAAAAGTCAGTGGAAAGCAGAACTTCTCATATTGGATAAAGAGTAAAATAGTACAATCTAAGTTTAAGCCGGTATTTTCAAGATGCCGGCTTTATTTGTTAAAATAATTAGTGTCAAATTTTCAAAAAAAGTATATACTTGTAATATCAGATTTTAAGATGGGAGAAGTTAATTATGCAGATAAAAGAATCCGCTGAAAACTATCTGGAAGCAATCTTGGTGCTAGGAGAAAAGCTGGAGTTTGTAAGGGCTGCGGACATATGCAATTATTTTGGATATTCAAGGCCGACGGTTTCTGCAGCAATAAAGCAGTTTAAAGAAAACGGATATGTTGATGTTGACGGTAAAAATCATATAACCTTAACAGATAAGGGTATGAAGATAGCAAAAAATATATACGAAAAGCATGAAACAATCGCAAAGATATTAATGTCAATCGGCGTAAAGGATCAGACCGCATATGAGGATGCTTGCCGCCTTGAACATGGACTGAGCGATGAGAGCTTCTATGCACTTAAAAAGCATTTTAACATCAAATAATGTAAAACATATTTAAATAATAAGAGATAAAATCGTATATCCAACTTCGATTCGAGGTTGGTTTTTTTTGTGCTGAAAAGTTTTAAAATTATCATAAGAAGCTAAATATTCTAAAAATATTGAAAATATTTAATAAAAATGGTAATATACAAACCAATAGAAAAAAATGAGTTTAAAGAATAGTAAAAGTAATTGTCAAGAAAGGAGATTAGCAGAAATAGTTGTTATAGTACAATTGAATATGCATGTAAAAGTAAATGGAGCCATGTTCTGTAGTGGGATTAGGTGTAAAATCAATAAAAAAGAGTTTTATATTTAAGTTAGATTAAGTAAAGGTCACCAAATAATATGAATTTTTTCAGAGAAGTTAGAGAATATAGTGGTTAGATTTGAAATAGTTGTATTAAACAAATATTCAAATTTGGTGTACTGATTGGAAAGGGAAATGACTATGGGCAAAATATTGAAAAAAACATTTGCTTTTTTTATGGCAATTTGTGTAACTTTTTCAGGGATAAATCCTATACTTATGCAGTCGGCATACGCAGCTGATGATGGAACTGTCAATCATGCAGTAGATATATCATTCAGTCCGCAAAATCTTGGAAGTACTGATGAGAATAGGATCGATATTGAAACCGGTAGAAGCGGTTCGTTTGTATTAAGTGTGAGTGTCTCACATGCTAACGATCAGACACAAGCCGTAACATTCAAAGTTAAAATCAGAGATAAAGATGTAAGACTTACTGATTTTGATGAAAACGGAATGTATGTTGTTTATGGCAGAGAATATAAACTTGAAACTGATGAAGAAGGAAACAGATACATAACAGGATCCGCAAAACCGGGAGATACTTTCACGCAGCCGTTTACATTTTTTTATCCAAACGGTGTAACGCCTCCTACTGAAGTTACAGTGACAGAGGACGATATTGAAGTAACAAAGCCGGATGATATGCCTGGTAATATCATAAAAGAGGGCGGCACTATAAATTTTGTGGCAGATTTTGAATGGGAACCTGTACAAAAGACAGTTAATGTAGATGAGATCCCGATAGCAACGAATGGAAAGCTATCTAAAGATATAGAATATACAATTTCGGCAAAATCTAAACAGAACCAGAGAGATAAAGCCGGTATATTCACAAAAGAATATACAATGACAGACACAATGACTCTTCCGGAAGGGTTGACATTTGTCAGCGGAGAGGTCGTTTTGTCAAGTGATAAAAAAAGCGTTACAATAGACGGAGTTACAGCTGCGTCATTTTCGAATGCAGTGGAAAGTATTGAACGCACAAGTGATAATACACTTACATTTACATATAAGGTCGTAAACGATACTTTGGCGGAAAGGCCTCTTGATAGTAAAGATCCAAAGGAAACACCGGATCTGAGCTTCAAATTTACTGCTAAAGCAGCAGCAATCAATATAGATTTAGACAAATTCGATACAAAAAACAAGATAATAAATAAAGTTGATTTCAACGCTAAACCTTGTCTTCCGGCGGAAGAACACAACAGCAGCGATGAAGTTCCTGTTATGATACCTGAACTTGGTAAAGCATTTACAATATCAAAGACAGGCTCCTCGGTACAGTCAACGCTTATACCGGGAGGAGAAATACTGTATACGATAACCGTACAGAATAATAATCCGCAAGATTTGACTGTAGATATAAAGGATAGTATACCGAGTAAGACTACTTACGTTGACGGCTCTGCCAGTGACGGAGGTAAAAAGACAGGAAACGAGATAATATGGGAAAAAGTGACCATACCTGCAGGACAAAAGGCACAGAGGACTTTTAAGGTAAAAGTCGATGAAGGACTTACTTCAGACGGTGTGATAAACAATAAAGCAACTGCAACTTCAGAAGATACTACCAAAACTTCCAATGAAACAGAAAACAAGTATACTGTTCCGCGGGCTCAGCTTTCTGTTACAAAGACCAGCAATAAAGTAAATCAGTCTGTTACAGAGGGAAGTGTAATAAGATATACTATAAAGGTGACTAATAATGGTATGCTCGAAGGAAGCGATACCATAGTGGATACGCTGCCGGTTCATCTGGATCTTGTTGAAAGCTCTCTTCCTAAAGGGGCCAGCTATGATAAAGAAACAAGAACAATAACTATTCCTGTTACAGTACCGGCAAATCAAAGCAAATCGTATTCTTTTGATGCTAAACTGGTAGCAAAGGGTCAGGTAAATAACGGTACTAATATAGCTAATACGGCAACACTGAAAAATACAAAAAAGAGTTCGTCTACGAGCATAAAATATAAGGCTAATCCGTATAGCCTCAGTTTGATTAAGGAAATAACCGGACAAAAAGAAAGAACAGATTTAGGAGAAGGATGGTATGAAGTATCTTATCGTGTTACAGTGACCAACAGCGGTGGTGCTCTATGGGCAAGTGACGGTGAGAAAATAGTAGATACTATGAGCGGAGGCCTCATACCTCTTGATGCTTATGGCTGGGCAAGCAATAAAACAGAAGGCACTATAACAGGTAAATGGACTTCTCAGGCAACAGGTGCAGACGGTGATACAATATCAGCTCCTGCAATTAAAGAGGGGACAGGTACATCTGCTCAGTACACCAGTACATGGTCTATTGGCGATATGAAAGCCGGTGAGAAAGCGACTCTCGATTATAAGGCAGTAGTAGAACTTCATGATGGAATATTGGACACTGCCAATGTTACCAATGTAGCTCAGATATATAAGCTAGGACCTGGAAGCGGAGTATCGGCAAAACCTAATATTATATCTGATAAATATATATCCAGTGTTAATGGCAAGGCTCCGTTAGATAAACTTTACTCCGATATACATCCGGGCGATGTTATTAAATATAAGCTTACTGTAAAAAATACAGGATATGCGGCAAAAGCTAATATGCTGATAACAGATGCACTTCCTGATTTTAACAGAGATTCGGGATTTGCATGGGAGATAGGCAAAAATGTTACTGTAAGCGGTACTTTTGGCGGCAATACGAATCATTCGGTTGATGCCCTCGTATGGGAAAATGTTTCTATACCGGCGCAGACTACAAAAACAGTAGAAGTGACTTTGACATTCCCTGAAGGTGTAACTTTTGACAGAGCTTTTTCGGAAAGGAGAGCAACCGTATATAACACACTAACAGTGAAATCCGCAGACGGTAAAATAAATCAGCAGCACCAGGTAAAGCACAGCACAGTGCCGGTGGAGCTGTTCGTGGAGAAGGAAGCTATGACCGCGGATACGATCGTTTCCGGTAAAGATTTCAGCTTTGAACTTAAACCTTCGGATGTTGGGTATCCTGTCAGCGGACTCACGTTATCGGATAATTTTGAAGCGTTAAGCGGAAGCGCAGATGTCAAATCTGTATATACCGGAAACTTCACCATAGCAGATAAGAATAGTTATACTCTCAGACTGAGATACAGCGGAGATAAAACCTCGGACATTTCAGTAAAGGCATCGGGAGAAACATTAACGCTCACAGCGGAACAAAAGAAAGATCTGATAGGCATCGACTGGGTATTTGGTGATGTCAAAAGTCTTAAAGTGAGCAAAGATCCTCAAATGACATTTACTGTAAAAGAAGATATCTCTAAAGCGGTTGTCGGCAGGAATTATGTAAGTTACATATATAACGACAGAGTGGCAACAGACAATGATAAAGTCAATCTGATGCCTAAAGATATGCTGGTCAAAACTGCATACAAAGGGGAAAAGCCTGTTACCAATCCGGGCGGTGATAATCAACTTGCAGTAGGAGATAAGGTAAAGTTTACTATCCAGTATAAAAACAGACATGGAAAAGAACTCAATATGACAGATGTCGTATTAAGAGACATACTTGCAACTGGAGGTTTAGCAGAAAAATCGGATGTTGCCGTGACTATAGAACAGCATCTTGATGCTGATGGACAAGAGGTGCAAAACAGCGATATCGAACTTGCGACTACAAAATTCGATATTACTAAGAGCGATATCGAATCTCCTATGGCAAAGAGGATAGATATAAAATTCAAAGGAGGTACACTTAAAGAGAACGAAAGTATAATAATAAGCTATACTGTTACAGTGGGAAGCGGATTTAGTGATTCCATGGCAGATCACAATATGGGCATTGATAAAAACTATGATGGTAAAATCAACATTAATATGATTCATAATGAAGTGGCAGTCAGCGTGGATGAAGAAACATATGAAACTGAAACAGACTTTTATTATACAATAGGTCAGCCACAGCTTTATTTCATGAAAGGTCTGAGATCGGAAAGAGAATTTAATATAAGCGGTGAAAAAGATCATGGTGCAAGCAATTTCTATTCTACAGGCGCAGATTTTAGGCTTAAACATGCTAAAAGCCTTTATGGTTCTTCATTCAGCTCATTTGGGTATAATATGGGTTCAAGAACAATAGGTTATGATGACTTTAATATGATAGACTATTGGTATCCGGCTGAGGAGTATTCAATCATCATATATAATGATGCGGCAAGCCCGGAACCGTTTACGGTGGAAGAATTAACGGATCAGCTCCCTGAGGGAACAAAATTTTTAGGTGGCGCATACGCCGTTGAAGCATATACATTCTATGGTGGTTATTCATATTATGAAAATCCTGGCATGATTTATAGTACTTATAGGGATAAGAATGAGAAATCTGTTGAGGTCGTGGGCGATAAAACTATAGATATGTATAAAAATTATTCATGGTACACTGGAGATTATCAAAAATATAGCAAGACCGATGATGGTGATATAACTTATGCTGAGGTTGTTTCCACTGATCCATATGGAAATTCTAATAAGGTAAAGGATCATTATGTAAAAATAACACCTCAATGGGATGAAGCATCAAATAAAGTAACATTCAAGATAACAGAGCAGAATGGAGATCCTGTTGTATTACAGCCAGGTGAGCGCATAGCGTTTTACTATGGTGTCATTATGGACGAAGAGTTATTGAATATGCATAAATATTATGACGCTCGACAAAATAGTATGGAAAGTTACTTGTTTGCTGGTACACCGTTGGATGACGATGATTTTGTCAATACTGCAACGCTTAATATAGATAAAGATTATTTTAAAGTTAGGAATGATACGGGAATAGAGACATTTAATTTAAATAGTGCATATCGTGGCAGTGTAGATTCTACAGGTCATGGAATGAATGACGGTGACTGCGTACAGATAAGTGGTGATACATTCCAGTCCTCGGTTGCGATCGAGAATGAGCAGGTAACAGGAGGTATACAAAAAAAGGCGGCGGCAAGATATAGTCCAGGCAATTTAAGCGATGACGAGTTTATAACACAATATAAGAATAATCAACTGAGCGATGTTAAAAGTACTGATATGAATCAGCTTCAGTTTGGTGATATTGTAGAGTGGGAGATAACAATAAATATACCTACATATATGAAGGGACTTTATCTGTTTGATGCTGTCAAGGTTGAGGATACTATTCCGTCACCGTATGAAATAATAACAGCATCTAGCGGTACTAATATGTTTATCACTTATGGCAGTGACAAGAGGGAGAGAGCTGCAGAGGTCACAGGAAATGTATCGGATATATTAGGAGCTCCGGGACAGACTATAACCATCAATCCGAGCAAGAGAGACAGTGCACGAACAAATGAACTCTTTGCATCAAAGGAGGAAACTCCGGGTACCTTGACGCTTACATATTTTACAAGGTATGACAGTGAAGCTCCTCTTGCATACATGAATTTTGAAAATGAGGCAAAAGTATCCTTAAACGGCAGAACATTTGATGACGGTATCTCAGGATGGGGAGAACCTGTCCGTGATGAAAGCGGTAATATCGAATATATCAAAACTGTTGCAAGTGTATTCCCTGGCGCAAATGAAATGAGCCAGTCATACAAGAAGATAGAGTATAAGGATCAGAGTGCAAACAGTGTTACCGGAGATCACAAGGTAGAAGTCCCTAAAAAGAGGGAAGAAGTTACATACACCTCAACTCTTTATAATTCAGGAACTTCGGATTATGACAATCTTGTTATAATAGATAAACTTCCTGAAAAAGGCGACACAGGAACTGTAAACAGTGTGGCAAAAAGGGGAAGTGAATTCGGTGTAAAACTTGTTGAAGACGGCACGGTTAAGGTTCTAATAAATGGAGAGGAGCTTAGTTCCGATAAATATGAGATAACTTATACTTCAAAGGATAAGTCAGATGGGTATACTGCAGATGAATGGGCTGGAGAGACTCATGCGGACTGGACAGCAGATCCGGCTGATGCCAAGGCGGTAAGGATAAAATTAAAAGAGCCTTTACCTGGAGATAGTAAGCTAGAGATAGTATTTGACGCTTATGTAACAGATGAGGCTGAACCTGGTGAAATTGCATGGGCATCTTTCGGATATAGGTATCAAAATACGGAAAAATCACAAAAACCTATATATGCTGAGCCTGCTAAAGTCGGAGTTGAACTTCCGGCAGGAACTGTCAGTGTTACAAAGCAAAATACATCGGGAGATGTATTAGCAGGAGCAGAATTTACGATTTATACCGATAAGGAGTGTAAGACCCCTTATGAAATAGACGGAAGTCCTGCTAAGCTGATTACGGGAAGTGACGGCAAAGCGTCATTCGATAAGCTTGCATTGGAGACAGATTACTGGATCAAAGAAACAAAAGCACCAAAAGGATATATTGCTGATGGTACAGTATATAAAGTGAGAGCGACTGAAAGTGTTCCTGCCGTCACAATAGGAACAAATGGAGTTGTTACGAATGAAACCGAGAAGAAGCCGGGAGAACTGACGATAACAAAACAGGTGACTGATGATGCCGATAACGGAATCCTTGGGGGATTGTTTGATAAGAGCTTCAATGTTACAGTAAGCGGTAAATTCTCAGATGGCACTACAGAAAAAACATATTCTCTTAAAAACAATGAATATGTAACCGTGCCAAATGTAATTTACGGCGAGACCTATACTATAAAGGAAGAAATAAGCCAAGAATACACTGCGGAATATTATGTGACAGTAAATGGAAGCACAGCAAATGATAACTCAGTAACTATGGGTGAAGGCGATGCTTCTGTACTTATCGAAAACACCTCTGTCAAAGAGGATGCGCTGTATATAACAAAGAGTTTAAACGGAGCATCAGGAACCGAAACATACAGAGTATTTGTAGAGGGAACTTTCGATGACGGAAACGGTCCTCAAAAGACAACCAAAACTTATACTTTCGGACCTAATGAATACGGTAAGCTCAAAGAAGTAGAAGGAGCGATTCACGGGGAAAACTATATTATTTCTGAGGAATCGGGAAATTATATCGCAACTGTTAAGGTAGACGGCAGCGTATTGGATCCTGATCAAAACAATACGGTTCAATTTGCCGATTCAGGTAAAACAGTTATAGAAGTAGTTAACACAGAAACCACTTCGATTAGCGGAGAAAAGACTTGGAACGATAATAACAATGCCGGTCTTACAAGACCTGACTCTGTAACAGTTGAGCTTTATCAGAAGATAAAGGGCGAAAGTGGAGAAGGAATCAAGTATAAAGAACTTGAAGTACAAGAAGGAGACGGAGGCGTTTGGAATTATACGTTCAGTGATTTACCTAAATATAGTCCGGATGGAAAAGAATATGTTTACGAGATAAAGGAACAGCCGGTCGATAATTATGAGGCTCAAATCACAGGCACTGATCTTAAAAATAATCTTATGATGGATCTCAGCGGAGAAAAGACTTGGAATGATGGAAGTAATGCCGACTTGGCAAGACCGATGGAAATCACCGTAAACCTTTATCAAAATGACGGTGAAACTCCGTATAAAACATTAACAGTTAGAGCTGATCTATCAGGCAAATGGGGATATACGTTTACAGATCTGCCTAAATATGATGAAAACGGAGATGCATATAAATATACCGTAAAAGAAAAAAATATTCCTGATGGATATATAGTTGAATATCCGGGTGCAGATTTAGATCCTTCAAGTGGTATGTATGATATTGATATCATTAATACTCGAGTGGTATCTGTAGAAGGTGAGAAAATATGGAAGGAAGATGAAAACAATCTTTCTGAGCGACCGGAGTACATTACAGTAAATCTGTTACAAAACGGAGAAGTAATAGATCAGAAAATAGCAGATGAATCTACTGAATGGAAATATAGTTTCACAGATCTGCCAAAGTATGATGCAAAAGGAGCAGAGTATAAGTACACTGTTAAGGAAGAAGCAGTACCGGATGGTTATGTGGAAAGCGTAGAAGGCTACAATATAACCAATACATATGTAGGAAACCTTGATGTCAGCGGACAGAAAACGTGGGTCGATGGAAACAACGCAGACGGAAAGAGACCTACAGAGATAACAGTTGAGCTTTATCAGAAGATCAAAGGTTCAAATGAAGAAGCTATAAAGATAGACAGCAAGACAATAACTGTACATGATAACTGGAAGTACAGCTTCACAGACTTGCCTAAGTACGATGCCGATGGATCAGAGTATGAGTACACAGTTAAAGAAGAACCGGTGGCTGGATACAGCTCTAAAGTAGAAGGTTATGATGTAACTAATACTCAGCTTACAGAAGTAAATGGTGAAAAGCTCTGGAACGATAAAGATAATGCAGACCAAGTAAGACCTGCGGAGATAACAGTTAAGTTACTGCAAAACGGAGATGAGATTGATCAGAAGACTGTAAGTGCAGCAGATCAGTGGAAGTACAGCTTTACAGATCTGCCTAAGTACGATGCTGATGGAGCAAAGTATGAGTACACAGTTAAAGAAGAACCGGTGGCTGGATATAGCTCTAAGGTAGAAGGTTATGATGTAACTAATACTCAGCTTACAGAAGTAAATGGTGAAAAGCTCTGGAACGATAAAGACAATGCAGATAAAGTACGACCTACTGAGATAACAGTTAAGCTGTATCAGAAGGTGAAGGATGCAGAAGGCGAAGCAACAGAGTATGACAGCCTAACCGTAACAGCAGATAATGGTTGGAAGTACAGCTTCAAAGACCTGCCTAAGTACGACACTAATGGAGCAGAGTATGAGTACACAGTTAAAGAAGAACCGGTGGCTGGATATAGCTCTAAGGTAGAAGGTTATGATGTAACTAATACTCAGCTTACAGAGATAAGTGGAGTAAAGACATGGAAAGGTGATGATAAGGAGTTATCTGCCAGACCTGAGTCAATAACAGTCAAGCTACTGCAAAATGGAGAGGAATACGATCAGAAAACTGTAAGTGCAGCAGATCAGTGGAAGTATAGCTTCACAGACCTGCCTAAGTACGATGCCGATGGAGCAGAATACACCTATACAGTTAAAGAAGATAAGGTACCGGAAGGCTATGTAGAAAGCGTTGATGGCTATAATATAACCAATACATACACAGGTATATTAGAAATCAGCGGACAGAAAACATGGGTCGACGGAAACAATGCGGATAGCAAGAGACCTACAGAGATAACAGTCAAGCTGTATCAGAAGGTGAAGAATGCAGAAGGCGAAGCAACAGAGTATGATAGTCTGACCGTAACAGCAGAAAATGGTTGGAAATATAGCTTTACAGATCTGCCTCAGTATGATGCTGATGGAGCAGAGTATGAGTATACAGTTAAAGAAGAACCAGTGGCTGGATACAGTTCTGAGTTAGAAGGCTATGATATAACTAATACACTTCTTACAGAGATAAGTGGAGTAAAGACATGGAAAGGTGATGATAAGGAGTTATCTGCCAGACCTGAGTCAATAACAGTCAAGCTACTGCAAAATGGAGAGGAATACGATCAGAAAACTGTAAGTGCAGCAGATCAGTGGAAGTATAGCTTCACAGACCTGCCTAAGTACGATGCCGATGGAGCAGAATACACCTATACAGTTAAAGAAGATAAGGTGCCGGAAGGCTATGTAGAAAGCGTTGATGGCTACAATATAACCAATACATACACAGGTATATTAGAAATCAGCGGACAGAAAACATGGAATGACGGAAATAATGCGGATCAAACAAGACCTTCAGAGATAACAGTTAAGCTGTATCAGAAAATAAAAGGCTCAGATGAAGAAGCTGCTGAAATAGCTAGTAAAACAATAACTGTACATGATAACTGGAAGTACAGCTTTACAGATCTGCCTAAGTACGACACTAATGGAGCAGAATATGAGTACACAGTTAAAGAAGAACCGGTGGCTGGATACAGCTCTAAGGTAGAAGGTTATGATGTAACTAATACTCAACTTACAGAAGTAAATGGTGAAAAGCTCTGGAACGATAAAGACAATGCAGATAAAGTACGACCTACTGAGATAACAGTTAAGCTGTATCAGAAGGTGAAGGATGCAGAAGGCGAAGCAACAGAGTATGACAGCCTAACCGTAACAGCAGATAATGGTTGGAAGTACAGCTTTACAGACCTGCCAAAGTATGATGCCGATGGAGCAAAGTATGAGTACACAGTTAAAGAAGAACCGGTGGCTGGATATAGCTCTAAGGTAGAAGGTTATGATGTAACCAATACTCAGCTTACAGAAGTGAACGGTGAAAAGATCTGGAATGACAATGATGATGCAGACGGAAAGAGACCTGAAACGATAACAGTAAATCTGCTGCAAAATGGAAAACAGTTCGATAGTAAGACTGTAGATAAGTCAACTGACTGGAAGTACAGCTTCACAGATCTGCCAAAGTACGATGATAACGGAGCAGAGTACGAGTACACCGTTAAGGAAGAAGCAGTACCAGGATACAGTTTCAGTGTGGACGGCTTTAATGTAACAAATACTCTTCTTACAGAGATAAGCGGTGAAAAGATCTGGAAAGGTGATGATAAGGAACCTTCAGCAAGACCTGAGTCAATAACAGTAAAACTGTTGCAAAACGGAGCAGAATACGATCAGAAGACTGTAAGCAAAACAGAGCAGTGGAAGTACAGCTTCACAGACCTGCCTAAGTATGATGCAGACGGAGCAGAGTATAAGTACACTGTTAAGGAAGAAACAGTACCGGATGGTTATGTGGAAAGCGTAGAAGGCTACAATATAACAAATACATATACCGGAAATCTTGATGTCAGCGGACAGAAAACATGGAATGATGGAAACAATGCAGACGGAAAGAGACCTGCAGAGATAACTATCAAGCTGTATCAGAAAGTAAAAGGTACAGAAGGCGAAGGCACAGAGTATGATACAGCTACTGTAACAGCAGATAACGGCTGGAAGTACAGCTTCACAGACCTGCCGCAGTATGATACTGATGGAAATGAGTATGAATATACTGTCAAGGAAGAAGCGGTACCAGGATACAGTTTCAGTGTGGACGGCTATAATGTAACAAATACTCTTCTTACAGAGATAAGCGGTGAAAAGATCTGGAAAGGTGATGATAAGGAACCTTCAGCAAGACCTGAGTCAATAACAGTAAAACTGTTGCAAAACGGAGCAGAATACGATCAGAAGACTGTAAGTGCAGCAGATCAGTGGAAGTATAGCTTCACAGACCTGCCTAAGTATGATGCAGACGGAGCAGAGTATAAGTACACTGTTAAGGAAGAAGTGGTACCGGATGGTTATGTGGAAAGCGTAGAAGGCTACAATATAACAAATACATATATAGGAAATCTTGATGTCAGCGGACAGAAAACATGGAATGATGGAAACAATGCAGACGGAAAGAGACCTACAGAGATAACAGTTGAGCTTTATCAGAAGATCAAAGGTTCAAATGAAGAAGCTATAAAGATAGACAGCAAGACAATAACTGTAAATGATAACTGGAAGTACAGCTTCACAGATCTGGCGCAGTATGATACTGATGGAAATGAGTATGAATATACTGTGAAAGAGGAAGCAATACCAGGATACAGTTCAAAGGTAGAAGGCTACGATGTAACCAATACCCAGCTTACAGAAGTGAACGGTGAAAAGATCTGGAACGATAAAGATAATGCAGACCAAGTAAGACCTGCGGAGATAACTATCAAGCTGTTGCAAAACGGAGCAGAATACGATCAGAAGACTGTAAATGCAACAGAGCAGTGGAAGTACAGCTTTACAGACCTGCCTAAGTACGATGCAAATGGAGCAGAATACGAATATACTGTTAAGGAAGAAGCGGTAGCAGGATATAGCTCTAAGGTAGAAGGCTACGATGTAACCAATACCCAGCTTACAGAAGTGAACGGTGAAAAGATCTGGAACGATAAAGATAATGCAGACCAAGTAAGACCTGCGGAGATAACTATCAAGCTGTTGCAAAACG
>NZ_JADCKA010000005.1 GCF_014982745.1 Gallibacter intestinalis | reverse complement strand
GAGTCAAACAACATAAGTTATCAATGAATAAAGAGGGTGTCCCACCGCTTAATAACTAATCCAAGTAGTTCCTTCCTATCAATGCCATGAACTCCTCACGGCTGTGCGTTTCTTCGTATTTTGCTTGGCACTCACGCTTAACCTTTAAGTCAAATTCTTTATTGAAATGAATACCTCGGTCTCCCATGTTGTGCCAGTGCGGAGTGAGCCAGATATAAAAGCCTTCTCGCTCTGATATATCCCTGTTTGCACCGCCAAAGATGTGATGCTTGTGAAGATACTTTGTCACACCTGTTACATAACATTCTTTCTTATCCTGCAGTATTGAGCCTGTCTTTGGGTGGCGTAATTCTGACATATCCAGTCCTGCCTTTCTTCGTTTTCTCAACCATGTATTTTTCAGCCATTTCGGGATTTTCAGCGATGAAAGTCTTTTCATCGAACACTTCTATCGTTGTGTCTTTTCCGTCCGGCACAAGCGTTATTTGAGTGCCGTTGTTGGTAGTCCATTTTTTGATACAGTGGTCTTCCATTGCTTTTTTTAGATTCTCTTTAGCGTCTTTGTACTGTTTTTCTAAATCTTTAAAAGCAAGCATCTGACCTTCGAGAGCTGTTACCCTGTCAAACCATCTTGTTATGTCATGTGGCTGCAAATCCTCTTCTGTCATAAATGGATTTTCTTTTAATTTCTCAACATCTTTGACGAAATTTGTAACTGCAGGATCTATTTCCAACAGAAGCATTTCGTCAACATCTTCTCTTTCAATGTTGAATATCTGTAATCTTTTTGGGTCAAACTCCTTACTAAAATCATCCGGCCTGTTATACACTGCAAGCAGACCATGCTTATCTTTGAATTGGTCCATGCCGAAAGCAAGTTGTACTGAATATTTTTTGTATCCTGTTAAGTCGGTGTGTATCTGTGATGTACTCTTCACTTCAAGTGTTGTACTTCTTCCTGCATCTCTACCGTCTGCATGGTATCTGATATTACCGTTGATGATTTTGTCCTCGACGAAGTTATATCCGTATTTTTCGTTTATATACTGTCTTATTATCGGCTCTATATAATTTCCATACTCAGTATACTCGTTGCCTTTGAAGTCATCTTCTCTTATCCCGGCTTTCTCCTGTGCCAGTTCAAATCTTGTCTTAAACGGTGACAGTCCCATAATGATTGGAATATCTGAACCGCCTATATATTTATCTCTATCCTTCGTTACATCCTGCATTGTCGTCCTCCTTAGTTAAATCTTCATATACTTCTTTAAATCTCTCTGCTGTAGTGGTGCTATTCAGTTTGTAATCTTTCGCTACCTCTTTCATGTCAATACCTTTTGCTTTTGCTGCTTCAATTACTTTCTCTCTCCACTCTTCTTTGTCCGATGTATCGCCTTTTGCTCCTGCTTTTGTCTTTTTTGCATATTCGTCTGTATCAGCGTCTTTCGTATCATCAATACAAAATAATCCATTGAGAGCGTATTTACGCGCATACGATGATGCCGTTCCGGTAATCTGACTATCATCCATACCTTTCTTTTCTAACGCTTCTCTTGCATATGCTGTGACTGATACATCACTGCAGCCTTCTTTTTGTAGTTTTGCAGTCGCTCTAATGTAGTATCTTTCGCCTACCTGTACTATCTCGTCTGATAATGTGAGAATAACTCCGTATTTAACGCATAAAGGCTTGACCGCTTCGAGGATATCCTCACACGACCTGTATTTATATTTTCCAAAAGAGTTATACTGCCCTTTCGGTGCTTTTAATTCATTTTGTATCTGCAATAATTCTTTCATCAACAACTACCTCCGTTTCTGTACTCTTCCTGTATCTTCTCGTCTATAGACTTGTATTTATCTATTGCTTTATATACCGATACATTCCTCTCTGTCGCCTTGTCGTAGGCTTTACCAACGACTTCCAACAGCCCTTCTTCGACCATTTCCGTCATCCGTGGACGGACGAAGTTAAGGTCGGTATGCTTCATCAATCGGCAGACCTGCCTTGCGGTCATTTCTTTATTGCCCATTATCTGTAATATCTGTTTCTTACGGCTCAAAGGACGCTGGATGTAACTTTCCTTTCTGCACTCTTTACTTATCTTCTTACTTTTGGTATACTTGTCTTGGTTATTTGGCGCCGTAATGGCGTCTTTTTTATTGCTCATCTGCTCTCCTTTCCATCTCTCTATCAAATATCCTCCCGAATATCGCATTGCCTAATATCAGCACTCCGCTGACGGCTCCTATTATCATTAGTAGTTCAAGTATCATTCCTTATCTTCTCCTTCATCAATTTTGAAATTCTTAAATGACCTCATTAGACAAATAGGTACAAGCGTTGCACATACAGCCCTTATATGTTTGTCTCTATCTACTCCATACTTGTCAGCAAGTTTAAGGTTCTCCACGATTAAATCAGTCATAAGTTTAGAAGTTTCTTCACTAAGTTCCATCTCTTTTAATAGTTTTTCAAACATTATTGTTCTCCTTTCAATTTCTCCATTATTGCTTTTTTGGAAAATAATCTTGACCTTCCGTATTTAACGGATGGTATTTTGTTGTCTCGTGCCAACTTGTATATTGTCTGCTTATCCATCTGCAGAAGGTCTGCTACCTGCTGTGCGTTCAGCACCTCATCATCTTCTTTGCCTTTATCCGATAGTAGGCGGTCTATCTTTTCTTCAAGCCTGCTTAGTCGTTCTTCATCTACCAGAACCTTTATCTGCTCCACCATCTCACCTCCTGTGGTATAATCCTCTCTCAATCTTGTAAGGACTGTTTAGAAAGTTGCATTTTATTCAACTTAATTGTCAAAAAAAATTTCGTCCCTTTCTTTTCGCGTCAACATTAAAACCGTTGTAAGTCCAGTTATTTCTCTTGCTGTAAAATCTGTTTTCCCATTCATTTTATTATAAAGAGATTCTCTTGAAATATTCATTTTATTAGCAATCGAAACTATTGACATACCACTGTCTGCTATCTTATCTCTTAACATTTTGCAATTCATTATTCAATATCACCTCCTTGTTGCATTTCATTCAACTTGACTATAGTGTATACCACAGTTGAATTTATGTCAACATTTTTTTATATTTTTGTTGAATTATTTTCACACATATAGTATATTTAAGGTGCGAGGTGAACAAAATGTTACAATTATATGCGAATATAAAAAATAGGCGAATTGAACTCGGAATGACTCAATCTGACCTTGCTAATAAATTAGGTTATGCAGATAAAAGTATGATTGCTAAAATTGAATCTGGAAAAGTAGATTTGTCACAATCAAAAATAGTTGCTTTTGCAGATGCTCTAAATATAAAACCCAGTGATTTAATGGGATGGGAAGATATAAGCAACAATAATATAGAACCTATAAAGCTATCATCTTCAATCACTATCCCTGTATACGGTCGTGTTCCTGCAGGAGTTCCTATTGAAGCGATTGAATCAATAGATGAGTATATAGATGTTCCTGCTGAATATGCTAAAGGTGGCAAAAGGCTTTTCGGACTAAAGGTCAAAGGCGACAGTATGTATCCTAAATATCTCGACGGAGATATTATTGTAGTCAGAGAAGAATCCGACTGTGAAAGCGGACAAGATTGCGTTGTATATGTGAACGGCTACGATGCCACTTTAAAGAAAGTCATAAAAAAGCAGACCACAATAATATTGCAGCCGCTTAATCCAGAATATGAACCGATAATGTATGAATACAACGACGAAAATCACCCGGTTACTATAGCAGGTGTCGTTGTGGAGATTAGGAGAAAGGTATGAGGTTTCTAAGGAACGTCTTATCTTCCATATGGGCTCTACTCGCTATAGGGCTTGCTTTAATATTATGGTTTGACGATTGGGAAATTTTTAAAGAAAACGTACTGATAGGTTTGATTTCCCTTTTAATTATAGGACTCATGGGCGTAAGTTCTTTTGCTATGTTCGACCATGTAGATTATTTAGATGAGAAAAATGTTCAACGAGAATCAAGAGCCTTGGCTGTCATAGCAACTTTTTTCGCAACAGTTTTTATCTTCTTTGGAATATTGATTTTTACAAATCATCAAGAAATGTGGTATACCGCAAGCGAAGTAAATCTGCTAAACGATGCACATACCCAAAATTATGATGAGGGATATGATAAAGGATACGAAGACGGAAAAACTGACGGTTATAATGATTGTTTATCGGCAGTAAGAAATCACCCAGAAAACTTTATAACTAATAATTCAAACGTATCTCAAAATAATGAAATATTATCCACAAGTGAAGCTCCAGATTCATATGTATTTGTCACTCCATCTGGAAGCAAATATCACAAAGATGGTTGCCAATATATAAATGGCAGATATGATTTATCTTATTTTGAAAATGCTGATGAAGCAGAAGCAAACGGTTACAGTCCGTGCTCTATATGTAATCCATAAAAGACAAAAGGCACCCTTCCGGATGCCAATTGCTGACTAGACCCTAGTCATTTTAGTTGTGATGTGTATCACTTATGCATATTTCCTAAAATAGTATATCACATCACGGCTGTATTTAACATACAGTTTTTTTATTGAAAGGAGTGGTATTGTGCCAGGAACAATCACACAAAGAGGTAAAAACGCATGGAGACTTCAAGTCTATGCAGGCTTTGATTTCAATGGAAAACCGATGAGATATACCAAAACATTTCACGGAACTAAAAGAGAAGCTAACGCAGAACTTGCTAATTTCTACAACGAATGTCAGCTGGGTAATATTCAACCTGGCTCAAATGTAATAGTCAATGACCTTATGGAACTATATCATAAAGAATATGTATTATTGTATCTGAAAAGCACAAGCCGAAGGAGTTTTGAAGGTATATATAAAAAGTGGATTAAAAACTCTATCGGAAAGAAAAAAGCCAACAAAGTTCAGCGTGTAGATATACAGAAATGGATTAACAATATAGCTCAGCAAGTGTCGCCTAAAACGGTCCGCAATATATATTCTATACTGCGTTCTGCTTTTAATTATGGAATTGAGTTAAACATAATCAATAACAACCCATGCAATAATATCAAAATGCCACGAAAAGAACATACAGAAGCACAGTTTTACAATATCGACCAAGTAAAACAGATCTGCAGCAGCCTTGACGAACTACCAGAAAGAGACCTTGTATTTAAGTGTGCAATACTTCTTGCTCTTTTCGGTGGGCTTCGTATAGGAGAAATAAACGGCTTAGATTGGGATGTAATTGACTTTGATGCAAATACCATACAGATTGTAAAAACCCGTATGTATGAGCCTAAAACAGGCTTGTATGAAGATACTCCAAAAACTATATCGGGTAACCGTACTGTTACACTTCCGGAAGATATAATGCTGCAACTGCAATTTTTGCAAAAACATCAAAATACTGTTAATCCGTATTTTAAAAACAATGCTGTTTTCAAGACAGACGACGGAATTATCATGCACTCTAATGTGATAAGAAATTGGTTTATGAAGTTCTGCCAAAATAGCGACTTGCCTTATTATGGACTTCATGCACTCAGACATACTCACGCTTCAATGCTTGCATCTCTTGGGGCTGAATTACCTCAAGTGAGCACACGATTAGGACACTCCACACTGTCAACTACATTGAATATTTATACTCACTTATTTGAAAATAAAGATAAAATGCTGTCGCAGCAGTTACAGGAATTTATAAAAAACGAATAGCAAATCACACCAAATTCACACCATTTTACCTATGAATAAAAGAAAACCGTTGAAATTTCAACGGTTTCGTGGAGCTAATGAAGGGAATCGAACCCTCAACCTGCTCATTACGAATGAGCTGCTCTACCATTGAGCTACATTAGCACATCGTTGCCTCTACAACAACGATGTGATTATACTATATTATTTTGCTTTTTTCAACTTTCCCAAAAGGCCTCTACAGCCCCTTTCAACATCATCATAAGTTAAGTCGAAATTGCCAGTATACCAAGGATCTGCAATATCATCCCTATCACCTTTATCATCTGCCCAGTCCAAAAGTTTAGAAACTTTACCCTCGGCATCTCCTCCTACTATGCGCAGTATATTTCTTATATTTGCGTCATCCATTCCTATAATATAGTCATAGTAAGCATAGTCGGCAGCATTCATCTGCCTTGCTTTTCTCCTGGTATATGATATGCCCATTTCGTCTAACTTACGTTTTGTACCGTGATGAGTATCGTTGCCGATTTCCTCTCTACTGGTAGCAGCTGACGCTATTTCAAACTCGTGAGAAAGCCCTTGCTTTGCCGCCATATCTTTAAGTACAAACTCAGCCATTGTGCTGCGGCAAATATTGCCGTGGCATATGAACAGTATTTTTTTCATCCTTCAAATTCCTCGCTTTTGTTGAAATTTCAATGTTTGTAAATTTATACCATTCGGCATATTTCGGCATAATTTAGCATATTTTGTAGTCAAAAGGTATAAAATTAGGTATAAAATTTTCAGTTTTATACCTCGCTTTTTTTGTCTAATAATTTCTTATTTTCGCTGTAAATCCAATACTTATTTCTTATTCTGCATATATCATATTTAAAAATACTGCAGCTTTTTTTGGTAAGCAAAAGGTATAAAACTATCAATTAAATTTCTCAGCTTCTTTATTAACCAATTTTAGCCTAATTTTTCTAATTCCTTTTTTGCATCTTCAAATTCAAAATGTGTATACGTATTTAGTGTTACACTTATATCTGAATGTCCCATAATATACTGCAATGCTTTTGGATTCATTCCTGCTTTTGCCATATTAGAGCAGAATGTATGTCTACAAACATGAGGTGTTACTTTCGGCATTGGCTCTCTATATATATTGTTATATTTAGTCCAAATGCGTTTAAAATAATGTGACCAATGCAGACTATACACTATACTGCCATTCTGATCGAAGTATAAAAATCCTGCTACTCCATCTACCATTGGCTCTATCTTTGGCGGATTTCTATTTTCAATAATCTTCTTAAAGCAATCTTCTACATCTTTAGTCATCGGAATTTTTCTATACCCGCTTTTAGATTTGGGAGCTTCGATATAATAGTCTTTAACGCTGTTCTTCTGTAATTGCCTTTTAATATGAAGTATATGATTTTTAAAGTCTATATCCGATACAGTTAAACCACAAAATTCTGAAATACGTAACCCGGTTTTAAATAGTATATAAATTCCTTCATAATACTTTTTAAAATGTTTATCTTCTTTTACAAACTGTAAAAATTTTCGTTCTTGTGCTTGAGTTAAAGCTTCTCGCCTCACACTATCATTGACAACTACATCTACAAGAGGAAAGTTGAATGGATTCTTTTTTATCAAATCGTCATCTACTGCCATCTGAAATGCAGGTCTTAAAACACCTCTTATATTATGAATGACACTGTAGCTTTTACCATCTTTTTGTTGAAGCTTAATAAGCCAATATTTGGCATCCGATATTCTAATTTTATCTATCCTCCGATATCCAAAATCCTCTTTCTTTAAAAGATTTATTACAGTTCCATATCCTCTTTTAGTAGTCGGCCTAACTCCAATTCTCGTAGTAGTATATTTTTCTACTAGTTCTAAAACTGACATATTATCGCCGTATACAGTCAATCCGTCAAATTCAGCCCTTTGTATGTCCATTTCAATTTCTCGCAACGATAGCGTTTTCTTCTTTGTAGGATCTATGGGGTCGTGACGAGTAAGCCTCCAGCTATATACAACTTTTTCTTCTCCTCGGAAATTTATATACTTGTAACGATACTTTCCATCGGACATTTGCATTTCACCATTATGCAATATCCTTCCTTTATTATCTCTCCTTTTCTTTGACATATTTGGTCTCCTGTATATATTTCTATATAATAAAGACCGTCATTACACTGAAAATTCTAGCATATGACGGTCTTTTCTGCCATAGAATACCGTTAAATTTCGTTAACATTATTAAGGTATTCTTCGAACATTTCTCTTTTAATTCTAGTTTGACTGCCGATTTCCAGAAGAAAATATTCTTTAGGATTATCTCGTATAATACCGTATAGTCTTTTCTCCCCTATGCCATAATATTTTGCGGCTTCTTGAACACTCAATGAATATTTGTGCCAAATAGGTATCTTGTTTTCCATTTGCTCACCCAGCTATCTATCAAAATAATATCCCTTAAATACAGTTCCATTATTTCGTAAGAATAGTCCTTGTTCATCTTTAGGAATAAGCTCTGATGCATCGGTATTATCAAGTATAATTTTAGATAGCACATCATCTGCTCTGCCACAAATCCTGCAATCAATGTTATTTCTTATCTGGCCGCTAAGTATATTGGCATCAGGTCTTTGTGTTGCAAGTATTAAGTTGATACCAAAGGCTCTACCTTGCCTTGCAATAGTAGAAAGCTTACTTTCAACTTGCATAATCTTTTCCTTATATTCTTTACTTGCTCCGGTTTTATCAAGTATTTCAGCCACTTCATCACAGGCAAATATAATATGGTTTAATTTATGATGACTTTTGTTATAGGCATAAATGTTTTCAGCACCAGTATTAAACAAGAGTTTTTTCCTGCGTTCTAATTCAACGATAATCTCCTCTAAACGCTCTGCGAGAATATCCATATCAGTAATAATTTCCAACTCTTTTCGCCATGCTAAGCCAAAGTCTACTCCGCCTTTAAAATCAGATATTATTACTTCTGCTCCCTTTGCCTTTGCTTGGTATAAGAGATTCTTTAAAAGTATACTTTTACCTGATCCTGTGCTGCCACCTATGAGAATATGTGGTATTGAGTTGAGATTTACTTTTTCTTGTCCTATCAGACTATCTCCTAGCACTAGTTCAAAATCAACCTTAGAAAGCATACTATCGTCCCAGGGCATAGTCATATATACATTTGAATTGTAATCTACAGCCTGCACAAATATCTGATCTAACGTTCTTCCAGATTTAATTCTAACTATTTTAATATTCAGCACAGACTCTATCTCATTTCTCTTTTCTTCCCATATACTTAGAGGAATGCCCTGACAAAAGAATTCTAATATAACAAAGCCGTCTCTTTTCTCTTTACTAATTAACTTTGGTAACTCGCCTATACTGTTTTTAAATCCAATTCTCTGAAGGTTCCAAGATACCATCTTTGCATCCATAGGCATTCCAATTAGCACCAAGTATATTAATAGTAGAAACATCATTATAAGAAAATATATAAAGGTAGCAATCTGGTTAAGGATTATATCAAAATCATCAGCATATGGCCCGATATTGTTTGCAGTATTTACAATTATGTAAACTCCGATTGTGAAAATAAATATACCAGGTATAACCTTAATCGGCTTACCTTTTATAGCCTTTATTCCAGCTGCAAGTCTTTTGAATATGCAGATGAGTCTGCCTTCCCTATGAAGTCTTTCATCTTTATACTGTTTCATTAGTCCAGGCTCCCAAATGATGCTGTTACTTTTCCCATTGCATCTACATAAAGACAGTCATCAAACAAATCTCTAAAGCAATCATCTGTTTTATCTAAATAATCGAATTCCATTTTTACGTATTGCATCGATAGCGGAATATATGACACTACAAATATTCTGTTATATCTAGCCAGCTTATCTTCTCCTACTGAAGGTAGCATTAAAGGAGTTCCTTGCAAATAGCATAAGATATCTTTAGCTGGTATCTGACCATTGAAGTTATCAAATATTATTACCTTTTGGTCTTTATAGTTCTTAAATGCAAGACCTCTATCGACATTATAGTTTGTAACACGATAAGTGTTTCTAATATCATATTTATCGTATATACACTTCAATTTGTCTGTTTTAATATCTCCATGTATGTAAGTAACTCTTAGATCTCGATTCCTAACACCACATTTTGCTTTATCAAAGATTTCAAATATATCATTCTTTTTCTCTTCTTCAGAATCTGAGTCTGTATCTTCTTCTTTATATTCGAATTCTTCATCATATGCTTCATCTTCAGCATCTTCTTCTATTGAAAAGTCATCATATTCATCTCCAAAATCGAAATATTCAAATGCTGGATCAAATTCCTCTGCTTCATCAATATCATAAAAAGTCTTTTTCATTTCTAGATTTTCTTTTTTATCATTCATCGTTTTTTCCTCCTTTAAGAATTTCAACATTTTGTCCATCTACGACGTGCCAAATCTCATCAATCTTCTTTATAAATGAGTCCCATAGGGCCTGCTTCTTTTCCTGGTAGTATGCGTACTGATATTTAAGCGGCATATTTGCTACGATATACACTTTCGTATAGCAAGCAATTCTATCTTCATATCGTGACGGAAGGGTTAAAGGATATTTATCAAGATAAGAATTGAATTCTTCAAGAATTATCTGACCTTCAAAATTGTCAAAGACGATAACATCCTGGCCCCTATAAGTATCAAAGGATATTCCCTTCTTTTCTCTGTAGTTGGTTATCCTGCATATTTCCATAAATTCGTGTCTATCATATATACACTTTAACTTATCGATACTTGCATCACCGTAGATGTATATGACCTTCAGCTCTCTACACTTATTTAAGAACTCTTCTTCCTTTATTACTTTTTTTAATGAAGATATATTGTTTGTTCTAAGTGCTAGCTTGGGTAGTTCATCTACTATTTCTGATGTACCTTTTCCTTCCTTTACAAGATCAATTAGCCTGGACATATCAGGTGACTTTTCTTCTCGCTCTGTAGGGATTTCACCGAATTCCGTAAACGTTCCCGGAATTGATGTTTTACCCTTTTCATCTTCCTTCCACTTTCCTTCCTTTTTTATATATGCCCTATTTTCTCTTACTGTTCCTCTTGCTCGCTCTATATGAGCTATGGGAAATCTTTTTTTAATCGTACTAAACCTAGTATTAGACTTTGTATAAAGAAAGATATGAGTATGCGGCGTTCCACTATCGCCTATCTCATCTGCCATGCACACATACTGATAAGAAAATCCCTTAATGATCTCCTCTATCGCATCACGATTTAGACCTGCTTTAGACGGATTATTAATTGTAATCTGCCATTTCTTTCCTTGCGGATCCATTGTTATTTTGCCTTTCAGTTCTATTTTGCGACTGCGATTTATTTCCCAAGAGGGTAATACTTGCCTCTTGGGAGGCGGCGCGCCCGCCATACCTTTTGAGAAGGCAGCCCCGGCGCGCCAAGGTGTTGAGGCTACTTAACTTCTTTGATGTCTTTTGCCTTGCAAGATAGCACCGGCTTGCCATCTATCACATATGCCCTAATTTCAAGATCTGTAAATTCCACATTCTTATATCCGTCCTGAGAAGGCTGCATCTTCTGCGGTCCGTCGATCTTAACGGAGATCTTTTCAAGCTTGTGCGCCGGAAGTGCGATGACGTACTTGTAGCCGCTTACCATACTGGTTCTTTCGCCATCCTTGTATTCTGCGATAGGGAGTACATCGATGAGTAGTTTCTGTTCGCCGATTGACTTAGTGTCAATTAATAAGTTACTAAGATTCATATCTTTTTCCTCCTTATATATCAATAGTTATATTTTCATAAGAAGATCTTCTTGCTTTCACTTTATCAGCTTTTTCGAAATCTCAATTGGGAGTTTTATATCAAAACTGCCAATTTAGAAAAAAATTTAAAAAAGCGCAAGATTTATCTCAATCCTGCGCTTTTTACTTCCTCCTAAAAATTCTTATCCATAAACTGCAAATAGCCTTCTTCGTAGATTTCTTTCAATAGCTCATATCTACTTTCAAATCTTTTTAGTGCTTGGCGTACAGTTTGGATATGTATTTGCTTTTCATTCATACATATGTATTTCATGGCCGCTAAGAATCTAGCTACATTCTTGTTCAATTTGTCCTTTTTTAATTTTTCAGAATCGACGAATCCGCCTAAATCTAATAAGTTAAGTGCATCATTGTAGTCATAGGCAAAAAATACTACCAACCAACAATAATCGTGCAAAGGCATTATTTTTTTCCTTTTGCCTTTCAAAAATTCACTTAATGCAGCTGCTTCCATTCTTACTAAGCTAGCAATCAAATTATATGTCAGATATCTGCCGTTTTCATCTTTTATATCTTTTCTTCTTTTATTTAGTTCTTCGGCAGCAACGGTATAATTTGATCGCTTATGCAAATACTGTTCTTCCTCCTCAATAAAACTTTTGTAGACATCTAATAAATGCCTATCCAAGAACTATTAATTCGAGTCGCTTAAATGTGTATCTAATCTTTCCCAATATGTTTAAATTTTCCTATTAACAATTTTTTGTGTTTAATAAATGTAAAGAGTATATTAATGCTTTTCATTACATATGTACTCCTTTCCCACATTTAAGCAAATTAAATTGAATAGTTAAATACCTCCTAAGTATCATTTTGGACATATTATGTCCAAAGCATTTCAAATCGAAATGCTTCCCCGTTAAGGGTTCCTCCTTATAAAAAAACACGCATCTCTTATTACTTCTTGCACTTCTTCTTTCTACCAGTGCCCAACTCTTTGTGCGCCCTCAGAAGTCGAACCTTACCTTCTGAGGTATCAAACTAGAAATACTTTTGTACTTCTTTATCAAAAAATAAAAACACACCAAAAACAGGCTGGTGTGGGTAAAAAAACATTAATTAAAAAAAACTACATCTTTATTATATCATATAAAAAATAAGATACAACTATTTTTATAAAAAAAGTATTTCTGTTATAAAAGCCCTGCCTTTGCAAAGAAGCATTGGCACAGCTTGTCCGCCGTTTTCTTCATTTTGTTCTGCAGGGCATCCAGAGATTTACTGATAACAGATTTTTTATCAGCCGAAACATTGCTTTCTCCCGTAATCCACTTCTGATAATTCGCCACAACCTCTAAATCCTGTTTCTGGGTTTCTGCAAAAACAGTTTCCGCAATCACTTCACAGGCTTTCTCATAAGCGGTATCTGCAATTTCTTCCACCAAAGATTCTGCATCCTCCAACTTCATTGTTATTTCTGAAAGTGCCTGTTCCTTTTCTTCCATGACCTGCTTTTGCTTCTCGATGAAAAAATCATTTTTCTCCAGATAGGCTTTTCCACCGTAGATTGGCTCACGATCCAGATGCAAACCATAGCGTTCCCAAATCTCAAACAACATTTCTCTGCACATAGCATCAAAAGTCTGCTTGCGATTGTTGTGTCTGCCCTTCGGTTTGGTTGGATCGGGAAGTGGTATTCCCAATTCCTCCAATGCCTTTTCCTGTTGGGGACAAAGCTCGCCGTATTGATTTTTACAATCAAATACATGGCGTTCCTGAATGTGTGGTGTTCCCTCATCCAGATGCAATGCCCAGTTCAGAATATGAACGTGAGTGCCAAACCTGCTTTCCATTTCTCCAAAGAAATCATTTGCAATCTGCAACAGAATTTCCGGTGGTACGGATTCTTCAATCGTACCAATTTGATAGATAGTTTCTTCCGGACAGGTCTTTTTATTTTTCAGCAAGTCCTCCACGGTTCTGTTTCTCTCCGGATGTCTGTTCTTTATATTTCTCTCATTCTGAAAGAAAATGAAATCGCCATATTGGGCGGTGTAATACATCTGCTCAACTTTTTCAAAAGAAAAATCCTGTTCGGCATCTGCATTACGGTTATCGGAAGTTGTGATACCACGATAACAGTCCCAATAAATATTTCTGTTGGCTCGTTCCGCATCAATGTGTTCACTGTTTTCCAAATCAAACCTACGGTCATTATGCTTTGGATTGTAAGCACCATTTTTACCGGAACGACCATTGTGTCGTGTCAACCTCAAAGGCTTTTCCTCCATTTCTTTTTGAGTGTTGTCAAGGAAATCGAAGCAGCTTTTGCTGCTGTCCTGCTTCATTTATGCGCAGGTAATACCCAGTACTAAGTGGCGAAACGCCACTGACTGGGCAAGGCTGCCGCCCTTGACCCGCACAGGGACATTGCATCCCCTTTACCCTTGCACAAAGAGCTGCGCCCTCTGTACTCCTGCCGGACAGCCTGTTTCAAACCACTGGCCAGTTGGTTCTCACAGCTTCTCCGTTTTCTAAGAACGCTCCACCAGAGCCTTCTGAGAAAATTTCAGGCGATAACACTTCACATATTCTGTGATCTATCATCACCTGCTCTTGTATGCCGGTACCTGCATACTCGATTTATAAATTGCCATGTCAATTTATCTTTGCAAATGAGCAAAACAAAAGCGACCAACTTTTTACGGTTGATCGCCTTTGGCTTGATCATTTGATTATTTTTTCTGCCTTTCTTTGAACCAATTATTTATATACTCTCTTTCTTTTTCATCTATTTTATAGATTTCATATACTATTTCATCAATCTGTTTATCAATTTCCACATTTGGATTATCCAACATGCTTTTTACTTTCTCAACTAATTGTGTTAGCAAAGTTTGTTCTGAAAGCCTAATAGGAATTTTTCTTACATCATTCACCAATATCTTAGGAAACAATCCTTTGGTAGCCTTTGGAGATGTAATATTATGATAAAATGACATCAGTTCTGAATTCAATATTCCAAGCACATAATATATATCAATCTTAAAATCAATACAATTGATAATAGACGGTGTATTGTAATACTCCTCTTCTGTATAAGTCGCAAGAACTCTTGGATTTGTGATTTCACGAACCAAAATTCGTGGACATCTGAAAAATTCTGGTTTTCGAGGTGCTGCTAACCAATCTCCATAGCTAATCCAATCTTTTCCATTCCACTGTAATTTATATCTATCTACATCTTTACCTCTTAATTCTCTTCTGTATGTGTCATCCTTCTGATAATCAGCATTCCAAATTTTGTTTTTAATTATTTCCTCAGAATGTCCTCTATACTTATCGTATGGTATTAATCCCTGTGATATATCTGATATTTCTCCTAATGAAATAGATTCATTTTCTATTTTTTTTGCTATCGCAATAGCAATTTCATCTTTTTCAATCAAGTTTAACCAGTTATTTATATTTTCAGTGAGTACTTGAACGTGAAGTGTTTTTTTCTTTAAAACTTTTACATTCAAATTTTCTACTGTGAGCTTTGTAAAAATTGAATCATTCCATTCTTCTTGCTTAATAAAAAATACAATACAATTTCGAACCTTTGCACTTTCAAATACATCTATTTCTGAAAGATTATCTATTTCTTTCAAGCACCAATCATTCATCAAATGTTTTCTATATTTTTCAGCAAAAACATTTGCCATAAACATATTGGGGATAATATAAGATAATATTCCATTTGTTTTTGAAAGTTTATATCCTACCTCGATAAAAAAATCCGCTGATTCATAATCCGGAACATCAGACTTCTCGTAAATACGAGATAAAACTTTTTTCTCTTTAGTAGAAAATTTTGCTCCATACGGCGGATTTCCAATTACAATATCAAAGCCTCCTTTTTCACGGAACACTCTTGCAAAATCCAACTGCCAGAGAACATACGGTTTGGATACCATATGCTTGCTCTCATTATATCTCTGAATTTTATCAGAACCACATCCTTCCAACTGTGATATAATAACCATATCTCTCAGAGATTCAATTTCGTCTTTCAGTTGTTTTTTCTTTTCCGTATTATCGCAACGAAACAACTCATTCTGTTTATCAATCAATGCACTGACAATAGATTCAAAACGAGGATGGTTCATATCCAGCTGATAAGTACTGTCACCAAACAATTCACTTTCTTTAACCAGTCTTGTTCCCTCAAACTCATCAATCAAGCTGTTGCCACAAAGAATATTGCTTTCCAAGTTTGGAAGCGGCAACGGATTTCTATGACCGTCATCCCAGCTCTGTGCGTCTGGATTTATTTCATCATCAATTACCAATGATAACCATAAACGAAGTTGTGCAATATCTACCGCAGATGGTTCAATATCAACTGCAAAGATACAGTTCTTGATGGTTTCATATTTCAATCTGTGCGGTGAACGTTCCATCTGATACATCAGTCTGGCATCGTATTGATTCATTGTGATTGCCATGTAAGCAGAAATATTCTGTCTTGCACGAACAATCTCATTCAGCATACCAAGAGGGAATGCACCAGAACCTACCGCAGGATCTGCAACTCGAACGTTCTTAAGAGCATCATCCAGTTCTTTTAAACGATTTACTTGTTCTTTGAATGATAAAATTTTTCCGGAAATCAATAGTTCTTTATTGAAATCAAATTCCATATGAGATGTACCAAATTCATCATATACACGAATGGTCTTTTCTGTATCTTGTTCACGCATATAATCCCCATATAAAATGAACTCTCTGATATCAGTTTCATCCATATGCAAAGTATTGGTCAAATAGTTGATCAAACTTTCTTGACACATATAATGTACGATTTCACGAGGTGTATAGAAAGCACCTTTGGATTTTCTATCATTTACCTCCAACAGATTTTCAAATACTTTACCCAACATTTCAGGGTCGATAGCTACCTCACGTTCCATCGGCTCATCTTCGCTTATAGTAAAGTTGTATCTGTCGAAAATATCCAGAATGCCATCTGCTTCACGACCTTTGGTCGCAGCATTGGAAAACACTTCGTTCGGAATATTGAAATTATTGTGTTCCCAATCATACCCGTCAATCGGCTCAAACAGACCGCCGGACAGGAATGGAATTCTGCAGTGCAGAGCAGGACAATACCCCTGTTCTCCACGGTTTACATTCAATGCATCATAGAATAGTGGTTCCAGTAATTCATCAAAAAAATTCTGGTTCTTCTTTTCTGCAATTTCAAACAGTTTACGCATGAAATTGTGAGGCCCACTGCCCCAAGGCTTACCCTTTACGCACATCGCAAGAACTGCTTCGTCCTCATCACTGATACTGTTTAATCCAGCACTGGAAACACGATATGTACCATCCCCAACAGGGCGATATACCATCGGAATCAGTTCTCTTGATTTTGCTCCACGGGCATAATAAGCATTCTTGTATTCTTTTTCGGTCAAAGTGTTAGGCCATGCACCTACACCCAGCCAACCTTTCTTCTGTAAGAAATACAGGAATACAATCTGCCCCATCAGCTTCTTGGCAAACTGTGCAGAAGTAAAATTATGCTGTTCTGCTTCAATGCGGAAATCTTCATTTTCTTCCAGCTTTTCACGCAGCTGATGGAATTTCTCGCAATACAGTTTGAAAAACTCATCTGTAACCTTTTCAACACTGAACGCATTTTCAAGATCATCCAGTGTAGGATGTTCCGGATTTGACATACTGTCAATGATAAATCGTTCAAATCGGCTGATCGCTGTATGGCAAGGCTCATTTTCACCCACAAGATAAGAATATCTCTTTGCCGGAGTCAGATTTTCTGTTGTCTTCAGACGTCCGTTCTCGATTTTCATTTCATAATCAAGACGAACAAACGACAATCTCCATTTCGGCTCACCTTCCGTATAGAAAGCAATGAACGCAGCGTCTGCATTAGCATTTTCAATCAGTTTTTTGGCATAGCTACGCTGAGTGCTTCTGGAATTTTCAACGTACCCCGCATTTTTCAGCTGCACTGCCATGATAATGATATTCTTTTTGTCTGGCGTTTTATAATTACCCACATGAATAGAACCTTCAATATGGGATGAAAAATTCGTAAATTCTTTTCTGAACTTGTCCGGTGACACCATGCTTACTTTCGGAAATATTTCTCGAATCAAATCCACATAATTTTTTGTATCATACGGACTTTTCAGTATTGTTTCTATCTTTTTAACAACAGCATTCATTTATCGTGTACCTCCCGTTTTCAGATAGCAGGAGAGAACAATCTGCTTTTCCCCATCCACCTGTGTTTTCTGGCTCTTGCGTTCCTCAAAGTAAGTTGGAGGTACTAATTTCAGGATTTCATAGTAAAGTTCCAGAACATCTCCAACAACTTTGCTCTTTTTCATGACATCCTTCGAAACCTTTGCCGGAATCTCACCGTTTTCCCAAAGTGCTATCAACTTCTCAATCGTCTGCTCCTGATAATCAGTAAGACGTGGCTCTGTTTTCATTGCTTTCAGCAAACGAATAATTTTTGCATCATTGCCGGCAACCATTACTTTTTCTGTAGACACTTCTTCCTCTGCCACAAGCATCTGGTCAAAAGCAGTGCTGTTACTGTCGAAGTGTTCATAAAACTTACTTGAAACACTGACTTTTGCATCATCCGGTTCTGCCTTAATCAAATCAATCGCCTGCATAAAGGACAGTTGTTTAGTCTCAGCTTCAGAGCTGACAAAAAATGTTTTTAATGCGCCCTGACGGATAAAAGTAACTGTAGAATCTTCTGATAGCTTTTCAGAAGACTTACCTGCCTTTGCTTTTTTTGGCAAACGCTTAATCATCGAAAACAGTTTCGGGTCATTATCACGAATCTGGCGGATAATAGCCAGATAAGCCAACTCAGGGTTGGTACTTTCTTCCTCTCCATCCAAATCGGATGTCAAATCCGAGAACAGCTTTTTGGAAGATACTTCTTCATCATCAGACAGATATTTGAAGTCCTCACCAAGTGTATCGTGGAAAGCCTGCAATTTTTCCAGAATACGTTCTTCTAATGGCATCTGCTTCTTACTCTGTGCAGTCGGAAAGAAGTTAAATACATAAATTCGGTCGTACTCTGTACCAACACGATTGATACGACCGACACGCTGCATGATGCGAGTTGGGTTCCAAGGAAGATCATAGTTCACAAGAACATTCGCACGATGCAGGTTGATACCTTCTGCCAATACATCCGTAGTAATAAGAAGGTCATACTTATCGTTGTTTTTATTCTTAAATTTCGGATTAAAACTATCTTCAATTTCAACTTTCAATGCTGCACCGCTCTGACCACTGAAATAGATAATTCGTTCTCCGTAAATTTCTTTTAATTCTTCATACAGATACTGTGCTGTTTCCGTAGATTCAGTAAAGACAATTGCCTTTTTTCCTTTCATCAGCGGATTTGTTGTAAGATTTCGCTTAAACTCGTTCAGTTTCGGATCATTGCCAATCAACGACCAGATAAACTGCATAGACTTCAACTGTGCCAAATCTGTCTGCAAATCACGGAAGAACTGGGAAGAAAATTCCTTTGTTTCAAATTCCATGACATCCTGTTGTTCAATCAGATACATCAGCTTCTGTGTATTGCCATCATCCAAAAGGTCGTACACATTTACTTTCTTGCTGATATAAATTTTTCCAGTCTTGGACATTTCAATGAATTTTTCATAGGATTCAATGAAACGCTCCAAAGTCTTACGGAACGCATAAAAACTGCTTTCCAGACGTTTTACAAGGATACCTTTCATAAATCCGCCCATGTTACGCTGTGCAGCAAGCATAGTTGCATACTTCTTTTTATCTTTCAGGTACAACAAAGGTGTATAACGGGCATATTTAAAATCCTTGATGATATTGATAGTCTGGGAGAACGCATCATCCGTTTCCTCGTCAAAGGAATAAATGATTTTCTCCGGACTACCTGCTTTCGGGAATGTCAATCCCTGTTTTGCAAGATCATCTGCATAATATTGCTGAATTTCACTTCTGGTACGACGAATCATAACTTCACGAATCAGCTTGTCACGAATAATTTCCGAATTCTCTCGAAGCTGTTCCATATATGCAGCCGAACCCTTTGGTTTCTTCGCAAGTTTTGCATTTAAGCCACGGAAAAAGCCTTCGATATTTTTAATACCGTTAATCGTGCCACTCTGCTTTGCCTGGAACAGATAAATCTGATTTTCCACATCACTGGTATAATTGTTAATAGGTGTTGCAGAAATTAAAATAACCTTTTTCCCACGACAAATCTGATGCAATTCTGTAAATGCCTCGGTGCCGCTGTTACGGAAACGATGCGCCTCGTCAACAAACACATAAGAGTATTTATCAGTCCCTCTTGCAATAATCTTGTCTAACTTACCAAGAGATTCCACATCACAGCGGGCAACATCAAATTCCTGCAAAACACTTCTCCAGTAATCGACCAATACAGGCGGACACACAATCAGCTTATACGCATTTCTGTTGAAACTGTTTGCAAGCATGGCGCAGATATAAGTTTTACCAAGACCTACAACGTCTGAAATAAATACGCCATTATACGCATCCAGTTTCTGTCTCGCCTGTGTTACAGCATCAATCTGATACTGTAAGCGCATATATCCTTCTGGAAGCAATGTTTCAAAATTCTCTTTGTCTGCATTGATTTCTTCTTTGAAGAATTCATATAGTGTTTTCAAATACAGCTGATAAGGGGTAATATCATCCCTCATCCAAGTGTGCTGTTCTACGGCTTCGATATAAGTGTCACGAATATCTGTACCCTGCGCCCATAGTTCTTCAAATTTATCAAGTGCAAACTTGACATCTGCGTAGTCTTTCAATTCCACATTAAATTCAAGGTTATTTACCAAACCGGCTTCAGAAAAGTTACTGGAACCAGTAATCACACTTCCAAATGTGTCCGGTACTTTCTCCTGATCCTTTCGCATGATATAAACCTTTGCATGAATCGGTGCTTCAGTGTACATACGCATTTCCAGTTTTCCAGATTTCAGCCAATCCATGAAAACACGGACACCTTTTTCCACCTGTGCGGAGCTTGTTGCTGTTTCAAATTCTTTTTCGATTTCACTTGCGATAATTTCTTTTCCATCAGTAGTTGAAATAGCAGCATATTGTGCTTCATTATTTACACGGTCAATAATTTTAACTGTATATCTATCCACATTAAGACCAACCAGTATTCTGATTCTCTCTACTTGTTCCAGAGCTTCGTACATTTTGAAAAAGCCGCTGGCTCTGAAATAACCAACAAGAACATCAAAAAATTGTGTATTGCTTTTCAGAATGGCAGCAAAGCGACTGTATAAATCTCTTTCCGGCTCATTCGTAAAAAATTTCAAATCTGTGTGAACCATGATGTTTCCTCCTGTGTTATCTCAAACGGCACTTTCCAAAATGTGTACCTTTCTGTAAAATGCCTGTTTTTTTCATTAACCTAAATCATACCACAAAAACAAGCGTTTTTCCATATATTTAAAGGCTTTCTACTGTACGTCAAGTCAGATTTTTTCCTGTATCGAAAAGGTACATATAATAGTAGCAAATTGGCTCGGAGCGGTCTTGCTTGCAAGGTCACCGGGTTGAACCTTTTTGCTACTATTTTTTATACTTTAAGTTCAAATCAATATACTTGACACTATCTAATCATTTCAATAGAATAATGTTAGTAGAAGTTAGGCCCTTAAAAGCCTGGGCGGCTCCGCCGCCAGCTTCTACTAAAAAAGAAGCAGTCCCACTAGTCGTTTCGGACATACGGACGCCGGCTTGTACAGGTGTCGGAGTGGCTATGCTTCAAAATATCTGGTTAACTCTGACGGCAATTGTAGCCCGAGCGACACTGATCAGAAATAAAGACTATCAATATTTGTAGGTTGAGGACTTGTACCCTCGACCGCTGTAGAGATAGTCTTTTTTATATAAAAAAAAGAGTTTCGCTCTAGAAACTCTTCCTTAAATTAATATAATGACGGTCTTCCTACTTAGTAATAACGTATAGGTATAAATTAGGTATAAATCATTTTTACAAATCACGCAAACATTGTTTTTTCAAGATTTAAAAGATGATATAAAATATTGCCGTGGCATATGAACAGTATTTTTTTCATCCTTCAAATTCCTCGCTTTTATCAATAATCAATCCTAAAATAATCCAAATATGCCTTATATTTATCCTGCGCCGCAAGACAAGTATCAATTAGATATCCTCTTTCTTGATTCCACTCCTTTAAGCCACGATAGTAAAAAATCTTTAAGTCGTCATCAATAATAAAGGGCACGATATTATATTTTAGACATTCCTTAAACATAATCAATCTTCCCACACGGCCATTACCATCTTGGAAAGGATGTATATGCTCAAATCTTACATGAAATTCAAGAATGTCCTCCAAAGTTTTTCCTTTCTTGCTGTTATACTCAGACAGCAATCTTTTCATCTTATCATTGACTTCTTCTGGCAAAGCCGTTTCCATCCCTCCGACCTCATTAGGTAGTTTTTTATAATCACCAACAGAAAACCAAGCCTTACCCGCATCGCTAGTGCCGGTTTTCAAAATAAGATGCAGCTCCTTTATAAGTTTTTCTGTTAATGTAGCTTTTGCATTATCAATAATCACATCAACACAGCGAAAATGATTTACCGTTTCAATAATATCATTTACATTCAAAACTTCATTTTCAACACCAATAGTATTGGTTTCAAATATATATCTTGTCTGGTCATATGTCAGACGACTTCCTTCTATATGATTTGAATTGTATGTCAAGTCAATCTGTGTTTTATGATAAATACCACCAGAATACTTATTCTTTTTTTGATCCTGCAAAATATCAAGTAAAGTAATTTGTGATTCCTTTTTCTTATTTAAACGCTCCGGCTTTTCTGCGTTTTCCGGAATACTCCAAGTCTTTCCTTTTAAAATGGCACCTTGTACTCGTCCTTGAGTGCAATAGTTTCTTACACTTCGTTCTGACATATTCCATTTTTTAGCCATTTCTCTTACCGAAATATATCTCATATATCAATTTCCTTCCAATTTAAAAGATATCTTTCATTATGAAATAGCATATCATATTATCGGCAATAAATCTATAACTGCAAAGTAATATCATTTTTTGTTTTTTGCCGATACAATAAAAGCCCACGAACATTGTCGCGGGCTCTATTACTTTGATAATCCTATTCAACTGTCACCAGCTCATATTCTCTTGTGCCGATACCGAGCTTTTCTGCATGTATAAGTCCTGCTTCCCAGTCGGTGTCAGGGTGTACAACCTTGAACAAATCGTGAACATGGTCGTGATCGTGGTCATGGTCGTGCTCTTCCACATCGGCTGCACTACCTTCAATAACAGGCTGTCTGTTTGCAGCATCTACACATGCCTGGTCAATGGCAACTGGATCAAAGGAAGCGAACATTCCTACATCAGGAATAATAGGCACATCATTGCAGCTATCGCAGTCGCACTGCGGAGAAACATCTATCAGCATGTTGATATTAAATGATGGCTTTCCGTCGATTACTGCCTTGGTGTATTCGGCAATTTTCTTATTCATTACCGGCTTAGCCTCATCCCACTTTGTCATGATAGCTTCCTTAGGACAGTATGCGATACAGAAACCGCATCCAAGGCAGTGCTCTTCATCGATAACAGCTTTACCGTCGATTACATGGACACCATCGTTGGCACAGTTCTTAACGCACATTCCGCATCCGATACATCTGCTCTTTGAAATTCTAGGTGTTCCGCTGCTGTGCATTTCCATCTTACCCTGCTTTGATCCGCTTCCCATACCGATGTTCTTAAGGCATCCGCCAAATCCGGCATTGATATGGCCCTTGAAGTGAGAAAGGGCAATTACGATATCCGCTTCCGCGATGGCTGCACCTATCTTGGCTTCCTTTACATATTCTCCGCCTTCAACAGGAATAGCTCTTTCATCGGTTCCTCTAAGACCATCGGCAATAATTGTATGCACCCCTGTGGAAAGAGGATTGTAGCCGTTCATATATGCCGCATCCAGATGATTGAGAGCGTTGTTTCTGTATCCCACATAAAGAGTGTTTGAGTCTGTCAAGAAAGGCTTGCCTCCCTTTTCCTTAATGTGGTCGCACAGAACCTTAGCATACTGCTGACGCAGAAAAGCCATGTTGCCAACTTCTCCGAAATGCACCTTTACCGCTACAAATTTATCCTGAAAATCGATTTCGTCGATTCCGGCTTTAATAATCAATCTTTTAAATTTATCGAGTATGCTGTCTCCCATTTTGACATGCATATCTGCAAAATACACTTTTGAGCTCATCTTATTTCCTCCTCTTTATTCAGATATATATATTTTATCACGAAACCGGCCTTTTGCCCATAATTAACAGATGATATCTATTCACATTAAATATTTATTCAACACGCTGCAACCTCTGAATCAACAAACGATGAAGCAATGGATTCTGACAAGGGTTCTAACAAGGATTCCGAAAGTGATCCTGTAAAGACTTCCGACGACTTTGCCATGGCAGCTGCTTTGACTCTGCTCGTTGCAGGTGGTGCAGGCTGTGCGGCACTTCTTAAAAAGAAATATATTAAATAAAATATTCCCCAAATAACTTGTTTCCATATAAAAACAGCGGCCTTTTATCCTCGGTCGCTGTTTTTCTATAAGTATATATTTTTATTCTATTTTAAGATTTCTCTTAATGCATTAAAAACTCCCTTTGAAGCAATTTCAAATATTTCCTTAAGCATATCTCCTTCTGAATGCTTTCCTTTATTGTACCAATTTCTTATTACTCCTAAAGCACCTGAGAGTTGGTAATCAAGAACTATTTCTAGTTTTTCCATATCGGATATTGTTTCTTTATGGTGAGTCATCACGCACATCATTAAATTGTTTTTAATTCTATCTCCCAATATATATTCATCGTGCCACTTAAATAATGTTTCTATATGTTTATTATTTTTAAGGAAGTTACCAGAAATCATTAACTCCACAGCATTGCCGTAAAACAACATTTTAATATCTTCAATATCCATAATTTTAGCCTTAACCGGTTCTAGCATTTCATCAACGCACTTTTCGCGCAACTCATATATATCAGTAAAATGATTGTAAAATGTCGAACGGTTATACCCTGCACTCTGACACAGCTTTCCTACGGAAATCTTTTCCAATGGTTCCTTCTCGTAACATTTCCAAAATGCTGTTTGAAATTCCTTTTCAGTATCAATACCCTTCATATTTTCCTCCGATTCTGAGTAAAAGTTTATCACAAAATGGACATTTTTCATATTATTGTCGATTGAAGTCATAAAATATGGCAGTTACCATTTGTTTATAAAGCCAAATAAGGAGACCAGTTATGAAAGCCATAGAAATAAACAATCTTACAAAAGACTATGGTAATGGAAAGGGCATATTTGATATAACCCTTTCCCTTACTCATGGCGAAGTATGCGGCTATCTTGGACCAAACGGAGCCGGTAAAACCACTACAATGCGCCACCTGATGGGATTCATAAAACCCCAATCCGGCAGCGCATCCATATGTAATATGAACTGTTGGTCTAATCAAAAAGAGATACAACAAAAGATTGGTTATCTTCCCGGTGAAATTTGCTTCCCTGATGATATGACAGGAATCGCATATCTTCATCTCATATCACGCATGCGCAGTACAAGAGATTTTTCTTTCGCTAAATCTCTAATCAATATATTTGAGTTTGATCCCAATATTAAAATACGAAAAATGTCAAAGGGTATGAAGCAAAAGCTCGGTATCGTTGCCGCTTTTATGCATAATCCTGACATATTGCTCCTAGATGAGCCCACTAGCGGTCTTGACCCTCTTATGCAGAGCAGATTTATAGACCTTATACAATCCGAAAAAGAAAAAGGTAAAACCATACTGCTTTCCTCACATATTTTTGACGAAGTTGAAAAAACTTGTGACAGAGTAGTTATGATTAGAAACGGCAGGCTAATACGCCAGATTACCGTTAAGGAAATGAAAGATGCTCAATACAAAACATACAAAATCGGATTTAATAAAGAATCCGACATAGCAACATTTGCACTCATGTATCCCAATTCAGAAATAGATAAAAACGGTAAATTCGCTATCGTTTCTATAACTGACAGTGAACTCAATCGGTTAATACACACACTTTCTCAATATGAAATTGCATTTTTCACTGAAGAAAAACATACTCTTGAGGAATATTTCATGCGCTTTTACGGAGGTGACGAAAAATGATAAGCATCCCTTATTTTAAATACATTACAAAATCCAATCTGAAATTCCTTGCGGCATTTACTATTGTTTTATGCATTTTCCTCATAGTAATGACAAATGTATTTACACCTGCCATCATGACAGATACTCAAGCAGGATTAAGCGGTACTCTTCTGGAAAATATATTAACTGGAAACGGTACTCTGATAGGCTTTATGGCAAATTCCTTTTATGCTCTTATGGCAATATTGTTTCCCATGGTGTATTCAATCCTTGTGGGAAATCGCCTCATAGCCGAGAAAATCGACAAAGGCTACCTTGCCGGTTTTTTATCTACGCCAGTAACACGCCTTAAAATAGTTTTATCAAGTGCATTATATTTTATATTATCTCTAGCTGTTATGTGGGGAATCGTATCCGCCACTGGTATTTTCTTTGCTGATATGTTTCAGCCCGATGCACTGGATATAGAGATATTTCTCAAAATGAATCTAGGTGTTTTTTTGTATCACCTTACCATCAGTAGCATTTGCTTTTGTTCTTCCTGTATTTTTAACACATCGAAGAACTCTCTTATACCTGGTGCCGGAATACCTCTTTACTTTTTTGTCATAAGCCTTATTATCAAGCTTTCAGATAGCCTAGACTTTTTAAAATATTTTACCCTTAACACTTTATTTGATACACAAAAAATTCTTGATGACAATGGTTATCTTCCCAGCTTCATCATAATGCTATCCATTTCCATAGTCCTCTATATTACAGGTACCATTATATTTACTAAAAAGGATTTGCCGCTGTAATAAAATACTTTCAAATTAAAAGCGACCCTCAAGAAGGTCGCTTTTACAATATATACAAAATTACTTATTTTATCTTATACACTCTGCCTTCATTTCTCGGCGCTGCCTTAGGATATTCATCTTTGACATATCCGATAACACAGTGGCCTATTCCCTCATATTCACCTTCTATTCCAAGGTTTTTAAGGATTTCCTTTCCTTCCGGTCTGTCAAATTCCTCCTTGGCTCTGTGAATCCAACAGCTGCCAAGACCCAGGCTGTGAGCTGCAAGCATCATGTTACCCATGACAAGGCTTCCGTCATATACATAAGTAGGTCTATTTTTATCTGCCAAAACGATAAGCACAACAGGAGCTCCATAAAATGGATCTATATCCTTACCCATGATTTCAGCATTTAATGCAGATAGCTTGTCTCTTGTTTCTTTATCTGTTACTTCTATTATTATCGGAGACTGCATACCCATGCCGCTGGCCGCATAAAGACCCGCTTCAATAACATCATCTATAAGCTCTTCAGAAGGCATATCCGGCTTAAATCCGCGGATGCTTCGTCTTTCCTTCATAGCCTTTAAAATATCGTTTCTTTCCTTCATTTCAAATCACTCCTTTTCTATTATCTATTTTATATTATATCACACATTAACTGGTACAAACTCCGCCAAAAGTTGTATACTTTACATATACGGGAAAAAGGAGGTACAAATCCATGAAAACCATAGGACTTATAGGAGGACTTTCCTGGCACTCCTCACTGCAAATGTACGAATACATAAATAACTACATAGCCGAAAAGCTCGGTGAATATAACTGCGCTGAAATGGTGCTGGTAAATGTCAATCTTCAGGATGTTTTTGTAAATCGCAAAGACGAACAGGAACAGGTGCTTTTGGAAGGAGCAAAAAAAATCGAAGCTGCCGGTTGCGATTTTTACATTATCTGCTCAAATACAATGCACAAGCACGCTCCTTTCCTGGAAGCCAATGTCAGCACACCTCTGCTTCATATAGCCGATGCAACAGCTGATGATATCCTCTCCAAAGGAATCAAAACCATAGGACTGATGGGTACGCGCATTACCATGGAAGAGGATTTTTACAAGCAGCGCCTCATAGACAAGGGCCTCGATGTGATTATCCCTGACGAAGCAGACAGAGAATTTATAGATAAGGTTCTTTATGAGGAAACGGGCTTTGGTATAGTAAAGAAAGAATCCCAGGATGCCTTTTATCACATTGCAGAAAAACTTATGGCACAAGGCGCCGAAGGAGTTATACTGGGTTGCACCGAAATAGGGCTTCTTATGCAGCAGGAGCATACAGACATTCCTCTCTTTGATACTACAATCATACACGGACTTACCGCTGCAAAGCTCGCCATCGGTGAAATGTAGACTTCAATAGAAAGGAATTCAGATGATGAATAATAATTTTAATGATCTGCGTGCTGCAGTTGTCGGTATCGGTGGCGTCGGCGGATACATCGCAGCCATGCTATGTAAGCATTATGAGCATATAACATTGGCAGCCCGTGGCAGCCGCAAAGAAAGTCTATCTCAAAATGGAATATCTATGAAAAGCGAAATACACGGCAGCTTTACTGCATATCCGGAAAAGGTGACCGAAACCTCCGATATCGGAGCCCAGGATATTATCTTTATATGCGTCAAAGGTTTTTCCGTGGAACAGGTTTGTAATGAGCTAAAGGAACAGGTAGCTGCTAATACAATCATAGTTCCGGTAATGAACGGAGTTGACAACGCCGAAAAAATACGCAAGGCCTTTCCAAAGAATATCGTTTTGGATTCCCTCATATATATTTCGGCCTTTGCCAATGAGGACTTCTCCATAAGCCAAGTAGGAACTATCGCCCCATTATATATGGGCACTATTGTAAATGACGAAAGACACAATGCTGCCGTTCATATCGTCAATGCCTTCTTAAAAGAAGCAGGTATCGACTGTCAGATTCCTGCAGACATAGAGGCTGAAACATGGAACAAATATATACTCAACTGCTCGCAAAATGTCATCACCGCATACTATGACTGCGACACAGGCCATATCAGGGAAAATCCTGAAAGAACCGCACAGTTTGAAACCCTTATGGATGAGGCATGGAGTGTAGCAAAAGCGAAAAACATAAATGTTACACAGGCGGATATAGATGAGCTTATGAGAAAGTTTCGCTATGTATTTCCTGCCACATCAACAACTTCCCTTCAAAGGGATTTTCATGACGGCAAACCCACAGAACTGGACATGTTCAGCGGCTATATAATTAAAGAGGCAGACAGGTTAAATGTTCCTGTTCCCCTCACCAAAGAACTATATACACAGTTAGTAAAAAGAATCTAATTAAGAAAAAAACACTCGACTGATGATTAAGGATTATAATTCAGCCGAGTGTTTTATTTTAACTCAATTTCTTTTATTTTCTATTCACTTTGCAGCTTTTCAAACTTGCGTACTCCTACAGTCATAAGATACCTATATGCTAGAACGGTAAGGACTGCAAATATAACCAATACCAATGTCATATAAATTTCCATGTTAAGCCCAGTATCCTTTATAACAAAGAAATACAAAAGCACAGGTATCACCACAAGAGCCATGGAAACCAGTATGGCCACAGTCGGAGCCAAGCCCTGTTTAACTGCAGCAGATTCATTTACCCAGTTAAACTTAGGATATTTCAGATTGATTATAACGCCTGCTATACCAGTAAGCGCCACAAAAGCGCACGGCACCAGTATCATTAATGCGATTCCCACAATATTCATTTCATATGTAACAGCCAAAATAATCGCCGATACCAGCACAAATGGCAAGCTTATTACAATATGCATCATCGCCTTTGCCCACAGCACATCTCTTCCTGCCAATGGAAGGGATTTTAAAATCCACAGTGTCTTTGCTTCCAGAGAAATCGTAGGTGCTGATATTATCGTAAGGGAAGCCATTGCCATAATAAGCAGACATCCCATTGCTGCAGTCATCATATGTGTAGGATCTATCATGGCGATTACCGGAGCAAAATCGCCGCTCTTAATTGCGAGATACACGGAAATACCCACCATAAAGGCAAGACCAATAGCCGCATTGAACATATACATGTTGCTGCTTCCAAGCCTTCTCATTTCGTTTACGAGAAGAGCCTTTTTGATGCCACTTTCCTTCATGGCCTTCTTTCTGTATTCTATCTTCGCACCGCCTCTCTTGGCTGTAGCAATCTTTATAAAGCTCCTTGAAACGAACAGATATATAAGTGCAAAAGGCAAAATTGTCCACAGTGCAAATATCAGCATGGAAATTATATTGCCATCGCTTATAGCAACGCCCATGTGATAAAACGGCGGCAGCGTTCCCTTTATTGCCTCTGCCACAGCCTGTCCATTTTCGATAAGCTTTTGCACATACATCTGCCACTGCATGCACACATACATGTAAAGTCCAAATAGTATCAGAGAAAGTGCCATGCTGACTATTCTCTTGCTTTTCATTTTAGAACTGATAGCTGCCACAATCCATCCAAACAGCGATGATACAGTGACTGCCAAAAGTGGGAGCAGCAATATACACAGAATATACGCAACGACGCCACCTGCGGTAAATCCGCCCAGCGCTCCGTAAACTATTCCCGCAGGCAGAGCAATTATCATCTCATAGGCATAGTTTAACAAAAGCAGGGAAATCATCCTAGAAGCCAGTATCATCGAAGGCTTAACAGGCATCGACAGTAACAGTTCATTGTCTTTTGATTCGTATATCTGCGTTTGGGTTACAAATACGCTTCCCACAAAGCACAGTAGAAATACAAAGATACCCATCATCGCAAAATACAGCCAACCTAGACCTAAAGCTATAAATGGCCTTCCTATCTGCCAAAATATCGTAGCAAACAAACCGCCTACGATAACCACAAGGAAGATTATAAGGAAAATGTATGAAGCCATTTTACCTTTGCCGCTCTTTTCTTTTTTTGAGGACTTTCCGCCCTTTGTCTTGGAAGAAGCAAACATCCCCTCAAACATGGCTTTCATCTTTATGGAAATGAGAAGTTTAAGCATCTTTTTCTCCCTCCAATTCCAGGAATACATGTTCCAGAGAAGCATCTCCCTTAACTTCCTCCATGGTGCCCGATGTAATAAGCTTACCGCCCTTGATTATAGCCACCTTATCACAGAGCTTTTCGGCAACTTCCAGCACATGGGTGGAAAAGAATATCGCCCCGCCTCTGTCACAGTGTTCTCTCATGGTCTGCTTGAGAAGATGGGAAGCCTTTGGATCAAGCCCCACAAAAGGCTCATCCATGATTATAAGCTTAGGATCATGAATCAAAGCCGAAATAACCGCCAGCTTTTGCTTCATACCGTGGGAATAGGCATTTATCGGCTGTGCCAAATCCTTTGTAAGTTCAAACATATCGGCATATTTGCTTATGCGCTCTTCTCTGTCCTGTCTGCTTACACCGAACACATCGGCTACAAAATTCAAATATTTGATTCCCGACAGGAACTCATATAAATCCGGATTGTCCGGAATATATGCAATCTTCTTTTTACATGATAATGGATCATCTTTAATGGAAACACCATCCACTAAAATATCTCCTTCATCAAAGTTAAGTATCCCGCAGCAGGATTTTATTGTAGTCGTCTTTCCTGCGCCGTTATGACCGATAAAGCCGTAGATTTCACCTTTCTGTATATGCAAAGAAAGATTATCCACTGCCTTTTTATCTCCGTATCGTTTGGTTAGATTGTTAATTTTAAGCATCTCTTTTATCCGCCTTTCACAAGTATGTTTAATGCTTTGCTCCATCCCCATTAGTAAACCACATTATGGTTAACATGTCTACCAAAGTATTGTTAAATATATGTGATTTTACACGAAAAAAAGGGAGGGCAACGATTGCCCCTCCCCCAACTGAAAAATCAGCGTTTTAGCTTATCAGTAAGCTGTATTAGTAACGTCCTTCTTTGTTCAGCATAATATCAAGGATGAGATTGTCCATCACCTGAGAACCCTTGTTTCCGAGTTCTGTAAAGTTGATGATAGTCTTTTCCGCATCTGTTTCAACGATACCGTCTGTGTTCTTAACATATACATGATCCATAGCCATGAATGCGCAGTGACATGCAGCGTTGATGCATGTGCTGATCTTAAGAGCACAGTCAGCCTTTGCTCCGTCGCACATCATACCTGTAACGTCGCCCATCATGTTGTTAACAGCGTATTTCATTTCTTCTACGCCGCCGCCCAGCAGATATACGATACCGCATGCTGCTCCTGTTCCTGCAACTGTAGCTCCGCACAGAGCAGACAGAAGTCCGAAACGTGCGTGAATATGAATTCCGATCAGGTTACTTAAAGTTACCGCACGGAAAGTCTTATCTTCGTCAGCTCCGAGAGTCTTAGCTGCGGAAAGTACGGATACTGTAGCAGTAATACCCTGGTTTCCGGAACCGGAGTTTGTTACTACTGGAACATTTGCTCCTGCCATTCTGGCATCAGCACCTGCGGAAGTTGCTTCCATAGCTCTTGTTACCAGGTCATCTCCGATGTATCCCTTTTCTCTTGCTCTTGCAATGTTTTTACCGATATTCAGGCCATATGTTCCTTCAAGACCAACTTCGCTTATCTTGGAGTTGATAGCGATAGCGTTTTCGATCATGTGAAGGTCATCCTTTTCACGGTCAAGTTCGTTAACAAAATTGTAGATTGTTTCGATGCTGAGTGTTTCGATAATCTTTTCTGCAGGTACACCTTCTACAAGAGTTCCAACATCATGCTGGCTGATAACTTCTCCGTCCTTTTCTTCGTAGATTACGTTAGTGTGAGCGGATGCGATTATAGCTCTTGCAGTATGACCTGTTTCACTTTCCAGAGTAACATCAATGTAGAGTTTTTCTGGGTTTTCAGACTTGCTCATTTCAACGTTGCCGCTGTGAACAAGTGCTGCAGCTTCTTCGATTGCTTCCTTGCTTGCGTGGTCAACTACCTGAAGTCCACGGCTAACATCTCCGCCTGTTGCTCCGAGAGCTGCCGCATAGTCCATTCCCATGTACTCTGTGCCAGGAATGCCTGCAGACATCGCGTTCTTAATCATGTTAACGCTGGCGCTTACTTTTACCTTACTAACTTTTCCTTCCAAATGAGTTCTGGCAGTAGCCGCTGTCAATGCGATAGCTGCAGGCTCAGTACAGCCTGTTGCCACTACCATTTCACTGTTAAGAATATCACATATCAACTTATGATCCATGACTTCTCCCTCCTTAATATACATAAAAAATTATACATAAATTATAGTTTATTTCACAAAAAAAATACACAGTCTATAGTCTATATCTATACTTTAAAAATTTATTATAGATAATTATAATGCGCATATTCATGACCGCTCAAATCCTTGAAAATAAAGGCTTCTTTCTCATAAATAATGTAGCTTCTTTCACTGTTTTCCTTTGGAATCGACACTGAACCCGGGTTTACATAGGTGTAAGATTGTTCTTTTTTAAATACAGGCACATGGGTGTGTCCATTTACCAAAATATCACCCTCTTTTATCTTAGGAAGATTATCTCTATTATACACATGTCCGTGGGTTAAAAACATTGTATGTCCATCCACATAAACAAGAGCATAATCAGCCAAAACAGGAAAATCCAAAACCATCTGATCCACTTCTGTATCGCAGTTTCCTCTCACGCAAAGCAGATTTTCCGCCATGGGATTTAGCATTTCTATTACTTTCTTAGGTGCGTATTCCTCAGGCAAGTCATTTCTCGGACCGTGATAAAGTATATCTCCCAAAATTATAAGTTTATCCGGTTTTTCTCTGTCATATGCCTCAAGCAGCTGTCTGCAGTATTTTGCAGAGCCGTGTATATCCGAAGCTATCATAAGTTTCATATATTTATCCTCCTTATAATCCTTTAAATCAGATTTCTTAAAATGCCGAAAACCACAAAACACGCTATGAGAGCAACGGCAATCCTGCCACTTATCTTTGAATTTGTAAGTTTTCCGTCATTTACATATGATACTGTCATTTCCGCCAATATAAACAGTATAAAGGGCAGAGAAATAAGCAGCATACCATTACTTTTAAATGCCCCGATAAAGTCCAGCTGAAACAGATTTAAAAACATGCGAGTTGCACCGCAGCCAGGACACAGATAGCCGGTCAGGCTTCTGAAGGGGCAAGGCAGATAAAAGTTTAGCCTTATCATTACAAAGGAAGCGGCAATTCCCATCAGAATCGCCCCTCCCCATATAATAATCGCTTTTTTCTTTCTCTCTTTTATTTCTGTCATAGATGCCTTACATTCTTCCCATATCTCTCATGGCTTCTTTATAAATCAAAGTATTATTTATTTCGTTCTGTGCCAATGCATATACGATAATGCCAAGGCCAAACAATTCAAGTATCAAATATACTATCCTATCATCGGAGCTTCCGCCGCCTCTTTTTTCCTTCATAATACCTGTTTTTATTCCCATACGATAAGCCCAGTATATGCCATAAATGCCGCATGTCACCAGTGTAAGCAAGAATGCAATACCGCCGGAAGTATCATCTTCACCTGAATGCTGATTTACCTCATCGGTCAAAACTATAAACCAGTAGATGCCGTATATACCGCAGGTTATAATTGTCAACAGTATGCTTACAGGCAAGCTTCTTTCCATTTCTTACTCCTTCGTTTAACATAGTTATAAGCTTTCGCCTGTTATTATAGCATATGCACATAAGTTGCGAAACGATAAACTAAAATTCCTTTTTATATATTACTTTCTGAGCTAGATACCAAGATATAAGAACTATTATCCCCGTAACCACAAGCAATAGAATTGAAAATGACATTTTCCCCAGACTTCCCAAAGACTCAATCAATCCATCTATGTCTATATCATACAAACTTAATATTTTAGCAAAAGCATAACAAGCTATGAAAATCACTACACAAGCCACCAGTACTGCAAATACACCTTTTTGTGATCCAAATTTAAGATATGTCGGAATACCTATGGAAGCAATCACCATACTTGCACATGTGAGACTAATCAAAGTGTACGCTCCTTCTTCCAAATTAGTCTGATTTCCTGTCATGTTGCTACTGATTATCATAAGTACCACAGCAATAACCGAAGCCGCTACTGCAGCCAACAAGCATGTAAGATATTTCGATGTCACATACATTTTCCTTGTAAATGGCATGGTCATAAGATAAATGAATCCATTATCCGCCTCATCGTATGAAATCGTCATAAGCCCCATGACTGCACCTATCATAACAAGATATCCACACATAAAGCCCGTACTGAAGCTTCCATTTTTTGTTGCACTGGTTAACGTTATTACCGCAACTACAACCAGTAGTATCGCTATCATAAAGTCCTGCTGCTTTATGAAAAGCATATCTTTTTTTAACAGTCCTTTCATTTTTCATCACCTCTTGCCATAAGGGATATAATATCGTCTACATTTCCCCTTTCAATAACGATACCGGAATAGTTCTCTTCATAGTAGTTGCGCCTGTCGGTCAGAGCTATAACACCAGTTTTTTCTTTTTTGATTTTCAATAAAAATTCTTTATCGATTTTTTCATACTGATCATATGTCATTTTCAATATTCCATATCCGTCTCTAATAGTATCAGTTTCCTCATGAAGCAAAATCTGTCCGTCTTCTATCAGATATACATCATCGCAAAGACCTTCGATATCACCGGAAATATGAGAACTTATAAGCACAGACCGTTCACCGTCCATCATATATTCTCTTATCATGTCAGCCATATCCCTTCTTGCCACCACATCAAGGCCTGCCGTCGGCTCATCTAGAATCAAAAGTCTTGCACCGTAAGATGTTACTGCTATTATTTTAAGCTTTGCTATCATTCCGCTTGAAAACTTTTTAATGCTTTTATTTAAAGGAAGTTCCCATGCCTTGCACCTTTCCAAAAAGCCATTTTTATCAAATTTAGGATACATAGACTCCATAAGAGAGGCGATTTCCTTCACTTTAAAATATTGGCTAAATCCACTGTCCGAAAAGACGGCACCAAGCATACGCTTCTTTTCGATTTCGCTATAAAATCCCTCATCATTAAAGACTTCTATATCTCCATCGTCCATTTTGACAAGTCCCATGATTGCCTTGAAAAGTGTACTTTTGCCTGCACCGTTTCGACCTATTAACCCAGTAATGTAGCCTTTTTTTACTTCAAGGCTCACATCGAGACAGAAGTCTCCATAATTCTTTTTCAATCCTCTAACCTTAAGCATATTCTTATCCTTCCATTAAAAGCCTTACAAGCTCAATGATTTCATCGTCGCTCATGGAACAGGCTCTGGCTTTTATTATTGCCTTCTCAAAAGCATCTTCTGTCACTTTTAAGGCCTCTTCCCTTGCCAGTTCTCTATTAGTGGAAGCAACAAAGCTCCCTTTGCCATGAACTGTAACGATAAATCCGGCTTCTTCCAAAGTATCGTAAGCTTTTTTAACAGTAAGTGCACTGATGCGAAGATCCTTTGCCAAACTTCTTACAGATGGCAACGGGTCGTGCTCAGCGAGCCTATCAGTTAAAATAAGCTGTTTCACTTGATCCACTATTTGCTCGTAAATAGGTTGCATTGATGTGTTGTTTATAACTATGTTCATAGACGCGTCCTTTCTGTTATATAAACACTATATAACAGTATATAACACTTGTCAAGGCATAATAATAGAACGACCTGTAAAAACAGGCCGTCCTAAAACGTACATCCTATTCGGATTTATTTCATGTTCGCTTTTATAACCTTTGCGAGTCTCTTTACACCTTCAACGATCTTGTCGTCAGGCATGTTGGAGTAGTTCATTCTGAATGTGTTCTTAGTGTTTCCATCAGGATAGAATCCTTCGCCAGGTACGTAAGCAACATTTTCCTTAAGAGCTTCCTTAGCAAGAACTGCAGCGTCCATGTATTCTGGAAGTTCAACCCACAGGAACAGTCCGCCAGTTGGTTTTGCAAACTTAACTTCTGGTGGGAACTCTTCTTTCATTGTGTTGTACATAAGGTCTCTTCTCTTGCCGTAAACTTCAACAAGTTTAGCAACATGAGCGTCCAGATCGTACATTTCTATCCACTTAGCAGTTTCCATCTGGGAAATAGTGGATGCCTGAAGAGCTGCTGCCTGAGCCATGAAGTTGTACTTGTCAAGGATTTCGCCATCAGCGCAAACCCATCCAAGTCTGTAACCAGGAGCCAGAATCTTGGAGAATGTTCCAAGGTAAACTACCAGGCCCTTAGTATCCAGAGACTTCAGAGCAGGCTGAGCTTCGCCTTCAAATCTCAGTTCACCATATGGGTTATCTTCGATTACAGGAATTTCATACTTGTTGATGATTTCCATGAACTTCTGTCTTCTTTCCAGGCTCCAAGTTCTGGAGGATGGGTTCTGGAAGTCAGGAATTACATAAATCATCTTAACTCTGTCTTCCTTTTCAAGGATCTTTTCAAGTTCTTCCATGATCATGCCGCCATCATCAGTAGGAACTTCGATGAATCTTGGTTCGCATGTCTTGAACGCGTTAAGAGCGCCCAGGTATGAAGGGCTTTCGATAAGAACGATATCATCCTTATCCAGGAATACTCTTCCGGAGTAATCCAGACCCTGCTGTGATCCGCTTGTAACGAGGATATTATCAACTGTAGTGTGGATATTGTTCTTTGCAGCCATTCTGTCAACGATCTGCTGTCTCAGAGGAACATATCCTTCTGTTGATGAATACTGCATCGCAGCCTGTCCCATTTCTTCCATAACGGCATTAGCTGCTTTTTCCATCTGTTCTACTGGGAACAGTTCAGGAGCAGGCATACCGCCGGCAAAAGAAATAATTTCAGGTTTAGCTGTCAGCGCCAAAAGTTCTCTGATAGCAGAACCCTTTAACAGTTCCATTCTTGAAGCAAATCTAATCATTTGATCCTTCCTTTCACTGAAGCCAGGACGGTCTCATAAAGAGATGTATAGGTGTTACTTCTATGCCGTCCAGTTCTTCTTCTTTGATATTGTTTAATATTTTCTCGTTGCAGTAAGAACCAATAATCGGAATATCAAGCAATTCGGATACCTCTTTGCACAATTTATATCCTTTCTTGATGTCTGCTGCACTCGTTTCAGACAATAAATGAGTATTGTTGATGATACCGTCCACCTTTAAGCCGGTTTCCACCTGAATGGCATCAAGATGATGCAGACAGCCCGAGACCGTAGAGGTCTCAGGTCTGTTTGCATTTATAACAAATATCATCTCACAGTCATCTGCAAGGAAATACTTTCTGAACTGGTTCAGAACCCTTGCTCCCGAGTCATCGCCACCGGCGTCAACTATGGTGTGATAGTCTTTGTTCTCAAGAGGCTTTTTGATGGCCGCAGACAAAGCCGGTAAGTCCTGTGTAATATCGTAACCGAAAGAGTTGTGGAAAACTTCAATACCCATGTCTTCCATCATATCCTGTCTCTCACGGCTTCTGAAATAAGGATTAGCTATGTCAAGGTCAACTATGGCCACTTTATCATACTGTTTCTTCAGTTCAGTAACCATATTCACCGATAGTTCACTTTTGCCGCTTCCGTAATGTCCGGTAATGATTCTGATCCGTTTCATGTTCAAAAATTCTCCTTATTCGTCCCAAGCTTCCAGTGCCTGCAGGTTAGCAGGTATCAGCTTAGCTTTCTTGCCTGTGAATACTTTGTTAAATACTTTTTCCATGATAGCAAGGCTAACAACACCAGTCTTTCTGATGATTGCGCCCAGCATTACCATGTTAGCTGTCTTAGCATTGCCTATTTTAGATTCAGCAACTTCGTTGCAGTCTACTCTGTAGATGTTAATGTCAGATCTTGTAGGCTCGATGTCTACAATTGAAGTGTTGATGAACAGGTCTCCACCTGGCTTGAGGTCCTTTTCGAACTTCTCAAGGGAAGGTCCGTTCATAACGATCAGTACGTCGAAGTCTTTAGTTACAACCGGTGAAGCGATAGGGCTGCTGGAGATATTAACTGTACAGTTTGCCACACCGCCTCTCATTTCAGGACCATAGGATGGCATCCATGTAACTTCCTTATCTTCATACATTGCTGCATAAGAGAGCATCTGTCCTATCAGCAGTACGCCCTGTCCGCCGAATCCGGCGATCAATATTTTCTTAACGTCACTCATTAGTCCTACACCTCCTCTGGACACTTGAACTGTTTAACTGGGTAGTAAGGGATCATGTTTTCTCTGAGCCACTTGATGGCATCTGTAGGAGTCAGTCCCCAGTTTGTAGGACAAGTAGACAGGATTTCTACGAAAGCAAATCCCAGCTTCTTTTCCTGTACGTCGAAAGCTCTTTCGATAGCCTTCTTAGCTTTTCTTACATCTCCAGGAGTTGTAACAGTAACTCTTTCTACATAAACAGCTCCGTCAATCTGAGAGATAATTTCAGACATCCTGAGTGGGAATCCCTGCTTCTTAGGGTCTCTACCGTCTACGCATGTAGTAGCCTTCTGACCTACCAGTGTAGTAGGAGCCATCTGACCGCCTGTCATACCGTAGATAGCATTATTGATGAAGAATGTGCAGAACTTTTCGCTTCTTTCAGCTGCGTGAATAATTTCCGCAGTACCGATGGAAGCCAGGTCTCCGTCGCCCTGGTATGTGAATACAGGTGCGTCAGGATGAACTCTCTTGATACCGGATGCAACGGCTGGAGCTCTTCCGTGTGGAGATTCGAGCATATCGATATTCATGTACTGATGTGCTACGATGGAGCAGCCTACAGGAGATACGCCGATTGCATCGCCCAGCTGTCCTCTTTCATCAAGAACTTCCATGATGAGTCTGTGCGCGATACCGTGAGTACATCCCGGACAGTAGTGAAGTTCCTTTTCGCGCATTCCCTTTGTATATTCAAAAACTGGTTTCACTTATTTCACCTCCAAAATCTCTTTAGTTCTTGCTACGACTTCGTCTGGGTCGAGGAGCATTCCGCCGTATCTGTTGATCAGTGATACTGGGTATTTTCCTCCAAGAACGTATTTAACGTCGTGCATCAGCTGTCCGCCCTTGGAAAGCTCAACGGAAATAACATGTTTAACATTATCGCCGAGTTTTTCAAATGCTTTCGCTGGGAACGGCCACAGAGTCTTAGGTCTGATCATACCAACTTTGATGCCTTCCGCTCTGAGAGCCTGTATAGCTTCCTTAGCTACTCTGGAAGTGGAACCGTATGCTACGAATACTACTTCAGCGTCGTCGAGCATAACTTCTTCCCAATCCTGAAGTTCTCTCTCAGCCTTTTCGTACTTAGGCCAGTATTCGTCGATGTAGTTTTCGAGAAGATCCTGCTGCAGCCATACGGAGTTCATTGCATGTCTTTCTCTCTTGTTCTTATGTCCTGTGAGAGCCCATGGCTTAACTGCGGCAATTGCTTCATCGCCCATTGCTGCTTCCTTAGCTTCAGGAAGAGCAACTGGTTCCATCATCTGACCGATAGTACCGTCAGCGCAGACAATAACAGGGTTTCTGTATTCGTCAGCAACATCAAATGCATGGTAAATCATGTCGCATGCTTCCTGGATGGAGCTTGGTGCGAATACGATTGTATGGTAGTCACCATTACCGCCGCCTTTTGTTACCTGTTCATAGTCAGCCTGTGAAGCCTGAATAGAACCGATACCAGGGCCGCCTCTCATTACGTTGATAAGAACGATAGGTACTTCTACTGAAGAGAGCAGGGAAATGGATTCCTGCATCAGTGCAATACCAGGGGATGAAGATGAGAGAAGAACTCTTCCGCCTGAAGCTGCAGCACCGTATGCCATGTTGACAGCTTCAAGTTCACTTCCTGCCTGGATAAATGCTCCGCCTGCATTTGCAAGTTCTCTTGACATGTATTCAGGTACTTCGTTCTGTGGTGTGATTGGATATCCAAAGTAATATCTGCATCCAGCATTGATCGCTGCCTTGGCGAATGCTTCATTACCTTTCAGTAACTGTTTTTCACTCATCTTTACGCCTCCTCTTTATAAACATTGATGATTCCGTCAGGACACATTAGCGCGCAGCTTGCACAAGCGATACATTCATCAGGATCTGTAACGTATACGTTGTGGTAGCCCTTCTTGTTTACTTTAACTTCTTCCAAAGCTAAAATGTTTTTCGGACAAACAGAAACGCAAAGCTCGCAGCCTTTACATCTGTCCTCTCTGATTGTTAATTTTCCTTTTGCCAATTTGACTCACATCCTTTTCTTTAAAAATTTAGCAATCTAAGACATAATTTTACTGCTTTAATTTTACTCTATTTTCTGTCAAATTCCAAGATATGCGAGTTTCGTTAAAGTAAACAAATATTGTCTTTATAGTCTTTTGGATATGTTTTTTGCAGATTTTTCAGAATTTTTATTCAAACCTTATTAAAATGTCAGATAATTTACGCATTTTTTCCTTTTCACGAAACTTTTACATTGACGGTACATAATAAAATAAAGTAAAATGAGTACATAGGGAGGTAGAAAAATGAGTAAAATCACAGAGCATGTAGGACAGCGCATCCGCACATGCAGAAAAAAGAAAGGCTATACCATCGAGGAATTTTCCAAGATGATTAACAAAAGTAAAGCCACTCTTTCCAAATACGAGAACGGTTCCATAGCAATCGACATAGATACCTTGCTGGATATTGCCGAAGCTTTGGAAATGGATTTGTCCCATCTGGTGGATTATATTTCACCTAAATCCAAAAGGCCTGCGGCCCACGGCAACTCGTATTTTAACAGTGCTTATTTTTATGTCTATTATTACGACGGTCGAGGCAGACGCCTTATCAAATCCTTAATGCGCCTGTCCCACAACGAGGACTATCAGAGTTCCGTCGGCATAACCCTTTATAAAGGCGTAAAGGATTTTTCCGATTATGACAACTGTGAAAACATATATAGCGGTACTCTGGAAAGCTTTGATGCAACTTCCCACGCCACTCTAATAAATCAGATTAACAAGTCAGAGCGTATACATCTGCTCCTTATGAATCCGATGCAGAGAGAGGCTCCGGCTGTAGGACTTTTGGCGGGAATCGGAGATCCACCGTACTTTTCACCGGTAGCCATAAAGATTGTCGTTTCCAAATACATACTCAAAGAAGACGATGTCTTTAATAAGGTGATAATGATAAACAAAAATGAGCTTAAGCAATACAAGCAGCACAATATGATGCTTGTTGGACCGGAAAATTACATATCGCTTCCTACGGAATAAAAAGCAGGGCTTTCCCATTATTGAGAAGGCCCGTTTTTTATGTATATGTCAGATTGCGATTCTGATTTTTATATATTATACACAAAAAAATGCACGGAATATATTATCCGTGCATAAATTTCTATATTTTACGATTAATCTTTGACTATATTACACAAGTCTTCTAAAGCTGCATCCCTGCCAGATTGCCTGTGTCTTTACACACTGTCCTGGTGCAGGTGCATGTACCATCATGCCGCCGCCTACATAGATTCCTACATGTCCTGGCATTACTACCAGATCTCCAGGTCTTGCCTGGCTTGCTGATACTGCATATCCGCATCCTGCCTGTCCGCCAGAGCTATGTGGCAAGCTTACTCCAAATGCTCTATATACATACATTGTAAAGCCTGAGCAGTCAAATCCTGATGGGCTTGCTCCGCCCCATACATAAGGTACTCCGTGGAAGCTCTGTGCATATCCTACGATACCACCGCTTGTTGATGCGTTATAGCTTGGAGCCTTGTATGTCTTGTTGCTTGAGCTTGAAGCACTGCTATTTGCTCTTGTACTTGTTGTAGTTGCTGCTACTTCTGTTACTTCTGGTTCAGGTTCCTTTGTTCCCTTTGCAACTACTTCTGTTACTGGCTGTGCTGTTATCTCTTCGGAGAATACTTCTGTGCTCTTAACTTTTCCGTTAACTACGATGCTTTCTCCTGTTACTATCTTTGCTCCATCCTTACCTTCTGTAGTTACCTTTGTTTCACCCTTTTCCAGTTCGTCTGTTTCAACTGTCTTTGTTTCATGGGCGATTGCCTGCTTTGCTACTACTGGCTGCTTTACTACGATTTCAAAGTATGGATCTGATGTTTCGTTCTGAGCAAGTATATCTTCTGTTGCTTCAGATATTGTCTTTACATCTACAGCTTCTGCTGTTACATATTCCTTTTCCACTACCTTGATGGCTGGTGTTACCATTGCAGTTTCAAGGCTGTTATCCTTGCCGTACTGCTTTTTGATATTTTCCACTACCATGTTGGCATCTGATTTTGACTGGAGCACTGCTATTTCTTCGTCTCCTGCCATTATTGCGTGAGGTGTGCCTTCTCCGCTGCTTGCTGCGTATGCTACTCCTGCAGCTGCATCATACAGTACGAAGGTTCCCAGCATCATCACTGTAAGTCCCACACATATAAGTTCCTTTGTTTTTCTCTTAAGACCTCTCACGTTGTCGTATGCTTTTTTAAGCGTCGCTTCGAGGCTTTTGTGTTCAAAGTTAATCATAAATGTCTCCTTAAAGTCTTTAGCGTTTCCGCTTTTTGCTACGGTGCTATATTACATGATGGTCTTTGTTTGGGTCAAGGAATATCACATTCTTTCACTTTTCTTCACTTTTTCTTCACAAAAGTGACAATTTAAGTTCACATTCGCTTAACATAAGACTTTATATATTTTCATTTTTTAACAAATTGATGATAGAACATAGTTCTTCATAGTGAGATAATTATATAAAATTGATTTCATTTTATGGAGGAATACAAAATGAAAAACATTCTGGTCATATATGGTTCTAAATACGGCTCCTCTGAGCAATATGCTCATATGATTGAAAAAAATATAAAATGTAAAACGGTAAAAGCAGAGTCTATCACTTCCGATATGATAAAATCCGCATGCATGTTAATCTTCATCGGTGGCATTTATGCTGGCAAGCTGAAAGGACTTGATGCCTTACATAAAAAAATACACCTCTTTAACGGCAATAAGGTTATCCTTATCGCAGTAGGTGCCAGCCCATACGACGAATCCGCAGTCAAACATCTCCGAGAAAAATGTACCAAAGGATTTCCTGAAGGAACAGCTTTCTTCTACGCTAGAGGATCTTATAACGAAAATGGTATGACTTTCACAGATCGCACCATGTGTCGAATGCTTAGGAAATCAATCTCAAAGAAAGCCCCTGATGAACTTGAACCTTGGATGATTGCAATGCTTGAAGCAGGAGAAAATAGTTGTAGCTGGGTAAACGAATCTTACCTTCAGCCAGTATATACATACATAAAAGCCGCGCAGTAGTTGCACGGCTTTTGCTTTACAAATCATATTTTAATTATTTCCTACAGGTAATTATATGGATTTACATGGCTTCCGCCCAGCCATACTTCAAAATGCAGATGAGTTGCCACAGAATCCCCTGTGCTTCCGCAGTAGGAAATTGTCTGTCCCTTGGACACCTTCTGGCCTACGCTTACAGCAAGAGAACTGTTATGAGCATATTTTGTCTTAAGTCCGTTAGAATGCTGTATTACAACCTGATATCCGTAGCTATAATGCCAGCCAGCTTCCACAACGGTACCTCCGTCTGCTGCGACTATAGGAGCGCCATAGCTTCCGGCTATATCTATACCCATATGGAACTCGTTACCGTATATAGGGCCTACTCTTCCGCCATATCCAGATACAACATTATGGCTGCTTGGGATAGGCCATGTAAAGCTTCCTGTTGTAGTACCAGAGCCCTGTGAGCTTGAAGTAGCTTTTGAGTTTGAGCTGCTTTGAGATGATGTTGCAGCCTTTTTAACTTCCTTTTCCTTAGTTCCCTTATGTATTACCTTGTCCACAGGCTTCTTTAAAACCTTTGTCTCAAGGATATTGGACTCCTTCTGCTGTCCGTTAACCAGCACAGTGTCTCCCATTATCAGAGAAACTCCGTTTTCACCTTCTGTAACTACCTTTGTCTTTCCCTCTTCAAGATCAGAATCCTCAACTGTCTTGGTTTTATATGGAACGCTTATCTTGCTGAGTCCAGAGCGTTTAACAGCAACTATAAAAATCGGTTCATCTCCGCTGTTCTTTTCTATAATGCTCTCAGCAGCATCTTTAGCGTCCATAACTTCAGGATCCTTTTCAGCCACGGCAGTTTCCACCGGCTTAACAGTTATAGCAGGACTTACAATAGCTTCCTCTGCACTGTCATTGGCACCGTAGCTATCCTTTATCAGTTCCACTGCCATTTCGCCTTCGTTATATGAGCCTACAACTGCAAGTTCAGTATCACCTGCCATAATAACATGGGATGTGTCTGATACATCCGCACCTGCGGCTCTTGCCTTTGATGCCACAGAAGCATCCCACCATACGAGGCTGACAGCCATAAACATAGCGATGCAAATCGCAGTCATTTTAAATCTATTAGAATTTTTATTCCAAATCATTTTCATGTGAAATCATTCCCTCTCTTTTTTCTAATGCTCACAATTCACATTTTACATATGAGCGATTTAGGGTCAAGACACTTAACATTTTCTTCAAATTTCCTTCACTTAATTTTAATTGAAATTAGGGCTACAGAGTAAAACTGCTGATACAAAAAATTGCACCGCGGATAAACCGCAGTGCAATTTTAAGTTTACTGTATTGTTCTGTCGACTGAGATCTTACAATCACTTATCCGATGGCTTAAATTAAGCAGCTCTCTTAGCTTCTACTTCTGCCATCTTAGGTCCAGGAATGATAAATCCGATAATCAGACCTACTATTGCAGGTACTACCCAGCCGAAGCCATATGTATCAAGTGGCAGGCTGTGGATCCAGTTCAGGCCTTCTACGCCAAATGTGTCGCAGATTGTCATGATCAAGCTCTGCAGGAAAGCGAGTCCAGCAGTGCAAACGTAAACGTTTCTCTTGAGGGACTGCTTTGAAGCGTATGAAAGCAGGAACAGTACGATTACTGGCGGATATACAAGACCGAGGATAGGTGCCGCAAATGCAACGATCTGCGAAAGTCCCAGGTTGCATATCAGAGTCGTCAGTATGCAAGTGATAACTACTGCTTTTCCGTAGCTCAGTTTACCATTAGAGATTCCTGAGAAGAAGTTAGCTGTAGCGGATGTCAGACCAATAGCTGTTGTCAGACATGCAAATGCTACGATAACTCCAAGGATGATAAGTCCTGGTCTTCCTACCAGTTCTTCAGCTATGTTAGCAAGAAGTCCTGCCTGGTTGATTGTGCCGGCAGCAACATCACTATGCCAGAGCTGACCTGTGGAAGCTCCAAGATATCCAAGTCCGCCGTATACCAGGCAGAGGAGGATAGCTGCAAGAACTGCAGCCTTAGCTGTCATTCCATTTGTTTCGCTCTTTTCAGTGTAGCCCTTGTCCTTAATGGAAGTGATGATAATCATACCAAAGAACAGTGCAGCCATACCGTCAAGAGTCTGGTATCCGTTGTAGATACCGTCTTTAACTGTAGTGTCAACCATTGCAGGCTGAATGTCTGCAGCTGGTGCTACAAAACCGATTACGATTATGATAGCCAGTGTGATCAGCAGTACAGGTGTCAGGATGTTACCTACGATGTCTACTACTCTGGATGGCTTAATAGTCAGTACCAGAACGATAGCAAAGTATACTACAGAGAATACAGCCAGTGCAATCTTGCTGTCGATTCCTGTGATAGGTGTGAATCCCATTTCAAATGTTGTAGCTGCTGTTCTTGGTGTAGCTACCAGTACGCCGATACAAAGTATCATGATAGCGTTGATAACAACACCCATTTTCTGACCTACAGTACCAGTGATCTTTTCGATATCACCGTCATATTTAATCAGTGAGAACAGTGCGATAAGTGCGATACCTGCGTCTGCGAGGATGAAGCAAACTACTCCAATCCACCAGTCAGGACCGGCTTTAACACCGAGTTCAGGCGGGAAAATCAGGTTTCCTGCGCCAAAGAACATTGCAAACAGCGCAAATCCGACCGTCATTACGTCAACGCCGCTGCGTCTCTTTTTGTTCAAGTTTTCACTCATTTTACCTCTCTCCTTTATCTCTTATTTGACTTTCTCCAGATTTTCTGCTCTTCAGCAGCTCTGATTAAGTCTTCTCTGTGATCCGGGTGAGCAAGAGAAATAAGTTTCTCTGCCTTTTCCCAAGTCGACAGACCCGCGAGATTTACAAGTCCATATTCGGTTACGAGGATGAAGCCCTGGCTTCTTGGGTCAGTAACGATATCGCCGTTGAAAGTAGGCACAATTCTTGATTTGAAGTTGCCCTGCTTATCAGTAAAGGACGATGTCATACAGATGAAGCTCTGACCGCCTTTGCCGTCAAAAGCTCCTGTCAGGAAGTCAAGCTGACCGCCCGTACCGCTTATGTGTCTCGTACCTGCACTCTCCGCGCAGATCTGACCGTAAAGGTCTACAGAAATACAGTTATTAATAGAAACAAAGTTGTCCAGCTGAGCAATGGTTTCAGGCGCATTTACGTAGTCGATAGGTGCAGTTACCAGACCAGGGTTTTCCTTAACCCAATCATAAAGGGACTGAGAACCAAGTGCGAAGCCAAATACTCCCTTGTTCTTATCGATGCTCTTGAGTCTGTTTGTAATCTTGCCTGCCTTGTACATATCCAGGTAAGCGTCTACAAGCAGCTCTGTGTGAATACCGAGATCCTTGAGATCCGACTGAGCTATCATCTGACCTACGGCATTAGGCATACCGCCGATACCAATCTGGATAGTTGAACCGTCTCTCATGTTCTCTACAACCATCTTTGCGATAGTTTCATCAATTTCTGTTGCAGCCGGTGTAGGAAGTTCCTTCAGAGGGCCGTGAGGGCCTTCTACTATCATATCAACTTCTGAAATATGAATGCTTTCGCCGAAGCCACCGAATACTCTTGGCAGATTTTCGTTGATTTCAAGAATAACAACATCAGCCTTATCCAGTGTAGCTCTTGCTGTAGCGTTGTTCACCGAGAAGTTGAAATAACCGTGTGCATCCATCGGTGGAACTGCCATCATTGCAACATTAACAGTGAGATATCTCTCGTAGTATGCAGCTACATTTCTGAATACCATAGGGATGTAGTTGCAAAGACCTCTGTCGCAGAGCTTTCTTTCATATCCTGAGCAGTGCCATGAGTTATAAGTGAAATGCTCTCTTTCAGGGTCACATTCTACAGCCTCAATAGGCTGCAGAATGAGATATCCCCTAATTTTTACATCTTCTAATTCATCTTTTCTCTTTGCGAGAGCAGCATCCAGCAATTCAGGGAAGCCCAGTGATACACTATAGTCAACCCAGTCGCCGCTTTTAACGACTTTGACTGCTTCTTCAGGAGTAGTCAGTTTCTGCTGGTACTCTTTAGTAAAATCCATAGTCTATAACCTCCTAAGTACATTCTTTTACAAATGCAAACATTAATGCTTTTTAGCAATATTATACTCTATTATACATGGAACTACTTGTTCTCTGCAAGATTTTTATAAAATTCATATCTTTCTTTTGCAGACGCTTCTGCTTCAGCAAACAGAGTTTTAGCATTTTCAGGGAAAGTGATATCCAGTGCGGAGTATCTTACTTCGCCTCTCATGAATTCAAGGAGATCCTTTGATGGTTCCTTGGAGTCAAGAGTGAGAACCTTAGTAGTTGGATTCCATCTGTACAGATTCCAGTATCCGGATTCTACGGCTGCCTTCATTTCTGCCTGAGCGTTGCTCATGCCCTTCTTGATACCGTGGTTGATACATGGAGCGTAGCAGATTATGATGGAAGGTCCCTTATGCTCTTCGGCTTCCTTGATTGCCTTAAGCAGCTGATTAGGGTTTGCACCCATAGCGCACTGAGCAACATAGATGTTGTCATATGTCATCATCAGTCTTCCAAGATCCTTCTTCTGAGTCTTCTTACCGGAAGCCTGGAACTGAGCAACGGCGCCGATAGGTGTAGCCTTTGAAGACTGTCCACCTGTGTTGGAGTAAACTTCTGTATCTACGATAAGAACGTTAACGTCTTCTCCCATGGCAAATACATGGTCAAGTCCGCCGTAACCGATATCGTATGCCCAGCCGTCTCCGCCGTACATCCACATTGTCTTCTTGTTGAGATGTTTTCTCTTTTCAAGAATTGTCTTAGCGACATCAGCGGCTTCTCCGGAAAGATCTCCTTCTTCCAGAACTGCGATAAGTTCTTCAGAAGCTATTGCAGAAGCATCCAGGTCGTCGTAAGTTTCAAACCATTTTTCGATGGCTGCCGCTTCCTTGCTGCCCGCATCTACCATGCCCTGAAGTTTTTCAACATCCATCTTAACATTTTCTCTCTGATGGATTACCGCAAGGCACATACCATATGAAAATTCAGCGTTGTTTTCAAACAGTGAGTTGGACCATGCAACACCCTTGCCCTTCTTGTTCTTGCAGTATGGCATACTTGGCATTGCAGCACCCCAAGCCTGAGTACATCCTGTAGCGTTGGCAAAGTACATCTTGTCACCGTACAGCTGAGTCAGAAGCTTAGCATAAGCTGTTTCTCCGCATCCTGCACATGCGCCAGAGAACTCAAGGAGTGGCTGATAGAACTGTGAACCCTTGATGGAGTACTTGTCTATGCCTTCTGTCTTTTCTTCGAGGGACATTGCGTATTCCCAGTTAGTCTGGTCAAGATCAACATCTTCAACCGGTACCATCTTGATAGCTTCTCCGCCCTTAGGACATGTAGCTACGCAGACTCCGCAGCTTGTGCAGTCAAGCGTTGATACCTGCATGCTGTACTTGTAGTTTTCAAGACCTTTGCCCTTTGCTTCAGTTACTACAAAGCCTTCAGGCTTAGCGGCAACTTCCTTTTCATCCAGCAGGAACGGTCTGATTACAGCATGAGGACATACATATGAACACTGGTTACACTGTATACATGCTGTTGGATCCCATACAGGAACTGCTGTTGCAATACCTCTCTTTTCGTATCTTGAAGTTCCCTGTGGCATTACGCCGTCCTTCATATCAACAAATGTGCTTACCGGCAGATCGTCACCCTTCTGAGCGTTGATAGGTACCAGTACATCGGAAATGATGGATGGAACATCCTTGGCATCAGCCTTAGCTTCGTCCTTTGCATCCTTCCAAGAAGCAGGGACATCAACCTTTACAGGAGCGTTGATACCTGCATCAACGGCTTCCATGTTCATGTTTACAATCTTTTCGCCCTTCTTACCGAATGTCTTTTTAACGGCTTCCTTCATATGCTTAACAGCATCGTCCACAGGAATTACCTGGGAAAGATTGAAGAATGCAGCCTGCAGTACCATGTTGGATCTGTTTCCAAGACCTATTTCCTGAGAGCACTTGTTAGCATCAACGATATAGAATTTAATGTCGTTGTTTGCAATATATCTCTTAACTTCTGCAGGAATATGTTCATCCAGTTCCTCAGGTGCCCAGTTGCAGTTGAGCAGGAATGTTCCGCCCGGCTTAAGCTCGGAAATAATGTCGTACTGTCTCAGATAGTTCTGATTGTGACAAGCGATGAAGTTTGCACTCTTAACCAGATATGTTGATCTGATAGGAGTATCTCCGAATCTCAAGTGGGACTTAGTGATACCAAAGGACTTCTTTGTATCATATTCAAAGTATGCCTGACAGTACTTATCTGTCTGGTCACCGATAATCTTAATGGAGTTCTTGTTGGCACCTACTGTACCGTCGGAGCCAAGACCCCAGAATTTGCAGCTTATTGTACCTTCGTTTTCGATTACGAAATCCTTGTCCAGTGCAAGGGATTTATGAGTTACATCGTCGTTGATACCGATTGTGAAGTGATTAATCGGTTCAGCGGCATCAAGATTGTCATAAACCGCCTTGATGCAGGCAGGATCTGTATCCTTTGAGGAAAGACCGTATCTTCCGGAAAGAATCATTGGTCTTTCACCGTCATATTCGTTATATGCGGAGCATACGTCTTCGTAGAGAGGTTCACCTACAGCACCTGCTTCCTTAACTCTATCTAAAACAGCAATCTTCTTAACTGTCTTAGGAATAGCGTTGAGCATGTGCTTTACGGAGAACGGTCTGTAAAGATGTACCTGCAGCAGACCCAGCTTCTGACCTTCGCCGTTGAGTCTGTCGATAACCTCCTGAGTTGCACCGCATACAGATCCCATTGCTATGATGAGCTTGTCTGCATCAGGAGCTCCGTAGTAGTTGAATATATGGTATTCTCTTCCTGTAATCTTTGAGATTTCAGTCATATAGCTTTCAACAATATCAGGAAGTGCTTCATAATCAGCGTTGTTTGCTTCTCTTACCTGGAAGTAGATATCAGGGTTCTGAACTGTTGATCTCATTGTAGGAGTTTCAGGGTTCATAGCCTCATCCTTCCACTTTCTCAGTGCTTCCTTGTCCAGCAGCTTTTCAAACTCATCGTATGTGAGAGCTTCAACCTTCTGAATTTCGTGGGAAGTTCTAAATCCGTCAAACCAGTGCAGGAATGGAATTCTGCCCTTGATGGCTGACAGATGTGCAACACCGGCCAGGTCCATGATTTCCTGTACGCTGCCTGTAGAAAGCATTGCAAAACCTGTCTGTCTGCAGTTCATTACATCGGAATGATCTCCGAAGATTGAGAATGCGTGTGTTCCGACAGTTCTTGCAGCCACATGCAGTACGCCCGGATGTCTCTGTCCTGAGATTCTGTGAAGAGTAGGAATCATCAGCATCAGACCCTGGGAGGATGTGAATGTGGTAGCTAGAGCACCGGATTCCAGGGCACCGTGAACGGCACCTGCAGCACCGGCTTCAGACTGCATTTCTACCAGTCTTACCTGCTGACCAAAAATGTTTTTCTTACCGTTTGCCGACCATTCGTCAGTCTTTTCCGCCATCGGAGAAGACGGTGTGATCGGGTAGATACCTGCAACTTCTGTAAAGGCATATGCGACGTATGCCGCAGCTTCGTTACCGTCTACGATTTTAATTACTTTGCTCATTTTGTCCTCCATTTGTATAAACACAAAACACTAAAAACATAAAAAAAACACAATAAATGTATCTTTATTTATTTTAATACTGAATTGTCAGAATCTCAATAAAATTTTGCTTAAGTACAATCTTAAAAAAAAAGAAGAAGCAGCCTTTTGGCCGCTTCTCGGTCACTTTAAAAGTGAAATGTTTTTTAGTATGGTATACCCTGCTTTCTTCTTTCAGCGTATTCAGCTGTAGCAGTGAACAGCGCGTCTGTAGAAGAGTTGAGTGCTGTTTCGCAGGAGTCCTGAATAACTCCGATGATGAAACCGATACCAACAACCTGCATAGCGATATCGTTGGAGATACCAAACAGGCTGCAGGCCAGTGGAACCAGCAGCAGAGAACCTCCGGCAACACCGGATGCTCCGCAGGCACTGATGGCAGATACGATACACAGCAGGATCGCTGTAGGCAGGTCTACCTCAACGCCAAGGGTATTAGTTGTTGCCAGTGTCAGTACAGAAATTGTAACCGCAGCACCGGCCATGTTAATAGTTGATCCCAGAGGGATAGATATTGAGTAAGTATCCTTGTCCAGACCCAGCTTTTCGCACAGGCTCATGTTTACAGGAATGTTGGCTGCGGAACTTCTTGTAAAGAACGCATACAGACCTGATTCTCTGATACATCTCCATACCAGCGGATAAGGGTTCTTTCTGATGTTTATAAACACAATAATCGGATTCATAACAAATGCTACGAACAGCATTGTTCCAACCAGGAGCAGTATGATTTTACCGTACTGTGCCAGGGAAGAAAATCCTGTGGAAGCGATGGCGTTGAACACCAGACCCATAACACCCAGAGGAGCGAACTTGATAACCCATCTAACGATCTGAGATACGCCGTCGGAAAGGTCAGCTATAACAGTCTTAGTAGTGTCGCTGGCATGCTTGATTGCAAGACCGAGCATAACAGCTGCCGCCAGAATACCGATGTAGTTGGCAGTTGCGATGGCGTTGATTGGATTGTCAACAACGCTCATGAGAAGATTTCTCATGACTTCAACGATTCCTCCCGGAGGAGCAACATCGCTGGATGAAGCATCAGGAAGTGCCAGTTCCAGTTTAAATATGAAGCTTGCGATAACCGCTACAGTACCAGCCAGGAATGTACCCAGAAGGTAGAGAACGATGATACGCTTCATGTTAGTTTTCTGTCCTGCTTTGTGCTGCGCGATAGCAGATGTAACCAGGAACAGTACCAGTACAGGAGCTACTGCTTTGAGGGCTCCTACAAACAGGTCTCCGAAGAAAGGTATAAATGAGAGCTGTTCAGGGAAGAGCAGCGCAAGGATTATACCTATAATGAGACCAATGATGATCTGCTGAACAAGACTCATCTTGTTCCAGAACTTAACGATTGATTTCACTTGTAAAACCTCTCTTTTCTTATAGAATTAACTTATATATTTATTTGCTCAAGATTTCTCTTGCAAATAATCTCATATGCTCGGCTTTTTCCTCACTCATAAATTCATGATCATAGCCGTGGTCCTTTTCTCCTTCAACACCTATGTAATTCATGCCGCCATGCTTAGAATAATTTGTAAGTCCCATGTTCCACACCGAATTACCCTTTTCCGGTCTGTATCCGCTTGAAGTTATGGAAGCAAATTTCTTTCCTTCCAATAGACGCGGTCCATTCTGTCCCATATATGTTTTATTACAGCAATAGATGAGACGATCCATGGCCGCCTTCATAGGCGCAGTGCAGTACCATGAGTAAATAGGCGTAGCATAAATAAGAATATCGCACTCTAACGCCTTTTTAATTACACTCTGCATATCGTCCTTTAAGGCACAGTCAGGCTCATTCATATTGTGCTGACAATGCAAACATGCTACACAGCCTTTGATGTCCATATCGTAAAGCCAGTCTGTTTCACAGCTTACACCGTTTTTTTCCATTTCGTCTATAAATGGTTCAAGCAGCGCCGCTGTATTACCGTTCTTTCTCGGACTTCCCATAAGTATATAGCATTTCATGGTTTTCCTCCTTTTTTTTTGAGAAAACGACTTGTCCAGTTTAACATATTTCTTATCGTTTTACAATCTTTCTTACGATAATACATAGGATTGTTGTTACAACCATATCAGGCAGTGTATTTCCCACCGGTATATCCACGGTCATAAGATATCTGTACAGAAGGAAGCCTATCACCCATACGATAAGCGCAGGAGCATCAAAGGCTTGCTGTTTTCCACCATCCACAACGACTTCCCTTCTCTTTATTATGAAGTAGTCGGCTATCTGTATTGCTATCATCGGTGCAAATACCGAACCGATAAGATAGAGAAAATCTGTTATGTCGTCCATCGGGAAAATCATAGCGCATGTGGTGCCTATAACACCGGCAGTAACTGCCGCCCACTTTTCCTTTATCTTAGATGAAAGGGATACGCTGGAAACACCTGCAGAAAAGGCATCTAGGAAAGTAGTTGTTGCCGTGGAAAGTATTACTATGAGAAGTCCCATAACTCCCAAGCCTGCCTTAAGCATTATAACCGCAATATCGCTTTCTCCTGTAAATATCGCCGCAGACATTCCTATAATGTACATCCAGCAGCTTACAAGACCGTATACTCCTGTGCTGACAGCTGCTGCCGCCACAGGCTTTTTAGCTTCTCTTGTGTAGTCGCTGACAACAGGAAGCCAAGAAAGAGGCATCGCAACGGAAAGCTCAACGGCTGCTCCAAAGCTCATAGCTTCTCCTGCCGCCTGGGTATCAGGCATGCCGTTTTTAAATATGAGCCAGCAAAGTACGGCTGTCATTATAAATAAAGCTGCCATTACCACAGTGTTTACCTTGCCAAGATTTTGAATTCCTATCATTATCAGGACAATAACACATATACCTATTATCAATGCCCACAGCCAGTTGCCTGCGTTAAACACATTATTAGCCGCAAGGGCACCGTCGTAAATCATTATGGCTGTCCAGCCCGTAAGCTGTATCACATTGAGCAGTGCAAACAAAAGTCCGCCCTTTGTACCGAAGCTCACCTTTACACTTTCCATGGAGCTTTTTCTCATGCTGCCGCCTATGACGCCTGCCATGAAGAATAGGGCACAGCCGATTATATGTCCTATTATTATGGCCAAAAGCCCCTTCTGAAATCCCAAAGGCGCAAAATATGTACCTGTAAGGATTTCTGCAATGGAAACTCCGGCTCCAAACCAGATGAGTCCGTTGGCAAATAGAGAAGTTCTCTTGGGTTCTCCAATCTGTCCGTTTATCTGTTCGCTCACTTTGTCACCTCCCAGTCGGTTGTCACGGCAAATCCGTGATTCATAGGGCCGCTGCCTGCTCCGAGATTAAGCATGGCGCCAAGGGCCAGAGAAATGTATTCCTTGCCTTTTTCAACGGCATCCTTCATGGACATACCCTTTGCCAGATTTGATGCAATGGCGCTGGAAAGGGTACATCCTGTACCGTGGGTATTAGGATTATCAATTTTCTTTCCGTAAAACCACTGAGGTCCTTCCTCTGTATAAAGCAGGTCATTGGCATCGTTCATGGCATGACCACCCTTTAAAAGCACAGCACAGCCGTATTTTTCAAATATAGCCTTTGCTGCCGTTACCATATCATCAGGACTTTCAATCTTCCTGTCGCTTAATACTTCACCTTCTGGGATATTAGGCGTAATCACATCGGCCATAGGCAAAAGCTTTTCCTTAAGGGTATCGATAGCTTCATCGCTTATGAGTTTTGCACCGCTGGTGGCAACCATTACAGGATCCACAACTATGTTTTTAGCCTTATACTCCTTAAGCTTTTCGGCAATGGCTTCAATCAGCTCCGATTGGGAAACCATACCTATCTTTACCGCATCAGGATAAATGTCTGTAAATACCGCATCAAGCTGCTGCTTTAAAAAATCTCCGGTCACATCCATTATCCCGGTTACTCCTGTAGTATTCTGGGCTGTCAGAGCAGTTACCGCACTCATGGCGTAAACTCCGTTGGTTATCATGGTTTTGATATCCGCCTGAATACCTGCACCGCCGCTGCTGTCGCTTCCGGCGATAGTCAATGCTGTTTTCATATATATAACCTCTTTTCGTAAAATATTTTTCTTTTAGTTTAATCGTTTATTCGTATAATCGCATCTGCCATAAGTCTGAATTCATCCCAGTCATGGCGTGATGTTTCATCATAGACAGCAGCCACCTTCATTCCAAGACTTTTAGCTGTTTTTGCCGAATAAAGACCATCTTCAAAAACCCAAGTTTCCTTCGGAGAAGTTCCCATAAGTTCCAATGCTTGGTTAAATATTTCCGGCTCTGCCTTGCTGTGACCTACCTCCGTACATGTAAAAATACCGTCAAAATATTTATCCAGTCCCAGTCTTTCAAGACAAGGCATAAATACATCTCTGTCGGTGGAAGTTGCCACAGTCAACTTAACGCCTTCCTCTTTAAGCGTTTTAATAAGTTCAATCATGCCTTCCTTCGGCTGAGCGTCATTTATATAAAAGCCGCGAATCACATCGTTTACTCCTGCGGAAATCTCCTCAGGCTTCATATTGGGAAGGAAGTTTTCCTGAATATACTTTCCCGCATCGCCGATGGTCATGGCAAAAAGTCTCTTTCCCAAATCATCATCGCCTTTTATACCATGTTTTTCCAAAAACATCAGTCCGGCTTTGTCCCAGATTTTCATGCTGTCAATGACAGTTCCGTCAATGTCGAATATCGCACCCTTTATATCTTTATAGGCGCTACTGTCAGCAGGAAGGATTCTTTCCGTATTGGCACATAGTCTTTCGCAAGCATCTTTTATATCTTCCTGAGCAAATATAGCGCTGATTACAGAAATGCCCACAATGCCGCTTCCCTTAAGTTCCTTTATGTTATCTTCGGTTATACCGCCAATGGCAACGACCGGTATGCTTACGCTTTGGCAGATTTCCTTAAGGGTTTCAAAATCCACTTCACTGGCATCATCTTTAGAGGATGTCGGAAATACTGCTCCCACTCCCAGATAATCGGCTCCGTTTTTTTCCGCCGTTACTGCTTCCTCAACGTTCTGAGCGGAAACTCCCAGTATCATATCCTTTCCTGCGAGTTTGCGTACATCGTCTGCGTGCATATCCTCCTGGCCTACATGTATGCCGTCGGCGCCCACTTCTATGGCAATCTGCACGTTATCATTTACGATAAATGGAATTCCTCTGCTCTGGCAGAGCGTCTTCAGTTCCTTAGCCTGGGCGAGAAAGTCATCATATCCCAGTTCTTTCTCTCTAAGCTGTATCATGGTAACTCCACCATCTATGGCTTTTTTACATTCGTCGGCAAGGGTCACGCCATCCTTAAGCCATTTTCTGTCGGTTACCGCATACAACAACAAATCCTTATTTTTCATTTCAGATGATTTCATATTTTGCGCCTTTCTCAAGCTCCTTGCCTGTCATATTGCAGATAGCATCTATAATTCTGTTTCTCATTGTGGAATTGCCTTCCTGGACACCGGTTCTAGAATACATAATTTCTCCGCCATTTTTTGCTTTTTCTCCCGCAAGACCCATGGAAGCCACAGCTGCCGCAACAGCTTCAAGGTGATTATCCGGGTTTGCAGCAACATAGGCTGCAGTCATGCCGCTGAGCTGGCATCCTGTACCTGTTATCTGTCCCATTTCGGCAACGCCGTTTCTAATTATATACGCTTTGTCAGCATCTGCCACTATGTCGATGGCTCCTGTAACTGCTATAACACAGCTTCTTTCCTTTGCAAGTGCCTTTATAGCATCAACTGTTTCAGCCAGATTTTCATCTGTTACACGGTCTGCAATATCCGCATCTACACCCTTTGTGCTGCCTTCTCCTGTCCACAGGGTCTTTATTTCCGAAATGTTTCCTCTGATAACATCAGGCTTTATTTCGTCGGCAATCTTAATAGCAGTCTCGGTTCTCAATCTGCTGGCTCCTGCTCCCACAGGGTCAAGTATTACAGGATGACCCAGTTCTTTTGCTTTTTTGCCGGCTTTAAACATTCCAGGTATCGTTCTCTGGTTTAATGTTCCGATATTGATGTTCAGAGCCCCGCAAATGGTAGTTATGTCTTCTACATCTTCGATGTCATCTGACATTATAGGGCTGGCTCCTGTAGCCAAAATCACATTTGCCACATCGTTTACTGTTACATAGTTTGTAATGTTGTGTACCAGCGGTGTGTTTTTTCTTACGTTTTCAAGTCTTTCTCCGAGCATGATATCATCTCCTTTTCTCTGCCCGCAGCTTTAGGGAAGAAATTAAAAGGCGGAGCCGGGGCTCCGCGCTTTACTCTTCGCATATCTCTTTGCACATCTAAAATGACGCTTTCCTACGGTGGCATTATCCACATCAGGTTCAAAGGGTCTAAGCGCTTGCTTACTCTCAGTCCGTTATCCGAACTCCCCGCAGCTGTATTTTATTTATAGTTTTAATTGATAGCTAAATGATATTTATACTACACCTCTTTTGCCAGAAACATGTTCAGGAATTATTTCGATTACCGCAGTTTCAGCCACGGCTTTATCAACATATTCCTGTCCTTTTTCCACAAAGTCTCCATGGTGTCTCTTTACAAGGATCATGAGTTTTTCCTTTTTTTCGGCTTCGTCTTCGATAAATTTTACCTTACCAAAAACCACAGCGCTTTCATAAGTGCTTGTAAACACTTCCTGAATTATTTCCTCAGTGAGTACAACCGAAAAGGATACCTTAGGGTCCTTTTTCATGGCGTCAAATTTATATCCCGCCATTGCACTGTGAAACAGGATATTTTCTCCATCCATGCAATAGTTTACCGGAACGGAATAAGGATAGCCCTCTTCACCGTTTACAGCCAATGTACCAAGATGTCCTTTTTCAAGGATTTCGAAGGCTTCGGCTCTTGAGATTTCCTTATCTTTTCTTCTTATTTCCTTTCTCATGATATGCTCCTCTCATAATAATATTTTACATATTACAGCATATGCTCTTACATGTTTTTAAGAGCTTCTTCGTATTCCTTTGCGCTGGCAGTTACAGCTATGCCGCCTAAGGATGTTTCTCTATGCTGTACCGGCATCAGCTTTCCTACCCTGTACATAGATTCTATCACTTCATCAGCATCAATGCCACACTTCATTCCGCCCATGGCAAGGTCCGCACTGAGAAGTGCATTTACCGCCTGAGAAGCATTACGCTGAGCGCAAGGTATCTGTACAAGACCTGCAACCGGATCGCATACCAGCCCCATTATGTTTATAAGGGAGATTGCAAAGCTTTCAATACATTCCTCTGCGCTGCCGCCCTTCATATATACTGCTCCTGCTGCAGCCATTGCCGCTGCCACACCGCATTCTGCCTGACATCCACCTTCGGCGCCGGAAACAGTGGCATTTTCCACAGCCAGTGCTCCCGTACCGGAAGCTACCACATAGGCTTTTACTACCCTGTTATCATCTGCACCAAGCTCTTCAGCAAGGGTTTCCAAAACTGCAGGAACTATACCGCAAGAGCCTGCAGTCGGCATTGCACAGATTTTGCCCATTGCCGCATTAACCTCACTGCAGGAAAGAGCCTTTGCCATTGCCTTATTTACAAGGCCGCCACACAGGGTATCGTTTTTATCAGTATATTCCTGCTGGTCTGCCGACATTCCGGAAATGAAAGTCTTCTGAAGATCATTGTCTCTGCCTGTCGCAGCTTCTGATGAATCTTTCATTATTCCACGCCTTTTTGTCATTTCAGCAATTACATCTTCCCTTGTTTTTTCCGTTTTACTTATTTCATTGGCTATTATCAGTTCGGCCAGATCTCCGTTAAAGTTTTCTACCTCCCTGAGCATACCTTTTAAACTGTTGTACATATTATTCTCCCGTCGTTATATCTCTTTACAGATGTTTAATTACTTTAACGAATTTGATTTCCTTGTAATCTGCAAGCTTAGCTGCCAGTTCCTCGTCGATGTCACCGTCAACTTCCACTATACACATGGCATCGGCATCCTTGGCGCTTCTGCTCACATTCATAGTAGCGATATTTATATCGTACTCGTTAAGAAGTCCTGCCACATGGCTTATTACACCTTTTTTGTCGTTCTGTCTGACAAATATTGTGGTGAGATTTCCTCTAATCTTTACATCATATCCGTCAATCTTTGTGATTACGATTTCTCCTCCTCCTATGGAAGCACCCTCAACGCTGACAATCAGTTCATCTCCGTCATAGAAGTTTATTCTTACGGAATTCTCATGAGCGTTTTCGAGTGTTATTTCTCCGAAAGAAAAACCAAGTCCTTCCTTTTCTGCGATTTCAAAGGATTCAGGAAGTCTTGCATCGTCTTCCTTTATGCCCATAACTCCTGCCAGAAGCGCCTTATCCGTTCCATGACCTTTGCCTGTCAGAGCAAAAGAGCCGTGAAGGAAAAATTCCACTCTGTCAAATTTATGATCGCATATCTGTCTTGCAACTCTGCCGAGCTTTGCAGCTCCTGCTGTGTGTGAGCTGGATGGGCCGATCATCACCGGTCCTGCTACGGTAAAAATGCTGGTATTCATGTCTTTTCCTTTCTCATATAAATTCAGTGTCAGTAAATGTCAGTTACTTTTCCTACTTTCTATACCACAAAAAGAAGACTTTAAAAGCCTTCTTTTTTCAATCTTAAAATTCTGCCGTTTTCGGTGTTCTAGGGAACGGCAGCACATCTCTTATATTGCTCATTCCTGTAACATACATTATCATTCGCTCAAATCCAAGTCCGTAACCGGAATGCTTAACTCCGCCGTATTTTCTAAGCTCCAGATACCACCAGTAGTCCTTTTCCTCAAGTCCCATTTCATCCATTCTGGCTTTAAGGACATCAAGTCTTTCCTCTCTCTGGCTGCCTCCGATAATTTCACCGATGCCCGGTACAAGAAGGTCACATGCAGCAACTGTCTTGCCGTCTTCGTTTAGTCTCATATAGAAGGCCTTTATATCCTTTGGATAATCAGTTACAAATACAGGTTTTTTGAAGACCTCTTCAGTTATATATCTTTCATGTTCTGTCTGAAGATCTATACCCCATTCAACCGGGTAGTCAAACTCTTTATCCGCTTTTTTGAGAAGCTCAACGGCTTCGGTATATGTGATTCTTACAAAATCAGATTCGACGATATTTGTCAGTCTGTCGATGAGACCCTTGTCGATGAAGTTGTTGAAGAATTCCATTTCCTCAGGAGCGTTTTCCATAACGTATCTGATGATGTATTTAATCATAGCCTCGGCTGTCTGCATATTTCCTTCAAGATCGCAGAATGCCATTTCCGGCTCTATCATCCAAAATTCCGATGCATGTCTTGCGGTATTTGAGTTTTCCGCACGGAAAGTAGGTCCGAAAGTATATACATCTCTAAAAGCCATTGCAAAGATTTCTGCTTCCAGCTGACCGGACACTGTAAGGTTTGTTTCCTTTCCAAAGAAGTCTTGGCTGTAGTCCACCTGTCCATCTGCCATAGGAGGATTTGCCGGGTCAAGGGTTGTTACTCTGAACATTTCTCCTGCACCCTCCGCATCGCTGCCTGTGATTATTGGAGTGTGAACATATACAAATCCATTTTCCTGGAAGAACTTATGAATCGCATAAGCCACCAGAGAACGCACTCTGAACACCGCTGAGAATGTGTTACTTCTCGGTCTGAGATGAGCGATTTCTCTCAGATATTCGAGACTGTGTCTCTTTTTCTGAAGAGGATAATCGGAATCAGAGCCCGCTTCGATTTCAACTTCTTCAGCCTTAAGCTCAAAAGGCTGCTTTGCTTCCGGAGTCAGCACCAGTGTACCTCTTACCTTGAGAGCTGAAGCTATCGGCGCCTTGGAAATTTCCTGGAAGTTATCTATTTTATCCGCTTCATATACAACCTGAAGGGATTTGAAAAAAGAACCGTCATTGAGTTCCACAAAGCCGAATTTATTGGAGCCTCTGTTGGTCCTTATCCAGCCTCTGACAGTGATTTCTTTGTCAGCATATTCATTTGTGTTTCTGAACAGTTCCTTTATTCGTATGTCCTGCATTTTATCTTTTCCTTTCCCAATATATTAGGCCGCGGATGCCTTTAATTAAACTTATCTAGTCCATCACGCAACCGCTAATTATTATATATGTTTTAGTGACTCTTTTCAATCAGCGGTTTTAAAAAGCTATAATTCTTTTTTTGCCATATTAAATGATATTCTGTTGTCGCATATGACTCGTCGATCTCCAAAATTTTCTTTCCCTTAGGTGCTGCCCTTTCCTGCAAACTGGCATCGGTAACAAAGGATGGAAAGGCTTCCGTCTCAGCTATGCTGCCAAAAACATCGTAATCATCCATCATCAGAAAGTGTGCATTGGGAAGTTCTTTTTTTACAAGGGAATACCAAAACCCTATATTTGAGTAAAGCAGCAGGTTCTGACCATCAATATCCTTTCCGGTAATTTTATCTTTTTGAGCCAACGGATGTTCATAGGGCACCACAAGAAACAACTTTTCTTTTCCAAATGGCATCTTCTCGATATCCTCATCCCCTTGGACATCGCCGTGAATAACACCTATTGTATAAGCTCCATCTTTGACACCTTTTATAATTTCCTCGTTGTTTTTAAAAAGCTGTGACGATACCGCCATCCCGTCATATATCTCTGCAATCATCGGAGCAAGATTCCACAAAGGTACCGGTGCACATGAAGCTATAGTTATAGTATGTCTACTTCTGTCTAGCCTTCTTATTCTTTCTTCCATTTCCCTTTCACGGGCTAGAATATCCTCTGCCAGCTTAACTGCTAGTTTCCCATTTTCATTTAAGACAAGCCTGTTGCTCTTTCTTTCAAACAGACTGACACCAAGTATATCCTCTATCTTTTTCATGGAATTACTTAAAGCAGGCTGGGATATGTGCAGTTTTTCCGAAGCACCAGATAAAGTTCCCGTCTGTGCAAAAGCAACAAGCTGCTCCAAAAGATACATTTCTATCATGATTTTCTCCTATACTATAAGTGATAGTTATATCAGCTTCCGTTATTCGTATTGTACATCAGCGAAATTCAAAAGTAAAATTTATTTAAGAAATCAAATTACAATCTCAAAGGAGGTAGACAAATGGAATATGTAACCCTTAACAACGGAATAAAAATGCCTATGGAAGGTTTCGGTGTTTTTCAGGTGCCTGACCCTTCCCAGTGTAAGCAAGCAGTGATTGATGCCATAGAATGTGGATACAGGTTGATTGATACAGCAGCTGCATATATGAATGAAGAAGCTGTAGGAGCCGCCATAGCAAAATCAGGTGTACCAAGGGAAGAACTGTTTATAACTACAAAGCTGTGGGTACAGGACGCTTCCTACGAAGGTGCAAAACAAGCTGTAAAAGCCTCTCTTAAAAAACTTGGAACAGATTACATCGATCTCTATCTTATCCATCAGCCTTTAGGAGATTATGTGGGTGCATACCGTGCCATGGAAGAAATGTATAAGGAAGGAACTTTAAAAGCCATAGGTGTATGCAATTTCTATCCTCACAGGCTCCTTGATTTATGCGAAACTGTGGATGTAATACCTGCAGTAAATCAGATAGAGCTGCATCCGTTCTTCTCTCAAAAGAATGCCCTTGAGCTTATGAAAAACTACGGTATAACTCCGGAAGCCTGGGGACCTTTTGCAGAAGGCAACTTCGGTATATTTACCCATCCCGTACTAACTGAAATAGGGAATAAATACAGTAAGACTCCTGCTCAGGTTGCATTGAGATGGAATGTACAGAGAGGCGTTATTGTTATACCTAAGTCTGTTCACAGAGATCGCATGGAACAGAATCTCGATATATGGGACTTTTCCCTTACTGATGATGATATGAGCAAAATTGATGCTCTTGATGTTGGCAAAAGCCAGATTGTGGACCATACTAGCACCGAATTTATGAAGATGCTTCATGAGCTTAAGATTCATGACTGATTGTAATCGTCTGTCTAAATTAAAACCATATATACTACAACAGGCAGTCATATGCGACTGCCTGTTTCTATAACAAATTCTATAATCACGGTAACCATTTCGCACCGCATTCTGGGCATGTAAACCCTTCAATGCCTACACCCGTAGTAAACCAACTATAGCCACATTCCGGGCAGAAGACATTTGGTTCTCCAAAATAATCATCTTCTTCAGATGTATTATTCTCTTCTTCCATATAAATTTCAGATGCATTATTATTCTCTTCCATCCACTTTTCCATTCCGCCATTGCAAAAATAGTCCACACGAGCATCAAATTCTTCATCCTTCAACATTTCTCTGCTTGTAAAAGAAATTGAATCATTGGATGATATCACACTATCGTTTAAATCAGTTAATCCGTAAAAGTCCCAACTTATTGCTTTTAGTTTTGATGGAACAAATAATATATCATCTTCGACAAATGATTTACCACTTTTGCCTATTAAATCCGGCGCAACTATATTTGCAGGAGCTTCAATTCCTAATATAAGAGGATCTTCTTTATATTGAAGCTTAGGCGGTTCAGATGATGCTTCATTCTTTTTTAGCGTTTCAATATCTTCATACGAAACCCATAGATAAATATCTGTATCTTTTATGCGATAAGTTATAGGATCGCCAAATTCAGCTTTCTGTAATTCCAATTCGTATCCCGCTTGTGAAATATCACTCAAAGTACTTGGTTTTCTTAGATAATTGATTAAATTTTCTTTATCCAAATTCTGTCTAAGAGGTTCATCTGATTTTTTGTCTAATTTAAATTTCACTTTAGCGTTCTCAAAAGATATTTCTGACTCTTTGACTTCTGTTGCTAATGATAGTTCAATACCATCATTTTTAAGTTCTATTGACAGCGTTCCACTATTACTTTCACTATCTACGAAATCAGCATTAATGTTATTTACATTTACTTTAGAACTTTCACTTAATCTCACAAATTTTTCATCAATAACTTCTGAAACATCTACCGTAGCGCTTTGAATATCTAAAAATTGTATATGCATCGAAATATTAGTTTTTTCATCTTTATAATATCCTGCATACTGTTGATAAAGAAATTCTAATTGATTTTTACTGTCTTTATATTCTTGAATATTATATAAAATATCTATTGCATCAGCATATTTACTATTTTCTATATGCTCCATCGCTTTATTATATCTAGCTTTATCACTCAAAGAATATCCAATAACGATACCCACTATGCATATAATTATACAAATGATAGATATAACTATTGAAATCTTCCTCCTTTTCTTTCTTTTTTCTGAATCAACTTTCTGGGAGATTGTCATAAAATCTGTTTCTTTATCTCGTCCCAAAGCATTCAGAATTCCATTCACCAAGTCTGCTGAAGCAGCAATTCTATTATAATCCAGTGCTTGTATTGATGAAATTTCATTTGGTATATCTGATACATCCATGTCTGAAAACACAGGAACTATTGTTTTACCTTCTAATAATTCTTTATTCTTTTCCAAAAGAATTTCAAAATTATTTTTTGAAGTCCCAACAATTACAATAACTCTTGCTATTGCCATAGCAGAATGTATTGCTTTTTCCAGTTCGTCCCCAGTCATTCCATCTGTAGATATTCTATTATAAAATGTTTTAATATCGTTGCTTTCTAATCTTTGATATATATCTTGCGCTATAATAGAATCTTTTGTTCTTCTTCCTGCGTTATCATATTCTACATAACAAATAGATACTTCAATATTTTCAAATATATCAGTTAATGCAAATTGGCTTCCACAATTTTCGCAAACATATATACCATCTTTAATATGAAGCTTTCCACCACAGTTTTTACATATCATAAATACTCCCTCTATAGCCATTCATCTCTGACAATTGATTTAACCTCAAGTTTCTCTGGTCCATTTGAATATATATATCCCTTATATACATTCCCATTCCTTGAAATGATAGAGTTTTTATCAACATATACAACATCGTTCATAATAACTTTATCATCACCTAATTTGGTCAGTTCATGCTTCTTATTAACTACATATATATCTAATCTTGGATTAATATCCTCTGTTACATGCAGATATTGCATCTCTGCGTCAATAATATCTAAATCATCCCATTTAGATACTGTGCCATTTGCAAATTCATAACCAGTATTCTCATCATTAATGGCTAATATATATATTTCGTCATTATTAACTCCACCACATGTCACATATACTTTTTTTATATTGCTAATCCCGTCCAGAAACGATTCTGCTTCTTGCGAGCGCATATTTTCTGAAAATACTCCTTTTACTTTTCCATCTGTCTGTAAACCTAAAATCACCCCACTGTTATCATAGGCAAATGATTCAATATTATGCCATTCTTTTATTGGTTCAATCCATTTATCTGTATGATATGGATGTTCTACAAGCATTGTTCCATCTGATTTTAAAGCTACATTAGTATTTGAAAATCCATCTGATATTTGTATTACATCCTCCCAATCATTTTCTAAATTGTTATTATCAGCCGAATTCATAAGATATCCATCTTCATATAATACATATGGATTTTTCGTAATATCAGTATCTCCTCCCCTATTAGGACATAACGCTATTGATACGACTTCCCCATGTTCATTCGTGTTCATATCATTATTCGTAATTCCAGCATTTATGTTCAAAATTTCTGCTTCACCATTTGTTGATATATAATATTCATTACCACCCATCTCAGTATTCATCACAGTGGCAGTAGCCAAACTATTCCGCCATGATTTTTCGGCTTCAATTTTTTTATCTTCTGAATCTTTAAAACCATCTAAAGCTTCAAATCCCCAAGCAGCTTCTGCATAATCACCATCATAAAGTTGTTGTATCGCCACTTCATATTCCTGGCTTTCTTTTATATAATTCTTTATATGTGGAATTGCAGCTATTGTGCCTATGATAATAACAACAGAAGCAATGAACACTCCTATTTTTATCTTTTTATTACGAGCTTTTCTCTTTTCTGCCAACATTACAGGAAGAGGAATGAGTTTTTTTATTCCTCTAACCAATTCAGTTATATTTTCTTCTCCACTAATTTCCTGAGCCGAAAGAATAGCAAACTCATCTGGTAATTCATCTCTTGACATATCAAAATACAAAGGTATTAATACCTTGCTGTTATCCTGTTGTCTTAAATTCAGAAATCTATTCCACTCATTTTTTACCCATGGTGCTTCTAAATTATCTTTGCTGGAGCTAACAGTCAACATAACTTTACTCGAAGATAGTGCTGCATAAATATATGGTTCGTATTCTGTTCCAATTTTATTTTCAAGAGTTATTCTTGAAAAAAACACTTTATAGCCATTCTCTGTTAACTTTTCATAGATCTTCTGAGCTTTAATGCTGTCTTCAGTTCTATTTCCATTTACATCAGTTTCTTTATATGAGATAAATATATCAAAAGGTTTTTCCTTTCTTGAAATTTCGAGAATTCCTTTTTGTATCTCATGTATTATATTTGCATATTCTTGATAAAGAGTTCTCTCTTCTTCGTCTGCATATTCAATAGCTTTTTGGTAATTGTTATCATCAAATATTGACTCATAATATGTTCTATTACAAGTTGGCACATATTTACCAGTCATTGAATCACTGACAAATGTCACTCCATATTTACATAACACTAAATCCCAATATATCTCTGCGTCTTTAGGAGCTATTGATAACAACTGATTAAATACGCTTTCCGCTTTATCATATTCACCATGCTGTAAATAGTTATTCCCGCTTTCAAATAAACGTCTTTCACTCTCATCTGTAAATCTCGGAAACACCTGCTTAGTTCCACAATAATCACATACAGCCACTCGACTTACAGAATCTAAAGTAACACTGCCACCACATATTTTACATTTATAAATCATATACTCCACCTATTTCAAATCTATCCAAATGCATGGTCTAATGCCTTTTGCTCTTACAACCTGATCCCCCTCGTCCACTATTTCCCCTGAGGCGGATACATATATCGCATTAGCATCTACTTTAGTTCTAAGCCACCATTCTTTTTCTGCATCAAGTATAGATTGGTCCTCTAAATCTTCGGCTTCTCTATATCCCATTAAAAATATTTTACAGTCAGTTCCGTCAATTTTAGTTGGCATAATAGATTCAAGCTGTTCATCAGAAAATGCTTTTATGAATTCATTATTTAACCATTCATATATCGAACTTTCTGTCCAATCAACATTCTTTAAATCTTCATTATATGGCATCTCATTAATCGCTTCATCCGCAATCAAGTACATACTATCGTTATCCGTTTCAATAATTCTCCAAGCTATTGGGTTCTCTTTATAAGTTCCATAATAAACAACATCTTCTTTGGCTAATCTATTATGAATTTTTTCTATCTGTTCTTTGCTATCCTTATAATCTCCTAACTCCTTATATATATTAATCGCATCAACATAATTTCTATCCTCAGTTTTTTCGAGTGCAAGCTGATATTTTTCTGCATTTATTTCATCATTGCAGAGTTCGATCATCGTTTTACTGTTATCAAATCCATCCAATTCCACGAATATCTTTTTAGCTTCTTCATACTTTTCATTTTCATATAAAGCCATACCATCTGCATATAGATTTTTTGGAATTACAACGAAACATATTACTATTGCAATTGTCGCAAGTAGGCCTACGGTTCCCACCGTTATAGTAAGATACTTAACTCCAGAATTGTCCTTACTAATTTTAGGTTCTTTTGTATTTTTTAATAATCTACATTTTGCATTTCTCTCCTTCAAAAGAGAATCTATTTCGATAATATCAGCTATAGCTTTTTCCTTATCTGCAATGTTATTTTTCAAATGTGATATTACATATTCAATCTTTATTTCTATGTCACGAAGTTTTGAATGACTCATTGGATCACTAAATTCAATATCTTCTTTAAGCTGATATAATTTCTTCTGCAAATCCACATCATCGGTTTTTATTAAAGACACTTCATGTTTCATATTACTGATAAATATGACTTTATCTGCAATATATGATTCTTTTTCAGCAATATTATCTATTGCAGCTTTTGATGCCATTACTACTATGACAAATACGCCCGTCAAAATAGTATCTGTAATGATTGCACCAATATATGACATAATACTAGCTATCTGTAATACTCCAGCTATAATCTGTAATACAAAATATAACCAAGCTATATTAACTATAGGCAAGTTGCGAAACATCCTATCTCTGCTATCTGAAGAAAACAAAGCAATCATAACTGACATGAAAAGAATGACAGCTAAAGTGACAAAACTATATCCAATCCAAAATGTTATAGTATGTTTTACAGGAGTAAAAAAAGCAACAATATTAAACATGACCAGTACTATTACTGATGTAGCTGCTGCTATACCTTTTCTTTTATTAAAATTCATCGTTTCTCCTCCCATTAAAGACTACTAAGCAATTTCTGTTTTTCTACATTAAACTCTTCATCAGAAATAAGTCCACTGTCTTTCATTATTTTCAGTTTCTCTAGTTTTATCTTAAACGCTTCCAAACTATTATCTTGAACATTATTATAATTAGGTGATATTGATTGACCTACAGCATCATTCATCATGCCGCCAACCATACCTCCGACAGCACCTCCAACTCCTGCCATAGTTCCTAAACCAACTCCCATATTTGTAAATTCTCCAACAGCTTCATTCTCTGCAACTTTTTCTGCTACATCAAATCCTCTTTCCTGCTGATATGTATAACCTTCTTGAGTTCTTTTTTTAGCTATAGCTTCTGACTCAATTACTAGTTTTCTTGCTTCAGTTTCCTGTTCAATAATATCTACTTTCTGCTGTATCTGTGCTGCAGCAATATCCGAATACTGCCTTATATATATATCTTTAAACTTCTCATATGCCGTTTCGCCATCAGGTTTAGCAATTGTCGTTACAAAAAACTGATCTAAGGATATTCCATATTCTAAAAAATCAGGTGTTAAAGCTACTTTAAGCGATTCAGAAAACTCATCCATATGTGCATCAACTTCAAATATGCTATAAGTTGCATTTTGCATTGTATGAGCGATATATGGTTTAATTTTCGACATAAGAAATGATCTAAATTGTGCAACAAGACCATTTTGTGTTAACCCTGTTTCAGTGCCTATTAACTTTACCAATAATCTTCGCGAATCTCTTACAGAAAGTGACATTTCACCTGAAGCTCCTATTTGGAGTGGAAACTTGTAAGTGGGTTCCATATATTGCACCTGACTATCTGTTCCCCATTTTATTGCCATCTGTTGCGCTTTATTTATGAAATACACTTCGCAATGAAAAGGTGTTTTCATCCCTGTAGGTAAATTTAGAAATCTTCGAATCAAAGGAATATTTTGTGTATCTAGTGTGTATCTACCTGCTTCAAAAAGGTCAAGCGCCTGTCCATTCTTAAAAAATACTGCTTCTTGAGACTGATGTACAATAAGCTGCGACATAGTATTAAAATCTTCAATCGGTGACTTCCATACAAAAGTTTCATTATCACCTTCATATTTTATAATCTTAGCTAAAGCCATTATTCATCCTCCACAACATTACATAGTTACATAAATTCTATATTTTGTTACATCCTGCTTTTATAACGCATTTGCCACAATTCGGATTCTTCTTACAAATATTTAGATGGCCTTTCGCACAATACGACCAAAGTACATAATCAATCCATGCATTTGAACAATTCATATTAGCAGAAATATCATTAACTATATAAATTGCTTCGTAATCTTGAGCCTCTTTTCTTAATGACCATCCTAACCTTTCACTTCCCATAATCCTCTTTAAATGTATATCCGGCTTTGCAATATCATAGCCTGCATTACGAAGATATTCCGCTGTCAAAGCTACTCCCATTTCCTTAAATTTAGGCGCAAGATAATCTATTAGAGTTATCATTCCATCAATATAATTAATCTCATTTGCAATTAATTCTTTGTAATATTTATCAATGCCTACCTTATTATCAATTACTACTAACCATTCAATATTGCTTTTTAAAGCCTCCACTTGTTCCTTTATTCTTCTATTGCCAAAATGCTTGTCACAAATAGCATTTTTTACTTCATCATTATTGTATTCTTTTATGAAATCAACATCATAGTCGTAAAATATCTTATCCAAAGCTCTAATTTTACCCGTTTCCTCATCAATTTCTTTTTCCAAACCACTCCAACATCTATTTGATGAAAACATAGAATATACCATCGCTCTTATATGATCTTGAATACCAAAAACAATACCATTTTTTCTTTTATTTATTTGAATAGGAATGGGTGATTTTTCCCATCTGTTATTCCATTCACTATCTTTGCTGGCATAAGCACTTATCTTTTCAATAATTTCACACTTCGAATCAATAGTAACCATAATATTATCTCCTTATTTCATGACTATTTATCATTTTAAATGATATAACTCGTTTTGTGTATTGTCAACTCGTATTGCAGATGTGAGAGTTTTTTACAAATTTTGCATGTACTATTTTATACGGAGGTATACAAAATGAGTTTTGGCAATAATTTACGCGTTTTAATAAAAGAAAGAAATCTTACACAAAAAGAAGTAGCAAAACAAATTAACATGGCGCCTTCAACTCTTGGAAGTTATGTTCAAGGCACCCGTGAGCCTGATTTTGCTACTCTCAAAACTATAGCTGATTATTTTGATGTCTCTATCGACTATCTATTAGATCATGATATACATAAATATTCTTCTCCATTAGATAAAGAAATGTTTCATGTTTTTTCATCTCTTGATGAAAATGAAAAATGTATTTGCATTGAACTGTGCAAAGTATTTGTTAAAATGCACTTTACTAATAAAAACCCTCGTTAATTAGTATAATGAAAACGCTAAAAGGAGACCCAATGGAGACACTTCGTAAGGAAGTTGTCTCCCTTTCGCTTTTGTAGTCAGCCAAAATGATTGAATTGTAAGGATAATTCAACTTATAACGGAGGATTACATAATGAAAAACTTTATTGAAGAATTTTACTACGGAAACATTGAACCACAAGCGGGAAGCACAAAGCAAAACAAGGCTGTTCAGAAACAAATGGAAAACTTGATGACAAATGAAGATTTCCTGACAACAGTGCTATCTGATGAAAACAAAAAGCGGTTTCTTGATTATGTAAACGCTTGGGACATTGTGAACGGAGAACCTAATTTAGACAGTTTTATTATGGGATTTCGTTTAGGAGCTTAACTTATGCTTGATACCTTTATCACCTCTGAAACCCCTTTTGAAGATTTATTGAGGGAGTGACAGCGTTGAAAGGAAAATATTACATAGTGCTTAATGAATACGAGCGTAGAATTATTATTAACAGCCTGAACGAATTAAGAAATCGTTTGATTGCCAAAGGAAGATACACAGACGCAGTTGACGAGCTTTTGCTTAAAATTATAAACGCAAAGAAAAAGAAGTTCAAAGTGATCTACAAGGAGGCGTGATTATGCAAAAGAATATTTATAACGAACAAACAGGTATCAGCTATACATTACAAGGTAATTATTATCTTCCTGATCTCACATTACCACCCGAAGAAGAAAAGCACATTGGCGTATGGGGACAGCGGCACTTGCGCTATCTCAAACAGCACCGCAGGATACTTTACACCAATCTGCTCACAAGCGGCAGGCTGAACAGCTATCTTGCTGATATTAATGAACAGGCAGAGAATATGTTTCTTAAGTTGGTAGAACAGATGGCAGAGCATGAGGGTATATCCGAAAAACTCAAATCCGAACATTCGATGGAATGGATAGGCAGGATGAACGCACTGCGTGAATCGGCAGCGGAAATCGTGAATGCAAAAGTAATTTTTGCATAAACCGAAACTATGAAAAGCGGTGCCATCAAGCCTGTAACACTTTGAAACACAAAAACGAGGGGTAAGGTGTTTACACCTTACCCCTTAAAGTTTAGACTTAAAAAACGGTTTAAAATCAAGCTTTTTCATCCGCTATTTTTCGATTTCCAACAGATCAGATATGCTTTCGCATACAAAAGCATATCTTGATGTATTTTCGCAATACAATCCTGAAACGAAGGAAAATAACAAAACCCTTGATATCATGATGGAAAATGCGATCTAAACATATTTTACGAGAAATCAGGAAATTCATTGAGATTTCGCAAACTTTGTGCTATACTACCCTTATCATGACAATGAGGTGAACCGTATGGCAGTACAATATAACAAACTGTGGAAACGGCTGATCGATATGAAAATAAAAAAATCCGCCTTAACTGAAATGGCAGGTGTTTCGGCTTCCACCATTGCAAAGCTCAGCCATGACGAATATGTGAGCCTTGAGATTTTAGAACGGATCTGCCGGGCGCTTCACTGTGAAATCGGCGATGTGGTGGAACTCAGGAGGGGGGCCGAAGAATCATGAAGCGGCAGAAAATCACATCCTCAGAGCTGCTTTGCGCAATCTGTTTTGCATTATGCTTTTTTGCCTTTATGCTGACGGAGGCGTTTATCAACGAGCGCTGTGCCGTGATTCTCGGAAGCAGTGCCGTAAATCCCGTATATACCTTTGGGCTTGTCTGCACAGGATTGGGATTCCTTTCGTTTTCCCTGCTGCGCCGCCTCTGTAAAAAAGAAAAATCAAGGAAAACGGCGCAGACCATTCTTGGTATTCTGTGCATTGGGGCGGCTGTGGTTTTGCTTTTTGCAAACCAGCCGGCACTCTTCCTGACAAGCTCTTCCGCAGCCCTGCTGCTGACCGGCCATATCAGTGGATGTGTGTATTACAATACGGCCATGTATTTTGCCGGGAGCCGGTATACGGGACGATTGATCGGCACGGGTATGGGGGCGGCGATCCTGTTACAGTTTGTGGTACAGAATTTAATACCGCAGTCTGTCGCCTTTATCATCAGCATTATTTTCAGCGTTGCGTTTGTCATGTATTTTATCATGAAAGCGCCGAAGGACTGGATTCTGGAAAATCCTTTGCCCTATTCGTCGGAGACCCGGAAAGATTTCAAAAAAGCGCTGCTTCTGATCGTCGCGGTGGTACTTATGAGTCTTGTAGCCGGAATGATCGACAGCGTGCTGACAGCCTTCAATGCCGAAAAATCTTATGATATTTACGGCGGCGTTCGTCTGTTCTATGCACTGGGGCTGATTCTGGCGGGGTTTCTTGCAGACATCAGGGAACGGAAATATCTTCCCCTTTCCACCGTATGTACGATCCTGCTCTCCTCTGTCTGTATGTTCTTTCTCTCGGATGAAGTCAGCTATTTTGCCGGTACTGCGCTGATGTATCTGTACAGCGGCTTTTATGTGATCTTTTTCACGGTGATGTTTCTGGATTTTGCGCCCAAAAGCAGCAGGCCGGAGCTGTGGGCGGGTATGGGGCGCATTGTACGCAGCTTTACGGTAGCGGCAACCGTGCTGCCGGCGTTCAACATCTATGGCGCAGTTGGCAATACGGTGTTGGCTGTAGTGAGTTGCCTGCTGTCTATCCTGATCCTGCTGGTATTGCTGCCGTATCTGAGCAGTGCCGCCGTTTCTCCCAAACCGACAGAGGAGCTGCCTTCCGAAAGTCGTGAACTCTCCCCGCAGGAACGGCTGAAGCTCTATGCCCGGCGCTGTTCCCTGACTCCCCGGGAGACGGAAGTATTGGAAAAGTTATTGACGACCGAGGACGGCGTACAGGAAATTGCCGACAGCCTGTATATCTCCCGGCGGATGGTGCAGCGGTACATCTCTTCTATTTATGAAAAGACCGAAACCAAAACACGCCTCGGCCTGTTCCAAAGCTATATGAATTTTACAGAGTAAATTTTATTTGGGCATAACGCTGCTTTTCGCGAGAAAAGTAGCGTTATTTTTATGTATTTTTTCAAGATGTCACACATGTGAACCCCCGTTTTTGCAAGAATGGCGCGTATGTGAACTACAAAATGATGGAATTTGTATGTATCATATAAGAGTGATGGTGTGTGTTAGCATGCGATTATCAGTGCGAGCCGGAGATGAAGAAATGTTTTCGGCAAGTGAAAACATTTAAGCCGAGGGCATAAGATCACAAAACACAAAAAGGAGGCGATAGTATGAGAGCGGTTCAGCGCATTCTGCCATATACCAAGCAGCTGGTGCTGTATGCGCTGTATGATGTTCTGGATTCGGAAGAAAGCGAATACGACAAAGCGGAAAACGGAGGTATCGCCGCCGAAGTGACCGTTTACGGAAACAGAAGCGGATTTACGCTGTCCGTGTCCGAACAGCCGCCCGCTACCGTCCTGACTGTGGAGATCAGCGCCCCCTATGGTGGACTTTCCCGGCAGGGCGAGCAGCGTGCGGTGGATTATCTGGCAAACCGTGTGGAACAGCTGCTGGAAAATGAGCTGAAATTATCGGTTATGATGAAATCAAAAGGAGGAAACATAACATGAACACAAAAAGAAGAAAAACAGGGGCAAGACTGGGGGCAATACTGCTCAGCCTGTGCTTATTGGTGGGGCTGCTGCCTGTGACCGCGTTTGCGGCGGATCCGCCTACCAAAAGAGACACCTACAACGCCTATTCCGATGAGGTCATCGCAGGCGGCTCGGACAGCCAGGTGTATGCCGTCACCATCGAGAATGTGGACGGGGCGGATCTCCACTATGTCTATTCTCCCAATGCCATCCACTCCAATGAGTTGATGGAGCAAATCCGGGCGGGGCTGGATGAGCCTTATAAATCCCTGATCCCCACTTTTGAAGAAAATGTCTTCGTCACTGGTCTTCTCTGTTTCAGCCGGGATCAGGCCAAGTATGAAGAAATGAAGCTGAACTGGGATGACCCAAAAGCCGTGGCAGATGCCTTGATTTCCGGCAGCGGCAGTGTCAGCGTTGTGCCCAACGACGCCGCCATTTCCGTGACGGATATCTCTGATTTGCATGCCGACGAAAAGGTCGTGTCGGAAAAGCAGCTTGCTGCGGAGGACTTTTATACCAACCCGCCGGAACTTGGCCAGTTGGGAAAAGGCGAAAACCGGGTGGAGGCCATGGTAGGTGTGACCTACCGCACAGAGACTGTTGAAGACAAGGCATATTATGATGTTTTTAACACCATGCACGTCGCCCAAATCTACTCCTACACCGCCACAAAGGTTGCGCCTGCGTCAGACCCCATCGACCTGCCGGTGAGGGTGCTGGAGGAGGGAGATGCGGAGTACTCCCCGGCTCCGGAGCTTTCCGCGACCTTTACCCCGGACACTGCGGTGACCGTGGGTGAGTTTAACGAATATCAGGGACTTGCCATCGACTACTACAACCCAATGGTTGACGCACAGCTCAGCGAAGGCTACGACATCCAGGCGGGCTACACCGTCTCCATTCCCCTTGAGAACTACCAGGGCGAAACCCTCAGCGGAACGCTGACGATTCCTCTGCCCCAGGGATATGACGGAGCGACTGCCCGAATTAAAAACGGAGCGGCGGCAAGCAGTTATACCGCCACCACCGTCACTTTCCCGCTGACGCTGGATGTATCCGGCGGTACAGCCGAGGCGTTTGAATTGCTGATCGAATACAAGGAAGCGCAGGAGCCGGTACAGCCGCCGGTTATTATCGCCGGAGCCAACGGCAGCTGGCAGAAGAGCGGCACAGACGGGCTCAGCTTCACGTCTGACGCTGAATATGCTGATTTCCTGAAAGTCATGGTTGACGGCAAAGAGCTCAAGACTACCGACTACACGGTAAAGGAAGGCAGCACGATAGTCACCCTGAACGCAGCTTATCTTGAAACGCTATCCGTAGGCAAGCACACGCTTGAGATCGAATCGAAAAACGGCATAGCCAAGACGGAGTTTACGATCACGGCGGTGCAGGGCGGAGATGACAGCCAGACCGGCGGAGACAACCAAACCGGCGGAGATAACCCGACCAGCGGCGATGACACCACGACGCAAGCCCCGAACAAAAATGATGGAGCCACATCCAGCCCGCAGACCGGCGATAACAGCAATATGCTGTTATGGGTAACCCTGTTATTTGTGTCGGGAGCCGGATTGCTCGGAGCAGTTGTCTACAGTAGAAAGAAAAGATACAATCCGTAACCAATGATCGAACTGTCCTGTGAATTTCACAGGACAGTTCGATTGAAAAGGGGTTACCATCTTGACAAGCAAACATTTGTTCCATATAATATAAAGTGACAGTTTATCTGTCCTGCAACTGAATATATTTTCACAAATTGATTGAGAGAACGGCAATAAGCCGGACAACACCTGCGGCATGCTAATGAAAATGCCGTCGCTTCCAAGCTGCCCTGAACTGTCGGCAGAGGGTAAAGCGTAAAAGACAGTTTCGACTTTGAATTTCAAAGCCGGTTACATAAATGTGAAGCCACACCGCAAGGGATAAGTCTATCCTTTTGCGGGAAGTCGGTACGCATTTGTGTGCCGGCTTTTTTTGTTGCCCGAAAGCCGGTTACAACTGAATGACCGGCTGGATGGAATATGATTTTGCCAAGACCCTTTGCGTGAGCAGAGAGAGCGAAACGACGCTGCGGTGAGAGTCCGGGGCAGGGATAGAAAAACGACGTTCAGACAGACCGGCAAAAAAAAGAGAAATAGTGTGTCCACAACAGTAACGAGCATCGGATTTTGATACCCAAAATCCAAATCCACAGCCTAAAGGCGTGTGGACTAACTCAGGGGAAGCACCCCTGAATACCCCCTTACAAAGCCAAAAACACAAGAATGGAGATGATATATTTTGAGCAGGAAACAAAGTGATAAAAAGGTCATAACAGTAAGACTGAGCGAAGAAGAAAAACAAAAGCTTGAGCGTTGTGCTAACCTTTGCGGATTGTCACAGTCCGAATTCATAAGGCAGCTTTGTGCAGGTAAAACACCGAAAGCAAAGCCGCCACGGGAGTTTTGGGAACTGCTGAATGCCCTCTACTCAGTCCATAACGGTTTCAAGAAATGCGCAATATATGAGCCTTCTGCACTTACAATCTGTAAAGAAATCGAGTGCTTAATATTAGATTTGCAGGAGGTGGGATAATGGCTACAACTTCACTTTGGCATATCAAAGGCAGATTAAAAGACCTGATCGACTATGTAGAAAATCCCGAAAAGACCGTATCAAAAGATAAATGCTTGCAGGACTTCTACAATGTCTTTTCCTATGTCAGCCGACCCGAAGCTACTGAAAACGGAGAGTATGTTTCCGCCATTAACTGCTTAAAAGAGATTGCTTTGCGGCAGATGATACTCACCAAAAAACAATACGGAAAGGACGACGGATATATCGCTTGGCACGGGTATCAGAGCTTTAAGCCTGATGAGGTTACACCACAGCAGGCACACGAAATCGGATTGAAACTGGCAAAGGAAATGTGGGGCGATCGGTTTCAGATCATCGTCACTACCCACCTTGACAAAGACCATATTCATAATCACTTCGCCTTTAACTCCGTTTCTTTCCTTGACGGCGGAAAATACAACTACTCTAATTCTGAAAGGCAAAGGCTTCGTGATGTATCAGACCGAATCTGCCGGGAACACGGCTTGTCGGTTATCGAAAAACCGCATAAAGCACCATCAAGGCAAGTATGGCTGGATGAGAAAAGCGGTAAACCGACACGCTACAATGTGTATCGGGAAGATGTGAGAGAAGCGGCAAACTTCAGCCGTAACCCTTACTATATGGAGGACTATCTCAGACGAAAAGGATATATCACCGACTTTACGGGAAAGCATTGGCAGATACGCCTGCCGCAGTATGAACACTTCACAAGGCTTGATACCCTTGATGAGAAATGGACGCCGGATCACTTTAAAAGAAATATGGGAGCATACGCAAGATACGGAAACCGCAGAGCAGAAATCACCTATCCACCTCAAATGCCGCAGGACTTGCGAAGCTGGTTTAAACCTTTCCAAAAGACAAGTCATATCTATCGTCTTTATCTGCACTACTGCTATCTGTTGGGCGTTCTACCGAAGAAAACAACTTATCGTCCTACAAGTCCTTATCTCAAAGAGGATCTGCGGAAGCTGGACGAGTTGTCCAATCAGGTACGGTATATGAGCAAATACGGAATCGAAACTCTTGAAGATCTATATGCCGACAGAGAAAAGCTGCAAGGAGAAATGGACAAGCTGACCGCTTACCGCACCAAGCTGCAAAACAAAATCCGCAGAGCCTTACCAGCCGAAAAAGAGATTTTGAGAGAAGAAAAAGCAAAGGTTACGGAACAGATTACTTCTCTGCGAAAGCGCTTGAAACTGAACAAAGGCATAGAGGATCGGTCGGTAAAAATTCAAGAAAAAACGGATCTTCTCTATGCCAATGAATACAGAGCGAAAGAAGAACAACAGCATAAAAAATCACAGCGAAAGGAGCGTGACGCACGATGATCTATATTGACGAAAATGGAAATCCAATTCAAGAAACTGATGAATTGCAGGAGGTAATTGATAATATTACCGATAAACTCGCCCAAATGACAAAGGAAGAACGGCTTGCTTGGTTTGAGCAGTCCATCTATCCCGAACCCTTAAAGTTTACGAATGAAATTGACGGTACGGTATATATCGTCAGAGCGTTTTTTGATGAAACTGCAAGCGAAAGCTTTGAAGAAAAGCTGCGAAGAATTATGATAAAGAGATGAGAAAAAATCAGGCTATCACTTTAAAGTGTTGAAGTTTAGCGGAAGATATGGTATGATAACAGTATCCTACAATTCATATCATATCTGGCTGTGGAAAGGAGAAATATGAGCAAACAGTCAGTAAAAATTACTGCTCTCTACTGTCGTCTGTCCCGTGACGATGAACAGGACGGACTATCGGGCAGTATTAAAAATCAGCAGTCTATCCTTGAAAAGTACGCAAAGGAGAACGGATTCAAAAATACCCATGTATTTATTGACGACGGTTGGTCGGGCGTAACTTTCGCAAGACCTGCTTTTACAGAAATTATGGAGCTTGCGGAACAAGGATTGATTGAAAATCTTATCGTCAAAGACCATTCAAGATTGGGACGAAACCGCTTGATTGTCGGTCAGCTTTTGGAAGAAGAATTTGACCGATTGGGTATTCGATATATCGCCATTATGGATAATATTGATACCGCAAAAGGACTAAGCGACATTGTTCCTATGCAAGACTTATTCAACGAATGGCACGCAAAGAACACAAGCCAAAAGGTACGCAATGTTTTCAAGAACAAGGGAATGGCAGGCATACCGCTTACCACCAATCCACCTTTCGGGTATATGAAAAATCCCGAAAATCCAAAGGAATGGCTGATAGACGAGCCTGCCGCAAAGATTGTCAGGCGAATCTTTGAAATGTGTGTTTCAGGCTTAGGACCGACACAGATCGCCAAGAAGCTGAAAGCTGACAAGGTTATGACGCCTACGGAGTATTGGAACAGTATTGGCAGGAATTGTGGTAACCCACCCGAAAGACCGTTTAACTGGTGTCCGGCAACCGTTTCAGATGTTCTTGCTAAGCAGGAATATTGTGGGGATACGGTCAATTTCCGAAGCACAACAAAGTCTTTCAAGAACAAAAAGAAGATTGAAAGACCGCAGGAGGAATGGCAGATCTTCCCGAACACGCACCCTGCCATTATTGACCGTGAAACCTTTGAGCTTGTGCAGGAACTCAGACGACACCGCCGGAGACCAACAAAAAGCGGAATTGTCAGTATGTTTTCGGGACTTCTCTACTGTGCTGATTGTGGTGAGAAGCTGTATTACAGCGTGACAAACAATTACAAGCGAGAGCAAGCCTATTTCTTCTGTTCATCCTATCGTAAAAACTCTGATGTGTGCTCTGCCCACTATATCCGTGAGAAAGTGGTGGAGGACAATGTTCTCGAGAATATGCGGCGGGTATTTCGTTATGTTCAGGCTTACGAGAAAGAGTTTGCCAAACAGCAGATGAAATGCTATGGAGAGGAAAAGCAAAAGGAACTGTCCGAAAAACGCAGGGAACTTACTAAAGCCGAAAAGCGTATCAAAGATATTGATTTGCTGATTCAGAAGATTTACGAGGACAATGCAATGGGCAAGCTTTCCGACGAACGCTTTGCCACAATGTCAATGGCGTATGAGGAAGAACAGAGAAGCCTCAAAGAAGCGATACCCGATATGCAGGCGTACCTTGAAACCGAAACGGACAAGTCTGAAGGCTTACAGCGTTTTATTGACAAGGTAAAACAGATTACGCAGCCGACCAAGCTTACTCCCGAACTGGTACACGAATTCATTGAAAAGATTGTGATACACGAACGGAGATACCTTGGCGGAAAGCGTTATCAGCTAATGGACATCTATTACAACGGCGTTGGTGTGATACGAGGGCTTACCCCTGAAGAAATGGAAGAAGCCTTTCAGGAACACCTTGCCAAATGCAAGATAAACAAAGCAAAGACGGCGTAACCAATGGCTACACCGTCCCAAACAATCAATATTTAATTCAATTACAAGAGCGACCTTGGGGCACCTTCCTTACGGCGGGTGCCCCAATTGAGTCTCCTTTCAATTAAACCGTTTTTTAATGAATTAGAATCTTCTATCTAAATCTTTTTCTTCAAGCCCGTTTCTTTCCGCCAGTATCCTCCAGCCCGCTTCACTGCTCTGCTGATACTCTTCCCTTGATATGCTTATGTTGCCGTAGATATTTTCTTGGTCGGTTTTGTCATGCTCAACAGCATCCATGAGTTTTTCAAAGAGCTGTGGCATATTGCTCTTAAGTCCGCCTCCTGCAGGAAGCTTGCGTGCCTGTGGCAGCGCTCCGCTTCCGCCAAAGCCTACAGCCATGCCGAAGGAAAATCCCATACGCACCGTCCAGTTTTTAAGAATATCAATGGCAAGGGCCGCCTGATACCCTTCGTGAAGTCCGCAGTTTACAAAGGCATATACCTTAATATCGCCACCCTTCACGAACTTATCCTTGTTAGCTTCCATCTCCCTTGCACAGTACAGAAGATTTGCAGGGAAAATATCAACATACAGTGGGAAAGTAAACATTAGTATATCCGCTTCATAAAGCTTTTGTTGCTGCTCGCTATCAAGGCTTTCGCTGATGCCATCTCCCATAAGTTCCAACACATCAACGCTTATATCCTCCGGAATGAAGCTTTGCATATCATTTACAACGACACCAGTAGCGCCTTTGCTACCCCTAGGGCTGCCGTTTAATATTACCATCCTTTTCATACCAAAGCCTCCTCTCCCAAACCTGCTGCCTTAAGAGCCTCGTCGCAGCTGTTATAGAAATTTACTTCCCATTTGCTGAAGCCTAAATTCTTAGAATTTCTTTCAAGAAGCCTTTTTGCTGTGTCCTTTTCCCTTTCGGTTATATCGCTTCTATAAAAATATACTCTAACCATCGGATCATTGTCATACCTCATAGCGTGGTGCATTTCACCGTCAACGATGGCAAAGTCAGCATGAAGATATGGAAGTATTCTGTCCAGCTGTATTTTCAGATCCGGGCTGTAGCCTCCATACACACATTCGGAGACTATTATAAACTCATCGCAGTGAGCCATTTTAGTTCCTTGCTCCTGACAGGCATCGGGGATTACGCATTTACCCGGAGTTTTAACAAAGCATCCGAAGCATCCCATGCAGTGATGGACGCCCTCAGGCTTTGTAACATCAGTCATAACAAATCTGTTCATCGGTATTCTCCTTTCGGCGACTTACCGTCGCAACCGCTAATTCATAATAGTAATATATCAGAATACTTTAGCAAAATAAACCATCGCCGTTGCAAAAACATATGACAGCGGCTAAACTATATACATAAGGATACAAATAAACTCTAACAAACATCAGGAGGTTTAGGAAATGGCTAATATAGAAAAGCTGAGAGAAAATCTCGAAAGAAGAGGCTTTAAAACATCTTACTTTGAAACAGCTCAGGAGGCTGTGGATTATCTTGATAAGGAAATAGACGGTGTTAGCGTAGGTATCGGCGGCTCCATGACAGTTAAAGCCATCGGACTTTACGACAAACTCAAAACCCACAATGAAATGCACTGGCACTGGGAAGGCGGCACACTGGAGGACGCTGCCCTTGCTCACACATATATTTCATCAGCCAACGCCGTAGCTGAAACTGGAGAAATCATCAACATCGACGGCAACGGCAACCGTGTTGCATCACTGATATTTAAACACAATAAAATCTATATCATAATCGGCGTGAATAAGATTGAGCCTGATTTTGATAAAGCCCTTTGGAGAGCGAGAAATGTAGCTGCACCTAAGAGAGCCCAGAGCATGAATGCCAAAACTCCTTGCGCAGCAAAAGCCGACAAGTGTTATGACTGCAACAGTCCCGGCAGAATCTGCCGCAGCCTAACTGTGCTGTGGGGCAAGTCCATGATGGAAAGCCAGGACACCGAGGTTGTTATCATCAACGATGAGTTTGGAATGTAATTTAATACTGAAAACAAGAAAATCCGGCATGTTATTTTGTGCCGGATTTTTCATTGCAACTATTTTCAATTATCTTATCTAAATACTCTTCAACTTCATCGATAGTATAACCTTCAATACCGTTAGCTCTATCCTGCTCCACTGCTAAAAGTTCATCTCTTAATTTTAGCATAGCTTCGTCCTTTGTCATAAAAACACCTTCTTTCTATATTACTTATATAAAAATAGATTAATACCATTCCCACCAATAATCAAATGCCTTTTTATACTGGCCTCCCTTTATCGGCATAAATTCATTTGGCATATTTCTGATTCTACGATTGGTCGCTCGCTTTAAATACTTTTGGCATTTGCTGTTACTTGCGCGCTTAATTATCCATATGTCTTTATTCGCTTTATAAACTACAAAGATTGAAGGCTTATAATAGCCACGCTTTCTAATCTGTTCGGTTAAATGTAATTCACGATATCGTTTTTGCGCTAATCTCTTAGCTCTCTTTTCCTTATTGTCGGTATGTTTTTCATAATACTGCATAAAATCCACCTCTAAAAGCAATTTTAGCATTTTATCACTCACAAAAAATTTAACTTATAGTTAACATAAAAGAACTACTGCATCTCAATATGCAGCAGTCCTGTATCTTATTGTTATGCAAAATTCATTATATTACTTACAAAACAAGTTCTACCATATACAATGGTAAATCCACAAAATCCTCATGCTTATTATAATCAGACATTGAAATTCTTAAGGCCTTTTCCGGTTTGTATTTTTCCATATATGTTCTAAAACTCTTTGCTTTCAGGTTAAGTTCCGCCTTGACTTCCACAGGTATTACATTCTCTCCGTTGTCCAACAGAAAATCTATTTCGCAACTGCCCCTATCGTTTGTGTAATAGTATATCCCCAGGTTCTTTTTTGTTTTTAGCTGCTGCAAAACATATTGCTCAGTTAATGCTCCCTTGAATTCAGTAAAAAGTTCATCTCCGTCAAGTAAAATCTTTTGACTTATCCCGGTCATACATCCCAGCAGCCCTATATCCAACATAAAAATTTTAAATGCCTTGAGATCTTCGTATGCCTTGAGAGGTAATCCTGGTTTTGTCACGCGACTCACCTTATGAATCAAACCACAGTCGGAAAGCCACATTATTGCCGTTTCAAATTCCTTTGCCCTTGCACCATCTCTGATGACACCATATATAAACTTTTTATTTTCCTTTGAAAGTTGAGAAGGTATACTTTCCCAAACCATCCTTATCTTAGGTACAATGGCAGTCGGAGCGTGTTTTGAAAAATCTTGTTCATAGGCATTCAATATCCTATTTTGAACTTCTCTGACTTCATCATAATCCCCTGTCTCTGAAAAAGTCATTACAGCTTCCGGCATGCCTCCTACAAAATAATATTCCTTCAAAGCTTCCTTTAATTTGCTTTTCATGGAAGCTATCATTTCTACATCTGCTGATTCAAGAATTCCTGCAAGGCTATCTCTATCCGTTCCTTTTAAAAACTCGTTAAATGATAGAGGATATAGTTTTAAAAATTCCACTTTCCCCACTGGAAAAGATGTACCACTATGCATAGCGATTCCCAACAGAGAACCTGCACACACAATATGATACTCCGGTGCAACTTCATAAAAATATTTTAACGACGCTAACGCTCTTGGTGCCTCTTGTATTTCATCAAATATTATCAATGTATTATTAGAGTTTATTTTTGTGCCAGTATATATCTCCATACCTTTAATTAGTCTATTCACATCCAAATCAGAAGAAAACAACTCTCTGATATTCGTTTCTACATCAAAATTGATATATACTGTGTTTTCGTATTCTTTATTTCCAAATTCTTTCATTAGCCAGGTTTTCCCAACCTGTCTGGCACCTTCTATTACAAGTGGTTTTTTGTTTGCCTTGTTCTTCCACTTTTTAAGTTCTTCTATGGCATATCGGTACATATAATCACCTCTGTTCCTATAAGTTAGATATATTATATAGCGTGTATTACACTTTTTGCAACGAAAAAATGTAACTCATTACACTTTTTACAACGAATAAATGTAAATCGTTACACTTTTTACGGCGAATATAATTTTTTTCTTATTATTTAATCAATCAGCTTCCCTCTCGAAAGCATAAAAAACAATCTACCCAATGCGTACTTTTGAACTTCAATCATTTCTTCTCCTGAAATATTGCCGCCGCGACACAGTACTTCCATGCCTCCTCCAAAATCTTTAATAAATATATTTGTTTCTTCAAATTCGTTTCTTATGTAAAAGGATTTTCTTGCAACGCGCTGACTGTAGTTATCTGCTTCCTGTATAAGTCTTTCAATAAGAAGCACTGTTCTTTTACCTTTGTGCCGCGCGTGAATTTCATCAAGCATAAGACTTCCCACGCCTTTGCCCCTTCCCTCTGCGGAAACTGCAAAATATTCTATCATAACTATATCTTTATATTCGGTAAGCATGATAAAGCCTGCCACAATGTTATTTTCCAACGCTATAAGTATTTCCGACTTGCCCCTTTTGACAGATCTTTTAATTGAAGCAAAAGGCTTCCTCTCATTTTTAGGGAAAGCTTCTTTATAAATCTTCTTTATCTCTTTCCACTGACTTTTTTCAATCTTTTTAATTTCCATCTTTTCCACACTCCTAATTATTTTAGTTATTGTGGAATATGATAAACTGTATAGTTACTATACTGTCAAGGAAATTGCTTTTCTGATTTTAACTCTCAATACTAACCCAAATCCCCATACAAAGCAGCCGCAAACAACAGTTAAAATCATTTCAAAAGTATTATCTGCCAATAGCTTAGTGAGTGTTATGGTAATTATAATCCCAATAAAAATTAAAATTTCAGTTAAAACAGCAAATGTTTGAAGCTGCGATTTTGTTTTAAAAATATTCAATGCAGATTTTTCACCATGAACAGTCTTTTCTTTGTCTGTCATCTTTCTTGCATAAAGCAACTCTGATATTTGAATATCAAGAATTTCGCATAACGGCTCATAAAACGATAAATCTGGCATTGTCTTTCCGGTTTCCCATCTTGAGATAGTTTTATCGCTGACACCTAATGCTTCAGCCAGCTGCGCTTGAGTCAGACCTTTTTGCTTTCTGCATTCGGATATAAATTTGCCTATTTTCTGCTGATTCATTCAGTGCGTACTCCTTTCTTCAACTCCTATGCTATCAAAATTCCGCAAAAAAGAACAGGACACAAAATGAGAATGACACCTCAATCACAAAAAATTTAAAAGGTATCAGTGAAAATCATTGATACCTTTCTTTTGTAGCATCTATGTTATACTAAATTTTTTTCTTTCTTCCAAATACAAGCGTTGCTCCGGCTGCAGCGGCGGTTATCGCCATGATTCCTGCAGCAGCATAATTACTTTCATCGCCTGTCTTGACATTGTCAGTTTTACTACTGTTATTATCAGAACTTATATTGTCTGCTTCTGCCATGTTATCATTTCCATTATTCGCATCTGTAACAGGCTTATCCTGAGGATTATCTGTGTCCGGTTCATCATCTGGAGTTTCTGTTCCCGGAGTGTTAACATCTCCTCCGGTTGTATCCATATTCACTTCAACTCCTTCAGAAGCTACCGTAAATTTATATGTTTTATCTCCGTAAGTTGTTGAGTACAGCGACTTTACTATTCTGTACTCACCATTTTCATCAGCGTTAAAACTTCCACTAAGTGTTTCTGCCTGATCACTTAAAATTTCCTCATAAACAACAGTCCAGCTGCCATCGGCATTCCTCTTCTGAATTTCTGTCTTTATATCCCAATCGTAGCCTCTCTCATCCATTATTGTGCTGATTGATTTACCTGTATATCCTTCGTTTTCCAGCATCTGAATATATCCATCCATATCTGTGATTTCTGCGTCCATACTGCTGGTTGTCGAATCATACCAAAGCAAAAGGTCTAAAAGGCTCAATGTTTGTTCCCAGATAATATGACCGTCTTTATCTGCTGTTAATTTCGGCATTGCAACTGTTTTCTGAGGGAAAACTTTTCCATCTTTACCAACAATATTTCTCACTTCGTCATCTACAGCGGCAATTGTGTTAAGTTGCAAATCCAGTGAGTTCATTACTATACCTTCAGGTAAAATATCTGCTGTAAATTCTTTAATATTATTATCTGAAAGGTACAGATTATCTAAATTAGCATTATCTGCAAATGTTCCTGTGCTGATTTCTGATATACTGTTTGACGCAAGATTCACTGTCTTAAGATTTTTCATACCGGAAAAATCTATATTGCTTATACTCTCAATAGCATTATGATCTGCATAAAAGCTGCTGAGATTATTCATTTCCGAAACACAGTTAGGTATTTTGGCAAGTTTATTATTATCAATAAACAGCATCGACAGATTCTTAAGATTTTCTGCAAAATCATCTGGCATTTCTTCGATATTATTATTACTGAGTGCAAGACTTGTAAGAGTTTCCAATCCGCTAAATGCTTCACTCTCAATGTCCACTATACGGTTTGTGCCGAAATCTATTTCACTCACCGAATCAAGTCCATCCATGTCTCCTGTTTCAATACCGGTAATCATGTTAGTCGACATATAAATAAGTTTAAGATTGCTACTGTTTGCAAAGAAATCTTCAGGTATATCATAGATGAGATTATTTTGCAGATATAAATTTTCCAGCCCGGTAGCTGTTTTGAGCAAATCTGCGGGAAGTTCGCTTATTTTATTTCCGGAAAGGTTCAGACTCGTCACTTTATCGCTGAGATTTCCCGCCAGCATACTTATATCCGTCAAACCATAATCAGCCAGATTAATATCACCTGTTATAGCCTGTATTTCTTCAGCCGATATGCTTTCATCTCCGTCAGTATCATAGCCTTCGTTTATCAGAGCGGCTGTCAGAGCTTCATTACCATCCGGAGCAGCTGTTTCCTGAAAAGTATATCCTTCCCATCCTTTTTGCATATTTGAAAAAGTCATATCAAGTTTAGTGTATTTATCGTAATTTCCAATATCGCTGATCTGACCACCCATAGCAGTAACCAGCACTGCTCCTTTATGTTCCTTGTCAAGTTCGCTGATTGAAAAAGTAAATTCCTGAGCCGGATACTGACCCGTTGAATCCGGAGTTCCAACATCCACTCTTGTAGCTTCCGGATATACACCGCCAGATTCGACACTAAAATCCAACAGGAATGACACAAGGCCTGTATTCAGCATAGAAATCTTCATTTCGCCGTTCTGAACAGTCAGTTTTACATTAGGATCGAAAACGCCCTGCAGCATTGATGCAGTATCCTTACCTTCTTCATTTGCCGTAAAAGATAGTGTGTATACTCCGTCTGCAACAGGCTGCTGCTCCATATCACCTGCGCTGCCTGCATCTTTCTGAGATACAAATGAAGCTGTCTGTCCGTTCAGATTTATCGTGATTTCTTTATCTGCATATCCCGGGACTTTTATGCTGATTATATTTACTCCCTCCTTAAAAGCACTTAGATTCAATACAAAGCCATCCATTATAGATACATAGTACGAATTCTGAATGTAAGCTCCCTGAGACAGACTGTATGATGTACCGTTAACACTGATCTGTCCATCTCCGTTATTTATGGCATTTGCATATGCAGATGCATCTGTATCAGCAGCATATCTGTCAATTTCCGCAAATGTAACAAAACTGTTGTTTGCATCTTCCTTAACATATTCACATTTAGTTACTTCAGGTCCCGTTTTTACTTCTTTGTTAACCACCGTTCTCTCGATAATCGTCTTTCCGTTCGAAGCCATCACATCATGTACAGAAGCCGCCTGTGCTATTGTCGTCATGTGCGGTGCTGCCATCAGAGCAGCCATGGCCACTGCCACAATTTTAAATCTGTTTTTCATTGAATTCTCCTATCTGTTAAAATTTAATCGCATTAAGTTAGTCTTTCCTAACCATTTATTATGATACATTCATAAGAAATTCAAATCAATTTCAACTTTGTCGCACAAGCGATACAATAAAACATATCTGCAATCCCGATGCCTTTAAAATCAGATTTTCTTTGCAGGGGTGCAGATATGCAAACAATGGATATCTAAACTGATATACCGGTTATACTATTTCAGCACAGCCGGTCTTACTTTACCTGCCAGCTGCTCAAAGCGTTTTTGCATTTTTATACCATGAACATATTATCTGAATTGCGGATAAGATATTGTTCCGCAGGAACAAATTAATGCCTTCTGTAATAATCAGGATCACCACAGAGAACAATCGCTTTATATCCTAACTCTTTTGCTATCACTTTTGAGCGGTCAAGCAGCAATGCTCCGATGCCTCTGTTCTGATATTCCGGCAGCACGCCTATAGGTCCCAAGGTTACAATGTCGTATTTACATCCATCATCACCCTTAATATGTGATTTAACGCACATTGAGCTAATGATCTGCGCAGGCAGGTGTATAGTAGTTCCAGAAAGCTTCGCGTATAAGATTTTCCTCTTCATAATGATCTTTTATCATTTAATTTCTTAAAATTATATTCAAATGGCTTTTCCTCCATATAAAATTGATAAAATATTAAAAACAGACAGCCCTGTTTAAAGAGCTGCCTAAAACACATTTACTATTTTTCAAGCGGTTTCATTGTCGGGAACAGTATTACGTCCCTGATGGAAGGCGCGTTTGTGATAAGCATAATGATTCTGTCAACACCGATACCAAGGCCGCCTGTAGGTGGCAGACCAACCTCAAGGGCATTTACAAAATCCTCATCCATCGGATGTGCCTCATCATCTGTACCGTCATCCAACTGAGCCTGCTGAACCTTAAATCTTTCATACTGATCGATAGGGTCATTAAGCTCGGAGAAGGCATTTGCGATTTCCCATCCGTTGATGTACGCTTCAAATCTTCTTGTTATACGAGGATCCTCAGGATCTCTCTTGGCCAAAGGTGAAATTTCCACCGGATGACCTGTTACGAAGATAGGACCGTCCATAAATCCTGGAGCATCTTCGCAGTATTCTTCAAACATTTCTGCGATAATCTTGCCCCTTGTCCAGTCTTTAAGCTCTTCGTTTTCCATACCATAATCGGCCGCTGCCTTTCTGGCTTCTTCATCGGTTTCGATTGTGGAGAAGTCAACACCTGTTATCTTCTTAACGGCTTCTGCCATATCGATTCTGTTCCAAGGCGGAGTTACATCAAACTGCTTGCCCTGGTATTCGATAATAGGTGTGCCGTTTGCTTTCATTGCAGCCTTGTAAACAATCTGTTCCAGAACATTCATAACATCTTCCATGTTGGCATAGGCCATGTAGCATTCCATGGAAGTGAATTCAGGGTTGTGGTTTCTGTCCATACCTTCGTTTCTGAACATCTTGCCCATTTCATATACTCTGTCAAGACCACCGACGATAAGTCTCTTAAGATAAAGCTCGTTGGAAATTCTCAGCTTCATATCAAGATCCAAAGTGTTGTGGTGAGTGTTAAACGGTCTTGCGTTTGCTCCTCCGGCTATTGTAGTGAGGATTGGTGTATCCACTTCCAGATATCCGAAGTCCTCTTCCAGAACTCTTTTGATTTCCTTGATGATAGCCGCTCTCTTTACGAAAGTGTCTCTTACATCCTTATTCATGATAAGGTCAACATATCTCTGTCTGTATCTGAGATCTGTGTCCTTAAGACCGTGCCACTTATCAGGAAGCACCTGCAGTGACTTGGAAAGAAGCTTAACCTCGTGAGCCTTTACGGAAATTTCTCCGTGACGAGTCTTAAACACTTCGCCCTTTACTCCGAGAATGTCACCTATATCATAGGTTTTAAACCATTCGTATTCCTCAGGAGTTATGCCGTCCTGTCTTACATATACCTGGATTCTGTCCTGCTTATCCTGAATGTCTATAAACGAAGCCTTACCCATGCCTCTTTTAGCCATGATTCTACCGGCGATGGATACTTCCTTTCCTTCCAGGCTTTCAAAGTTGTCCTTTATATCCTGGCTGTAGTTGTCTACATCCCACTTTTCTTCTATAAAAGGATTTCTTCCTGCTTCCTGAAGCTTCTTAAGCTTTTCTCTTCTTATCTGTCTCTGTTCGCTTAATTCTTCTTCAGTTATTTCAGTTTCCTGAACTTCCGCTTCCTGCGGCTGGTTGTTTCTGTTTTCTTCGCTCATTGTTACCTCTCCCATTAAAATTAGTTGCTTACCTTGAGTATATCGTAGGAAATCTTACCGTCCGGAACTTCAACCTCAACGGTTTCACCGATTTTAGCTCCGATAAGGGCTTTTCCCACTTCTGATTCGTTGGATATTCTTCCTGAGAAAGGATCTGCTTCCGTGGAACCAACTATCTGATAAACTACAACTTCTTCTTTACCGTTTTCCTTGAGAGTAACAGTGTTACCAACATTGACTACATCCTTTTCAAGGTCGTCTTCGTCGATAACTTTGGCGTTTCTTATCATTGTTTCCAGCTTGTTGATTCTCTCTTCAAGCTCTGCCTGTTCTTCCTTGGCTGCGTCGTATTCAGCGTTTTCTGAAAGGTCTCCAAAGCTTCTCGCTTCCTTGATCCTTTCAGCAACCTCAGCTCTTGTTACGGAAACCGCCGTTTCATATTCCTCTTTTATCTTTTCCAGTCCTTCCCTGGTAAGCAATACTTCTTCTGTCATTTGTGTACTCCTTTCACTACTCAATTATGTTTTTCGCGATATCCTCCCGTCCCGTGACGAAAACTGTATTCGCGTATTTCATTCCAAATTTAACTATATCTCCAATTTTAAGCTCCCGCTTTGCCTCCTGAATATCAAGAAGGGTATGATCGCTGGAAGCGCCTAAAACTTCGATTCCTTCTTCCAAAGGCTCCAACATTTCAGGGTAACCGTAGTCCACCTTTCCCGCTGATGCTATCGCCCTTTTTCTGATGCCCCTATCTTCATAGGTGGGAACATTTCCGAAGGCGTCGCATTTAATTACTCCCTGGGGATATGATGCTTTATCTCTTATCTCTGATATTTCAGCCTCAAGGATGAAGGCGTTTTTTTCAACTCCGGGTATGGTACAATGCCATATATCCTCAAGATCCCTTGCTGAAAGCCAGCCTTCGCCGATTCTCAGCATATTCACTCTCGGATGCATATCTTTAGCAAGCACCCTCGGAATCGATGTGGTGCCGCCGCCGCTTATGTACTTAAGCCTTCTGCCTATGGCACTTTCCACAGTTTCCGCTACCTGCACCAGTTCATCCATCTTTTCCACGGTAACATCTATTGCTCCGTAGCAGCCTAGATTAGTGCCGACTCCTGCTAAAATCAGATTATCTGCCTTCTGCTCAGCGTAGATTGCCGCCTGCACTAGCTGATCTGTTTCCCAAAAGCCTTCCCTTAAATCTCCTAAATCAGCCATAAGTATTACCTGATGCTTTTTATGCTGTTTGCCTGCCTCAGTATCTAAAAACTCAAGGGCTTCTAAGCTGCTTACAAGACTTATATCGGCTACCTCTACTACATCTGCAGCTTCCGACGGTGCCGGTATCCTAAGCATCAGCCTTTCTATATCAGGAGCGATTTCCTTAGCTCTCCTAAGCTGTTCGAGTCTTGATGAGCCTATCATCTCGGCTCCTTCCTCTGCTGCAGCCCTGATTGCTTCAGGAATTCCATTACAACCCTTTATCACAAAGGCGGGAAATATCCCGGCGTTTTCGCAAAGTTTCTTTACAGCTCTGACATTGCCTCGAAGCTTTTTCATATCCACAGTAAGTCTCGGATATTGCCTCATTTGTTTTCCTCCGCAAATCTTATGATTTTCTTGGAGGTGTTTTTCTTAAGCTCTGCCTTTCTGACATTTATCTTTCTTATCTGCTTATAAACAGGATTTATGGCGTTGTATTTGTCAACAACCTCCCATACCAGATTTTCCAGTTCCTCGTCAGACATATCTTCGCCGTAGAATTCCTCCACGCCTTCCATATCCAAAACGATGGAAGCGGCGATAATTGTATCGTTTTTGTTTTCCGCCTCTGTCTGGTAAACCATGGATTCTTCGATTATAGGGGAAAGGTTGAGAGTATATTCAACCTCTTCCGGATAAACATTTTCACCGTTTTTGGTGATAATGACATTTTTCTTTCTTCCTGTTATATATGCATATCCCTGCTCGTCGATATATCCCAGGTCTCCTGTATGGAACCATCCGTCCTGAACAACCTCAGCTGTTTCCTCAGGCATCTGGTAGTAACCCATCATAACATTAGGTCCCTTTACGCAAAGCTCGCCGATGCCCTCTTCGTTTACATCTTGCACCTCAAGCTTTATGCCCGGGAATTCGATTCCTATGGATGATGCCACAGGGGCAGTATCAGGATTTAACGCAGCCAGTGGAGCACATTCAGTTAGTCCATATCCCTGAACAGCATTGATGCCAAAATCTCTTATCCCGTCCAAAACCTCCGGACTTATTGCAGCTCCTCCGCATATCATTATCCTCATTCTGCCGCCAAACACAGCCAGAATATCCTTAAAGAATATCTTGCCGATATTTATTCCGACCTTTTTAGTCTTATTGTTAATACCTATTACCTTCTTGAGAGTGTTTTCCTTGCCCTTCTTTCTTACATTTTGCCATATTTTTTTATACAGCTTTTCAAATATGGCTGGAACTCCCAAAAACATAGTAGGCTTAATTTCTTCGAGATTTTTAGTTATGTACTTGAGGCCTTCGCAGTAGGCTATGGCAGCCCCCTTATACAAAGGCATCATAAATCCGCATGTACACTCGTAGGTGTGATGCACTGGTAGCACGGAAAAGAATATATCATAGGAATTAACCTTGAGAATTGTCGGTGCAAGCATTATATCGCTGGCAAGGTTTTTCTGGGAAAGCATAACTCCCTTGGACCTGCCTGTTGTACCGGAAGTAAACAACAGCACGCTCATTACATCCGTATCAATTTCCGCGTCCAAAAATCTTCTGTCGCCTTTAGCTATAAGCTCTCTACCTCTTTCCACAAGACCGTTCCAGGAAAGGGATATGGCGCTGTCCTCGGCAGCATCCATGTTTATGAGAACAGCCAGCATATTGGTGTTCTTTTCTTTAATGCTTCTGAACATTTCCTCGTATTTTCTATCGAAAATAACAGCACTTACCTGGGCCTGGGTTATAAATTCCTCCAGAGTTTCTGCCGGAAGTTCCTTGTCCAGTGGCACCACAACACCTGTGCCGCATACTGTTGCCAGATAGGAAAGAGCCCATCTTGAGGAATTGGCTCCTATTATCGCTATCCTTTTATCCTTTAATCCAAGATCCACAAGGGCAGTTCCCAGGGCATTCATCTTTTCTGTCATTTCCCTGTATGTGGTTTTGCCGTAAGGTGCGCCCTTCTTTTCCTTTTCGTAAAAGGCAACATTATCCGGATAAAGGGCTGTACTTGATAAAATCATGTCCCTTATATCCGTGATAGGTCTTGATTCCTTATACTTTACAGCAGGTCTCGGATCGTTGTTTACCAAATCGGCTATTTCCTGCGCCCACTTTCGGTCCGCCTCTTTAGTGGACCAGGTTCTTTCAAATGACATCTTACTGATCTCCTCCGTTCAGATTGCTTTCGAGATGTCTCTTTATCTTTCTTGTAGTCGTCTTTTCAAAGTCAGTCTCTCTTATCCCGAAACGCTTTACTCTCTTATATGTCGGCATATTTTCATTTACGCCGTCTATTATGGACTGCATCAGGGCACGAAGCTCCTCGTGGCTTATATCACCCTTTTCGTCCTTTATAAACTGATAGTTAGGATATATTTCAGCCTTTACGATAACATCATCGTTTCTCGGTCCATCCACTCCGTGTACCAATACCTCTTCGATGTAATCGCTTTTAGATAGATAATATTCAACTTCCTCAGGGAAAATGTTTTTACCGTTCTTGGTAACGATAACGCTTTTCTTTCTTCCCGAAACATAGAGGAATCCGTCTTTATCCATATATCCGTAGTCTCCGGTGTACAGCCATCCGTCTCTTATGGCCTCCGCCGTAGCTTCTTCATTGTGATAATAACCCAGCATCACCGAAGGACCTTTACATATGATTTCACCGATGCCGTTTTCGTCTTCATCGACGATTTTTACCTCTGTACCCGGCATAGGCAGTCCTACGGAAGCAGGTCTGCTGTATCTGTCCTTGTTAACCGCAATTATAGGGGCATTTTCTGTCATACCGTAGCCCTGAATCATCGGAAATCCCATTGCCTGATAGTCTTCAATTACGGCAGGATTTATCGCAGCTCCCCCTGCAATAAACAGAGAAATAGCACCGCCAGTAGCTTCGTGAATCTGTCCAAAGATTTTCTTTGTTATCCAAGGATGATTGTATAGCTTCCACTTTTTAGAAAGCTCTACCATTTTCCTTAAGGTGTCCGCCTTACCGGCTTTTTCTACCTTTTTCCATATCTTTTTATGCATCATTTCAAAAATGAGAGGCACAGCCAGCATTACATTTGCCGGAATCTCTGCCATATTTTCCTGAATGTGCTTAAGGCCTTCACAAATTGCCAGAGTCATCCCCTGGTAAAGCCCAGTCATTATGTGACATGTCATTTCATATGTATGATGCATCGGCAATACCGAAAGGCCTATGCCTTTTTCCATAATCTGCACATACTTTGACATGTTATAGACATTTGCCGATATATTTCGGTGGCTTAGCATAACGCCCTTTGCAAGGCCTGTTGTTCCTGAAGTAAACAGCAAGGCTGTCATTGCATCTTTATCTATTTCAGCGTCTTTAAATCTGCTATCGCCTTCTTCAATGAGCTTTTCGCCTTTTGCTATTAGCTTTTTAAAGGAAAGCTCATAGCCTTCATCTTCTTCCAGATCCATGCGTATGAAATGCTTTATGCTTTTTATGGCATCCTCGTATTTCATCACTTCATTCATGGTCTTTGTGAGCTTTTTGGAATATACCACCGCAGATACTTCGGCACGACTGAGAAGGTTTGCAACTTCCAATGCCTTAAGCTCTCTATCTATAGGTACGATTACCCCTGTTCCGTTTACAGTTGCAAAATATGTAACAACCCACGGATAGCTGTTTTCACCGATTACGGCAATTTTTTCGCCTTTTAGACCCATATCGATAAATGCGGTACCAAGGCCGTTTATATCCTTTTCAAATCTGCTGTATGTAACAGGCACAAATTTTCCGACTTTTTTATCCTTATACAGGAAAGCCGCTTGATCTGCGTGAGTTTCAAAGCTTTCCGCCAAAAGTTCTCTTAAGTCAGATATCTCTCTCGGATTATATAAACTATCTTTATATTTAACTTTGTTCATTGCCGGTACTCTCTTTTACTCTTCACCAATAAACTTGCTTACTATCTCAATGGCATCCTCTATGCAGCCGTTGCATGATCTGAGCATTTCGCCGCCATCAAGGCCTTTAAGCTTGCTGCAGATTACAGAACCGTTCTTTTCTTCAAAGGCATCCATAAATCCGCTGCCTATTTTATAAGTATCCTGCTTGCTTGTAACTTTTTCTGTATTTCCGTCTGCATTTTCAAGTCCTGCAAGCAGAACCATTGCAGTAACTGCACCGCATACGCCCTTAGTGCCTGCGATGCCTCCGCCAAAACCTTCACTGATTTTAAGAAGTGTTGACTCGTCTATTCCATATCTGTCCTTAAAGGCGCATGTTACCGCCTGAGAACAGCTGTATCCTCTTTTTCTGCTTTCAATTGCAATCTGTTTTCTTTCTTCTGTTTTCATATTTTCTACCTCCTGAATATCTTTGTTATTATATCATATTGTAACTGCATCCTTCAACAGATAGGTCGAATTTGCAAATTCCCTTATACGTGCAATATTGACAGGCTTCAACATTACCCACCTTTTTAGGCTTAATGCCGATTTCTCCCTGTGATAGTTCCTCTGCCATTTCCTTTACCTTACTCATGACTTCACCGGTCAAAGCATCAAAGTCGGTTTTGCTCATTATCCTGTTTTTTCCTTTAAAGATTTTACCCTCCGGGTCTATGGCCTCTGTAACGCCACTGTCTCCCAAAAGGAATCCGTCCAGCTTATATTCGCTGTCCAGATTTGCCTCTCGGTCTCTTTTGCCTGTTTTCTTAGGATTTTTTACCATCGCATCCTTTACATGGAAGTAAAAGGCTCCTCCCGGCTTAAGATCAATACCCGAGGATGCCATCAGGTATATAAACAGCTGCAGCTTTACTCCCGCCTTTGCCTCAGCTTCGTTATAGCTGTCCTTACCTGATTTGTAGTCTATTACCTTGCTGTAATCGTCCTTGAGAATATCAAATCTGTCTATCTGACCCTCTATGAGAACTTTGTCAGTTGCAGCCAAAGCAGGCAGCTGCTTGTTTTCTCCGAAACCTGCTTCAAACATCATATCCTTTATGCTGCCCTTTCTCACCTGCTTTATAATCATCCAAATAGAATCGTTGCAGACTTCTTTAATTCGCTCGTACCTGTATTTTTCCACATTGCCGCGTTTTAAAAGCCCTTCATTGTATTCCGATGCTATCTGCGACAGCATTTTTTCCGTCATTTCCTCGACATCCTGTCTTGTGACCGTCATCCACGGAGAATTAGAATCCGTTATATCCATGCCCTTTTCTTTAAGGCCTTCGGACAGTTTTTGGGAAACTCCCATTATGCAGCTGTGATAGATGCTGCCCGCTTCAGGGGCTTCCACCTTGTATTCCTTAATTTCCTCAGGTCTAAGTCCGTATGAAATAAAATGGGCGAAAGGACATTTACCGAACTTTTCCATTCGTGACGGACTGACCTTAAGGATTCCCTCTTCTGTTTTTCTGTAAAGCTCTGCTGCCCTTGCACCTTCGCTGCTGCCTACACCAAATCTTTCGGTAATTGCATCTGCAATTTTTTGCACATCTTCACTTTGGGAAAACCATGAAAAAACTTCAGCCCATACCCTTTGATCAAATTTTACGCCTTCATCTTCTTCCTCTTTTCCCTCTGCGATTTCTCTCATGGCACCGATAAGATTATTTACCGCAGCATCTCTGCCTCCTATAAAGTTCTCTGGATTCCCCTCTGCAAAAATATCCTTTTCCGGCTTTATTTTAAGCATCTCACAGACTTCAGAAAATACCTGGGAAGCCTCAACTCCCTTTCCCTCGTTGTCGGAAGCCGCATAACTCATATAAAGATGCTCCTCCGCCATGGAAAGATTTCTGTATATGGCCATGGATTCCTCCATGCTCATCAAGCTTCCCATATTGCATATGTCTATATCGTTTTCTGCAAGGATTTCCTTTTCCTCTTCACTTAATATGCCAGCTTCATCTCTGTCCATGGGAAGCATGCCCTCTGAAGCATCGAGAACAACAACAGCCTTTACACGGTTTCGTCTTGTCCTCTGCATATTACCCATAATCAGACTGTCAGCTCCCGGAGGTATCAATCCCAGCTTAACAGCTGAAAGTCCAGTGTTAAGTAACTTTGAAAATTCTCTCGCAGATATTTTTTCATCTCCGATAATCTCTTTCATCTGATTGAAAATATCCGTCATCTTATCCCATATCTGCACGGTCTGCGCAGATTGCTCCAGCATGCCTGCTTTATCCTGACTTTCTGCCATGGCATTGAGCTTATCCACAACTGCACATCTTCCTTCCATGTGCCTTATTATGGCATCCACTCTTTCCGATAGATTTTCTGTCTCCTTAAATTCCTGGCAAAAAGCTTCAATAGGCTCAATTACCTTTTTCCTTATATTTTCAATTTCTTTAAGGCCTTCATCCCCATAGACTCCAGCCCCTAGGGTAAATGGTTTTATCCATCTGCCTCTGGTTATGCCGTATCTTTCAGCATATATCTCAAGACTGTTTGCTTCCTCTGCATCAAGCACCAGTCCGCTTTTGATGTATTTCATCACATCCTCTCTGCGATAAAATCTTTCAGCTACATCCAAAAGCGCTACAGTTGCCATAACAACTGGATGACCTGTAATATCTCTCTTATTGTCGATAAAGAGCTTCATTCCGTATTCTTCAAAAACTCTTTTATACAGGTATCCTTTGTTTTCCAAGTCATTGGAAATAACAGCTATATCTCCGTATTTATATCCTCTAGCTCTGACAAGGGATTTAACATGAGCAGCTGCCGTCGCCGCTTGGTTGTAAATATTGGCGGCTCTTACCACTTTTATGCCACCGGCGCTCTCTGTGATTTCAGGTACTGCTGTAAAAAGTTCCTTTTCTATGTGAGCAATATCCGGACTCATTTTTCTTTTATATGCATCATCTATTTTAGATATTTGTACATCCGAATAATCCCTTTTAAATCTGTTTATAAGGCGTCCTGTCAGAGCAAACAGTTCACTGCTTTTATCTTCATCAGAATATGTCAGCACGATATTAACCGCTTTAGCCCATTTTTCAAGGCTTTTTATTACGGTTAAATTTTTTTCAGTAAAGGAATCAAAGGCATATATCCATATGCTGCTTTCTTTTACAAAATCCGCCTTATCCATATTTTCAGCAAACAGACTGATTTTGTCCTCGCTGTCTGTGTACTTGTCCTTTATGGCCGCCTCATAATCTTCAAAAATTAGCTGCATTTCCGACAGCTTTCTATGCAGAAGGCTGCCTTCCTCAATATGACTTTTTGCTTCATTCAGATTTGCCGGACTTACCTCGTGCTGCTTAAATTCAGAAATCAGATTGTTTACAAGGGAAACAAAATCCTGCTTTAAGGCGCTTCCGCCAAAAACCTCCAGCTGCTCCCTTCTCTTGGCGATTATGCCCGTAAGAAGCATCTGTCTGCCTTCCAAACCTATAAAGTTTTTCCTGATACCAGCCTTATCAAGCACTCTGTTTCCCAGTCTTGAAAAGCTCATAACATCAAGATCTATAAAAGCATCCTTGTGCAAATAAAAGAAGGCGTCCTTCTCAGCCTGCAGCGTAAACTGATCAGGTACGATGAGTATGGTTTTGCCTTCCGTATGTTCGTATATAAATTTCGATTTATCTATATCTTCTCTGCCGTAAAATATGTTCAGCATTAGAATTTCTCCAAAACATCAAAAATATCTTCAGCTCTTTGCAAAATCTCGTCGGGAGCATACTCTCCCATATCCTCAGGCTTTTTATCAAGCACATTCCATCCCACCAGTATGGACTTGACTCCTGCCCTTTTGGCACTGATAAGATCATACATGGTATCACCTATCATTACTGTATGTTCCGGTGCAGAGCCAAGTCTTTCCATTGCCATGTAAATCGGCTCCGGCTCAGGTTTATGCTTTTCACATTTATTGGCGGTGATAAGCTCATCAAAACAATTTAAAATCCCGCACATTTCAAGGCCCTCCACAGAGGATTTTTCTCCCCTTGATGTCACCAGTGCTACTTTAAATCCTCTGACCTTAAGCTTTTTTACCATTTCCACAACACCGGGAAATGGCTTCATCATCTGCTCGTGATGTTCTGCCTGATATTCCTTATATATGGCAAGGGCATCATCGGGATCCATTTCCGGAAAGAATTTTTCAAGGGAGGTTCTGAGTGGCTCCCCGAAAGTAACCTTTAAAACCTCCTCTTCAGGCTCTATGTTTCTTGTAACTTTATATAGATGCTTCCAGGAATTTACGATTCCTTCTCTGGTATTCATCAAAGTTCCGTCAAAATCTATCAGAACCGTATCTATCATAATAATCTCCGTTTCTATTAGCTATCAGTTATCTATCAGTTTATTTAAGCTTCATTGTAAGGGAAATCTTTTGTCTTTCCTTATCAACCTCGAGGATTTTAACCTTTACAGTATCACCTACGGAAACCACATCCATAGGATGCTTTATAAATCTGTCGCTCATCTGAGAAACATGAACAAGTCCATCATTTTTTACACCGATATCCACGAAGGCCCCGAAGTCTACAACATTTCTGACGGTTCCCGTCATTTCCATTCCCGGCTCAAGGTCATCAAAGTCCCTTACATCCCTTCTAAATACAACCTCCGGCGCATCCTCTCTTGGGTCTCTGCCCGGTTTTTTAATTTCCTCAACTATGTCTCTTACGGTAAATTCACCGATTTCCAGCTCCTGGGCCATCTTATCCATAGCTTTGCCAAGATTCTTTAGCGGATTATCCTTTTTAGGAGCCATATCCTTTAAAGCCGCTAAACCTTTCGCTCTGCTCTTTGGTCTTTCCTGCTCATTTGGTGCAAACTGGGTGCATACTCTTTCCTCAATATCAGCTACTCCGCCCTTTGCCAAATCTTCGCCCTTTATGCCCAAGGTCTTTAAAACTCTTTCAGCAGCTTCATAAGACTCTGGGTGAACGGATGTGGCATCAAGAGGATTTTTACCGTCGGAAATTCTTAAAAAGCCTGCACACTGTTCAAAGGCTTTAGGTCCAAGCTTAGGAACCTTCTTAAGCTGCTTTCTATCGCTAAATGGACCGTTTTCCTCTCTATATGCAATTATATTTTTAGCAACGGCACTGCTTATACCTGCAATATGCGAAAGCAGAGAAGCAGAAGCCGTATTAAGATCAACACCTACTCTGTTTACACAATCCTCCACAACATCATCCAAAGCCTTTTCCAGGTTTTTCTGATTTATGTCATGCTGATACTGACCTACACCTATGCTCTTTGTAGGTATCTTAACAAGCTCTGCCAAAGGGTCTTGAAGCCTTCTGCCAAGAGACATCGCGCCTCTCGTGGTTACATCTAGATCAGGATACTCTTCTGTGGCAAGCTTCGATGCCGAATACACTGAAGCGCCCGCCTCATTTACTATTGTGTATCTGATATCCCTTCCGGATTTTTTAATATATGAAGCAACCACCTCTTCGGTCTCACGGCTTGCTGTACCGTTTCCGATTACTATGGTATTTATCTTAAATCTATCTGCCAGTTTTTCCAGAGTTCTTTCGGTACCGGCTATATCTTCCTTAGGCTTAGTAGGATAAATTGTCGTATAAGCAAGGAGCTTTCCTGTTTCATCTATTACCGCTACCTTACATCCAGTTCTGTAGCCTGGGTCTATGGCTATAATCCTTGCACCTTTTACAGGAGGTGTCATAAGCAGCTTTTCGGTATTTTTAGCAAAAATCTTAACCGCTTCAGCTTCCGCTCTTTCCGTAAGAGCATTTCTTGTCTCCCTTTCCACGGAAGGCGCAATAAGTCTCTTATATGAATCCGCTATAGTTTCATTGAGAATCTCTGTAAATATCGAATCGCTGTTTGTAATCACCTTATCGGCAATGGCTCTTTCCATCGATTCGGTATCGGTTTCCACCTTAACCTTTATAAATTCTTCCTTTTCTCCTCTGTTTATCGCCAGCACTCTGTGATTTGGCATCTTTGATACAGGCTCACTGGAATCATAATACATTTCATAGACGGATTTAGCCTCCGGATCTGTGGCCTCTGTTTTTATCATGCCATGAGCAGCGGTTTTTTCTCTGATGATATCAATGATTTCTGCATCATCGGAAATCATTTCAGCGATTATATCCATGGCTCCCTGAATTGCATCCTCAGGAGTTTCTACTCCCTTTTCTGCGTCAACAAATTCCGCCGCCAGCTCCTTTGGCTCCCCTTCCGTAAGTTTCTGCTCAAGGAAAGTGAGTGCAAGAGGTTCAAGTCCCTTTTCTCTCGCCTTAGACGCCCTTGTGGCCTTTTTCTGTTTGTATGGCTTGTACAGGTCTTCAACTCTCTGAAGAACTTCGGCCTTCATAATCTCAGCCTTAAGTTCTTCTGTCAGTTTTCCCTGCTCATCTATAAGCCTTATAACCTCTTCCTTACGCTCTTCAAGTCCTCTCAGATATGCCAATCTTTCGTCGATGGCTCTCAGAACTTCATCATCAAGGCCTCCTGTAGCTTCCTTTCTGTATCTGGCTATAAAAGGAATCGTGTTGCCCTGGTCGATAAGGTCTATTGCCGCACTGACCTGGCTTTCACGAACTCCAAACTCTCCTGCTATTTTTGCCGCTATATCCGTCATCTGTTCTCCTGTTTTATATGATAATAACTATGCTGTATCCTATATCTTTTGCTTAAGTTCTTCATTGATAAAGTAATCCAGATCTCCGTCTAGCACTTTGTCTACATTTCCCACTTCAGCTCCGGTTCTATGGTCCTTTACCATGGTGTATGGATGGAACACATAGGATCTAATCTGGCTTCCCCATGTAATCTGTGAAAAGTCTCCTTTAAGCTCCTTAAGATTTTCCTTATGCTCCTGTTCTGCCAGTTCCATGAGTTTTGACTTGAGCATTCTCATGGCCATTTCCCTGTTCTGATGCTGAGATCTTTCGTTCTGGCAGGACACCACAATATTTGTCGGAATATGTGTAATCCTAATGGCAGAATCCGTCTTATTTACATGCTGACCGCCTGCTCCGCTGGATCTGAAAGTATCTATCCTCAAATCCTCAGGATCGATTTCCACGGTTATCTCATCGTTGATTTCAGGCATTACATCCACCGATGCAAAGGAAGTATGTCTTCTGCCTGAAGAATCATAAGGAGAAATCCTTACAAGTCTGTGAACGCCCTTTTCGTTTTTAAGATAACCGTAGGCGTTTTCTCCTTCTATAAGAAGTGTTGCGGATTTGATGCCGCCCTCCGTATCCTCTTGCAGATACAAAAGCTTTACACCGTATCCGTTCTTTTCTCCGTATCTTGTGTACATTCTTAAAAGGATTTCCGCCCAGTCCTGAGCATCTGTTCCGCCTGAGCCTGCATGAATATTAAGAATCGCATTACTGGCATCATATTCTCCTGTGAGAAGTGTCTTTATCTTTACCTTTTCGAACTTCTCATCGTATTCCTTACCGAGATTGATGACCTCCGCTGCAGTAGCTTCATCGTTTTCCTCTTCTGCCAGCTGAATCATAACCTCGATGTCCTCAAGGCTCTTTTCCAGATCTTCGTATTCACCTAGCTTATCCTCAAGGGCTTTTTTGTTTTTTAAAACACCCTGAGCCTTTTCTCCGTCATTCCAGAAATCCTCTTTCATGGTCTCCTTTGTGAGACCGTCTATCTTTTCCCTAAGCCCAGCCGGGTCAAAGGGACTCACCTACCTCTTTAAGGTCTGCTGCCATCTGGGGCAATCTGCCCTTCAGTTCTTCCAGCATAACCATTTAAATCACCCCTTTATTTATCTTTTCCGCAGCAGTATTTATACTTCTTGCCGCTGCCGCAAGGACAAGGGTCGTTTCTTCCAACCTTTGGTTCTTCTCTCTTTACAGGCTGCTGCTTAGGCTTTTCCCTTTCAGGTACCTGCGCTGCCTGAGGAGCTCCCGCTGCCATTGCCTGCTCTGCTGCCATCTGTCTTTCAACCTCTGCAACATCTTCCTTCTTTTCTTCGCCGCCGGAAATAATTTCCTTACGCTCTGTCTTTGTTGCAAGGGTTACATTGTAGCAGAATTTCACGGTGTCTTCCTTGATGGAACCGATCATTTCCTCAAACATATCAAAGCCTTCCTGCGCATAGGCTCCGGCAGGATCCTGCTGACCGTATCCTCTAAGGCCGATACCACTCTTAAGCTGATCCATGGCATCGATGTGATCCATCCACTTGCTGTCCACAACTCTTAAGAGAATCATTCTTTCCAGCTCTCTCATACGGTCTACACCGATTTCCTCTTCCTTTTCCGTATAAAGCTTTGCAAAGGCTTCCTTAATTTCTTCAATAAGGCTTTCCTCTGTCATGGACATCAGATGGTCTTCGCTGGTATCAACTCCTTCAAATCTCGGACAAATTCGTCTGAGATTCTTTGTAAGAGTCTCAAAATCCCATTCCTCAGGGAACTTGCTGCCGGCTGTTACAGGAAGCACGCAGCTTTCAATAAGTTCACCTGTCATATTGGTGATATATTCCTTAAGGTCCTCACCAAAGAGAACTTTCTTTCTTTCTCCATAGATGATTTCCCTCTGCTTGTTCATTACATTGTCATACTGCAGGACATATTTTCTTGCTCCGAAGTTCTTGCCTTCCACTTTTTTCTGAGCGTTTTCAATGGAACGGGTAATCATCTTTGCTTCGATTGCTTCATCCTCGCCAAAGCCCATTCTCTGAACCATAGCCTGCATTCTCTCGCCGCCAAATAGTCTTAAAAGTTCATCTTCCATGGAAATGCAAAATACTGTTTCACCAGGGTCTCCCTGACGACCGGAACGACCTCTCAGCTGGTTATCAATTCTTCTGGATTCATGTCTTTCGGTACCTATTATGCAAAGACCGCCGGCATTTCTAACCCTCTGCTGCTCGTCCTTTCTTTCTTCCTTGAACTTATCATGAAGTCTCGTAAACTCTTCTCTTGCAGCTTTAAGCTCAGGATCATCGGTAGGAATAAGAGTTGCCGCAAAGGCGATTACATCGGAAGGATAGCCTTCCTTAGCCATTTCCTTTCTTGCTTCAAATTCCGGGTTACCACCCAGGATAATGTCCGTACCACGACCGGCCATATTTGTTGCAATTGTAATAGCCCCCTCACGACCGGCTTCGGCTACTATCTGAGCTTCCTTTTCATGATTCTTTGCATTAAGTATATTAAAGCCCTTAATGCCTCTCTTTTTAAGCATTCCAGCTATGAGCTCGGAATTTTCTATGGAGATTGTACCAACCAGTACCGGCTGACCCTTTCTGTGGGCTGCCTCCACTCTGTCTGCAATGGCGTGATATTTTCCTCTTTCAGTAGTATATACCGCATCCTCGTTATCGATTCTCTGAATAGGTTTGTTTGTAGGTATTACCACAACATCCATGTTGTAAATATCACGGAATTCGTCTTCTTCAGTTTTAGCCGTACCTGTCATTCCGGACAGCTTCTGATACATTCTGAAATAGTTCTGCAAGGTGATTGTAGCAAGGGTCTTGGATTCAGATCTTACTTCTACACCTTCCTTAGATTCGATAGCCTGATGCAGACCGTCGCTGTATCTTCTTCCGAACATCAAACGACCTGTAAATTCGTCTACGATTACTATTTCTCCGTCCTTTATGATATAGTCAACATCCTTTTTCATGATGTAATTGGCTTTAAGAGCCTGCATTACATGGTGGTTTACTTCCATGTTTTCAGGGTCGGCGAAGTTTTCAATTTCAAAGTAGGCTTCGCACTTTTTAACACCATCTTCAGTCAAGGAAACCTGTTTATCCTTTTCCTCAACGGTGAAATCCTCTTCAGCCTTAAGACCTTTAACGAATACATCCGCCTTTTTATACATATCGGTGGATTTGTCTCCTCTACCGGAAATAATGAGAGGTGTTCTTGCCTCATCTATGAGGATGGAGTCCACCTCGTCGACAATGGCAAAGTTAAGTTCTCTCTGCATCATGTTTTCCTTGTAGAGAACCATATTATCTCTCAGATAGTCAAAACCGTATTCGTTATTTGTACCATATGTTATATCCGCCTGATAGGCTGCCTTACGCTCTTCTGTAGGAATACCGTGAATAACACAGCCCACTGAAAGTCCTAGGAAGTTGTAGCACTTGCTCATCCACTCGCAGTCACGCTTTGCCAGATAGTCGTTGACAGTTACCACATGAACGCCCTTGCCTTCCAAGGCATTAAGATATACAGGAAGTGTTGCCACCAAGGTTTTACCTTCACCTGTTTTCATTTCAGCTATTCTACCCTGATGGAGAACGACACCACCTATAAGCTGCACTCTAAAGTGTTTCATACCGAGAGTTCTTGCTGCTGCTTCACGACATACCGCATAGGCCTCTGGAAGAATATCGTCCAGAGTTTCACCGTTTTTAAGTCTTTCTTTAAATTCCGGTGTTTTGGCCTTAAGCTCATCGTCGGAAAGAGCCTGCATGCTTTCGTCAAGGGCTTCAATTTCGTCTACTATTTTTTCTACTTTTTTGACTTCTTTGGCATTGAGATCACCAAAGATTTTTTCCATTAATCCCATATTTTTCTACCTTTCCTAACTTATCTTTCTTATCTTTTTATCACACATTGATTACTTCTTTACACAACTAATAAATTATACCATAAATAGCGCCAAAAAAATCATAAAAAATAGGCTTTCCAATAAGGAAAGCCCTAAGCGTATCGAACCCTTAGAGAGATTCGTCAATCTTCTGTTTTTATCGCTTATATTTTTTAATTTCCTGTCGGAATAAACGGCCTTACAGCATCCGCCAGATTATGGATATTTCTTGTCTGAATAAACACCTTACCCTGTCCATGGAATTCATTTACAACACCTTCGCCAGTCTTAAATCCGAAGGTTCCGGAAGCCACATGTATATCGTAATCCAGTGAAGCATCCCATGCTACCACATGTTCGTTATCAATGGTGAGCGGTTTATCCGGTGTAATTTCCATTGTAAGTATATCTCCAAAGGCAGATACTAAAATGTTTCCTGTTCCCTGAGTTTCCATCACAAAGAATCCACCTGTGCCACCCATAAATGCTTTTCCTATGCTCTGGGATTTCATAACATATTCAACTCCGTTATCACAGGCAAGAAATGCTCCTGTATTAAGTCTATACTGTGTAGCTCCGCTCACATCAAGGCTTACGATTTTGCCCGGTGTTGCCGGTGCAATGCCTATAAATGCATCGTCGGAAAGACCATGAGCGTGGGTTATAAAGATGCTTTCGCCGCTGGTTACGCTGCGGCCGATTGCTCCAAGCACTCCGCCAAGACCTTTTTTACCGCTGTTCATCTTTCCTTCCAATTCCACATTGGAAAGATAAGCCATTGCTCCATTTTCGATTTTAACGGTTTCGCCGTTTATAAGTTCAATATGTACTAAAGGGCAATCAGAATCGCCTAAAATTTTATACTTCATTTTATTTCTCCATTTACTTTAAACATTCAGCACCTTGCTGAGAAAATCTTTAACTCGTTCTTCCTTAGGATTGTCAAATATCTCCTCCGGAGTTCCTTCCTCCACAAGATATCCGCCGTCCATAAATACAACTCTGTCTGCAACTTCTCTGGCAAATCCCATTTCGTGGGTAACTATAACCATTGTCATGCCTTCGGCAGCCAGATTTTTCATTACTTCAAGTACATCCCCTACCATTTCCGGGTCCAGGGCAGATGTAGGCTCGTCAAAGAGCATAGCTTCAGGCTCCATGGCAAGGGCTCTTGCAATGGCAACCCTCTGCTGCTGTCCACCGGAAAGGGACTTTGGATATTCGTCGGCTTTATCAGCTAAACCAACCATTTCCAAAAGTTCATGGGCTCTTTTAACTGCATCGGCCTGAGACATTTTAAGCACATTTATAGGCGCCATGGTGATGTTTTCAGTTACCGTTTTGTGAGGAAAGAGATTAAAATTCTGAAACACCATACCCAATCTCTGTCTCACCTTATTTATATCCACATTTGGATCATTTATCTTTTCATCATCCAGATATACCTCACCGGAAGTAGGCTCCTCCAAAAGGTTTAAGCATCTTAAAAAAGTACTTTTGCCTGAACCTGAAGGTCCTATAACGCAGACAACTTCTCCCTTTTCTATATTTTCATCTATTCCTTTGAGCACTTCGTTGTCTCCGAAGCTCTTATGTAAGTCCTTAACTCTTAACATCTGTAGACATCCTCCTTTCCACATAATTCATTATCTTTGAAAGAGGAATTGTCAGTGTCAGATATACAAATGCCGTACCAAAGTAAGCAGGGAAATATACAAATGTGGATGACGCCCACAGCATACTTGCCCTTGTTATATCTGTTACGGAAATTACAGACAATATCGCTGTTTCCTTAATCAGAGTTACAAACTCATTACCTAAAGCCGGAATAATAATCTTTACAGCCTGAGGGATTACAACAAGTTTCATGGTCTGTCCATGGGACATACCAAGAGACCTTGCCGCTTCAGACTGACCCTTATCTATAGCCTGAAGACCGGATCTGATGATTTCTCCCACATATGCCGAAGAGTTGACACCACAGGCAATTATGCTGGCAATTACCGGTGTATCCCATGTGAACATTATTCCGTTGCTCTGAAGCAGCATCGGAAGACCCATATACAATATCAGGGCCTGTACTACCAGAGGAGTACCTCTAAGTACATCAACATATACCGATGCTATTCCTCTAAGCACTTTTACATTTGATGTTCTGCATAAAGCGACAATCAGGCCTAATACCAGACCAAGCACAACGGCTACACCGCTGATAAGCAGTGTAGTCGTCGCTCCGCTATATGCAATTTTTATACCTTCAATATAATCCTGCATCTAACGATTTTCTCCTTTACTAATTCAACTGTAACCTTTTATTTTTCTGCCAGTCCCCATTTTTCAAGGAGTTCATCAAATGTTCCGTCTTCCTGAACATTCTTAAGTCCTGCGTTAATCTTGTCAAGAAGTTCTGTGTTGCCCTTCTGAACTGCAATACCGTAAGATTCAGTTGTTACGTTTTCACCTACGATTTTAATGATGTCAGGCTGCTGGTTCATGTATTCCAGAGTTACAGGCTTGTCGTTAAGCAGAGCATCAACTGCACCAGTGTTTACTGCCTGTACTGCATCGTTAACCTTATCAAATCCAACTGCTTCTGCAATCTTACCTTCTTCTTCAAGCTGCTGAGCTACATCCATGCTGCTTGTTCCAACCTGGTAAGCAACCTTCATATCGCTTGTCAGATCGTCAACAGAATTAATTGTGTTGTTGTCATCAGCTACTGCCAGTACAACGCCGGAGTCAAAGTAAGTTTCTGAGAAGTCAACTTCTGCTTTACGTTCATCGCTTGCCCACATACCTGCAGCTACGATATCAGCGTTTCCGGACTGAAGTGCCGGGATAAGGCCATCAAAGTTGTAGCTTACAAATTCAACGCTGAATCCCTGATCTTCAGCTATAGCATTCATAAGATCCATATCGAATCCTACGATGTTACCGTCTTCGTCAGTTGTGTCAAACGGTGGGAATGTAGGTTCAGTTGCTACTGTATAAACCTCACCGCTGTCGCCGCTGCCGCTATCGCTGCTTCCGCAAGCTGTTACTCCTACTACCATGATCAATGCCATGCATACGATTGAAATTTTCTTAATCCAGTTTTTCATTTCCTCTCTCCTTTTCCGAACTCTTTGTTCTTTTTAACTATTTTTCGATACGCAATAAGTTTTCTTAACCTTAAACTTTTTTAATTTTGTAACCGGTCTTTTTATCTCCTGCCGGGTACAGTAATAGTTATACACCCATACAAATAATTTTGCAAGCATTTTTTGAAAATTTATTCATATTTTTTGCATATCCGAATATTTTTTGTATATTTTCTTTCGTGTTTGTGTATTTTTCGTGTATATTTATACTATGCAGCATATTCTTTCCAAAACTTTTTTTGAGCGAAAAACAAAATCGAGGTTAAGATAGCCTCGATTTCAAATATTATTTATATTTATTTTCACTTTAAAGCATACCCAATTCATTCATTTTGTCGAAAACCCTAGCTATGCCATCCTGCAGATTATCCGTATCCATCACAGCGCTTTCCATAGGGCAAAGGCCGTCACCTGTGCGGTTTATAATCTTTGGTGTCTTTTCATCATATGAATATGACATGTCGTTGATTTCCATAATCTTTTGCGCCGGCTCACTTATTAGCTTGCCGTGAACATATGCAGCGTTTCCATCAGCCATAAACATTGCACTGGCTTTACCTATTACCTTGTCCACCACAACGGCATCTTCTAGATCTCCGCAAAACCACGCATCTGCCACTGGCGCTATGCTGCCTCCCGTATGTTCAAATATTATGCCGTCTTTATATATAACGCAGGTTGTATCATCACCAAAGAAATTATTTTTAAGCTCTTTGGCAATGGCTGCATTTATTTCCGTTTCATGTCTGTTATTACAGTTGATATCTGTCATATCAGTATTCACCGTTTACCTTTCTGAGAAGTTTAACCATCGGCGGTATCAGCGCCAGCTGAAGTATCATACCCGGCACTCCCGCACTGATGGAAAGGAAGAACATCTGCATGTTCAGTCCCGCTATGCCAAGCAGGTTTATCATTATTACATACATCAAACCGCTGGCTATTCTACCGCATATCATTGTCACAATTAAACCCAGATATACGCTTTTTATTTTCTTTCCCACAATTCCAGCAGCTGCACCGTAACACATAATTTCCACTGCCATTATCGGCATTGTAAGCACAGGCGGCATCTGGAAAAGCATACATGAAATAACAGGGCTCAAAAAACCTACTATCATTCCAGATCTGCTACCTAACAGATATCCGGCCAGTATTGCAGGTATATGCATCGGCAAAAGCACTTTACCTACATCCGGCACCGGCAGAAAATGAAACATCTGCGGCAATAATATTCCAAGAGCTAAAAACAGTCCCGTATATACAACTGTTTTACTTGTACTTCTTATATTCTGATTCATAATTACACCTCTCCTTTAGTCTATTTACGATTAGCATTTCTTTTTGCAAAGGTTTTTTATAACGCACTCATCACATTTCGGATTTCTTGCAGTACAGCATCTTCTTCCGTGAAAAATAAGGCTGTGATGAGTTTTGGTCCATCTGTTTTCAGGAATCGTCTTCATCAAGGCCAGTTCTGTCTTTAAAACATCTGGTTCATTTACAAGGCCTATCCTGTTTGAAACTCTAAACACATGAGTATCAACAGCGATTCTCTGATGCCCAAAGCCCACTGCCATTACCACATTTGCCGTCTTGCGCCCTACTCCAGGAAGCTTAACAAGCTCCTCATCTGACTCCGGCACTATACCATCGTATTTTTCCACAAGCATTTTAGCCAGGTTGATGATATTTTTCGACTTGGTCCTGTACATTCCGATTGTTCTTATTATCTCCGCAACTTCCTTTTCATCGGCCTGAGCCAACTGTTTTGGAGTTTCATATTTTTTAAAAAGTTCCGGCGTAACCTTGTTTACACTGACATCTGTCGTCTGTGCCGACAGCACCACTGCAAGTAGCAGATGAAACACACTGTCGTAATCAAGGGCGCATTCCGCATCCGGATATTCTTTTTCTAAAAGATCTAAAATTTCATTGACCTTTTCTTTCTTCATCGCCATTTTGGTCCTCCGATAGCCTAAAGTCAATTTTTTCTCTCTTTATCCTTTTTCTGTATATATTTACCGCTAAAGTGAAAATATAATCATACAAGAGGAACATTATCACTCCACCGATGATGATTATCGCCATAGGCATATCAGGAAGCTCGATGTTCCCCAGAAAAAGCCCCTTAAAAAACTTCAAGGAAGCAGCCGATATGACACCGAAGAATACAACTTTAACTACAATCTGTGCCCATGCCGCACTGATTTTTTCTGTATAATACTTTACAAATCCGTACAGCCCAAAAAACAATCCGTAAGGAAGTATTGCAAATTTATTAGGCACCAGTATAAACGACAGAATGAGCGCCCCCACATAGACTAGCGCTCCTCCCTTTAATCCGTTTTCCATTATAACGACACCGGAAAACAGTCCTGCGATGGCATAAAAAGTCATCTCTGTACCCGGTATCAGTGAAGCTCCCACAAGGGAAGCTACTGTCAACGCCAGGCACAATGCAGATACTGCCAGCTTCGTGGTGTCCGTTCTTTTATAAGCACCGTTCATGCTTTATTCCTCCCAAGAGCAATTACAAACATTTAAAACTTAAATGCAGTCACAGCACATATCCAGACAGCAATAGCACTGTAGTGCCTGACAGAAAGCATCCTCTGTGGATCTATATCCTCTACCTGCTGCTGCGTTTCTGTATACTCCGCCGGAGCTCATAAGAGCACTTAACGCTCTTCTGTATTCCTGATTTTGAGGATCCATGCTTACGGCCTGCTGAATTTTACTCATGGCATCATCATACCAACCTTTTTTATATGAAATCATACCGGAAAGGAATATCCACTCGGCATTCTTAATTTGGATTCTACTGAGCATAGCTTCAGCTGCACCTAAATTGCCCGCATCTATTTCCCTTCTTATGGATTCAAACTGTGGATCTCTTGAACCTCCGCCATAAGAACCGCCGGAAGCACCTGCCCCCTTATTTTTCATCAGCATTTCATAAGCCTCATTGACTTCTCTAAGTTTTTCTTCCGCCAAATCCGCCAATGGATTATTCTGATATTTGTCAGGATGATATTTTTTTACAAGCTCCCTGTATGCAGCTTTAATTTCCTCTTCCGAAGCGTTTTCCTTCACTCCAAGGACTTCATACGGATTAATCATTATCGTCTTCTCCTTTTTCTTCTTTGCCGAGCACTTCTTCTGTCTTTTTAAGAAGTCCTACATATACTATATTCTCTATTATTCCTCTGTTTTTCTTTATATCTAAAAGGTCAAAGGCCTTTGCAATTTCCGAAAGATAGATTACGAGATTTCTCTCCACATCTTCTTTTATTCTTTCTCTGAAAGCCGTTGCCCCCTCATCCTTATACTCAAATCTGTATAGCAGCGGATTATATGCACCGCTTTCTATGTTTTCCTCTATATCGTCATAGGCATCCATAAGATAAATCCATTTGCCTAAATGGTATCCTACCCTTGACAGTATTATTTCGCTTTCCTTTATATCACATCTAACGCTGACAGTTTTTAGCCCTTCCGAAAAAATGGTTTCCATTATTTTAGCAAAGGCTTCCGCCGCTGCATCTATACTGGCACACTTTTTCTCTTCAAGGCTAGTAAGACCAGACAGGTTTTCTTCTATTCTGGTACACAACTCCGGCCTTGCAGACTTCAGTTTTTCAAATCTGCCTTTCATCATACTGCTGATTGCCTGAGCCTTTTTATTTCCTTCATCTCTGATATCATCGGCTAATTTATACCATGCAAGTATTAGCATGACATCAGCTGCAAAATCAATAGCATCCGAATAAGCTATGGCCTTTTTCTTAACAGGATTTATTATGCAACCTTCTCTAGAGAGGTTTTCTCCTTCGTCATCAAGACAATCTAGTACAACTGCCAAAAAAGCCGCATCATAGCTCAGTACCATTCTCGGTATCTGTCCATATCTTCTGCCGATGGATTTGCAGACACCGCAGTAGTATGCTTTATACAATTCTGCTTCTCTGACCTTCATCTCAGGTCTATATGCAACTACATATCCCAGCACATCCATCCCTTCTTTCTTTTTTTACATTCACGGACGCTATTGTATCATAAATGCCTTGGATATTCCACAAAAGAAATCCTAAATTACAATATATTTATTTTCCTTTTTATACCTCTAAAACATTGACATAAACCTACTGGGGTTATATGATTGTATACAAGAATACAATCGCACAGAACGGAGGTAATTATGGGTAAAACTTTAGCATACAAGATACTGGAAAATCATCTGCTTGCAGGAGAGCTTGTTCCAGGTACTGAAATCACCATTAAAATGGATCAGACCCTGACTCAGGACTCTACAGGCACAATGGTTTATCTACAGCTTGAAGCAATGGATGTGGACAAGGTTAAAACTGAGCTTTCAGTTGCCTACATCGATCACAACACACTTCAGACGGGCTTTGAAAATGCCGATGACCACGCATTTATAAAAAGCGTAGCCAAAAGACACGGAGTGCTTTTCTCAAAGCCTGGTAACGGCATATGCCACCAGCTTCATCTGGAAAACTACGGTATCCCAGGCAAAACTTTGCTAGGATCCGACAGCCATACACCAACAGGCGGCGGACTTGGCATGATTGCCATAGGTGCCGGCGGACTTGATGTGGCTGTTGCCATGGCAAAGGGCACATATTCTTTGACAGTGCCTAAGGTAATCAACGTTCAGCTTAACGGAAAACTCAAGCCTTGGTCATCTGCCAAGGATGTAATACTCAAGGTTCTTCAGGAACTCACCGTAAAAGGCGGCGTAGGTAAAATCGTAGAATACACAGGCGAAGGAGTAAAAAGCCTTTCAGTAACAGACAGAGCGACAATCACAAACATGGGAGCAGAGCTTGGAGCGACAACATCCATTTTCCCAAGTGATGAAAACACTAAAAAATACCTGGAATCCCAGGGAAGAGGTGAAGACTTTGTAGCTCTAGCAGCGGATCCTGATGCAGTATACGACGAAACTCTGGTTATCGATCTTGATCAGCTTGTACCGATGGCAGCAAAGCCTCACAGCCCTGACAATGTTGATACTGTGGCAAACATCGGCGAAATCAAAATCGATCAGGTTGCCATTGGAAGCTGCACAAACTCTTCATATGCAGACCTTATGAAAGTAGCTGCTATCCTCAAGGGCAAAAAGGTTCATCCTGATGTTTCCCTTGTAATATCACCGGGCTCAAGCCGCATACTCAAAAAGCTGGCTGAAAACGGAGCTCTCGCAGATATGATAGGAGCCGGCGCAAGAATCATCGAAAACGCTTGCGGACCTTGCATCGGTATGGGACAGTCACCTAAATCCGGAGCTGTTTCCTTAAGAACCTTCAATAGAAACTTTAAAGGAAGATCAGGCACTTTAGATGCCCAGGTATATCTGGTAAGCCCTGAAACTGCTGCAATCTCAGCAATAAGAGGAGTTCTTACCGACGGTAGCACCTGTGGCGAGGCTATGCCAACCATAGAGGATGCAGACTTCCCTAAAAACGACAACTTTATTATCTATCCGGAAGGCTGCAGCGTAGACAACACTCCTGTAGAAATGGGACCTAACATTAAACCTTTCCCAAGAAATGAACATCTTACAGATACAGTTGAAGCAGAGGTTTGTCTCCATGCCGGCGATAACATCACGACAGACGATATTATGCCGTCGGATTCAAGACTTCTGCCTTACAGATCCAACGTGCCTTACCTTTCAAACTTCTGTTTTGAAAAGATAGACGCAGGATTTGCAGAAAGATGTAAAAATGCAGGAGCTTGTGCTATAGTCGGAGGCGAAAACTACGGACAGGGTTCCTCCAGAGAGCATGCCGCACTGGCACCTTTATATCTGGGAGTAAAATTTGTACTGGCCAAGTCCTTTGCAAGAATACACAGATCAAATCTGATAAACAGCGGAATACTACCACTGGTATTTGAAAATCCGGCAGACTACGACGACTTTGCCATAGGCCATAAATTGGTAATCGAAAATGCTATTGCTCAGCTCGACGGCGAAGCAATCACAGTTAAGAATCTGACCAACGGCAAGGAATACAAAGCTCGTGGCAACTTCTCAGATCTTGAAAAGAAAATGATACTGGCAGGAGGTAAAATCAACCTCATCAAGGGAGAATAATATGGAAGATAATATCTTAAAGATAAAACAGATAATAGAAGAGCAGCTAGCCAGAGTGGAGAGAATGAAGGCCAACAACACTCCTACCGACTTTGCCGCTCTTGATAAAATAATCATAGGCGCCGCTGCCGGTGACGGTATAGGTCCGGTTATTATGAAAAGCGCCAGAGCCGTACTGGAAAAGCTGCTGGCAGATGAAATAGCATCGGGCAAAATCGAAATCAGGGATATCGAAGGTCTTACCATAGAAAACCGCGTTGAAAAAATGCAGGCAGTACCTGATGATGTTTTAGAACAGATAAAGCAGTGTCATGTATTGCTTAAAGGACCTACAACAACACCAGGCAAGGGAGACGGCCTTCCAAATATTGAAAGTGCCAATGTAACCTTAAGACGCGAACTGGATCTCTTTGCAAATGTTCGCCCTGTAACTGTTCCAGAAAAGAATATCGACTGGATATTTTACAGAGAAAATACAGAAGGTGAATATGCCTTAGGCAGCCGAGGCATAGATATTTCCGATGAAATATCCATGGACTTTAAGGTAACAACAGATGCCGGTACAAAACGTCTTGCCCGTGCGGCTTTCGAATACGCAAAAAACAACGGCAACCTTAATGTTTCCATAATAACAAAGGCGAACATAATGAAAAAGACCGACGGAAAATTCCTAAGCCTATGCTACGAAATGGCAAAGGAATATCCTGAAATCAAAACTGACGACTGGTACGTGGACATCTGTGCTGCAAATCTGATTAACGATCAGATTAATTCCAACTTCAATGTTTTTATCCTTCCTAATCTCTACGGCGATATAATCACCGATGAAGCCGCTCAGATTCAGGGAGGCGTGGGTACAGCCGGAAGTGCAAACATCGGCAACAGATACGCAATGTTTGAAGCTATCCACGGCAGTGCTCCTCGTATGGTAAAGGACGGCATTGCAGAATACGCAAATCCTGCCAGCCTCCTTAAGGCCTGCGAAATGATGCTGCGCCATATAGGATACACAAATAAAGCAGAAAAACTGTGTGCTCTGGTGGATGAAGCTTCAGCAGCTTTAGACATGCCGGGAGACGGCACAGGCAATACTGCCGCTGAGTTTACTGATTTTATCTTACAGAAACTTTAGCAAAACCCGTAAGAAAGAAGGAAAAGCAAATGGCAATTTCAGCTGACTTATATACCACTTTAAGAGACGACATACTTAACGGCACAATTACAAGCGGCTCTAAGCTTACGGAAAAGGTCCTTTGCGACAAATACGGCATAAGCCGCACCCCTGTCCGTGAGGCTCTTCAAAAGCTTGAAATAGAAGGTCTTGTGGAAAGCATACCAAACCGCGGATTTTTCGTGCTTGGCTTAAGTAAACAGGACTATCTTGATATGTTCACTTTAAGAAAGGTATATGAGATACAGGCCATTACATGGGCCATTGAAAGGGTAACCGACGAAGAATTTGAAGAGCTGGAAGAGCTCTACGAATTTATGGAATTTTACACCATGAAAAACGATATGGCTAAGATGCTTGTCATCAACATGAACTTTCATCAGATGATATACACGGCTTCACATAATAGGATGCTTAAAAACCTGCTTTCCTCCTATCAGGAAATGCTTAAGCATGCAGAAAGTCCCTTCGCCAATAAAAGCGATGACTATCTCAAGCAGGTATTCAAAGAGCACAGCGCCATATTTGAAGCATTCCGAAAACGGGATGTGGATGCCGGCATAGCTGCCATGACGATTCATATGGATAATTCCAAACAGCGTTATCTCGAACATATGAAATAAACTAAATAAAACAAACAAACGGAACTCCATTAAAGCGGAGTTCCGTTCAGACCGTAGACAAAGACCCAGTCTCAATTTCGAGATTGGGCTTTTTCTTTTTCCCACATAAAACTTTAGAGGTGGCTTTAGTTCATAATTGGTATCGGTTTAGTTACAATATTTCTTAAATACTGCAATAATCGTTTGAAAATTGAAGTATCAGTAAGGGTACTGTTTTTTCTTGATAGTATCCTTACTAATTTCTTCATATTCATACAAGCAAAGGTGAGTCCAACTTTCATACTCATCTTCGCTTTTCCAATCTGCTGTGTATATCTCATAGCATGATGCTCTTTTGCCGTA
>NZ_JADCKA010000004.1 GCF_014982745.1 Gallibacter intestinalis | reverse complement strand
TTGCCATAAAAAGCTTTTCTCTTATCTAGCCATTGTCCATTTTTAAATTCCTTTCCCACTTTTCTATAGATTCTATAGTAGTGATTTCCATTTATTATACAGTTGGTTGCCATTTGCAATCCTCCTTAGGTTGACACACGTTAGTCTCAAATATACAATAAAGTAGATAATTGTACAGTGGAAGCTATTGCTTCTAATCTTCCTAGCGTCTACCCGATGAAGGTGGACGCTTTTGTTGTATTAATTGACATATAACCCTTTTCTAAATCTTATATGTGCTTATATATAAGATTTAAAAATGTTAAATGCGAGCTTATATGGTTTTTAAAACAACTGTCATGGTGTCTTTGATAATGAACTTATATGGAATTCAATACCCATTTAAAATATTAACCATAGGTTACTTATTATTGGCAGCCATAGCGCGCTTATACATGGCATAAGTCATAACATTGTAGGGTACTTCATAGTCTTTTTGACCATATTGTTGCCACCGATTAGAAAACATATATCTGTTTTTTCTATGATAGAGTGCTCCTTGATATATACAATCGATAAAACCATGATTTATCAGCGCTTCCATATCCCTATAGAATCCTTGAGCATTTCCTTCAGAATATAATTTGTATTTTTTGCACCACTTTCCTTTATTCATAGAAAATGTGGGTTTGCCTACAGGTTCTTCTCCATAGTACTGTACTTTACAGTACATATATAATGTTTTTTGAGAAGCTGTAAGTGATGTAAAAGCTGGACTTATTAGCATAGAGTAATATATTGAGGAAAAAGCTTCGGGCTTTTTAGGGCGCCCTGATTTAGTTGTTTCAAAAGGGAAAGGGATGTAAGTCCCCTTTTTCTTTTTGCTCATTTTTTGCTAGTTTGATTGCAAAGATATTCTATTAGTTTGTCCATATCTACCAAAGATTTGCGTCCAACTTTTTTGACAGGTAAGATGCCGCTTTTGATTATGGAGTAAATATAGTTACGCGTGATAGAAGTATCTGGATCAAGCTGGCATATCTCTTCGTAGGCTTTTTCTGCGGTGCGTAATCGTATTAGTGTATTCATTTCAATTTCCTTTCTTATTTCTTCTTGGCTTAAAATGATAGGTTTTCTGAGCTCTTATATACTTCCCATTGATGATAATTATTACATCATCTTTGAGATTGCCGAAGTCTGCAGGCTGAAAAATGAGCTCTCGTTCTTCGTGGATATTCATGCTTTTATGGCGATTTTGCAATGAGCGATTTCTTGAAGTTGAAGATTTCAGAACTTTTTTCGTGCCAATTGCTTTAGAAAAATATTCTCTACTTTCCGGGTCTTGTGCATCCATTACAGAAATTATTGCGCAACAGTCAATAATTTGTCTTGCTCCAGCTTTTCCGTATTGTGATTCCAATTGCGCAATGGATTGTAAAGTGATAAAGAGAGTTACTTTTTTTGAACGTAGTGTTGCCATGGCAGTTGTAATGGTATCCAAATCAAAATTTAGCTGATGGAATTCGTCTAGCAAAAAAATGATAGGATTGACATTGCAGGAATATGCTTCATCTGGCCTTTTCATGAACGCATTCATGAATGTCTGTACTATTAAAGTGGAAATCGGAGCATATAATTTTAATTTTTCTTGTGGAAGACGTATGTATATGTCAATACCATTTTCTAAATCATCTGGAGATATACATTCTTCATTATTATGTAGAAGTTTTGCTAGATTACCTGTTGTTAGTGGACGTAAGCGTTTCACTGCAGTTCCATAAGCGCCGGCAACATTTGCTTCATTAGTTCCAAAGTATGCGTCGGTATATTCTTTGGCTTCAAAACAGGAACTATTTTTTATTTTTAGCACCCATTCTGAATATGTTCCAAACACTACAGATTTGATAATATCCACAAATGATATTGTGATATCTTCAGATAATAAATACAGAGCAATGCCACAGAAAAAATCGCGACCTCCGTCGGTAAAGTATTTGGATTTATCCCCTTCTTCAGGTATTAATGATATGGACATATTCTCAATGTAAGAAACCCTTTCGGAAATGCTTAATTCTTCTATTCCCATAAGAGGGTTGAAATTAAAACTATTGTTCACATCTTCTGGATCGAATATTTTGATTTTACGGAACTTTTTTGTAGCATTGTATATATCTCCCTTGATATCAATGGCAAACACCCCTCCTTTAAATCTCAAAGCGGTTGGAATTATTTGGCTTGTAGTTTTTCCAGAACCTGGTCGTGCAAAGCAAGCGGCGTTTCCCTTGTCTTTGCTGTCACGCTTTATTAATCGACCCGACTTAGTTTTTCCCAGTATTATGCCTTCTGCCTTATTCCAATCTTCAATGGGAAGGGTGCGTTCATCAATCCTATATGGATCAGAATCTTTGTAGAAAGCAAATAATTCGTGCCATTTCTTCTTTGTTTTAATTCGATCTAAGAAATAGTTTCGGCCTGTGTTCACTTCATAAATCCTATATTGTAAATAGAAAATCATACAGAGTATAATGAAAAACAAAAGTATTATAGCGAGGATATTTGCTTTATCTGTCGGTGAAAGCTGAATGCCAAAGTGAACAGTATGATAAAATTTACTTTTTAAAATCCTTGTAAAAGGGAGAATCAAAAATATAGCAAACAAAAACCAATGTATATTGTAGTATTTAATTTTTTCTAATATTTTCTTTCCCATTTTCGTTCCTTTCCCCAACTGGATGAGCCCCAGTCAGAATCATCTTTAATAATAGTTTTTTCTTTTTTGTGCTCATGAGCTTGCTCTTGGAGATGCTGTAAATCTTCTTTTCGTATGATGACTTGACCTGTTTCTGCGGTTATCTTTTTGAGGTCATCCACAGTAAAAGAGATTCCGCCTCCTCCTTTATACACGGTACAATTTAAGCCTGTATCATTTATATATGCTTGGAACTTTTGATGAAATTCATCAAAAAAGCCTTTAGTTAAGAATGAATCTTTTGGTTTAAGTCGAGCAGGATATTTTTGTGGTTCGGTTCTCCGACAAGCGAGAAAAGCTTTCCTGCTATTATCCCTATCTAGATTTAGTATTTCCCCAATGGCATGTATGGTCTCTCGCTCTCTTTTTTTGTCGGTACGGTGCTCATATGCGTTAATAGATTCATGCAACTGTTGGCGCTGCAATTCTGTAACATTAGCTCCTAATATTGACTCGACTTTCTCTATGCCTACATTTAACTTTTCTTTGAATGAGATGTACTTTGGATTATCTTCTTCTGGAAAAGTGAATATATAGTGCATGTGAGGTTGTCCTGCTTCGTCTCGATGAACATTAGCTAAGAGACATCTTGCATCATCGCCATCAAAGAGTACGTGAGTTAGAAAGCTATAAGATGTCTCAAAAAACTCCTTTTCTTTTATTTCTTCTAAATCCAAAGGCAGTGTAACTACACACTCCGCAGTAGTAATGGTTTTTCCTTGACGATGATAGACATGTTTTGTCAATTCTTTATAGTACTGCATGCATTCGCGACTCGTGGTTCCATGAGCAGATAATATGTAATTTTGTTCAATTCTTTCAAAATCGATATCTTTGTTTGCATATGTTTTGTTTTCTCGCAAGTTGTGTCTGAAGTGACTTAAGGGATTGCCCTTAATGCCCTTTATTGAAGCCATTTCTTTTCCTCCTTTCAGCTTTAAATGGATAATTAGTGATGTCGTCAAAGTTAGTTTTCTGCGCTGATAAAAGACACATATTATTGCAGCGCGCAAAAAACTAACAAGATAGGATTTCCATGCTGGCGCATGGAAATCCCGCTGCGCTCTATCTTGCCAGGGCTATGCCCTGGACCCAACACCTTGCGCTTTGCTGCAAGGTGCGGCCCTTACTTAAAGAACGGCGCAGTGAAGTCATTTTGGGCAATATATCTTGCTTGGTGACTTATCATCTCAGTGAAGCGAAGCCGTTCTTTTTTCGAAGGGCCGGCAAGCTGCCGCATTACTAAAGTGATAATGGCGTGGAATTCAACCAATAATGTTTCAGTATCGCCGATTACGGTCGGCAGCTTCGATAAATCTTTGTTAGCGTAAATCATTCAATTTATCTCCTTTCGTCAGAATGGTGAATATGAGCTCATTTAATCCGGATTGGTGCAAGTCTATCAGGAATATGAACCGGATAATATACCAGACATGTGGTATACTTTCGTTTAAGGAGATGTGATACTATATATGACTTTAAGGAGGATAATTAATGATTAATATAAAGGAATATATTTCTTTAAGTGAACGTAAAGGATTGCTATATCAAGCGGCGTTTTATGAAAATGTTCCACTTTCATATTTTGTGAAAGCTTTGGGACCTGCATTAAGTAAGTTAAAATATCAATTTAATATAAACGAAAGCTTTATAGGACGATTAAAAGATAGAGATATCTTAGTGGAATTATTGCAAGCTAAAAGAGACATAAGAGAATTTCGCCAAAGGAAGTTTGAAGAGATTTGTGATAAAGAAGAAATAAATCTCTTATTATCTGATGATATTTTTTTTGCTAATATTAAAAAAACAAAGAATGAATACATGAATATTCGCGAAATGAAAAATCCAAATGCGGAAAAAGAGATTTTCATTTTAGAAAAGCAACTAGAAAGGTTTATTGATATAGTAAGGACAAAGCGTTTTGAATCAGAGGATAGGCTTGGTTGGGAAATACCTAGTTACTTGAAAAATATTAATAAAAATAGAAACTTGATAGAAGAAATAGATGATTTAGTTATGCAAATTCAATTAAAAAGATTTGCTAAAGATTTCAAGAATTATTCAAGGACAAAAAGAGATGATAGATTAAAAGCTTTTAGCTATGCAAGACAAAATGAGATGTTATATAAAGCGGCGGATTCTTTAAATGTATTGAATGTTGGAAATGAAGGGTTTAGTCCGATAGATGTCATTCGTTATCCTAGAACGGATGAAACGATTATGGCTAGGCTAGATAGACCCTCAACAGTTTTATTCAGTACGATTGTGGATGAAGCGAAAGATAGATATCATGTAAAGAATAAAGATAAGATTGAACAAGGGATTAAAAAGAAACTTACTTATAAAGGAATTGCAGAGGAAATAGGAATTAGTCAGTCAAGCTTTTGTGAAATGAGAAGAGACCCTGCTAAGGCAAAGTATTTTAGAAAAGCGGCACCTTCGCACCTAAGCGGTGTATGTGTTGTTACAGAATCCACGGCTAATGAAGCATATGATATGTTTCATGACTGCATGACTACTAACAGTTTATCCGATCAAGATATCATTGGGCAGGCACTGATTTTATGTTTAAAGAGATGGGAAGGAACAGATAACTATGAATTTGATGTATTCTTGATGTTAGCACTTATCACATGGAACATATTTCATAATGAATTGCCTAAATATGCCAGAAAAAATGATCTGTGGAAAGATACATGGGAAGAAGCAAAACTGGCAGTGTCTTCTTTTGCCGAATCAAAGCAGTTTAAAGATAGTGGGGCGGTGACACTGAAAGATTTTATAGAAGGGTATCGCGATTAAATGCTATAGCAGACACTGAGAGAATCAAAAAGCTTCCGAATAATCATACAAAACTTTCTATACGAACAAAGACTCGCGACACAGTATTTGCGAGTCTTTGTTTGCCACTTTTTAGCCATTTTCTTGCAATGTGTAAGTGATAATTATTTACTTATTTACAATCCTTTATAATTAAAATAGTGATAATTTTGCCGTATTTAAATGCTAACAAAAATGTAAAAACCCCTAGACTGTTGAAGTTAGGGGTTTATTTGGTACACCATCGGGGGCTCGAACCCCGGACACCCTGATTAAGAGTCAGGTGCTCTACCAGCTGAGCTAATGGTGCACATCTGTTTCAATTGTAACGCAAGAGAAAGTTTACCACCAATGGAAACGGTTGTCAATATAAAATTTAATAAAAACCTATTGTTTTAAAGGTCATTTGATTGCATTGAAAATTTCCATATAGTATAATGATGTGTAGTTTATCTATAAGACGGATAAGTGGGTTATATAAGGAAGGTTTAATTTATGGGCAGCATACATCTGACATTAAATATAGACAGAGTGGATCTTGTAGTAGCGATAAGTGTAGTTGTTATTGCACTTATGGTATTTATCGGTTTGATTGCTTGGTTTGTAAAATCAAGCCGAAGAAATAGAACATTAAAGCAAATTGATAGCAAGCTTACACCACAGCAATGTGAATACATAGAGTATCTGGCAGAGCAGGTTGAAACGGAAAGAAAGAAAGCCGCTAAGGCTTCCTCAAAGACTTCAGAAAAGTCCGGCGGTGAAAAGCCTGCAGAGGCCGGAGAACCTACAAAAGCGGTAAAGACTGCTGCGGTTGAAGAAGATGACGACGAATACGACGGACCTGATGTTATGGAAGAAATACGTAAAATGATGATGGAGGATAGCAAAAGACCTTCTCCTACCATCGGCAGACAGCCAGGCAATACAGCCAAAAGCGGAAGAGTGTATAGCAGAGAGGAAATAGAAAGTCTTATAGACGACTGATGACGGAGGGAATATGTACTGTAAAAATTGCGGACAATTTTTAACGGGAAATGAAAATTTCTGCAGCAATTGCGGAGCAAAGGTAGAGGCACCGGCGGCACCTAAAACTTTTCCTGCCTTCACACCTAATAAGGGCATGACGGGAACAGGAGAAAAGGCTACCGAGAAAAAGGAAAGCGTAAAGGTGATGTCTCCAGTGGATGACATTGTTTGGGATGTAAAGGAATTTCCTACTGGTGAGCCTAAAAAAACCGATGATACTGAAATCCGATGGAGGAGCGAAGACATGTTCCTTCATAAGGAAATACAAAGGGAACAGGAAGCCTTTGAAAAGAGTATGGCCGAATTTATGAGCGGAAGCTCTGGCACAAATGAATCCTCAAAGGATGACGGCCTGGAAATTTTAGATGTATTTAAGGACCACGGTGCTCGTGAACAGGCTAAAAATAGAAATGAGGAAGACAAAACAGTTGTAACAAGAAATACCGCACCTGTTATGACAAAGCTACAGACTGACGACCGTATCGTTGATATCGAACAGCCTTCAGGTGGTGGTATCGCCATTGAAGTTGTGGATTCTGGAGACAATGGTGTCAAGGTTGAAAAGGTAATTGTGGATGAGCCTCAGATGACATCGGTAATAGCCGATACAGAGGAGTTGGCCTTAGATGCGCAAGAAACTGCAACCGAAGCAGAAACTTCCTATCAGGAAGAAGAAGCAATCGATGAAAAGAGCATTGAACCTGATAAGGACGAAAGCGGCGAAAAGGTTGCGGTAGCTGCAGTAGGTGTGGCAGCAGGCGTTGCAGGTGCAGAGACTTTAAGTAAAGCGGGAAGCCTTTTTGATGAGATAGCACCGAAGGCCGTGGAAACTCTTACAGGCGCAAATATAAACGAAGAAAAGAAGCAGATAGATAAATTCTATACCTTCAATAGAAAGAAGGAGGAATTCCAGAAGCTTCTCGATAAGGAATATGAACGAATCGAAAACAAACTGGAACCTGGTGGATTTGAAGAAGATATCGCTGGTTTCATGGATGTTGAGAGAGGAACAGCTGTAGAAGGAACTACGCAGCTGGAGGAAATGGTTAAAGCCAGAACTCTCTTTTTCGATGATCCGTTCTTTGTTCCTGAAGATGATAAAGAGGAAAAGGAAGAAGAGCAGGCAGTTGCAGAGGCACTGGCTGACGATGAAGGCGGTATTCCAGCCGAAGAACTTGAGGGAACAAAGTCAAAGGTTGTCTTTGAACCTCAGGCAGACGAATCCTTAGCAGATGTTTTAGCTGAGCAGGAAAAGGCAGAAGGCTTAGATAAAGCTGCAGAGGAGAAAGCATCTCCAGTAGAAACAGAAGCGAAGGCTGACGAAGATAAAAAGCCTTCTGAGGAGAAAATAGAAGAAGTAGCGGAAGCCGAAAAGGAAGAAGTTAAAGAAGTTAAGGGAGCTGAATCTGAAGAAGAATCCGTAGAAAAAGAAGATAAAGAAGACAAATCAGATGAAGCGGCTCGCATAGTAATAGAGCCTAATGTTAAGCCTGAAGAAAAAGATGACGATACTGAAAAGTTAGCAAGGGAATTCTTTGAAAGCGATGATGAAGACGAAAAGAAAAAGATGGGAAAAGGAAGCAAGATTCTCATCTGGATACTGAGCATCATTATCGTAATTACAGCAGCCCTGCTCGTTGTGAGAATTGCTTTACCGGATACTGTTATATCAAGGCAGATGGACAACATTTCCTACAAAGTGGTAAGCCTTTTTACCGGTGAGGATGAAGATGCAGATGCTTCCGCAGGAAGGGACTCCCTTGTAGAAGATAAAACAGGACTGATTCAGCTTCAGATTGACAAGAACTATAAAGATGGTATTGCCACAATAAAATATAACGCTGATGCAGCCTACGATGAAAATAAGGATTACGCCAAGGACACAGGCTTAAACGATGCCAAGGATATCCAGAGCAATCTGTGGTATACAGATGACAGCGATAACAGTCACTATTATGACGAAGAACTGGTTGGAGCTGTTATAGCCTTTGAGTCCCAGAGGCTTGCACTTATAAATGATGCGGACAATAAAGTTATGTCCATGGTTGAAAAATCCAGCAGCATCGAAGATCAGCTGAAGGAAGAAGCCGGCAGTGACAAAGATATCGACTTTTCTCAGCTTGAAATAGGCGATATCAAAGTGGCAGGCAATTCCTACTTTGTATGGGTAAACGAAACAATAGACGGCAAACAGTCTCAGAAGATATATGAATTCAGGGAAAAGGATAAATCCCTGGTAGTCAGAGCGGTATATGATGCATAAGCCGCACAGGAGGTAAAACTTGAAACTCAGCAGAAAAACGCGACCGCCCAAGGAAGAAAGACATAAAGGCGGCCACAAAAAGCTTAAAGCAGTCATTGTTGCCATAGTAATACTGCTGGTGCTCTTTGTAGCACTTATAGGATTTATCACAGATTTTCTGTGGTTTAAAGAGCTTGACTATGTAGGAGTATTTTTCACAAAGCTGTTTACGCAGCTTAAGATAGGTGTGCCGACATTTATTGTCATCACTTTCCTTACATATGTATATTTCAAGCTTATCAAAAAAAGCTATTATAAAAAGGTTATTTCAAACGATTTTGAAGAAAGCAGGAGCATAAATGCAATATCATGGCTGATGGCAGCGATATTCGGTGCCATCGTTACCTTCTTTGCGGTAACTCTCCTGTGGTTTTCAGCACTACAGTTTTTTAACAGCACCGATTTCGGATACGATGACCCGCTGTTCGGACTGGATGTTTCCTTTTATATATTCAAGCTGGACTTTTTAAGACAGCTTAACACTCTGATAATAATAGTGCTGGCAGCATTCTTGATATTTACGGTGCTGTACTACATGGTGCTCATGGGTACGAGACATCCGAGATTGTTCAAGGGAGAAGAAGGCAGCACTGGAGGAACTTCTCCGGGAGGAGATCCTTTCAAAGAATATGACAGATTTTCAGATGGAGAATACAGCTATACTTTCCGTGACGGTAAGGCTTATCGTACGGAAGCCAAGAGCAGCAGCTCAGAGGGCTCCGGCGGAAGCGGATTTTCCGAAAATCTCAAGGGAACACCATTTGAAAAGTTTGCAGGAATCTTTGACAAGGTTGGAAACTTCGGCTCAGGTGTAGAAAAAAAGAAAAACTCCATCGACAGTGACAATATAAAGAGGCTATTTACAATCGCCTCAAAGCAGATAACAATCATGGGTACGCTGCTGTTTATCATGCTGGCAGTGCATTTCCTGCTTAAGCAGTTTGAGCTGCTTTACGGACATAGAGGTGCCGTATACGGAGCGGGATTTACAGATGTTACAATTACACTGTGGATGTATAGACTGCTTATAGTTCTTTCTCTAGTAGGTGCAGTTTCGGTTGTCGTCGGCGTTGCAAAGCATAAGCTAAAGATGATAGTCGTTGTACCTGTGGTGATGATAGCGGTTAATCTCCTTGGTGTAGGAGGAGCCTATGCTGTACAGAGCCTTATCGTTTCACCTAATGAAATCGCCAGAGAAAGCGAATATCTTGAAAGAAACATCGAGTTTACTCAGAAGGCATACGGCCTTGAGGATGTAAAGGTTCAGTCCTTTGAAGCAAATGATGAACTGACAGGGGAAGATATAGCCAACAATCAGGCTACCATCTCCAATATCAGAATAAACGACTATGAACCGGCGGAGACATTCTATAATCAGACACAGTCCATAAGACAGTATTACACTTTCCACGATGTGGATGTGGACAGGTATATGGTCAACGGTGAATACACCCAGACATTCCTTTCCGCCAGAGAAATAGATGAAGAAAAGATAAGCCAGACATGGCTCAACAAGCATCTTAAATATACTCACGGCTACGGCGTCACCCTTTCCAGGGTTGATGAAATAACGGCCAGCGGTCAGCCGGAGATGCTTATAAAGAACATTCCTCCGACTTCACAGGTTGAAGAGATTTCCATAGATAGGCCGGAAATCTACTTTGGAGAAATGACAAACGAATATGCCATAGTCGGAACCAATGAAGATGAGTTCGACTATCCTGATGGAGATGAAAACAAGTATACACAGTACGAAGGAACTGCAGGTATAAAGCTCAACCTCATAAATAGGTTGATGTTCACCATCAAGGAGAAAAATCCTAAGATATTGGTATCCTCCAATATTGATGGAGATTCAAAAATTATCATAAACAGAAATATTTCCGACAGAGTGCAAAAGATAATGCCGTATCTGCAGTACGATAACGATCCGTACATCGTAACTGAAGGCGGCAAACTGTACTGGATAATAGATGCATATACCACAAGCACTCAGTTCCCTTATTCGGAGCCTTATGATGTGGATAACACAAAGACAAACTATGTGAGAAACTCCGTTAAGGTAATAATCGACGCATATAACGGAACAGTGGATTATTATGTAGTCGATAAGGAAGACCCTATAGCGGCAACATTTAGCAAGATCTATCCGGAATTGTTTAAGGATGGAGACGACATGCCGGAAGGTCTCAAGGCTCATATGAGATATCCAAATCAGCTGTTTGATACCCAGGCAAAGGTATACAGCAGATACCATATGGAAGACGTGAGAGTGTTCTATCAGAACGAAGACCAGTGGGATATAGCTAAGGAAACTTACGGCACCGAAGAAAAGGAGATGGAGCCAAACTACTATATAATGAATCTTCCGGGAGAAAGTGAAGCGGAATTTGTAAACTCCGTTCCGTTTACTCCAAAGGATAAAAAGAACATGGCCGGCCTGATGGTTGCCCGTAACGATGGCGACAATTACGGCGAGCTGATACTCTATCAGCTTCCTAAGAATAAGGTTGTATACGGACCTCAGCAGGTTGAAGCTCAGATAGACCAGGATCCGGAAATATCCAAGGAATTTTCACTGTGGAACAGCTCGGGATCCAAGTATTCCAGAGGTAACATGTTCGTTATCCCTATAGAAGAGTCACTGCTCTATGTAGAACCGGTTTACCTGGAGGCTTCGGAATCATCAATACCTGAGGTAAAACGTGTAATCGTAGTATACGGTGATAGGATAGCCTATGAGCCGACATTGGCAGAAGCCCTTAATTCTCTGTTCGGTGACGGCACTATAGAAGAAAGGGATTCATCCTCAGGATCGTCGTCAGATAGCAAAGATTCCTCATCGGGAGAAAAGGCAAGCATGACGGAACTGATACAGTCAGCCAACGATGCCTTTGACAATGCCGTGAAGGCACAGGAAAGCGGCGACTGGGCAAAATACGGAGAATATCTGGACGAACTGGAAGGTTATCTTAAGGAACTGGAAAAATAAAGACAGGAGGGTCTGATGTTTGATTTTGATTTAAACAAAATGCTTTACTGCATACCACCGGAAAAGCACAGCAAGGAAGACTTGGAAAAGATACTGGGAGAACATCCGGAAGTAAAGTTTGTTTCCCTTGTGGGAATAGATATGAGCGGAAACGATACCGATGAAAAGATTCCAGTAAAGGCTTTCTTTGACGATTTTGAAAAGCTTATGAGCTCAGGCGTGCAGACGGACGGCTCATCGGTTGTGCTTCCTAATATCGCAGTGCTTAACAATGCCAAGGTGGATATTATCCCCGATAAGGATGTCAACTGGTATGTGGACCATAACCTTATAAACATAGACAGACAGACCGGTTTGCCTGTGGGTACATTGAGAATACCGTCATTTCTGATTCATAACGATGTGGCAGAGGTAGGCTCAAGGGTTGTTCTCAGAAATGCTGTAAGGGTGTTTGAAGAGCAGCTTATGGACACTTTGAGACAGCATCCTTATGTATTTGAAAATATGATGATAGACAGTGTGGATGACATAGATCATCTGGTGCTGACATCGGCAACGGAGCTGGAATTTTGGGTAAAGACTCCTGATGATCAGACGGATAGAGAAGAACTTTCAACAGCTCAGGTGCTCAAGGAGCAGTACTGGAAGAGGACTGTGGGACCTGTAAGAAAGGCTCTTGAGTCTGTGCTCATCCTTTTAGATCACTATGGCTTTGAAGTGGAAATGGGTCATAAGGAAGTAGGCGGCGTTAAAGCCAAGATGAGCAATTCCGGAAACTACGACCACATCATGGAGCAGCTGGAAATCGACTGGAAATATTCTACAGCTCTTCAGGCTGCCGATAACGAAAACATGATTAAATACATCGTAAGAGATGTATTCAGAGTACATGGCCTCGATGTTACCTTTGCGGCAAAGCCTTTGCCGGGCATAGCCGGAAGCGGTGAACATACTCACCTTGGAGTTTCCGCAAAGCTTAAAAACGGAAAGCCTGTAAACCTGTTTAGCCCTAAGGATATGACAAAGGATTTTGCTTCTCCTGTAGGCCTTGCGGCTCTTATGGGACTTATGAAAAACTATGAGGCAGTAAATCCTTTTGTGGCTCCAAATAATGATGCCTTCAACAGACTTAAGCCTGGATACGAGGCTCCTGTATGTGTTGTAACTTCTCTGGGCCACAATCCAAGCACACCTTCAAGAAACAGAACCGTGCTGCTTGGTCTTATCAGAGATATAGGCAATCCGCTGGCAACAAGATTTGAGCTTAGAGGACCATGTCCAACGGCAAATACTTATCTGATAGTTGCTGCGGCATATATGGCAATGCTGGACGGTATCAAGGTTGCTCTGGAAAATGGCAAGACATCGGCGGATTTGGAAAAATCCCTTTCCAAGAAAATGGGAGAAGAGGATTTTTATCTGGAAACAGACAGAATATATAGAAGCGAGGAAAATGTGTATGACAGCTACACTCCTGCTGAAAGAGATATATACTTTGGTAGGGCTCCTCGTACTGTGTGGGAAAACCTCTGTGCCTATGAGGATCAGGATGAAAAGATCAAGGTTCTTAGCGTAGGGGGAGTTATGAATGATGTGACACTGAAATCCTATAGACAGGCGATGCTCAGTAGATGGGCCACAGAGCTTCATAACAGAATTATTCCAAACAATATGGACCTTATAAGAAGTACGGTTAAGCTTCACATTGACGGCGACTGTGCCGACTACGATGTGGCATACTGGAGCAGAATAGATAAGCTGAGAAATTATCTTGGCAAGAACACTCTGGCTGAACCGTGCTTGCTTGCAAGAATTATAACAGCCCTTGATTCGGGAGATTATCAGACAGCTTCAGATCTTCAGATAGAAATGAATGATAAGGTGGAAGAACTGAACTATCTGTACATGATGTACAAGCGTAACTTGTTTTAATAAACTTTAAATATTTGATCGGAGGGAACAAAAATGCTGGATATTAAAAGAATCAGAGAAAATTTCGATGAAGTCAAAGCGGCAGTCGAAAGAAGAGGACAGGGAGACTTTGGTATCGACAGAATACCTGAACTGGACAAAAAGAGAAGAGAACTTCTGTCTGTAGTTGAACAGATGAAAAATAAGCAGTCCACAGTTTCCAGAGAAATACCTAAGATGAAGAAGGAAGGACAGGACACTTCAGCTGTTATGGCGGAAATGAAAGAGCTGTCCGACGAAATCAAGAAGTACGATGCACAGGTTGCGGAAGTTGAAGCGGAACTCAAAGACGCTTTGCTCAACGTACCTAACACTCCGGCCTCAGATGTTCCTTTCGGCAAAGACGACAGCGACAACGTTGAATACAAAAAGGTAGGCGAACCTACAAAATTTGATTTTGAATTTAAGGCTCACTGGGATCTGGGAACAGATCTTGACATTCTGGACTTTGAAAGAGCAGCCAAGATTGCGGGAACAAGATTTACCGTATACAAGGGCAAAGGCTCCAGACTGGAAAGATCCCTGGTTAACTTCATGCTGGATCTGCACACTGAAAAACACGGATTTACTGAATTCCTGCCTCCATTCATGGTAAACAGAGATGCCATGACAGGCACAGGTCAGCTTCCTAAGTTTGAAGACGATATGTTCCATGTACCTGCAAAGGATTTCTTCTTGATTCCTACTGCAGAGGTACCTGTAACTAACCTGAGAAGCGGCGAAATCCTCACAGCTGAAGAACTGCCTCTTTACTACACTGCATATACTCCATGCTTCAGAAAGGAAGCAGGCTCTGCTGGTAGAGATACAAGAGGTCTTGTAAGACAGCATCAGTTTAACAAGGTTGAGCTGGTTAAATTCGTAAAGCCTGAAACTTCCTACGACGAACTGGAAAGCCTGCTTAACGCAGCAGAGGAAGTGCTGCAGATTCTTGAAATTCCATATAGAGTCGTAACTCTCAGCACAGGCGACCTGGGATTCTCATCTGCAAAGACTTACGATATCGAAGTTTGGATGCCAAGCTACGGAAGATATGTTGAAATTTCTTCCTGCTCCAACTTTGAAGATTATCAGGCAAGAAGAGCCAACATCAGATTTAGAAGAGATGCCAAGAGCAAGCCTGAATTTGTTCATACACTCAACGGTTCCGGCCTTGCAGTAGGAAGAACAGTTGCGGCGGTTATGGAAAACTATCAGCAGGCTGACGGCTCAATCGTGATACCTGAAGCTCTGAGAAAGTACATGGGCTGCGACAAAATCACTAAATAGTAAATAACACAGTTACAGATGTGTGTAAGAAAATGACTTTACTGGAATTTTTGACAGAACACGCAAAGGGCGACAGAGTGTCCTTTCATATGCCCGGTCATAAGGGCGGCAGACTTTACAGACGCTTTGGATATGACAGATTTTTAGGGAATATGGCAACTGTCGCCGATATGGATATTACGGAAATTGCCGGCGCCGACAACCTCCACAGCCCGGAAGGCATTATAAAGGGGCTGGAGGAGGACTACAGGAAGCTTTACGGAGTTGAAAAGAGCTTCCTGCTGGTCAACGGCAGCACCGCCGGCGTTATGGCGGCGATGCTGAGTTCGGCGGCGCCGGGTAAAAAAACCCTTATGTCCAGAGGCAGCCACAGATCTGCATATTCGGCACTCAAGCTGGGCAATATAACGCCCGTATATCTTCAGCCGGAAATGTATGAGGATTTTGGGATTATGGGTAAGATAAATCCCGAAGATGTGGCAGAGGCTCTGGATAGGGATAAAGACATACAGGCGGTGCTTATTACAAGCCCTAACTATTACGGTGTATGCAGTGATGTCAGAGCCATCGCAGATGAGGTGCACAAAAGAGGAAGGATACTGATTACGGATCAGGCCCACGGAGCGCATCTTAAACTATTTGAAGGCTTTGGCTTAAATGAAGATTTACCTGTATCTGCAGAAACAGGCGGTGCTGATATTGTCATCAACAGCATTCATAAGACCCTGGGTAGCTTCACCCAGAGCGCTTTGCTCAATGTGGTATCGGATAGAGTAAATCAAAGGCTGCTAAGGGAAAATCTGAATATGCTTCAGAGCACGAGCCCTTCATATATTCTCATGGCATCCCTGGCTGTAAATGCTGAGATTATAAAAAGTCACGGCAAAGAGCTATTTGGTCAGTGGAAGGAAAATTTGGATCTTTTTTATAAAAAAATCAAAGATATTGACGGAGTAGAAGTCATTTCCGGATTGGATACGGACAGGACAAAGCTGAACATAAAGGTGGCTGGTGGTAGCGTAAGTGGCAAAGCTCTCGATGAATATCTGAGAAGTAAAGGTATAGACTCTGAGCTTTACACAGGCGACATTCTCATGGCCATGACAGGCATGGGAAATGAGCGTAGCGATTATGAAAAACTTTTATCGGCGTTAGACGATACGATAGAAATTGCAACGGATATGCCGTGCAAAGAAAAGCGTAAAGCATGGAAACTGCCAAAGCCCGGCTCTGTAAAGGAACACGGAAATGAAACCGAAGAAATAGCTTTGGATAAATGCCAAGGCAGGGTAAGTGCAGTTACGGTAATACCTTACCCACCGGGAATACCATTTATATGTCCGGGCGAGGAATTTACCGAAGAAATACTGGAAAATCTTAAACTGGCAGCAGAAGAAAGCAAAGTGTCGGGGTTATCGGATAAGGGGACCATTCACGTATATAAATAGTGAATAATATATATCTTGTTGCAGCTGTAACGGGATTGCTTATAGCTCAAGCGGCTATAGATATTAAGACTCGCAGGCTTCCGGATAGACTAAATCTGCTAATCCTTGTAACGGGCATAATTACAATGGACAGCCCTGCAGATGAGCTTGCAGGAATGCTGATTGTTCCAATCTTTATGCTTTTGACAAATGTGATTGTGCCGGGAGCATTCGGAGGCGGCGATATAAAGCTAACCGCAGCTGTTGGACTCTTTTGCGGATATAAAATAACCGTTACAGGGGCCCTAATGGGAATAACCGCATCGGGAATGTATGGTCTTGTACTTCTCATAACCGGAAAAAAGAATTTAAAGGATTATTTTGCTTTGGGGCCGTTTTTGGTCGCAGGCTTCATGATAATGATATTTCATGAAAGAAACGAGGTGTTTTACAATATGCAACCATATCAGATAGTGGGAATAGTACTGATTGCAGTAGGCGTTATTCTGTTTGCTTACTATTTCCATGATAAGAAAAAGAGAAAAGATGAAGATTCAGTAGAAAGATTAAGACCAAAATCGGGGAAATAAATCCCCGATTTTTTTGTCCGATAACCCTAAAATTAAGATCTGATGTTTCTGAATGCGTTAGGCAGGTAGTAATACGGCACAATCAAAGTGATGGCGTGCAGTATTATCTGTGTCACATCGTTTGCGTAGATAAAGAATTCCCACAGATTCATAACAAAAAGAATCAGACCGAGTATCAGAGCCTTGCTTGCAAGACCTTCGTCGATAACATCGGAAAAGTCTCCTGCTTCTGCCAGCTGCCATGTAAATATAAGCATAACAGCACCGATAACAATCTCCAGTATACCGGCAATTCTTAAGTGTTTGCTGTCACGAATTATTTTAACGCTGAATTGTCTTTAAATTGTTTACAATTTCAGTCTTTTCATATAAAATGAATTATTAACGAAAGAGTGGATTTGGAAAGATAAATTAATAAGTTATTTGAGTAATGGATATAAATTAAGGAGGACACATGGCACAGTTTTTCAATGAACCGTCAAGAACTTTCAACGAATATCTGCTGATTCCTGGTTACTCATCCAAGGAATGCAGAACAGACAACGTATCTTTAAAGACACCTGTTGTAAAGTTTAAAAAGGGCGAAGAGCCAGCGCTCACCATGAACATCCCTCTGGTATCCGCTGTAATGCAGGCGGTATCCGATGACAGGATGGCAGTTGCACTGGCTAAAGAAGGCGGCATATCCTTTATCTACGGCTCTCAGAGCATAGAAGATCAGGCCGCAATGGTAAGAAAGGCAAAGTCTACAAAGGCAGGATTCGTAACATCCGATGCTAACATCAGACCGGACCAGACCCTCAGAGATCTGCTGGAACTCAAAGCAAGAACAGGACACAGCACAACGGCGGTAACAGAAGACGGTACAGCTGAAGGCAAGCTGGTAGGTCTTGTAACTTCCAGAGACTACAGAGTAAGCCGTATGGATCCGGATACTAAAGTGTCAGAGTTTATGACTCCTTTTGAAAAACTCATATATGCAAAGGCGGGAGCAACTCTCAGTGAAGCCAACGATATTCTCTGGGACAACAAGCTAAACTCCCTTCCTGTAATAGACGATAATCAGAGACTTACACATTTTGTATTCAGAAAGGACTACGATAGCCATAAGGCAAATCCTAATGAAATCCTTGATGAGCACAAGAGATACATCGTGGGAGCCGGCGTAAACACAAGAGACTACGAGGAAAGAATCCCTGCTCTGGTGGATGCGGGAGCCGATATACTGTGCATCGACTCTTCGGAAGGCTATTCCGAATGGCAGGCTGAAACTCTTAAGTTTGTAAGAGAAAAGTATGGCGACAGCGTTAAGATAGGTGCCGGAAACGTAGTGGACGGCGAAGGCTTTAGATTCCTGGCAGAGGCAGGTGCTGACTTTATAAAAATCGGTATCGGCGGCGGTTCCATTTGCATCACAAGAGAGCAGAAAGGTATCGGACGCGGACAGGCTTCAGCGGTACAGGATGTTGCCAAAGCGAGAAACGAATACTTTGAAAAAACAGGCATATATATCCCTATCTGCTCCGACGGCGGTATCGTATACGACTATCACATGACATTGGCTCTGGCCATGGGAGCTGACTTCCTGATGCTGGGAAGATATTTTGCAAGATTTGAAGAAGCGCCAGGTCAGAAGATTAACCTTAACGGAAGCTATGTTAAGGAATACTGGGGTGAAGGTTCTGCAAGAGCTAGAAACTGGCAGAGATATGACATGGGCGGCGATGCTAAGCTGAGCTTTGAAGAAGGCGTTGATTCCTATGTACCATATGCCGGAATGCTTTCAGACAACGTTAAGCAGTCACTGCAGAAGGTTAAATCCACAATGTGCAACTGCGGCGTTCTGACAATACCAGAACTTCAGAAGAAGGCAAAACTTACAATTGTATCCGCAACTTCCATCGTGGAAGGCGGAGCCCACGACGTAATCACAAAGGAAACTTCTTCCGGTATAAAATAGGATATTAAGGCGGCCGCGGTATATTGCCGCGGCTTCTGATGATAATAAGGGGATAAAAATGAAACACGAAAAAATACTGGTAATGGACTTCGGCGGTCAGTACAACCAGCTGATTGCAAGACGTGTCAGAGAACTGCACGTGTATGCCGAAATCCAGCCTTATACATTCAGCGTTGAAAAGATAAAGGAGATGGCACCTAAGGGTATCATCTTTACAGGCGGCCCTAACAGCGTTTACGGGGACAGCGCCCTTCCTTACGATAAGGAAATTTTTGAACTGGGCATCCCTGTTCTCGGCATTTGCTACGGAGCGCAGCTTATGGCCCATGCTCTGGGAGGAAAGGTTGAGACAGCGCCTGTAAGCGAATACGGAAAAACAACAGTTGCAACGGACAGCAATTCTGTGCTCTTTAAAAATGTTTCTCCGGAAACCATAATGTGGATGAGCCACACAGACTACATTTCGCAGGCACCGGAAGGTTTTAAAGTTACTTCCCATACACCTGTTTGTCCTGTGGCAGCCATGGAATGTCCTGAAAAGGGATTTTACGCAACTCAGTTCCATCCGGAGGTAATGCACTCAGTGGAAGGCATGAAGGTTATCGAAGCCTTCGTAAAAGATGCTTGCGGCTGCTCCGGTGACTGGAAGATGGATTCCTTCGTGGAAGAGTCAATAAAGCACATCAAGGAACAGGTGGGAGACGGCAAAGTGCTCTGCGCCCTTTCCGGCGGTGTTGACAGCTCTGTTGCTGCGGTAATGATGAGTAAAGCGGTAGGAAAGCAGCTGACTTGCGTATTCGTTGACCACGGTCTTTTGAGAAAGGACGAAGGTGACCAGGTTGAAGCGGTTTTCGGACCGGAAGGCAACTACGACCTTAACTTCATCAGGGTTAACGCTCAGGACAGATTTTATGAAGCCCTTGCCGGCGTTGATGATCCTGAAAAGAAGAGAAAGATAATCGGCGAACTCTTTATCAGAGTATTTGAAGAGGAAGCTAAGAAAATAGGCGCCGTTGATTTCCTGGTACAGGGTACAATCTATCCTGACATCGTGGAAAGCGGCCTTGGCAGCAGTGCCACAATCAAGAGTCACCACAATGTTGGCGGACTTCCTGAACATGTGGACTTTAAGGACATCATCGAGCCTCTCCGGGAGCTCTTTAAGGATGAGGTTAGAAAGGCAGGTCTTGAGCTGGGACTTCCTGAGTACCTGGTATATAGACAGCCGTTCCCAGGTCCTGGCCTCGCAGTAAGAATCATCGGTGAAGTTACACCGGAAAAGGTTAAAATCGTTCAGGATGCAGATGCCATCTACCGTGAAGAAGTGGAAAAGGCAGGCATCGCAAGGGATATCGGCCAATACTTTGCTGCACTGACTAATATGCGTTCAGTGGGCGTAATGGGCGACTTCAGAACATATGATTATGCCATCGCCTTAAGAGCCGTGCTCACCAGCGACTTTATGACTGCTGAAGCGGCTAAGCTGCCGTGGGAAGTTTTGGAAAGAGCAACTACAAGAATCGTAAATGAGGTGGAACACGTTAACCGAGTGCTCTACGACTGCACCGGCAAGCCGCCTGGAACGATAGAGTTTGAATAAAACGAAGTACCGTAAAAACCCAGTATTTATGCGGGTTTGCGGCGTTTACAGAAGTCTTTTGATAACAATTTGATAACAGCCATACAAGATCCATTATTCTTGCAATCCGGTGGTTTATGGGTTACAGAATGATTGACAAGCGGTTGTGTGGCAAAAGAAATCCATATTAGAAAGCCCTTAGCTGTGGGTAGTAAATCATAGCTAAGGGCTTTTTGTCGTTCTTTCAACTTGCTTTAAAGAGAAAGGAAATTATTCAATGATTTTTCGGTTGCCAAAATACTGTGTCAAAATTAAAACTAAAGCGATGCAGGCAAGCAGTCCATCTTGTATGCCAAATGGAAGCATAAACATCATCAATATCATAGTAACAACACAGTTTATTACGGAAAGGGCGAGTCCCCACATTCTATTTTTTAGAAGTCCTATAGCACCGATGATTCGCATAACACCGAAAATCGCACCCATAAATAAAATCATATATAGGTTGTCTTGGAAATATTGGAGCTTAAAAGAAAAATATTGTCCGATGTCAAATTTGCCAGAACCCAAAATTAGCGCAGGAAGGGCACATAAAACACCACCGATTTCCATAAATCCACCGTGAATTATCATTAACCAAGCAGCTATTTTATATCGTTTCATGCTGTAACCTCCTGCTGACTCTATTTTAACTTATCTTTGAATACTTCGACTAATGCGTCGCTTAATTCCTGCGAAGGAACTTTCGCCCAGATTTGTGTGGTATCGTATTTCGGATAGTAGTAACGCCAGCGGTCATAATCATCCTTGCTGATTTCACCGGCAGAGAGCTTGTCCGCCTGCTCTTTCCAAGCATAGAGCATTTGCAGCAGCTCGTAAGCCTCTTTGCCCTTGTCCTTATTGACTTTCAGGCAAACCTCTCCGGCTGTTTCGCTGACGGTCAGCCCATAAACATCTTCAAGGGTAAATAAGGTGTGCATAAGACCGATCTGACTGTCAATGTCAGGAACATCAAGAGCCTGCGGGGAAACATCAAGCGCCTGCGCCAGTGCAGCCGTTAAATCCGCCTTCGGTTTGCGGGAGCCGGTTTCATATTGCGCCAAGCGCACATCGGCGCTCCTTTCGGGAAAGCCGACAGCCGTACCAAGATATTTTTGCGTCATACCACGCAGAAGTCTGAAAAAATGGATTCTCTCACCAATCGCCATAGTGTTTACACTCCTTGCTTATGTATCTGCAACCAGTATAAGAGCCTGTCAAGCGCCGGGTAGTATTTTCTGCGAAAATCTCCACCCTCTCCTGCTTGACAGAACCTTGAACTGGTCGTCAATTCATTCTACGACCAGTATAGCAGATATGTTTAGTGAAAGTCAAGAGAAAATAAAACAAAAAAGTTTAATATTTTCTCCAAAACCGCTTGACAAAAGCAAATATGCTTAGTATAATGAAAAAGCATTAAGCAAATAAGCTTAATAAAATATCCGTCGTGTGTCACGGTAATGGCACATCCGCCCGGGCGAATCGGAAGGCGGCAAGAAAGTATTCCGACACGAAATAAATGAATTTGAAAAACAGAAGGGAAGGTGATGTATATGGAAAACCGGTTTATCCGTGCCGATGATGTGGCGCAGGAACTCAATGTATCCAAGCCCTATGCCTATAAGATCATCAGGAAGCTGAACGAGGAGCTGAAAGCAAAGGGATTTATTACGATTGCGGGACGTGTCAACCGCCAGTATTTTTATGAAAGGCTCTACGGAGCCGGAAAGGAGAAGGAATAATGCCGGTATTTAAAAATGAGGACAACGGTACTTGGTATGTGATGGCAAGGTATGTGAACTGGAAAGGCGAGCGCAAGCAGAAATGCAAGCGTGGCTTTGCCACAAAGAAAGAAGCGCAGGAATGGGAGCGGATGTTCCAGTTGCAGAATTCCTCTGACCTTGATATGAGCTTTGAGGCTTTTACGGAGCTGTATATCCGAGATGTGAAAAACCGTCTGAAGGAAAACACCTGGCTGACGAAGGAGCATATTATCCGCACGAAGATACTGCCCTTTTTCGGCAAGCTAAAAATCAGCGAGATTTCTACAAAAGAAATCATCACTTGGCAGAATGAAATGCTTGCCTATCGTGACGAGAAGAAAAAACCGTACTCACAGACTTATCTGAAGACGCTGCACAATCAGCTTTCCGCTATCTTCAACCATGCTGTGCGTTACTACGAGCTGCGTTCCAATCCCGCCGCAAAGGTGGGAAATATGGGAAGCGAGGAACACAGGGAAATGCTGTTCTGGACGAAAGAGGAATACAAGAAGTTTGCCTTTGAGATGATGGACAAGCCCGTTTCCTTTTACGCCTTTGAAATGCTCTACTGGTGCGGTATCCGTGAGGGCGAGCTGCTGGCGCTGACTCCTTCGGACTTCGACTTTGACAAGGAAACGGTCACGATCAACAAATCCTATCAGCGTTTGCACGGGGAAGATGTGATTACTACGCCGAAAACAAAGAAAAGCAACCGTACCATTAAAATGCCGCATTTTCTCTGTGAGGAAATGCAGGAATATCTCGGTATGCTCTACGGACTCAAAAAGAAAGACCGTATCTTTACAGTAACGAAAAGCTATCTTCATCACGAGATGGACAGAGGTGCAAAAGCCGCAGGCGTGAAGCGTATCCGTATTCATGACCTTCGTCACAGCCATATCAGTTTGCTGATCGATATGGGATTTTCGGCGGTGGCGATTGCCGACCGTGTAGGACACGAAAGCATTGAAATCACTTATCAGTACGCTCATCTGTTCCCGTCCAAACAGACGGAAATGGCGAAGCGATTAGACGATTTAGGGAAAGGAGATTTTGAAAATGTCAGCTAAGAACAGAGACAACAAAAACCGTTGGAGAAATATCACGGTGGGATTTCGGGTATCGCCCGAAGAAAATGAACGCATTAACAAAGCGGTCGCCTTATCGGGACTGCCGAAGCAGGAATACTGCTACCGTCGCTGTCTCAATCAGGATGTGGTGGTGCAGGGCAATCCGAGGGTGTATAAGGCTCTGAAGCAGGAGCTTTCCGCCGTCCTTACGGAGTTACAGAGGATTGAAGTGGGAAATGGTGTAGATGAGGAACTACTCAATGTCATTGAGCTGATTTCCGTCATTCTCGGCGGCTTGAAAGGAGAGGAACAGAATGAATAAGCAAAAAGAAATGACCGCCCGAACATCATCTGTTGGCGCAGATGAAAGGCAGTCACTCCATGTAACCAATAATAGTATAACCAATCAAGGCAGAAATATCAATGCTTTTCTTCTGGAAGGCGGTGACAGGAATGGCTGAACTGAAAATCATCAGTATGGACGAAGTACAGAGCAAGGAAGTAAATTGGCTCTGGTATCCATATATTCCATACGGGAAAATCACAATCATTCAGGGCGATCCCGGCGAGGGCAAAACAACTTTGGCGTTAAGACTGGCGGCGCTTCTCTCGAAAGGAGAGCCGCTGCCCTACGATGATGCCAAGCGTGAGCCTGTTAAGATTATCTATCAAACTGCCGAGGACGGACTGGAAGATACCATCAAGCCGAGACTGGAATCCGCTGAGGCAGACTGTACGCAAATTAAAGTCATAGATGAATCGGAAGCTGCACTCAGTATGCTGGATGAACGAATTGAAAAAGCAATTATAGAAGTCGGTGCAAGGGCGGTAATCCTTGATCCGATTCAGGCGTATGTTGGTGCGAATATCAATATGAACAACGCTAACGAAGTCCGTAATGTGATGGCACAGCTCGGACGAGTCGCAGAAAAATATGACTGTTCTATTTTGCTTGTTGGTCATATGAACAAAGGCAGCGGAAATAAATCTTCCTACCGTGGACTTGGTTCGATTGACTTTCAGGCTTCGGCGAGAAGTGTTCTGATTGTCGGGAGAATTAAAGACAATCCACAGGCCAGAGTGATGGTACAGGACAAATCCTCCCTTGCTCCAGAGGGCGAAGCGATTGCTTTTGAGCTGGACAGGGAAAACGGATTTCGCTGGCTCGGTCATTACGATATATCGGTTGACGATCTGTTGAGCGGTATTCCAAAAGAGAAGAAATCCGAACAGGCTGAAAATTTAATCCTTGAGTATCTTTCAAAGGGCAAATATCCGCAGCAGGCATTGCTGAAAAAAGCACGGGCGGCAGGCATTTCCAAGCGTGTGCTGGATGAAGCAAAGAAATCACTGAATGTCCAATCGGTTAAGGAAGGCAGTCAGTGGTACTGGCAGCTTCCCGAAAAAATGGAGTGAGGTTTTTCAAGGTTGCAACATTGCAAAGGCAGGCACATCTGCAACCTTGCAATGTTTCTTTTTCGGGAAGTGATAAAGTTTGGACGGGGTTGCAAGGGTGTCCTTTTCAAAGGACAGCCCTTGCCCCTCGGAGAGCGCAAAACCTGCTTGCAGGTTGCATTTTTGACGGGCTTGCCTGTCAAAAGTGCTTTTGCGTTACTCTTGGCAAGAGTAACAGAACCGAGGAAGAACGATTTTTAAGAGATTGGAGGTGTAATTTATGCAAAGAACGATCAGCGCAATGGTCGGAAAAGGCTCAGTCAACCACAACAGCCGCAAATTCAAAGCGGAGAATGTAGACGGCAACCGCACTCATCTCAATATAGATTACTGCAACGAGCCGATAAGGAAAGTGTATCACGAATTATTCGATGATGCGCTGAAAAGATACAACGACAGGCAGACAAGAGCTGACCGAAAGATAGAAAACTACTATGAAAAAATCCGCAGTTCCAAACAGGAAAAACCGTTTCACGAACTGATTTTGCAGATAGGCGATAAGGAAAATATGAGCGCTGAAAGCGAAAACGGGACGCTTGCCCGACAGATTTTAGATGAATACTATCGTGGGTTTCAGGAGCGAAATCCGCAGTTAAAAGTATTTTCGGCTCATCTGCATATGGATGAGGCAACACCGCATCTGCACATTGATTTTGTTCCCTTTACCACCGGCAGCAAGCGTGGACTGGATACAAGAGTGTCGTTGAAACAGGCGCTTGCAGCACAGGGCTTCAAGGGCGGTACTCGTGGAGATACCGAGTGGAATCAATGGGTAAGGGCAGAAAAATCCGCCTTAGCGTTTGTTATGGAACGCCACGGAATTGAGTGGGAACACAAGGGGACTCATGAAAAACATCTCTCTGTTTTGGATTACAAAAAGCAGGAGCGAGAAAAGGAAATTAACGCTCTTGAAGATAAGCTTGTCGAGAAAAAAGATGAGTTTCGTGTTATGGCTGACCGTATTAAAAACTTTGATAATGGCGAAAGAGCGTTGCAAAATCTTGATGAGAGTATCATGAACGGGCCTGAATATCAGCTCCCTGAGCCTTCTGCGATGATGTCGGCAAGGAGCTACAAGACAAAGTTTGTTGAGCCGCTTGTAGCCCGATTTAAATCTTTAATCAGCACCTTATTTGCACGATATTTCAAGGCGTTGGACAGTTATCACAGGTTGAACATCACAAACGGAAATCTATATCGTGAAAACGAAAAGCTCTCAAAAATTAACGGTAAGCTTACCGAAGAAAACACAAGGCTGAGGGCTGAAAACAAAGATTATTCGCTGCTTCGCAGAGTATTCGGACACAAACAGATAGACAGCTTGCTTGAACAGGCGAGAAATCTCAAAGGTCAAAAGCGTGATTACACACGCTCAAGATAAATCATTTTTCAGGAGGAAAACAAAATGGCAAAGATGATTTTTGAAGAACTGGGCGGCACTTATATACGGCAGGGAGATTATTTTCTTCCTTGTCTGTCTTTACCCGCCGAAAAAGAAACCAAGCCTATCGGCGTATGGGGGCAGCGGCATTTGCGCTATCTCAAACAGCACCGCAAGGTGCTTTATACCAACCTGCTTACAAGCGGCAAGCTGAACAGCTATCTTGTGGATATTGACGAGCAGGCGGAAGATACGTTTCTTCGGCTGGTAAAACAGATAGCGGAGCGAGAGGGCTTAACCGAACAGCTAAAGGCAGAAAATTCAATGCTGTGGGTACAGACAATGAACAGTATTCGTAATAGAGCAATGGATATTGTAAACGAGGAAATTATCTATAATTAAAGCATTATAACGCATACAACTGTAAAATTGTGGCGGGTAGGGATAAACTCCTTACCCGTCTTTTTTTGCTCTCTTAAACGCTTAAACAGGGCGGTTTGACACCGAAAAGCGTTACATACTTCACTTGTTAGTCACAATCTCTTGACTTTTTGAACTGCGTTCAGCATAATGTATTTGAACAATGTTCAAAAGGAGGTATAGTGTGGATAATAAAGAAGCCATTATACAGGCGACGATTAAACTAATTGAGGAAAAAGGGGAACATTTAGACGAAGTTACAGTCCGTGAGATATGCAAAAGAGCAGGCGTTGGATTAGGCCTTGTAAATTATCATTTTGGAAACAAGGATCAACTCATCGAGCAATGTATTGAGCGTATGATAAACGGAACAGTTGAGCATTTTCAGAATATACGAGAGAAAACAGACGGCTTTACTCCTTTTGAGAAGCTCACTTATCTCGGCAATATAACCCTTGATTTTCTGTTTGAACATTATGCCATTTCCAAAATTTCTGTTCTTACCGATATGCAGTCACCGAAAGAAAATGACAACACTTACAGAACTTATGCGGCATATCTTCCGCTTGTTGCAGCCTGCCGTCCTGACCTTGATGAAGCGGCGATAAGACGAAAAACGCTGTATTTGATTACCGTTATGCAGCAAATGTTCCTACGATACGAAATTATATCGCAAATATTGGGGATTGACCTTAGACAGAAAGAAAACCGCAGGAATTTTCACACACAAGTTTTACACGATATTTTGGAGGTATAAAGAGTGAATATAACAGTGATAAACGGAACGGAAAAACACGGCGTTACCTATCGTCTAAAAGAGATGTTTTTAGCAGACTTTAGTGATAATGCGAATATTACAGAATATTATCTTCCAAAGGATTGCCCCGCTTTCTGCGCTGGCTGCACAAACTGTATCTTAAAGGGCGAACAGAAATGCAAGGATGCTGAATATATCAGGAAAATTGAAAAATCACTTTTGGAAGCGGACTTGATTGTGATGACATCGCCTGCATATGTCTTTCATGCGACCGGTGCAATGAAAGCGTTACTTGACCATTTTGCCTATCGTTGGATACCGCACCGTCCTGCTCCTGAAATGTTTGGAAAACGAGCTGTCATCATAACACAATGCTTGGGCAGCGGAGCAAAATCTGCGGCAAAAGATATGAAGCACAGCTTATCGTGGTGGGGCATTTCCAAAATCGAGATATTTACCGGTGCATTGATGAGCGATATCGTCTGGGAAAAATTGCCGCAAAAGAAACAAGCCGAGCTTGCGGGAAAGCTTCAAAAGCTGTCTCGGAAGTTTGCTCATATAGATTATACAAAGCCCGCATATACAAATTTGATTACGAAATTTAAGTTTTTCTTCTGCCGTATGATGCAGAAATCCATACATAGATCAGATCCCGAATACCTTGACGGAAAGTATTGGGCGGAGCAAGGCTGGCTTGCCGACAGCAGACCGTGGAAATAGTTTGTATTGTATGGAAAAATACTTCTGCAACCGCAGGTTGACACATTTCAAACCGCCGTTTGGTGGTATGCAACCTTTGAAAAGAGTATCCTATACATAGAAATAGGGCGATTGCACTACAGTATCAAACGGAGGTAAATGATTATGATTTTAGCGGATAAGATTATTCGATTGAGAAAAAGAAATGGCTGGTCTCAGGAAGAACTGGCTGCAAAAATGAATGTGTCCCGTCAGGCGGTATCCAAATGGGAGGCTGCACAGACTACACCGGATTTAGAAAAAATTCTTCAGCTTGGAAATTTGTTCGGCGTGACGACCGATTATCTTCTCAAGGACGAAATGGAAGATGAGGAGTTCACAGATGAAACAGATATACCTGTGAAACGGATTACTTTGTCACAGGCAGATCATTTTTTGAAATGGAGAAAGTCTGCGTCCGTAAAAATTGCCGTAGCAACTTTTCTTTGCGTTATTGCGGTAATCCCTCTTTTGCTTTTGGGAGCTGTGTCCGAGGTTGCTCTCTCCATATCTGAAAATGTCGCCGGAGGGATCGGGCTTGTTTCTCTGTTCGTTTTTGTTGCTGTTGCAGTTGCGATCTTTCTGCACTGCGGCTTTAAAAATGCACCCTATGACTTCATTGATAAAGAACCTTTTGAAACAGAATATGGCGTAACGGGAATGGTTAAAGAAAGACAAAAAGAATATAGACCTGTCTATGTAAGGAGCAATATGATTGCAACCGGTATCTGTATTCTATCCCCCGTTCCTCTGCTGGTCGGTGCGTTTACCGAAAACGAATTTTTAATCGTTATCATGCTGGCAATTACTTTGCTGCTCGCCGGAATCGGAGCAGGAATATTTATCATAGCTGGCGTTCGATGGGCGAGTATGCAGAAGTTGCTGAAAGAGGGTGAATATACACCCCAAGAGATAAGGAAAAGCTACATTAAGGAAACGATTGCAACAGCGTACTGGCTGTCAGCAACAGCTATATACCTTGCCTGGAGCTTTTTAACAAACGCATGGGAGACTACCTGGATTGTGTGGCCGGTGGCAGGGGTCTTGTTTGCAGGTGTTATGGCGATCTGCCGTTTATTCACAGACAAGAAAGATTGATAAAATCCTATCGCATTTTAAGGGCAGAAGTGATATTAACACGCTTAAGACGAAGAATGACAACTGCAAATAACGCAATGTAACGCATACAACTGTAAAATTGTGGCGGGTAGGGATAAACTCCTTACCCGTCTTTTTTGCTCTCTTAAACGCTTAAACAGGGCGTTTTGACACCCAAAAGCGTTACATATTCCGTTTCACTGTTATAGCTGCTTGACAAAAAGCAGCTATTTCCATATAATAAGAAACAGATGTTGCGTAATAAATGTTGCCTTAAGGAGATGAACAAATGCCCCCGAAATTTAAGTTTACAAGAGATGAAATAACTAATGCCGCTTTGAATGTAACACGGAAGAATGGAATATCTGGATTGACCGCAAGAGCGTTGGCTGCGGAGCTTGGATGCTCTGTCAAACCGATTTTCGGACTGTTCAAAAATATGGAGGAAGTCGGGCAGGAGGTTTTTATAGCTTCTGACCTGCTGTATCAGAATTATTTGCGTGAAGATATGGCTAAGGGAAAATATTCCCCCTATAAGGCAAGCGGCATGGCATATATCCGCTTTGCCAAAGAAGAAAGGGAGCTTTTCAAGCTGCTTTTTATGCGTGACCGAAGCCGTGAAAAAATAGAAGAAAACAAAGAAGAAATCAGACCCCTTATGCAGTTAATACAGCAAAATTTAGGGATTAGTGAAGATGAAGCATATTTGTTTCATCTGGAAATGTGGCTCTATGTTCACGGTATTGCTACGATGATAGCCACTTCCTATCTTGATTGGGACGATGAATTTATCAGCAGAGTGCTTACCGATGCTTATATGGGACTTAAATACCGCTATACGGAGGGAAAAGACAATGCAGGCAATTAAAACTGTTCAGCTTACAAAAAAATATAAGGATGTAACCGCCGTAGACGGCCTTGATTTGACGGCCCGGCAAGGCGAATTATTTGCTCTGCTTGGCGTAAATGGGGCAGGAAAAACGACCACAATTAAAATGCTTACTTGCTTGACAAAGCCCGACAGCGGCAACGCCTTTGTGAACGGCAACAGTATTGTTACTGATGTGGCTGCGGTGAAAAGTATCATAGGCGTATCTCCGCAGGAGACAGCCGTTGCCCCAAATTTAAGTGTAAGGGAAAACCTTGAGCTGATGTGCGGTGTTCACGGTTTTACAAAAGAGAAGATGCATGCTAAAACCAAGGAGCTTTCCGAACAATTTGATTTAACCGCTATTTTGAGCAAAAGGGCAGGTAAATTATCGGGCGGTTGGCAACGCAGGTTAAGCATTGCAATGGCTCTTATCAGCGAGCCGCAGATACTTTTTCTTGACGAACCGACATTAGGGCTTGATGTTCTGGCACGAAGCGACTTATGGGATACCATTCGTACACTTAAAGGGAAAATAACCATTATCTTGACCACGCACTATATGGAGGAAGCGGAAGCTCTTGCAGACCGTATCGGTATTATGAAGGACGGCAAGCTGCTTGCGCTCGGAACAGCGGAGGCATTGAAAGCAAAGGCGGGAACGGAAAAATTCGAGGACGCTTTTGTTGCTATTGTAAAAGGGAGTAAAAAATTATGAGATTGCTTGCATTTTCGGGTAGAACGGCAAAAGAAATACTGCGTGACCCGCTTAACCTGTTTTTTGGCTTAGGCTTTCCTCTTGTCCTTATCGGTTTGCTTACTGCAATACAGGCAAATATTCCTGTGCCGATGTTTGAGCTTGACAATCTAACCCCCGGCATAACGGTATTTGGATTATCCTTTATGACTTTGTTTGCCGCTGTCCTTATTTCAAAGGATAGAGAAAGTGCATTGCTGCAAAGGCTTTATACTACTCCGCTTACCGCTTCGGATTTTATTTTCGGCTATACCCTGCCAATTTTACCGATTGCAGTAGCACAGGGGGTTATTTGCTACATAGCGGCGGCTCTGCTCGGCTTGAAGCTGACAATCACTGTTTTATATGCCTTGCTGTTTCTCATTCCCGTAGCATTGTTTTATATTGCTTTGGGGCTTATCTGCGGAAGCGTTTTTAATTCAAAGCAGGTCGGCGGTATCTGTGGAGCGTTACTTACCAATTTGTCCGCTTGGATGTCGGGGATTTGGTTTGATGTAGACCTTGTAGGCGGCGTATTTAAGAAAATCGCAAATGCTTTGCCTTTCATCCATGCTGTTGAATTGGAACGGGCTGTCTTTAGTGCGGATTATTCGGGTATCCTGCCGCACCTTTGGTGGGTGCTCGGTTATACCATTGTGGCTGTTGCAGGGGCTGTGCTTTTATTTTTGCGGCAGATGAAAAAACAATAATAGTAGCCGACAAAGGAGGGCGGTACAATGACAATAAAATTATTTTGCAATGCAATCATAAAATTTGTGCTTGGAATTATTCTTGTAGGGCTACTTCTGTTTCTGCCTGCGGGAACAGTGCAATATCCCAACGGTTGGTTGCTTATGGGAGTTTTGTTTGTTCCTATGTTTGTCGCCGGTATTGTGATGATGTTCAAAAACCCCCAATTATTAAGTAAGCGTCTTAACGCTAAGGAACAGCAAAGCGAGCAAAGTCTTGTAATAAAACTTAGCGGCTTGATGTTTGTTGTTGGCTTTGTATTGGCAGGGCTTGATTTTCGTTTTGGCTGGCTGTCGCTTCCTAAAACAGTGCCTTACATAGCGGCTGCTATATTTTTGATTGCGTATTTGCTTTATGCAGAAGTCTTACGGGAAAATACATATCTCTCCAGAACGATTGAGGTGCAGGAAAATCAAAAGGTAATTGATACAGGACTTTACGGTATTGTCAGACATCCAATGTATAGTGTAACAATTATTCTTTTCCTTACAATGCCATTGATGCTTGGATCAATACTCTCTTTCGTTGTGTTTCTCTTTTATCCTCTGATTATCGCAAAAAGAATAAAAAACGAAGAACAGGTACTTGAAACCGAACTTGACGGATATGCAGATTATAAAAAGAAAGTTAAATACAGGTTAATACCTTATATTTGGTAGTCTTAAATTATATTATTTAGAAAAAGGTAACAGGGATTAAATTGCTATCAGCTAAGATGCAGAGCTGGAGAACTGAGTATTAAATTTAAAAACGGAAATTTTAAAACCGTCTCATTGCATAGGTTTTTTCATTGACTTATACTTGTGTACAGGAGGTGCTTACAATGGCAAATGAAGATAAAAAAGATTTTAATGCGATGCTGCATGATAGTAAGGATATGCCCAAATTTCAGACGATCACAGATGAAAAAAGCATAGAGAAGTATGGCGGAAACAAAATGTATTTTGCGCCGCCGATTGATTATGATAAGGTTATGCGTCTTGTGCCGTATGGAAAACTGCTTACTGTTGGTGCGATAAGAGAATATTTTGCAAATGAAAATGGAGCCGATTTTACAGAGCCGATTACAGCAGGAATATTTGTTTCGATTGTTGCGTGGGCGAGCTATCAGCGTTCCAAGGATGTAACACCTTATTGGCGCACCTTAAAGGCGAATGGGGAATTAAACGCCAAATATCCCGGCGGCATAGAAGCTCAGAAAGAAAAGTTGGAAGCGGAAGGACATACGATTGTCCAAAAAGGCAGGAAAAATATCAGATACTATGTTAAAGACTATGAAAGAGCTCTATTTGTGTTATAGATGTCTTTGGGAAACGATTTTAATATCTTGATTTTCTAAACAAAATCGCTTATAATGTGAGCCAGAACATATTGTTATTATCCGCAGTTTCAGAGCCAGTGTTATCAACCCCGATAACAAATTGATAACATTAGCCCATATAGGCAGGATAATATGGATACATCAAATATTCAAAAGCACCACGAATACGACAGAGAATAATCTCTAAACAAAATTGATTAGGCTTTGTCGAATTCGAATAGTAAACAGGGAGCCGGGAGACCGCATAAACACTGGGTTTCCCGGCTTATCATATGCTCCGTGGTACTATTTTGGAACTAAAATTGCAATGAGTAAAAATGAATAAAGAGATAGAAATGTGCAGAAAGCCGTTTGTTCTTTTAACTGAGAGCAGGCGGCTTTTTGGCGTTCTATAAATATATGGCTGCCTGCCAAAAGAGAAAGAGAGGAATTATTTATGAAAAAAATGAGAAAATCCGCTAGTAATGTGAACAATGCTGTTAATCTGATCTCCGGAGCCTATACCTTGCCCCTGATCGACAAACTGTTTTCCAACAGCCAGAGGATTGAGAATATGGATGATGTTTATTTCGCCATAACTGCATTGGTGGATACAGACAGAATCAGCGAGGCGTTCCATATGATAAGAGGATTGTTTGGAATTTCCGGTATGGAATATCCGCAGGAGATTGCACAGTTGGAAAAATCGGAAGAACTGCAGGAATCTTTTGTGTCGGAATTTATTTTTGATTTTTATGATGTGATAGAGGATAAGAGGATAGAAACAGAAGAACAGGAAATTCCCGTTTAAAATGCGGGAATATTACATAGCCGGAAGGTTTTCAATTTGCGAAAATCATCCGGTTTTTTCATGCCTATTTTTATACATAGTCATTTCCCTACACGGGAAGATGGCTATTAAATTTTCAGGAAAGGAGGGAACCGTTATGGCGAATTGCAAAGTAATTGCGATTGCCAACCAGAAAGGCGGAACGGGGAAAACCACCACGACTGTCAACTTAGGGATCGGACTTGCCAGAGAAGGGAAAAAGGTCCTTCTGGTAGACGCTGATCCACAGGGCGATCTGACCACTTCATTAGGGTGGCCGGAGCAGGATAATCTTTCTGTGACGCTTGCCACACAGTTAGAGGGCATTGTGGCTGACCGGGAAATGGATAGCCACGCCGGGATTTTACACCATGAGGAAGGCGTTGATCTGATCCCGTCTAACATTGAACTTGCAGGACTGGAAGTTATGCTTGTCAATGCCATGAGCCGGGAACTGACGCTGAAAAACTATCTGAATGAAGTGAAAAACGGATATGATTATGTGTTGATTGACTGTATGCCGAGTTTGGGTATGCTGACAATCAAAGCACTGGCGGCGTCAGATAGTGTAATTGTTCCGGTACAGGCTCAGTATTTTCCGGCAAAGGGAATGACACAGCTTATGAAAACAATCGGGAAGGTACAAAGGCAGATCAATCCGGCGCTGAAGGTAGACGGAGTGCTTTTAACACTTGCGGATATGAGGACAAATCTGGCCCGTGTGACCGCAGAAAGTATCCGGCAGAATTATGGGAGGATGGTCAAGGTTTACCAGACGGTCATTCCGGTTGGCGTGAAAGCAGCGGAAAAGAAAATTCGGGAGATGGAAGAGGAAGCGGTTCGGCAGGCGCTCTCCGAGCAGGCACAGGGGCCTGGTATCGAGATAGAAAAACTCAGATTGAATTTTGATACCCTGCTGAAGACATTGTCCGTCAGCGTATCCGATCTTGCGCGTTTTTTGAGCTACGATCCTTCGTACCTGTCCCGTATCCGAAAGGGGCAGCGCAAGCTGTCCGATCCTCAAAATTTACGGCGGATGCCTTTTTAAAGCTTGATGCAAAAACAGAAGGTACAAGGCGGTCAATCCTGTCATCCCTGCCGCTCTACACGGCCGACGATGAGCTTGTCTTTCAGGTTTTGAGGGACAATCGTGTTTCGGAGAAAAACCAGATCAGGATCATGGAACATATTGCTTTTCAAAGGGAATTGACGGAAGAAATTCTATCCCACGACTCCATCTTTGAAGCGTATCCCAACTTTTCAAAAGATGAGTTTGCCCAATACCCCATGACGCTATCCTTGGCTGGCGCTTTTTATGAAGAGGATATCGTCTACACCTATGAGCAATATCGGGAACATCTGGAGATGATGAAGCGCTTTTCTCAGATGCATAAAAACTACCATATTGAGGAAAACAAATCTCCTGCGTTCCGCCATATCCAAATTCTTATCCATGAGGGAAGCTGGGCGATCGTGTCCAAGGAAAAAACGCCGGCGATTCATTTTGTTATCCGGCACCCCAAAATGCGAGAAGCCATGGAAAACATCACAATGCCCATTGTGGAAGGGGAAGAGTATAAATGAGGCTAAATCCGAGTCCCTTGCGTTTGAAAAATGGGTATAAATAAACCAGGCATTCCCTGCTTGCACAGCCTTAGCTGGATACAAGTAAGGAATGCCTGGTTTTGCGATGTGCCTTTTTTACTCCATCGCTTCCCTGTACTCTGGATATGTTTCTTGGATTTTCCGCGCCAGATCCCAAATCTCCTCGTCGCCGGAAAGCACATAGGATGTTCCGCCGGCGCCATGGAACCGGTTTTCATCAAACCAGAAGAGGCAGGTATCCCCATCCGCTGTCTCAAACTCCAGGATCCGGCTGTCTGTAGAGCCGCTGAAAGCTTTGGATACAATGGTCGTTTCCCGTAATGCCTGCAGGATTTCGGAGATGATTTCTTCATCCGTCGTTTCGTAGCGTCCCAGGATGTTATCGTTGTGATGATAGGTAAGCGCGACCGGCAGCTCTTCCAGCGACTGATCCAGAAATTCCTGCTGGCTTTCGGTGCAATAGGCCCGAAGCGATGTGTCTTTTGGGGAACACCCCGCCAGTACGCACAATAAAATCAGCAAAACGGTAATTTTAATCCTCTTCATCCGAATCCCTTTCTGACTGTCATGGCCTGCGCTGTTTTTCTATGTAGAGCTGGTACAATCCCATGCGTGATTTTACACCTGCTTTCTCATAGATCGCCGCGATATGCCGCTGACAGGTTCGCCGGGATAGATACAGTCCATCTGCGATCTCCTGAATACTTTCCTCTGAATTGACCAGCTTGTCAAATACTTCGGTTTCCTTGGGCGTAAGGATAAACAGCTCCGACAAAAGACGGAACGCTTCCTGAGGGTCCAGGTCTGTCGGGATATCCTTGGGGGTGCCGGATGAAACCGGCATCCAGGCTGTATAAAGATAGATGACTACGCTGACGGCCACAAACAGGACCAGTGCCAGAATGATGGATGCCATGCCATTGCTGTCAGAAACAAGCAGCGCTACAGAGGCGTTGGTAAGCAAAGCGGCGCTCACGTTATTCATGGCGCGCCCCATACCGGCCCACAGCGCTGGCGTGGGCATATGGCGGGCAAAATCCAGAAAGCTGGTGGTGAAGAATACCACGAAAAATCCAGCCGAAAGATAAAATACGATCAGGCCGATCAAAAACGGGCCGCCCAGCTTGAGTACTACCAAACAGATGACGGACATCAGCATGACGTAGTACATCATCATGGCCATAAATTTCCGCTTTCGGATATCAAAAAGAAAGCCGGCAGAAAGGCCGCTTACCGCCAGCAAAAGCCGCGGCCATTGCCCGATGTCAGTGCCTGCTGTATGATGCATGGTGACCGCGTTGTCCAGCGTACTGAAGATACATGCCATCAGGATGACAAGCAGTGCAAGGAGTCCGCCGGCGGCGATCTTCTTTCGGGTTCCCTTCCCATCCTCCTCTATGGCGGGAGACGGGAGTTCTTCCGCTTCTGCATTTTCCTGGCGGCAAAGCCTTTCTGCCTTCAGCAACAGCGCTAACGCTACAAGGGCAAAGAGTGAAAGTATCAAGGCTTCCGCAGTTTCCAGATCCACAAGATTGTTATTTAGAAACTGCAGGAAGATCCCAAGGGCATAGGAGATACCAACCATACGCGCCAGATGGGTGCGATCCTTCGCCAGTTTGAAAAACAGGTAGTGGGCCGCGCTTCCCAATATCCCCAGAAACAGGAACAATGCCATTCCGGAGAGCAGAGTGGACGAATAAGAAACATGTTTTTGAACCAAAAAATTGCATACTGCCGCTGCTAGTGCAAGGATAAAAAGTCCAACGATTTGTACCCGCCTTTTCAAAAAGCGATGAAACAGCGGATAGAGCAAAAAACCGACAACGCTTATTCCTAACGCGTAGTTTTGCGCAATCACCGTTTTTTCTTCCCCTGCCGTAAGCGAGATCATATTCACATATAGGTACTCGGCGCCAAGAAATAGAAAAGTAAAAATACCAAGCAGCAGAATCGCATAAATGGATTTTGGATTTGTGAAGCTTTTCTTTATTATTACCATACGTCCCATTCCACCCCCTTTCTCCGCAATGGTACAATTATAGATTATTATACTATAAACGGCATGGATTTTCAACGATTTCGGTCGGTTAGAGACTTTTTTCGCTGACGTTTTGCGGAATATACAATCCTTCCTGTTTGACCTAAACCAGGGATTCTCCTGGATAAAACCGTATATTTTTGGAGCTACGTTCCGCATCCGGGAACTACCGGTTTTTTGCGCCCGCACATGCCATTTTACCGCAGCCACACGGTGCAGCCGCGGTAAACAAGGAAATATCCTGAATGAGAGAAGCTGTCTAGTAGGTGATATTGTGGACGTAAAAATAAATCAGCAGGGCACCCAGCCCAGCGCCGCTTATCAGGCTTGCCCACGTCCAGAATAAAGACAGCAGAAGCCCCAGGAAAATAAACACGCAGAACACCACGACAAAAGCGTCTCTCTGGAAGAGCATGATGAATTTGATACAGGCGATCACAACCCCTGCCATCATAACGAGAGCCCCAAGAAGAGCCAGAACAAAAACATACACACCCGCCATCTGGAGAATTGAGATCAAGATATTAAAGCCAAGACCTATCCCCGCGATCAGGCTGCCTACTTTGATGAGGCTGTCACGGGTAGCGCTGAACGCGCCAAAGAAAGTAGTACGATGTGGAAACTGCCAAGCTAATAATGGCGGTGAGGGCAGTGAGGAACCCACCGATGGCGCCAATGAGATGGTACGGCCTGAACCTTGCATACATATTAAGTTTACAGGACGTAGCAGGCCGCCTGTCATGATCGGCAATCCCTTTTGCACAATCAAGGTGTTTTGGAATTTTCACACAAAAAACAGATTGGCGCAGGTGCGCCACATAATTTTTGGGAAATTGGCGCTAAAGCGACCTGCACAAATCCCGAAAAAGGCGCTACAGTAAGAACAGCAAAAAACCAAGGATGGAAACGCCGTCTACATCGTTCTGTTGGCCGCGATACCGGTGGCTGTCCTGCTGGCGCTGCTGCTTGTATTCTTATACAGGAAAAAGCGGAAGGCACAGGATAACCCGCCAGCCGGAGGAAAGGATCCGTCCGAACCGGACGGCGGAAATACCAAAAACTGATTCTACTTGTAAAGGAGGGAATGAAGATGCTTCGAAAAAAGAGTTTGCTCGCGCTGCTGCTGTCCTTATGCATGGTAGTGGCAATGGTGCCCATCGCCGTGTTTGCGGCAGGCGCAGGTATGCCCCAAAACATACGATGGGCAGAGAGCCCTAAAAGCATGGTACAGTGGGACGCGCCCTCGGGCGGCGGCCAGTATCAATACGAGCTTCGGTTGAAGCTCGGCGAGACAATAATTGACGGTCCCGATTTGACAGTACAGAGATATCATCTGTTTAATGGCAGCCTGATGACGGAGGCTCGCGAAAATTACACAGTTGAAATAAGGGCGAGAAGCTGCATCATTGTCGGAGAGTTTCCCAACGAATACGTTACCAGCCCAGGAGAATGGGGTGACTGGGCTACACTTGAAGGCTCCGGCGGCGGAGAGGGGCCTACTCCCCCCCCCATGAACACAGCTTCGGCGGCTGGAAAAATAATGGAACCCAGCATTGGAAAGAATGCAGCTGCGGAGAGAAATCTGAAGAGAGCCCCCATAACTTCGGCGAATGGGAGCTGATCTATTATGATGTAAATACGAAGTATGACGTATGTGAAAGGCAGTGCCTTACCTGCGGCTATAAGCAGATTGATAGATACATGGAACACCAACATTACTATACCGACGACTGGAGTAGCGGTTCGACTACACACTGGAAGGTATGCTACTACTGCAAAGAAGTTAATCAAGATACTGTAGCCAACCATACTTTCGGCGACTGGACGGAAACCAAGCCTGCCACCACAACGGAGGAGGGTTTAAAAGAACGCACCTGCTCCGTCTGCGAATATACGCAGGAAGAGACGATTCCGGTCCATACGCACGATGTTCACGATAAAGCATGGAAATATGATGATACTAATCACTGGCAGGAGTGTTCCTGTGGTGAAAAGCTGAATGTGGCAAACCATGCCTACGGCGAATGGAGAGTGACGAAGCCGGCCACCGAGACCGAGGCTGGTTCCAGAGAGCGTGACTGCACGGTCTGCGACTATGTGCAGACCGAAACCATTCCAATGCTTGAACATGAGCACAGCTACGGCGACTGGCAGAAAGATAAAACCCAGCACTGGAAGGAATGCCGCTGCGGCGAGAAAACTGAAGTGGGCAACCATACTTTCGGTGATTGGACGATAACAAAGGAGCCTACCACAACCGAAACAGGTTCCAGAGAGCGCACCTGCTCCACTTGTAACTACAAGGATAGAGAAACCTTGCCGGTTCATAAACACAGTCATAACAACAAATGGGAAAAGGACGACGCCCAGCATTGGAGATTGTGTTCCTGCGGGGAAAAGTTTGATATAGCCGACCACTCCTTCGATAATTGGACGATAACAAAGGAGCCTACCACAACCGAAACAGGTTCCAGAGAACGCACCTGCTCCATCTGCAAATATACGCAGACAGAGACGCTGCCGGTTCATACGCACGATGTTCACGATGAAGCATGGAAATATGACGAAACCCAGCACTGGCAGGAATGCTCCTGCGGTGAAAAGCTCAATGTGGCAAACCATACCTACGGCGATTGGAAAGTAACCAAAGAGGCCACCGAGACTGAAGCGGGTTCCAGAGAGCGTGACTGCACGGTCTGTGAATATGTGCAGGTTGAAATCATCCCGGAGATCGGGCATGAGCACGGCATCCATGATGAAACGTGGAAATATGACAAAACCCAGCACTGGCAGGAATGCTCCTGCGGCGAAAGGCTGAATGTGGCAAACCATATCTACGGCGATTGGAAAGTAACCAAAGAGGCCACCGAGACCGAAGAAGGTTCCAGAGAGCGCGGCTGTGCGGTCTGTGAATATGTGCAGACTGAAGCCATCCCTGCAGCGGGAACCGGAGAGCCAACCGATTCGACTGATCCGACCGATTCATCCGATTCGCAGGGTCAGCAGGATCCTTCCGGCGACACCGGCATCCCACAGACCGGGGACAGCAGCGATATGGCGCTGTGGATCGGCCTGATGCTGGCTTCCTGCGGCGGCGTGCTGGGAATGCTGCTCTACAGGCGGAAAAAGGCGGCGGCCGGGAAATAAGGCTGAGAGATAAAACAAAACCGGCAAAAGCGCCTGCGGGCGGGCTTCGTGCAAAACCCACAGCCCGCCCCGGCGCAGCCGGTATTTTTTCAAGAAGGGATATCCCTTCTATCCTTTGGTGGATACCAAAGGATAAGCAATCTCGTTTGACAAGGAGGAGAAACCAAATGCAAGCAAAAAGGAAACTGACGGCGCTGCTGCTTTCCCTGTGCATGGTGTTGGGAATGCTGCCCATGACCGTGTTTGCGGCGGGAGGAACCACAGCCGATGATTTAACATATGGCGATTTCACATATGAAATCAACGGCGAAAGCGTGACGATAACCGGGTACACAGGAAGCGAAGAGAACGTTACAATCCCGTCCGAAATAGAGGGCAAGCCGGTCACAGCCATCGGATATAGGGCGTTCGATGAAAATAATACCTTGACGAACGTAACAATTCCGGCAAGCGTTGTCTCGATAGGGTCGTCTGCGTTCATCGATTGCAAAAACCTGAGCAGCGTAACTTTTGAGAAGGGAAGCAGTCTCACTACCATTGATATGTGGGCGTTCAGCGGAAGCGGCTTAACGAGCATAGAAATCCCGGCGTCCGTTCCTTCAATCGAAGGTTATGCGTTCTATAGGTGCGCAAACTTAGAGAGCGTAACCTTTGAGGAGGGAAGCAAGCTTACCACCATCGGGAATTCCTCATTCTCGAACTGCACCGCCCTGACGGGCATAGACATCCCGTCCGGCGTCACCAAAATTGAGCAGGGTGCTTTCTTTATGTGTGATAATTTGGCGAGCGTAACGCTTCCCGAGGGCATCACCTCCATTGAAGAGAGTACATTCTCCGTATGTGAAAGTTTAGAGAGCATAGACATCCCGGATGGCGTGACTTCTATTGGCTGGAGTGCGTTCAATGAATGTACCGCTTTGACGAGAGTAACTCTCCCGGATAGCCTTACTTTCATTGACGGGATTGCATTCTATCGTTGCAGCAGCCTGACGAGCATCAAAATCCCGAAAAACGTCGAACACATTGGGAGTTCTGCATTTAGGGATTGCTCCAAGCTGAAAAATATTATCTTTGCAGGCAGAACGGCTCCCGAGTTAAAGAATGAGAGGGTATTCGAAGAGTGCACCGCCCTCACCGCTATTTATGTGCCTTACGGGGCTTCCGGTTATACGGCGGCAAATCTCTGGCCGGAAGAGAAGATCGTACAGGTTGGCGTTCAGCTCCCGGAAAAGACCCGGTTCTGCCCGGGGGAAAGCTTTGAGCTCAAGTTCATCACGCCGGAAGGCGGACGTGCGCCATGGGTAGTGTTCCACTCCCCGGGCGTGATTAAGGAGGTGGATTGGAACGAAGAAACGAAGAGCATGGTCATAACCGTAGATCCGTCAAGCGGCGAAGGAACGATACCGGTAAGGGCTATGATCGATATGCCGGGCGTATGGGAGTATGTTTACGATGAGACGATGGAGTTCGCCGTCGGTCACAGCTACAAAGACGGCAAATGCACCGTCTGCGGCACGGCTGACCCTGATTACAAACCTGTAACGGATCCCACAGATCCGGATGAGCCGACTGATCCGACCACTCCGACCGACCCAACTGACCCAACTGACCCGACCAACCCAACTGACCCAACCGATCCAGCCAAGCCTGAACAGCCGGGCAAACCTTCTGAGCAAACAGAAAGCCCCCAGACTGGGGACGGCAGCGATATGGCGCTGTGGATCGGCCTGATGATGGCCTCCTGCGGCGGCGTGCTGGGGATGCTGTTCTACAGGCGGAAAAAGGCGGCGGCCGGGAAATAAGGCTGAGAGATAAAACAAAACCGGCAAAAGCGCCTGCGGGCGGGCTTCGTGCAAAAACCACAGCCCGCCCCGGCGCAGCCGGTATCCTTTTCAAGAAGGGATATCCCTTCTATCCTTTGATATCTACCAAAGGATAAGCAATCTTATTTGACAAGGAGGAGAAACCAAATGCAAGCAAAAAAGAAACTGACGGCGTTGCTGCTTTCCCTGTGCATGGTGTTGGGAATGCTGCCCATGACCGTGTTTGCGGCGGGAGGAACCACAGCCGATGATTTAACATATGACGATTTCACATATGAAATCAACGGCGAAAGCGTGACGATAACCGGATATACAGGAAACGAAGCGAGCGTCGTAATTCCGAACGAGATAGAGGGAAAGCCGGTCACTGCTATTGGGAAGGCTGCGTTCTCTCATAATAATACCTTGACGAGCGTAGCGATTCCAGACAGCGTAACCTCTATCGGAGTAAAGGCTTTCTACAATTGCAAAAGCCTGAGCAGCGTGACTTTTGCGGAGGGAAGCCGACTTTCTTCCATTGGGGACTCTGCGTTTTACATGACATGGTCTTTGACGAGCATTGAAATCCCTGACGGCGTAACCGGCATCGGCAAGTACGCGTTTTACGAAAGCGGTTTGGAAAACATAAATATTCCTGCCGGAGTGACAACGATTGGAATGGAAGCGTTTGAGGAGTGCTTCAATCTTAGCGGCGTAACCTTTGAAAAAGATAGCAAGCTCACCGAAATTAAGAGCGGTACATTCTTCGGCTGCGGCAAGCTGACGAGTATAGAAATTCCGGCAGGCGTAACCTCCATTGGAATCATGGCTTTTTATTTTTGCAGTGATTTGACAAGCGTGACCTTTGAGGAGGGAAGCCAGCTTTCTTCAATCAGGGAAAGCGCTTTTTGTTGTTGTATGGGATTGACCGATATAACGATTCCGGCCGGCGTGACAACGATTGGGGAGAGCGCGTTTTGGGAATGTGACAAACTGGAGAGTATCACTTTTGAGGGCAGAACGGCTCCCGAGTTAGGCGGCGATGGGGTATTCGACGAGTGCGCCGCCCTCACCGCCATTCATGTGCCTTGCGGAGCTGACGGCTACACGGAGGCAAACGGCTGGCCTGAGGATAAGGTGCAAATCGGACACAAAGCGGAAAAGGTTGATGGGAAAGCCCCCACTGCAACCGAGCCGGGCAATATCGAATACTGGTACTGCCCGCAGTGCGATACGTATTTTAAGGACGCAGGTTTGACGGAAGTTATCACAAAGGAGCAGACGGTTTTAGCGCCGACTGGCGAAACAAAGCCGGAACCTTCCAAACCGGACGAAACTCCAGCTGCACCAACGGATCCGCCACAGGATAAGCCGGACAAAACAGACGATACAACCGAAAGCCCACAGACCGGGGACAGCAGCGATATGGCGCTGTGGATTGGCCTGATGCTGGCTTCCTGCGGCGGCGTGCTGGGAATGCTGTTCTACAGGCGGAAAAAGGCGGCGGCCGGGAAATAAGGCTGAGTAATAAACAAAACCGGCAAAAGCGCCTGCGGGCGGGCTTCGTGCAAAATCCACAGCCCGCCCCGGCGCAGCCGGTATCTTTTTCAAGAAGGGATATCCCTTCTATCCTTTGGTATCTACCAAAGGATAAGCAATCTTATTTGACAAGGAGGAGAAACCAAATGCAAGCAAAAAAGAAACTGACGGCGTTGCTGCTTTCCCTGTGCATGGTGTTGGGAATGCTGCCAATGACCGCTTTTGCGGCGGGTGTACCGGCTGCGCCAACAAATCTGAAGCTGGAACTGACAGAAACCGGCTTAAAAGCCAGCTGGGATAAGCCGGAAACCACCGGCGGGCTGGATATCTTTGAGTATGAAGTGACCCTTTACGGACACTTTGACGGCACTGCCGGAGAAAAGACAAAGGTAGAGACAAAGACGGTTCAGCGGGAGACCACCTGCACCTTTACAAACACAGGAAATGCAGAAGGCGTTATCAATCCTACCTACGAGGTAGAGGTAAAAGCGAGAGAGGGCGTCTCCGGCACCGGCGACCCGGACAATCTATCGGGCTACTATGTGACGGACTGGACTGGCTGGAGCAGTTCGAGCTCAGCATCGTATAAAACGTACTACGATGTCTCCGTTAAAACGTCCGTCAATAAGCATTATACGGGAGTGGTCGATGTGGGGCTGCCAGGCAGCGAGAATAAGCTGCACCATGAGGGCATAACGGCCACAGGGAATCCGGATGTCATAAAGCCTGATGGTACCACGAGTGAGAATGAGAAACAGGCAGTAACGGAACTGCTCTATCAGTATTTCGAGAAGAATAAGGCAACGGTTCCTGAGCTGGCGAATGTCACCAGGGATAACCTGATGGTCAAAACGGAGCTTGAGAGCATTTATTCATCGAGAACAATAGAGTCTATAAACACTGAGGGAAGACCTGTGGTAGTGGTACATGAGGTGGTGGATAAATATTACGATCTCAGGCTGGTATACAAAGAGCAGCACGAGCATGTCTGGGCGGAAGACTGGACCAGCGACGGCACACATCACTGGAAAGCCTGCACGGCAGAGGGCTGCGCCGAAAAAGACCAGTACGGAGTGCATCAGATAGCAAACGGGGTTTGTACGGTGTGCAAGGCTGAAGTAGAAACATCCGGGGTACAGACGTATGCGGTAAAGGTGAACGGCATCACCGTCACCAGCGCCAACGCCAGCGACATTCTGGGTGATGCCGACGGTGACGGCGCCACGGCGTACTATGATCCGGCGGCCAACACCTTGACACTGGATAACGCCCAGCTGACATCCAGCGGCTTCGGCGCTGTATGGGCGCAGGAAGAGAACTTTACCCTTGTGCTGAAAGGTGAGAATCAGATTACCGGAGAAGGGGACTTCCCTCACTCCGCGGTTTATTCCCACGGGGCTATGACGGTCAAAGGAAACGGAAGCCTGACCACCAGCGGCACCTATTTCGGCCTGTTTGGCAACAATACCATTACCATTGAAGACGGGGCGTCTGTAGATCTTACCGTTGACTTTTCCAGCGACGAGCAGGATCAGCCATATGCCGCAGTCAGAGCAATCGGCGGACTGACGGTGGACGGCGCGACGCTGAATGCGAAGAACAATGCAACTCAGGATGCCAGTTTCGGCACTCCGGGCATTAATACTGGCCTTACGGCGATTAACGGAGCGAAGGTGAATATTTCTTCCGTAAACGATCACGGCATCTGCGGTGATGTCATCGTCAGCGGAGCCGGAACCGTAGTAAATGCCTCTTCTGCAAGCGGCGAGCACTATGGTATCTTTGCTGGCAAGGAAGATATCTTTGGTGAATTGGGCGGCGATCAGAAGGGGAACTTCACCATCTCCGACGGAGCGGTTGTCACTGCCAGCGGCGGAAAGGGCGCCATGCGCTGGAAACCTGACTTATCTGGCTACACCGATCCTGTTGTAGCGGCCGGTGATTCTGCTGCGGCTGAGGAAATTATTGGCGATCCTGCCGGCACAGAGTATCAGAACGAAAAATATGTGCAGGTTCGTTCCTCTTTGGAGCCGGTTGAACCCACTGAGCCAACGGATCCTACTGACCCGACCACTCCTACCGACCCGACTGAGCCAACCGATCCAGCCAAGCCCGAACAGCAGGGCAAGCCTTCTGGGCAAACAGAAAGCCCACAGACTGGGGACAGCAGCGATATGGCGCTGTGGATCAGCCTGATGATGGCCTCCTGCGGCGGCGTGCTGGGGATGCTGTTCTACAGGCGGAAAAAGGCGGCGGCCGGGAAATAAGGCTGAGTAATAAACAAAACCGGCAAAAGCGCCTGCGGGCGGGCTTCGTGCAAAAACCACAGCCCGCCCCGGTGTAGCCAGCGTTGTTTTGCAGAAGGGATATCCCTTCTTTATGCTTTGGTCTTCACCAAAGCATAAAGAACTTTAACTGCGACAAAGAAGGTTATTCGTTCCGCCCTGGCTGCCTGAACCGACGCACCGGGGAACGGATGGCATAGAAATATAGAGAAAAAGGCGGTGATACCCTAAAGAGAATCATCAAACCGTTTATTCACATGAATTTTATCTTGAAAGGAGAAAAATCAGTTATGAAATTGAAGCGAAAACTGCTTGCAGGACTGCTGACGCTTTGTATGGCTGTTGGAATGGCTGTGCCGGCATTTGCGGCGGGAGACCCCCTTACCATCAGCTTCTACTACGGCGGCGCGGAATATGGCTACTATCAAATGGGCTGGGTCGATGTCGGTGATATCGATACCGATGCCGGACGGTTCTATGCTACAAGAACCATCGGACATGTGGAAAACCCAGGCGATGAGCCGGTGTATACCACCATTGAAGGCGATATCAATCCGGCGGACAAAAGCATCTCCAGCATTGAACCAGACATCACTATGGCGCATCTGTACTATGATGTGGAGGTCGCAGACGCATCTTCCTTTACTGTTCCGCTTCCTGACGGACCAGAATATCGTCCGGAAGGAGCCGGCTTCTATTATACGTTTGCCGCATGGATGGTAAAGGACGGAAAGGGCGGATATAAGGCGCTGAAAGGCTCCGTCACGGCGGAGGACGTCCGGAACGCGATCGAGACGGACGAGAGCGGCAATAAAAGCGTGGTTATCACTGCAGCATTTCATTCAGAGATTGTAGACAAAGATGACCTGACCAATAAAACACCTTCCGGAGAGTATCCGAAATACGCCGTCATCCTGCGGGCCAACGGCGGAACCTTTGCGGAGGACGGCAGCGACCATTTGTATATAAAGCCGCAGTCAATGGAATTCTCCGGCCAGGATGACTTTTTTGTGGAAGCGACCTGTCCCAAGCCGGAAAACGGCGATATGGTGTTTGCAGGCTGGTACAGGGACGAAGCCTGTACCGACGGGCCGATCACCTATCTGAGCATTTACAATGATTTGAAGGATGAGCCCTACGGCGCCGCGCCCTATGCGCCGATTGACCTCTATGCCAAGTGGGAGTCTAAAGGCGCTGAGAGCGGTACCACCGTTAAGGATTTGACTGCTTCCGACACCAGCGTTTCCATCTCCCTGACCGACGGTGTGCCGGAGGACGCGACCCTTTCCGCTGATACTATCGCGCAGGAAAGCGTACTGGAAAGCCGTCCGGAGCTGAAAGAGGAGCTGCCGGGCCTGCTGTCCATTTACGACATCAGCGTCCGCCAGAATGGGGAAACCCTTGAAATCAAGGACAATCCCATGACGGTGAAAATCCCGCTGAACGACCACCTGAAAGGCTACAAATACTATCAGGCGGTGTATCTGGGCGACCCATTGGAACGCTTTGACGCGGTGGTGGAAGGAGACTTCCTCGTGTTTGAAACCGACCATTTGAGCCAGTACGCAATCCTTGGTTCTAACACGCCGTTTGAAACCAGCGAAAAGCCGACCGACCCCACCGACCCAGCCAAACCCGAACAGCAGGGCAAGCCTTCTGAGCAAATAGAAAGCCCACAGACTGGGGACAGCAGCGATATGGCGCTGTGGATCAGCCTGATGATGGCCTCCTGCGGCGGCGTGCTGGGGATGCTGTTCTACAGGCGGAAAAAGGCGGCGGCCGGGAAATAAGGCTGAGTAATAAACAAAACCGGCAAAAGCGCCTGCGGGCGGGCTTCGTGCAAAAACCACAGCCCGCCCCGGCGCAGCCAGCGTTGTTTTGCAGAAGGGATATCCCTTCTTTATGCTTTGGTCTTCACCAAAGCATAAAGAACTTTAACTGCGGCAAAGAAGGTTATTCGTTCCGCCCTGGCTGCCTGAACCGGCGCGCCGGGGAACGGATGGCATAGAACACAGAGAAAAAGGCGGTGACACACCAAAAAGAATGATCAAACCCGTGTATTCACATAAATGTTATCTTGAAAGGAGAAAAATCAATCATGAAACTAAAGCGCAAACTTCTTGCAGGACTGCTGACGCTTTGTATGGCTGTTGGAATGGCTGTGCCGGCGTTTGCGGAGAACGGCCCCTCGTCCGGGGACTACAGTTCTGCATACCTCAGGCTCGGTAATTCGGAGGATGGGTATCAGACGCTCTTTGCCAACAGCGGCCAGATTGACGATGTATCAGGTGCTGTTTATGATAAGGCGAGCAACACCGTTACCCTGACCAACTACAACAACCCGACCAATATCCTTGTCGCCAACGAGATGGGTGATGACCTGAAGCTTAAGCTGGTAGGTGACAACCACATCTCCTCGCTGGTGGTATACGGTTTCGGCTGGGGCGGCAACCTGGAGATTATTGGAGACGGCTCCCTGACCATCAATGAGAACAAAACCTCCAGCGCCGCTATTGCGTTTATGGCGGAGGGAACACAAGGCTCGCTCAAAGTTGGTTCGGAGGCTACTGTGACGGCGTATAAAATGCCCGATGCTCCGCATATGGCGACTTATTCGGCACAGTTTATCTCAACAACGTCTAAATCTATCCCGTTCACAGGAAATTTTGAAACAAAGCTTGCTCTGACAGCTGATTCCGGCGTGGAATTGGAATATGAGCAGACAGAAACAGTCATTACAGAAGCCCCGTATGAGTCCAGGACATGGCAGGTTGCCACCAAAGGAAATGATGGCAGGCTGTACGGCGTTTACTTTTTTGAAGCTGATGAAACTATAGGTTCGCAAGGTCAAACCGATATTGCCGAACTGGTGAAAGTTAACGGTCTTCCAAGCGGAAACGAATATCTCGCACTTGAAGTTAAAATAATCCAGGGAAGCACCAAGTGGCCGGCGGAATATACAAAGGATGCTGACGGAAAAACTATTGAGGCAAAAATTGACAGTCCGAAAACCATGAAAGTTCTCAAAAAAGGCGAAGAAACTTTTTATTGGGGCACAGGCAATATAAAATATGATGAAGAAGGAGAAGGTACGCCTTATTACACCTTATATAAGGCAATTGACAAGGTGGAACTGCCGTCCGATGCAAGGTACGAGGCAAATGTTGTAACCCCCGTAGATGGCATGGAAGATATTACCGCAGATAAGGAAGGCTATCCGGAGGGATATAAGACAGTCATTGAGAAGACCGGCATGTATAGCTACTACTGCACCAATGATGTGATCAAAGTATCCCCGTCCGGGACTTCTACCGATCCGGGCACTGATCCTGGAACAAAACCTGGTGAGGATACTGGCGCCAAAGATCTGACTGCTTCCGAAACCGGCGTTTCCATCTCCCTGACCGACGGTGTGCCAGAGGGTGCGGAGCTTTTTGCTGACACCATCGCGCAGGAAAGCGTGCTGGGAAGCCGTCCGGAACTGAAAGAAGAACTGCCGGGCCTGCTGTCCATTTACGACATCAGCGTTAGAAAAGACGGTAAAGCTCTGGAAATCAAGGACAACCCCATGACGGTCAAAATCCCGATGAACGACCACCTGAAGGGCTACAAATACTATCAGGCGGTATATCTGGGTGACCCGCTGGAACGCTTTGATGCAGTGGTGGAAGGAGACTTCCTGGTATTTGAGACTACCCATCTGAGCCAGTATGCTATCCTTGGTTCCAACACACCGTTTGAAACCAGCGAACAGCCCGAACAGCAGGGCAAGCCTTCTGGGCAAACAGAAAGCCCACAGACCGGGGACAGCAGCGATATGTTCCTGTTGGTCGCTCTGCTGTTTGCCAGCGGTGGTGTTCTGACCGTGTTGGGTGTTACAGACAAGAGAAAAAAGAAAGGGATCACTAAATAACATTGACAAACCCGAAATAGCATTATGATAAGCGGGCAGTGACCGAAAGACTGTCACTGCCCGTTTTCAAAAAACTCGATGTGAATATATGCTGGAAGTGAACATTTCTCGCTTTCGCAAAAAGCAGTCACGCAAACTGATTGAAAATTGAAAGGTTAAAGATAAAGGTCGGTGACGGTAAATATGTCTCCTGAAAAAAGAATAGACAACCGGAGTCACTCTCCAGCATGATTTTAAGACGCTCAGCAAGAAATTACTTGCTGAGCGTTTTTCTTTACTCTCTCGACAAAATGCCGTTTCCTTTCAGCGCGAAAACAGGCAGTTCGCCAAAAAATTTACTTAAAGGCATTAGAAATCCGAAAATGCCGTCGTTCTTATTTTATAGAAAACCATCTTGAACAGGAGGTGAACCCGATGTACCTTGCGTCGTTGCTTGAAAAACATAAAATATGGGATTTTGCCGTAAGAAACGGCGTTTCCGCCGTCCTTCGGTGACAAGGTAGGAAATGAGAAATAACACAGGAAAGATACAGGTGTTGAAATAGCAAAGACTGTCTTTGCGCAGACACACAGACACCTATATTTTTTTGACCTTCCCGGTCGACAGAATTCAAAACAATATCCGAGAAGCGCCAATAAAAGCACCGAAAAAACGGGAATTTTACTTGGCTTGACTTTTTGCGGCCTTTACGCCTTAAAACAGCGGCAATCCGGCAGCTCTGTCGGCTGCCGCAGCCCTCCGTATCAATCGTTTTTGAAACCAACCAAAAACGATTGAACGGAGGCACATAACCTTGAAAAAACAACCCAAAGCGGTTTATATCATAGAAAACGGCGGGTACACGGAATTGACCTATGAGGAATTCTGTCGCCGTGAGCAAATCTGCCCGTTATATGCGGACAAGCTGTTCCTGCCTCTCTACGGCAGGCTTATGGAGGTATCCAAAGAGGATTACGCAGAATTCTACCGAGCAAAGCGTCGACAGAAATATCTGGACGAACGCTCTGCGGACAACGGCGACTTCTCTTACGATATGCTGACCACCGATGAATTCAGCGGCGAGGACATCCTCATCGCCGAGCAGCCGGATGTATGCGACGCCGTAGTGGAAAGCATTATGACGGACAAGCTCAGGAAAGCCATCCTCAAGCTGACCGATTAGGAACAGCTCCTCATCTACCGCCATTATTACGCCGATATTTCAGGCACCGACCTTGCCGAAATTTACGGCGTATCACAACAGGCAATCAGCAAGCGGATCGCAAAAATCAGAGCAAAGCTCAAAAATCTTTTAGAAAATTAAAAAACTTGGTTGTAGCCCCCTCAACTTTTCGGCATGGAAAGTGAGGGGGCTTTCTCTATAGCCTCCGCCCGTTCTTTGAAAACCGAATAGTACAGCGCATCCTTTACCTTCCTTCTGCCGTCGGCGAAGCCGATAAGCCACACGACCTTTTGAGTCGGACGGTGCGGCGCATCCGCACCGAAGGCCATGAAAAGCAGAAGCAATAATGATACTTGCGTCCAGTCACAGGCCGAGCGTTGAAGCGGTATGAACAAAATGCCGTGAGCCGTCGCAGCCAATGAGGGCGCCTCGCAGAGATCCTGGGAGTGGTGGGATTCCAATGAGGTCAAATGCATGACCGGAGGATGTGTTCCCTTGTTCGGGGCGTGTTCTATTCTGACCGGGTGGAGTTTACTGTTACATTGAAAAATCTGAATTTTTCAGCCTCAGAAAATGAAGCTAAAAGTGAGGCAAAAAATGAAGCTGAAAATTACAGACTGACAGAATTAGAAGAAAGGCTGTGTAACCTGCTTTTAGAGTATCCTGAACTGACGCAGTCGGAGATTAGAGAAAGATTGGATTTATCAAGAAGTAAGGTCCAAAGAATGATGAGGAAATTAACAGAAGATGGTATAATTATACGAGAAGGATCACGGAGAAAAGGATATTGGACGATCCATCTTTAAAGCTGATTGCTTTATAATAACGAAAGTTCGCCTGGAACGATAGAATTTGAATAGCCTATAAACATGAAAGACCGTTGAAGTTTCAACGGTCTTTTCGTGAGTTAAAGTTTGGAGTTTATTCAGTAATATTTACAAATATACCGATACTACAAGGAAATTGTTTAGGCTTTTCTTGCAAATAAGCATACGAATCATCAGTTAGATTACGTGTTTTACTGCTATATTAAGATGCCCATGTACTGTTGGCAGCAGACCAATGCTTAGTAAATATTTTATTTTCTACTGCTGCCACGAACGGTTTTTCAATAAAATTTCGTATTGTTTTCAGGACGGTACCGTAATCGTCTGTTTTGGTATTGATCCTGCTGACAAATGCTTTCCATTTCTTTTGCATAGCAGCATCATCGGCAAAATTCATAACTCTCTGGAATTGCTCCAGCGAGAAGCTGTGTTCACGGTTTAAAAAGGTCTTTCTAAGAGCTTCAGTAAGCACTTCGCCATCAAAATCTAACCTGTTGGCAATATAATAAATATCGTAGTAATCCTTCATTCGGCTGGAAAACTCCATCAGATTCAAAATAGCGTCGAGTTTTTCCGCAACTGTAGTTTCAACAGAGTAGGTATTTATCATTGGTGATTCAAACTCTGGAAGCTGTGTTGGTATTTGGCGTTTTTCCGGTTTCGGAACAATGACATCTCCTACGCCAAAGTCAATACTGAATGGTGTTCTTGTATTTTTGATTCGGCCAATAATAGAGGCGCTGATTCCCGCATACTTTTTATCGACGGCAATAGGAGCAACATTTTTGATTTCAAATGTTACAAAATCATTGTCAGTAGGAACTGTTATGATTTCTTCTAGAATGGGTCTTAATTGTTCCGGTGTATTCGGTATTTGTCGAAGCAAAAAATCTACATCTACCGTCACTCGGCTGTCAAAGTCAGTCAGAGTATAGAGAAACAGTCCGCCTTTTAACACGAGGTTTTCAGCATATTTGGATTTTTCCAAACGACGGAGAAATTCTTCCTGACAAAAAAGCTGCAAGCAGAGCTGATAACTCCTGCCGCTTTCAGCAGCTTTGTTTTTCAGCCGTGCAAGCACGGAAGCAGCAATATCAGCCATTGAGCAGCACCTCCATTACATTCATCAGTTTCTTATAAACCCGCATCTTCTTTGCGTAACTGGAAAGATTGCTCAGGTTCTTCTTTTTATCGGCAGCGTAGGCATTGAGCGCTTTATTAAATATTTCGTTATCTAGTTTTGTACGGTATTTAAAACAATCGCATATGGTGCGTTCCCTATCATAAACAGCAAGCTCTACCCCATTGAAATCCCCGCTTGTTTTCCCAATTTCAAACAATGTAGGTTGTATAAAATACACCTTTGTCGCCAGAGAATCGATATGTAGTCTTGTCCGTGAGAAGGTACGGGGAACGGCAATTGACCATTGTCGAGGTGAAAAATCACTGTAACCGTAATAAAACAGCGCTGATTCCACACATACGATGCTTTCGGGAAGAAGTGTGGCAAGCACCTGTTCTTCCTTTATATCTTTCTGCTCGGCGAGATGGTAATAGCCATGTTTGATGCGCTCAAGATAACCTTCTTTGCATAGATTGGCTACATCATAATTGGTAATCCCTTCAGCAACAAAATCAGCGGTTTTTGCAATACCGTCGTTGTTATTTATTATATTTTTTATGACATACTTTTTATCCATTTGTCCACCAATTTTAAAGCTACAAAATATTGATACTGTGTTCGGAAAATAACATACCATAGAATCACTTAAATATCAACAATTTTTAATATACAAATATAAATTATTGTGAAATTAAAATTTGAAATGTTGCTTTAGATTTGCCGAAAATTATTCTGATACACTGATTGATGAGGTTAAATGTGTAGTAAAATTATGTAATCACTATGGAAATTTATGGACATCACCTATGTAATAATAAAAGCAGCAAATAAACATAAGTCGATTTTAAGTGGAGGGGAGATAAAAACTATGAAAAAGAAACTAATATCAATATTAGCAGTTTGCATGCTTGCCGTAACATTAACTGCATGTGGTGGTACTGAAGAAAGTAAGGCGCCTTTAGAAGTGCAGCAGAGCGGATACATGGTGGAAGATGGATTTCTGTATTATGGAGTAAAAATACACAATCCGAATGAAGATTATGCAGTGGAATTTCCGACATTGCGTATAACTGCAAAGGACGCAGAGGGAAATGTTATTAACACAGAAGACCAGGTATTCGGATATATTGCTGCCGGAGATACCATAGGCTATGGCTTCTTAGGCATGGAAGTGTCGGCGCAGCCATCATCGGTTGATTTTGAGATGGTAACAAATACTGAAGATTATGTGGACGGGAGTTTATATGATAAACCACAACTTAAAGCAACGGATTACAAAATGACAAAGGATGAATTTGGTGGAAGCACTATAGCCGGAAACATAGTAAACGATGGTGCAGATATGGATACCGTTGCAGTAACTGTTCTGTTTAAAGATGCAGAAGGTAACATAGCATGGGGAGAATCAACATTTGTAGATCATGTAAAAACAGGAACAACTCCTTTTTCGTTGGACATCTATAGCGGAAAAACTACAGATGACTACGAAATATGGGTAACACCGTGGTAGCACGGTTGTACTCACAAAGGCAGTCTGTGACATTCTTAGTCGCAGGCTGCTTTTGTTTTTAGATTGTACTCAAAAAAGAACAAAAAAATTTCAAAAAACATACAACATTTTTGCATTCTCATTACTTATATAGTGTAAACCATTTTTTAAACAGAAAGGAAGGTTCAACTATGAACAAAAACATTAGAAAAGCATTATTAAAAGCCTTACAGGAAGGTATGCAGTATGAGGATATGACCCCTAGCATGCAAAAAGAGTATGATAAAGTTTCGTTATTGGCAGACTTAATGATTGCGCCGATCGTAGAATGCCAGCTTCAAGCAGAGTATGCACACAAAATGTGCGATATGCTGGATAAATTAGGTGATGATGAAAATCTTTCTCAGTTAACAGAAGAGGAAGAGCTCATGAGGCAGCAACTTGTAGAATTCTTAAACGAAGAAGAAAAAAAGCCGGCAGTATTTTCCCAAGAAAAACAGAAAATAGTCAAAGCCGCTAAGATGAGAGCTAAGACATTGGCTGAAGAGCTTAATGGTAAATATTTGGAAAGAGAGTCCTTTGGAAGTCTAACAATTGAAGTGTACGCTGTCCTATTTGAAATTGCAGGAGACGCCGTTCATGACTTCCGATTCCTTGTAGATAACGCCGATGAGATGGAATTTTATAATCGCATTGAAAGTCAAGAGGAAGATGATTGTTATATAAGCGCTGCATTTACATTCAAATCCAACGCTTAGTAAAATTGAGTGCTTCCAATGCATACATGAGATAGCAATTCTCTTCAAAGTATCATAATATTTATGCGAGATATTCAATCACTTGGAGGCGCTCAATGAAAAAAACACTTCATTGGATTAATATAATAATATGTTTCTTACTGCTAGGTCTTGGAATCATAATGGTCGTATACGGCGGTAGCGGCGCAGAAACAGATACAGATACAGGAATCTTTCGATTGATGGGTATAGTGCAGATCTTGATGGCCATATTGGTATGGTTTATTGGCGCAGACGTGCAAGGTATACTGGAGAAAGCAAAAGTAGAGATTATCTTGAATGTATAAGACTACTACAACTTTATAGTTTGTAGATTAGAAAATGAATGTAAGGCAGGGCCAAGCCCCTGTCTTTTTTATGACTAAATTTAGTTTCTGCGCCACTGTGGAAATTTTAGGACATAAATAAGCTCATAATAGGTATTGTAAAAAAGCAATAGACATATAAATGGATAAGGAGTTGTTTGAAATGAAAGAAATATATATAACCATAGCAGGCATGAATCACTATTACGGAACAAGCGTCCTTGAAAAGGGTGACAAGGTAAAGCTCATAAAGGAGCCGGACAATGAGCATGACAAGGAGGCTATCGAGGTAAAGGTAAAGGCTCTCGGCCGTATCGGATATGTGGCAAATAGCCCGTGGACTGTGCAAGGTGAAAGCATAAGCGCCGGTAGACTTTATGATAAGATCGGTAAGAAGGCAATGGCGGAAGTTGTTTATGTGCTTCCTCAGGGTGCAATATGCCGTCTTACTAATAAAGGCAGAAAGGAAATCTAATTTAATCTGACGGATGCGCACTGAATTAGAATGATATATAATGAATAAAGATAGACATTATTTAAACAGACATAAGGAGGAATAATGGCAGTATCAAACACTAATCTGAGGACACTTTATGTTATGAAAATGCTTTTAGAATACAGCGACGAGGAGCATGCGTTATCATCTGCGGATATTATAAAGAAGCTGGAAAGTTACGGACTTTCTGGGGATAGAAAATCAATATATGGAGATATAGAGACTCTGGAGGCTTTCGGATTTGACATCATGAGATTAAATGGCGGTGCAAATCCGGGATATTATCTGGCTTCCAGAGACTTTGAATTGCCGGAATTAAAGCTTTTGGTGGATGCTGTTCAATCTTCCAAGTTTATAACGGCTAAGAAATCCCACGAGCTTATCAAAAAGATAGAAACATTGGCTAGCGTTCACGAGTCAAAACAGCTTAAGAGGCAGCTATTTATATATGACAGACCTAAAACGGGGAATGAGACCATATACTACAATGTGGATCGCATCCAGGAAGGCCTTATGAACGACACAAAAATAAAATTCCACTACATGGAATGGAATACAAAGAAGGAACTGGTGCCAAGAAAAAACGGCGAATATTATGTGGTAAGTCCGTGGGCGATGACTTGGGATGATGAAAACTATTATATGATTGCCTATAGCGACAGCAGCGACCATCTTAATCATTACCGCGTGGATAAGATGAAAGATGTTGAGGTTATCGCTGATGAGCCACGCAGTGGAAAGGAAAAGTTTGAGAAATTCAATCTGGCAGCTTTTGCGAAAAAGACCTTCGGCATGTACGGCGGTGAAGATCGAGATGTAAGTCTGATTTGCGAAAACAGACTTGTGGGAGTCATGATAGACCGTTTTGGAAGGGATATAACTGTGATACAGGAAGATGACGATTATATCAAAGTGACTGTTCCCGTGACGGTAAGTCAGCAGTTTTTCGGATGGCTCACAGGCTTGGGGACCGGGGTAAAAATCGCAGCTCCGGCAGATGTGAGGGATGCGTATAGAGACTATGTAAAAGATATTTTTGATGGATTAACGAATAGTAATAATTAGCATTAAAGGAGTATGGTTATGAAAGATAGTAAAATAGTTGCAGGCTTTAAACTGGCTGTGCAAATAGTTATTTGTATATGTTTATTGTTTGTATTGTATAAGGTAATAGTGGCGTAGATTTATATAAGAGTAAGTGGGAGAATGAAATGATAAGAGATTTAATACTTATATTTGTAGTTGCAACAACAACAGCGGTAACGGGAGCAATTTACAGAAGCAGGAAAAATAATAAGTAAAATCAGATTACGAATTGTTTTCGATTTAAAATGATATTTAAAAAGAGAGTCGATTATGTATTTGACTTTCTTTTTATTTACCTCAACAAAAACCACCCCTTCCCCCTCTGCCGCATTGCTCAACCTTTCCCGTTAGGGTATAATATATCTATTACGAAGATTGAAAGGACGGTTTATAGAGATGGGAAAAAATAAAGAAAATAAAAAGAGCGCGGGCGTGCTGCTAGGCGCGGCGTTCCTGATGGCCACATCTGCCATCGGTCCGGGCTTTTTGACTCAGACCGGCCAGTTTACGGGAGAGCTGAAGGCGAGCTTCGGCTTTGTAATTCTCATATCCGTAATCCTGGCGGCAATTGTACAGCTCAATGTATGGAGAGTGCTTTGCGTGTCCGGACTGAGAGGACAGGACGTGGCAAACAAGGTGCTTCCGGGACTTGGATATCTGGTGGCATTCCTGATAGTTGCCGGCGGTCTTGTATTTAACATCGGTAATGTTGGAGGCGGAGCTCTTGGCTTTAATACTCTGCTGGGTCTGCCTGAAATGGTAGGATACTTCCTGGCAGGCGGTATAGCTGTTGTGGTATTCCTTATTAAAAATGCCATGAGCGCAATGGATAATGTTACAAAGGTCCTGGGAGGACTGATGATAGTGGTAATCTTTGTGGTTATCCTTATCGTAAGACCTCCAGTAGGCATGGCTCTTAAGGAAACGGTAATGCCGACTGCAGCCATGGGAGATATGTTCCCTGCTATCCTCACTCTGCTGGGCGGTACAGTAGGCGGATACATCACATTTGCCGGAGCTCACAGACTGATTGATGCAGGCATCACTGGAGAAAACAATCTGGGAGAGATTAACAAGAGTTCGCTGATGGGAATGGGTATAGCTGCCATCGTCAGAGTATTCCTCTTCCTGGCAATACTGGGCGTTGTTGTGGAAACTGCGACTTCCGCAGCTCACACTCTGGATCCATCAAACCCTGCGGCTGATGCTTTCCGCATAGGAGCAGGCGAGCTGGGATACAGATTCTTTGGACTGGTGCTTTTAGCAGCGTCTATAACTTCAATAATAGGCTGTGCTTACACATCAATATCATTCCTAAAGACATTCAGCAAGAAGATTGCCGATAACGAAAACAAGTTTATCGTGGCATTCATAGTTATTAGTACTATTGTAATGGCATTCTTGGGACAGCCTGCAGCACTGTTGGTACTGGCAGGAGCTCTTAACGGACTGATCCTTCCTATAACTTTGGGTGTGTGCCTGATTGCGGCAAAGAAAAAGTCCATTATGGGAGAAGATTACAAGCATCCTGCATGGCTGCTGATACTTGGTATTGTGGTTGTAATAGCTTCTGCATATCTGGGAGTAACTTCCCTGGGAAGCTTGGGACAGCTGTTTGCCTAATTGCGGCGATGGGATGATGACAGGAGAGTTCTAAATGAAAAAAGCAAAGATATTGACAGCGGGGGATTCGGCTCTGCTGATCGAGTTTGAACAAAAAATTGCGCCTGAGATTAACGCTCAGATAACGGCTTTTGTGCATCTTTTAAAGGAACAGCATATAGAGGGAGTGACGGACCTTATACCGGCCTTCGCTTCCCTGCTTATAAATTACGATCCGAGGGTAATCGGATATAAGGATTTAAAGGCGAGAATCGAAGAACTTTTAAAGATAGAGGTTAGCGAGGAAGCCAGCGAAGCGAGAGTCTTTGAGATTCCTGTGTGTTACGGTGGAGAATACGGTCCTGACATAGCAAACATCGCTGAAAATGCAGGACTTTCTGAGCAGGAGGTCATAGACATTCACTGCTCTAAGGACTACCTCATATATATGCTGGGATTTTTACCGGGCTTTGTATATCTCGGCGGTCTTGATGAGAGGATTCACACTCCGAGACTTGCAAACCCTAGGATAAGTATTCCTGCAGGAAGCGTGGGCATAGCAGCTTCCCAGACTGGAATATATCCATTAAATTCACCGGGCGGCTGGCAGCTTTTAGGCATGACGCCGGTTAAAACCTATGACCCGGAAAGAGAAACTCCTATTTTAGTGGAAGCAGGTGACTACATCAGATTTGTGCCTGTGACCGAAGAGGAATTTCTCAAGATAAAAAAACAGGTGGACGATGGAACATATGAGTATGTCGTTCACAGGAAAGGAGAGTAGCCATGGGCGTTAGAGTATTGAAAAGCGGCATAATGACCACGGTTCAGGATCTAGGCAGAACCGGATATCAGAGCCAGGGCTTCAGCGTATCGGGCGTAATGGATGTGCGTTCCTTTAAAATCGCAAATCTCCTTTTAGACAATCCGGAAAACGAAGCTGTAATAGAGTTCACCCTTATGGGACCTACCTTGGAATTTACTTCCGAGACGATAATTGCAATCACAGGAGGAGACTTCCAGCCCCATGTAAACGGCAATCCTGTAAAGATGTATACGGCAATTTACATGAAGAAGGGAGACATTCTTTCCTTTAAGGGTTGCAGAAGCGGCAGCAGAGGATATATAGCATTTTCCAGCTATCTTGACATACCGGTGGTTATGGGCAGCAGATCCACAAACCTCAAGTGCGGCATAGGCGGCTTTAAGGGAAGAAGGCTGATGGACGGCGACCTTATTATGTTCAGAATAAAGAGAAGGTACCTTCCGTATTTCCTTTCAAGAAGTCTGGACCTGGATGAGTTCAGTAGTGACGAGGTTACACTGAGAGTGGTTATGGGACCGCAGAAGAGCAAGTTCACAAAGGAAGGCATAGAGACATTCTTAAATTCCGAATACACTGTAACCAGCGAATTTGACAGAATGGGATGCAGGCTTGAGGGACCGTTTATAGCCTATAAGGATACCTCGGATATAATTTCTGACGGTATAGCCTTTGGAGCGGTACAGGTGCCGAGCCACGGCAAACCTATCATACTTCTTGCGGACAGACAGACTACGGGAGGATATGCTAAAATCGCTAATGTGATTTCCGTGGACATCCCTAAGCTTGCCCAGTGCAGGACAGATCAGAAGATAAGGTTTAAGCAGGTAACCGTTGATGCGGCGCAAAAGCTGATGCTGAAAGAAGAAAAGGAATTCAGCTCTTTCAGAGAAAAGATATATACTCCGTGCAAAGAGGTGCTGGAGTGCAGGCTTGTTGCCAAGAGAATAGGAAAGCTGTTTGCAGACAAATAACAGGCAGATAGCTGAAAATAAAGGAGAAAATCATGGATATTGAAAAACTGGAAAAGATCGTTAAGATATTTGAAGATTCCTCAATGATGGAATTTACCTTTGAAGAAGGTGACACAAAGCTTAAGATGGACAAGAAAGGCCATCCGGTGGGTCCTGCTGAAATCGCAGCGGCTCAGATGGCAGCAATGCCTGTAATGCCTGCGGCAGCAGCTCCGGCAGCAAGCGCAGCGGCTCCTCAGGTAGAAGAGGAAACAAGTGAAGAGTATATCACTTCCCCTATCGTGGGAACATTCTACTCTGCTCCATCCCCTGAAGCAAAGGCTTTTGTAAAGGTTGGCGACCATGTTAAGGCAGGACAGACTGTCTGCATTTTGGAAGCCATGAAGCTGATGAACGAAATCGAAAGTGACTTCGACTGCGAAATAGAAGCGGTGCTGGTAAGCAACGAACAGAAGGTGGAATACGGACAGCCGCTTTTCAGAATCAGAAAACTTTAGGATTTGGAGGCTGACTGATGTTTCAGAAGATATTGATAGCAAACCGCGGCGAGATAGCGGTTAGAATAGCCAGGGCATGTCGCAACATGGGCATCAGAAGCGTGGCTGTATATTCCAAAGAGGATAAAAACAGCCTTCATGTGCAGCTGGCGGATCAGAGAATCTGCATTGGCGAAGGTCCTGCAAGAAACAACTATCTCAATAAAGAACAGATAATAACTGCCGCAAAGAATATGGGCTGCGATGCCATCCATCCGGGGTTTGGTTTTCTTTCCGAAAATGCTGATTTTGTTCGCATGTGTGAGGAAAGCGGCATAACCTTTATAGGTCCTTCCGCAGATGTAATTAACAGCATGGGTAATAAATCCCACGCCAGAAAGACAATGATGGAAGCGGGAGTTCCTGTTGTGCCTGGAACAAAGGAACCGGTAAAGGATGTTGAAGCTGCAGCGGAAAAAGCAAAGGAAATCGGTTTTCCTGTAATGATTAAGGCTTCCTCCGGCGGCGGCGGAAAGGGCATGAGAGTTGCCAATTCCGCAGATGAGTTTGAATTTAATTTCAATATGGCTCAGAGGGAGTCGGTAAACGCATTTAACGACGATACCATGTACATCGAAAGATGTGTTTTAAATCCCCGTCATGTGGAAGTGCAGATTATGGCGGATAACTTTGGAAATGTTGTATCCCTCGGTGAGCGTGACTGCTCTGTGCAGAGAAATCACCAGAAGCTGATAGAAGAATCTCCTTCTCCGGCCATAGATGACGAAACCCGTCAGAGAATGTACAAGGATGCTGTGCTGGCGGCAAAGACCGTGGGATATACCAATGCCGGAACCGTGGAATTTATACTTGACCAGAGCGGCACATATTACTTTATGGAAATGAATACCCGTATTCAGGTGGAACACGGCGTAACGGAAATGGTAACGGACACAGACCTTATTATCGAACAGATAAGAGTTGCCATGGGCGAAGAACTGAGCTTTAAGCAGGAGGATATTCAGATAAAAGGCCATGCCATTGAATGCAGAATAAATGCTGAGATTCCAGAAAAGAACTTTATGCCTAGTCCTGGAACCATTACTGCCCTTCATCTGCCGGCAGGCAATGGAGTCAGAGTTGATACGGGCCTTTATACAGGATATACGATTCCGTCAGAATACGATTCCATGATAGCCAAGATAATCGTTCATGCACCGGACAGACAGGCTGCTCTCCAAAAGATGAGATCTGCTTTGGACGAAACGGTTATAAAGGGCATAAACACAAATCTGGATTTCCAGTATCAGATACTGAGACATCCTGTTTTCTGCGAAGGTCAGGCGGATACAGGTTTTATAGAAAAGCTGCTGCGCCTTGACTGATAACGGCAGAACGGGAACTTAAATTTAAGAAAAGGTGATGATATTATGTATAAAGTAGATCTTAACAGCGATCTTGGAGAAAGCTTCGGAAGATATACCATCGGTTCTGACGATAGGATTATTCCACTTATCACATCGGCAAATATAGCATGCGGATTTCACGCATCGGACCCGGTTGTAATGATGAAAACCGTAAATATGGTTAAGGAAGCTGGCACAGGTGCTGGAGCGCATCCGGGATATCCTGATCTTATGGGCTTCGGAAGAAGGAACATGAATATTTCCCACGAAGAGGCAAAGGCTTATACTCTTTATCAGATAAGCGCACTTGGCGGAATGTGCAAGGCAGCAGGGGTAAAGCTCAGTCATGTTAAACCTCACGGAGCCATGTACAATATGGCGGGAAAGGATTACGAGCTTTCCAAAGCCATATGTGAGGCAATTAAGGAATACGATCCGTCCCTTATAGTTATGGGTCTTGCAGGAAGCCAGATGGTAAAGGCGGCAAGAGATATGGGCCTTAAGACCGCAGAGGAGGTATTTGCGGACAGAGCCTACGAAGAGGACGGAAGTCTGGTTGCCAGAAGTAAGCCAGGGGCTATGATTGAAGATGAAGACGAGGCTATTGCCAGAGTTGTTCGCATGATAAAAGAAGGCAAGGTACAGGCGATAACAGGAAATGATATCGATATCAAAGCGGATTCGGTGTGCGTTCACGGAGACGGTGAAAAAGCCCTTCTCTTTGTAGAAAAGATAAGAAAGGCATTGACTGATGAAGGCATAGAAATCTGTCCACTGGAAGAAGTGTGCAGATAGAAAATTATTTGGAGAATAAGAAAGGAAGGTAACAGATGAGAGCTGCAGTACAGACGAAAAAAAGCAAAAGAGGACTGAAAATACTTGTAGCTGTGATACTGATACTGGGGGTGTTGGCATTGGCGTTTAAGTTTGTGCTTTATGATAAGCTTAAGGATAAGGCATTTGATATGGTTACAAAGGATGTTGTCCAGCAGATGATAGAGGAAAATCCGCAGCTTGCGGAGGATACAGATATCGACAGTATCATATCTTCAGTTTCGTCGGAGGATAAAGCAAAGGTTGAAAAGATGATAACCGACAGCGTATCGGTGACTGATATGCCCGGCATTCTGGATATGGTAAGAAAGGGAAATGTACAGGGCCTTAAAGAATACGCCAGAGATAACTTCAGCCAAGAGCAGCTTTCCGAAATGAAGGAAATATATCAGAAATATGTAAAGTAGAGATATATTGCTAAAGAAGGCATCAAAAGATGTCTTCTTTTTTGTTTCGATTTGAGGATTAAGGGTAATGGGCATGCATAAGGATATTTTGTGAATAGGAAAGGAAAAGGTGAAAAAATGAATAGCACAAGGAGAAAAACCGCAATCATGGCAGCGGCATTGCTTATAACGACTTCTGTCTGGAGTCTGTCTTCCGGAGAGATAATGGCTTTGGCGGCGGAAAGCACAGGCGAGCCAGAGATAAGTTGGCCGGTGAAAATATCGGAGGAAACATTTCCCGATGAAGCATTTAGACAATATGTATCGACCCATGATGACATCGATAAAAATGGAGAGCTTTCTCAAAGTGAAGCCGATAAAGTGACAGAAATAAGGATATCCAACAACAGAGCGGTAACTTCCCTGGAAGGAATAGAGTATTTTTCGAAATTGGAAAATCTCTACTGTGACGGAGACTCTATATCGGCTTTAAATGTCGGCGGCAATTCGGAGTTAAGGACCCTTAATTGCAGTGATAATAACATATCCGAACTTGATCTTACTAAAAACAGCTGTCTTGAAAGTCTGGAATGTTTTAAAAACGGATTGTCAACTTTGAATCTTTCGGGGAACCCAGAGCTTACAAATCTTTTATGTGGCGGCGATAAATTAAAGGATATAGATATATCTGCAAATCCTAAGCTAAACAGCTTTGCATATCTTGCAGGAGGCCTGCGAAATATTGATTTTTCAAACAATCCGCAGTTACAGCAAATTTGGATTTCCGGAACGCCTTTGGAAAGCTTGGATGTATCCCATAATCCGCAGCTTACAAGTCTGTTGGTATATATAACCAATATTCAGACGGTGGATTTAACTAATAATCCTCTTCTTACGGCAGGAAATGTAAATCTGCATTCGGACAAACTGGTTTCCATACATACTGCTATGAAGGATGCGTCAAGTATGAATCTAAGCACTCAAAGACCTGTGACCGTAAAGGTGCCTGCAGGAACTGGGGATTATGATTTAAGAAATCTTGACCCTGCAATAAATAGCTCGTCAATTCAAGGTCTGGATGGTGTAGTTATTGAAAATGCAATAGTTAAAGATGTATATCCCGGAAGAGAAATATCATATAATTACAGCGATAATGGAGCGGAATTTACAGCCCACATACGATTTGTAGAAGATGACACTGCTCAGGGACCGACAGGACCTGATGACCCTCAGGAACCACCAGTGCCTGATAAACCTCAAGAACCTGAGAGCCCTCAAAATCCGACAGAACCTGGTGAGTCTGTAAATCCTGAACCTCCTGCAATCTCAGGCGGTACAGTTGATCTGACAAAGCCAGAAACTGCTAAGGTGACAGAAACACCGGTGAAAACATCCGATGAAAGTATACCGCTTGTTGTAGGTGGTATTGTAATAATATCGGCATTGGGCACTGTAATTTTTGCAGCGACAGGGAAGAGAAAAAACAGATAATAAAGCTTAGAAAATATCAAAAATAAAAAGAGAGCACGCCAATGCTCTCTTTTGTGATATATGAGGTAGCTTTTATCCCATAAATTTAGTATCTTCCAGTCTGTCCTCAAAGAACTCGTTTAACCTGCGCAGAGGATTTCTAAGAACTAACCCTAGAAGCAGTGACAGAGGCACAAAGCATAAAAGCTTGAGCATATCAGTTATATAGTCCGGAGTATAAACGCCGGCTACAGTTTCTCTCATGGCGTCACAGGCGAATGTAAATGGCATGAAGTGGGACATATACTGAAATGACTGAGGTAACACTTCAATAGGATATGTTCCGCCCGAACCAGCAACCTGCAACACAAGCCATATGACGCAGAGGGCCTTTCCGATGCTGCCGAAGGAAACGGTCAGTGTATATATTATAAGCGTAAAGACAAAGGATGTAATGAGGCATGTAACCATGAAAAGCAGAGGGTTTTTGCACTGCATTCCCAAGAAAAATATATTTCCCAGTCCGATAATCAATGCCTGCACTAGGCCCGTGATTATAAATATAAGAGAACGTCCTATATATGCCGCACGGGGAGTTATATTTCTAAGCTGATCATCTTCTCTGACGCGGGTTTTCATAATTGCCACCATGATAATGCCGCCGACCCATATGGCCAGAGTTGTATAAAAGGGCGCCATAGCCGAACCGTAATCGGCAACCGGATAGACCTTTTCTGTACTTATCTTTACAGGCGAAGCCATAAATTCGCTGACGGATTTAGGGTTTGAAATTATTTTATTGATGATATCTACAAATCCGTCTGAAATATTCAGACTATCTTCATTATTGCGAAAGGTGTCTATACGCTCAATGCTTCCGTCAACGGCAGACTTAGTGGAGGTAAGGGAGTCGCTTACGGAATTTAACGATGATTTAAGACTGGTTAAAACATCCTGAGCATCAGAGGACATGGAACCGGCTTGTTTAAGATCATCCAAACACTTATCAAATCCGTTTTCCACCTTTGTAAGCAGCTTATCTATATCTGGAAATTTGTCGGCATCAATGGCTGCATGTTGCTCTTTTAACTTTGATAAATCACCTTCTATCCTGTTTTCGGCACCTGAAAGGCTGTCATCGACACTGCCTGCCAAGGTTATGTTGGCGTCAATGAGAGATACTGCCGAATCTATGGTTGACTGATATGAGCTTATGCCCGATGACAGTGCCGACAAATCCGCAGAGGCATTATCCAGGGTTTTGTTGATACCTGCCACAATGTCATCCTTTGTGACGGATGCTTTTTCCTCACCAACTTTAAGAATATCTGTCATATAGCCGGTCACTGTGCCTATAAAGGATGAGTTGACCTGAGTTTGTATCGCTTCGACTCCTTTGTCGGTTATTTTCGGAGCTATTCCGTTTTTCTTTTCATTGACATAATATGTTATTTCCGGGCGAGTTATTGTACCGGTGGCTACGCTTATCATATCCTCGGAAAAATCCTTTGGGATATATACGACAGCATAGTAGTCTCCTTCCTTTATACCGTCCATAGCCTTATCCTTATCCACAAACTTCCAACCCATCTGATGGTTTCCTTTGAGGTTTGTTACTATTTTTTCGCCGGCGTTAACATTTATGCCTTCAAGGCTGCTGCCCTTATCCTCGTTTACTACTGCTACGGGTATGCCGCCGGTGTTGCCATATGGATCCCAGACTGCGGCTATATTAAACCACGCGTAAAGGGAAGGGAGTATGCATATTCCCAGAAGCACTATAACGGCGATGATATTGGTTTTAAGCCTTTTAACATCACGCTTAAAAATACCTAATGCGGTTTTCATAGGGAGACCTCCTTTCCTTTTTCATCGGCATTGATATCTTTATCGCTGTCGCCAAATAGTCGTTTGTAATAATAGCCTTTGTATTCTACATAAGTCAGCATGATGGCGATGGCTATGAAAGAAATGATCCACAGGCATAAAAATACAACTTTGCTAGGCATAAAAAACATCAGGAACATAAAGACAAATGGAAGGGTAAGTAAGGCAACTAATCCTGACTTTATTATTTTGTCCCTATAACTGATGTATTTTTCGTATTCTGTTTTAACGATACGCCAGATGCGTTCCGCTTCACGAGATTCTTTCTTATCCATTGTGATACCTCCGATAGATAATCCTTAAAAATTCAATATACCATTACACTTGTTCATTAGTCAATGATGTGAGACCTAATTCGTAAAAAAAGAAAAAAGGCATGTGATATCATTAAAATGGCTTAAATAAAGATAGCCTAATAGATATTAAGTTTCAAGTTGAGAACGTTTCTCAATAGGTGATATCTAGCCAAGTACAGACATAGGAATCTTGTTAGAACGGCACATATATCTGTACATCTGGTCTTTCAGATCTGTGTAAGAGTAGAAACTCAAGAAATTGTAAAATCTTTCTTGGTCGTTTCTATGGCTGCGTTCAACTTTGCCATTGTGCCATGGAGTTCTTGGACGAATCAGTTTGTGATTGATACCATAGCTTTTACAGAATTTATCAAAAGGATGTATGCGATGGTATTCTCTTGGATATGTGAACTCAAATCCATTATCAGTCTGAATAGTTTCAGGTTTGTATTTGAAGTAAGCTATTGCTCGTTTTACAAAATCAATAGTGCAGTAAGCACTTTGCTCACGATAAGGATAGATAAACCTTTCTCGAGAGGCTTCATCTATCATAGTGTATTGATAAAACTTATCAGGTATTTCACCTACATAGCAAACACGCGGAACATACTTTACATCCATTTGCCATTTGATTCCTAAAGAATCAGGAGTGTGATATTTTTGAGGCTTTCTTTTCTTCTTGGTAGAAACGGCTTTAGAAGAAAATCCTAATGACTTGTATATTCTGTAAAGAGAGCCAGGATGTCTGGAATAACCCTTTTGAGAACGAAGCTTACCGCACATTTCGCATAGAGAAATATGTGGATTTCTACGATGAAGATCTTTAATCCATTTAATTTCCAATTCAGTATGAGAATTTGGATGCGGTGTAATAGGTCTGTGGGACTTGTCTCTCAAAGAGTCTCTGGTACCGTCAAAACGCTTATTCCAACGCATCAGAGAGGCTTTGGAGATATGATACCTACGGCATACGAATTGTATAGAATTACCACCACGATACAATTTAACAGCATGGAATCTGGTATCAATTGTATGGGGCAAATATCGTTGAGAATGTGTTATACTATTCATAGCGATTGAAAGTCCTTTCGTTAGATGATTTTGTGGTAAAAACCATTCTAATGGACTCAATCGCTTTTTTCTATCATGAAAGTCTCACATCTATTGTAACGCTACATTAAAAAATTAATATACCATTACACTTTAAAGGACTTTTTAAATCAGATATAATTAAATATACAAAATAAAATTTACATTTAAAACAAAGCGGAGAAGCAATATGAAGTTTGAAGATAGTAAAAAATTTAGCTACAGTATGGATACAGCATGGCAAGCGCTAAAGATGGTAAATCGTCTTGATGTAGAGCCGGGCAGCCGTGTTGAAATAATATCCGATGATCAATGGAAGGCCTATGCTACAGGTCTTTTAGGCAAAGATACTGCATGCACTCTATATAAGGCAACCTTTGATGAAGCAAATCACAGTGTAACGGTAATTGGAGACAGGGATACTAAAAAGGAAGAGGATATTATAAAACTCTCCCTTGAGGAAGATGGAGAATGGGGAGTTGTTTTGTATCTTGAAATGGAAATAGGCTTTGGTGGCAACCCAATAGCTAAGGCCATAGGAAAGATGATGAAAAGCCAAATGCGCGATGTGGTAACTGAAAGCGTTTTTGGAAACTTTGAAATCCTCTGTCGTGAAGTGGAGTAGATGCCATGAGCGAGTATGTGCATGTAAAACATGGATTTAATCCGATATATAATGAAAATTCAAAAGTCCTGATACTGGGAACTTTACCTTCGGTAAAGTCCCGGGAAACGGACTTTTATTACGGTCATGGGAGAAACAGATTTTGGCAGGTGATAGCGGCTTTGACGGGAGCAGCGGTACCGGTAACGGTCGCGGAAAAGAAAAAGATGCTTCTTGAAGGAGGTATTGCCATATGGGATGTTATCGACGAATGTGACATTATAGGTTCCGATGATAGTTCCATAAAGAATGTGGTTCCCGCCAACATAAAGGGTCTACTTGACAAGACAGGGATAAAGAGAGTCTACGGCAATGGTGCCAAGGCGTGTCAGCTTTACGATCGCTTCATTAAGGAAAGCACGGGAGTTGATATAATAAAGCTGCCGTCCACCAGTCCGGCAAATGCCGCTTGGAATCTTGATAGATTGATAAAAGAATGGTCTGAAAAAATTAATTTCTAAATTTTTAATCCGTTGTTTCTACAACATACCTTTATCGTCAGAAGATATATAATGGGCACAGTTAAAACAAGGAACAGAGCAAAGGCTCTGAAGAAAATGAGGTAAAGGTATGAATAATATGATAAATGAAAAGATGTTCTGCTTCCAGTGTGAGCAGACGGCAGGTGGCAAGGGATGCGCCTTTAATGCGGGAGTTTGTGGAAAGAAAAATACAACCGCAAATCTGCAGGACAATCTGACAGGCTCCCTTATAACTTTGGCAAAGAATACACCAAAAGATAAGGAAGAAGAAACTGCAGAACTGATTTTAAAAGGTCTTTTTACTACAATCACAAATGTCAATTTTGATGATGAAACGCTAAAAACACTAATAGATGAAGTAAAAAATGCCGGAGGCAACGAGCCTTTTGATATGAAAAAGATTTGGAATGAAAATGAAGATATCAGATCTCTTAAGTCGCTGATATTGTTCGGAATTAAAGGAATGGCAGCTTATGCCTATCATGCGGCGGTTTTGGGATATAGGGAGCCAGTAGTTGATAGATTTTTCTTTGAAGCTTTAAGAGGCATAGGAGATATGAATGCAGATTTGAGAAAACTTCTGCCTATGGTTATGAAAACCGGCGAAATAAATCTTAAATGTATGGAGCTTTTAGATAGGGCCAATACAGAAACGTACGGAAACCCGATTCCTACCGCAGTAACGATGAAGGTTGAAAAAGGACCGTTTATCGTAGTTACAGGTCATGATTTGTATGATTTGAAAAAACTTCTGGAACAGACAGAAGGAAAAGGTGTAAATGTATATACCCACGGAGAAATGCTACCGGCGCACGGATATCCGGAGCTGAAAAAGTATCCTCATCTTAAAGGCAATTTTGGGACTGCATGGCAAAATCAGCAAAAGGAGTTTGCAGATATTCCGGGAGCGGTGCTGTTTACTACAAATTGTCTAATGCCTGTAAAGGATAGCTATGCAGACAGAGTGTTTACAACGGAAGTTGTGGAATATCCAGAAATGGTTCATATCGGAGAAGATAAAGATTTTACTCCAGTGATAGAAAAAGCCATTGAGCTTGGCGGCTATAAAGAAGATATGCTGTTTACAGGCATAAACGGTGGAAGCACATTGATGACCGGCTTTGCCCACGGAACGGTATTGGAAAAAGCTCCGGAAGTTGTTGAAGCTGTAAAAAGCGGAGAGATTAAACACTTTTTCCTGGTAGGTGGATGCGATGGAGCAAAACCAGGCAGAAACTACTACACTGAATTCGTTAAGATGACACCAAAGGATTCTGTGGTGTTAACCTTAGCTTGTGGCAAGTACAGATTTAACGATCTCGACTTGGGAACTGTGGCAGGACTTCCGAGAATAATGGATATGGGTCAGTGTAATGATGCATACAGCGCAATTAAAGTGGCTGTAGCCCTGGCGGAGGCCTTCGGATGTTCGGTTAACGAACTGCCGCTTTCCATGGTAATCTCTTGGTATGAACAGAAAGCTGTTGCAGTATTGCTTACTTTGCTTCACTTGGGTATAAAGAATATATATTTGGGTCCTACCCTTCCAGCATTTATATCGCCAAAGGTATTGGAACTGCTTGTGGACCAGTATAATATATCGCCAATCAGCACACCTGCAGAAGATTTGAAAAAGATGCTTGGATAAATCTAAACTCATGAATATAAAAGATATGCAAGGAGACCTAAAAAGGTCTTCTTTTGCTATAGTGCAACAAAAAATGAATTGTGCTTGAGAATATAAGTAGCTAAAATTATAAAGAAGTTAGGAAAGACTAACTAAAATTAACTAACTATATGATACGACAATGCTAATTATTAACAGAATAGAGAAAAGAAAGGAATCACAGGATGAAAGGAAAAACGAGTCTTAAAAAGAGGATTGCAGCTTTTGTAACTGCCTGTGCGGTGGCAGCACCATGCTGTTTTGTAGCGCAGCCAGCTAATGCTGCAGGTGAAGGCTTTATAAAATGGACAACTATGTTTGGTAGAAACGGCGGCGCTAGTATAGAGACTACTGCCGACAGCATTAATGCCGCAGAAAGGGAGACTACCGGTGAGGTGATTGCAGCAGGAGCTATCGACAGTCAAAAGATAGATCCTCAACCTGCCGATATAAAAGGTAAAAATGATGCCGCTTTAATTCTCTTTGCATCGGATGGCAGTATAACTTGGGAAAAATATGTAGGCGGCACGAATACTGATGTATTTAATGGAGTTACAGTTATCAACAGCGGTGGATATATTGCTGTAGGTTCGTCTCAGTCCAAAGATGGTGATTTTCAGGATATGAATCATGGCGGTTATGATGCGACCTTAGTTAAATTCGATTACGACGGTAATGTTACTGCAAAGGCAACTTTTGGTGGCAGTAGCAAGGATGAGTTCAACGATGTTATAAATACTACCGACGGTGGATTCTTGGCAATAGGATATACAAGTTCTGCTGACGGCACTATGGAAGGTATTAAAACTACCACAGACCAGGATGCTCTTATCGTTAAGTATGATAAAGATCTCAATGTGCAGTGGGTAAAAGTTTATGACGGCGGAGCGGAAGGTGCATCATATGAAAAAGCTGATGAATTTGAATCGGTTATAAGGTCAGCCGATGGCAGCTTTATGTGCGCTGGTTATGCCAACGCTAAATCAGAGGCCCTTGCAGTAAGATATGGGGAAGACGGAAGCATTATGTGGGAAAAGAAATACGGCGGTTCAGGTGATGATGTGATAAATTCCGTATCAAAGGCTCCTAACAATAAAACCGATAAAGATAAAATCGAAATCGATCCAGCGATGATTCCTGGAGGCTTTGTATTTTCAGGGACTTCCGACTCACAGGACGGCATATTTGAAGGGAAAAATACAACAGGTACCGATAATGCCTTCATAATGAAAATAGATATGAACGGTGAAGTGCAATGGTTAAATACTCTTGAAAACAGTGTAGGTGCCACAGGAGAAACAGTATTTGCCTCCGGTGAAGGCTATATGATGGCAGGCACATATAAAGCCGCAGACAATGATTTTACATCACAAAAATCTAATGGTGAAAGTGACATGTTTGTAGCTCACTTTGCAGCTACCGGTGATTTATTAGGTATGCAGACAGTAGGCGGAGATAATAGCGATAATCTAAAAGGCTTAATCAAAGGTGCCGATGACGATTATCTTATCTTTGGAAATACGAGATCTACATCTGGAGATTTGGCTGTTGCAGGCGGCGGTAGATATGACGGTTTTATGATGTGCATGGACAAAGATACAGTGGAAAACTATGCGGCTGAAAAATATCTTGTTCCTGTTAAAGCTTGGAAAGCAGACGCTGACGAACCTTCAATGATGGCAGATATGCTATATAAAGATGCCTATGTGGAAAAGACAGGAGAAGTTTATCAGATAACTGCATATTTCATTAACGCACAGATTATGGGTTCCCAGGTGAGCCCGGCAGGCCTCGGGGCAGTATCTTATGACCTTAATGGAACCATGACTCCGGCACTTTATGATGAGTATGATTCAACAACACAGGTTAAAACCGTGACCATAACGGCCACAAGCCTTGAAGAGCCTATAGCTATTCACATAGAGGATGCCATGGGCGATATAAGATTTGCCTTTGATGTATCCGGCATGCAGGAAACCGAAACTCCTCCGTATTTTGCACCGGTGGAAGTTACTCAGCCTGAATTTGCCAATGAATGGAAGACTAATATCGGCGGCAGCGATTACGACTACACAAACGATATGGCGCAGCTTGCTAATGGCAACACAGTAGTTGTAGGACAGACTTACTCTAATGATATGGATTTTAAAGACATGGTAAAAGGAGCGTCTGCTGCTTTCGTAAATATCTATAACGACAAGGGAGAACTTATAAAGACAAACACTCTCTCTGGTACTGAGTTTGACTCTGTAGCATATGCTTCATCGGTTGCGGCCTTTGAAGACGGTAGCTACATCGTTACAGGTGGATACACCGAGGGCTTTGGCGTAGAACCTACAGGAGACTTTAAAAATCTCAAAACAGCAGATAGCATTCATGGAGAAACCGATGGATTTATAGCAAAGTACGATAGCAACAATGAGCTTGTGTGGCTTAAAAATCTCAGCGGGTCCCAGCACGACCAGATAAAACAGCTAAAATCTCTTGAAAACGGAGAATATGTGATTCTCGTTGAAACTCTTTCAAAAGACGGAGATATGACAGGCCTTGAAACTGATTGGCTCTACGACCTTTTAGTAATCAAATATGATAAAAATGGAAAAGAGCTTTGGCGCAAACCACTTTCAGGCAGAAACATCGATTCCGCAAGCTTTGGTCTCGATGTGATGACTGACGGAGATTTCATAATAGGTGGCCACACATCATCTGGCAGCGGCGATTTTGACGGAATTCCTTGGTATGGTGATATATTTGATGTCTTTGCTGCTAAGATAGATTCGGAGACTGGCGAAATGCTCTGGATTAAGTCCTACGGCGGAGATAAAAATGAATACTGCAAATCTGTTGTAACAACCTCAGACGGCGGCTTTACTCTTATGGGAAATACAAAATCTGCAACAGATACATTCGCTCAGACAGGAACTTTCTACGACAACCCGTTTGTAATTAAATGTGATGCCGATGGAAACGAACAGTGGAATCATGTGATAAAGAGCAGCGAAGCAGGAGAAGCCACAGGCCTCGTTGAATTGGATGATAAATATATAGTTTACGGAAATTCTAGAGGCACTGATTTTGATTTTAAAGATAAAAATCATGGCAGCATGGATGTGTTTATAGCTGAATATGATAAATCAGGGCGGATGAATTCATTAGATACTCTCGGCGGCTCTATGGAAGAGTATGCAGCAAAGATGTTAAAGATAAACGATTATCAGATGCAGCTGCTCATGTGGGGAAAATCCAATGACGGTGACCTTCAGGATATGAATAAGGGTGAGTTCGATGGAACACTTTTAACATATAACTTCGCAGAAGGTCCAACTGACCCAACGGATCCGACAGACCCAACTAATCCGACAGACCCAACTAATCCTTCAAATCCGGAAAATCCTACAGGTGAGTCTGATACAGAAAAACCAGACGGAGCTGTAAATCCTACGGGCACATCTGGCTCACCAGAAGATAAAACTAATTCTGCCAAGGCAGATTATGCGGTAGAGACAGGAGATGAAAACGGAGACCTTCTAGGAGTACTTGCTGCAACTATGATTGGCTCAGCGGGAATGATGTATGTTGTAATGAGAAAGAAAAAATATAATTAAATAATTTGATATTAGCAAAAAGCCAGAAAAACGGAAATTCCCGCTTTCTGGCTTTTTTTGTGTGCATATATGAGCATTTATTTCATTTCTTTTAAGAACACTCCGTAACCCTTATATGCTTCGTAGATATCCGCTTTACTGGATACTTCCCAAGGGGCGTGCATGTTTAGTACGGCGATGCCGCTGTCGATAACGTTCATACCGTAATTTGCGGTAATATAGGCGATTGTTCCGCCGCCGCCCTGATCTACTTTACCCAGTTCTGATGTCTGGAATGCGACATTGGCGTTATCCATGATATTTCTCAGTTTAGCCATGTATTCGGCATTGGCGTCGTTTGAGCCGCTTTTGCCTCTAGCACCTGTATATTTGTTGAACACAAGACCCCTGCCGAAATATGCAGCATTGTTTTTATCAAAGCAGGATGCATATGAAGGATCGAAGGCTGCGCTTACATCTGAGGAAAGCATGAAGGAATTTCTAAGTGCTCGTCTCAGGTTAAGGCTTGAATATTCTCCGCACAGTTCCATGATTTCTGCCAGTGTATCCTCAAAGAAGTGAGAATGCATACCAGTTGCTCCTACGCTTCCGATTTCTTCTTTATCAACCAAGAGGCAGATGCCTGTTCTTGTAAAATATGCTGACTCTGCATCTAGGAAAGCCATAAGAGAAGTGTAGGCACAGATGCGGTCATCCTGACCGTAGCCCATGACCATACTTCTGTCAAAACCGAGGTCCCTTGCCTTTCCTGCAGGCACGACTTCGATTTCAGCTGAAAGGAAATCATCCTCTTCAATGTCATACTTATCCTTAAGTAGCTTCAGGATGTTTGCCTTAACGGCTTCCTTTTCCTTTTCATCTTCTTCGCTTTCGGCCTTAAGAGGTTGGCTGCCGATGAGCACATCCAGTTTTTCCCCTTCTATTACAGTGGCGGCTTTCTTTGCCATCTGTTCCCCTGCAAGATGAACTAAAAGGTCTGTTATGCAAAATATCGGGTCGCTTTCATCTTCTCCAACGGCGACGGTTATCACGGTACCGTCCTTTTTAACTACTACGCCATGAAGGGCAAGAGGAATGGTAACCCACTGATATTTCTTTATGCCTCCGTAGTAATGGGTGTCAAGATATGCCATTTCAGTACTTTCGTACAGAGGGTTTTGCTTAAGGTCCATTCGAGGGGAGTCAATATGGGCCCCCAGGATATTTGTTCCATCGCTTATAGGCGATGAACCAATAACGGCAAGCATTAGAGCCTTGCCCATAAAGTCCGCGTAAACCTTATCGCCGGCTTTAAGCTTTGTGCCGTTTTTAATTTTTTCGTCGAGATTTTCAAAGCCTTTTTTCTCTGCCAGTTCTTTTGAAAGGGCTACACACAGACGCTCGGTCTTTCCTTTGGAAATGAACTCCTTGTAGCCTTCGGAAAAGGCGTTGACTTGAGCTATGGTCTTTTCGTCATAGCTTGTCCATACATTTGTTTTTGTCATATTGATTTATCCTTCCTTTCTCATTTCGAAAAGTCTGTTGTATGTTTAAATTTGTTTTTTATCTTAGTTAAGCTGATTGATGATATCGCCGTTGTAAATTTGTCAAAGGGCCATGTGGAAAGCAGAAGCGTCAGAGCTGCACAGGATATTAGCAGCAGCAAAAGTTCCCAATTTGTGTCGATGCTCTGCAGTATATTGGTGTTGCAGCCAATCCATTTGTACACAAGACCGTGGAAAAGGTAAATGCTCAAGGTCTTTGTGCCCAGGAAAGAGATTTTGCATTCCTTATCATATATCAGCAGCATAACGGCAAAGGTGAGAGCCATTCCCACGGCATAACAGCCAAGCCTTATAACCATGCCCTCTAAAGGAGCCTGATGGAGAAAGTCGTACCCGTATCTTCCCTGAAGAACCCTGTCGTCCATGGTAAGGTGCCACTTGTCGAAGGCTAAAAAGATTGTAAAGGCTATTACAAATATCGCCGATACAATTCGCCCCCCCTTGCACCTCAATTTGTGAACGGTGTCCATATTTAGATAGACTCCTGTCAGATAAAATGGATAGAAGTATACTATCCTTGGAATTGACAGCAGGTTGTCTGCAAAGGGCCAAAAGCCTATGACAAGACCCAGGGCAACGGTGATGACCATTGCAACGGGGTAAGGAATTTTCATAACGTATGGTGTTATAGCCTTGTATACGAAAACAGACAACAGATACCAAAGGGAAAACTTCGGAATCCATAGAGCCAAATCCGGACTTGTTCCGATCACATAGGTGTATTCCAGATAATATAAGGTCTGAAATATCACATAGGGCACCAAAAACTTTTGAATCAGAGTACCCATCGCCTTTTTGCGTTTTGAGAAAAAGCCCGTTATGAATAAAAATGCCGGCATATGAAAGGCAAAGATATACCATTTAACAAAATCAATGGCTGATGTATTGCCGTATGCCGGATCTATCATATGTCCCGTAACGACGAGAAAAATCAGCAGCGCTTTGTAATTGTCAAAAAGATAGCTGCGTCCTTTTGCATCGTCTGTAAGCTGCAATCCTATCACCTCGCAAATTTGTTTTCATCATTGTTATTATATAAAACCGGATGATATAATACAAGAAGGGCAATGTTGTTTTTATAGGCAAACAGCCCGGTAAGGGGGACAATAATGAGTAAAACAGAAAAGTGTTTTGAGATTGCTTTCAGTCCCACAGGTGGGACAAAGAAGGCAGCGGATATATTGATTTCCGGCATGGGAGCTGTAACGGCAGATGTTATAGATCTCACAGACAGAAATGCGGATTTTTCTGAAATGGCCTTCGGAGAAGGTGATATCTGCGTAGTAGCTATGCCCGTGTTTGGTGGAAGACTGCCGCAGGTTGCTGCTAAGCGACTGGGACAGATCAAAGGTAATGGTGCCCTTGCGATTGCCGTTGCCGTATACGGAAACAGAGCCTATGAGGATGCTCTTTTAGAAACAGCGGATATACTTAAGGGAAACGGGTTTAAGGTCATTGCGGCGGTTGCGGCCTTGGCGGAGCATTCCATAATGAGAAGATTTGCCGCAGGAAGACCGGACGAAGAGGATATAAAAGTTCTGGAAGGCTTCGGTGCTAAGATAGCAGCAAAAATTGAAGCTGATGCAGGAGATATGACAGACTTTGAGATTCCCGGAAATAGACCATACAAGGAGCTAAAAGTGGCTTCTCTGATGCCGGAGGTCGATGGGTCAAAATGTATAGGCTGCAAGCTGTGTGCAAGGATATGTCCTGTTGGTGCCATCGACGAAAAGGCGACAACAGAAACCGATAACAGCCTTTGTATAGGATGTAATAGATGCATATATTATTGCCCTAAAAAGGCAAGAAGCCTAAACCCGGAAAAGCTGGCTGCCCTTGAGGAAAAGGTAGGCGCGGCACTGTCAGGCAGAAAGGAGAGTGAACTTTACATATGAAGCTACTTACATACAGACACGGAAGACAGGAAAGGACAGGGTATCTTTCCGAGGACGAGACGAAGATAATAGATCTTAAGGACATAGGAATAGATAATAGCTCCATGAATGAGCTTATAGAAACCCTTTCCCTAGAAGAACTTCTCGATTTGAGAGAAGAGGCGAAAAAGAACGGTACCGAGGAAAGGGCTTTGGAAAAGGCAATTTCTCTGGCAGATGTAAAGCTTCTTTCTCCTATTCCAAGACCGAGACAGGATGTTATCTGCCTTGGTATAAACTATGCCGCCCATGCGGAGGAATCAGCAAGATATAAAAAAGAGGCATTTAACAGGGAAACATATCCGATTTATTTTGCCAAAAGAGTAAATGAAGCGGTGGCGGACGGCGATCCGGTGGATGCTCACAGTGACATGTTTAAAAATCTCGATTACGAGGCGGAGCTGGCGGTTATTATAGGAAAAAGCAAAAAAGACACCGGCATATGCAGAAATGTAAAGGGTGAGGATGCAAGCAAGCATATATTTGGATATACCATCTTAAATGATATAAGTGCCAGGGAAATACAGACAAGGCATAAGCAGTGGTATTTTGGTAAGAGCCTTGATGCCTTTACTCCTATAGGCCCGTGGATAGTTACGGCAGATGAGATAGCTTATCCGCCGGAGCTGGCAATCCGCTCCTATGTTAACGGAGAACTGCGACAGGACAGCAATACAAATCTTTTGATAAACGATATAGATTACATCATTGAGGAATTGAGTCAGGGCATGACACTACTTCCGGCAAGTATAATTTCCACAGGAACGCCTGCAGGTGTGGGAATGGGTTTTGAGCCGCCGAAGTTTATGAAACCTGGTGATGTGGTCACATGCGAAATAGAAAAGATAGGAAAGATTACAAATCCTATAGAGGATATGAAATAGACGGTAAATACGACAGGCAAAGGAGGATGAAATGAAATACGAAAATCTTTTCAGCCCGATAAAAATCGGTAACTGTGAGATCAAAAACAGATTTGCCATGGCTCCTATGGGACCTTTAGGATTGGCCGATGCGGAAGGCGGCTTTAATCAGAGAGGTATCGATTATTACACAGAAAGAGCCAAAGGCGGTACAGGCCTTATAATCACCGGAGTTACTTTCTCGGACTGCGAAGTGGAAACCCAGAGCATGCCTAACTGCCCTAATTCTACTTATAATCCGGTACATTTTGTAAGAACTTCCAGAGAAATGACAGAAAGAGTGCATGCTTACGGTGCAAAGATGTTCTTGCAGATGTCAGGTGGCTTCGGCAGAGTTACGATTCCTACTAATCTAGGTGAATTCCCGCCGGTGGCACCTTCCGAAATCCCTCACAGATGGCTGGATAAAATGTGCAGACCTCTTACGGTGGAGGAAATAAAGAGCATAGTAAAATCCTTTGGAGACGGAGCATACAATGCCAAGAGAGGCGGCTTTGACGGAGTGGAAATCCATGCCGTACATGAAGGATATCTTTTGGACCAGTTTGCAATCTCCATGTTCAATCTGAGAAATGACGAATACGGTGGCTCTTTGGAAAACAGATTAAGATTTGCTAAAGAGGTGGTAGAGGAAATCAAATCAAGATGCGGAGAGGATTTCCCTGTTGCCTTAAGATACAGCGTAAAGAGTATGATAAAGGACTGGAGAGAGGGAGCTCTTCCGGGAGAAGAATTTGAAGAAATGGGAAGAGATATCGAGGAAGGTCTTGAAGCTGCAAAGCTTTTAGTTTCCTATGGATATGATGCCCTTGATACAGATGTTGGAACATACGATGCTTGGTGGTGGAATCATCCGCCTATGTATCAGGAAAAGGGTCTTTACAGAGAATACTGCAGAATGGTCAAGGAAGTTGTTGATGTTCCTGTTCTCTGTGCAGGCCGTATGGACGACCCTGAGATGGCATCCAAGGCTATCGCTGACGGAGACTGCGATGTAGTCAGCCTGGGAAGACCTCTTCTAGCAGACCCTGACTATGTAAACAAGCTGAGAGCAGGCAGACTGGATGAAATCAGACCTTGCATTTCCTGTCAGGAAGGCTGCATGGGCAGAATCCAGGAATACTCCATGATAAACTGCGCAGTAAATCCTCAGGCGGCAAGAGAAAGAGCCATGAGCTACAATCCTATTCTCAAGAAAAAGAGGGTGCTAGTTGTAGGCGGCGGCGTTGCCGGCTGCGAAGCGGCAAGAGTACTTGCTATCAGAGGTCATGAAGCGGAACTCTTTGAAAAGAGCGACAGACTGGGCGGAAATCTGATTCCGGGCGGCGCTCCTGATTTCAAGGAAGATGATATTGCCCTTGCACACTGGTATGAAAGACAGCTGGAGCTTCTCGGAGTAAAGGTTAACCTTAACAGTGAAGTGACAAAGGACGATGTGCTTAAAGGAAATTGGGATGCGGTAATCATCGCTACAGGCTCACAGCCTAAGGTGTTCTCCTTGGGAGACGATGATAAGGTATTTACTGCAGCCGATGTGCTTACGGGAGAAAAGAATCCTGGAGACACAACTGTAGTTATAGGCGGAGGCCTTGTAGGTTGTGAAACTGCCCTTTGGTTGGCACAGGACGGAAAGAAGGTAACCTTAGTTGAAGCCCTGGATGCGCTTATGGCAGTAAACGGACCAATTTGTCATGCTAACAAGGACATGCTGGAAAGACTTGTTCCTTACAGCGGTGTTGAAGTGATTACCGGTGCAAAGGTGACAGGATACAGCGGCGGCAAGCTGACCTGTGAAACTCCGGAAGGCACTAAGGAAATACCTTGTGACAGCGTAATCCTTTCCGTGGGATATAAAGAGGAAAACAGCCTCTACCACGAACTGGAATTTGATATTCCTGAGATTTATCTTCTGGGGGATGCCAAGAAGGTATCAAATATAATGTACGGAATATGGGATGCCTTTGAAGTGGCGAACCATATCTGATATACTAAAGCGATATAAGTTATAACCGATGATTAAGGAGGAACATGCACTTAGACCATCTGATAATTGATTTAGCTTTAATACTTATAGCGGCCAGTGTGGCTACGCTTATAATGAAAAAATTAAACCAGCCTATAGTGCTGGGATACATAATTGCGGGATTTCTCATCAGCCCAAACTTCATTTACCTGCCAACGGTGGTAAGGACAGAGGATATAACATCCTGGGCGGAAATAGGTATCATATTCCTTATGTTTGCCTTGGGGCTGGAATTCAGCTTTATAAAAATCGCCAATGTGGGAGGCAGTGCCTTTGTCACGGCTCTGACGGTAATGGGAGCCATGCTGTTCATAGGCTTTGGAGCAGGTCAGCTTCTGGGCTGGAGCGAAATGGACTGCATATTCTTAGGCGGAATGCTTTCCATGTCTTCGACGATGATAATACTGAAAGCTTATGAGGAATATAAGCTCAAGAAGGAGAAATTTGCCCAACTTGTAATGGGGACGCTGGTGATAGAAGATATCGCCGGTATCTTCATGCTTATAGTGCTTTCGGCGATTTCCGTAGGTCAGGGAATTTCCGGTATAGGCCTTGTCAGCGAAATAGGAACTTTGCTTTTAATGTTGGTGGTATGGCTCATTGTGGGCATATATCTGATACCGACTTGCCTTAAGGCGATTGCAAAGCTTTTAAACGATGAGCTTCTCATTATAGTTTCTTTGGCCATTTGTATGGGAATGGTACTGATAGCCAATGCCATAGGCTTTTCCAGCGCCCTAGGTGCATTTATGGCTGGTTCCATACTGGCGGGAACTGTCAGGGGAGAGGTTATCGAAAGGCTTACAAAACCGATTAAGGATCTGTTCGGCGCGGTATTCTTTATTTCCGTGGGAATGCTGATTCAGCCGAACATGCTGGTGGAATACATATGGCCTATAATCATAATAAGTATCGTAACCATGTTCGGTCAGATGATATTCTCAACCTTGGGCATGCTCTTTTCAGGACAGTCCCTGAGAACTGCCATGAGAGGCGGATTTAGCATGGTGCAGATAGGTGAATTTTCATTTATCGTTGCATCCTTAGGTATGAGCCTTGGAGTAATAAGTGATTTCCTCTATCCTATCGTGGTATGCGTTTCCGTTATAACATCATTTTTGACACCGGTGTTTATTAGAAATGCGGAAAGAGCCTACGGTGTGGTGGACAAGCTACTTCCTCAGGGGGCTAAAGTGTTCTTAAAGAGAAACACATCTGAAAGGCAGATGACCGACGATAAGGATGACGATTGGAAGAGATATCTTAAAAGGATTGGTACAAGGACATTTATATGTTCTACTGCCATGTTTGTGATATATCTTTTGAGCGTCAATTATATGCTGCCGTTTTTCCAAAAGTATTCCACTGCAGATGGCGCCCTGTACATCACTGCGGGTATATCCGTTGTGGTTATGATTCCTTTTGTGGCGCTTATGCATGGTACAAACAAGGTTTTGTATACTAAGCTATGGATGAAGCATAAGGCAAATAAGCTGCCTCTTTTAACGCTACAGTTCATGAGAGTGCTTATAGCTTCCGCATTTATAGCTTTGACTTTAAACAGGCTTTTGGACTGGCCTTTCCTTTTGGTAATGATAATCGCCATAATTCCGGCGTCATTTATCGTAAGATCTGAGTATATAAGGGGAAAGACAAAGCGTATTGAGATGAGCTTTGTGGCAAACTTTTATGAAAAGACCTTGGCGGCTCGTAAGAGAGAAAGGGCGAGAATGGGTACACATAACTGGCTGGACCAGTCGATCCATGTGGTGAGGTTTTGCATAGTTAGCGCTGAAGAAGGCCTAAAGGTCATGGATGTGGGAAGAAGCCGATATGTGCATCTTGGCGTTATCAAGGTTATAAGAGGAGATAAGCATTACAATATGCCTCAGGGAACCTTTGAGCTTAAAAAGGGAGATATACTTACAGCTATTGGTACCCATGAGGAGATTGAAGCTTCGCTGCTTAAGCTGGAGGAAATGGAATATATCGAAAAGATAGAGTATCCGGAAGAAACCTTAAAGGACTATATCTACGGTCAGACCTTCCATCATATACCTCCGGAAAAACAGATTATATGCGTACCGATAAATGTCAGTGAAGATTTGTTCTTTGTAAATAAATCCATTAAAAATTCCAGGATAAGAGAAAGGTACAAGGGCAGCGTCATCGGTATAGAGAGAAACAACCTGCCGATAACTCATCCTAATATCTCCACTGTAATTCAGCCGGGAGATTTGTTGTGGGTAATCGGTACCAAGGAAATGGCTACAAAGATGTTCAAGGATGATATCCTTGGTAAGGTATAGAAAAATTCAATATGTAAATTAAATTAAAACGGTGGTATTCCACAATGCGGTGATACCACCGTTTTGCGTTGACGAGGTGCACATAATACTGGAACGGCGATGGAAAACTGTAATTATATGGTATTATTCTCTTCTTGAAAGACACCACATATTGTGGTAATATTGAATTCGCGAAACAACATATTGAATATTTTTATATATTTTTAATTGAAAGTTATTGAAATTTTTAGAATTTAGGAGAGGCATATGTTAGAAAGAGAATGGTTAGGCGAAGATAATCAGCTGGGCGTTGACATATGGGAAAAGAAATACTGTCACGACGGCGAATCCTTTGATGAGTGGGTAACACGTATCAGCGGAGGCAACGAGGAAATCGGCGAATACATAAAGGAAAAGAAATTCCTTTTTGGCGGAAGAATTCTTTCCAACAGAGGCCTCAACAAGGAAGGCAGAAAGGTTACATATTCAAACTGCTATGTAATCCAGCCTCCTGAAGATAATATAGAAAGCATATTTGAATGTGCCAAAAAGCTGGCAAGAACGTACAGCTACGGCGGCGGATGCGGAATAGATATTTCCGGACTCAGCCCTAGAGGAGCTAGAATAAACAATGCGGCAAAGGAGACCAGCGGCGCTGTATCCTTTATGGATTTGTATTCCATGGTGACCGGCCTTATAGGACAGAATGGCAGAAGAGGAGCCTTGATGATTTCCATCGACTGCAGCCATCCGGATCTGCAGGAATTCATTGGCCTTAAGACCGATTTGGAAAAGGTTACAAAGGCAAATATATCTGTTCGTATCTCCGACGAGTTCATGGAAGCCGTAAAGAACAATGAGGACTATACTCTGCACTACACTAGAGAGGTTACCGGGGAAGTAATAGAAAAGCAGGTTAACGCAAGGGAAATCTTCAGACTTATAGCTGAAACAAACTGGGACTATGCGGAGCCAGGTGCTCTTTTCTGGGACAGAGTTAAAAACTGGAACCTTTTGAGTAACACAAAAGAATTTGAATACGCCGGTGTTAACCCATGTGCCGAAGAGCCGCTGCCTGCAGGAGGAAGCTGCCTTCTTGGAAGCATAAACCTTTCCGGCTTTGTACACGATCCATTTACAGATAATGCAGCTTTCGATTATGACGGATTTAGAAAGTGCGTTGCCGCTTCCGTAAAGGCTCTTAACGAAGTTTTGGACGAGGGACTTCCTCTCCATCCTCTGGAAGAGCAGCAGGAAAGCGTAAGAAAATGGAGACAGATAGGTCTTGGTATAATGGGCCTTGCTGACACCATGATTAAACTGGGCGTAACATACGGCGAAGAGGAAGCCGTTGAGCTTTGCGATAAAATCGGCTTTGCCATGGCGGACGCAGCAATTGCAGCATCTGCAAGACTGGCAAAGGAAGAAGGAGCATATCCGGCTTGCAACATCGACGAAGTAATGTCCACAGAATTTTTCCTGGCAAATACAACTGAGCAGACAAGGGAGCTGGTGAGAAAGTATGGACTGAGAAACTCTCAGCTTCTTACAATAGCACCTACAGGTACGATTTCCACAATGCTGGGAATTTCCGGAGGCATCGAGCCGGTTTACGCAAACTACTACGAGAGAAAGACAGAATCTCTCCACGGCACCGATGTTTACTACAAGGTTTACACAAAGATAGTTCAGGACTATATGGATAGCCACGGCATCAAAGATGACAAGGAACTGCCTGACTACTTCGTAACAGCAATGACCCTTGATTATGAACAGAGAATAGACATGCAGGCTGCATGGCAGCAGCATATAGATGCTTCTATAAGTTCCACAGTAAATGTGCCAAACAGCTTTACAGTGGAGGAAACAGAAAGCCTGTATCTGAAAGCCTATGAAAAAGGATTAAAGGGTATAACTATCTATAGAGACGGCTGTGCAAGAAGCGGAATTCTCTCTCTGGGAGAGGAAAAGCCAAAGCCTGTAACTGCAGGTGAAGGTCTTGGCAGAGGAGAAATCCTCCTAGTAACAGACGATGTTGTAGGTAAGAAGAGAAAGCTCATCACAGGATGCGGAAGCCTCCACTGTATAGCACTCTTTGATCCGCACACAGGAGCGCTCCTTGAAACTTATCTGAGCAAGGGCTCCACCGGCGGATGTAACAACTTCATGGTAGGACTTTCCAGAATGATATCCATTTCCGCAAGGGGAGGCATCGACATCGAAACTATCGTCGATCAGCTCAATTCCAGCGGTTCATGTCCATCATACACAGCAAGAAGGGTTACAAGAAAGGATACAAGCAAGGGAGCATGTTGTCCTATGGCGGTTGGAAATGCCCTAATGGAAATGTACGAAGAAATGCAGGCTGAGCTGGCTGCAAAGAAGGCTCACGGCTGCGACCAGGGTGCAAAAGCACCAAAGCCAAAGGCTGTTAAGGCGGAAACCAATGGCAAGGTATACTGCCCTGAATGCGGAGAGCCTCTGGTATTTGAAGAAGGCTGCAACATTTGCAAGAGCTGCGGCTGGAGCAAGTGCCACTAATTAAAATATATAATGTGATTTATTGCTATAAAAAAGAACGCTTGTGAAAGGATTTATTTCATAAGCGTTCTTTTGAGTTTCGTTATTGTTAGATTGCTTCCGCAAAGCCTACGATACCTGTCAGTGCCAGTATCAGTACAAGGGCACCGAAGATGAGTCTGTATATTGCAAAAGGTACCATAGTTTTTGTCTGCAGGTAGGAAATGAATTTCTTAACAACCAGCAGAGCAACCAGGAAGCTGACTACAAAGCCGATGATAAGGCTCATTATTTCCGTTGGAGTCATTGCACCGAAGCCGCCAGACTGAATCATCTTAAAAAGGCTCATTCCTATCATTACAGGGATTGCCAGGAAGAATGAAAACTCAGCACTGGCAGGTGTGGAAAGTCCTGCAAACCAGCCGCCGATAATTGTGGAGGCGCTTCTGCTCATTCCCGGTATAACCGATAGGCACTGGAAGCAGCCTATAATTATGGCCTGCTTTGTGGTAACATCAAGCCACTGGGAATTTGACTGATCTATTCTGCCTGCTCTCATTTTTTGTGTTCCTTTTTCCGCCAATATCATAGCTACGCCGCCAAGGATAAGCACGATGGATACGCTGACTCCGTTAAAGAGATAGTTATCAACTATATCTCCTATGGTCATTACGGCGATAAAGCCAGGTATGCAGGCGATTGCCAAAGTAATCCAAAATCTCATACCTGTCTGGCGATATGGACGAACCACTACGCCGTTTTCCTTCTTAGGAAAGAGATTGGTGAGGGTTGCCAATATCTTTTTACGGTATAAAACGATAACCGCAAGTATGGCACCTAGCTGAATTATATATGAGTAGGCGTTGATGTATTCTGGGGAACTTTTGTATCCTAAAAGTTCTTCAAATACAATCAGGTGGCCTGTGGAGGAAACCGGAAGAAATTCGGTAATACCTTCCACGATTCCTAAAAGCATGGATTTAAAACAGAAAATAATACTTTCTATCATAGATTCTCCTTCTTAATCATCTTATGTCTTTTTTTATCATCAAAATAATATACCTATAAATATTAACACAATTCGCAGCTAAACTGAAACGTTTTCTGAAATAATTTCCCATTTCTCCACCTGAAAAAGTGATATAATAAATAATTAAGACTTTTAGAGGAAGTGAAATGTATTGGCAGAACTGAAAAATAAAAGAGATATACTTCTGGTCATGGCGGCCAGTTTCTTTTTCATGGCATGCCCTATGATGGTAACTCCCCTTATAACTGGATTTGCCGGCACCCTAGGTGCAAGTGGCACGATAATGGGCCTTATAGGCGGCTTGATGAATATGTGCTCCATGGTGTGTAGGCCCTTTGCGGGAAATTTGGCTGACTTTAACAGTAAGTACAGACTTTCCACCATCGGTGCCTTGATAACGGCTGCGGCTTGCCTTATGTATGTATTAGCAGACAGTACGGTGGTACTTGTGATCGCCAGAATGATAAACGGCATAGGCTTTTCCCTGTGCTCCGTATGTATGACAACTTGGCTTGCAAGCCTGCTTCCTAGAAACAGAGTGGGTTCAGGAATGGGCCTTTACGGCACCATGAATGCTATCGCCATGGCAGTTGGCCCTGTTGTGGGCATTAAAATACACGATTATCTCGGCTATCATGTGGCCTTTGTGGCAGCTACGGCCCTTGCGGTGCTTATGGCCGTTATGGTTCAGTTTGTAGGCGATAAAGGAAAGCCGAAGTTTACAAGAGCTGAGCTTAAGGCTAGAGGCGGCGGCTTTAAGATTATAGATAAGAACGTTGCACCGGTGGCGATAATAATAACTCTGTTTACGATTCCGTACTGCGCCACCCAGTCCTTTATCGTAAGCTATGTTAAAGCAGGAGGCTTGGATGTTTCAGCAAGCCTGTTCTTTCCTGTATATGCAGTTGCTTTAGTTATACTGAGAACGGGATTGGGAAGGGCCTTTGACAAATACGCTTACAGGTACTTTTTCTTCGCTTCCACAGCCAGTGCACTGTTGGCTATGCTTTCCATGACATTTATGATTAACAACTTCATAATGGTCATAGCTGCCGTGTTCATGGCAGGGGGCTACGGTATCATGTGTACGGTATCCCAGTCTACGGCGATACTTATGGCTGGTAAAGGAAGAGAAGGACTTGCCAACAGTACATATTACTTTGGCTTTGACCTAGGTATGGCATTAGGTCCTATAGCCGGTGGTATACTTTATGAGCATCTGCCGATAGAGGATTTTTATCCGGCTCTTATGGGTATGGCGGTGCTGGCATTGGTCGTATATATAATCTGTCGAAATACGATAAATATGAAAGTGCAGTATGAATAATAGCATAAAAAACATGAGCGCCCTAAATGGGTGCTCATGAATATAGTTACTATATGCCTAAGTGACTTAAAATAATTCTACTCGTTCAAGTAATACATCTATAAGATTGCAATGAAAGATTCCGTTATTTTTTTCCATTCCACATGCTATGAATTATGCGATTTAAATAGTCATCACGTTTAATCATTATATCCACCTCGTACTTGAGTCGTTTGCGTCGCAACTTTCATGTATAGTGTATCAGGAAATTGCAAAACTATCAATTCAATTATCGAAAGTTTCATATTAAAGTTACGACATTAGCGTCGAAAGTGCAATGCAACGCTTTTTGTTGCAGATAGATGACCGCAACACTTCAATATGATATAATATATAGTTAGTAAAGGAGAAGTGGCTATGGGAAAAGAAGTATATATTTTCGGACATAAAAATCCCGATACAGATTCGGTATGTGCGGCCATAAGCTTGGCCTATCTTAAAAATGCCGCAGACGACGGAAGCATGTATATTCCAATGACAGCGGGGGAAGTCAATTCTGAGACTGCCTATGTTTTGGACAGATTTGGAGTAAAAAAACCTGCGGTTGCTACGGATATCAGAAAACAGGTTTCTGACATAAAGAGCAGAGGTGTGTCTGCCGTATATGAAAGCGATACGGTAAGAGATGCTTGGCTTATGATGAACGAAGCAGGAGACTACACCGTACCTGTTGAAACTACAGGAGGAAAGGTGACAGGTATCCTTACTATTGGAGATATTGCAAGATCCTATATGAACGTTGAGGATAAAACTCTTTTGGCGGAAGGAAAGGCAACTGCGGCAGGTATAGCAAAGGTTTTGAGCGGTAAGATCGTTGCCGGAAGCGAGGATGCCGTATGCAAAGGAAATCTTCTGATTGCGGCAGCGGAAGCAAAGCTGGCGGTTCAGTTCGTATCTGAAGGAGATACAATCCTTGTGACAGGCGGAGCTGAAAAGCATAAAAAGCTCATTGAAAAAGGCGTGGGCATAATTGTGATGTGTGCAGGAGCGCGCCCTGACTCGGATGTATTACAGGCTGCTAAGGAAAAAGGCGTAACTGTTATTACTACGGATGCAGATCTTTATGAAGCGGCAAGATTTATTAACCTGAGCCTTCCTGTTAAATATCTCATGAAGCCTATGAATCAGGTATGCGGATTTACTTTGGATGACTATATCGACGATATAAAGAATGTAATCGCAGATAAGCGATATAGGGATTATCCGGTTATGGACGGCGACACCTTCTCTGGCATGATATCAAAGAGATCGTTATTAGACAATTCGTCTAAAAAGGTTATAATGGTGGACCACAACGAAGCAGACCAGGCGGTGTTCGGTCTCTTTGATGCGGAGATAAATGAAATAGTAGACCATCACAAGCTGGGAACTGTAGAAACTCTCCAGCCGATTAGCGTGACAAATATGCCTTGGGGAAGCACCTGTACGATTATAGCTTCCATGTATAAGGAAAAGGGCGTGGCTATTCCTGAAACGATGGCAGGACTTATGTGCTCTGCAATCCTTTCAGATACTATGCTGTTTAAGTCGCCTACATGCACTGATGTGGATGAAAAGACGGCAAAGGAACTGGCAGATATTGCTTCAATTGACCTTCAGAATCTGTGGGACGGTATGCTGAGAGCAAGCTTGGATTTGGATTCCAAGACTGAAAAGGAAATCTTCTATCAGGATTACAAACAGTTTAAAGCTGACGGATTTACCTTTGGCGCCGGTCAGGTGCTGGCGGCCAACAGCGACGATGTTAAGGTGGTTAAGGACAGAATGTTGCCTTACATGACAGAAGCCCTTAAAGAAGAAGGGGTAGACATGGTTTGCCTGATGATAACAAATGTTGCCGAGGATTCTTCAGAACTTATATATGCGGGAGACAACGCTAAGAACGTTGTAGAATCCGCTTTCGGAGAAAAGGAAAGGGACAACGGAGTATATCTTAAAGGCGTAATGTCCAGGAAAAAGCAGCTGATACCACCAATTATGGCAGTGCTGCAGAAATAGACGGAGGTATGAAATGAAAAACAAGATTTATGTTATAGGTCACAAAAACCCTGATACCGATTCTGTCTGTTCTGCGCTGGCGTACGCGCGATACAAAGAAATGACCGACGGACAGAACGGTGAATATATAGCCATGAGAGCCGGTGAGCTTAATCCAGAAACGGAATATGTGCTTAACTATTTCGGACTTGAGGCTCCTGCCTTGGCGGAGGATGTAAGACCTCAGCTTAAGGATACAGCCTTTGGAAAGGGACTTAGCATCAGTGAGGATATTTCCCTTAAAAAGGCGTGGGATATGTTAAACAAAAGCGCATCAAACACTCTGACTATGACAGACGGAGAAGGAAATGTTAAAGGTATAATTTCTGTGGGAGATATTGCAAGATCCTTTATGGCGAGCAGCGACAGCGGAGTTTTGTCGGCGGCTTCCACTCCGGTTAAAAATGTAGTTGAAACCATTGGAGCTCAGCTGGTATGCGGAAATCCGGATGCGGTAATAAACAGCGGAAGAGTTATGATAGCTTCCACGGAAGCTGATCTTGACAGATGCTCTGTTTCCGGTGGGGATACAGTGCTCTTGGTAGATGACGAAAAGGCCCAGAAAAAAGCTGTGATAAATGGTGCAGCTTGCATCATAGTATGTCTTGGTGCGGATCCGGCAACTAAGATTATAAAGCTTGCAGAGGATAACGGATGTGCGCTGCTTAAGAGCCCAATGGACACTTTGACAACTGCAAGAATGTTAAACCAGAGCGTGCCAGTAAGCCACTTCATGAAAAAGGAAGGCATCCTTATGTTCAATGAAGAAGACATAACTGAGGATGTTAAGGACGCTGCGGCAGATACAAGACACAGAGAATTCCCTGTATTGGACAAGGAAGGAAAATTTGTCGGCGTGGTTACCAGAGAAGATCTGATTAAGACAGGCAAGAAAAAGCTAATACTAGTTGACCACAACGAAAAGACTCAGGCGGTGGGAGGCATGACTCAGGCAGATGTGCTGGAGGTTATCGACCATCACAAAATAGGTCGCATTGAAACCCAGGGTCCTATAATGTATAAAAACCGTCCTGTGGGATGTACTTCCACAATAATCTACGGTATGTATGTGGATGCAGGGCTTACAATTCCTAAGGAAATAGCTGGGACTATGTGTTCTGCGATACTTTCCGATACTCTTTTGTATCGTTCGCCGACATGTACCGATGCAGATAAGGAAGCGGCAGAAGCATTGGCTAAAATTGCGGGAATAGATACCGAAAAATATGCCTTTGATATGTTTGCTGCAGGAAGCGATTTCGGTTCAAAGAGCGAAGAAGAAATCTTTAATCTAGACTACAAGACCTTTAATGTAGGAGAATACACATACGGAGTCGGTCAAGTTCAGTCGGTTAATAAGAAAGAACTGGACGATATGAAGGAAAAGATGCTAGCCTACATGGAAAAGGTGGTAGCCGGCGGTGAAGCGGATATGGTATATCTGATGCTCACAGATATTTTGGCGGAATCCTCAGAACTGCTGTGCGCAGGTACGGGAGCCCTTGATACTGCTGTAAGAGCCTTTGGCGTGGACAAGGGTGACAGAAGCGTATACCTCGAGGGTGCCGTTTCAAGAAAGAAGCAGATAATACCGCAGCTTACAGCGGCATTGCAGAAATAATAAATCACTTATGTTAAGGATAGTGAAAAAGGCTTCCCGAGAGGGAGCCTTTTTTCATTGTGTAAATATGTAGCATATCTAATCATCGATGTGATCTTTGTCAAAGTCGAGGATTACGCCGGATGCTGCGTTGATTTCGAAATCATATTCGTATACACCCTTGTAGGATTCAACTTCGTATACGAGTATACCATCGTCGTAATCAAGCTCGATTTTCACTATAGTTGCACCTGGAACCTTGGCCTGAACGATTTCTCTTACCTTAGCTTCAGAGATCTTTCCGGAGTTGCCGGAGTTGTTGGAACTACCGGAGTTGGAGTTTGTAGTTGCAGGAGCCTTGCTTGTGCTCTGACTGCTCTGATTATTGTTGTTTGCACTCTGGCTGTTGTTGTTTGTAGTCTTTGCAGGTTCTTTACTGATAAGTTCGCCTGTCTTGGCATTGAGTTTTACTTCGCTGCCGTTGAGGAAATCTACGTCATAGTAGAATACTCCGTTGTCCTTATCCAGTTCACAGCTCTTGATGGCAGTATTGCCGCCGTTAAGCTCGCTTGCCTTTGTCTTAGCCTGTTCATATGTCAGAAGGCCTGTGTTTGATGTGGATGAAGTGTTCTTTGCGTTATCGCCCTCAACAGGGATTGTTACCGCCTGACCGTATTTGATTTTGCTTTCCAGCATTTCGCCGGTTTCCGCATTGAGTTCAGCATCTCCGTAGAAGTCATCCGATCTGAAATCAACATCGTATGTGTAGAGGTTATCGTCCACATTCAGATATACGTTTGATACCTTTGCTCCGGTAAATTCATCGGTCACCAGTTTCTTTGCCTGAGCTTCGGTAATCTTTACTGACTTGCCACCAAGATCGCTATCCTTATCCATGGTGACTTCCATTACTCTTTCTTCGTCCTTGCTTACTTCTACATCATATGTTGCACCCTGGGTGCTATCGTAGAATTCCAGCTCGAACTTTGTTTTTTCTTCGTCGTTTTTTACAAATGTGGCTGTTGAAGGCACATGCTCCTTTGCCAGTGATTTTGCTTTATCCAATGTCATGGCGTTTGAGAAAGCCGCTGTGGAAGCGAATATTCCGCCTGTAACTGCCACCGCTGCCGCGCAGGCTATGATCTTTCTTTTATCTATCGCTTTCATTTTGTTCCTCCTGGTAATAATCTTTATCTCTATGTGACCGGCGGCCGTGCCGGTCTGGCTTTTGGATATCCTTTTGATGGTGTCATAATAAAATAGAAAAATGAAAAGAAAATGAAATTCTTAATGATTTTTTAATTTTTTTTCGTTATCATGGAGAAAAGAAAAAATACCGATGATAAAAAACAGGCATATATAGAGGTAGGAAAAAAATGAAGATATTGATAGTGGAAGATGAAAAAACTTTATGTGAGACAATAGGAAAACATCTTACGGCTGCCGGATATACGGTGGATTTGTGTTTTGACGGCGATGATGCTCTGTTTTATATAGAAGGAACGGAATACGATGCCGTTGTGCTGGATATTATGCTGCCGGGAACAGATGGGCTTACAATTTTAAAAACCATAAGGGATAAGCAAAATCTGACGCCGGTGCTGCTGCTTACGGCAAAGAGCACCGTGGAGGATAAGGTAAAGGGTCTTGATTGCGGTGCCGATGATTATCTCACAAAGCCTTTCTCCCTAGATGAGCTGACTGCAAGATTGCGAGTGCTCATAAGAAGGCAGGGCGGTACGGGTGGAAGAGCGGATAACACGCTGACCGTAGGACCTCTTACCCTGGATACTGCAACTAGGAGCGCAACTAGAGACGGAAAGGAAATCAAACTGACGGCAAAGGAATATTCCATTCTTGAGTATCTTATGAGAAATCAAGGAGTTGTTCTTTCTAGGGACAAGATAGAGCAGCATATCTGGAATTACGATTATACGGGGAGCAGCAATGTTATTGATGTATATATAAGAACCCTGAGGAAAAAGATAGACGCGGACTTTGATGTTAAGCTGATACAGACCGTCAGGGGAATGGGGTACGTTATAAAATGAAAGATATGTCTTTTAAAAATATGTCGATAAAACGGAGACTGACTCTCTACTATACGGGCGTACTGGTAATTATGGCCCTTATAGTCTGCGCCTTTATATTTTTAAGTGCCGGTACTCAGGTCAGGTCCGTAGCCAAGGACAATCTGATGCAAGCTGTCCAAAATGGCTTTGACGACATAACCTACGAAAACAATGTAATAGAAATAGATAGCAGATTTGATTCTTACTACAGGGGAGTTACACTGCTTGTTTACAGCGACCAGGGGGATAGGATAAAGGGTTCTATGCCTTCAGGCTTTCCGGCTACTACACCTCTTGAAAACGGAGAATTTCACGAACTGGAGACAGAAGGAGACGACTGGCTGGCATATGATCTTTTTCACACCTATGATAACGGAAATGGTATCTGGATAAGAGGAATCTATACTCTGGATACGGGTACGGATTCCATAGCTGCTGTGGGACTGCTTATGTTAATATGTCTGCCATTGTTTGTGGTAATTGCCCTTGTGGCAGGTCATTTTATGGCTAAAAAGGCCTTTGCGCCGGTGGCGGAAATAACGGGAGCTGCCGAAAAAATTAACAGCGGAGATGACCTTTCCGTAAGGCTGCCTTTGGGCAAAAACAAGGACGAGCTTTATCATCTTGCGGAAACCTTAAATGAGATGATAGACCGCCTTGAAAAAGCCTTTGTTCAGGAAAAGGAATTCACCTCCGATGTGTCCCATGAGCTTAAAACTCCTGTGGCTGTCATATTGGCTCAGTGCGAATACGCTCTTAAGCAAGGGGAGTCTGAATACAAAGAGGCCCTTGAAAATGTAAAGAAACAGTGTATGAGGATGCTGTCCATGATACAGCAGCTTATGCAGGTTTCCCGCACGATAAATACGGTCAATTCCCTAGAAAGGGAAGAATTCGATATTTCCATGCTCTGTGAGAGCGTATGCGATGAAATGTCTTCTCTGGCATCAGAAAACTGTGTAAGCATCGAAGGGGAGATACAGCCGGATGTATTGTATAAGGGAGATGAAACTCTGATAATGCGCATGCTCATAAATCTCGTTAATAATGCTGTAAAGTACAGAGATAAAAGTGGAGAGCGGCAGCCTTTTGTAAAGGTGGTATTGAAAAAAGACGAAACCATTACCATAAAGGTAATCGATAATGGAGTGGGGATTTCTAAAGAAAATAGAGAACGGATATTTGATAGATTTTACAAGGTGGATAAATCCCGAAGCGATGAGGATAGCTTCGGTCTGGGACTTTCCATGGTGAAGTGGATAGCGGAGGCCCATGGCGGCAGCGTTGAAGTTGAAAGTGTGCCGGAAGTTGGAAGTACATTTACAATAAGGCTGTAATCAATTAAATTCAAAAGACAGGATTTCTTCGATAAGGGAGAGATCCTGTCTTTTGTGTAAAGATAGTTTTGTTTTTGGGGTTTGTATTATTTGTGAGCCTGTCCTATTTCATAACCTTTTTCGAATGCTTCAAGGTTTGTAGGGAGGAATTCAGGCTTTTTCTTGCCCAGTTTATTTTTGATGGCTTCAATAATTACATCCTTAGGTACTACTTCTGTAGCTCCGATATATGCTCCAAGCATGATGATGTTAAGAACCTTAGGGTTGCCCATTTCCTGTGCCATATGGGTTACAGGAACTTCAACAACTGTAATATCGTCTCTTTCTACAGGTGTTTTGCAGATTGTGCTGTTGATAAACAGGAATCCGCCCGGTTTTACTCTGTCTTTAAATCTTACGAGAGATGGATCGTTCATTACAATAAGGTCTTCAACGGAGTCCATAATCGGAGCGCCTATTTCGTCATCGGAGATTACAACATAACAGTTTGCTGTACCTCCACGCATTTCTGCGCCGTAGGAAGGGAAATAGGTAACGTGTTTATCTGTAGACTCGCAGGTGGCCTGTGCCAGAAGAGTTCCCAGCATCATAACGCCCTGTCCGCCGAATCCTGCTACAATAAGATTTCTTTCCATGTTCTACTCCTCCTTTGTCTTGTCTCTGACAACTCCCAGAGGGAATTCGGCAAACATCTTCTCTTCCAGGAAGTCAAGTGCTTTCAGTTCGCTCATTCCCCAGTTGGTAGGGCATGAAGTTACGATTTCTACCATGGAGAAGCCTTTTCCGTCAATCTGATTCTGGAAGGCCTTCTTGATTGCGGCCTTTGTCTTTCTTACATTAGCCGGTGTGTTGCAGGAAGTCCTTTCAAGATATACCGGTGCTGTCAGCTGGTTGAGAACTTCGCACATATGGATAGGGTATCCGTGTTCTTCAGCCTGTCTTCCCTGAGGTGCTGTAGTTGCCTTCATACCGATAAGGGTAGTAGGAGCCAGCTGTCCGCCTGTCATACCATATATACCGTTGTTTACAAATATTACTGTTATATTTTCACCTCTGTTGGCAGCTGACATGGTTTCCGCAAGACCGATGGAAGCCAGGTCGCCGTCGCCCTGGTATGTGTATACCAGAGAATCAGGGTTTGATCTCTTAAGACCTGTTGCAACTGCGCAGGCTCTGCCGTGGGCAGAGATGTTAAGGTCGTGGGAAACATAAAGCTGACCAAGTCCGCAGCATCCGATACCTTCGCATCTTACCAGCTTATCCAGCATGCCCAGTTCTTCAACCACTTCGCCGATGAGCTTGTGGACTGTACCGTGCATACATCCCGGACAGAAACCTGAAACGGCATCCGGCTTGATACCGATGGTTCTTTTATAAACTTTTTCCATTACAATACCTCCTTTGCCAGTTCTCTAGCGGCGTTCATAACCTTTTCACTTGTCATAAGCTCACCGCCGGATTTGAGACATTCAGCTATTGGACATCTGCCGTGTACGGCATGTTCCACATCCCACTTCATCTGAGGAGGGATTGACATTTCTATATCCAAGATTCCCTTTACACGGTTAAAGTCGAGATTTTCAAAGGATTTATATGGGAATGGATGAACGGCGATAGGTCTGATCATTCCGGCTTTTATGCCTTCTGCACGAAGGTTTTTAACGGCAACTCTTGCGATACGAGCTGAAATGCCGTATGCTGCCAGGATGATTTCTGCGTCGTCAACCATGAATTCTTCAACTCTGACTTCGTTTTCTGCCCAGTCTTTGTACATGTTGTAAGCGTCGATGTTTGCAGCTTCAAAGCTTGCGCCTACGCCACCTGGAAGAATTCTTACCTGTTCTTCAGGGCTATGTCCTACGGCGGAAACTGCTCTTCTTGCTTCTTTGAGCTTAGCGATTTCTTCGTCGCTCTTCATTGGAGGCAGTTCAACAGGTTCCATCATTGTACCCATTACACCGTCTGTAAGAATGAGTACAGGGTTGCTGTATTTTTCAGCCAGATCAAAGGCTTCGTAAGTCATATCCACTGCTTCCTGTACTGAGGAAGGGGAGAGTACAATCATTTCAAAGCCGCCGCTACCGGAAGCTTTAGTAGCCTGCAGATAATCCTGCTGTGCTGGCTGTATCGCACCTACACCAGGGCCTCCACGCTGTACATTTACATATACGATTGGAAGACGGGCTGCATTGCAGTAGGAAACGCCTTCACTGTACAGGCTGATACCTGTACTGGATGATGAACTCATTGATCTAGTTCCTGTCTGGATTGCTCCGTAGAGCATATTTACAGAAGCTACTTCACTTTCGCCCTGTACAAACACACCGTTTACCTCAGGCATTCTTCTTGAGAAATATTCCGGGATTTCATTCTGCGGTGTGATAGGATAACCAGCGAAGAATCTGCAGCCGGCTCTTGTGGCAGCTTCCGCGATTGCTTCGCAACCTTTCATGAATATTCTTGCCATGTTTAAACCTCCCTGTATACTTCGATAGCTGCCTCAGGACAAATAACTCCGCATGAAGCACATCCTATACAATCGTCAGGATTTGCTGCAGTTACATATAGGTAGCCTTTAGAATTAACTTCTTCGCCTATGGCGAGTACATTTTTAGGGCAGAACTTTACGCAATAGCCGCAGCTTTTGCAGCTCTCTGCTCTAATTTCAACTTTTCCTTTTGCCATTTCTTACCTCCTGGTTGAAATTATTTTAGCCATTCATATGTCAGATATAAATTAACAGGTATCAGCGGGATATCGGTTTTATCTTGTACCGCAGGACAAAGGTCTTCGAGGACGCTTAAGTAGTCGACATTAAGGTGACCGTCCAGTGTGCCTAGAAGATTTTTATGTCCTTCAAGTACTTCCTCAGCCGAAGTGTCCAGCCCCAGATTTGGATTGCTTATTACCGATATGTTAGATAAATCAATGCGTGCCATACCAAGTACGCTTGCCATAGTTCCGTCTATTGCCAAAAGCTCCCTTGACCATGGCCTGTAGGAGTTTATAACAAAGAAGTTCTGACAGTCTTCTTTGTTTAGATACTCTTCGTATGCTCCTATTATTCGGGCGCCGGTATGATCTCCACCTACATCCATAATGACAATTGTCTTAGGGTTTGACATAAGGCCTCGCACGCCACCCGGTGTGGTAGGGGCGTCAAAAAGCTGATCCTGATAATGAACGCTTACTCCTCCGTCTTCGAGAAGTTTTGCTACATCTCTTGAACGGAAAAGAGGCTTAGTCTGGTCCATATCAAAGAAATGCACCGGCATATCTGATATCTTCGCCATGTTGAGGGCAAAATTGATAGCAAGCTCGCTTTTGCCGCATCCTGCCTCTCCGACGAAGACGAAATTCTTTTTTGTCTTGAGCATATTCTTTAGGACTGATTGCATTTAAACCTCCATAATTGTTTTATTTGACAGGCAAAGTGTATGTTTGAGGAGACTCTTTGCCTGTCAACAGTCTCAGACCGCCAAGGGCAAGCGCGTCCATTTCGCTTTCGCCGGCCATTACAGCAACAGGAGCGATGAACTCAACATACCCTTTTATCATATCGGTGAGCATCTTTGAGTGAGCCACACCGCCTGTAAGGATGATCACATCAACTTTACCTTTGTGAGAAACTGCCATCTGGCCTATATCCTTGGAGATGTGCAGTGCTTCGGCTTCGTAGACCAGCTTGGCCTTTTCGTCGCCTTTTTCTATCATTTCTTCAATCTTACGGCAGTCGCTGGTTCCGAGATATGCAGCCATACCACCTTCGCCTCTGAGTTTTTTCTTCATTTCTGCTTTTGTAAATTTGCCGGAATAGCAAAGATCCATAAAGTCAATGGAAGAAAAAGTGCCGGCTCTTTCAGGTGACATATGTCCTTCATCGTCACCGATGCAATCGATAAATCTTCCGCCGCCGTGTGCACTTACGGAAGTGCCTCCACCCATATGGGCGATTATAAAATTCATATCCTCGTACTTTTTACCGTGTTCTTCAGCATATTTGATTGCCATAGCATGGCTGTTTAAGAGATGGCTTTCTCCCTTTCTCTTAAGTTCAGGCATACCTGTAAGCTCAAATACAGGATCCAGGTCTCCGCCGGTTACGGCATCGTAAATATATGCCGGTATTCCCTGATCATCTGCAATAGGCTTTGCTAAAAGACCGCCCAAAGCTGATGCGTGAGGGGAACAGTATCTTTCGTCTCCAAGAGCGGTATAAAGGTCCTGATTAACTATATATCCGCCTGGATGAAGACCTTTCACCAGGCCTCCTCTGCCGACTACGGCAGAGAGGTCTTCTGGTGATGTACCGTTTCTTTTGAGGAATTCATCGATGATGCCTCGTCTGTAAGGAACCTGATCAGCTATGTTTTCATACTTCTTAAGTTCCTCGGCATCATGTTCTATGTTCTCCTGCACAAGCTTTGTGCCATCTTCGTAGATGGCTAGCTTTGTGCTGGTTGAACCCGGGTTTATTATCAGCAGTTTATGTGCCATTGGTAATTACCTCCGTTTTTTATACAGCATCCATTCCGACTTTTATCGCTTTAAGGTTCAGCTCCAGGAACTGAGGTTTGATATTATCCTTTAAGATGCTGTCCCAGTCGATATCTTCAAGGCCCATGGATTTGATTATGGTGCCCAGAAGAATGATATTGGCTGCTTTTACATTGCCCAGTTCTTCTGCCATGGCAGTGGCATTAAGCACTGTGGCCTGGGCATGCTTTTCGATTTCTTCCAATACGTCATCAGGATATTCTTCCTTTCCTGTGATAACGGACATGGAATCAATCTGTTCGTCATTGATAACTAGCTTTCCGCCTTTTTTCAGGTAGTCCAGATTTCTCAAGGCTTCCATCTTTTCAAAGGAAACGATGATGTCTGCGCTGCCTTTCTCAATTACAGGTGAGTAAACCTTATCTCCGTAACGCACCTGTGAGGAAACGCTTCCGCCTCTCTGGGACATACCGTGTATTTCGCTCATTTTTACATCGTATCCGGCTTCCATGAGACCGGTGGTCAATATCTTGCTGGCAAGGATAGTTCCCTGTCCGCCTACGCCGACCAGTAATATACTTTTAGTCATGTTATTTAGCCTCCTTTGAGATTGCGTTTACAGGACATACCTGAGCGCATACGTCGCAGCCTACGCAGCTGGAGCTGTCTATATTTACTTTCTTTGCTTCCTTATCAAAACTCATGGCAGGGCATCCTGTACCAAGACATGCTTTGCATCCTATGCATTTATCGTGGTCAACATAGTTCTTTGTGGCAAAGAGATTTTCAAATTCATCCAAATCTGCCTGGGAGAACTTTTTGAGTACGCAAGGCCATCTTGTGATTATTACAGAAGGCTCATCCTTGATTGCCAGACATTTATCGATGGCTTCGTCAACAGCCTTAAGGTCGTTAGGGTCGATGACAAATATATGCTTGATGCCTATGGCTTTTACTAGAGTTTCAAGATCAATCAGGTTTGCAGGTTCGCCCTTGGCGTTGAAACCAGAACCAGGGTTCTGCTGATGACCTGTCATGCCTGTGATGCGGTTATCAAGGATAACATTGATTGTATTGCTGTTGTTGTATACGGTGTTAATCAGCGAGTTTACACCTGTGTGGAAGAAGGTTGAATCTCCCAACACTGTAACGACTCTTCGGCCTGTGTCACCCATATTAAAGGCCTTTGAAGCTCCGTGTCCTACGCTGATGCTGCCGCCCATGCAGATACAGGAATCCATAGCGTTGTAAGGGCCTGTAGCTGCCAAAGTGTAGCAGCCTATATCACCGCTGATCATAATATCTTTTCTCTTGCCGAGTCTGTAGAAGAATCCTCTGTGAGGACATCCTGCACAGAAGCTTGGAGCTCTAGCAATTAACTTGCTTCTATCAAAATCGATGGTGTCGAGTTTTTCGCCTGTAACTGCTTCCTTTACTACATCGGAAGTCATTTCTCCCCACTTAGGGAAGAGTTCCTTTCCTGTACATTCGATGCCAAGAGATTTAACGAAATCTTCGATAAACGGGTCGTTCTCTTCAAGGATGTATACTTTATCAACTTTGCTTGCGAAATCTTTAATCATATTTGCAGGCATAGGATTTGTGAATCCCAGCTTCAAATATGAAGCGTTGTCGCCAAAGGCTTCCTTGGCATAGTAGTAACAGATGCCGGAAACGATAAAGCCCATCTTTGTGTCGTGCATTTCAACTTTGTTAAACGGAGTGTTTTCCGAGTATTCGGCAAGCTTTTCGAGTCTTTCTTCGACCTTTACTCTGAGAGGTCTTGCGTGGGCAGGAAGAGTAACATATTTCTGAGGATTTTTTGTCCATTCCTTGAGAGCAACTTCATTCCTGTCCTTAAGCTCAACTATGGATTTTGAATGGCATACACGGGTTGTCATTCTAAGCATTACAGGTGTATCGTACTTTTCGCTCACTTCGTAGGCTTCTTTTACCATATCGATACATTCTTGGCTGTCTGCAGGCTCAAACATAGCGATTTTTGCAGATTTGGCATAATTTCTGTTGTCCTGCTCGTTCTGTGAGGAATACATACCAGGCTCATCGGCGGTTACTATAACGCCGCCGGCATTAACTCCGGTGTATCCCCATGTGAAGAGTGGGTCTGCAGCTACATTGACACCAACGTGCTTCATAGATGCTATTGATCTTGCTCCTGCAAAGGAAGCTCCTATTACCGTTTCAAGAGCCACCTTTTCATTTGGTGCCCATGATGCATCTATTTCGTCATAGGTTGCGATATTTTCAAGTATTTCTGTGCTCGGAGTTCCCGGATAAGCTGAGGCGTAACGGACGCCTGCTTCATAAGCTCCTCTTGCGACTGCTTCGTCGCCTGTCATCAGTTTTTTCATGATTCCATTTACCTCCTTAGTGGGGCGCCTATTTGGCGCTCATCATATATGCGCATGCCAGGAGTGAATAGTATTTTTCTTCAAATGCTGCGCTCCTGGAGTTAAGAGCTATAGGACATTTTGCGCCCATTACTATTCCGGCCATCATTGCACCGCCCAGAACAGTAAGAGCTTTGGATGTCAGATTGCCTGCGGAAATATCCGGCATGATTATGATGTCGGCATCTCCTGCCACAGGGCTTTCATATCCTTTGATTTTTGCCGCTTCGGGATCAACTGCCAGGTCAAAGGAAATAGGTCCTTCAACGACACAACCCTTTATGATGCCTTCCTGATTCATTTTCTTAAGTTCTGCTGCATCTACGGTTTCAGGCATCTTAGGATTTAAAGTTTCCACTGCACAGAGAACGGCAACCTTTGGATTGTCGTATCCGAGCGCTTTGTAAACTTCAACTGCGTTATCGATAATATCTTTTTTCTGCTCTAAAGTCGGATACATAACCATACCGCCGTCTGTCAAACCTACGACCTTATGGTATGCAGGAATATCCAACAGAGCTACATTGCTGAGGGTATCTCTTGCTTTTATGCCGTTTTCCTTGTTGACTACACCTTTAAGCAAAGTGGAAGTCTGAAGGATTCCCTTCTGAAGGAAATCGGCGCCGCCTGTTTTGATAAGATCAAGACCTTTAGCTACGGCATCTTCGTCGGTGTCGCTGTCAATGATTACATCAGGGGAAACATCGTATCCCAGTTCGTTTCCGATCTTGATGATTTCATCTTTTTTACCGATGAGGATGTGGTCGAGTATACCTTCATCCTTTGTTTTTAAAACAGCTTCCAGTGTATGAGCGTCGTGGGCTGCAACAACTGCAACAGTTCTTTTGTCGACGCTTTCTACCAACTGGCGAAGCTGTTTGAAATCTTTGAGAATCATTTGAACTATCTCCTTTCATACCTTACGCGTTATGCGCATATGCAAAAATAATACAAACCGTACAAGATTGCACCTATTTAAATACAATACTTATCCTAAATATGATTATAGTCTTGGAATTATAAAAAATCAATGAAATATTTGTTATATAACACTAAAAATAAGATAGATAATTTGTTAACAATCACATAGAAACTGGCATACAAGTTGAAATCAGATGGGTACGGGAAACGGCGGTATCCCAGGGGGATATAGGAATGTATTTTAAAAGCCTTTGAAAAAGAACAAAGCAATCTTTGGTTATGGTATAATAACTGGTAGACATGCCGGCGTGCCGGATAAAGATTGATGTAAATTAAGTGATGGGAAAGAGAAGAAATAAGAACTGAAAGGAAAGAACAAATGATTTATTACGGATATCCTAGATGCAGTACAAGCCGCAAGGGTGAAAAATGGCTGCAGGAGAGAGAATTTTCATATGAATTCAAAGATTTATCGAAGGAGACTCCTTCGGCAGATGAGCTTAAAAAATGGCACAAGGCATCTGGAAAGGACATAAAGAAGTTTTTCAATACATCGGGGATGAAATACCGAGAGCTTGACTTAAAAAACAGACTGGCAGATATGAGCGATGAAGAAAAATATCAGCTTTTAGCTTCAGAAGGTATGCTTATAAAAAGGCCTATGGTAGTAGATGGAGACAGGGTATTAATCGGCTTTAATGAAAAGGAATGGGAAGAATATTTCTGCAGCGGAGGTAATGCATGATAGTGTGGATGCTGGCTCCGGTATATGTGATTCTCAATGTATATATACTCCTTAGGATACTTCGCTATTTTGCGGTGGTTCACGAAAAGATGCGCCATCCTGTAGCAGTAAGCCTCAGCGTAGCGGCATATGTGTTTTTTATGTTGACGCCTCTTTTAGGTTATCTGATACAGGCTGAGCCTTTTCACAGGGCATTTAAGGCTATAAGCAACTACTGGATGGGATTTCTTGCCATCGGCCTTGTAGTTATTATTTTCTTTGATATAGGAAGGTTGATTTTAAACAGGACATTGTGGAAAGAAGATCATCCCAGTGAAAGAAGATATGTGAGAGGTGCCACCTGTGCTCTGATTATAATTGCCATTGTGGCAGGATACGGATTTGTGCATTTTGGAAGCATTAAGGTTAATGAGCAGACTATAACGGTGGATAAAAGCCTTGCTTCGGGAAATGAGAGTCTTAAGGTTGTCTTGGTGGCGGACATCCACATCGGCTACAGCATCGGATATGATAATGTAAAAAAGATAGTGGATAAAATAAATGCGCAAAATCCTGATTTGGTGCTTTTGGCAGGAGATATTTTCGATAACGAATATAAGGCCATAGAAAAGCCTGAAAAAATGGCAAAGACCCTATCGGAGATTAAAAGCCGTTATGGCACATATGCCTGCTGGGGAAACCACGATTTGCCTGAGCAGCTACTGGCTGGCTTTACTGTCGGTGACAAAGACTATGATAAAGATGAAAGGTTTTACAAGTTTTTAGAGGACAGTGATATCAAATTGCTGGAAGATGAGAGTCTTTTAATAGATGGTGATTTTTATCTGATAGGCAGGAAGGATGCCAGTATGTCTAAAAAGCTCGGGGAAACAAGGGGAACTCCGGAGCAGCTTACTTCGGATATGGACAAGTCAAAACCGATTCTTGTAATTGATCATCAGCCGGGAGAGCTACAGGAACTGGCAAAAGCAGGAGTGGATGTGGACTTTTCCGGGCATACCCATAACGGACAGATTTTTCCGGGAAATCTTTTGACGGCTCTCAGCTGGGAAAATCCGGCGGGAGTAAAGAAAATTGAAAACATGTACAGCTGCGTAACCCAGGGTGCAGGGGTATGGGGACCTGCCATGAGGCTGGGAACAGACAGCGAAATCATGGTTATAAATATCGAATTTGAAAAAGAGGCAGTATGATATGAAAAAACTAATGGAAAGTACAGTCTTTAAAATATTGCAGATTATAGTGGCAGCGGCGCTTTTGGTTTTCGGCGCCTTTGCGCCGGTGTCGGAAAAAGCTGCCCTGTTTGCCTTTGTGGCTTCACTGGTCATATCTGCAATCAGCGTGGTTTATGATATTGTAATTGGATGCAAGGTTAAAAGATTTTTGACGGCAGAACCCTTTGTGCTTGTGGCATCTTTGGGCCTTTTACTGGCAGGACAAGGACTTCAAGGAGGAGTCAGTCTGTTGATATTTGTCATATACAGATATGTGCAGAGACTGCTGGTGCCTGAGACCCTTAACGGGAAAACTATGACTTTAGGTATGGTGCCGGAGGAAGCCGTTGTATTCAGAGATGGCAAGGAAACCGTTATACCTGCCGAAGAGCTGGAAATCGGAAACATTGCCATTGTAAAGGATGGGGAGAGAATTCCGGCAGACAGCAGGGTGTTTATGGGTGATGCTACAGTTGATTTGTCAGATTTTCCGGGACGTTTTTACGAGATTGAAACTGTCAGAGGTGACTTTGTGCCGGCAGGAGGAATTGTGCAGGGAGGCACGCTACAGGTGGAGGTTGTCGCCGCCACGGCTGATAGTTTTATCAGCCTCTGCGCAGGCAGGGTTGAAAGGTGCGCAGACAGCATCGGCAGCATGGAGCGTTTGGCAGTTAAGGTGGAAAGGGTGCTGACGGCGCTGTTTGTGGCGGCGGCGGTGCTTATCGGTCTTGTGCCGCCTTTGGGATTTGGTGAAGATTATTTGCCGTGGATATGTGCTGCTTTGACGGTGCTGGCTGGATCGTCATTTGGCGATGGGGCGCTGAATGTAAGGCGCACTCAGCGTGCAGTTTTGCAAAAACTAAATAAAGAAGGGATTTTGCCGGAGGATATAAAAGCCTTTGAAAGGGCTTCTGCAGTTGATAGGGTTATGGTGGAAAAAACTCTTGGATTGGGCGAGGGGACATACAGCGTTCGTCATATCAGAAATATAGACTGCGGAAAGGAAGAAATGCTTACCTTTGCTGCACATCTCAGCTGCTTTTCAAATCTGGCAGAGGATAGAGCAATTGTAGATGCCTTTATGCAGATGGCAAGATATGAAGGTCTACCAGCAAGTTCTGCCTTGAGGAAAAGTCTTGTAACGGGCTTTGAAACAATTGAAGACAAGGGCCTTTCGGGTCATATAGGAGGAAGATTTATCTGCACTGGAAACGGTGAAATGATGAAACTTTTAAACATAGGTGATGTGGAAACAGAGGACGGCTACAAGCTTGTTCATGTTGCTTGCAATCAGAAATATATGGGATATATCGCCCTTTCCTATGAAGCGGATCAGGAGGCAGAAACCGTATACAATGCATGGGCAGATGCGGGAATTACAAAGTATGCCGTTTTTGGAAAAGATCCGGAAGGTATATATGAAGAACTTTCCGAAAGCAAAAAAAGCAAGAACTTTATATTTGCCGTTGAAAGGAACACTTCCCAGGTGAATTTTGGCAAGGATGATGTTCTGACAGTTAAGGTGAGCGATGAGGAAAGGTTTTTGATGCCAGAGCAAGGGGATTTTGTGTTAACATCCGATGAACTTAAGACTTTGGCAAAGATTAAAATCTATTCATCTGGCTGCAAAAAAAAGAGCGCCGGCAAAGCCGCTGCTCTTTGGATAATAAGGATTGCCGCCTTTGCCGCAGCGGCTGCCACAGGGCTGCCCCTGTGGGCGGCTGTCGCCGCAGCCGGCGCCTTTGACATTTTGCTAAACCTGAAGCCATAAATCGCACAGTTTTTCAATACAACTGTCCATAAGCTCATCTGGAATCAGATTATAATAAAATATCATGGCAACCTTTCTTTCTCCGGCGTCCACATGGGCAGCGACAGAGGAAATACCGATGGAACGTGAACTCTCTTCCAGCATGGAAGGGAGTTTTTTCGTTTTCACAGAAAGGAGCATGCTCAGTCCTGACGATGTGCCAAGGGGAGTTATACGCCCATGGGAATGAGCTTCAATGGAAGCCTTTGCGGCTTCCAGTTTGCGGGAATACAGCCTTCTTAGTTTTTTTATTCCAGTCTGATATTTTCCACTTTCCATGTAAAATGCCAGAGCCAGCTGTTCTGTTTTGGAACAGGACTGGGAATAACCCTTCATGATGCTGTGAAACATTTGAGCCATACTGTGGGGCAACACCATATAACTGATTTTAATGGAAGCAAACAGCGTGGAAGAAAAGGAACCCAGATAAATAACGCGGCCTCTTTTATCGAGCCCCTGCAGTGACGGAATAGGTCTGCCAAAGTATCTTAACTCGCTGTTGTAGTCGTCTTCGATTATATAGCTGTCGTTGCTTTCTGCCCATTCCAAGAGCCTATATCTGTTTGCCACCGGCATTACAGCGCCTGTAGGAAACTGATTTGAAGGACTGACATAGGCTGCGGAAGCCACATTTGAAGGAAGTCTGTCTATTTCAATCCCATCGGTTTTGACAGGCACTGGAGATATGGCAAAGCCACGATCGCGGAAGGTATTTCTTACCTGAGGATAGCCAGGCTCTTCAAAGGATATAAGGGATATATCCATAAGCTTGAGCAGGGTTGCCAGGTGGTTTGTAATCTGCTGTGTGCCTGCAGCGATGACTATCTGATCTGCATTGCATCGCACTCCTCTGGAAGTGTAAAGATACTTTGCAATCTGCCTTCGCAGAAGTTCTTCTCCCTGTGGGTCTGATTCCGTCAAAAGCAGATAAGGATAATCGTTTAAGACGCGGTTTATACACTTTTTCCAGCTGACAAAATCAAAGCATTTGATGTCGTATATCAAAGGAGGCTGCTTGTTGGCAGAACTATGTTCTGAAATTATACCTTCTACACCTTCGGATTTCATGATTTCCGACACTGGAGAATTTACGGGTTTGCCAACGCTTTCAAAATCCGGCGTCTTGGAAATATCGCTTACGAAATATCCACTTTGAGGCTTGCTGTATATATATCCTTCCACCTCTAACTGCCCGTAAGCCAGTCCCACAGTTGTGACACTTATGTTTAGAGAAGATGACAGGTTTCTTAAGGAAGGCAGCTTTTCGTGAGGTGCAGTTTCGCCTGATAATATCGCTTCTTTGATGAATTCGTATAATTGCATGTAAATGGGCTTTGCACTATCTGTTTCAAATACAGGGATTATAGCCTTCATAGCTGCTCCTTTCTCGCTAAATCATTCAAGATATTATAAATTAACTGTTATTATAAAAATAATCAATTTTGTGTATTTTAATAGTATCATTCCTTAAGTATAATTACAATAGATATCAAATGAAAAGACGAGTACATCGGACAGTTAAATAAGACAAGGGGGCAAAGAGGAAATGAACAGTACTAAGACGATAAACAAAATGGTGCTTACTGCTATGATGATGTGTATGGTTATCGTCATGACCATGATAATAAGAATACCGGTACCGGCAACACAGGGATATATTCATTTAGGCGATTGCATGATATTCTTCTCAGTGCTTTTACTGGGATGGAAGTGGGGCGCCGTAGCGGCAGGTGTAGGTTCTGCCATGGCTGATATGTTTGCAGGATATGTTCAATATATTCCAGTAACCTTGATAGTTAAGGGGCTTATGGCAGTTGTTGTAGGACTGTTTATAGATATGGCCGTAAGACATGGATTTACCGGCTTTAAAATGAAAGTGGCTGAAATCATTGGAATGATAATCGGTGGAGCATTTATGGTATGCGGATACTATTTAGCGGAAAGCGCTATGTACGGAAGCTTTATAACACCGCTGGCATCTGTTCCTATGAATATCGTACAGTTCGTAGTGGGTGTCATCTTAGCATCGGCTCTGGCATACGCTCTCTACAGAACACCTATGAAAAAGCAGTTTGCCTACGTGATAAAGTAATAATGATAATAACAGAGAAACAACTTATATAACAAAAAACTGAAGGACCCAGATTTCGTATTAGAAAATGGGTCTTTTGCTTTTGTCTGTGGCCATTGTGCTGATTATTTTATACCAACCTATCCACCTATTTTCGAAATCTTTCGGGTTGAATTTACAAAATCTTTCGGGTTAAAAAGTCAAAAACTCTCCGATTGTAATTGCCAAAACTCTCCGATTGGGATATAATGCTTAAGCATAGGAGACAGTAATTATGATTAGAAAAGACTATAAACCAAGAGTTATTGATGAGACAATCGAACAATATTTGAAAACCTTCGGCGCGATATGTATAGAAGGTCCTAAGTGGTGCGGTAAAACTTGGACATCATCACATCATAGTAATAGCGAAATTTATATAGGGGATCCATCTGGCAATTTTCAAAACAGGACTTTGGCACAAATGTCTCCGGAATTAGTTTTGGATGGAAAAAGTCCAAGGCTGATTGATGAATGGCAGGAAGTACCGCCATTGTGGGATGCAGTGAGACATAAAGTAGATGAAAGCGGAGGAAAAGGACAGTTTATACTGACCGGCTCAGCAACTCCAAATCATAAAGGTATTATGCACAGTGGTGCAGGCAGAATAGCCAGAATTAAAATGCACACAATGTCACTTTATGAATCAAGGGATTCCTCAGGCGAGATATCGCTAGCTGAATTGTGTAATGGTAATTTTACTCCTACAATGACAGGGGAAGTTTATATAAATGATTTAATAGAATACATTATAAAAGGTGGATGGCCGGCTAATGTAGATATACCTGCAGAACAGGCTGCTCTTCTGCCGCTTCAATATATTGATGCCATAATTGAAGATGATGTGTACAGGATAGACGGAGTAAAACGTAATAAGGAGAAGATGAAACTTTTGCTTCGTTCTTTAGCGAGAAATGAATCGACGACGGTTACAAATAGCGTCCTTGCAAAAGACATTAAAGAAATTGACGACGTAAATATTGACAAGGACACTGTTGCGGAATACTTGGATATATTTAAAAGGCTTTTTATTATTGATAACCAAAGACCATTTGCTGCAAATATCAGATCATCCGTTAGAGTGAAACAGGCTGAAAAACGACATTTTTGCGATCCATCTATTGCCTGTGCATTGTTAAAGGCAACACCTCATATGTTAATCAATGATTTGCAGACATTAGGGTCTTTGTTTGAGGCTCTTTGCGAAAGGGATTTAAAAATATATGCTGAATCGTTCGGCGCTTCACTATATCACTATCAGGATTACGATAATAAAAAAATTGATGCAGTTATTGAGCTTAGTAATGGTGAATGGTGTGCATTTGAAATCAAACTGGGAGCAAATCAAATTGATGAGGCTGCGAAAAACCTGTTGGACATAAACAAAAAAATCGAGAAAGATCCAAAGGGCAAACCTGCAAAGGTGTTATGCGTAATTTGTGGATTATCAAATGCAGCATATAAACGACCTGATGGTGTGTATGTGGTACCGATTACAGCTTTGAAAAACTAGTGTGTGTCTGGATTGGTAAAGTTAAGGTGTGATATAATTTTAAATGACCATATAGATGGAAAATTACATGAAGTAAGATATGTTTACAAATGATAACTATTTTTAAATCGGGAGGTGCCCCATGAACGAAGATATAAAAAAGCTTAAAGAGATAATAGAAAACAGTAAAAAAATCGTATTTTTCGGCGGTGCAGGAGTTTCCACCGAAAGTAATATTCCGGATTTCAGATCTGAAGAAGGCCTTTATAATGCTCAGCAGCAATACGGTATGTCACCGGAATATATGCTTTCCCACAGCTATTTTATAGACAATCCGGAAGGCTTTTACGATTATTACAAGCACAATCTGGTTTATGAAGATGCTAAACCAAATAAGGCTCACTATGCTCTGGCAAAGTTGGAACAGGATGGGAAACTCATAGCCGTTGTTACTCAGAATGTTGACGGACTTCATCAGAAGGCGGGAAGTAAAACAGTATACGAGCTTCACGGCTCTGCAGCGAGAAACTACTGCATGGATTGCAGGAAAGCCTTCGATATGGATTACATCATGGACCCTGCAAATTGCGACGGATATGTACCTAAATGCGACAAATGCGGAGGCATCGTAAAGCCTGATGTAGTGCTTTACGAAGAAGCACTGGATGAAAGTCAGATTATGGGCGCCGTAAATGCCATTTCCCAGGCTGATACGCTGATTGTGGGAGGAACTTCTCTGGTTGTTTATCCTGCAGCGGGACTTATTAGATACTTTAATGGAAAAAATCTGGTGCTTATAAACAAGTCTTCGACACAGTATGACAGCATAGCCAATCTTGTTATCAGCGATTCTATCGGTAAGGTGCTAGGCGAAGCGGTAGGCGTTTAGGAGGTAATTATTATATGAAAATATTGGTTGCTAACGATGACGGCATTAATGCAAAGGGTATAAGGGAACTTACAAAGGCTTTATCTCAGGTGGCGGAGGTATATGTTATCGCACCGGACACCCAGAGAAGCGGAGCAAGCCATAGCATAACCATGCATAAAAAGCTGCGATTTGTTCCGGCAAAGGTTGAAGGAGCTACAAAGGCCTATTCCTTCACGGGAACGCCAGCAGACTGTGTAAAGATGGGTTTAGAGCTTTTGAGAAGACAAAACATAATGATCGATGCGGTATTTGCTGGGATAAATCACGGAGGGAACCTCGGCACAGACACTCTTTACAGCGGTACTGTAGGAGCAGCAAGGGAAGGCCTTGTTGATGGAGTGTTTTCTGTAGCGGTTTCCGTAAACAGCCACGAAGCTGATGATTTCGGGTATGCCTGTAAACTGGCGGTTGCCGCAGCCAAGGCTTTTGATAAAGGAATGTTTCCGAAACCCCATGAATTTATGCTAAATATCAATGTGCCTAATATCGATGAAGACAAAATAAAAGGTTTAAAAGTCGCTAAGCTGGGCATAAGAGATTACGACAACTGGTTTAATCCGGTACATCTTGAGGATGGCAGCATAGAAATATGCTACGAGGGAAAGCCAGTGTCCTTTGATATGGCAAACGAAATAGATCTTCCGGCAGACGTGCTTTTAATGGACATGGGCTATGCCACAGTAACGCCTCTCGGCTATGAGCTGACTGCTAAAAATGCTGCCGCCATAGAAGAGACAGCGTCCTATGCCGTATCTGTGGAATTTCTAAAATAAATCAGGAGAGACATTTATATATGTATATTTTCGATAACAGAATAACCATAGAAAGCAGAGACGAACTGCAAAAATATCTGAGAGGCTATAGGTACTGCACATCCGGACTGTCCTTTTCCTCCCTTTATATGTGGAGAGATATAAACGATTTCAGCTGGGAGATGTTCGGCGACTATATGTGCATATGCGGAATGAGTCATCTGGAACTGGAAGAAGGTATCATTTTGCCTTTTATGGCGGTGCCTCTTACAAGCACAGGCTCATACGATTCTGCAGAACTCAGAGAAACGGTGCTTATGGCAAAGGAAAAAATGGAGGAGGCTGGATATCCTTTCTCCATGAGACTTGTGCCTTTCCCTTTGACAGAGGAGCTGGCAAAGGCTTTTCCAGGTCAGCTTAAAATCGTAGCAGATAGAGACAATTTCGATTATCTCTATCACAAAAACGATATGATTGAGCTTAAGGGACGAAGCCTTCATAAGAAAAAGAATCATATGAATTATTTTCTTAAAAATTATGAGTACGAATACAAGCCTCTTACCAGTGATATGGCCGAAGATGCCATGAGATTTATAGCCGAGTTCAATGCCAGAAAGGAAATTCCACCTCACGAAAGGGAACTTTTGGGCATGGAAGAAAGAGCCATGAAGGATGTTTTTGAAAACATCGAAAAGGCGGGATATCTGGCCGGAGCGATATTGATAGACGGAAAAATAGAAGCTCTCAGCGTAGGCGGTATAATCAATTCAAATACGGTGGGAGTTCACATCGAAAAGGCAAATATAGGGTATAGGGGGCTTTATCAGATAATCAATATGGAATTCTGTAAGCATTTGCCTGCGGAAATAAAGTATGTAAACAGGGAAGAAGATATGGGACTTCCTGGTCTGCGCAAGTCCAAGCTTAGTTACAAACCTGTCAAACTTGTGGAAAAATATATCGTTACATTTAAGGAATAATAGATAAATAACTGTAAAACAATGTGTTCGGATTGTACTTTTACAGGTACAATCCGATAAAAATAGCCTTGAGAAAAAGCCGTGGAATATTGAAATTCTACGGTTTCTTTTTGTATGTAAATGCACGTAGTTTTTGCTATCGAAAAAACCGTTAATTTTTTAACGAAAAATGCTTGATTAACCCTGTCCGTGATGTTACTATAAACCTACGAAGAGGAACAAATGGCGGACTCCGAAAGGTGCCTGCCGACAAATTCAAGATTATTTATTAGTAGTATTTGTATTATTAGGAGGACTGAAACTATGAAAGACGTAGTAATCGTAAGTGCAGTCAGAACTGCGATTGGTAATTTCGGAGGAACATTAAAGAACACTCCTGCAAGAACACTGGGTGCAGTGTGCATTAAGGAAGCTCTCAACAGAGCCGGCATTAAAGCTGACCAGGTTGACGAAGTTATCATGGGTTGCGTTCTTCAGGGCGGACTTGGACAGAACGTTGCAAGACAGATGATGATTGATGCAGGAATGCCTGTTGAAATCCCTGCAATGACAATCAACAAGGTTTGCGGTTCAGGTCTTAGAGCAGTTGAACTGGCAGCTCAGATAATCAAAGCTGGAGATGCTGACATCATCGTAGCAGGTGGTGCAGAAAGCATGTCCCTGGCAGGATTTGTTGATAACAAGAGCAGATGGGGCGCTCGTATGGGTAACTATAGCGCAGTAGATATGATGGTTAACGATGGTCTTACAGACGCATTTAGCGGAGTACATATGGGTATCACAGCTGAAAACATCTGCGATCAGTGGGGCATCACAAGAGAAGAACTTGACAAGTTTGCAGAAGCTTCTCAGCAGAAGGCAGAAGCAGCAATCAAAGCTGGCAAGTTCAAGGATGAAATCGTACCAGTTGAAATCCCTCAGAAGAAGGGCGATCCTATCGTATTTGATACTGACGAATTCCCAAGATTCGGAACTACAGCTGAAGGTATCAGCAAGCTGAAACCATCCTTCAAGAAGGACGGAAGAGTAACAGCTGCAAACGCTTCCGGTATCAATGACTCCGGTGCTGCTGTAGTAGTAATGTCAAAGGAAAAAGCTGATGAGCTGGGCATCAAGCCTATGGCTACAATTAAGTCCTACGCATCTGCAGGTGTTGATCCTCAGATTATGGGTATCGGACCTGTTCCTGCAACAAGAAAAGCTCTTGAAAAAGCAGGTCTGGAAATTGGAGATATGGATCTTATCGAAGCTAACGAAGCATTCGCAGCTCAGTCTCTGGCAGTAGGTAGAGACCTCGGATTCGACACTTCCAAACTCAATGTTAACGGGGGAGCTCTTGCTCTTGGACACCCAATCGGAGCATCCGGATGCAGAATCCTCGTTACACTTCTCTACGAGATGGAAAAGAGAGATGCTAAGAAGGGTCTTGCTACACTCTGCATAGGCGGAGGACAGGGAACAGCTCTTATTGTTGAAAGATAGTCCTTCAGACTCAAATATTCTAAACAGGGGCCGCCTGCATGGCGGGCGGCTTCAACAAAATGGTTTTATACTTATGCTTATGTCTTATATATAGAGAACGATATCGAAACGGTGTGGCGCATGGTCACACCGTTTCAGCGTTGTAGGGTGCGTATCTATTGACTAATTGAACAATAGTGGGTATAATACATTGAGAAATTAGTTAGTCTATCTAATTAAATTTTCGAAAGTAAAAATAAAAGAGGTAGATTATGGATAGATATGCCCGCAGGCTTAACGAGCTGCTTGTGGACGTCTACGATAAGATCAACAGGATGGAGGAACAGACTGTCTACGGCGGAGATAACCATATAGATCTTACCATAGGCGAACTGCACATGCTGGAGACCATAGCTAAGAAAAAGGATGAAGGCTGCAGTATAAGCTTCATCGCAAAGGACCAGAGGATAACCTTGCCTTCTGTGACGGTGGCGGTAAATAAGCTGGTCAAAAAAGGTTATGTGGAAAAAAAGAGGGCTGCCCATGATGGTAGGCAAGTACTGGTAAAGTTGACTAGACAGGGCCGCAAGATAAACGCAGGCCATCAATATTTCCACGAAAATATGGTAAGAAATTTCACAAAGGAATTGGATGAACATGAAAAGGAAGTCCTTTTTACATCCATAGATAAACTCAATCAGTATCTCCAGAGAAAAATTGAAGCGGCGGAGAGCAAGAGCAATGATATAAAAACAGGAGGAAAACTATGAGCTTTTCGATACTGGGAACGGGATCTGCCTTCGGATCCAGAGTTATAACCAACGGAGACTTTGAAAAGATGCTGGATACCAGCGACGAATGGATAAGAACAAGAACAGGGATAAGGGAAAGACATACCCTGGCGGAGGGCGAAAGCCTTACACAGCTGGCATGCAAAGCCGCTAGCGGAGCTCTGGAGATGGCAGGTTTAACACCGCAGGATATGGACTATATCATATGCGCTACGGTAACAGCCGACTATAAAACACCGGCCCAGGCCTGTGTGATTCAAAAGGAATTGGGAGCTACATGCCCTGCCTTTGATATAAACGCAGGATGTTCCGGATTTGTATATGCTCTTAATGTGGCAAACGGATTCTTTGCAGTAAATCCTGACATCAAGGTGCTGGTAATAGGTGCCGATGCCATAACCCGTCTCATGGACTGGAACGACAGAAGTACCGCAGTACTCTTCGGAGATGCCAGCGGAGCTGTTGTACTGGGCAAGGGCAATGGCCTTAAGGCTCTTACTATAAAGGCTAAGGGAAATACCGATTATCTCTACTGCATAAATGAAAAGGACGAATATGTTCATATGGCAGGACAGAAGGTGTTCCAGTTTGCCGTAAGCTCCATGGTAAGGGATATAAAGAAGGTTGTAAAAGATGCAGGCATTACTTTTAATGATGTAGACCACATACTTTTGCATCAGGCAAACATGAGAATCATAGATTTCGGCATAGAAAAGCTTGGAATTCCACCGGAAAAATTCCCGGTAAACATATATAAAACAGGAAATACATCCGCTGCGTCAATACCGGCGCTGCTGGATGAAACAGTAAGAAGCGGAGCCTTTAAAAAGGGAGAGATGGTGGTTATGTCCGCCTTCGGAGCAGGGCTCACTTCAGGTGCTGCAGTTATAGAATGGGAAATCTAATCCCGTTTTAATAGATATTGCTAATAATGTATTTATTGAAAAGGAGAAATTAAAATGACAGTTTTTGAAAGAGTAGTAAACGTACTGGTTGATGCTAAAGATTGCGATGCAGATGCAGTAAAGATGGAAAGCACATGGAAAGAGCTTGAACTGGATTCCCTGGATACAGTTGAGCTGGTTATGAACCTGGAAGACGAGTTCGAAATCGAACTGGAAATGGACGAATCCTTCAAGACAGTAGGAGACGTTGTAAAGGCCATCGAAGAAAAGCTGGCATAATTTAGTAAAGGAGAAAACTTATGATTAAGACGCCTATATGTGATTTGCTCGGGATCGAATATCCTGTGATACAGGGAGGCATGGCATGGATCGCTGACGCCGAGCTGGCAGCGGCCGTATCAAACGCCGGTGGCCTCGGTATTATCTCAGCTATGAACGCCGACGGCGAATGGCTGAGAAAGGAGATCAGAAAAGCCAAGGGCCTGACAGACAGACCTTTCGGAGTAAACATCATGCTGATGAGCCCTCATGTTGAGGAAGTGGCTAAGATAGTAGCGGAAGAAAAAGTCGCCGTAGTAACTACGGGAGCGGGCAATCCTTCCAAATACATAAAGGCGTGGAAGGAAGCGGGCATAAAGGTTGTGCCCGTGGTTCCTTCAATAGCCATAGCCAAACTGGTAACAAGAGCCGGAGCCGATGCGGTAATAGCTGAAGGCGGAGAGTCCGGCGGACATGTGGGAGATTTGACAACAATGGTACTGGTTCCTCAGATTGTAGATACCGTTGATGTGCCTGTAATTGCGGCAGGTGGTATCGCTGACGGAAGAGGAATGGCAGCAGCTTTTATGCTGGGTGCAGTTGGTGTTCAGATGGGAACAAGATTCCTTGTTGCCAAGGAATGTAATGTCCATGAAAATTACAAAAAGAAAATCCTCAAGGCAAAGGATATCGATACAATGACCACAGGAAAGAGACTGGGTCATCCGGTAAGATGTCTTAAAAATCAGTTTGCAAAGGAATTCCAGCGTATGGAATACAACAGCAATGTGACCGATGAGGAAATCGAAAAGTTCGGAGCAGGTTCCCTTTACAAGGCGGCAGTCCTTGGAGATGAAAAGGGCGGAAGCTTTATGTCCGGACAGATTGCGGCTATGGTTCACAAGGAAGAAACAGCTGAAGAAATCATTAAAGATGTATGCGCACACGCAGAGGAAGTTCTGTCAGGAGGCATGAAATGGGTAAAATAGCATTTGTGTTTGCAGGTCAGGGCGCTCAGTTTCCTGGAATGGGAAAGGAAATCTGCGAATGCAGTAAAGCTGCAGCAGAGATTTTTGACATATCCGATTCCATAAGACAGGGCACAAAAGAACAGTGCTTTGAAGGAACACAGGAGGAGCTGAACAGAACCGTCAATACTCAGCCATGCGTGTATTCTGTGGATCTGGCATGTGCATGTGCTTTGGAAGAAGCGGGAATTAAAGCGGATGCAGTTGCAGGCTTTTCTTTGGGAGAAATAGCAGCCCTCACCTTTGCCGGTATATTTGGTAAAGAGGACGGATTCAGATTTGTAGAAAAAAGAGGACAGCTTATGGATGATGCCGCTCAGAAGGTGGACGGTGCCATGGTTGCCGTTATGAAGATGAATCCTGAAGATGTTAGCGCGCTGGCCCAGGAAAAGGGCGTATATGCGGTTAACTTCAACAGCCCTCAGCAGACGGTTGTTGCCGGCGAAAAAGGCCTTATAAAAGAATTTACAAAGGAAGTTAAGGCAAGAAAAGCTCTGGGAGTACCTCTTAAGGTATCTGGAGCCTTCCATACTCCATATATGGAATCAGCCACAGAGGGCATGAAAGAGATTCTTTCTGGAATGGAACTTGGAAAGGCAAAAATGCCGGTCTATGCCAATATGACAGCGGATATCTATCCTGAGGATAAGGAAGGCATTATAGAGACAGTATCAAAGCAGGCGTCAAATCCAGTTCAGTGGAGCAAAACCATTGAAAAGATGGTTGCAGAAGGCTTTGATACCTTCTATGAAGTGGGACCCGGCAAAACCCTTACGGGGCTGATAAAGAAAATAGCTCCAGAAGTGACTGTATATAACATCGAAAATGAGGAAGATTTAAAAAATGCTGGAAAATAAGAAAGTGATGATAACCGGAGGCTCAAGGGGCATAGGAAGAGCTATGGCTATAGCCATGGCCCAGGCCGGAGCCGACGTGGCCGTAATATACAACGGCAATAAAGAAGCTGCCGATAAGGTATGCGAAGAAATTCGCGCCATGGGCAGACAGGCGGCAGCCTTTAAATGCGATGTGGGAAATTTTGAAGAGGCAGGTAAAACCGTTCAGGCAGTAAACAAGGAGCTTGGCGGTCTTGATGTGCTGGTTAACAATGCCGGTATCACCAAGGATGGTCTCATCTTCACCCTCAAGGAGGATGATTTTGATAGAGTTATCGAAACAAACCTCAAGGGAGCATTTAATACCATAAAGCATGCTGCCAAGATAATGATGAAAAATAGAAAGGGAACTATCATAAACATCACTTCCGTATCGGGAATGATGGGTAATCCGGGACAGGCAAACTATGCAGCAGCCAAGGCCGGAATGATAGGTCTCACAAAGACTGTGGCAAAGGAGCTAGCAGCAAGAGGCATAACATGTAATGCCATAGCTCCGGGCTTTGTAGCGACGGAAATGACTGATAAGCTGTCTGATGAGGTAAAGGACAGCATTGACAGCGTAGTACCTTTAAAGCGTATGGCACAGCCTGAGGACATTGCAAATGCAGCAGTATTCCTGGCTTCCGACAAAGCGTCATACATTACAGGGGAAGTGCTCAAAGTTGACGGCGGTCTTTATATCTAACGAAAGAGGTGTGATGATGAAGAGAGTAGTTATAACAGGTATCGGAGCCGTGACACCTATAGGTAACACAGCTGAAGAAACCTGGAAGAACATGGTTGACGGCAAATGTGGAATCGGTCAGATTACAAGATTTGACACTTCCGACTACAAAGTTAAGCTGGCTGCGGAGGTTAAGGATTTTGATCCTCTGCAGTACATGGAAAAATCCGAAGCTAGAAAGGAAGACCTGTATTCCCAGTATGCAGTTGCGGCAGCTATTCAGGCTGTGGAAGACAGCGAGGTAAATACAGAAAACACTGATCCGTATAGATTCGGAGTATATGTTGGCTCTGGTACAGGCGGAATGACAACATTCAGCGAAGAGCACGGAAAGCTTCTGGAAAGAGGTCCGAGAAAGGTATCTCCTTTCTTTGTACCGATGATGATTTCCAATATGGCAGCAGGAAATATTGCCATAAGATTTGGCTGTAAGGGTGCGACACTTCCAGTGGTAACTGCTTGCGCTACATCCACAAATGCTGTGGGAGAAGCTTACAGAGCCGTTAAGCACGGTTATGCAGATGTTATTATTGCAGGAGGAGCAGAGGCTACAATCGTACCTCTTGCTGTTGCGGGATTCACAAACTGCCAGGCCCTTTCCCTTACTGAAAACCCTGAAGAGGCGTCCATTCCTTTCGATGCTAGAAGAAATGGATTTGTAATGGGCGAAGGCGCAGGCATGCTCATTTTAGAAGAATACGAGCACGCTGTAAGCAGAGGAGCAAAAATCTATGCAGAAATCAAGGGATACGGCAACACATGTGATGCATATCATATGACTGCACCGGATCCTGAAGCGGAAAGCTCCGGACATGCCGTAAAGCTTGCCTTTGAGGAAGCCGGATATTTTGAAGGAGAACTTTCTCCTGAAAGCGTATATATAAACGCCCACGGAACAAGCACTCCGCTAAACGACAAGACAGAAACAGCGGCAATTAAAAAAGCCTTTGGTGAAGCGGAAGCTAAAAAACTGCATGTAAGCTCTACAAAGTCCATGACAGGACATATGTTAGGAGCTGCAGGTGCGGTAGAAGCCATTGCGGCAGTTAAAGCTATTGAGGAAGGCGTAGTGCCTCCTACAATAGGTTACAAGGAAGCGGATCCTGAATGCGATCTTGACATCACTCCTAACAAGGCTGTTAAAGCTGACATAAAGATGAGTGCATCAATTTCCCTCGGATTTGGCGGACATAACGGATGCGTTGTATTTGGCGCAGTTGAGAAATAAATAAAAAAGATTTAGAATAGGGAGGAGTCCCATGGATATAAAAGAAATTAAGGAACTGGTGGAGATACTTGAAAATTCCACTTTAAGCACACTGGAAGTTGTTGATAAGGATGGTAACAGCGTGCTTTTGGAAAAGAGCTCTGCTCCGGCGCAGGTAGCTGTTACGGCGCCTGTTCAGCCTGTTGTGACACCTGTTCAGGCGGCACCGGCAGTGGAAGCCGTTCAGGCAGATGTAGCGTCACAGGCACCTTCTCAGATGCCGACAGGCCATGAAGGGGATCCTGTTGATTCTCCTATGGTGGGAGTATTTTACAGAAAGCCTTCTCCTGATGACGAGCCTTATGTTGAGGTGGGAACTCAGGTTAAGAAGGGGCAGACTCTGTGCATTATCGAAGCCATGAAGCTGATGAACGAAATTCCTGCGGAAAAGGACGGAGTTGTTACTGAAATCTGTGCAAAGGACGGAGATCTGATAGAATTCGGTCAGACACTTTTCTATATCAAATAAGAGGTTTATAATATGAATCAGGAAGAAATAAAAAAGATAATTCCCCACAGGGATTCCATGCTTCTTGTGGAAGAAGCGGAATTAACCGAAGAGGGTAAGGCTGTAGGTTCATATACGGTTAAAGGAACTGAATGGTTTTTAGATGGCCATTTTCCGGGAAACCCTGTCGTACCGGGAGTAATTCTGTGCGAAATGATGGGACAGACATGCTGTGTTCTTTTCACAGAAATACAAAAAGAAGGTATGGCTACACCGATGTATACTGGGCTTAATAATGTGAAGTTTAAAAATCCAGTAAAGCCGGGAGACAAAATCGTATTTGAATGCTCCATCAAAAGAGCAAAGCCACCGTTTTATTTTGCTGAAGGAAAGGGAAAAGTGGAAGGAAAGCTCTGCGTAAGCGGGGAATTTTCCTTTGCGCTTGTCAGGTAAAGTATATGTTTTCCAAGATATTGATTGCCAACAGAGGCGAGATTGCAGTTAGGATAATCAGAGCATGCAGGGAAATGGGCATAGCAACTGTTGCAGTATATTCGGAAGCCGATAAAGATGCCCTTCATGTCAGCCTTGCCGACGAAAGCATTTGCATAGGAAAGGCTGCAGCATCAGAAAGTTATCTAAACATGACAGCTATACTGTCCGCTGCGACGATGACAGGGGCTTCGGCCATTCATCCGGGATATGGCCTTCTTTCAGAGAATGCCAAATTTGCTGAGCTTTGCGCCCAGTGCGGAATCACTTTCATAGGACCATCTTATGAGGTGATTGGTAAAATGGGAGACAAGGAAAAGGCAAGACAGACCATGCAGGCTGCAGGCGTACCTGTTATTCCGGGAAGCGACGCCTTTACCGATAGAAAAAAGGCGGCTAAAAGAGCCGTAGAAATCGGATTTCCGCTTATGATAAAGGCAAGATCCGGCGGCGGCGGTAAAGGTATAAGACTCGTAAGGGAAGAAAAGGACTTTAACAGCGCCTTTGATGTAGCTGCTAGAGAAGCTGAAGCGGCTTTCGGAGACGGTGCTCTCTATCTTGAAAAATACGTGAATCCGGCAGCCCACATAGAAATGCAGATTCTGGCGGACAAATCTGGAAATGTAATCTGTATGGGAGAAAGACAGTGTTCCATTCAGCTTAACAACCAGAAACTCTTAGAAGAAAGTCCGGCACCTACCATGAGCGCTGAAAAGCGAAAGGAAATGATGGAGGCTTCCGTAAAGGCGGCAAAGGCCTGCGGATATGAAAATGCCGGCACCATCGAATATCTGGTGGATAAAGAAGGCAATTTCTACTTCATGGAAATGAACACAAGACTCCAGGTGGAACATACCGTAACGGAAATGATAACCGGTAAGGATCTGGTAAAATGGCAGATAAGAATAGCCGCAGGTGTGGATATGGATTTTACACAGGATGATATTCGCCTTGACGGCTGCGCCATAGAGTGTAGAATAAATACAAGGAGTGCAGGAAGGATAAAAACTCTGCACATTCCTGGAGGCCCTAATGTGAGATTTGATACGGCATTGTATCAGGACTATACTGTACCTCCATATTACGATTCCATGGTTGGCAAGCTCATCGTAAAAGCGGGCACCAGGGAAGAGGCAATCAGAAAGATGAATGCGGCTCTCTGCGAACTTATCGTGGAAGGTCTCAGCGTCAATATAGAACAGCAGCTGGATATCCTCACCGATGAGAGATTCATCGAAGGTGCATATGATACCGGCTTTATGGAGAAATATCAGAAATGATTAAACCTAATCTATTTAAAAAACCGCAGAACAAACTGGAAGGAGGAACTCCGGTAATCAACGAGGAAAACCTCGAAATTCCGGAGGAACTTTGTGTCCTCTGTTCATCATGCGGCAGCACTCTTTTTAGAAGGGACGTGGAAAATTCTGGATATGTGTGTCCGGAGTGCGGATGGCATTTTTCCATGAGTGCCAGAGAAAGAGTGGAATACATTGCGGATAAGGGAACCTTTAAAGAAAGGGATGCCGATATGTCCTCTAAAAATCTCATAGACTTTCCAGATTATGAAGATAAACTGGAAAAAGCACAGAAGGTTTCGGGAGAGCCTGAGGGTGTAATATGCGGAGAATGTGAGATTGAAGGGGTAAGGACATGTCTTTTTGTGATGAACCCTGACTTTATGATGGGCAGCATGGGAGTTGTCGTAGGAGAAAAGATAACCCGTCTCTTTGAATACGCCACAGAGGAAAAACTCCCTGTAATAGGATATACAGTTTCTGGTGGTGCCAGAATGCAGGAGGGTATACTTTCTCTTATGCAGATGGCAAAAACCAGCGGTGCGGCTAAGCTGCACAGCGATGCTGGACTGCTATATATATCGGTTTTGACAAATCCGACAACGGGCGGAGTTACAGCAAGCTTTGCCATGGAAGGCGATATAATACTGGCCGAGCCGAAGGCTCTTATAGGCTTTGCCGGACCTAGAGTTATAGAACAGACCATAAGACAAAGACTGCCTAAGGGCTTTCAGAGGGCGGAATTTGTCCTTGATACTGGATTTTTAGATGCCATCGTTGACAGGAGAGAGCAGAGGAGATATCTTGGCAAGATGCTTAAACTGCACTGTGAGGAGGCTGATATTTGATGGATGCTTATGAAAGAGTTGCGGCAAGCCGTGCCAAGGGCAGGGCTACGGCTCAGGATTACATAGACAATCTGATAATAGATTTTGAGGAACTTCACGGTGACAGACGCTTTGGGGACGATAAAGCCATCGTTGCTGGCGTGGGTAAGCTTAGAAATATGCCTGTTACTGTAATAGGACAGGCTAAGGGTAGAAGTGCCAGAGAAAGAGGTATGAGAAATTCAGGTTCTCCTCATCCGGAAGGATACAGAAAAGCTCTGAGACTTATGAAGCAGGCTGAAAAGTTTAAAAGACCTGTACTTTGCTTTGTGGATACATCCGGCGCATATCCGGGTATTGAAGCGGAAAAAAGAGGTCAGGGTCTTGCCATAGCAGAAAACCTCTATGAGATGATGACCTTAAAGACGCCGGTAATAAGTGTGTTTATAGGTGAAGGCGGTAGCGGCGGAGCTCTTGCTCTTGCTGTGGCAGATAAAGTTATTATGCTTGAAAATGCCTTTTATTCCGTAATCTCACCGGAGGGCTGTGCAAGTATTCTTTGGAAGAATGCAAAGAAAAAGAAAGAAGCTGCTGAAGCCCTTAAACTTACTGCAAAGGATCTTCACGAACTTGATGTGGCAGAATACGTGGTAAAGGAAAGAGATACCGATAGAGGCTTCAGAAATGTCTACAGTCAGCTGGAAAATCTTCTCTACGAAGAATTCTCGAAGTTGAGACAGATGAGCGACGATGAACTTCTTGCAGCAAGATATGAGAAGTTCAGGAAGATTGGCAGATACGAGTAAAATGTTAATTGTTGACAAATTTTGCAGCATGTGCAATAATAAATAAAAATTCGGGCTATGAATATACGTGAGTAGATAAGGTGTAGCGACACAAGAGACAGAGTGTCACCGGCTGAAAGCATTCTGCGTGAACCTTGTTGAAATTTCAGTATAGGAGCTCTCCGGCGAAAAGCCTGGCGCGTTAAGCCGGATGTTCGTGTAGCAGACAAATACACAAATAGAGTGCAGAGCATAATATAAATGCTCTGAAATAGGGTGGTACCGCGATTCACATCGTCCCTTGTTTTAACAAGTGGCGATGTTTTTTTTATGACCTATCCCGATTTATCGGAGATAAATCGCGGAAGGTCAAACGTCAGGAGCACAGTGCTTTAGCACGTGGTGCTCTACGACGGCAAATGAGACTATCCCAATTTACCGAAGGTAAAAGGAAAGACCTTAAATAATTGAAAGGAGAAGTGTGTTATGAAAGATAAAATCAACAGCATTTTATCAGAAGCAAAAAAGCAGATCTCTGAAGCTGCCAGCGAAAGCCAGCTGCAGAGCGTAAAGAGTGCATATGTCGGAAAACAAGGAGCTTTAAGCCTTCTTATGAAAGAAATTCCGACGGTTGATGCATCTTTAAGACCTGAAATGGGTAAGCTTCTTAATCAGGCTAAAAATGAAGTTACAGAGCTTATCGACCAGAAAAAAACAGAGCTTTTACTTAAGAGTTCAGAAGTATCTTCTGATTTTGACTGTTCGGTTCCTGGAATTCTTCCTACAAGCGGAGGACTTCATCCTATAACACAGATGTGCTATGACCTGAACGATGCTTTCCGTTCAATGGGATTTGAGATATTTGAAGAAGATGAAATTACAAGTGAGTTGTATTCTTTTGATAAATTAAACTTCCCGCCAAACCATCCTGCTAGAGAAAGCATGGATACATACTGGATAGAAGGACACGATAAAGGCGGCACAAACGAAAAGCTTTGTTTAAGACCTCATCTGACCGGCGGTAGCGTAAGATATCTTCAGACTCATAAACCACCGTACAGATTCGTATATCCGGGCAAGGTATACAGAAATGAGACAACTGACGCTCACCACGAAAGAGCTTTTTTCCAGTATGAAGCCCTTATTGTGGATAAGGACATTACATTCACTTCCGGAAAAGTGATGATTCAGACTATACTCAGCAAGGTATTTGGAAGAGATGTTCCAGTGAGAATGCGTTTAGGATTTTTCCCATTCGTTGAACCTGGATTTGAAATCGATATGGAATGTCAGGTGTGCGGCGGCAAAGGCTGCAGTGTCTGCAAGCACGTTGGATGGATAGAAGTAATGCCAGGAGGAACTCCTCATCCAAATGTACTTAGAGCAGGAGGCCTGGATCCGGACGAATACACAGGATTTTACGTAAATATCGGTTTGGACAGGCTCGTTATGATGCGTTATGGAGTGGACGATGTAAGATTGTTCCACAGTGCAGATTTGAGATTCCTGAAGCAGTTCAAATAGGAGGGCAAAATGAAGTTATCATTATCATGGATTAAGGACTATGTAGAAATTCCTGAAGATATGGATTTAAAAAAGCTGGCGTACGACTTGACCATGTCCACGGTGGAAGTGGAAGATGCAGAAGAGCTTGCACGCCGCTTTGATAAAATGATAGTAGGCGTAATAGAAAAAATAGAGCAGCATCCAAATGCTGACAAGCTGAAAGTATGTAAAGTTGACATAGGCGGCGGAGAAATTAAAGATATCGTATGCGGAGGCAGCAATATCAAAGAGGGACTCCGTGTTGCAGTATCCCAACCTGGAGCTATTGTTCGTTGGCATGGTGAGGGAGAGCCTGTTGAAATAAAGAATGCTAAGTTAAGAGGTGTTGAGTCTTATGGTATGATTTGTGCTTCCACAGAAATTGGATTGGGAGATCTTTTCCCTCTAAAGGAAGAAGCAGAAATCTTGGATTTGTCAGATTTTGATGTGCCGGCTGGTACTCCACTAGCAGACGCTTTGGACATGAACGATATCATTCTTGAAATTGATAACAAGTCAATGACAAATAGACCTGACCTTTGGGGACATTACGGAATTGCCCGTGAAATCGCTGCAATTTACGATTGGCCTCTTAAAGAAATTGAGCCTATTGATATCGATGTAAAATCTGATTTCCAGGTTGAAATCGATGCACCAGAAAGATGCTCAAGATACATTGGCGTTGAGATGTCAGGGGTAAATGTAAAGTCTTCCCCATATAAGATGCAGAACAGAATCTGGAAGGCAGGAATGCGTCCGATTAATGCCCTTGTTGATATTACAAACTATGTGATGCTGGCAACAGGAAACCCTACTCATGCATTTGATGCAGATCATATCAAAGATCATATTGTAGTAAGACCTGCAGCAGAAGGTGAAAAACTGATACTACTCAATGATGAGGAACTGACTCTTTGCGGAGACGATCTGGTAATTGCAGATGCCGAAGGTCCTGTAGGTTTGGCTGGTGTTATGGGCGGCGCAAAGGATTCTATACTTCCTGATACTCAGAGAGTAATTCTGGAAATTGCAAATTTCGAAGCAACAGGTATTCGTCGTACAACTCAGCGTTATGATGTGAGAACAGAAGCTTCTTCAAGATATGAAAAGGCTATTGATCCTGAAAGATGTGACCAGGCTTTGGCCATGTCCATGAAGTATTTTACAGAGCTATATCCTGAAATGAAAATTACAGGATTTGTAGATAACTATGTAAATAAGCTTGAAAGAGCCCATATTGATGTTGATCTGGTATGGCTTGAAAAGAGGCTCGGAAAGCATATGACAGATGATGAAATCCGAGGCAAGCTGGAAAAAATGGGCTTTGATGTTGAAATCAACGGCGATAATATGCATGTTGTTGCACCTACATGGCGTTCAACAGGCGACATTTCTATCAAGGACGATATAATGGAAGAAATCGCTAGAATGTACGGCTATGACAACTTCACGGCAACTTCTTTCACAACATCATTTACTGAAGATATAAACCAGAAGGATAAGAACCTCATAAGAAATATAAAGGAATACCTTGCTTTCCGTTGCGGTATGCAGGAAGTATACACATATCCTTGGATGAACGATGTGTATGTAAATGCGGTGCTTCAGAACACGGATGGAATTTTGAGACTTTCTACACCGCCTGCACCTGATCTTGGATATGTTCGTTCATCACTACTTCCTAACCTGTGCGAAGCAGTTGTTAAAAATGAACGTTATTTCAACGACTTTTCAATCTTTGAAGAAGCTCAGGTATTCTTTGACAGGAATTATACTTCTCCATATGACGAAACAGAATCTCTGCCAGAGCAGAAAAAACATATAGGTGCAGCATTTGCAAGCAGCGTTAAGGATGTAACAATTCTGTTTAGAGAGGCAAAGGGCGTACTGGAATTCATGCCTCGTTACACTCATATGGAAGCATTTGAATTCAAAAAGGAAGAAAAGCCTGTATGGGCTGATGATGTTGTATGGCTTAATATCTATCTTGGAAAAGAAAAGATTGGTGATATGGGACTTTTGTCAAAGAAGGTTTCCATGGAATGCGGCATCAAAAATCTGAATACAATGCTATTTGAATTGGATGCGACAAAGCTTAAGCCGTTACCATCAAGAACAAACAAGTTTGAGCATTTGCCTGAATATCCTGAAACTGAGTACGATATTTCAATGCTCTTTGATGCAGATGCTACATGGGATGATATCTACGATGTTATCATGGGAAAAAAGAAAGCCAGTGCCCTTGTTAAGGAAGCTGCTTTCGTAGATGAGTACAGAGGAAAACAGATTCCTGAAGGCAAGAAATCCGTAACAATCAGACTTCTTATCGGTTCCAACGAAAAAACTCTCACTTCCGAAGAAATCGAAAGTGCTGCAGAGATTGTAATGAAGAAGCTGGGCAAGAAGATGAATGCGGAACTGAGAACTCAGTAAAAGAAATAATGTTATAAAAGCAAAATGCGACCGATGGATAATCGGTCGCGCAGACTGTAGACAAAGGTCCAATCTCAATTTTGAGATTGGGCTTTTTCTTTTGCATAAAACACATATAAATCGTTGAAATATCAACGCTTATGGCGGTATTTATGATATAATATTAATATAGAAATTAAGGAGAATATCGCCATGATAACAAAAAATAACCCTGAAGATAAAAAGAAACAAATACAGATGGTATCAATAGATGAACTTGTTCCACAAGACCATCTTTTACGAAAAATAGATAAATATATAGATTTTGATTTCATATATGATCTTGTAGAAGATAGATATTCTACTGAAACAGGAAGACCTTCTATTGATCCTGTAACACTAATTAAAATTCCAATCATACAGTATATGTATGGTATTAAAAGTATGCGTCAGACAATCAAAGAAATAGAAGTAAATGTAGCTTACAGATGGTTTTTAGGTTTGGACTTTTATGATAAAGTCCCTCATTTTTCAACATTTGGCAAAAATTACAAGAGAAGATTTGAAGGCACAGATCTATTTGAACAGATATTTCAGAGGATACTTTTGCAATGTATGAAATGTGACCTAATAAATACAGATGTAGTGTTCATAGATGCAACACATGTAAAAGCAGCAGCTAACAGAAAAAAGGCGAAGAAAATACTAGTAGCAAAGAAAAGTGCAAGGTTTTATGACGAGAAATTAAAAGAAGAAATCAATGCTGATAGAATAGCACATGGTAAAGCTCCTTTAAAAGAAAAAAGCGATAAAGATAATGACTCAGATAAAAACGATGATGATAACGACTCAACTACAGGAAGTTCCCAAATAGATATGAGTCAATTAAAAGAGCAGAAGCAAAGTACTACAGATCCAGAAAGTGGATGGTTTCATAAAGGGGAACATA
>NZ_JADCKA010000032.1 GCF_014982745.1 Gallibacter intestinalis | reverse complement strand
ATATCACCATGACCGAGCAGTTTAGCAGTCTGTTCAATGGGAACTCCTGCCCTAGCAAGATTCGTTGCAAAGGTGGCTCTATATGCATGGAATTTCCTATGCTTAACGCCGATTCTCTTGTATAGCCTCGTTAGAGATCTGTTGACATTCCTTTTGTAATAAAATGTCCCATTTGAGGTCGTAAACAAATAATTGGTTATATACCCTTGCTTTGCCATCTGAGCCCTCTGTATGGCCTTGTGACGCTCTATTTCAGCCATCACAGATGTAGATAGGGGAATAGCCCTGTTTCCATTTGCAGTCTTTGTCTCTGTTATGTGCAGTGTAGTGGCACTATCGCTATCAAGCGGTGCTTCTTCTGATAACTGTTTAGTTACATAAAGGACATTGCCCTTGATATCACTATATTCAAGTGCAAGCAGTTCTGCAAATCGTAAGCCTGTATTTACAGCTAAAACGATGAGTAGTCTTAATGTAGTGCCCTCAAGGGCGTTGATAACCTTCTTGACGTCTTCGTCAGGCCAGATGGTAACATCAATTAAACTCTGACTTGGCTGTGACTTATATATTTCTAGACATCCTGTTATGTCTTTTGTCATACCGTTTAATTCGGCGTATTTGTAGAAGCGTCTTAAAAGGTTATGTAGAGCTCTTCGTGTACTGTAGCATTCAGTAATGCTATTGTAAAATTCCTGCAGATGTAGAGCTGTGATATCATGTAGCCGCCATCCTGCTATCTCGTGGTTTTGAAGCAATCTTTGGTAGGCAGAGATATATTTCCTTTTTGTGGAATTAGCAAGATTGCTTTTCTTAAATACCTCTGTAATGAAAATATCCATTAGTTCACCTAGACATTTTCTATCTTCAGTACAAGTTTCTTTGCATTGCATGTATTCTTGGTATTTATCTTCGGCTTCTTTTTTGCTATTGCCATAAAAAGCTTTTCTCTTATCTAGCCATTGTCCATTTTTAAATTCCTTTCCCACTTTTCTATAGATTCTATAGTAGTGATTTCCATTTATTATACAGTTGGTTGCCATTTGCAATCCTCCTT
>NZ_JADCKA010000031.1 GCF_014982745.1 Gallibacter intestinalis | reverse complement strand
GCTCATAGGCGACTACATTACCCACGCTTTATTATATTGATATCATACCTACCAGCTCTGAAAGGCGAAAATTTCTCGCACAAAAATTACTGATAAGCACTGAAGATTTAGCCGATGCATGATAAAATAAAAAAAAGTTTTTCGCAAAGGAGAAAATTTATCGTGACAAGGGCTGAACAACGAAGAAACAGAAAATTGTATGAAAGAGATTTTGCAGCATTCTGTAAAATAATCCGCCAGTATTTCCCGGAATTCACGCAATGGCTGTGTGAAACGTCAGATCCCCGCCAGTCCAGCATATATGAAATCGAAGTGATGCTGATGACTGTTATTATGAAGAACATTTGTAGCATCCAGTCCATGCAGGGGATGACAGAGAAATTTAATGATGAGAACTGTGTGGAGAACCTGTGCAGGCTCCGGGGGGTCGGGCGCCATGAATTTCTGCCGCATTATGTAACGGTAAATGAGTTCCTGAAAAAGCTGGATACAGGAGAACTGGAAACCCTGCGTAGAAGAATGATAAAAACGATTCTGAGGAGACGGAAATTTGAGGACGCGAGATTTCTGGGGAAGTACTGGCTGGTAATCTTCGATGCGACAGGCCTATTCCATTTCCATGAGAGGCATTGTGCACACTGTCTGAAAAAGACGTTAAATAAAGGAAGCAAAGAAGAAAAGACCATCTATTACCATAATGTATTAGAGGCAAAACTGGTATTGGGGGAAGGGCTTATCATCAGCCTGGGGACAGAATTTATAGAAAATGAGAGAGAAGACGTAGAAAAGAATGACTGTGAAACGAGGGCATTCCACCGTCTGGCAAGCCGTCTGAAACAGGAATACCCAAGACTGCCGGTGTGTGTGCTGGCAGACAGTCTTTATGCATCGGAACCGGTGTTTAAGAAATGCAAAGAGAACAAATGGCATTATCTGATCCGGTATAAGGATGGGAGTATTCCATCCATAGCGGAGGAATATCATGAGATAGAGGGAATGGGGGAACTGCAGGAACTGGAACGGGAGATAGCGAGGGAATATCCGAGAAAAGGGAGGGTAAAAG
>NZ_JADCKA010000030.1 GCF_014982745.1 Gallibacter intestinalis | reverse complement strand
AAGAAATCAACCGAGATTCCCCCAGTAGCGGCGAGCGAACGGGGAGCAGCCCAGAGTCTGAATCAGCTTGTGTGTTAGTGGAACGGTCTGGAAAGTCCGACGGTACAGGGTGATAGTCCCGTACACCAAAATGCACAGGTTGTGAACTCGAAGAGTAGGGCGGGACACGTGGTATCCTGTCTGAATATGGGGGGACCATCCTCCAAGGCTAAATACTCCTGACTGACCGATAGTGAACCAGTACCGTGAGGGAAAGGCGAAAAGAACCCCGGCGAGGGGAGTGAAAAAGAACCTGAAACCGTGTACGTACAAGCAGTGGGAGCACCTTTATGGTGTGACTGCGTACCTTTTGTATAATGGGTCAGCGACTTATATTCTGTAGCAAGGTTAACCGTATAGGGGAGCCGCAGGGAAACCGAGTCTTAACTGGGCGTTAAGTTGCAGGGTATAGACCCGAAACCCGGTGATCTAGCCATGGGCAGGTTGAAGGTTGGGTAACACTAACTGGAGGACCGAACCGACTAATGTTGAAAAATTAGCGGATGACTTGTGGCTGGGGGTGAAAGGCCAATCAAACCGGGAGATAGCTGGTTCTCCCCGAAATGCATTTAGGTGCAGCGTTGCGTGTTTCTTGCTGGAGGTAGAGCTACTGGTTGGTTGAGCGGGACTACAATCTTAGCAATGTCAGCCAAACTCCGAATGCCGGTAATGTTATAGCGTGGCAGTGAGACTGCGGGGGATAAGCTCCGTTGGTCGAGAGGGAAACAGCCCAGATCGCCGGTTAAGGCCCCTAAGGGTGTACTAAGTGGAAAAGGATGTGGGATCGCGAAGACAGCCAGGAGGTTGGCTTAGAAGCAGCCATCCTTGAAAGAGTGCGTAATAGCTCACTGGTCGAGTGGTTCTGCGCCGACAATGTAGTGGGGCTCAAGTACACCGCCGAAGCCGCGGCAGTCAACTTTTTGTTGGTTGGGTAGGGGAGCGTCGTGCATGTGGTGAAGCATTTGGGTGACCGGGTGTGGAGTGTGTGCGAGTGAGAATGCAGGCATGAGTAACGAATGAAAAGTGGAA
>NZ_JADCKA010000003.1 GCF_014982745.1 Gallibacter intestinalis | reverse complement strand
GAGTCAAACAACATAAGTTATCAATGAATAAAGAGGGTGTCCCACCGCTTAATAACTAATCCAAGTAGTTCCTTCCTATCAATGCCATGAACTCCTCACGGCTGTGCGTTTCTTCGTATTTTGCTTGACACTCTCTTTTAACTTTTAAGTCAAATTCCTTGTTAAAGTGAATGCCCTGGTCTCCCATGTTATGCCAGTGCGGAGTAAGATATATATAGAATCCTTTTCGCTCTGATATATCTCTGTTAGCACCGCCAAAAATGTGATGCTTGTGGAGATACTTCGTTACTCCGGTGACATAGCATTCTTTCTTATCCTGCAGTATTGAGCCTGTCTTTTGGTGGCGTAATTCTGACATATCCAGTCCTACCTTTCTTCGTTTTCTCAATCATGTATTTTTCAGCCATTTCGGGATTTTCAGCGACGAAAGTCTTTTCGTCGAACACTTCTATCGTTGTGTCTTTTCCGTCCGGCACAAGCGTTATTTGAGTGCCGTTGTTGGTAGTCCATTTCTTGATACAGTGGTCTTCCATTGCTTTTTTTAGATTCTCTTTAGCATCTTTGTACTGTTTTTCTAAATCTTTAAAAGCAAGCATCTGACCTTCGAGAGCTGTTACCCTGTCAAACCATCGTGTTATATCGTGTGGCTGTAAATCTTCTTCTGTCATAAATGGATTTTCTTTTAGTTTCTCAATATCTTTAACGAAATTTGTAACTGCAGGATCTATTTCCAATAGCAGCATTTCATCTACATCTTCTCTTTCAATGTTGAATATCTGTAATCTCTTTGGGTCGAACTCCTCGCTAAAATCATCCGGCCGGTCATACACTGCAAGCAGGCCATGCTTGTCTTTGAACTGGTCCATGCCGAAAGCAAGTTGCACTGTATATTTTTTATATCCTGTTAAATCGGTGTGTATCTGTGATGTACTCTTCACTTCAAGTGTTGTACTTCTTCCTGCATCTCTGCCGTCTGCATGGTATCTGATATTGCCGTTGATGATTTTGTCCTCAACGAAGTTATATCCGTATTTTTCGTTTATATACTGTCTTATTATCGGCTCTATATAATTTCCGTACTCGGTATACTCGTTGCCGTTGAAGTCATCTTCTCTTATCCCGGCTTTCTCCTGTGCCAGTTCAAATCTTGTCTTAAACGGTGACAGTCCCATAATGATTGGAATATCTGAACCGCCTATATATTTATCTCTATCCTTCGTTACATCCTGCATCGTTATCCTCCCTGATTAAATCTTCGTATACTTCTTTAAAGCGATCTGCTGTAGTCGTGCTGTTTAACTTATAATCTTTAGCAACCTCTTTCATGTCGATTCCTTTTGTTTTGGCTGCTTCAATTACTTTTTCTCTCCATGCTTCTTTATTTGATGCACTACTGTCTTTTGATTTTGTCTTTTTTGCATATTCGTCTGTATCAGCGTCTTTCGTATCATCAATACAAAATAATCCATTGAGAGCGTATTTACGCGCATACGATGATGCCGTTCCGGTAATCTGACTATCATCCATACCTTTCTTTTCTAACGCTTCTCTTGCATACGCTGTGACTGATACATCTGTGCAACCTTCTTTTGAGAGCTGTGCAGTTGCCTTGATATAATACCTATCTCCTACTTGAACGATATCGTCCGATAGCGTGAGAATAACTCCATGTTTAACGCATAAAGGCTTGACCGCTTCGAGGATATCCTCGCACGACCTGTATTTATATTTACCGAAAGAGTTATACTGCCCTTTCGGTGCTTTTAATTCACTTTGTATCTGCAATAACTCTTTCATCAACAACTACCTCCGTTTCTGTACTCTTCCTGTATCTTCTCGTCTATCTGCTCTGTAATATTCACAGCTTTAAATACTGACACATTCCTCCCGGTCACATTATCTTTGACCTTATCAACTACCATTACTCTGCCTTGCTTTTTCAGTTCTGACAGTCTCGGCTTAACTGCATTTAAATCTGAATATCCAAGCTTATCGCCTATCATCCTTGCAGTCATTAGACTATCGCCCAGAGCATTGAGTATTTCGTCATATCTTACAGGGTGCTGAATATAACTCTCGAATCTGCACTCTTTACTTATTTCTTCACTTTTGATATACTGTTCTTGGGTTATTGGCGGCGTAATGCCGTCTTTTTTATTGCTCATTTTCGCAAACCTCCTGCACTCTCTGCCATTCTTCCTCTGCTTCTTCTAATTTCCTTGTAATATCATCCAGTTCTGCATCAGAGCAAATCCATATCATAACTGCTAACTGACTGATAAATGCTCCATTATAGTTGTAGTCGAACAGTTTTTTATATTGTTCATTACTACCCCAAGTGAACCAATTGTTTTTTATGCACAGTTCTCTTAGCTTCTGATTAGTCATCTTCACTTCTCCTTTCCATCTCCCTATCAAATATTCTCCCAAATATCGCATTGCCTGCTATCAGCACTCCGCTGATAACTCCTATAATCATTAGTAGTTCTAATATCATTGCACCCTCCTACTCCTTAGCCACTTGTCAAATTCATCTTCAAATACTCTATATGGTTGATATTTTTCTCTCGGAAGCACCGGGCAACCTTTAGTGTTTAAAAGTTTTGTCAGTGCTTTTTTACTTATTGTTCCACCGTATTTTTCATATAAGGCGTTAAAATTTAAAATGTTCATAGTTTCCTCCTCTACCTACCTTTCTTATCACCTTGTGACCAATAGGACGATAATAACTGAGGTCAAAACGCTAACGATTGCCGGGATAATAACTTCAATTAGTATCTTTTTCATCTCTGCTCCTTTCTTATACTCGGTTTAATTTTTTTAAACTTTAGGGGTAAAAAAATATATGCCTACTTCTGACTTTGGAATATCTAACAGTTCTACTACTTTCACTATATCATCAGAACTAAACTTTGATTTATTGTTCATTTTCAGCGAAAACGAATTTTCAGAAATTCCAAATTCTTTTGCAAATGCAGTCTGTGAGCCATATTTTTCTACTATTCTCCCTCTCAACTTAGAATAATCAAAAGCCAATATTTATCACCTCTCTTTCTTTGGATGATAAAAGTTTACCATTTTTAAACTCGCCTGTCAACGTTTCAATTTAATTTTCTTAAACTTTTTTATTGATTATTTTAAACTGCTCCATTATAATTAAACTACATTGGAGGTGTTCCTGATGAATAAACCGTCTGAAACATTAAAAGACAGATTACGAATAGCGTTATCTAAACGCAATATTACTCAGCAAGATTTATCAGATAAAACAGGTATTCCTAAATCATCAATATCTCAATATATAAGTGGCTATGCAAAACCGAAAGATGATAGGATTTATACTATTTCTGTCGCTTTAAATATCAACGAGGCTTGGTTACTTGGATATGATGTTCCTATGGAAAGGTCACAAGTTTACGATTTCGACAATGTTGTGGATCAACGCGTTATGGAGCCATTATCTCCTTATCAGTACAAGACAGATTCTTACAAAATACCTATCCTTGGTGAAATTGTAGCAGGCATGCCAATTGATGCATATGAAAATGTTTTAGGATATGAAGATATAACGCTTGATATGGCCGCTAAGGGTGAACATTATGCTTTAAAAGTTAAAGGTTCAAGCATGGAGCCAAGAATATGCGATGGTGATATCGTAATAGTACGTGTACAACCAGATGTTGAGAGTGGAGATATTGCAGTAGTATTTGTAAATGGCAATGAAGCTACAATGAAAAAAGTGTTAAAACATGATAACGGAATCACCCTTGTAGCATTAAATCCGATAGTTTACGAACCGCACTTCTACACGAATGAAGAGGTTGAAAATTTACCAATTACTATATCGGGAAAAGTTGTTGAATTAAGAGCGTCGTTTTAGATATCAAAGAGGGAGGAAGCAAAATGGATTTAAGAGAGAAACTACCGGAGTTTATCACACGCATTGAAAATTTGAAGGATACTATTGAAACAGAAGAAGCTACTAAAACATCGTTAATCATGCCTTTCTTTCAAATGCTCGGTTATGATGTATTCAATCCACTTGAGTTTATCCCTGAATATACCGCCGATGTCGGTATAAAAAAGGGAGAAAAGGTTGATTACGCTATTGTGATTGATGGTGATCCTGTTATTCTTATTGAGTGCAAGCCTTGTAATACCAACATAACTAAATACACTTCTCAATTATTTAGATACTTTAGTACTACTACGGCTAAGTTTGCGATATTGACAAACGGAATAGAATATAAATTCTTCACAGATTTAGAAGATATCAACAAGATGGACACCGTTCCTTTTTTAGATATAAACCTTCTGAAATTAAAAGAGCGAGACATTGTTGAATTGTCTAAATTCTCAAAAGAGATTTTAGATATAGATAACATATTAAATTCAGCTGAAAATTTAAAATATGGAAAACTCGTAAAGGACTGGATAGATGGTGAATTTGTAGAACCATCGGCGGATTTTGTCAGATTGATAATAAACGATATTTATGATGGTGTTAAAACTCAAAAGGTTGTAGATAATTTCACACCTATAGTTAAAAAGGTTATACAACAATATATCAATGACAAAATAAATGAAAAATTGAAAATTGCATTAAATGATAACGAACAACAAGAGCGTCAAGAAGCAGAGGTTGACACTTCAGAAGAAAAGAAGAGTAAGATAAATACTACAATCGCCGAATTAGAAGCATATGCAATCGTCAAATCAATTCTTCGTAAGGTTGTAAATGTTGATAGAATTTTCTATAGAGATACACAGTCGTATTTCGGAGTGTTATTAGATGATAACAATCGTAAATGGATATGCCGTATACATTTAGATGGTGTTCAGTATTTTACTGTGCCAGATGAGAATAAAAATGATATTCGTTATGATATCGACAGTATAGACGACCTTTATAAACATGCTGATATCATCATTGCAGCTTGTAAACGATATTTATAAGAATTGAGGAGGATTTAACATGAAAAAGAAATTTTTGTCACTTATGTTAGTAGCTGTAGTGGCTATCGGATTGACGGCCTGCGGCGGTTCTGGAGATTCGGACACAAAAGAAGCTACAACCCAAGAAAGTGCTAAAATTGAAAAATCCATTGATGCAGTAGCAGAAGAATTGGGACTGACAGGTGGCAGCGATACTCTTTATGAAATGATAGGGGCTACAGCAGGAAAAGAGTACAATGATGGTACCGTTGAGTTATATCAGTTTGATGCTGATTCAAGTGAGTATAAAGACATTGTAGATGGCAACGGAGTTATAACCGCAGCGGCATATAAAGACGGTATTGTATTAGTATTCTCAGGCGATGCCGATAATAAAATCATTGAAGCGTTCAATGGTTTAGAGTTTAAATAATCCGTGACAAATTGTCACAGTTAAAAATCAAATAAAAAACGGGCCATCCATATAGAATGACCCTCGGCTGTATTGTGGTACATGCCGAAATTCGCAATTTCATTGTATCACATTACAGCCAAAATACAAAGGCTGTTATTTTTGTATCCAAAATTGGAGGTTGATACCATGAAGAACGGAAATACAACGATATACAAGAGAGGTAAAAAGTGGCGTGGACAATTCAGAATTGATGGTAAGAGTTTCTCTTTTACCGCAGACACTAAAGGAGAGGTAAGCCGTAAGATTACAGAGTGTCAAGCAGATTACTTTAGAGGGAATTTATCTAATCCGTCAGATGTAACTGTTTCAGATCTAACAGAAGCATACCTAAGAAGAGTTGCATCTAAAAGACTATCAGAACAGTCTTATATCCGCCTTGAAGCAATGCTCAATAATCACCTTTTACCTACTTTTGGTGATATAAAAGTCTGTGAACTCACAAGGTCTATGATAGAGGAAAACTATGCTAACATTTTCCAAAGTAAAACCGGGAAAAATTATAAAGAAAAAGAATACTCACACTCTACAGTTAACGCTCTTTCGTCTCAATTTAAGAAAATACTGCATTTCGCCGTTTTAGAAGGTATTATAAATAAAAATCCGCATATTGGAGTGGAGTTGCATAAATTAAGACCGCCCAAAAAGGTTTTAGCTTATACACTCGAGGAAAACAAAAAGATAATCGATTACACCTTAAGTCACGGTCAGTTATATTGGATATTTTGGTTGCTTGTTACCACTGGCATGAGATTTGGTGAAGCGGTTGCTTTGACATGGGATGATGTAGACCTAAAAAATAACACTATAGATATAAATAAAATCTCTGTAGAGCTCCACGGCAGTCCTATCATTCAAAACCGCACAAAAACAGATGCCGGTATGCGTACTATACATATATCTGACAGCCAAAATAAGGTTTTGAGAGGGTTTTATGCTTCGTATGACAAATCACTCAATTATAGAAATCTTGTTGTCCCAAACACTCGATATGGAATTATCACATCAGCGAATACTCGCAGGAGATGGCAAAAGGTTTGCGCTGAATTAGAAATACCATATTACGGAGTGCATGCATTAAGGCATACATGGGCAACCAGAGCACTCGAAAGCGGCGCACCTGTTAAAACGGTATCGGCTATGCTCGGGCATAAGAATGTCATTACTACTATGAATATATACCAAGATGTCTTTAAGGAAGCACAAGATGAAGTCGTGCAGAAGATGGAGCAGATGTTCACATGATTGGTGCAGATTGGGTGCAAGATTGGTGCAGATTTTTTGAAAAATGGTGCAAAATAGGGGTAAATCTTGGAGAAGGTGGAAACAAACAGAAACCGCTTAAATGTAGTAATTTCAACACACTTAAGCGGTTTCAATGTTTCTATAGATTTCTACACATTAAATAAAAAGTTCATCACATCTCCGTCTTTTACCACATAGTCCTTGCCTTCAGATCTAATCAGCCCTTTTTCTCTTGCTGTTGCAAGGCTGCCGTCACATTCCATAAGCTTATCGTAAGCAATAGTCTCCGCTCTGATAAAGCCCTTTTCAAAGTCAGAATGTATTTTCCCTGCCGCCTGAGGTGCCTTAGTGCCGTTTATTATTGTCCAAGCTCTGCATTCCTGTTCTCCGGCAGTAAGGAAAGAAATAAGATTAAGCAATCTGTAGGATGCCTTTACCAGCTTATCAAGACCTGATTCTTTAATTCCCAGCTCTTCAAGGAACATAGCCTTTTCTTCATCATCAAGCTGAGAAATTTCCTCTTCAAGTCTTGCACAAATAACTATAACATCAGAGCCCTCTGTGGCAGCAAATTCTCTGACCTGCTTTACCATGTCATTATCTTCGGCTCCTGCAGCCTCATCCTCAGAAACATTTGCCGCATATATCACAGGCTTAAAGGACAACAAATCAAGACTCTTTACAAATTCCCTCTCGTCATCGTCCAGTTCCATGGCTCTTGCGGATTTGCCAGTTTCCAGAAAAGCATGCACCTTATTTAATATATCCAATTCCTTTTGCAGGCTCTTGTCGCCTTTAAGGTTCTTCTGTGTCTTCTGTATTCTTCTGTCCAAAAGCTCAAGGTCAGAAAAAATAAGCTCAAGATTTATGGTTTCAATATCATTTAGCGGATCTATTTTGCCATCCACATGAACAATATTGCTGTCTTCAAAGCATCTTACCACATGAACGATAGCTTCAACCTCTCTTATGTGACCGAGGAATTTGTTTCCAAGTCCCTCCCCTTTAGAGGCTCCCTTCACCAGTCCTGCAATATCGTAAAATTCAATGGCAGTCTGAACTATCTTCTTTGTATTGTATACCTTCCCTAAAACATTAAGTCTTTCATCTGGTACAGCTACCACTCCCACATTTGGTTCAATTGTACAAAACGGATAGTTGGCAGATTCTGCTCCTGCCTTTGTTATGGCATTAAAAAGGGTACTCTTTCCCACATTTGGAAGTCCCACGATTCCCAGCTTCATAATTTCATCTCCTCATATATATTTTATTTCAAAGGTTTTACCTGTTTAAAACAACATTTTTCTTTTTAAGATAAATATACGCCGCAAAACACAAAAGTATGACAACAGTACTTAGCACCTGTGCCTGTTTAAAAGGTCCAATCATCAAACTGTCCGTTCTCAATGCCTCTACGCAAAACCTTTCGGCGCTGTAAAGTATACCGTAAAGGCAAGCTATTTTGCCTGCAAAATGCGGCTTATTATCAATTAAAATAAGTACCGCAAATATAATTATACACCAGATGGATTCATATAAAAATGTCGGATGCACTTTTATACCATCTACTGTTATTGCCCATGGCAAATTCGTCGGCCCTCCGTGGGCTTCTCCGTTAAAGTAATTGCCCCATCTACCTATGGCCTGAGCCAATGCTACCGTCGGAAGCGCCAAATCTAAAGCATTTATAAAGCTAATTTTCTTATGTCTGCATACAAACCATGCGGCAAGCAATCCAAAAATCAATCCGCCGTGTATTGCAAGTCCTCCACCGCGGAAGTTAAGTATCTGATCTGGATGTGCACCATAGTAATCCCAGCTGAAAATCACATAATATGCTCTAGCGCCTATTATTCCCACTGGTATTGATATCAGCACTATATCGAGGATGTTTTCCCTTTCTATACCGTGTCTTGGTGCTCTGACATAGGTTATCACAGCCGCTAAAATCATCCCCGTTGCAATAAGCACGCCGTACCATCTTATATCTATTCCAAAGATACTGAACGCTATTGGATTCGGCATTTTATACCGCCTTTCTCACTTATTATTTTTGTTATCACACCGATGTATTATACTATTTTTACAGCTCTTTAGCAATTTGACTTTAGCACTAAAAAAATATATACTTAAGCGAAATTTATTTTAACCATCTTTGTATATCAAAGGTGGTCTTTTTTGAAAGGAAAAATATGATAACAAGAATACAAATTAAATCCTTGTTGCTTCTTATTACAGCACTTTTATGCGTGTTTGTCATGACCTCCTGCGGACAGAAGGATAACACCAAAAATGCAAACTCAAATGCAGAAAATGCAACAGAACAGCAAGCTGAAGAAACAGATTCTGCCACCGCCAAAGAACAGCGTATAGAAGAGATAATGGCAGATATGAGTCTTAAAGAAAAAATAGGACAAATGATGATGGCCGATTTCCGTTTCGACGGCAACGGCAATCCCGTTACATCCATAAATGATAGTATCGCCTCAGATATCTCAGAGTACCATTTAGGCGGAGTTATTCTCTTCTCCGAAAATATGTCCGATTACGATACCACAAAACAGCTTATATCCGACATGCAGTCCAATGCAGATACTCCGATGCTGATAGGTATAGACGAGGAAGGCGGTATAGTTTCCCGTCTTGACAACAGCACCATCCCCCATGATTCAGTGCTGCCTGCAGCCGACATGAATGGTGATACGGAAACTGCCGAAAGCTCAGGAAATTCCATAGGTAAAACTCTAAAATTCCTCGGTATCAATCTTGACTTTGCACCAGTTGCCGATGTAAACACAAATCCAAATAATCCTGTTATAGGCGACAGAGCCTATGGAAGCGACCCTGATACAGTTTCCGATATGGCCTCAGCCTTTGCTACAGGGCTTAAAGAAGCCGGCGTCAATGGTGTAGCTAAACACTTCCCAGGCCACGGTGATACAGCAACAGATAGCCATGCAGGAGCAGCAGCCTCCTATCACGACATGGACCGCCTTGAAGAAATTGAATTTAAGCCTTTCCAGAGGCTTATAGATGACGGTATACCTTGTGTGCTTGTTGGACACATTTCCCTTCCAGAAGTCACTGGCAACAACACTCCGGCGACATTGTCCAAAGAGATTGTTGATATACTTCGTAATGACCTGGATTTTGACGGCGTAGCCATAACAGATGCCATGAACATGGGTGCAATTATGGATTACTATTACAATGCGGATGCTGCAGTTATGGCAGTGGAAGCAGGAATGGATATACTTCTTATGCCTCCTAACTTGGAACATTACCAAAGTGCCCTCGTAGAGGCCGTTGAAAGCGGAAGAATTTCCGAATCACGAATAGACGAAAGTGTCGAAAGAATACTGTCCCTCAAATTTGACAGCGGACTTATAGAATAAGCATAACTACAAAAATCCCACCAACTCTCATGTCAATTGGTGGGATTTATAATTTGTTTCATTTATTCTATTTCCACAGCTGCCACAACATATCGGCCTTCCTCGCTGTGGTATGAGCATGTGGACAGTGTTATGATTTTCTGTCCGTACTGAGGTGTTACTCCCGTATCGTACTTGCTCATGTTTTTAAGGCCTCTTACATATTCGTTATATGTATATTCATCGGTGACATTAATGTAGTTATACACATTGAAGCCTTCTGCTAAAGCGTCGGTTTTACCGAAGGCAAATATCTGATATCTGTGCTTGCCATAGTCTACAGTGTCAAGCTCAATGACAGGATGCTGTTCATAAAAGCCTTCGTCATCATAATCCAGCAGAGTTCTGAACATTGTGCCATCCTTCATATGATGTCCGTAAATTGTCCAGTTAAGTGAATTTTCCAAATCCGTGTAGCCGTCCAAGAAAGGTGTTCCTGCCGCGCTGTATTCCTTCTGGAAATTTTTACGCAGATAGAACTCCGGATCGTTGCTATCCACAGGCGTAAACATCACTGGATACGATAGCTTTGTATCCTCTATTTTAACCCAGCCGAAGGTATCGCTGTTCTCAGCATAAAGTTCTTCAAGGGAATACTCTTCCTCCAGCTGTTTAAACTCCTTTTGCACCACATGCCCCGTATAGAAGTATTTTGCCAACATAAAAGCAGAAACTAAAAATACTATCAGACATATGACAAATAATAGTTTTCTTACCTTACCCATATTTCCTGTCTCCGTTTATTTAACACCGTATTCATCGTAGTAGCTTTTAAGAGCATCCATGATTTTATCATCTATGACCACTTTTCCGGCAACTTCTCTGTTGTAGAGATATTCCATCACTTCAGGCATGGAAACTATTGCTGCCGTAGGAAATCCGTACAGCTTGCTGACTTCCTCCAAAGCCGTCGTATCTGCTGATTTTCCGTGTTCATTTCTGTTGAGAGAAACCATTAGACCCTTAATATCCACATCAGCCTGAGCCTTAAGAATTGGATATGTTTCCTCTATGGATTTTCCTGAAGTCGTAACATCCTCAATCATTACTACCTTATCTCCATCGTGAAGATCTGACCCTAGCAATATGCCTGTATCACCGTGATCCTTTACTTCCTTTCTGTTGGAGCAGTATCTGACTTCCTTGCCGTACAGCTTATGAAAAGCCATAGCCGTTACTACAGAAAGAGGTATCCCTTTATATGCTGGTCCGAACAGTACATCGAAGTCATCGCCAAACTCTTCATGTATTGCTTTTGCATAATATTCACCCAGTCTAGTCAACTGACTACCTGTCACATAAGCTCCTGCATTCATAAAGAACGGTGACTTTCTGCCACTTTTAAGAGTGAATTCTCCAAATTTGAGAACTTCACTTTCAACCATAAATTCAATAAACTCTTTTTTATATGCTTCCATGTTAAATCCTCCCCACGGTCGTATCTAACCCTGCATTATCTTCTCAATCATTTTGTATGTTTCAGATGGACTATCGCTACCGGTTATGGATCTGCCCACAACTATATAGTCGCTGCCTTTCTCCTTTGCAAATTCAGGGGTTGCAATTCTCTTTTGATCGTCTGCGCTGTCTCCTGCCAGTCTTATACCCGGAGTTACAGTTAAAAAATCATCCCCACAAGCCTCATGTATTGCCTTTGCTTCGTGCACAGAGCAAACAACACCGTCAAGGCCGCTTTCCTTGGCAAGCTTTGCAAATCTTATAACACAATCCTGCACATCTCCCGGAATTCCCTGTTCATCGTTCATCATTTCTTTGGAAGTGGATGTCAGCTGGGTTACACCGATGCAAAGAGGTCTTTTACCTGATGCTCCCATTTCCTCTGCCCCTTCCTCAAGGCCTTCGATAGCCGCCTTCATCATTTTGCTTCCGCCTGCGCAGTGAACATTAACCATGGAAACTCCCAGCTTTGCCAGGTTTTTCATGCCGCCCTTTACCGTATTAGGAATGTCGTGAAGCTTAAGATCAAGGAATATCTCATGTCCCATGCTTATAACTTCTCTGACCACATCTGCTCCGCAGGCATAAAACAATTCCATACCAATCTTTGCATACACAGGCTCATTAAAGCCTTTAAGAAAATCTCTGACCTCTTCAACGGAAGAAAAGTCCAGAGCGATTATCGTTCTTCCCATTTTCCAGCTCCTTTAAAAATCCACTGAAACTATCTATCTAAAACTTTTGCCAACAGCTTCTCCTACAGAGGAAAAACCGTACTTTTCTAGCACTTTTGGCAGCTCATCTATTATTTTTACGCAGCAATAAGGATCTACGAAATTGTACATTCCAACTTCCACAGCAGAAGCTCCCGCATACAGAAATTCTAGCACATCCTCTGCACAGGTTATTCCTCCAACTCCTATAATAGGAATGTTTACTGCCTGGGCTGTCTGATATACCATTCTCACCGCAACCGGCTTAATGGCAGGGCCCGAAAGTCCTCCTGTTACATTAGCAATGATAGGCTTTCCTGTGGCAAGATCTATTCGCATGCCCATCAGCGTATTGATAAGCACAAGACCGTCTGCACCGGCTTCTTCCACAGCCTTTGCAATTTCCACTATGTCAGTTACATTAGGACTGAGCTTGACATACACAGGCTTTTTAGCAGCCTTTTTAGCCATAGCCGTAACCTTTGCTGCCAGCTCCGGTTTTGTGCCAAGTCCTATGCCACCATGCTTTACATTAGGGCAGCTTATATTAAGCTCATATGCCTTTATCACCGGACTATCGTTTAGCTTTTCGATAACAGTAACATAATCATCCTCAGTGGCTCCTGCCACATTGGCTATAATTTCCGTGTCGAAACCTGCTAGCCACGGCAGCTCTTTTTCTATTATTTCGTCAACTCCAGGATTTTGCAGGCCTATGGCATTAAGCATTCCAGATGGAGTTTCTGCAACCCTCGGTGTAGGATTACCAAAACGCCTCTCCGGAGTGGCACTTTTTATGGCTATACCACCCAGTTTGCTCAGGTCGTAAAGCTCGGCGAACTCCCTGCCGAAGCCAAAACAGCCGCTGGCAGGTATAATCGGGTTTTTCAAATCAAGACCTGGAAGTTTCACTCTGAGATCCATATCAGTAATCCACCTTTCCTATAGGAAACACAGGTCCTTCCTTGCAGATCCTGTGATACATATTTTCCTCTTTTTTATCCTTAGCCACACATGCCATACACGCGCCCATGCCACATGCCATGCGACTTTCAAAGCTCATGTATCCCTTTGTGTATTTTGCCTCTACAGCCTTAAGCATAGGCACTGGACCGCAGCAATATACAAATGTACTGTCGATATCCGCAGCTTCGATAGCATCCATTACCGTACCCTTAACACCATAGCTGCCATCCATTGTTGCCACATACACTTCACAGCCGAGTTTTTTAAATTCTTCTTCATAAAATACCGACTCACCGTCGTTAAAACCGAGAACCACATAAGTTTTCATTCGGATTTTTTTGTATACTCTAGCAAGCTCAAGAAGGGGAGGTACTCCCACTCCCCCTCCTATGAGCAGTATACTGTCGGTATCATCGTGGATTGGGTAGCTGCTTCCCAGCGGTCCGAAAATATTTATGATATCCCCGGCTTTAACTTGACTTAATTTAGCCGTACCCTCACCTACGATTTTATATACGATTACAAAATGTCTTCTGTCTGGTACCAGTGAAATGGAAATCGGACGCCTGAGCATAAAGCCGTCGACCTGAACATTAACAAACTGTCCCGGTCTCATGGTGCTAGACTTTTCCCATTCCATGGTCATCTTGTATGTATCCTTTGCGATTTTTATATTTTCCGTAACACGGACATCTGCCGCCTGCATAATTTTTCTCCTAACCTTATATGCTCTAAGCTGATTAACCTTCCATTTCGTTCATGGAAATAGTCGTAAAGTTCTGAGCTTCCACAACTCCCAGGATTGCCTCTGCTGTATCCAGAGAAGTAAAGCAGCTTATATTGTTTTCCGCTGATACTCTTCTGATCAAGAAGCCATCAAGACTTGTGTTCTTATCTTCGCTCATTGTGTTAACCACATAGTTTACGCGACCTCTTCTGATAATATCGAGGACATTGTTCTTTCCTTCGTCGTTAACCTTAGCAGCTTCTCTTACATACAGTCCCTTATCCTTGAGATATTTAGCTGTTCCCGCTGTAGCATAGATACCATATCCAATATCGGAAAATCTCTTTGCAATCTTGTATGCTTCTTCCTTATCCTCGTTGGCAACGGTAATCAGCACATTTCCTCTGAGAGGCACCTTAACACCGCTGGCAAGAAGCGCTTTGTAAAGAGCTTTCTCCAAGGTTATGTCGCTTCCGAGAGCTTCTCCTGTGGACTTCATTTCAGGGCCGAGGGTTGTATCAACGCTTCTCAGTTTTGCAAATGAGAATACAGGAGCCTTTACAAAGTATCTGCTGCCTTCAGGTTTAACACCTTCCTCATATCCCTGCTCAGCAAGGGAATGTCCAAGAACGCACTTTGTAGCCACATGGCTCATAGGCACTTCTGTAATCTTGCTGAGGAAAGGAACAGTTCTTGAGGATCTAGGGTTTACCTCAAGTACATAAACCTTGTTATCCGCATCAACTATGAACTGAATATTAAACAGTCCGATAAATTCAAATCCCTTACCGATTCTGATAGCATAATCAGCAATTGTCTTTTTAACATCTTCAGAAAGCGTAGGCGCTGGGTATACGGAAATGGAGTCTCCGGAATGCACTCCAGCTCTTTCAATATGCTCCATGATGCCTGGAATGAATACGTTTTTACCGTCACATACGGCGTCTACTTCGCATTCCTTACCTACGATATATTTGTCCACAAGTATTGGAGCATCGTGGCTGATTTCCTTTACGGCAGTTGCCATATATACTCTCAAATCTTCGTCGTTATGTACGATTTCCATGGCTCTTCCGCCAAGTACATATGATGGTCTTACCAGCACAGGATAACCGATTCTGTTGGCAATCTTAACAGCCTCTTCAACTTCAAAGGCTGTATCACCTGTAGGCTGAGGAATATCCAGCTTTTTAAGCATTTCTTCGAATTCTTTTCTATCCTCTGCTCTGTCGATGTTTTCAAGAGAAGTTCCCAAAATCTTTACTCCTCTTTCAACGAGCTTGTCCGCCAAGTTTATTGCTGTCTGTCCACCAAACTGAACGATTACTCCAAGAGGCTGCTCCAGGTCGATTACATGCATTACATCCTCAATTGTCAGAGGCTCAAAATACAGCTTGTCGGAAATGGAGTAGTCTGTAGATACAGTTTCTGGATTGTTGTTTATAATAATGGCTTCATAACCGCATTCGTGCAGTGTCTTTATGCAGTGAACAGTTGCATAGTCAAATTCCACACCCTGTCCGATTCTGATAGGACCGGAACCAAGTACGATAATCTTTTTATGGTCGTTTCTGATGGATTCGTTTTCGTGTTCGTATGTGGAATACAGATACGGTGTGTTGGAAACATATTCTCCGGCACATGTATCTACCATCTTGTAAACAGGAGTAATACCCTTTTCTTTTCTGAAGTCATAAATTTCTCTTTCATCAACACCCCATACTCTTGCGATGTACGAATCAGAGAAGCCTCTCTTCTTTGCTGTTCTCAGCACGTCTACATCCATCTTGTTTGCTGCGATTACCTTTTCGTATTCAACAATGGATTTGAACTTGTTAAGGAAAAATCTATCCATCTCCGTAATATCAAAGATATCATCTACGGAAGCTCCTCTTCTCAGAAGAGCAGTTATAACATAGATTCTTTCATCGTCGCTATCCTTAAGCTTTGCCCACAGTTCTTCATCAGAAAGTTTTTCAACATCTTCCTTGAGCAGATGGTCTGTCTTCATTTCCAGAGATCTTACCGCTTTAAGTATAGCCTCGTCGAAGGTTCTGCCTATGGACATTACTTCGCCTGTTGCCTTCATCTGAGTTCCCAGACTTCTGTCCGCCTTAGGGAACTTATCAAATGGGAATCTAGGGAACTTGGCAACAACATAGTCGATGCAAGGCTCTGCACAAGCGTAACTTGTCTTTGTTACCGGATTTATGATTTCATCAAGAGTAAGACCAACTGCAACCTTAGCTGCCAGCTTAGCGATAGGATATCCTGTCGCTTTGGAAGCCAAAGCAGAAGATCTTGATACTCTAGGGTTAACTTCGATTACATAATATTTAAAGGACTGAGGATCCAGTGCCAGCTGCACATTACATCCTCCGCAGATTTTAAGAGCTCTGATTATCTTAAGAGCAGAAGCTCTCATAATGCCGCACTCTCTGTCTGTAAGAGTCTGAGTAGGAGCAACTACTATGGAGTCACCTGTATGAACACCTACCGGGTCAACATTTTCCATGTTGCAGACTACGATGGCGTTATCCGCATTATCTCTCATTACCTCGTATTCGATTTCTTTGTATCCGGCGATGCTCTTTTCGATAAGGCACTGATGAGCCGGTGAAATCTTAAGTCCGTTTTCGCAAATTGTAGAAAGTTCTTCTTCGTTGTGGGCAAATCCGCCGCCTGTACCACCAAGGGTAAAGGCAGGTCTAACTACAACAGGGTATCCGTTTCCTGCTGCAAACTCCAGCGCTTCCTCTGTGGTATGAACGATAACACTTTCAGGAACAGGTTCGCCAATTTCAAACATCAGCTCTCTGAACTTATCTCTGTCCTCTGCCTTTTCGATGGCATCAAGGGCTGTACCTAAAACTTCAACGCCGTATTCTTCAAGGATACCTGTTTCCGCCAGTTCAACAACCAGGTTAAGTCCTGTCTGTCCACCGAGGGAGCCTAAAATGGCATCCGGTCTTTCCTTATAGATGATTCTGCTGGCAAAGTCCAGTGTCAGAGGTTCGATATACACTCTGTCTGCCACTACGGTGTCAGTCATGATTGTGGCAGGGTTGGAGTTTATAAGGACTACCTCATATCCCTCTTCCTTTAGGGACTGGCATGCCTGTGTTCCGGCATAGTCAAATTCTGCTGCCTGACCTATTACTATAGGACCGGAGCCTATAACTAAAATCTTTTTTATATCTTCTCTTCTTGGCATTTCCTCACACGCTCCTTATCTTACTTGCTCAACATTTCTATAAACTGATCGAATATGTACATGGTGTCATCGGCACCTGGAGCTGCTTCAGGATTAAACTGAACTCCCATTACAGGAAGGCTTTCGTGTACAAATCCTTCAACGCTCTTATCATTTAATGCTCTATGAGTAACCTTCAGACCTGCAGCCTTCATGGATTCCTCATCCACATCAAATCTGTGGTTTTGCGCTGTAAATTCCACCTTGTTCTTTTCCAGATTTACTATTGGCGTACTGTTGCCGTGATGTCCGAATTTCATTTCGTTCACCTTGGCTCCCATTGCCTGAGCCACTACCTGATGACCGAGGCCTATGCCAAGCACAGGCATTTTAGCCGCAATCTGCTTAACTGTTTCAACAGTCTGCGGTATGTAATCAGGAACTCCCGGGCCACTGGAAACAATTACTCCGTCCGGATTAACTGACATGATATCCTCTATCTTTGCATCGTAAGGCATTGATACGATGTCGCAATCCCTTGCGTTAAGCTCTCTTATGAGGGCGTATTTTGCTCCAAGATCAAGAAGCACAACCTTATGGCCGCCTCTGTTAGGGATAGTATAAGGTCTTGCCGCAGAAACAACGCTTACGCCGTTTGTAACATCCTTAGCTTCCTTAAGCTCCTTTACTATTTTATCAACATCGGCACCTTCATCGGCCATTACAGCCTTCATTACGCCGTTGTCTCTTATCTTTCTTGTAATTTCCCTTGTATCTATATCACAGATGCCCGGTATGTTCTTGAGCTTCATGTATTCGTCAATTGTCATCTCGCTTCTGAAGTTGCTCGGCGCATCGCAGTATTCTTTAACAACCAACCCGAACAGCTGCGGATTCATGCTTTCAAAGTCATCTCTGTTGATGCCCACGCTGCCTATTGCAGGGAATGTCATCATAATAATCTGTCCGTAGTAAGACATATCGGAAATAGTTTCCTGATATCCACACATTCCCGTCTGGAATATCAGCTCGCCAATTCTGAAATCATTTCCGCCGAAGCCGATGCCTTCATAAACGCTTCCGTCCTCCAAAATCAGTAATCGTTTCATCTTAGTCCTCCTTATATACCAGTTCACCCTTCACAAAGGTCTTTTTCACTTTGCCGTACGCCTTATATCCATCAAAAGGCGTATTCTTTCCCATGGAAAGGAATTTCTCTTTATCTATCTCAAACTCGTTTTCAAAATCCACGAGTATGATATCGCTTTCATATCCTTCTTTAAGTTCTCCTGTTTTGCCCAGGTCAAATCTTTTTGCCGGATTTGTGCTCATCAATGCCACTAGGCTTGAAAGATCCATAACTTTTTCTTCTTTTACGAATCTTGTGTAAAGCAACGGGAAAGCTGTCTCAATGGAAACAATACCAAAAGGCGCTTCCTCCATTCCCTTTGCCTTCTCATCCTCTGTATGAGGTGCATGGTCATTTGCTATGCATTCGATGGTTCCGTCCAGAAGTCCTTTTATAAGCGCCTGTCTGTCCTCTTCGGTTCTGAGAGGCGGATTCATCTTCCAGTTTGGACCCTTGACATCCTCATCGGTGAGAAGCAGATGGTGTGCTGCAACTTCTCCGGAAACATCGCAGCCCTTTGCTTTATATTCTCTGATGAGTTCCACGCTTTCCTTTGCGGACATATGACAGCAGTGATACTTTACCCCTGTCTTTTCTGCCAGCTCGAGGTCCCTTTTAAGCTGAACCCACTCGCATTCACTTGGTATTCCAATAAGCCCCAATCTTTCCGAAGCCTTACCCTCATGCATACAGGCCTTTGGCTTTCTATATTTCATATCCTCGGTGTGGGCAACAATCATTGCTCCGATTTCTGAGGCCTTTGTCATAGCTTCTTCCATGACTTCGTCCTTCTGAACTCCGACACCGTCATCGCTGAAATATCTCATTTCCTCCGCCGCAAGGGCTTTCATATCCACTACGCTACTGCCCTTTTCGGCATCGGTAATACAGCAGTAAGGAATCACCTTTACGACAGCGTTTTTATCTATAAGCTTTTTATATTCTCTTACGGTTTCCAAATCATCGGGAAACGGTACCACATTAGGCATTGCCATTACCGTTGTAAATCCTCCGGCAGCAGCAGCCATAGTTCCGGTTTTAATTGTTTCCTTGTGTTCGTTTCCCGGTTCTCTGAGATGAACATGAACGTCTATGAGGCCCGGCAGTGCTGTTAAACCGGTTCCGTCAATTATTTCATTCACATCTTCGCTGATGTTTTCCGCTATTTTTGAAATGCCTTTTTCATCAAAGAGAATATCCGCTTTTTTTAGTTGTCCGTCTAAAAGAGCTGTTGCTCCTTTTATCAGTTTCATAAGCTTCTCCTGTGCCTTAATGCGGCAGTCTTAAAATTCCTTAACTCCGAAGGCTCTCTTTATTACTGCCTTTCTCACCAGAACTCCGTTGGCCATCTGCTTAAATATCCTGCTATTTTGCGCTTCCACCAAATCCGTATCTATTTCAACATTTCTGTTTACCGGTGCCGGATGCATTATGATAGCATGTTCCTTCATTGTTTTTGCTCTTTCCTTCGTGAGTCCGTATTTTGCCAAATACTCTGCATCTGTCATGGACATAGCGCTGGCATGACGTTCCTTCTGAATCCTGAGCATCATTACAACATCAGCCCATTTTACCGCTTCATCAATCGGCATATACGGCCAGCCTTCCCTCTGCCATTCCTTCGGACCGGAAAATACACATTCACCGCCCAGAAGTTCCATAGCCTCTTTATTGGAAGATGCAACTCTGGAATGGGAAATATCTCCGATAATTGCCAGCTTAATGCCTTCAAATTTTCCAAACTCCTGATATATAGTCAAAAGATCCAAAAGGCACTGGGTAGGGTGATTACCTGCTCCGTCTCCAGCATTGAGAATCGGAATATTTATATTTTCCAGTTCAGTAAAGTATTCATCCTTTTTATGCCTTATTACAACGGCTTCATAACCTATGCTTTCAAAGGTCTTTACTGTATCGTAAAGGGTTTCTCCCTTTTCTACGCTGCTGCCCTCTGCGGTAAAGTCTTCGACCTTACATCCCAGCTGCAACTCTGCCGAAGCAAAGGAATAGTGAGTTCTTGTGCTTGGCTCAAAAAAAAGATTAGCAACTAACTTACTCTCAGGTAATTGCCAATCTTTATGTAAAACTTCAAAACCCTGCGCATCCTCCAGGATGCCCATCAATTCGTCTTTGGATAAATCGCGAATTCTCAGCAAACTGTTTTTGTTCATTTTGTCCCTTTCCGACCTAATAAAAAGGTCCTTTATTTTTTAAAAAAAGACCTTGTTTTTTCAGCTGTTTACAGATTTTGTATGTATTGTTATTGCCCGGCTGACATTATCTGTTGTCTTCGTGGCCTTTTATCTTAAATATTCTACCATAACCACGGAAATTTACAAGGACAATCGCTGCATATTTACAATATTTACGACAGGCCGGAGGGTGTATAAATTATGTCTATAATTATCTATATTTGCGACGGAAATATTGATGAAATTTATAGAATGTCGTTGTACTTAACCAGTGCTACATTTCCAATTTGTTTAGCTTTATCAACACAGCCTTTTGTAAAACCCGTTTTAGAAAACAGATAATAATATTTTTCCTCATAATGGAATAAACTACTCCGTTCAATCAATTTTTCAAGAACACCAACATCAACATTTTCATTTGTCCATTTACACTCTGCAAACAAAGCTTTATTCTTGTACAAGCCCATTATATCAATTTCTTCTTGAGCCTTTGTTTTTGGATTTGTACCCCACCAGCGTCCCAATTCGCTAAATATTACAGGTGACTTTCCTTCAACTAAAAGCTTCCACAGATACTGTTTGCATATTTCTTCAAAAACACTACCCATATATGATGAAAGTTCAGGTTCTATACGACTATAGGCAAGTTCCACCGCTCCATGAGAAATAATCGAAGAGTTTTCAGGAACAAATCTATACCAAAATCTAAACATATTGTCTTCTATGGAATATATAGTCTTGCGATTAGATTTTTCTCCATAAGGGGCTTCTTTTTTTACTATTCCCAAAGCAATAAGGTTTTTAATATACGAAGAACAAATGCTTGTGGCTTCTCCTACTTTATTTGATATCTCACTCATTTTGGAAGCGCCATTTGCAATAGCAGTAATAATCGCATTATAAATTGCCGGTTCTCTTACCTCCTGTTTAAGAAGATTATTTGGCTCTTCAAATATAAAAGACGCCGGATTCAAATATGTATTTTTTATATTAGCTTCAATCGAAAGACTGTCATCTAGCTGCAATAGATACTGAGGAGTTCCACCTATTACTCCATAAGCGATTGCTTTATCAATACCAGAAAAACCTTTCAGGTATCTGCATGTTTCAAAAAAATTAAACGGGGTTATTTTAAGTTGCGCAGTTCTTCTGCCATATAGCGGCGCTTTATATGCTAAAACTTGATCTTCCATATATGACATAGATGATCCACAAAGAATTAAAAACAATTTTGATTTATCTTTATTTTTATCTATAAGCAATTGTAGTGTCGAAGCAAGACTTTTTGACGAACGGGCAACATAAGGATACTCATCAATAACCAATACTATCCTCTTGGATTTTGCTAATTCAAACACATACTCTAACGCAGACTGAAACGATGCAAATAATGAATTTGCCATAATTCCTGTAGCATATTCCATTATCGCATTCGAAAAATTTTCCAGATTTTGTTTTGCATTAGTCTCTACGCCCGTGAAAAATATTGTGTCCTTATCTTTAGTAAACTCATTTATCAAAGCGGTTTTGCCTACACGGCGCCTGCCATAAATTACGGCAAATTGAAAGTTGTCCATGGCATAAAGATTTTCTAATGTTTTTAATTCCTTCTCTCTGCCTATAAACATATGACTAGCCTCCTATCTATCGTGATGCTCTGAAGTTTAATATAATATAATTTAGTTTAATACGATTTAGTATATTGTAATTTACTAAATTATAATATACTATTATTGGTTTGTCGATAGATTATTCTTTTTCTTCTATATGTTCTTTAATAAACTTACTTACAGTGTTCCTATTGACTTTATATATCTTAGCAATTTCTTTTATTGTCACACCTTGAATCCTAAGCTCTTTTATTATTGTTTCTTTGCCAGACAATTTAACATGCGAAGATTTTCTACCTTTGGGTCTACCAAGAATAACACCCTCTGCTCGCTTTCGGGCTAATGCTTCTTTGGTTCTTTGACTAATCAAATTTCTCTCTATTTCTGCTGATAATCCAAAAGCAAATGCCAAGACTTTACTCTGTATATCATCTCCTAATCTATATCCGTCCTTTATCGTCCAAACTCTACATTCTTTTGCCATGCATTGATTGAGGATTTCCATGATCATAAACAAATTTCTGCCAAGTCTTGATAATTCTGAACATATTATCAAGTCATTTTCTTTTACTTGGGAAAGTAGCTTTCCGAGTTCTCTCTTATCATAATTTTTAGTTCCGCTGACAGTTTCTTCTATCCAACCATCCACTCTAATATTTTCTCTATTGCAAAAACTGCAAATCTCAAATCGCTGATTTTCTACTGTTTGCTTATCACTGCTTACGCGAATATAACCATAATTCATTCTGCCAACTCCTCTCTTCTATTCGAACAATTAAATTGAGCGTTTTTGTTCAGCAGAATAACATGTATACCCAATTTAGTTATGACGATAGCTGGATAATACTCAGCGAAATAGAGCATTCTATCAGAACTAAAGTCGAAGAAAAAGGGATTCCATTAGAAAAATGGGATATCAGCATCAACTATGGAATAAAAACAGGTCTTAATGAAGCTTTTATTATTTCAGAACCTATTAAAGATGAACTAATACGAAAAGACCCAAAGTCTGCTGAAATAATTCGACCTATTTTACGAGGCAGAGATATTCAGAAATATCATTCGAATTTCGCAGGACTTTGGTTAATTTCAACTTTTCCTAGCCTGGAATATTGTATTGATGACTATCCTGCAGTTAAAGAATATTTGTTATCTTTCGGTTATGATCGACTATCTCAGACTGGAGAAAAAAAGATAGTAGACGGTAAAATAATTAAATCTCGAAAAAAGACCAATAACAAATGGTTTGAAACTCAAGATAGCATTAAATATTGGGACGATTTTTCCAAGCAAAAAATGATATGGAAGCGCATTGGTTCTCTGCTACGATTTAGCTTAGATGATAAAGGCATGGTTCCGTTAGATAGCACATGCATTGCAACCGGTGTAGATGTACCGTATATTACAGCTATTCTTAATACTACTATGGGAAATTATTTATTCTCTAATGCACCCAAAACGGGAACTGGCGATTTAATTGTAAGTGTTCAAGCAATGAATCCAATTTTAGTACCAAAACCAACTGCGGAACAAAAACAATTCGTTGAAAATTTATTATATGAAATCATAAATCACATAAATAATAATGTTGATTATCATTCGATTGAAGCAAGGCTTGAAAACTATGTGTACTCATTATATGGCATTAATACTGAAGAAAGAGCCTTTATTGAAGATTATGTGACTCGTAATTATAGATAAATGTACTATTTGATTTCTATAAATCCAATTTCGTCACGTTCTGCTGATGATAATTCATAGAGGTCAAATATCATTTCATCAATTTCTTTTGCTTTTTCATCAGTATATTCTTTTTGAATATTTTTGACAGCGTTTGCAAAGGATTGATTCAGTTGCTCATCAATCCTTATAACAGGTATTTTTTCAAAAAATATTTTGCTTAATTCACGAGTCCCGCCTTGCAATTCTGGAAAAGAGTTGCGAAAACAATATTTGAAAAGTGAAGAATTGAAAAAAGCAGTCAAAAATGGTAAGTGCTCACCAGTGATAATGAAACACTTTTGGTTTGTCATATATTGTTCATCATCAAGTACAAATGGCATATATTTTGTCATATTAGGGTAAATGATTTTTTGCTTAAAAAATTCGTCCATATAAACGCAGTTTCTCAAATTGTACGGTGTTATACCTTGATCTGCTCGTTTGAAAAGTTTTTCTTGATATTTATCCAGATGTTTCTTTATTGCTGGATAGTCATCAATGTTAATAGGAGGTATATTCTTTTCTTTAATACCATTATGTGTATTAATTAACCATAATCCCGCAAATGTACATGCATAATAATTAATGTCTCTGCCACGCAGAATAGGTCGAATTATTTCAGCAGACTTTGGGTCAGCAGAAACAATCTCATTTTTCTTTTCGGTAGAAATAATGAACGCTTCATTGTATCCCGTTAATACTCCTCTATTTATATTGATGTTCCATTTTTCTAGGGGAGTTCCAATCTCTTCGATTTTCTTCTTTATCTGCGCTTCAATAGATGAAATAATAACCCAACTATTGGAAGCAGAATAAGATATTGCGCGCTGGTTCTGCTGAACAAAAACGCTCAAATTATTTCCGCAATCTTGATCAACTTTACACGCAAATGTATGATTCATATTTTGTTCTTTTGAATACATTAAAATATTCACATCAACAGTGGCAGATTCAAAAATTTTTCTACCAGCAAAATCAATCAGAAGTATCGGATTAGTTTTTTTTGATAAAAACTCTCTTAAAGCTTTACCATAACCAGCTCTCATCCATTTATTACTAGTAATAAATGTTAGTATTCCATTATTATGCAATAAATGATAGCCCTTTTCATAAAACAAACAATAAATATCCCCTGTTTTAGTAAAAGTTTCAAATCCTAGATTAGAATATGCATCTCCTAACTTTTCTTTTGTTTCCTCGTTGATGGTTTTTTGTAATTGAATATAAGGAGGGTTCCCAATTACAATATCGAATCCTCTTTTCTCTTTAAACACTCTTGCAAAGTCTAGTTGCCATAGCACATATGGTTTAGAAGTCATTTTTTCTGTTTCTAAATATTTCTCAAATAATTCTTCCGAACTATATAACTGTTTATGTACAACCAAATTTTTCAAATCTTCAATTTCTCTTTTTATCGCTTTCTTTTCATTTGAATCCTTACATTTAAATAGTTCTTCCTGTTTTTTAATAAACTTGTCTAATATTGCATCATATTCACCTAAAGTTTGGACAAAATCAATTTGTGTTTCATCACCAATATTGCCAAGGATTTCAGATCCATTAATCAAATTTTCTCCATCCAATTTATCAATTAATGAGTTTCCACATAAAATATTACATTCTAAATTAGGTAATGGTAACGGATCTTTATGTCCTTCCGCAATGGTTTGAGCGTTCGGATTTATTTCATCATCTATAACCAATGACAGCCATAGTCTTAACTGTGTAATATCAACTGCAGAAGGTTCAATATCTGTAGCAAAAATACAATTTTTTATAGTTTCATATTTTAGCGAATATGCAGATCGATCGGTAGCATACATAAATCGTGCCGAATTAGGATTCATATCCATAGCCATATATCTGCTAATATTTTGTCTTGCTTTTACTATCTCATTTAACATTCCCAACGGAAATGCTCCAGAGCCAACAGCTGGATCGGCAATTTTAATATTAGATAATAACTCATCCATTTCATTTAATTTATTTATGCCTAAACTCCTGTTATACAGTTCATCTGATATCAACATTTCGTCTTCAGGACAATCTTTCTGCGCGTCATGATCTCTAATATATTCTCCATACAATATAAAATTTCGAACGGCTTCATCACTAACATGCAAATTATCTATCAAATATTGTATTAAACTTTCTTGACACATAAAGTGTACAATCTCACGTGGTGTATAAAATGCCCCTTTCGATTTTCTGTCCTTTATTTCAAGCAGATTTTCGAATACTTTCCCGAGCATTTCTGGATCTATTGCCACTTCTCTTTCCATTGGTTCATCTTCACTAATTGTAAAGTTAAACCTGTCAAATATATCTAATATTCCATCCCCTTCTCTATCATTATCATCTTTTCTATTTGAGAAAATTTCATCCGGAATATCAAACGTATTCGCCTTCCAATCATAGCCGTCTAAAGCCTCAAACAAGCCACCGGACAAAAATGGAACTCGACAATGAAGTGCAGTACAATAACCCATTTCACCTCTATTTCTATTAAGCGCATCATAAAATAATGGTTCTAAGTAATTTTCATAAAAGTGTCCGCCATGTTTCTTGGAAAATTCGAACAATGTCCTTAGAAAAGTTTGAGAACCATCACCCCAAGTTTTCTTTCTTGGCATATGCATAGCAATTATTTCTTCTGTTTCATTGTCAACATTATCAAAAGCTTTTGACGACAAACAATACTCACCATTAATGTTTCCATACATTTTAGGTAAATACTCTTTTATTATTTTCCCATGTGCACCTTTCGTATAATAAACATCTTTGTATTCGCTTTCAGTCAATGTTGTTGGCCATGTATTTACCCCAAGCCAACCTTTCTTCTGTAAAAAGTACAAAAATACTATCTGTCCCATTAATTTTTTAGCAAATTGTTCAGAAGTGAAGCCACATCTTTCAGATTCATCTACAAAATCTTCGCAGCTATCCAGAAATTCCTGAAGTTGATAATATTTTTCACAATAAAGATTAAAGAATTCTTTAGTAACTCTCTCAACACTAAATACTTCCTCTAACTCATCTAGTTCAAAACCATTTTCAAAGTGCTCAGCAGTAATAAAGCCTGATATTCTACTGATGGCAGTATGACATGGTTCATTTTCACCAACCAAGTAAGAATACCTCTTGGCAGGTGTAATTTTTTCTTGAGTTTTTAATCTACCATTTTCTATTTTTATCTCGTAATCGAGTCTCACAAAAGACAATCTCCACTTAGATTCATTTGGAGTGTAAAATGCTATAATAGCCGCATCAGCACTCCCATTATCAATTAAGTGTTTTGCAAAACTTCTTTGGACACTTCTTGCGTTTTCTACATAGCGCTCTTTTTTTAATTGAACACTTAGCACTAATATCTTCTTATCATCTTTTGTTTTAATATTTCCTACATGGCTAGAGCCCTCAATATGTGACGAAAAAGAAGAATATGTTTTACTGAATTTATCAGCATTTACACTTTCCATTTTAGGAAACAGTATTTTTATTAATTCCACATATGCCTTATTTTCATACGTACTAGTAAGTATTTCTTCAATTCTTTTTATTTCAAGCTTCATTTTTTTCATCCTTTTCTAAATAACATGAAAGAACAATTTGCTTTTCTCCATCTATTATCGCTTTTATATCTTGTTTATCTTCTAAATATACTGATGGAATAATATTTTTAATTTCAAAGAAGAATTCTAATAAGCCCCCTTCGCCTATATTCCTACTCTTCTTTACTATATCCTTGGATATTTTAGAAGGTATCTCGCCATTTTCCCATAGGGTAATCCATTTTTTAATTAGTTCCTCTTGATCATCAGTAAAGCTCTTTTCTTTAGCCATAGCTTTTAACAATTTAACCACAACAGCATCATTGCCAGAAACCCCCGTTTTCTCAATTGTTACATTAGATTCTTCTGTAAGAATCTCGTCAAATGCTTTACTATTTTGTTCAAATTGCCTGTAATATCCACTAGCAACCTGTATTTTTTCATCGTTTGGACTTGCCTTAATCTTCTCTATGGCTTTAATAAACGGTATTTGTTCAGAGTTAATACCATCACTGATAAAGAACGACTTGTATGCTCCCTTCCTTAAGAAGGTAATTGTTGATGTAGTATCAACGGATTCTTCTTTTTTGCCAGTCTTTGATTTCTTTGGCATCTTTTTAATAGTTTCAAATAAATCCGGATCATTATCACGCACATCACGAATAACTTTTAGATACTCCAATTCTGGATTCGTGCTTTCGTCTTCTTTCATCTCTCCGGTCAATTCTGAAAACAATCTTTGCGATGATACTTCTTCGTCTTCCGACAAGAATTTAATATCTTCACCTAAAGTGTCATGAAAAGCCTGTAGTTTTTCTAATATTCTATCCTCTAATGGCATTTGTGCTTTACTCTGTGCTGTTGGAAAGAAATTAAACACATAGATTTGGTCAAACTTTGTACCCACTCTATTTACTCTTCCCACTCTTTGCATTATTCTAGTTGGATTCCAAGGTAAATCATAATTAATTAATATGTTTGATCTATGCAAATTGATTCCTTCCGCTAACACATCAGTTGTAATAAGGAGATCATATTTATCATTGTTATTCATTTCCTTTTGAGGATTAAAACTATCTTCAATATCAGATTTTAGCTTTGGTGAACTTTCTCCACTATAATAAACAATTCTGCTACCGTAGATTTCTTTTAATTCTTCATATAAGTACTCTGCAGTTTCTTTAGATTCTGTAAAAATTATTGCTTTATTGCCTTTGATAATTGGATTTTTTATCAGATTATTTTTAAGTTCTTCTAATTTAGGATCATTATCAATATTGGCCCAAATACTACGTAATGCTTTTAATTGCGATCTATCTTGTTCCAAATCTCTAATGAATTGACTCTTGAATTCTTTCATATCAAATTCTAAAACATCTTCATTTTCAACTAATTCCATTAGTTTAGAAGTATCTCCATCGTCTAACAAATCATACACATTTACCTTTTTAGAAATAAAAATCTTCCCAGTATCTGCCATTTCAATGAATTTATCATACGATTCTAAAAATCTATCCAGTGTTTTACGAAAAGCATAAAAACTACTTTCTAATCGTTTAACCAAAACACCTTTCATAAATCCGCCCATATTTGTCTGAGATACAAGCATTGTAGAGTATTTTTTCGTATCATTGAGATACAATAATGGTGTATATCTGGCATAATTGAAATTCTTTATAATATCAATTGTTTGGTTAAAAGCATCGTCAATTAACTCATCAAAAACATATGTAATTTTTTCAGGATTACCTACTTTAGGAAAAGTCAATCCTTGCTTTTCCAAATCTTCACCATAATATTCTACGATTTCGTTTCTCGTACGGCGAACCATAACTTCTCTTAGTATTTTATCTCGAATAACTTCGGAATTATCTCGAAGTTGCTTCATATATTCATTAGAACCTTTAACTTTCTTATTAAGTTTTGATTTTAAGTCGGCAAAAAATCCTTCAAGATTTTTTATTCCATTAATAGTACCATTCTTTTTCGCTTGAAATAAATACAATTGATTTTCAATATCGCTAGTATAGTTATTTATCGGAGTAGCGGATATCAAGACAACTTTTTTACCTTTGCATATTTGATGAAGACTAGTAAAAGCATTAGTGTCACTATTTCTAAATCTATGCGCTTCATCCACAAATACATATGAATACTTGCTTACTTTTCCGTTCTCTATCACCTTGTCAAGTTGTCCTAAAGAAACAACATCCCATCTTGAAACATCAAATTCCTGCAACACATTCTTCCAATAATCTTGCAATACAGGTGGACATATAAACAATTTATACGAATTCCTATTGAATGAATTTGCAAGCATAGCACAAATATATGTTTTACCCAATCCAACAACATCAGAAATAAAAACTCCATTATACGCATCTAATTTTTGTCTAGCTTGGGTTACAGCATCCATTTGATACTGAAGTTTCATAAAACCTTCCGGTAAAAGAGTTTGATAACTTTCTTTGTCAGAGTTAATTTCTTCTTTAAAGAATTCATATAAAGTTTTTAAATATAATTGATATGGAGTAATATCATTTCTCATCCATGTATTTTGCTCAACAGACTCAATATATGTTTCGCTTATTTCAACGGACTCAGCCCATAACTCTTCAAAATTTTTCAATGCAAACTCAACATCAATTTTATCTTTTAACTCAACATTAAATTCTAAATTATTTACTAACCCAGCCTCAGAAAAATTGCTAGAACCTGTTATTACACTTCCATACATATCAAAGACTTTAGTTGGATCCTTGCGCATTATATAAACCTTAGCATGCACTGGTGCTTTAGTATACATTCGCATTTCTAACTTGCCCGATTTAAGCCATTCAATAAATACCTGAACACCTTTCTCTACATTTTCCGAAGGATTTGTATGTTCAAATTCTCTTTCTACTTCTTGTCCTATTATTTTTTTACCTTCAATTGTAGGAATAGTCGAATACTCTAATTCATTATTAGCTGAATCAATGATATCAACAGTGTATTTATCAACATTAAGACCTACTAAAATGCGTATTCTTTCTACGTCTTTCATAGCATCATACAATTTAAAGAAACCACTGGATCTAAAATATCCAACTAATACATCAAAAAATTGTGTATTACTTTTCAATATTGCTGAAAATCTGCTATACAAGTCTCTATCTGGTTCATTCGTAAAAAATTTTAAATCTGTTGTTGCCATTGTTATCCTCCGAACAAAGATTGCAATATATAATCTACACTACACTATCTTTTTTCATTATATATCTTTTACAAAAATAATTACATAGCTGTTCCGACTTCAATTAAATTTCCGTCCAAATCATAAAACCTTATAACTTTCTGGCCCCAGCTGTGGGTCATAAGACGATTTACATATTCTATGTCAGGATATAGCTTTTCTAATTTCTCTACGAAAGCCTCGATGTTGTCTTCTTCAAAATAGAGCTCACAGGCATTGTTCTTGTAGGTTATGTCCTTTCTCAAGAACTCTTGCCATATCTTTTCATCCTGAAGCACAAGACCTTCGGTCATTATAAGGTTGCCGTCGTTATCCAGCACAGGATTTAGACCGAATAGGTCGTGATAAAACTGTTTTGATTTTTCGATGTCTTTTACTACTATCAATATGTTTTTGAGTTTCATTGTAGTGTCCTCCACAAATGAGTCGAAATTTTTATTTATCATTTTTTAAATTTTTAGCTTGTTCTTCAAGCTCAAGCATATATCTATCAAAATCTGACATAAAAAGACGATCTTGGATTATGCGATACTTTTCAAATTCAGTTTCAGCATGCAGCTTAGCTATTTCTGCAGATACTTTTCCGGCATCTTGTAATATGCCATATTCAAACATTTCAATAAATCTATTGAGTCTTGTCTCCCAATCCTGCATCGTCAACGGGATATGACGCAATGTCATAGTCTCAGCAAAATCCAGATATGCAGAAACCATTCTATTGAGCTGGCCCATTTCTTCCTCTGATAAATAGTTCTTTGCAACTGTTACATCGCTTTTCTTTATTTTGCCATCAGGTGCGTCCGACCATGTTGTTAAACCCATGTGCTCTTTCGTATGGTCAGCTCTCTCTACAATCAGTTCCGCCGCCGTATGCCCATGAACTGCATAATGCATTTTATTTTGAACTGTTGCATAAAATCTCTTTGTCGCTGCCGAATTCTTATCATAGTCTATTGCTGTTGCATAGAGATCAGTTATTTTCTGATAGAATTTTCGTTCACTTGCACGAATTTCCCTAATTCGTTCTAACTGTTCGTCAAAATATTTTTCGGTCAGATAAGTTCCACGCTTTAACCTTTCATCATCCATAACCCAACCTTTGATGGCATAGTCCTTTACGATGCCATTAGCCCACTTGCGGAACTGTACTGCTCGTTCATTGTTCACTTTAAACCCAACTGCTATAATCATTTGAAGATTATAATGTGATACCTCTCTACTAACTTGACGAGTTCCCTCTTTTTGAACTATTAAGTATTTCTTAATAGTTGAGTCAGGTTCCAACTCGGAATCTTCGTAGATTTTCTTTACATGCTGATTGATTGCAGCAACGCTTACATCATAAAGTGTCGCCATCATCTTCTGCGTCAGCCATATATTTTCATCCTCATATCGCATTTCAATACTATCCTGTTGGTCTCCAACAGAAGCCACATAAGTCAAATATTCTGCCGCACTAGAACGAATTGTTATTTCTTTATTTTCTTTTTTAGACATTTTTCCATACCCTTTTAAAATATTCTCTTTACAAAATATCCAACAAACTAAGGCCCTTTCCAAAGTCCAAAGCCAGCCCAATCAGTCTTGCCGCTTCATCAGCCATAAATAGCGGCACATTTAACTTATCTCTGTCCAGTTTAAGATTGTCCAGGGAAAACCTTACCGTTAAAGGCGTTTCGTCAGGGGAAAGCTCTTTGTACTTTTTAAGACTCTTTGACTGTCCACCGGTAGTTCCGCTCACCTCTATTGGTACTAGCTCACCCTCGTATTTAACGATGAAATCCACCTTATGAAAGGGATTGTTGGTAGACCAGTATCTTGGCATTTTTTCAAACTGGGGCATCAAAGCTTCCAACAGATAGCCTTCTGAAAGGGCTCCGTTAAATTCCGTAAAAAGCCTGTCTCCTTCTCCAAAGGCTGCCGATGTCATCTGATACATTTTCCTGAGAATTCCCACATCCGGCAAATAAATTTTAAAGGAAGATGAAATCTCTTTTCCCGACAAAGGCATCTCCGGTTCATCTACTTTATATACCCTATTTACAGTTCCAAGATCAGCCATGCAGTTAAGCGCACCTTCATATTCTCTGGCCCTTGCTCCTTCCTTTACCCCTTTATATGTAAACTTCCTGTTGTTTTTTGAAAGCTGCAAAGGAATCGACTGCCATATCTGCAGCATTTTAGAAGCATCTTTGCCTTCTGCCTTTTTTATAAAATCGCTTTCGTATCCTTCTATTATATTTTTCAAGGCGGTTTCCATTGCAGGCACATCTCTTTCCTGAGTCCAGCTTAATACAGATTGAGGCATACCGCCGGTTATAAAGTACATCTTAAGCTTTTCGAGAAGCGGATTATAGAAGGCTTCCGCTATGGGCTCAAGTATATTTATGTTTTCGATAAATGCAGCTAAGTTATCATCGCCGTTGGCTATGAGAAATTCTTTGAAGTTCATCGGATAAAGCTCCAATATTTCAACCTTATCTATAGAAATCATTTCACTATCAGCCGCCATATCTGATTTAAAAAGGTTTCCCGCACATACAATATGATATTCCTTGCCGTTATCGCAGAAATATTCCAGGGTCTCAAACACCTGAGGAAAATCCTGAATCTCATCAAATATTACAAGGGTTCTTTCCGGCTCTATACGCTGCCCGCTTGCCATCATCAAATTTTGCAGCATGCGTTTAATGTCTTTTGTTCCTTCAAAAAACTGCTTGTAATTTTCATTTTCTCCAAAATTAAAATACGCAGTATTATCATAGTGGAGCCGTCCAAATTCTTTAAGAGTCCATGTTTTGCCCACCTGTCTTATGCCGGTTAAAATAAGGGGCTTTCGAAAAGGGTATTCCTTCCACTTAATCAGTTTATTTATAATCTGTCGTTCCATATTATTATAATTTCCTTTAAAACATTGCTTTAATAATATATCTCTGTTACTCTAATTTTAAACTTAATCAAAGATAAATTCAATCGAAATCACACTTTTATAAGATATTATGTGCTAAATATCACTTTTCTATAAATTTATGGAGGTCAAAATGGAAAATCTCAACAGATATATAGATCATACACTGCTTAAACCGGAAGCAACTCCCGATGATATCAAAAGGCTTTGTCAAGAAGCTGCCCAATACAACTTTTATTCCGTATGTGTCAATCCGCCGTATGTTAAATTAGCTGCAGATACCCTTAAAGAACTAAATGCAAATTCCGTTAAGGTTGCAGCGGTATGCGGATTTCCTTTGGGAGCATCAACAACCTCCGCAAAGGTTTACGAAGCATCCGAAGCCTGCGACAATGGAGCCACTGAAATAGATATGGTTATAAATGTAGGTCTGCTAAAGGCCGGTTGCGACGATAAAGTCAAAGAAGACATCAGCCAGGTTGCCAAAGCCGTCCATTCTAAGGGCGGTATACTCAAGGTCATAATCGAAACCTGCCTGCTCAACGACACTGAAAAAACTGTTGCCTGTCTACTGGCAGTAGATGCCGGAGCGGATTTTGTAAAAACATCCACAGGATTTTCCACAGGCGGTGCAACAACCGATGATGTGTCAATGATGAAGGAGTTGGTTAAAGATAAAGCTAAAGTAAAAGCATCTGGTGGTATACGGGACAGAGAAACTGCACTAGCAATGATTAACGCCGGAGCCGACAGAATCGGTGCAAGTGCATCAATAAAAATAGTGAGCGAATAAATTTTTTATTCGCTCAACATGGTTTTAAGTCTCTTTTTCTGTTCTTCCCTTGGAAGCTCATATCCGTGCTGATACATATCCAGCACATCGGCATCTTTGACGATTTCCTCAATCGGGCTTCCAATTTCTGATTTTTTGCTATGGTTTTTAACTGCTATTGCAATTATTTCTATTTCTTCATCGGTAAATCTACCATCTCTTTTGAGAAGTTCCTTCACCGGCTCATACCCTGCCTGTGCGTGATCTTCTTGCTTACCAGTTACTATTCTGCCATAATCATGTGCTGCGCAAGCACAGGCTGCAAGCTCTGCATCTACACCACGCTTCTCGGCAAGTATATGCCCTATGGCAGCACAACTTGCTATATGTACCCTTTCCCACTCAGCGGGTTCATCTCTTTGAGGCACAAGCTTTACATGTTTTTCTATTTCCTCAAGCATTAGGCTCTGCAATCCAATCAGTCTGTTCATATAATCGCCTCCTTGTCAAAATTTTACTTTGACTTTCTAGTAATTGCAATATATACTTTACTTAGAAAAAAAAGAGCCACCATGATAAATGGTTGGCCGATAACTTAATTGTTCAAATCAAACCATCTTGTTAGCGGCAAGGTGGTTTATTTCTCGTATTATCTCTAGTACAGAAACAAGTACCAGTAATTTCATTTAATAACCAGCAAAAAAGCAAGGTAGCTTTAAACCACCCCGCTTTTTGCTTATTTTTATCATTACTCTATTATTCAGCCATCAGCGAAAGTATCACTTCGTCTTTTACGGCCGCCTTCTTGTCATATGCCTTCATCATCTCAACGGATTTTGAAGTATTTCCTATGAGGATACCACCGCAGAATCTTCCGTTCAGGAAGAACATTTTTCTGTAAAAGCCTTTGGATTCTTCTGATATTTCTATTTCCTTATAGTGTCCGTCGCTACCGTGTCCCACATCTCCTATGGAAAATACAGCAGTATTAAATCCTGTAAATGTATTAGAAGGAGTTACATGACTGTAGGTTTCGCTATCACCCACAGCATTTGCACCGGCAACCTTACCCATGCCGTCAGCTTGAGCCCATATGCCTATGCTTACACCGTTCATTGCTGCAGTATCTCCGCAGGCAAATATTGAAGGATCTGAAGTTCTCATTGTATCGTCAACTTCCACAAATCTATCACCGTCAAGACCAGCTTCCTTTGCAAGGTCTGCATTAGGTCTGATGCCGGCAGAAATTATAACGAGATCAGCAGGGTATACTGTTCCGTCTGAAGTTTTTACACCGTCAGCACTGCCTTCACCTGTAATTTCATCAACACCTGCACCTTCAGAAACCACAGCGCCTGCTTTAATTGCCGCTGCTTTAAGAAGGGCTGAGCCTTTTGCGTCCAACTGTCTTCCCATTATCGCAGGAGCAGCTTCAATAATTGTAACCTTCTTTCCGGCTCTCATAAATTCCCATGCCGCTTCAAGGCCTAAGATACCTCCGCCTATAACGGCTACATTATTAACGCCGCCAAGGCTTTCTCTAATCTTATTAGCATCCGCCAGCTTTCTTATCACTTCAACGCCTTCCTTATCGGCGCCTTTGATTGGCGGTCTATTACATTCCGCACCGGCTGCATATATGAGCTTATCGTATTTTCTGGTTTCTCCGTTGTCCAAAGCAATCTGCTTATTCTCTCTGTCTATGGCAGTCACCTTAACTCCCAGTGTTGTCTTTATCCTATTTTCTTCATACCAGTCGAGCTGTTTTGTAAAGAAGTTAAGCGCATCAAATTCGGAAAGTATGCCCTTTGTCAGCATCGGTCTGTTATAGCAAAATACTTCTTCGTCAGAAATTATTTCAATGCTGCATACAGGATTTCTCTTTCTAGCCGCTTCAGCTGCAGAAAGACCTGCGATACCACCACCGATAATTACGATGTTTTCCGCTTCCTGGGATTGGAATTTGATTTCTTTAGTTTCCACTGGAACGAATTTATCAGGTCCCACGCCACATACTGGACATGCTTCAGGCGGCTGCGTACCTCTTACAATTTCTCCGCATACAAGGCACTTCCACTCTCTTACAACCGGAGCTGCCAGTTCTTCCTTTTCTATAATCTTTCCTGCAAGGACACTGGAACCAAATCCAAATCCAAAATCAAAGGCATCCTCCAGCTGAGCTTCACTTGGTTTAAATCTCACTCTGAATCCTTCACCGTAAACCTTCATGCGCAGCTGCTTGAGTCTTGCAATTATATTTGGCACGCCTTCACCGCTCCATCCATAGGAACCAAAGGCAGATGCAAATTTACCGCCGTGAGTTCCCGGAAAGATTGAAGTGGTTATATCCCATATCGGTTTAAGAGCTTCCCCAAGAATTGTCGGAGTTCCCAAAAGTATTCCATCAGCCCAGTATATATCTCCCATAACCGTATCAAGATTGGCAGTTACCAGGTCGTACTTTCTAACTTCAATATCACCTGCGGCTCTAATGCCTTCCTCTATTTTGTCGGCCAACATTCCTGTGTATCCATATGCAGAAACATAAGGGATTACTACGGTTTTTCTGGCATTAGGATTGACCTCTGTTGACCATTTTTCATATATATCCACGATTTCCCACGGATTGCTATCAAGCACTGGGCCATGACCTGGACATATCATATCTATGTCGAGGTCTCTGATTTTATCAATGGCCTTAAGCACATACGGCTTAAATGGTCCGATTATATTATCGTAATAGTATCTCAGTGCTTCCATATAATCGTCGCGATTTACAATCTTGGAAGCCAGTACCGCATCCAAACTGTAGTGGGAACCGAAGGAATCACATGTAACCAAGGTCTTATCCTCAACTATATAAGTATACATGCTGTCTGGCCAGTGGAGATTTTGAGCTCCGATGAATTTCAAAGTTTTATCTCCTAAGGAAAGAGTATCTCCATCCTTTACAATCACGGAATTAAATTCCATGTTGCATATTTCCTTCATGAAATTGATGGCTGTTGCGCTTCCCACCAGCTTAATTGCCGGATTTCCCTCCAAAAGATATTTTGCAGAACCGGCATGGTCAGGCTCAGTATGGTCCACTATGATATAGTCAATATCCTTTATATCCACCACTTCCTTGAGCTTTGCCATATAATCGCCCATAAACTTTTCCTTAGCCGTTTCAAAGAGAGCTGTCTTTTCAGAGCCCTTAAGCACATAGGAATTATATGTTGTGCCGAACTTCGTTTCCATTATGATATCGAAGACTCTCAGATTAGGGTCGAGTATACCGGCCCAGTAAAAGCCTTTCTTAAGTTCAAGTGTCTTCATATTTTTACCTCCTGATAAAACCGACATGTTATTCACATTTTTAGTTAAAATTTTCACATTTATATTGATAATATATACCACATCGCACAAAATTTTAACCGCGACTTTACAAATTTAGTCGCGGTTTAAAAAAATTTATTTATCTTTCATTATACTGCTGTACAGTCTGTAACCTCCTGCAAGATTATAGCAATCATATCCGAGACCTGTTAAAATTCTCGAAACATTATAACTTTTGAGACCGCTTGTACAGCTAAGGTACACCGGTTTATCCTTCGGGATCTCATCAAGGCGCTTTCTTATTTCAACCCAAGGTATATTAACATATCCATCAATCATTCCACCGGCAGTTTCTTCTGGAGTTCTTATATCTATAAGACTGACACTCCCATCTCTTGGAAGATCTGCAACATCATCCCAGAAGTATTGTTTTACCTTACCGCTGATAATATTTTCCGCTGCATATCCTACAATGTTGACAGGATCTTTTGCACTTCCAAAAGGAGGAGCATAGCAGAGTTCAAGTTTTGTAAGGTCAGTTACCTTTCCTCCGAATCTCATAGCAGTCGCCAGAACATCCATGCGTTTGTCCACACCTTCGTATCCGACAATCTGAGCTCCGATTATTTTTTCCGTTTTCTTATCCCATATCACTTTCATGGACATATTTGTTCCTCCCGGATAATATGAAGCATGAGGTGCAAGGAAAGTATAAACCTTATCATAATCAATTCCAGCCGACTTAGCCTGCTTTTCACTGAGACCTGTAGAAGCTACGGTCATATCGAACACTTTAAGAATGGCCGAGCCTTGCGAACCTGTGTATATACTGTCATAGCCTGCGATATTATCTGCAGCTATTCTTCCCTGCTTGTTTGCAGGACCTGCCAGCTGTATTGAAGTCGGTTCTTCTGTTACAAAATGCTCAACCTCAACTGCATCTCCAACAGCATATATATGAGGCACGCTTGTATGCATTCTTTCGTCTACTATGATGCTGCCTTTGGCATTAACCTCAACTCCACAGCTTTGAGCCAGAGCAGTTTCAGGTTTTGTACCGACAGACATAAGCACCATATCTGCAGGAATTTCTTCCTTATCTGTTAATACCTTGCCTTCACCTATTGCAGTTACGCCGCTTCCAAGATATAGCCTGATGCCTTTAGCTCTGATATAATTATGTACATCAGATGCCATATCTGGATCCAAAGGAGCGATTAGATGGTCGGCCATTTCAACGATAGTCACCTTAATGCCTTTTTCGGTAAGATTTTCGGCCATTTCAACACCTATATTTCCTCCTCCTACTACAACAGCGGTAGCTGGATTGTTCATTTTAATGAAAGTATCCATACGCATCGTATCTGGTATATTTCTCAAAGTGAATACATTTTCACGATCAATACCTTCAAGAGGAGGTCTGACAGGTTCCGCTCCCGGAGAAAGAAGAAGCTCATCATAGCTTTCTTCATATTCTCTGCCGGTGGCAAGTTCATTTACTTTTAAAATTTTTCTTTCAGGGTCTATGGAAATAACTTCATTTTCCACGCGAACATCGATATTGAATTTATCCCTGAATCCCTTAGGAGTCTCCACTGTAAGCTTTTCCTTTTCTGTTATCGTTCCACCGATATAGTACGGAAGGCCGCAGTTGGCAAAAGAAACAAATCCGCCTCTTTCAAGAATTATTATTTCAGCTTTTTCATTGAGTCTTCTAAGTCTTGTGGCAGCTGTAGCGCCGCCTGCAACTCCACCGATTATTATTATTTTCATTATCGCACCTCTTTTCTGAAAGGAGAGCCTGTTATGTCACAAGCTGTATTTAACCTGACTGAATTTGAATCTGTTTATATAAAAGCGTTTCCGTTCTGGAATGTGATTTCCAAAACTGAACGTGCATATATACTTGACAATTCCACGGCAGCTACTTACACCAAAGGTTATCATATCCATGACAGCGATGAATGCTCCGGTGTCATTCTTGTGCGTTCCGGCTGCCTGAGAGCCTATATGATTTCCGAAGACGGAAAGGAAGTTACTCTGTACCGCCTTTATCCTGGAGATATGTGCATGCTGTCAGCATCCTGTGTCCTGCAGTCTATTACATTTGATGTATTTGTCGATGCCGAAGAAGACAGTCAGTGCATTGTCATATCCGGGCCTGCTTTTGCTGCTGTAGCTGAACGCCAGCCGGAAGTCCGTATTTTTTCGCTGGAAACTGCTGTAAACCGTTTTTCCGATGTTATGTGGACAATGCAGCAGATACTCTTTATGAGTATGGATAAAAGGCTTGCTATCTTCCTATCCGATGAAATATCCCGCACCGGCTGCGATCTCATACCTATGACACAGGAACAGATCGCAAGATACATAGGTTCGGCAAGAGAAGTCGTATCCCGTATGCTCAAATATTTTGCCGGCGAGGGCATCGTGGAAGTTTCACGAAAGGGTGTCAAAATTTTAGATCGTCTCAAACTGCGAGCTATGACTGTTTAACACAATTTTACCCTTTAATTTATGCTTATTTTACTTTCATTGACAGATTTTATTCTGTGACAAAGTCACAAAAAAACGCGGATCATTTAAAAATCCGCGTTTGTTTTTGCAGTTACCCTATTTTACAATCAGTTCGCAAACTGCATCAGGACCGCATCCTGCTGCGTTTCCTTCGTCTGTGTCAAGATGAACTTCTCTTTCGTGACCTTCGCCGGCTCTAACAAGTACATTGTCAAATACCAGTCCTCTTTCGCCACCAATCTTGATGCTGATAACATCCTTATCCTTAACGCCTGCTTCTTCAGCCTGAGCTGCTGACAGATGAACGTGTCTAAGTGCTGCGATTACACCGTGATCCAGTTCAACTTCTCCGCAAGGTCCTACCAGCTTACAACCAGGTGTGCCTTCCAGCTTACCGGATTCTCTAACTGGAACCTTGATTCCGATTGTTCTTGCGTCTGTAAGAGCAAGCTCAACCTGAGTTTCTTTTCTTGCAGGTCCTAAAACTCTGATTCCTGTAAGAGTCTTTTTAGGTCCTACGATATCAACCTTTTCTTCGCAGGCAAACTGTCCCGGCTGAACCAGATCCTTTGTAGGAGTCAGTTCATGACCCTTTCCGAAAAGAGCTTCAATATGCTCCTGGCTGAGATGTAAGTGCTTGTTGGAAAGTCCTATTTTTACTTCGTAACCCATGGTTATCCTCCTCATTTGTATACTAAATGCTTAAATCTTTATCAACTATATAAGTTTACCACAAAACTTGATTTAATCCAAACAACTTATGTAAGGAAGCTGTCTGTATTTCTGATTGTAATCCAATCCGTAGCCTACGATAAACACATCGCCCACGGTAAAGCCCACATAATCCCCTTGAACATCCGTCTGTCTTCCAGTTGGCTTATCCAAGAGAGCACAGATTTTTACACTGGCAGCGCCTCTATTTTTCAAGTAGCCCTTAAGATAATTCAGGGTAATGCCAGAATCAATAATATCTTCGACAATCAAAACATTCTTGCCCATGACATCTTCTTCAATATCCTTCATTATCTTCACGGTTCCCGATGTCTTTGTGGAAGCGCCGTAACTGGAACAGGCCATAAAGTCTATGGTCATATCCTCAATATCAATTCTTTTCATCAGATCCGCCATCCACGGCACCGAGCCTCTTAAAATACCTACCAATAGCAATGGCTCGTCTAGCTTGCTGTAATCCTCGGTAATCTGCTTCCCTATTTCGTCCGCCTTTGCCTGAATCTGTTCCTGGCTAATCAGTACTTTTCCGGTCACCTTCGTCCTCCTTTATTTCAAACTCAACATCATCTATTATATTTTTACCTTTGTATCGCTTTTTGGCAGTTCTGCTTAAATCAGGCCCAACAAATTTATCCAAAGTAGCTTTTAATATCTGCAAAACACATATCCATAATATTATATCATCGGCCAGTCCCACAGGAAGCAAAAAATCTGGAATAAGTTCTATTGGAATAAACAGATAAATTACCGCAAAAACCAGCAGTATCTTTTTCCATAAAGACACATCTCTGTCCTTCATCATTTTGCCAAGAGAGCCTATTCTCTTTATCCATCTTCTAATTCCTGTAAAAAAGCCCATTTACATGCTCCCGTCTATTAGTATTTTTTCTATTTCTTCAAGGAGTTTTTCATGACCTGTTTTTTTGAGAGAAGATATTGGTATAACCTTATCCTCAGGTTTCATTCCAAGAGTCTGTCTAATAACCTTTTCGCTTTTCTGATACTGATTTCTAGATATCTTATCAGCCTTTGTGGCAACAACGATGCCATCAAGACCGTAATGCTTCAGATAGTCATACATCTGTACATCCTGCTTTGAAGGCTCATGCCTTATGTCCACCAGTTGTATTACTTTAAGCAATCCCTGTCTGGTTTCAAAATATCTTTCCATCATCTTCCCCCAGCTTTCGCTAACTGATTTGGAGACCTTGGCGTAACCGTAGCCGGGCAAATCGACTATTCTAAAACTGTCGTTAATTTCATAAAAATTTATAGTTCTTGTCTTACCCGGACTTTGAGATACCCTTGCCAGCTTCTTTCTGTTGGTCAGAAGATTTAAAAGCGACGATTTACCAACATTAGATCTTCCCGCAAATGCTATCTCATACAGTTCGTCAGGCGGATACTGTTTAGGATCTGCAGTCACCGCCACCAGTTCGGCTTTTTTTATTTCTATCATAATAGTTTCCTCTATACCCTACGGGCCTATATCAGGCTATTTTACAAGGGCTTCCTTTAGAGCTTCGTCAACATTTTTTATAAGAACAAAGTTCATCTGTTCTCTGACATTTTCAGGTATTTCGTCTATATCCCTTTCATTTTCAAAAGGTAGTAGCACTGTTCTAACTCCCGCTCTGTGAGCCGCAAGCACCTTTTCCTTAATGCCTCCCACAGGAAGAACATTACCTCTCAATGTCACTTCACCTGTCATTGCCACATCCTTTCTTACAGGAATTCCCGTAAGAGTTGATATCATGGCAACGCACATTGTGACGCCGGCTGAAGGACCATCCTTAGGAACTGCTCCTTCAGGGACATGAATATGAATGTCCTTTTCCTTGTAGAAGTTCTCGTCTATACCGTGCTTATGTGCAACGGAACGAATATAGCTGATTCCCGTTCTCGCCGACTCCTGCATAACATCACCCAGCTGGCCTGTCAGCTGAAGCTTGCCTGTTCCCGGCACCGCGGATGTTTCTATAAACAGAGTATCGCCTCCAACTACAGTCCATGCAAGTCCTGTAACGACGCCAACTTCGCTCTTGCCGCTGATCTTATCGTATCTATATCTCTTCTTGCCCAAAAGCTCTTCCAAATCCTTCGGGCCAACCTTATAGCCTTCTATGCCGTCAGTTACGACCTTTCTTGCAACCTTTCTCACCAGATTAGCAATTTCTCTTTCCAGATTACGAACACCGGATTCTCTGGTGTAATAGTTAATAAGGTCTCTAATTGCTTTGTCTGTCATCTTAAACTGGGACTTTTCAAGGCCGTGTTCTTTTGTCTTTTTAGGAATGAGGTATTTCTTTGCTATCTGCAGTTTTTCTTCTTCTGTATATCCCGTAACCTCGATAACTTCCATACGGTCAAGCAGAGGCCCTGGTATTGTGTTAAGGGAATTTGCCGTTGTTATAAACATAACCTTAGAAAGGTCAAAAGGCACTTCAAGATAATGATCCGTAAAATCCTTATTTTGTTCAGGGTCTAAAACTTCCAGCAAAGCTGATGAAGGGTCGCCCTTAAAGTCTGAACCAAGCTTATCCACTTCATCAAATAGGAACAGTGGGTTTCTTGTTCCCGCATCCTTTATGCTGTTAATTACCCTTCCCGGAATAGCCCCTATATATGTACGTCTATGACCTCTTATTTCAGCCTCATCTCTTACACCGCCAAGGGACATTCTTACAAATTCCCTTCCTGTAGCTCTAGCTATAGATTTGGCAATAGATGTCTTACCTGTTCCCGGAGGGCCCACTAGACAAATTATCGGTCCCTTGATTTCATGGGAAAGCTCAACAACTGCCAGATATTCCAACACTCTTTCCTTTACCTTTTCAAGGCCGTAATGATCCTCATCCAGGATTTTTTCAGCTTCCTTTAAATCTATATGCTCTTCACTTAGCTTATTCCACGGCAGAGCAAGAATAGTCTCTATATATGTTCTGATGACGCCGGCTTCCGCAGATGTAGGCTGCATTCTGTTAAGCCTGTTTATCTCCTTTTCAAGCTTTTCGCATATGTCCGCCGGAAGCTCCAGCTCGTCCATCTGCTCATGCCATTTTATTATCTCATCGTCTAAATCATCATCAAAGCCCAGCTCTCCCTGGATGGCACGCATCTGCTCCTTAAGATAATATTCTCTCTGATTCTGGCTCATCTGCTCCTTGACCTTTCTGTTGATGTCAAGTTCGATGCCCATTATTTCAATCTCTCTTACGAGAAGGGTATAAACCGTCTCCAGTCTTTCACAAGGCTCTAAAGCCTCCAAAACCTTTTGGTTATCCTCAACACTTAGCTTCATATGCCCTGCGATGGCATCGGCTAAAGCTCCACCTCTCTGGATTCCGGCTACGCTGTGAAATACCTCCTTAGGAGTCTTTTCACTTAAAGCAGCATATTCTTCAAAGGCAGCAAGAGTCATTCTTATAAGAGCTTCTTCCCTTTCCTGATCCTCTTCTGCAGTATCCTGCTCTATATCTTCGTCAACCTCGCATTCAAAATACGGGTCGTCCTGTATCATTTCTATTATTTTACCTCTGGCCACGCCTTCTACCAGAACTCTAATTGTGTCTCCCGGCAACTTAAGCATCTGCTTAACCTTCGCCACTGTTCCCACATGGTAAAAGTCATCTGCCGTTGGCAGATCTGTGTTTTCATCCTTCTGAGAAGCGAGAAATACATACTGGTCCCTTATCATGGCCTGTTCCAGGGCATTTATTGATTTTTCTCTGCCTATGTCAAAATGAAGAACCATATGCGGAAAAATCGACAGTCCCCTTAAGGGTATCATTGGATAATTCATCTTCCCCGTCTCCTTTCTTTCTTTTTTTCATCAAAATCAATTTCTTTTTTAAAAGGCGACTTAAGAAAGCCGCCCCGGATTTTTGCTGTCTATCATATTCTTTGTTACGACATATTCTTTAATGTCATCTCTTCCCGGTATTTCATACATTATGTCAGTCATAACATTTTCCATTATGCCACGCAGCCCTCTGGCTCCTGTCTTTCTCTCGATGGCTTTTTTAGCAATTTCTCTGATAGCCTCTTCATCCACCTTGAGCTCTACGCCGTCCATGGCAAACAGTGCCTTGTATTGTTTAAGAAGAGCATTTTTAGGTTTAGTTATAATCTCAACCAAAGCGTCTTCATCCAGCTGCTCCAACGCAACAATGGCAGGAAGTCTTCCTATCATTTCAGGAATCAAACCATACGCCAGTAAATCCTCCGGTTCAAGAAGCTTCAAAATCTCCTTTTCTTCCTGGGAGGAGCTTTCCACAGCGGAATTAAAACCTATCACCTTTTCGCCGGTTCTCTTTCTTATGACTTTATCAAGTCCGTCGAAAGCACCACCGCATATAAACATCACATTTGTGGTGTCAAAAGGTATGAATTCCTGGTTTGGATGCTTTCTGCCTCCCTGAGGTGGAACATTGGCAACAGTTCCTTCCAAAATCTTAAGGAGCGCCTGCTGAACGCCTTCACCGCTGACATCCCTTGTAATTGACGGATTATCAGATTTTCTTGCAATCTTATCAATCTCGTCTATGTATATTATACCCTTCTGAGCCTTTTCTATATCATAATCTGCTGCCTGAATAAGCTTTAAAAGAATGTTTTCCACATCCTCGCCCACATATCCGGCTTCCGTAAGGGCTGTAGCATCAGCAATGGCGAAAGGCACATTTAATATTCTTGCCAGAGTCTGAGCTAAAAGAGTCTTACCAGAACCTGTAGGTCCCACCATGAGAATATTGCTCTTCTGAAGCTCTACATCATCCTCAAGAGCCGTACCCATTGAGTTTATTCTTTTATAGTGATTGTATACAGCTACCGCCAGAACCTTTTTAGCTTCTTCCTGTCCTATGACATAGTCTGAAAGTTTTTCCACGATTTCCTTAGGCTTAAGCAGTTCAAACTTGCTGTTTTCCTCGCTTTTTGCATCGCCCAGGCCTTCGTTTATGATATCCTGACAGAGCTCAACGCACTCATTACAGATGTACACATCCGGGCCTGCGATGAGTCTTTTAACCTGACTCTGCGGGCGGCCGCAAAATGAGCAGCGTATCTCTCCGGATTCATTATATTTTGTCATATATCACATTTCTCCCAATTATCTTGTCTATCTTGAACTCATGACCTGGTCTATAAGACCATACTCACAGGCCTGCTGAGCAGTCATGAAATTATCTCTGTCCGTATCATTTTCTATTACGGAAAGAGGCTGACCTGTTCTTTCAGCCAAAATCTCATTGAGCTTCGCCCTAGTCTTAAGAATATGTTCGGCGTGAATCTTAATATCCTCCGCCTGTCCACGGGCTCCGCCAAGAGGCTGATGTATCATTATTTCCGAATTTGGAAGCGCATATCTCTTTCCCTTTTCGCCGGCTGCCAGAAGGAAAGCTCCCATGCTGGCTGCCATGCCAACACATATCGTTGACACCTCCGGCTTTATGTATCGGATTGTGTCATAAATCGCCAAACCGGCAGTTACAGAACCGCCGGGGCTGTTAATATATATTGATATGTCTTTTTTAGGATCTTCGGCTTCCAAGAACAGCAGCTGAGCTACTACGATATTTGCAACATCATCGTCAATTTCTCCTCCCAGAAAAATGATTCTGTCCTTGAGAAGTCTTGAATAGATGTCATAGGTTCTTTCGCCTCTGCCTGTCTGTTCTATAACATAAGGTATTAAAGCCATTAGATTATCTCCTATTTTACTTTTGCGTTTTCATAGATAAAGTCAACGGCCTTCTTCATCTTAACATCCTGTCCGATGTATTCCAGATTCTTTTCGCCTACCATTTCCTTTACCTTGTCTGTTTCAAGACCGTACTGAATTCCGAGAAGTTCAAGTTCCTTTTCGATTTCTTCTTCTGTAGCAACAATGGCTTCAGCATCAACGATTGCTCTGATTACCATTCTCATCTTAACTCTTCTTTCAGCATCGTCTTTAACTTCTTCTCTGAATGCCATCATGTCCTTACCAAGGAACTGCAGATACTGCTGGAAGGAAAGTCCCTGCTGTGAAAGCTGCATATCCAGTTCTCTGATCATCTGAGAAATTTCGTCGTCAATCATTACAGCTGGAATTTCGATATCGTTGTTTTCGCATACGATTTCAACAGCCTTATCCTTCATCTGGTTTTCAGCCCATGCTGACTTTCTCTTTGTCAGGTCTTCCTTTGTTTCCTTCTTAAGCTCTTCCAGTGTATCGTATTCGCTTACATCCTTTGCAAATTCATCATCCAGTTCAGGCAGTTCTTCTTCCTTTACTTCGTGTACAACGCACTTAAATACAGCTTCTTTACCTGCCAGTTCTTCTGCATGGTATTCTTCTGGGAATGTAACCTTAACTTCAACTTCTTCATCCTTCTTTGCACCAATCAGCTGATCCTCAAATCCAGGGATGAAGCTTCCGGAACCGATTACCAGAGGATATCCTTCAGCTGTACCGCCTTCAAACTGTTCGTCACCTACAAATCCCTTGTAGTCCAAAATGATGTGGTCGCCGTCTTTAACTTCTCTGTCAACGGTTACCATACGAGCATTTCTCTTTCTGAGGTTTTCGATTTCAGTATTTACATCCTCGTCTGTAACTTCCGCATCAACCTTTTCCAGTTCAATACCCTTGTAATCCTTTACTTCAACTTCAGGATATACGGCTACAGTAACTGTAACTGTGAAAGGTGCATCCTTTTCGATTTTTCCAAATTCCATTCTTGGCTGATCGATAACTTCGATATCCAGTTCATCAAGAGCGTTTGGATATCCGTCTGCCAGCATATCGTTAATGGCATCCTCAGCAAATACATCTCCGTATCTCTTTTCGATGATGCTTCTCGGAGCCTTGCCCTTTCTGAATCCGTCGATTGTAAACTGATTCTTGTTTTCCTGATAGGCCTTTACTCTCGCCGCCTCAAACTCTTCTGCGGTAAATTCGATAGTAAATTTCGCGTCTCCGTTTTCCTTTGCTAACAATGTCGCTTTCATTTTCCTAAACTCCTCCTACTTGTTTATCTTGTTTAAAAGCGCAAGCCCTCTTTCGTACTTGCTCCTTTTTTCCGGTTGAAGTCCGTATTTTTCGGACAGTCGATCACCCAAAATCAAAAGCTTATTCTCGTCTCCGGTGATAAGTTCAATTTCCATTTCTCTTATCTTTTCAATCTGGCTACCGACTTTTATTTCTCCATCATCAAAGCAAAACTCCACGACGGTGTTTTCGTCTTCCGCTTGCCATTGATGCCTCTTTATATCGATGTTCATGATAGGAATCAGCTTTTTGTGACCGATTATCTGTATCATTTTTTCACCGATTTCACTTTGGCTAAACACATCAATATCAGGAGATACCGGAATCTCTCCTGAACCTACTGATATATTTAACTCTTCTCTCACGTGCAGAGAACCTTCCTGCTTGCCTCCCCACTTGAGTGTCGCTATGTTGCGCGTTCCTTCTTTTCTTATGCGGAACGCAATGAGATTTTTCTGTAAAAGTCCGTCTTCGGTATCGAAATACACCGCTTTCATATCAAGCTGCTGGTCGCTGCTCTCCACCGTATAATCGGAGTTTAGCGTAACCTCTTCAACCTGCTTTGCGATGTCTTCATTTTCGAGCCGATATTTAAGTTCTATTTCCATAAATAACCTCTGACATGCAATGCAATTATGATACCATTTTTAGCTGAAAAACTCAAGGAATTCCCTCAAAAAACTCTCTTTCCGTGGAACTGGTAATAACAGGTTTTAAGCCTGCCGTTAAACAACTTCCTTCGTCGGTCCGCCTTTCTGCCCATAACTTTGTCTTCAAACTCCTCGTCCGGGGTAATGATAAACAGGGACCAATCCGGATTTTCTTTAAAGAATTTCTTAAGTTTGCCATTGATGGCTTCTATAGCCTCTTCATCTCCGATACGCTGACCGTAAGGCGGATTCATGATGATTATGCCGTTTTGACCGTCAGGCTCCATATCCTTTATATCCATTACAGAAAAATCAATGACATGATCTACTCCCGCCTCTTCGGCATTTTCTCTGGCAGCTTCAAGGGTTCTTTTATCTATGTCCGATGCTCTTATCATCAGCTCCCCTTCGCTGTCTATTTCCTCGTAAGCCTTTTTCCTTTCTTCCTTCCATATACTTTCGTCGATTATATCCCATCCCTCGGAAGCAAATTTTCTGCCCAGTCCTGGCGCTATATTCAGTCCAATCATAGCTGCTTCTATTGGAATCGTCCCGCTACCGCAGCATGGGTCTACTAGCAGCCTGTCCTTATTCCAGAAAGAAAGCATCACTAAAGCTGCCGCCATGGTTTCCTTGATAGGTGCAGCCACAGGATTTATTCTGTATCCTCTTTTGTGCAGAGCTTCTCCGCTTGTATCGACTGTTATGGTTGCCCTGTCCTTTAACATTGTTACCTTAACCGTATACTCTGCTCCAGTTTCAGGTAGCTTATCTGTAACATAAAACTCACTGAGCCTGTCCGCTATGGCCTTTTTAACTGTCTTTTGGCACGCTGGAACGCTGTGAAGCTTTGACTTTACAGATGTGCCGATAACAGTAAACTGTCCGTCTACAGGAATCAGCTCCTCCCATGCTATACCTTTAACCTGCTGAAAAAGCTCCTCAAATTCCGCCGCTTCAAATTCAGCCATCTTAAGGAGAATTCTATCCGGGGTCCTGAGCCACAGATTGCTTCGTACAATGCCCCTTTCATCGGCCATATATGTTACTTTGCCGTCTTCGGTTTTAACTATTTCATAACCCAGTGCCTGTATTTCCCTTCTTGCCACTGCTTCCAGACCGAAGGTTGTTGTCGCTATCAACTCTCTTTTCATATTTTGTCTCCGAAAATATCCTCTCCGAAAAAATCGGCTATCCCCCAGGGGATAGCCTGATAGATAATATCCTATTTAAATCTTCTGCGTCTGTTAATTGCACTTTTTTGAAGTACATCGATGTTTTCAAGGGCTCTGCCAGTACCTATCGCTACGCAATCCATAGGATTTTCAGCAATCTTTACATTTATGCCCGTTCTCTGCTTGATTCTCTCATCAATGCCGTACAGAAGAGCTCCTCCTCCAGTAATTATTATACCGCCGGTACTGATGTCCGCTGCCAATTCAGGTGGAGTCTTTTCAAGAACCGAATGTGTAGCTTCACAAATCTGCTGCAAAGGCTCTTCTAGGGCTTCCATCATTTCGCTGGATGTAACTTCAACTTCCCTTGGCAGACCTGTTACCAGATCACGACCGCTACATGTGTAAGATACCTCTTCAGGACGAGGGAAAGCAGTTCCTATTTCCTTCTTGAGAGTTTCTGCCATTCTCTCACCGATGTAGAGCTTATGTTTCTTTCTCATGTACTTAACTATGGCTTCGTCCATCCTGTCTCCTGCCACCTTAAGTGATGTGCTGGCTACGATGCCTCCAAGAGAAATAACCGCTATATCCGATGTACCGCCGCCTATATCTATAACGAAGGTACCTTCAGGTCTTGAAATATCTATATCAGCACCTATAGCTGCCGCAAGAGGCTCTTCCATCAGGAATACATCTTTACCACCTGCCTGTGCCGCCGCTTCACGAACCGCTCTCTTTTCAACTTCTGTTACACCGGAAGGAACGCAAATCATTATTCTAGGTCTAAAAAATCTGCCGCTTCCGCATGTTTTTTTAATGAAGTACTTGAGCATTCTTTCCGTTACATCGTAATCGGATATAACGCCGTCTCTAAGAGGTCTAAGCGCAATAATATTAGCCGGTGTTCTTCCCAGCATTTCCTTGGCTTCCTGACCGACTGCCAAAATCTCGTCTGTTTCCTCATCAACGGCTACCACTGATGGTTCCTCCAGCACGATGCCTTTTCCCTTTATATATACGAGTACATTTGCCGTACCCAGGTCAATACCTATTTCTTCTGTGAATGCCATAAACGGATTCTCCTTCCTTAAACATTTTACTGCTATAATATTATATGATAAGCAACTTTCCATTTCAACCTTTTTATGTATATCAATATCATTACAATTATGTTATAATTTCAGCGGAAAACACAAATACAAGCAGGAGGTTATTATGATTTTTTTCAAGAATGATTACGGCTCCGGCGCTCATCCTAAAGTGCTGGAAGCTCTGGTTTCAACAAATATGGAAAACACTGTAGGTTACGGCATGGACGAATACACTGCTCAAGCGGCAGATGCCATCCGAGCAAAGGTAGGGTGTCCGGACGCTGCGGTTTATCTGACTATGGCCGGCACTCAGACAAATTTGACAGTTATCGGAGCAACATTAAGACCTCACGAAGCGGTTATTTCCGCTGAAACAGGTCATGTGTGCGTTCATGAAGCAGGCGCCATCGAAGCCACCGGTCACAAGGTTATCCATGTTCCTACAGAAGACGGAAAACTCAGACCTGCTGATATAGATAAGGTAATGAAGCAGCATTGTAATGCTCACTGGGTAAGACCTAAGATGATTTACATCTCAAATCTCACAGAAACAGGTCTTACATACAACAAAGCTGAACTTAAAGCTTTAAGAGAAAAATGCGATGAGCACGGACTGTACGTATTCATGGACGGTGCAAGACTTGCTATGGCTCTTACTCAGAAAGATAACGATTTGAAATTTACAGATCTTCCTGAGCTTTGCGATGTATTTTACATCGGCGGTACAAAGTGCGGTGTACTTTTCGGCGAAGCCATAGTAATTGTCAACGACAGCATGAAGCCTGACTTTAATCGTATTATGAAGCAGAAAGGTGCTGTCCTCGCCAAGGGAAGACTCCTCGGCGTTCAGTTCAAAGCCATGTTTGATGGAGATCTTTATCTGGAACTTGGTCAGCATTGTAACGATCTTGCTCAGCAGCTGATAAGCGCTATTGCAGGCAACGGATATGAATTTATGTGGCCTCCTTGCAGTAATATGATCTTCCCTATCTTCCCTCTTTCTGTTGTAAAGAAGCTGGATGAAGCAGGCGTTCTCTACGACGATTTTGAAGAAGTAGGAGACGGCAAGGCCGCCATGAGACTTTGTACTTCATGGAGCACTACTCAGGAAGAAGTTGATGAATTTATCAAGCTTATCGAAAAATAAAGGGCGGGCTATAGTATAAAATAAAAAACCGGAGCGGTTTTACGACTGCTCCGGTTTATTGTATTTCACATAATTAGTAATTTTCTTTTCTTACTTCGAAGTAGCTCTGTGCATGCAGGCAAGTTGGGCATACCTTAGGAGCCGCCTTTCCTACATACAGGTGTCCGCAGTTTCTGCATTCCCAAACAGTTTCAGCATCCTTTTCAAATACTCTTTCGCTCTTTACATTATCCAGAAGAGCTCTGTATCTCTTTTCATGTTCTCTTTCAATATCTGCAACCAGTCTGAACTTTGTTGCAAGCTCTGGGAATCCTTCTTCTTCAGCTTCCTTTGCGAATGTATCATACATATCTGTCCATTCGTAGTTTTCGCCTTCTGCAGCTGCTAGCAGATTGTCAGCAGTTGCTCCGATGCCTTCCAGTTCCTTGAACCAGAGTTTAGCATGTTCCTTTTCATTATCAGCAGTCTTAAGGAAGATTTCTGAAATCTGCTCAAACCCTTCCTTCTTTGCTGTGCTTGCAAAGTATGTATACTTATTTCTTGCTTGGCTTTCACCAGCGAACGCTTCCATCAGATTTTTTTCAGTTTTTGTTCCTGCATATTTGCTCATTTTATTACCTCCGTATTTATTTTGACATTAGTTATCATTATCAATCTGTAATAACTTATAGTAATTTTACCACATGAGGTAGTTTTAAATCATCCTTTTTCTGTTTTTTCTACTTTATAATTTTAATGGTTTCCGGATTTATGGATTTAATAGTCGGCGTTCCTGTCATCTTCATTACATCTTTAAGTTCAGCAGCAATTTTTTCAAGATAAATTTTAACACCTTCAGCACCGCCTCCAAATGCCGCAACTGCGCATGGTCGTCCTATAAGCACCACATCAGCCCCCAAAGCCAGTGCCTTATACACATCTGCCCCGGTTCTGATACCTCCGTCAATCAGTATCTTTGATCTATTGCCTACAACCTGTTTTATTTCAGCAAGAACTTCACCTGTGGCAAGACCTTCATCAAGAACTCTGCCGCCGTGATTTGAAACAACTATAGCATAGGCACCGGCATCTGCCGCTGCTCTGGCACTCTTAGCAGTCATAACGCCTTTTACGACAAAGGGCAGCTTTGTCATACTGCACATTTTCTTTATATCATCTGCACTTTTAGCTACCATAGGTTCTGCGGAAGCAGATGAATGTGGCAGTCCCGCACTGTCAATATCCATTGCTATAGCTGTGGCGCCTTTCTGCTCTGCAAATTTAATTCGTTCCTCCACCAGTTCCATTCTCCAAGGCTTAAGTGTAGGTACAGCAGGAACTCCTAGTTCCTCTATGGCTCTTATGGGATCAAAATAGCATTCATCCACAGCTCCACCGCCAGTAAACGCCAATGTACCGGCCTTGGCGGCACCCTCAATTACCGCCTTTGCATATGTATATTCGTCAAGCTTATCGGAAAAATTAAGAGCAATCATCCCTATCGGCGCTGGCAATATAGGCATGGAAAGACTGCATCCAAATAACTCTGTATATATTTCAGGTTCAAAGGATTCTGTTACCACATCCATATGTATTTTCACATGCTCACGCCACCAACTGTAATTTCTGATTGCAGAGCTGCCACTGCCCTTTCCTCCGGGGCCTGGCACCTTTCCGGCACAGGCTCTGCCATCGCATACGGGGCACACATGGCATTTTTCCATATTCTCTTTTGCTGTTTTAAGCATTGAATTATAATCCATAATTACCTCTACAATTTAAGCATATTTGCATTTTTAAAATAGGCTGCTTCATCTTCCCTATGGGTCACCCAGAGTACAGTTTTACCACTTAACAGCGGCACTATAGTCTCCATCACCTTTTTTTCCGTTTCTTGATCAAGACCTTTTAAAGGCTCGTCAAAAAACACAATATCCCTATCTGCAAGAACAGCCCTAAGTATTGCCACTCTCCGCTTCATACCTCCGGAAAGTTCAGAGACCTGTTTACCTGCCATATCTTTCATGCCGATGATTTCAAGATATTTAACGACTTCCTGTTCCGATATTCCCTTTTCGTCCTTGCCTCCGGTCATGCGTATATTAGCTGACACCGTTAGGTTTTCGCAAAGCCTGTCCTCCTGAAATACCGCCGCCATGGTTTTATTTTCTATGCCTGTAATACGTCCATCGTCATAGTCTTCAAGGCCCATTAGTATGCGCAGCAGTGTCGTCTTTCCAATTCCGGAACTTCCCATGATACATGTTACGCTTCCGTCCTCAAATTCAGCAGAAAACTCTTTAAACACGGCAGTATCACCGAAGCTTTTGTTCAATTCGTCTATTTTTATCATTTTTCCATACCTCTGCTAACTGCAATACTTCGTTAAAGAGATTTTTCTATGCGGGAAGCACCTTTATTTACAAGGCCCATAAAAATCTTTTCAAACAAAACGCTTATGCATATAATCACCACAGTCCACGCAAACAGCGATGCCGTATCGAGAAAAATCTTGGCTTCGTAAAGATTTTCGCCTATGGTTCTGTCAGGAAGCCCTATTACTTCGGCTGCCACACCTGCCTTCCAGCACATCCCAAGTGTGACAGAGCACGCACTTCTGAAAAACGGCAGCACCTGGGAAATATATATATACTTAAATCTTTCCCTTCCCTTCATACCGAACACATCTGCCATTTCCAAAAGCTGTCTGTCCATATTGCTTATACCCTCATACATATTGGTATAAATAATCGGAAAGACCATCAAAAAAGAAATCACTATGGAAAGATTTGCCGATGAAATCCATATAAGCACCAGGATAACAAAGGAAGCGACTGGAATCGCTTTTATCGTCTGCATAAAAGGCTCAAGCAGCTCCGCAAACCTTTTGTATCTGCTTGCCAATGCAGCCGCTGCTGTACCTAGTATCAAAGCCAACAGAAATCCGCTAACAATCTTTGCAATGGAAAATCCCACAGATTGCCAGAACTCCGCCGTAATTATCAACTCTCCCAGTCTTATAAGTACATCAACAGGAGATACTAGCAGTATCTCCTGTCCGATTACCACGCTGGCCACTTCCCATATAAGCAGCCAGAATATAACGGCCCACAGCCGCATTTTTTTCTTTTTCTTACTGTCCGTAATAGAAATCATCTTCAGGCAGCTGTCCTCCTATAGCCTTAGGATTCTGTTCCATAAGCACGGAAAGGTATCCGGAAAGTTTATCTTTCATTTCACTTCCTGCGATGTATACGATGTTACATTCAGGCAGAGCTTCCTTTGCTACCTGTGCCGGAACTATATCATAGTTGCCTACCAATTCTGCGGCAGCATCTGTATTTTCATTTACATAGTTAACGGATTCCTCATAGTGGGAAAGGAATGCTTCCACCGCATCAGGATTATTTTCAACAAATTCCTTATTGGCTACGATAACTCCTGTTATCATTGTACCCTGAGCTTCTTCACCTTCCTGAAGCTTATCCCATTCTTCGGTAAGGTCCAGAGCCACTCTAATGTTAGGGTTCTTAGTCTGAGCTGTAGTTACAAAAGGCTGAGGCAGCAATGCTATACCGTTTTCATCATTTGCAAGTGCTGCTACACATTCGGAGTGTTCGCTCTTCCACTCAACCTGTACATCTTTTCCGATTTCAAGACCGTTCTTTTCCAGAATGTAGTTTAATGAATACTCTGGAGTTGCACCCTTACCGCTGGCATAAATTGTTTTGCCTTTAAGGTCTGCAACGCTGTTTACAGTGTCACCGGTTTCGCATATATAAAGTACACCGAGAGTGTTTACAGCCAGTACCTGCACATTCCCATCGGTATTGTTGTACAGTATCGATGCCATATTTGCAGGAAGAGCCGCGATGTCAACTTCGCCCTTTGTAAGAGCAGGTGTGACTTCATCTGCTGAAGCTGCAATAGAAAATTCATAGTTATTGTCCGTAACATCGCCAGCATCAACATCATCCATGAATTTTACCATGCCCATGGCTGTAGGTCCTTTAAGGGCCATCACGCTGACATCCACAGGATCAGCCTGTCCGCAGCTTGTCAATCCGAAGCCTGCCAACGCAATTACCGCTGCCATGGCCAGTGACATAACTTTTTTCATTTTTTTCATTTCTGCCTCCCTTTAATAATAAATGCTCTTATAACGATAGTTTGACTCATGTATAATAATCATACCACCGTTAGGGGATTTTTAAAACCTTCTGACAGAAAACATATTGCTCAATTGATTTTTTGATTTATTCTATCTATAATAAGTTTGAGTAGGTAATACAACTTAAACTTAACTTTAAGTTAACAATTTTTCAATTATTTGTAAGGAGAAAATTATGTTATACACTGTAGGAGAAATGGCAAAGGTAATGCATATTCCCGCTTCAACATTGCGCTATTACGATCAAGAAGGTCTGCTTCCTTTCGTTGAACGCTCCAGCGGCGGAATCCGCATGTTTTCAGAAAAGGACTACGAATGGTTGAAGGTTATAGAATGTCTTAAAAGTTCAGGGCTCTCAATTAAAGAAATCCGCGCCTTTATAGATATGGCAGCAAGAGGCGACGAATCCATACATGAAAGGCTAGAGCTTTTTCAGTCCAGAAGAGCCGCAGTTAAAAAGCAGATGGAAGATCTCCAGGCCACTTTGGATCTGTTGGAGTTTAAATGCTGGTACTACGAGCAGGCAGTAAAAGACGGTACCGAAGCAAATGTTAAAGCCATGACCGCCGACCAGCTTCCTGAGCCGTACAAAACCACAAAAGAAAAAATGAGCATGAATAAGGGCATATAGCCCTTTTTTCATGCTCAAATTAAATTTTGAATCTTACTATTTGCTATTTATTTTCCGCTACCAGTTCCTTATCCTTCTTTGCATCAGGTGTAATCTTGTAAATGAGAATATAAAGTACAAAGGATACAATCAACGCAAACAATCCTGAAGGAAGTCCATAAGGAAGCGTAGTCACATACTGGAACACATATCCTATAACCGCACCTACAATAAAGGATATTATTCCAGCCCATCTAACTGCAGGCTGTCTGTTGAGGAAATCTGCGTTATATTTTTTCTCGCGACCTACAACAAAGAAGTCTGCCAGGATCGGCGCCGCAAGAGGTGGCGCTATAGCTCCCAATGCATTTATGAAATCAGCAAAGAACAGCTGATAAAATGCTGCCGCTCCCAGTATTGTACCTAAAATACCTACGATAATTACTATGGTCTTTCTCTTTGCTCTGAAGCCCATTGCATCAAGGGCAGGACCTGTATACAGTGCATTACAGTACAGCTCAGAGTTATCTGTAGTCCACAGTGCAGTTGTCCATACTACCACACCGAGAATTGCAAGAAGTACGCCTGAAGCTATCATCCAGAACACGTAGTTGAATTCTCCGGTTGCAACAACACCTATATATCCTACAAAGTTCAATATCGGATTTGTGAGTATAAAGCATGCTGCAGCACACAGCCATACGGCTTTTACAGATTTATTAAATCTGAACATATCAACGCCCATTATGGCTCCTGCAATCCAGCTTCCCACAACAATCGTTATACCATTACCGATACCCATTCCGCTCAGTTTATCCGCTTCACTGTTAAATGCTCCTATACCGCCGCAATTGTGCAGAAAAACTATTCCTGCAATAACCGCAACTATAAGTATCAGCGGCGAAAACACAGTGGCAACCTTTTCAATGGCAGACATACCTCGAACTGCAGTATATGTAAATATCAGTCCGAAAATTGCACAAGCTAGGAACTCTTCAAGGCTTATAGGATCAACGCCTTCCATTCCAAATTTAGCCGGATCAATTACAGTGATGCCGGAAGGATTTCCAATCCATTCACTCCATACCTCTCCAACCATGCCTGCGATACTTGCAAACCAGCCCAATGTTAAAATCGACATTATCGCAAGGGGTATTATTGCACCTTTACTTCCATATGAAAATCTTGAAAGTAACGCCAGATTATATCCTGTTTTCTGAGCAGCTACACCCAAGAAAGATGTCATCACATACAGTGCACCCATTCCCAATACGATAGCCCAAAACGCAGGCCAAAACGGCATACCGTCCGTGCCTCCATATCCTGCAAGATTACCTCCCACAATGAGTCCTGTAACGGCATATCCGAAGCCTATCCACACCATGAACTGGCTTCTTGTGGACCTTCTGGCATCAAGAGGTACCGGTTCGAGCATATACTCGCCGTCCTGATAATAGGATTCCTCTTTTAAGTCTTTTCTCTTAATGTCTTCCATAAACCTCTCCTTTCAACCGTCTCGCTGGTCTAATTATATTATTCATTGTATTTTCAGTCAATTCCATTATATAATTGAACTATATTATATAGCTTTTATGCGTATCAAAAGGAGGTCTTAATATGGCTATGAACGAATTATATAAAATGACGGCACATCAGGTGAAGGAAGGTAATTTTAACAAGGCAATTTTGGCAGTAGGTTCCTGCGAAGCTCACGGTCAGCACATTGCTGAAGGCTGCGACACTCTTGTATCTTACAGACTTTCCAAACAGATTGCAGATAAAGTTGAAGGAATGCTCGTTTTACCTCCTATTATGGTAGGTTACAGCGGACACTACGATTCATTTCCTTTTTCTCTCACTTTAAGCTACGATACAACTACTCAGGTTGTCTACGATATGCTCGAATCCTGCATAAGACAGGGAATAGATGAAATCTTTATCATGAACGGTCACGACGGTAATATCGCACCTATTGAAATAGCTTCTAGAAAGATAAAAGAAGTTTACCCAGACGCAAAAATAGCTGCCTTAACCCAGTGGTGGGTGGCAGCAGGTGATTTGCTTCCTGAAGGAACATTTGAAGTATGGGGAGGTCTCGGCCACGCAGGAGAAGGCGAAACATCCATCGCATACTACCTGTTTGGCGAATGGTGCGAACCTGACCAGGCAACTTCTGTTGTACCTGATCTTCCTGAATACCTCGATGTTAAATGGGATTTCTCAGAGCTTACCAATACCGCCCAGACCGGTGATGCCACAAAGGCTACTGCCGAAAAGGGCAAGATGATGAACGATGCCATCGTAGAGTATGTGGTTAAGGCTCTTAAGGAACTTGATGACAGACAGTGGAAATTTAAATAGTTTCAATCTTTCTGACAGTTTTGCGAAATTGAAAACTAAATAGCACTGCGGTAAATGAAACGGCTATAAAATCCGCAACCGGCTCTGCCATGTAAACTGACATGGTTTTATCGCCGGAAAACAGCATCGGCATTATATAAATCAGCGGTAGCAGCAAAACAAATTTACGTGTTATCGCTACCACTATGGATGCCTTTGCATTTCCCAGTGCGTTAAAAGTCATTTGGCATGCCATCTGAATGCCAAACATAAACATGCAACCTAAATATACTCTCAAGGCCGTTTCAGTAAAATCCAAAAGAAATTCCTCTGTGGTAAACATTGCGGCAAACATTCTCGGAAAGGCCATAACTAATATCCACAGAGAAATAGAATAAATCAGACTTGTTTTAAGCAGCTTTTTAAAAGCTGCTTTTACTCTTTCTGGGTCTTTAGCACCGTAATTGTAGCTTATAATCGGCTGTGCTCCCTGACCAAACCCCTGTAACGGCAGCATGGCAAACTGCATCACACTTGTGAGAATAGTCATAGCTCCAACCGCCAAATCGCCTCCATATTTAAGAAGTGACGAATTAAAGCATACGGAAATCACACTTTCGCTGGCCTGCATTACAAAGGTGGAAAGCCCCAGTGCTAAACTCGGCATGATGATGCTGTATTTAAGTCTCATATTTATCAGCCTAAGCTTTAAATGAGTTCTCTTTCCAGACAGGAATACTATAACCCATGCACATGACATGGCCTGGGAAATAACCGTCGCAAGGGCTGCACCCTTAACACCCATGCCCATGGCAAATATAAATATCGGGTCTAGAATAATATTAGCTACTGCACCTATTAGCACCGACAACATTCCCGTTGTTGCAAAGCCTTGAGCGGTAATAAAGGCATTCATACCTAAAGTCAGCTGTACAAATATAGTTCCCAGAGCATAGATATTCATGTAACTTACGCCATATTCTATGGTATTTTCACTGGCACCAAAGGCCATAAGAAAATCCCTGTTCCATATCAAAAGGGCACAAGTCAAGAGCACCGAGATAATCAAAAGAGCGGTAAAGCTGTTGCCCATGGTTTTTTCTGCGGAATCCTTGTCACCCTTTCCCATAAAAATAGATGCCCTCGGCGCACCTCCAAATCCCGCTAGAGCAGCAAAGGCCGTAACTATCATAATAAGTGGCATGCAAACACCGACACCTGTCAGTGCCGTAGCTCCCACCTCTGGAATATGTCCTATATATACTCTGTCAACGATGTTATACAGCATATTTATGACTTGAGCTGTTACCGTCGGAATTGCCAGCTTCAAAAGTAGCTTACCCACCGGCTCAGTTCTTAAAAAGTCTCTATTGTCAGTCATAAAATCAATTTGCCTCTTAGTCATTTATAAATAATACTCGCAAAAGGTATTTTACTACTTCTAAGTAAATAAAAAAAGACCGTTATTATACGGCCATTAGCTTTTGTATCGCCAGATATTAAACAAATTGCGTCTCCCCTTCGGGATGCCAAATAACCCTTGATAATATTCGCTCAATGGTGATGTGACTCTGTGCTTCGGGTAGCGACCCCTGGCATTTTCACACCGCTTTCGCCTAGACCACACGGGAATGATACCCGCAACTTTCACCCACTTCAGAATTTAGGCATTATGTTATAATCACTTTTAATACTTGCTCCTGTAATGGAGCGGACTTGGGCTACTTGTGCCTGCTTCTCGCGTTATATCCCGTTTCCGGGCTTCATGTCCAAGACGGTTATTAGCTTCCCTGCCGTTTCATTTTACCGCTACGCAAAAGGCGTACAGGGTTATTCTCCACCGGAGCGTCTATTGCCCGTCCCGCGAGGGCATCAGCTTTTATCGCAAGATTATTCAGTGCTGCAACTTGAACTTGACGGTTTCCGTCTTCTCCCCATACATCACTGTATGGGAATAGCTACCTCCGTAAGCTATCGTTTACGGATTTCACTAAACTTCCATCACACCTCGGCCGATGAGTTACATCGTCTTCACCGAGTTGACGCAAATAAGTTCAATCTTCTGACTATCTACAGTTTAAATCAAATAAAGGCTTTTGTCATTTAACACAAAGTTCAATAGATGTTTCTGCAATATTTCCAAAAAGTCAGAAGAGGAAAGATTTCCTCTTTCCTCTGTTATCGTATCTATTCTATTTTCACCGTAAAGTTCGAGAAGTGCTATAAGCGAGTCCGCCTGTGGCAATCCTTCGCCCCTCTCCCATTTGTAGATTGACTGAACGGTACCAAGCTGCATATACTGTCGCACTTCTTCAACTGTCAGTCCGTTTTTTATCCGCAGCTTTCTCAGGTTATTGCCGATCACTTTAAAATCATATTCGGGTCTTACCTTCATGATGACCTCCTTTTGTTCTGAGAAATAACCGACTACAACAATATATACGCTTTACGGTCAGCTGTCAATGAACTTGAAGTTTAATTATATATTTCTTCGTATTTTTTTACGATTGAAATTGTGCGTGAAATAAGTGCATTTTGATTCAATTTGATTAAATACGATTGTTTCTTTTATGTTTATATTTGTTTAACTAAAAAGGACGCCAGATATAGCGTCCATACTCGTTTATAAGCGCGAACTCGTTCCGAAAAAAGAATAGTTCGATGCTTCCTGTTCTTTTGATTTAGCAAATAACCCTTATTTTGATACAATGCACCCCTTTGGCTTTAGGGGTGCATTGTATTATGGGAGCATTAACTAAACGAGAAATTATTTAACATATTTCTTTTTTTGACCGTAAATCATAGCACCAGTCAAACCGCAGACTGCAATGAACATGAGTGTAATCCACAACATCATGTTGCTGTTGTCGCCGGTCTGCGGTGACTGGGTATCGTCGGAGGCAGGTGCAGCCTTGATGGTAAACTCTGTTTCGGCTGTTCCTGTTTCGGAAACGATTGCCAGCGTGTGTTTACCTACCGACAGGGTTTCCAGATATTCCGCTTTCAGGGTAACTATGGTGCTGCCTTCCTTGACCGTGTAGTTGGAAGCGTCCAGGTCTTTGCCGTCTACCTGTACCTTCTGGAAATCTGCAAAAGTGGCGTTGGAAGTAAAGGAGAGGCCGTCCTTTGTGCCTTTCTGCCATGTACCGTTTGCTCCCTCAATGATAACCGCCTTGAAATCGGGATCAATTTCACCGCAGACGGTGCATTTGCCGTTATCATAGCTGTGGCCGGTGGCTTCTATCACCGTATCGGCAAGCTGGATTTCCGTCTCGGCATTTTCATCGCTGAAATACTTGTCGCAGGTGTCGCAAGTCCAGTATTCCTTGTTGCCGTCCTCGGTGCAGGTCGGCTCTTTCGCATCTGTCTTCTTCAGCTCGTGACCTGTGGCCGGGACGGATACCTCCTTCGTATCTGTGTAGGTTTGACCGTTAAATTCAACTGCCGCCGTATAAGTGGTTACGCCGCTTTCCGTACAGGTTGCAGGAGTTTTTACTGCTGATGTAACGCTTACCTGCGGTGTTTCCTTATGTTCCGGGTTGTTTTTACAGGTAAAGGTCACCGTACAGCTCGTTCCGTCCTCTGACCAGTTCCACTCCGGCTCGCCGTAGCTGTGCTCGCCTGTCACATTTTTATCCGTATTGCTATATATATATGTCCCTATACTGTCGTATGGACATTTGAATTTTTTAACCTTGTATACGGTTTCTCCCGAAAACTGCGGTAATCCTACGCCGCAGGTCTGGTAAAAAGCTTGGGTGCCGTCTACTGCGCCATTATTAAGCAGCCATGCCGCCTCGCCGGAGGCGAACTCGTCGGCGGTTTTGGATTGAGCGTTTGTGTCGCCTGGGAGGTTGCCGATGCCGCAATCCGCTGTGCCCGCAAGCCAATAGCAGTTTTGTGTGGTGTCGCCTCTATTATAGCCGCACACGCCGCCGGCATAAACAGTACCGTTTGAGCTTGTGCCGCTGACATCTCCTGTGTTGTAGCAGTTTATTATGGTGGCGCTGTTCCCATTAGCACCGCACACGCCGCCGGCATAAACATAACCGTATGAGCTTGTGCCGCTGACATCTCTTGTGTTGTAGCAGTTTATTATGGTGGCGCTGTTCTCATTAGTACCGCACACACCGCCGACAAAAACATATTGTGTGCCTTCTCCGCTGACATCTCCTGTGTTGTAGCAGTTTTGTATGGTGCCGCCGGCATTATCACCGCACACGCCGCCGGCATTAACAGGATTAAATGTGCTTGTGCTTGCGCCGCTGACTTCTCCTGTGTTATAACAGTTTTGTATGGTGCCAGTATTCCAACCGCACACGCCGCCAGCATAAACATAACCGTATGAGCTTGTGCCTGTGCCGCTGACATCTCCTGTGTTGTAGCAGTTTTGTATGGTGCCAGTATTCCAACCGCACACACCGCCGGCATAAACATAACCGTATGAGCTTGTGCCTGTGCCGCTGACATCTCCTGTGTTGTAGCAGTTTTGTATGGTGCCAGTATTCCAACCGCACACACCGCCGGCATAAACACGATTGCCTGAACAAGTGATTTTGCTGTCCGCAAGGCTCAAATTTTTGATTGTGCCGCCTTCGCCTATATAGCCGAATAAGCCGGCGTATATAGTATTATCGGATTGTATGTCCACACTAAGTCCTGTAATGGTGTGTCCGCCGCCGTCAAAGATGCCGTTGTATTGGTTACTGTCATTTCCGATTGGCGTCCAGTTCGTGTCGATGCTTATGGTAATATCCGCTGTCAACACGGCGCAGGCGGTAGTTTCTCCTGCGTTTACTTTTGTCGCAAATTCGTAAAGCTCAGACGCTGCTGCGATTTCGTAGGGATTTTCCTTTGTGCCTTCCCCATCCATAGCAAAAGCATTTGCAGGAAACATAACAAGTATCATCATGAGCGATAACAATACCGTCAATGCGCTTTTAAATGATTTTTTCCTCATAAAACTTCCTCCTTCATTCCGGGCTCCATTGATTTGCCTGACCGAAACGCATTTTTTCATGGTCGCAAACGCCAAATAATGGGTTTTCTTTTTGCGGATAGCAGCGGCAAGGAACTGCAATCCATACCGGCTGGGGTTTCGTTTGGATATCGGGATTATTTTCAACAAACAATACTGTTATCCCCCCTCACCGCCTTGCTGCAAGGGCAACAAGGCTGACAAATAAACCGGGCGCACCCCGCCCGTTTCAGAACGGGCGGAATATGCCTTGAAGAAATATGCAACTTTGCTCTTGACAAGAAAAAAGGGCAGAATTATGCTTGGCTGGCTGGCTGGCTGGCTGGCTGGCTGGCTGGCTGTTAGCATTGTCCTCCTTTTCTTATCCATTGCCAAGACCTCGCTTTACATATAGTTATACACATTTATCATATCACAAAAGTTGCTTTCTTTCAAGGTTTTACGGCACTAAATTGTAAATTTCCCGAAACTTTTTTGTAATCATATATGGTGAGACCGAATTACTGAAGAAGGAGCTTGACTACATTATAACGATTACCCCCACAAAAATAACGATTAACAATCTTATAACGATTACTTTACGGTCAACAACCGTATAGATACTAAAATTCCTGCCACAGAAGCTGTCATGGCAGGGATTGTTTTCTGTTCGAATGTTCAGAAAAGCTGAAAAGCCCCATAAAACAGGCAATAAATAAGAACCGTGACCTTGATACGCATTGTATCAAAATCACGGTTCTTATTTGGTGGAGATGAGGGGAGTCGAACCCCTGTCCAAATACACTTTCACAAGAATTTCTCCGAGCGCAGTCGATGTCTTTTTAAATTCGCCTCATGGAAGGCTCAGCGACAAGCCCGCCTTTCAACTATCCCGTTATTCCCCTGTGCTGCCGGGAATTCACACAGAGTTTTCCTGCATAATGACGCCGAACATCCTCCCCTGCAGGTGAGAGAGGGTCGACGCGCGCGCTGCGTTAATTAGGCAGCAAATGCGAGTTTGTTGTTATTTTTAGCGTTTATATTTAACGTGCGCCTTTTTACGTATATAGCGCAATCTACGGCTCGCTTATCCGGCTTCCGCATATCTGTCGAAACCTTTACATCCCCATATTTGATTACAATCAGTATTCTCGCCTTATGGCTCTGTCCATTCTGCGCTTGGCATCCTTTTGAGCTATATCGGCTCGCTTATCATAGAGTTTTTTACCCTGTGCAACACCGATTTCCATTTTGGCCAGTCCTGATTCATTTATATACATCTTCAGAGGTACTAGGGTCTTTCCCTTCTCTGAAGTCTGTGTCTCTATTTTCTTTATCTCTCTTTTGTTAAGCAATAGCTTTCTTTCCCTTAAAGGATCCACATTGAAGATATTTCCTTGCTCATAGGGACTTATATGCATTCCTATGATAAACACTTCGCCATTTATAATTTTGGCATAGCTTTCCTTGATGTTAACCTTGCCCTGTCGCACGGATTTAATTTCCGTTCCAGTCAACACAATTCCCGCTTCATATGTATCCTCTATGAAATATTTATGCCTCGCCTTCTTATTATTGGCGACAAGTTTTCTTTCCTTCTTCATTAGGGTCTTCCTATCTCACTTAGCGGCCACAGTCTCACGAACACCTCACCGGTCACTTCTTCGATGTTAACCGTGCCAAAATATCTGCTGTCGGAGCTGTTTTCTCTGTTGTCTCCCATGACAAAAACCTGGCCTTCAGGTATTACAAGATTTACATAGCCTTCTGTTATCGCTCCGCTTTTTATATAATCCTCATATTGAAGTTCACCGTTTATATATACATTGCCATCATGAATCTCCAGATGATCTCCTGGAATCGCAATAACTCTCTTGATGTACAAGCTGTCTTCAGTGCTTTCATGGTGAGGGAATACTATAATATCGCCTCTTTCCGGCTCGCCGAATGTGTATGATTGTCTGCTGATAAGCAGATAATCGTCATCCTGTAATGTCGGGTTCATGGAAGCGCCTTCCACTATAATCGGTTTTACAAAGAATCCAATCAACAGCACGATAGCTACGACTATGATTAAAACTTTAATGACATCCTTTATCTTCAGCTTCTGTCCGTCATTTTCATTTAATTCTTCTAATTCTTCCGAATCAAGCAGTTCTTCTCGCTCTTTCATTTCTCATTCTCTCTCATTTATATCAATAAATCAATTAACTATCAGTTTAATCCGCCAAAATCACTTAGCGGCCATATACGCAATACGGCTTTGCCTATTACGGTCTTTTCATCGATGGCACCCAGTTCTCTGCTGTCACGGCTTACTTCCCGATGATCTCCCAGCACATAAAGCTTTCCTTCCGGCACTTCAAAATTATATACCTCTCCAGTGCATTCTCCATATATATAATCTTCTTTAATTTCCTGCCCGTTTCTGTACAGCTTGCCGTTGGAAATCGTTATTATATCGCCGCCCGTGCCTATAACCCTTTTAATAAGATTCATGGGCTTGCCGTTATCATCCTCAAGCTCGCTTTTAAAAACTATTATATCTCCCACCTGAGGATCGTTATATAAAGCCTTGCTTAAAAGCAACACATCGCCATCGTTTACCGTAGGCTGCATACTGTGTTCCCTAACTGCTGTAGGACCCACGAAAAAAAGTATTGCACCTGCTATAGCTGCAGCGATTACGATTTCCTTTAGGAACTCCTTTGCAAAGCTTTTTTTATTTTTATCCTTATTTTTACTTTTCTCGGTTTTCGTTATTTCTTTTTCCGCGTTTTCTGCTTCTGTCTGCTTTCTTTCTGCTCTCATTACATATCCTTAATATTCGCCAAATATATCTCTTACTATTTTATCAAGTCTTGCCGGAAGTCTATCGGTTATTATCTTTCCATCTATTATCAATCTGTATGCGTGAAGGAACTGAGTACTCAGTCCATACTTTTTCTTTATAACGTCATTAACCTTGCTGTCACCGTATTTTGCATCACCGATTACCGGATAACCGCTATGAGCCAAATGAGCTCTTATCTGATGAGTTCTTCCTGTTACAAGCTCCACTTCAATCAGCGTGTACCCTTTCGCCGTCTTTAACGGCTTTGCTATAGTCACAATGTTCTTACCCTCATCGCCTACGGTTACGGTATTGTTCTTTTCATCCTTGGTAATGGCTCCGGTCAGTTCCATGGGCTTTTTCATTTCTCCCGAAACTACCGTCAGATAGTATTTTTCTATCCTTTCCCTATCCTTTACCATCTTATTTAATTCTTTTAAGGATTCCGCATTTTTCCCAAAAATAACAAGCCCTGTGGTGTTTCTGTCCAGCCTGTTTACAGGACTTGGCGTAAATGTTGACGATGCCGATGGGTCAAACTTTCCGGTGCTGATAAGATAATCCACCACCTGATTGGCAAGGTGATTTTTCTTTTCTCTGCCATCACCGTGGGTGAGAAGTCCAAAGGGTTTGGATACAATCAGCATATTGTCATCCTCGTATACGATTTTAAATTGTTTTTTTGCTGCGACTCGTTTTTTCTTTCCCTTGAGCGCTTCTAATTCATCATCGGATATATAGAGTTTTAAGATTGCACCTTCCTGAAGGATATCCTTCTCCTTAGCGCGTTTTCCGTCAACCTTAACATCCTTTCTTATCATTTTGTATATCTGCCCCAGGGAAGCATTAACCAGGTATTTTCTAAGAAATCTGTCCAGTCGCTGCCCGGCATCATTTTTTTCTATGCGAAATTCTATCATAAAGTTTATTATACACTAAATTTCACAGGATTAACACATATTATAAAATAAAGATATTGTCATGGAATCAGCGTTATTTTTATGGTATTATATTATGAGGTGAAAAGGAGAGAATAACATGGAAAGATTTAAAGATTTTCTTTACAATAAAAATGATATCGTAGTGGCAATAGTAATACTTGCCATCGCTCTGACTGTTATAGCCTTCAGAGTTATGGATATAATGAAATACCCTGCCGAAAGAGCTCAACAGCAGGCCGATGCCGTTCAGAGCGTACAGCAGCAGGATGAACAGACAGACAGCGAAGCTGCAACTGATAACAATGCTGCTGAGGAATCAGACGATGAAGCAGCTTCCGATGAAAACGCAACAGAAGAAGACGCACAGTAATATAGGAGGTTTAAAATGGCTCTTGTAACTACAAAGGAAATGTTTGAAAAAGCCCTAAAGAGCGACTTTGCCGTAGGTGCCTTTAATGTAAACAACATGGAAATCATACAGGGTATCGTGGAAGCCGCTGCCGAAGAAAAGGCTCCCCTTATACTGCAGGTATCCGCCGGAGCAAGAAAGTATGCTAAACCGGCATATCTGATGAAGCTGGTAGAGGCAGCAATCCTTGATACAGGCCTTGACATCTGCCTGCATCTTGACCACGGCGAAGATTTTGAAATTTGTAAAAAATGCGTAGACGACGGCTTTACTTCCGTAATGATAGACGGTTCTAAGCACCCATTCGAAGAAAATATCCGTCTCACAAAGGAAGTTGTTGAATATGCTCACGCCCACGGCGTTGTTGTAGAAGCTGAACTTGGTAAGCTTGCCGGCGTTGAGGACAACATCAAAGTTGATCAGAAGGCTGCCACTTACACCGACCCAGAAGAAGCTGCAGAATTTGTAGAAAGAACAGGCGTTGACTCTCTGGCAATCGCCATAGGTACAAGCCACGGCGCATACAAATTCTCTGGAGATCCGAGCCTGGATTTTGAAAGACTGAAAAAAATTCACGAAATGATCCCTAATACACCGCTAGTGCTTCATGGAGCGTCAACAGTGCTTCCTGAATTTGTTGATAAGTGTAACGCTTATGGCGGCAGCATTCCAGGAGCTAAGGGTGTGCCAGAGGATATGATTACAGAAGCTGCAAAGCATGGTATCTGCAAGGTAAATATCGATACAGACCTTAGACTGGCAATGACAGCAGAAGTAAGAAAATATCTTCAGGAAAATCCTTCGGACTTTGACCCTAGAAAATACCTTGGACCTGCTAGAGATGCCATCAAAGCTATGGTGCAGCACAAGATTAAGAATGTGCTTAAGGCATCCGGTCAGAGATAAGATTTGTCTATACAATACAAACATAAAAATGCAGGATATTTCAAAAGTCCTGCATTTTTAATTTCGTTATTGCGACGCTTTTATTTTCCAGAAAATCATTTTAAGCTATAAATCATATTTCTTCAAAATCTTATCTTGATACATGATATATATTTCATCTAATTCATTTAATCCAAAGTCACTAGTAAGTTCATCAATTGAGTAAGTAATAGCATTATTATTAGATAAACTTAAATCTATTTTTGAAATAAGATGAATCTCTATTGCATTTTGATTGTGAATTGATGCACTCAATGATGCCCCTGCTAAACTTTTATAAAACGGCAAGTCTGTTTCTATTGTAAGAATATCTTTATCAACGGTTATCTCTTTAATATAATTTTGATCGCTTATATCTGAAAATTGATATTTTCGATAGCAGATATAGCTTGAACAACAAACGATTGCAACAAGAAATAAACATATTCCAATCTTCATTATTCGTTTTCTTGCTATGCCATTTTTCCCTTTTGAAAGGCTTGAAAATGGTATTTTTAAAACCTTCGATAACTCAATCAGAGAATTAACATCTGGAATATTTCTGCCTGACTCCCAACTTGCAATGGTACTTCTACTTACATTAAGTTTTGTCGCAAGATCTTCTTGAGTCATATTTTGATGTTTTCTGGCTTCTTGTATTCTATTTCCTATATTCATTATGCACCTTGTTATTGCAGTGTGTTACGAAACGTAACATTACCAATTAAGATAAAAACATTGTTTCAAAATAAATAATATGATAATTATACTTTAACAGAATTATATATTAGTTGTTATTAAAAGGAAATAGAGCAATGTTAAAAAGGAAAATTTTAGTAACCATCATTATTGTCAGTTGTATATTAATGAACTATCAATTAATTATTTCAACTGCTAATACAAAAAATATAAAAAGCGCTGCACTTACAGAGACGGAGATCGAAATTAAAAGTTCTGAAAAGCCAACAAGATTATGGAATATACAGAATTTAGGGAAATATACTTTTAGTTGCGGAAGCAACAATAATACTTATTGGTATTCTGATTATAAACTATTTGGAAAAACAACTTATCAAATATTTATTAACAACAAAGGTAAAAACGATTTAACTATAATGTGTGAAAATGGATCTAACGTATATTTGCTAAGAACAATACAAAGTAAAACATCTGAATACTTAACATTAACTAATATGAGTGCATCTACTCAATTTTATATCAAATGCAGAGGCAGTAATATGACAGGATATATAAAATAATCCAATGAAACAAAATGCTGTTATAAAGAAGAAAAGGCAATTTATTAATAATAGAAAAGAGGTGAGTAAAATGAAAAATAATAAAAAAATTAATATTTTGTTAGCAGTCATTATGATTTTTACAATAACAGTTGTTCCTACTAATGCTACAGTACATGTTCAAAAAGAAGAAACAATAGAAACAAAACTATTAGATAAAATCGTGGATAGTGGCTTATCGCAAGAATCAATTGATTCTAAAACCATAAAAAAAATATCAAGTAAAGAAGCTAAAGCTATTGTTAATTTTGAGGACGATTCAAAAAAATATATTGATAAATATAATGTTTACATAATTGAAGATCTTAGTAAACCAAGAGTAAATGAAAAAACTGCTACATTAGTTACGGATATTTATCTAACAAATGAAGGCATGTCTAAGTTGGGTATTAATCCAAAAGCAGGGGGTGGCTCATTATACAATGAATCGCAATGTGGACGCGTAACTGGTTATGTAAAAGTATGGTATACCAGCAAAACATTTAATGGAATTGAAGCAAAAAAGATTACCCAAATAGGATCAAAATTAACATACGTGCCAGGTGGCGTAACTGTAAGAAGCTTAAAGGCTGTATACTATGGAGTAGGCACATACTATACATCTTCAGGGTATAGTCCTGATGATGGTGGAATAATAGAATATGTAAGGGAATGGCCTCTATCTACTAGCAGTATCACTACATTGAAAACTAAAGATACATCATCAATAGACAGATACTATAATACTAGAGGAGCTGGCGGTGTACGAGGAAGTACAAGAGTGACATACGGCGGAACTACACCAAATTCACAGTTCACTTATCAAGTAGATTTGGATATATGTCATTTTATTCAATAATATCCATTAAAAGAATTGAGGTGAAATGATGGGCAAAAAGAACTATAAACTGAGTACAATGATAATATTATTCATTGCAGCTATGATAATTTATCCATTATGTATGTTCTGGTATTCATCAATACATAATAGATTTCAACAATCCTTTGAAGTAAGTTTCAATGGATATGAGAAAGTTGTACTATTAAATATAATTGCAAATATTGTTTCTGCATTGATAATCATTTTTATAATATGGACAGTAATAGAAATAATTAAATACAATTATAAAGTTGGCATTCTTCCCATAGTAATAACAATTTGTATAGAATTTATACAATGCTTAATCTTCTTTACTGGAGGAACAACATTTTATAATATTCTTATGTTTTCTAGACTCCCTAATTATATGAGTGGCATTGCTATTATTATGTGTTTCTCAATAATTTACACCATATATGTATCAAGACATCAAAAGAAAATACAATAGAACTGATTTATTACAAGACGGATACCAAAATGGCATCCGTCTTTCTTGATATACATATTAAATTTCATTCATAGCTGCTGTTTCTTCTATCATGTTCTTTTTAAGTTCCCAAAGATCATGGCTCAAATCCACATAATATGTCTGTGGATTTTCAAATCTAAGCATTTCATCCCAAAGGGCATCTACCTGCTCTGCGCAGTGCTGTTTTATCTCTTCCACAGAAGGTCTCTCGTATACTAACTCGCCTTTGTCAAAGAGCTGCACTCTCAGATCCTTTGCTACGAAATTGGATATTTTCTTTCTCTTCCACACATTGCGAGGGTCAAAGATTTCATATCCGTCCCCTTCAGGTCTAGGTTCCCCTACAAGGGTTATCAGATCGGCAATAGCCCTGTTTGTATCCTTATCGTAAAGTCTATATAGCTTTTTAAATCCTGGTATTGTAATCTTTTCGACATTTTCAGATACCTTGATTTTAGGAATCATCTTGCCGTCCTTTTCCACCGCTGCCAGCTTGTACACGCCACCGAATACTGGCTGTTCTTTAGCTGTTATCAGTCTTTCACCTACACCAAAGGAGTCGATGCAAGCTCCTTCAAGAAGAATATCCTGTATCAGATATTCATCTAGAGAATTGGAAACCACGATCTTGCAGTCCTGCAATCCCGCATCATCCAGCATCTTTCTTGCTTTCTTTGTGAGATATGAAATATCTCCGCTGTCTATTCTTATACCCATTGATTTAGGCTTAAGTTCTTTAAATACCTTGATAGCGTTTGGCACTCCGGATTTAAGCACATTATATGTATCCACGAGAAGCGTACTGTTGTCCGGATATATTTCACAATACTTTTTAAAGGCTTCATATTCGCTAGGGAACATCTGCACCCAGCTGTGGGCCATTGTTCCGAGAGCTGCCACACCGATATCTCTGTCGGCTATTGTACATGCCGTACCGGCGCATCCACCTATATATGCCGCTTTAGCTCCAAGTATTGCAGCAGATGGGCCCTGGGCTCTCCTGCTTCCAAATTCCATTACCGGTCTTCCTTTGGCTGCTCTTACGATTCTGTTTGCTTTTGTCGCTATAAGAGACTGATGGTTTACCAAAAGCAGTATCATCGTTTCAACGAACTGTGCCTGTACCACCGGCCCTCTTACTGTAATAATAGGTTCCCCCGGGAATACTGCAGTACCTTCTGGCACCGCCCATACATCACAACTAAACTTAAAGTTTTTAAGATAATCTAAAAATGCCTCCGAGAACATATTTTTATTTCTCAGATATGTTATATCTTCATCTGTAAACTTCAGGTTTTCAAGATATGATATCACTTCATCTATGCCACCGAGAATTGCAAATCCACCGTTTTCAGGTATTTCTCTAAAAAACATATCGAAGTAAGCGATATCTTCTGCCATGCCGGATTCCAGATAACCGTTTGCCATGGTTATTTCATAAAAGTCTGTCAGCATGGTCAGATTTCTGTTGTCAATCATTTTTTAATACTCCTGTTCTCTAATCTCATCTTTTCATTAGGTGTACAGACACCTCCCTAACAGTATAACTCAAAATCCCGAAAAATCAACCTTTTCGAGCTAATATCCTTTTAAGATACTGTCCTGTATAGGATTCTTTGCAAGCAGCTATTTCCTCAGGAGTACCCTCAGCTACAATAGTTCCGCCTCTAAAACCACCGTCCGGACCTAAATCTATAATATGGTCCGCTCTCTTTATAACATCGAGATTATGCTCGATTACAACCACGGTATTTCCCGCATCAACCAGCTTATCCAACACATGATTGAGCTTATCCACATCTGCGAAATGCAATCCTGTCGTAGGCTCATCAAGTATATATATATTGTTCCCTGTATTTTTCTTTGAAAGTTCCGAAGCTAGCTTGATTCTCTGGGCTTCACCTCCAGACAGCTGCGTTGAAGGCTGCCCCAGCTTGATATATCCCAGACCTACTTCTTCTAAGGTTGTCAGCTGTCTGTTTATTGCCGGAATATGCTCAAAAAATTCAAGGGCTTCAGATACCGTCATGTCTAAAACTTCAAAGATGTTCTTACCCTTGTATTTCACTTCAAGGGTTTCCCTATTATATCTTTTTCCTTTACATACTTCGCAAGGAACATATACGTCCGGCAGGAAATTCATCTCGATCTTGATAATACCATCGCCGCTGCAGGCTTCGCATCTTCCGCCTTTTACATTAAAGCTGAATCTGCCTTTGTCGTATCCTCGCATCTTAGCTTCCGGTACTTTGGCGAAAAGATCTCGAATATGTGTAAAGACACCTGTATATGTCGCAGGATTTGATCTCGGAGTTCTTCCTATCGGCTCCTGATTTACATCCACCACTTTATCCAGATGTTCTGAACCGGTTATCTTTTTATGCTTTCCCGGTCTTAACTTTGCCCCATTAAGTCTGTTGGCGAGTTCTCTATAGAGAATGTCATTTACCAAGCTGGATTTACCAGAGCCTGATACTCCGGTTACACAAACGAATTTCCCCAATGGAATTTTTACATCTATGGATTTAAGATTGTTTTCTGCAGCTCCTTTAATTTCAATAAAATTGCCGTTTCCTTCACGCCTGTGCTCCGGAATCTCTATTCTTTTTTTGCCGGAAAGGTATTGTCCCGTAACCGATCTTTCACATTTCTTAATGTCCTCAGCCGTTCCAACGGCAACCACCTCACCACCGGCGGTGCCCGCTCCCGGACCTATATCCACGATATAATCTGCAGCATACATAGTATCCTCATCGTGCTCGACAACAATTAAAGTATTGCCTATATCTGTCAGGTCTCGCAAGGAAGCCAGCAGCTTGTCATTATCCTTTTGATGGAGGCCAATGCTAGGCTCGTCAAGTATATAAAGCACACCCACAAGGCTTGAGCCAATCTGCGTGGCCAGTCGTATTCGCTGAGATTCTCCTCCAGACAATGTTGCCGATGCTCGAGAAAGTGTCAAATAATCCAGCCCCACATCAATAAGGAAGCTGAGCCTTGATTTTATTTCCTTTACAATCTGCCTTGCTATGGCCGCATCTTTTTCAGAAAGCGTAAGGTTGTCTATAAAGTCATAGGCCTCTGCCACAGACATATCCGACAGCTGAGCTATATTTATTCCACCCACAGTCACCGCAAGCACCTCATCTTTGAGCCTTTTCCCGTGGCACTTTGGACATTCCGCCTCAGTCATATATTTTTTAATTCTTTCCTTCATAAACTCCGAATCCGTCTGCATAAAGCGCCTTTCAAGATTCGGAATTACACCTTCAAATTCATCGCTTCTATGTGAAAGGGCGCCAGTCCTTCTGCTGACATAATCGTATTTTATCTTCCTGCCGTTAGTTCCGTAGAGAAGCTCCTTCTGAAGTTTTTTTGGAAGGTCCTTAAAAGGCATATAGACATCTGCACCGTATTCTGCAGTCAGCGCATCTATCATCTGTCTGTAAAATCTGCCGTCATCCATTGAAGCAAAGGCATTTCCGAACACTCCGTCATATATACTCATGCTGTCATCTTCTATGAGCAAATCCGGGTCTATTCTCTGAAGGAAGCCAAGGCCATTACATTCAGGGCACGCGCCAAATGGGCTGTTAAAGGAAAACGTTCTCGGCTCCATTTCTTCGATGCTCACCCCATGTTCCGGGCATGCCAAAGAAGTTGAAAACATCCTTTCAACGGTTTCTCCGTCTTTAGAAATGATAACATTGACAAGACCGTCTCCGTGACTTATGGCCAGTTCGCAGGCTTCACCCAGTCTGCCTTCAACACCTTCTCTTACTACAATTCTGTCGGTTACTATTTCAATGGTATGTTTGAAAGTCTTTTCAAGCTTTATCTCGTCTTCATCCAGAGAATACATTTCTCCGTCAACCCTAACTCTTGTAAATCCTTCCTTTTGGATTCTTTCAAACACCTTTTCATAGGTTCCCTTACGCTGTCTTATTACCGGTGCCAAAACAGTCAGTCTTGTCTTTTCACCGTACTCCATAAGGGCATCCACAATCTGATCAACGGACTGGGATGTTATTTCTCTGCCGCACACAGGACAGTGAGGAACACCGATGCGGGCATACATCAATCTCAGATAATCGTGAATCTCTGTTACGGTTCCCACCGTCGATCTTGGATTCTTGCTTGTAGTCTTTTGGTCGATTGATATGGCAGGCGAAAGTCCTTCTATATATTCCACATCCGGTTTGTCCATCTGTCCTAGAAACTGCCTTGCATAGGCGGAAAGGCTTTCCACATATCTTCTCTGACCTTCCGCATAAATAGTATCAAAGGCTAGAGAACTTTTACCTGAGCCGGAAAGTCCTGTCAGCACAACAAATTTGTCCCTTGGAATTACCAAATCTACATTTTTAAGGTTATTTTCATTTGCTCCTTTTATTATCAAATCCTTTTGCATTTACTTTCTTTCCCCTTACATTTTTGCTCTATACTCAAATACCATATCTCTGAGCATAGCAGCTCTTTCAAACTGCAGGTCTGCAGCAGCTTTTTTCATTTCCTTTTCCAGCTTCTTTACATAATCCATAAGCTCTTTCTTTGTCATTTCAACAGGTTTCTTATCCGACATATCCTCCTCCGCCGGTTTTGTAGCTTCTATGACATCTCTTACGGATTTCTTTATAGTCTTTGGAGTAATACCGTGTTCCTTATTGTATTTCTGCTGTATCTCTCTTCTTCTCTTAGTTTCATCAATTGCAGCCCTCATTGCAGGACTTATTTCATCGGCATACATGATAACGCGACCTTCAGCGTTTCTCGCAGCTCTTCCCACGGTCTGAATCAAAGAAGTTTCATTACGCAAAAATCCTTGCTTATCCGCGTCCAATATCGCCACCAGACTCACCTCTGGAATATCCAAGCCTTCCCTCAGCAGATTGATACCCACCAGCACATCAAACTGATCCATTCTCAAATCCCTGATAATCTCAAGACGCTCCAAGGTGTCCACCTCGCTGTGAAGATACCTCACTCTGATGCCTGCATTTTTCAGATAGTCAGTCAAAGCTTCTGCCATCTTTTTTGTGAGGGTAGTGACAAGCACTTTATTTCCCTTATCTGCCTCTTTATTGATTTCACCGATAAGATGGTCAATCTGCCCTTCGCTCGGCACAACGGTTATATCTGGGTCCAGCAAGCCTGTCGGTCTTATAATCTGCTCTGCGGATATGCCACCGGATTCATCCTTTTCATACTGAGCCGGTGTGGCGCTGACATACATTATCTTATCCTTTATCCCCTCAAACTCTTCAAATTTAAGCGGTCTGTTATCCAATGCTGACGGCAGTCTAAAGCCGTACTCCACCAGCGACATTTTTCTTGATCTGTCTCCGGCATACATAGCTCTGAGCTGCGGAAGCATAACATGGGACTCGTCGATTATTATAAGAAAGTCGTCCGGAAAATAATCCAAAAGAGTGTATGGCCTTACTCCCGGTCCCAAACCGTTAAGATGCCTTGAATAGTTTTCGATTCCCTTACACCGTCCGATTTCCCTGAGCATTTCAATGTCGTATCTTGTACGCTGCTCAATTCTTTGAGCCTCAAGAAGCTTACCTTCCGATTTAAAATAGGCTACTCTTTCGTCAAGCTCCTCAGTTATGCTCTTGATGGCCTTTTCCATCTTCTCATCGGTAGTTACATAATGGGATGCAGGATAAATAGCCACATGATTCCTCAACCCTATAACTTCACCTGTTACAGGATTAATCTCCTTTATACTTTCCACTTCATCGCCGAACAATTCAATCCTAACAGCGCTATCCTCACCTGCAGGGAAAACATCTATAATATCTCCACGAACACGGAAAGTACCTCTTTCAAAGGCGATATCGTTTCTGTCGTACTGGATATCTACCAGCTTTCTGAGGATTTCTTCACGACTCTTTTCCATCCCCGGTCTTAAGGAAATTACCTGATTTTCGTAATCCACTGGCGAGCCCAGACCATATATACATGAAACAGAAGCCACTATAATTACATCTTTTCGTTCAAACAAGGCTGCAGTTGCAGAGTGTCTCAGCTTTTCAATTTCCGCATTTATATCGGAATCCTTTTCTATATATGTGTCTGTAGAAGGGACATAAGCCTCCGGCTGATAATAGTCGTAATAGGAGACAAAATATTCCACTGCGTTATTTGGAAAATACGCCTTCATTTCACCGTGAAGCTGAGCAGCCAGCGTCTTATTGTGAGAAATTATAAGCGTTGGCTTATTAAGCTTTGCTATGACATTTGCCATGGTAAAGGTTTTACCTGAACCAGTTACTCCCAAAAGCGTCATGGCTTTTTTGCCGTCAAGAAATCCCCCGGCTATTTTATCAATGGCCTGGGGCTGGTCTCCCATCGGTTTATATTCTGATACTAATTCAAAATGATCCATTTCTCTTTCCCCTGTTTAGGATATTTTCATCATTATTCTTTATATTATATCATATTACATGTTCACTCTCAAACATATGTTCGAAGAGCCTAATATTTCAAGCAGCCAAAGCATTAAAAATTGCATCTCTGGCACTATTATCATGTACCAAAGATGCAATCCTTTCAAACGTTTTTTTAATTTTCACAAAGGTCTTTAATATTCCCAATTCCGACTCAAATTAATTAAATTTTGTTTTTACATTTGTTGTCCATACATGTTCTTCCTTCGCAGACTGCGGTGTGTTCTGCGCCATAACTCCAACCAATTTATGAGGCACATAAAGTTCTTCAAGATATTTTATTTCTTCATCCTCCAATTTAAAATCAACCGCCTTAACTGCACCATCTACATGCTCAGGCTTTGTAGCACCAACAATAGGTGCTGTTACTTTAGTCAAAAGCCATGCCAATGAGATTTCTGTCATCGAAACTCCATGCTGATCTGCTATTTCCGCGACCCTAGCAATGATGGCACTATCCTGTTTTGCAGTTGCATTATATTTAAATCTGTATGCTGCTGACCGCTCACTCCATTACTGATTTCCTCCTGTGTCATTGGTATAAATTTTGTAGCGATTATTACATCTTCTCTTTTTGCCAGTTTTTTAAGACTTCGTCCCAAATACTGTTCCCCTGTACCCGATTGATAACCTATGGCTGTATCAAAGAAGTTAATCCCGTTTTCAAGGCCATGTTTTACAATTTCAATGGTTTGTTTTTCATCCACTGTCCAGCTGTGCTGCCCTATTGATGCATTTCCAAAGCCCATGCAGCCCATACATATTCTTGATACATTTAAATCTGTATTTCCTAATTTGATATATTCCATTTTTAAATATCCTTCTCCCTTCTTATCAACATTCAGTTATTCCTACCATGTAGCCATAGAGTATTATTTCTTTTTTATTTTGTTCTCCTTGTTCTGGAGTTTTAGAACTGTAAAATCCAAAGGTGTTTTCATTATTGCAGACGGTCAGGGATACTGTTTTACTTGTAGCTGTTGCTGCTGCATACTTTACGCTTTCTTTGGATTTATCAGCACTTTTGTCTCGTACAACGCAACCACACATTTCAATTTCTGTCTGTCCGTTTTCTTCATTGTTAGATTTCACCATTCACTTTCTTATTCATATACCTTGAGCTCTATCGTTCCTGACAATCGATATATATCTTCTTCTCCTTCAACTATAGTGCCTAACTGAAACAAACTATCATTTCCCGAAAAACTATCGTAAAACAAGACAACATCTCCCCACGGTGCGTAGTATGCCAACACACCGATGCCTCCTGCTGCTAAAGGGGTATCTTCAGGATCCAACTCTTCCATTGGATAAAATATTTTTTCATTTGTACTGAAATCATCCACCTCAACCAATAGCGGCAACTGATCATATAACTGTCTAGCTGCCGTACTATCATTTAATTCATAAATTATATAAGCATCCTCGCTACTTATTCTTATCATTTTCTTATCGTCGGTTTCATCAATTTGTTTAGATTCTTCTATTTGCCTTGCTGATCCACTATCATCACTATTGTTCTGACTGGCACATCCTGCCACTGATACAATCATTAATAACGCCAGTGCAATTATTCCTATTTTTTTAATTATCATCAGCTGCCTCCTTATCTAGCCAATCTTTCTTTATCTGAGTACAGTATAAGTTGATATTAATTTACCTGTCCAATACCTATGCAAAATATGTTTTCATGCTTTTTAGGCATTGTTGTTTGCTGTTAACTCTTTATGATATACTTATATCAATTCCAATAATACAACTTTAAGTAAACTTTAAGTCAACATTACTATTTAAATTAGAGAGGCTATAAAATGGAATTACGAGTATTAAAATATTTTCTTATGGTTGCCAGAGAAGAAAGCGTAACCAAAGCTGCCAATCTGCTACATATAACCCAGCCGACACTCTCTCGTCAGCTGATGCAACTGGAAGAAGAACTCGGCGTCAAGCTTTTTATACGAAACAAAAAACACATACTCCTTACCGAAGAGGGAATGCTCCTTAGGCGTAGGGCCGAAGAAATAGTCACACTTTCTGAAAAAACCAGAGAAGAACTATCTCACAGCAAGGAAGATCTTTCAGGAAAAATAAATATAGGCAGCGGCGAGCTGCGTACTTCACTTTTTTTAGCCGAGCTCATCATTTCCTTTAAAAAGCTGCATCCATTAGTGGAATTTGAAATTTACAGCGGTAACGCAGATAATATTAAAGAACGAATCGAAAGCGGTATACTGGATATCGGATTGCTTCAAGAGCCGGTAGATATTTCAAAATATGATTTTATTCGCACACCTTTTAAGGAACATTGGGGTCTTCTTATCAACGAAGACTCTCCTCTGGCTAAAAAAGGAACTATTTCGCCATCCGATGTAAAGGGCCTTCCTCTTATATTGCCTCAACGAACCCTCGTAAAAAATGAATTCACCAGTTGGCTAGGAGAATATGCCGACGAGGCATCTTTTATCCTCACAGGGAATCTGCTTTACAATCTCGCAATGGTGGCTAAAGCCGGCAATGTAGGAGTAATAACTCCTATCTTGGAATGTAATTATCCGGGATTGAAATATATACCACTCCATCCAGAAGTAACTTCTGGCACTGTACTGGCTTGGAAAAAGATACAGGTATTTTCTCCGGCAGTTTCGGCCTTTTTAGATTATTCCAGATCATACATTTCAGGCATGAATACAGATTAAACTTAAGCATTAGACATGCATGACTCATAGAACTAAAATATAGATGTCAGGAAAACTGTTTCCATCGGCATCTATTTTATTTTGCAAATGTGTAAAAGAAGGAGAGAAAATGACCATATATGAAGCCAGTGAGCGTTACAACACCCCCATCGAAATTCTAAAACTTTATGAATCATGGAACCTTTGCGGTGTTGTAAAAAATGTTATGGATGAATGGCAATACGATGATACCGATTTAGAAAGATTAAGTTTAATTATGGCTCTCCATGACATAGGCTTTAGCAATGATGAAATCGAATCATACATGAGACTTCTTCTGGAAGACAACCAAAGCGATATATCTCGCCTTAAAATACTTGATAAAAAAAGAGACGATGTTCTTCGGGATATTCATATTCGCGAAAAACAACTACAAAGATTAGACTATCTCAGATACCACATAAGAAAGGAGCATTCAAAATGAAAATTACAGACAAAAATGACTTTGATAAGGTAAATGTTTTCGGACTTGGAAACGAAAACTCAGCATACGCTCAGTACTTTATCGGAAATTCCTATTTAAATCCACTAACCGACCCAAAAGAAACATCCGTGTTTTTAGCCAATGTAACCTTTGAACCTGGATGCCGCAACAACTGGCATATTCATCATGCAAAAAGCGGCGGCGGACAGCTTTTAATTTGCACTGCTGGCAGCGGCTGGTACCAGGAAGGAGGAAAGGAAGCCGTAAGTCTAGAACCGGGAACAGTTATAACGATTCCACCGGAAGTAAAACACTGGCACGGAGCCAAGGCCGACAGCTGGTTTTCTCACATCGCCGTGGAAGTACCGGGAGAAGAAACAAGCAACGAATGGCTAGAAGCCGTTGACGATGAAACATATAACAAACTTAAATAGAATATCATTTAAAGGAAGTGACTCAAAATGAGTATTAGTGAAAAGAGAAAGACAGATTCGCAATTTATGGAGAGATTTGAACATTTTGCTTTTGATGAAGTTATAAGTGAAAAGGATCAAAGCCTTGATACCCCAACACGATGGCTTGCAATAATTGCAACTCTTATCGGTTGCGGTGGGCAGGAGGCTTATCGTGATTTATTACCTAAAGCCCTAGATGATGGATTAAATCCCGTAGCTATAAAAGAAACTGTATATCAGTCTGTTGATTATCTTGGAATGGGCAGAATGTGGCCTTTCCTAGACATTACAAATGAGATTTTCTCTAGCAAAAACATTCCTGTTGCATCCTACGGTGAAGCAACTACAACCGAAGAAAATCGCCTGGAAAAAGGCGCTGAAGCTCAGGCTGAAATATTCGGCGAACATATGAAGGATGCATGGAAAGCCGGTCATATCAACAGATGGCTTGCTGCAAACTGCTTTGGGGATTACTATACGAGAACAGGACTTGATCTGGCACAAAGAGAAATGATAACCTTTTGTTTTCTTGCAGCTCAAGGAGGATGTGAACCTCAGCTTATAGCTCATGCTAAAGGTAATATGAACATGGGTAATAATGCTGACTTCCTAAAGCGTGTCGTTTCCCAATGCCTACCTTATATAGGTTATCCAAGAAGTTTAAACGCCATCACATCCATCGAAAAAGCATCTAAAGAATAAAACCACCTAACAAAAGAGCGGTAAAGCCTTTAACAGCTTTCCGCTCATTTTATTTTCGATTATTTAGTTTTAAAGTCCAAGACCTTCAACCACATTTCTCATAAAGTCCTGTACATTTGTCACAATGCCTTTAGAAGTCAGACTACCTCTGTCGCTGAGCTTGTTTGCCGCAAACTCCGATGTGTCTACCATATAAAAATACAGAGGTCTTATGGTGCCGTCATCAAGCATTCTATACATAGGTGTCATATTACCTGTGGCTATGGTATGCAGCACAGAAGCCATTCCTATTACCGTTGTAGCCTTTCTCACATGGGCTCTCATGTTGTCCTGTCCTTCATAGCAGTTTCCAAAAACCTCAGGCAATGGGCCATCATCTCTTATGGAGCCGGTCAGTACAAATGGCACATTATTTCTTACACATGCAGCAATAATACCGCTGTCTATTTTTTCTTCTTTTATAAATTTCTCAATTGAGCCGTGGTATCTCACGCGATTGATTGTATCCAGGTGATTATAATGGCCGTTAGGATAAGGCATCTGGGTTTTTATATCCGCTCCCAGCGCAGTACCCAAATATCCGCCTTCCAAATCGTGGGTAGCAAGGGCATTGCCTGCCAAAAGTGCCTGAACATAACCGTTGTCAATCAATTTAGCAAAATTTTCCCTTGCCTTAACATCAAAGGAACATGCAGGGCCCATTGTCCATACAATGTAGCCTCCGTTTTCCTTTTCGTATTTAAGAAGCTCTACAAGCTGTTCATAATCGTGGCTAAATCCCGTTTCTCTTGTTCTTCCCTGTCTGAATGTAAAGGAATTTATCTCGTCTTTTTCTTCCTTTTCAAAACAATTTTCATGAACATAAATTCCTTCAGATGCATCTTCAGTTCTACCGATTACCACCAAATCTCCCATATTAAGATTTCTGAATTCCCTTACAAAAATTTTACCATTTTCGTATACAGGAACGCAGTCCATTCTGCTTTCTTCTGCAAGCAGCCACTGTCCGTCTATCTTAAAGTATTCTGGGAAAATCGACATGGCATGATAACCTTCCGGTGCAGTCTTATCTTTAGGCGCCGCTTCAAGCTTTGCCTCAGGTGCGTTCACAAATATTTCCTTTGAAAAATCCGGATGTATATATTTATCTGGCTTGAACATAAGAATATCTCCTGTCTTTCAATAATTTATTGCACTACTGCAACTTTTTTATTATATTTAACTGTGAAATTATATCATAGTAAAAGAGTGATGTACAGACAAGCGCCACCGCCCTACTCGACACACTCTCCCATATATGATATTCTAAATGAAACAAAGGAAAGTGGGTGATTAGCATAAAAATACTAAAATCATCGGAAGACTATCTCGAAACAATACTTGTTCTTCATCAGCAGCACGGTTATGTGCGTTCCATAGATATAGCCAACGAATTATCTTTTTCAAAGGCTAGCGTAAGCGTGGCTATGAAAAATCTTCGTGAAAACGGATATATTTCAATGGATTCAAACGGTTACATAACCCTTGAAGACAAAGGACTTGAGATAGCTCAAAACGTGCTTGAAAAGCACAGACTGCTGACTGCAGCTCTCGAAAAAATAGGCGTTTCTCATGAAGTTGCAACGCAAGACGCATGCCTTATGGAGCATGTGATCAGCGATGAAACTTTTAATGCCCTAAAAAATCTAAAATTATAACTATAATGAGCCAAAAGTTACACAAAAACCGCGAAACTAAACTTTTCGCGGTTTTTAAATCGCCTTTATACTCACCTTAATCTCTTTACGTGATGACATAAGGCATATTGTCAACTTCTATCATCTTACAATTCACATCATACACTTCTTTAATCATTTTTTCGCTTACCGTTTCAGCAACACAACCTGAAGCGTGGATTTTTCCACCTTTCATAGCAATCACTTCATCGCTGTACCTTAATGCTTGATTTATATCGTGAAGCACCATTATAACGGTAAGCCCTCTTTTTTCATTCAAATCTCGCACTAGTCCCAGTATATCCAATTGATACCTAATATCTAAATATGTCGTAGGTTCATCAAGAAATAAAATTTCTGTTTCCTGTGCCAGCGCCATAGCAATCCATACACGTTGCTGTTGGCCTCCTGAAAGTCTTGCCACTTCGCGATTTTCAAGTTCTTTAAGTCCTGTGATTTCCAAGGCAGTTTCTATCGCCTCTTCATCTTCCTTAGTTGTGGTTCCCAACGCAAGATTTTTATGGGGTATACGCCCGTAAGCAACTAACTTTCTCACCGATATATCCCATGGTACAGTATTATACTGATGAACCGCTGCTGCCTTACGGGCAAAAGATTTACCTTTCATTTCTTTTATATCATGCCCGTCCAACAATATACTTCCCGTATAATCTTTAAGTTCCCTTGTCATCAGATAAAGCAAAGTCGATTTACCGCTACCGTTCGGGCCCATAATCGTTGTCACCCTGCCTTTCTTTATCTGAACACTAAAATCATCTATGACCTTTTTGTCTCCGTAGGCAAAGGACAGATTATCTATTTCAAAACAATTCATATTATCTGCCATAACTTCCTGATGCCCTCCTCAACAATACTATAAAACATGGTCCGCCGATTACTGCCATAATAACCGCTGCACTTATTTCATTCGGTGCAGCGATTGTCCTTCCCGTGGTATCAGCCAATAGCATCAAAAGTGCTCCAGCTATCATAGAATATGGTATGAGAGTTTTATGTCCGCTTCCCACCAGCATTCTACCAATATATGGCGCAAGCAGTCCTAAAAAACTTACCGTTCCAAGTACCGATGTGCATATAGCGGCTAAAAATACAGCAACCGCTGAAACTTTAATTCTCAATGCCGTAACATTTATACCCAAGGAGCCCACTGTCCTGTCTTCCAATGCCAACAGATCACATCGCGAAGCAAGCAGTACACCTAGAACTACAAATACCACCGAATAGGTCAACAACATGTAAAAATCATCCCAGCCCTTCATGCTCAATCTGGATTCCGTAAAGGATGCCAATGCATTGTTGCCTCCCATAAGAGATTCTGCACAATCTATAAGTGCCACAAACACTGTATTTATAGTAATACCAACAAGAATTATCCTAAATGCACTAAGACCATCCTTCCACGATAGCGTATACACTAAAAAACATGCCACAACACCACCGATAAAAGAAAATATCGGAGTAAGAAAATACATGGAAGGTACTAACCCTGTAATCAGTATCGCAGAAAGAGAAGAACCTGCACTTATACCAAGTATGCCAGGGTCTGCCAGTGGATTTTTCATCACCGCTTGTAAAAGCACCCCCGACACCGCAATACCAGCACCTCCAACAATGGAAATCAGTATTCTTGGTATCCTTAAGTCCATGATTATGTCAATATTTGCTCCGCTAATGGACAGACTTCCTGTATTTATGGAAAATAATATCGTAGCTATAAGCAAAAGTCCTGTGACTGCAAATGCACCTATAGCTTTTTTCTTTCTTCTCTCCAAGTCATACTCCTCCTGTCAATGTAAACCGATTTTTTCCGCCTTCTCAGCAACTACTGAAAAAGAATTGGTTCTAACTTTTCCAGAGCTTCTTTGTATCTAAATGTTGCACTCATTCCAAAATACTCATTATCCAAATCATATACCTGGTTTTCTTCAACGGCTCTGAAATGTGACCATATATCATCGTCTTTAAATTCTCTGTCAAACATCTCCATCACCTGCTCCGGCATAGCATGAGAAGTTCTAAGGATAATATCCGGGTCTTTAACAAGCATATCTTCTGGGTTAACATTTAAAAAGTCCTGGCCGTCACCATCTCCGTATACATTATTTCCTCCTGCAAGCTTAACGAGATTGCCAACATAGCTGCTTTCCGTTGCTACCACATATGAACCTGGTAATCCCATTAAAATCAATACGTCCGGCGCTTCTTTTCCCTCATTTTTCTTTTTAATACCGCTTATGATTTTTTCATATTCTGCCACAAGTTCATCTGCTTTATCTTCCTTATTAAGCATTTTCCCCAGTTCTGTTATGCTGTTATACATGCCCTCTACGCTTTTCAGATCCAGGAAATAGCTTTCTATGCCTGCGTTATCATACTGTTCCTTGAGATAGCCTTCCAGTGAATTAGGAGTAAGCACTATGTCAGGTTCTAATGATGCTAAAATCTCCATATCCGGTGACATTGCTCCTCCCAATTCTGTTGCTCCTTTATATCTTTCAGGAAGCTCATAGCTGTCTGTATGAGGCACGCCAACAACTCCGTCGACTTCCAACTTGTCTAAGATTTCACAGGTTGCAACCGATGTTGCCGCTATCCTGTTATACTGTCCTTCTTTTGCTGAGGAGCTGTCACTTCCACCGCATCCGGTAAGAGATATTGTGCACATAAGCATCACAGCCGCCAAAACTGCTGCTGTAACCTTCTTTATACCTGTTATCATTTTCTCTTTCTCCTGTATACATAAAAGCCGCCGCTTGCTGCTGCAAGAATCACAACGCCTGTCACAACTCCTATGATAATCTTATTCTTTTTAGCTTGCTTCGCTTCCTTTTCGGCTTCAGCTTTAGCTTTTTCCTCAGCTTCTTTTTCAGCCTGTTCAGCTTCAGCCTTTGCCTTTGCTTCTTCCTCATCCTGTGCCTGTGCTTCTGCTTCTGCCTTTGCTTCTTCCTCAGCTGCAGCCACCATTTCGCTTGCATAATTGCCCGTTCCAGGCGTTGCGGAGTTCATGTCCAAATCGCAGAAAAACTGTACTTCCCTTCCCATAGGTGTAACAAACATAGCCACGCTTATCAGCTTATCCGTATCATTCATCTGAAACCTATAATGGTTGCAGGTATCGCCATCTCTTGTGCAGCTTCCCGTATGAGTCAAAGGCATTGACTTAAGCGAGCCGTCTGACTGTTCCGTATATATTTTTATGCTGCTTTGATCTATGTTGGAAGCCAATCCCAGACCAAGAGTAACATATGTGGTGCCATCAACTTTTTCTATAAGCACATCGTCCTGTATTATGGAAGCGCACATGCTATCACCTAACGCAATATCCGTACCTCCATCAACGGTTTGTCCAGTTCTCGGATCCGCATAGGATGTTGTTCTCCCTACCAGGTATGCTCCATTTTCTAGAGCTGATACATGAACAGCCGTCGCCGCCCAAATGGCGGCAACGACTGCCAGAACGATTAAGAGTAAAAAGCCATGGCCGGTCTTATTTTTTTCTCTTAACATCTTTCAATTCCCTTTTCTATTTCCTTTACTACTATCTTTTTCTGTATGCATATACTCCTATTCCACCTGAAAGCAGCATAAGAGTTGCAAGAAGTGCCATCGGTGCTTCATCTCCTGTCTTTGGAGAGTTAGGTGTTGCTGTTGTAGTTGCTGTAGCTGTTGCATTTGCGTTAATATCGCTTTCAGCATTTTCAACCTTTGCAATAGATGAGTAATCCACTTTAAGTCTCGCTCCTATGTCTGTGTTGCCCATGATAGCTACTTTAGGGTTTACCAGTACATTTATATATTCTTTTGCATGAGGAAGTGCAAATGAAAATTCATTAGGGTCTCCAGATGAGCTTCTACCTACAATATCAGCATCAGTATAACCACCAGTTCCATTCTCAACTTTAAGAGTCTGCAGGGAAGCGGTGATAGTTCCCATAGTCATAGGCTGTGTATAGATATTCATTTTTATATCTTTGCCGGAAACTGTTATCATAGCTTCAGGCAATACTGAAGAGGCCGCCATTGAAGCCTGGTCTTTTGTTTCATGCCAGAGCTTTACAGGCACTTTGTATGTACCATCTGCCAGGTTTAGAATGTTATCATATGCCAAAGCATCCTTTGCTGTCTGTAGGTCTTTTATAGCCTTTGTAACCTGGTCTGCCGTCGCATCCTTATTGTCTAAGATTGCTTTGGCTGCATCTCTTGCTGATACAAAATCAGCCCATGAATCAGCGGTGTAATTACCCTGTGTCATAGCTGCGACTGCATCGTATGCACTCTGAAGTCCACTTTTATCTACGGAAGGTGTCTCAGGCTTTTCTTGATCTGTTCCTTCTCCTCCTGTTTCTGTTCCTTCGCCTTCACCTGGGTTAGTCTGGTCTCCAGGATCTGTGCCCGGTTCTGTAGCTTCTTCTATAAGCTTAAGCGTATTCCAATTCACTTTTATTCTTGCACCCATCCATGCGTTCATTGGCTTACCCGGATTTACACTTACATAAATATATTCATCCATGTGAGGCATTGTAAATGTGTACGGGGTAGTGCCGTTTTCGTCAGCTTCACCTGCCACTGCCTCTGTATTATTCTGACCTTCTGCTGTAGATGTTCCTTCAAATACCTTCATTCCCTGAAGCTGAGCATCAAATCCCATTATTTTTGCCTTTAACGCCTGGATTGTCATTGAAGCCGTTCCCTCTTTTACTTCAATAGTCGCAGTCTCTCCTATAGTGCTTGCAGCCATGGATGCCTGATCTTTAGTTTCATTCCACAGCGCCACACTGACTTCATATGTTCCATCTTTTAAGTTATCCTTATCCAATGTTTCCTGCGCTCTGGCAAAACCCGGAAATGCCGCAAACAATGACATAATCATCGCTGCTATAACGGCAATGGCCAGAGTTCTGCTTCCTCGTTTGCTCTTTACCATATTTTCTCTCCTTTTCGTAAATTAATCTTTTTATGTTAGTTACTTTAAACTAACATATTATCAATTAAATCTTCTTTCCGTAAAAAAGTCTATCAATTGATATTTCCGTTTTCAACGACACTTTTATTGCACAAGCGCAACGAGATTGTTAGATAAACCTAACAATCCCGTTTTCGCTTTATATTTAAACATTATTTACATTTAAAAATTGTTGCACATTGCTACATATATCTCACAATCATTTGCAGAATCATCTTTTCTTTGCCTATTTCCATGATGATATCTCCTAGTAAAATTCTGATATCATTAAAGCAAGCAAATTGTACCTCATCCACAGGAAAATATATAACCTTTCCCATGCGCATCACTTCATAATTTGATTCTCCGTGAGATGATGTGTATTTGATTTTAATCGGCTTGCTATTCGCTTTATAGGCTTTTGTCGATTCAAATATTGTTGTATCCACATATATCATGCCACGCCCGGCCGATAACTTAATATATGATCTGCCGCTGCCAGTTTTTTTCGTTCTCCGTTTTATATCAATCAGAGAAATATCCGTCATATATGTGCCGTCTTCAAAGTATTTTTGCAGCGAATATCCCTCTATGACATCTCTATCAATAGCCTTTTTCGTGAGAGCTTTTCGCTGCCCTATCATTCTTTTAAGCACTTCATCAGATAACGCCAATGCCATGGATATAGCATCTTCATCTATTCCTTTATATACACCGCCATTTTCCATCAAAAATGACATGGCTATATTCATTTTTTCATTAAACCGCTTTGCCCTTTCCCAACCGGTTGTCGTAAGAATCGGCTTCCTCGGATTATTCTTGTTTACAAGGCCTTCCTTTTCCATACGGCTAAGGGCTCTGCTCACGGCATACTTATCCACTCCCAAGGTTCTAGCCAAGGATGTAACATTCAATTCTCGTTCATCCATATTCATATAGCATAGCAATATCTGTCCTGCAAGAAGTCCCTTTATCTCAGTCATTAGGAACTCCTTTCCCTTTTCATTTCAAATACTTTATCTGCTATGCCCATTGTAGATTCGCGATGGGACACCAAAACAACTGTTTTTTCTTCTGCTGCCGATGCTAGAGAATCCATGATATAGCTTTCGTGAAGAGCATCTAAATTACTGGTTGGTTCATCCAACAGCATCATTGGACTGTTATGTAAAAACGCCCTTGCTATACCTATCCTCTGTCGTTCACCGCCGGAAAGTCCTTCGCCGAGCTCTCCTGTAACAGTATCGTATCCCTTTGGCAGATTTGCTATAAATCCACCAAGCCCTGCCTTCTCTGCAGCCTTTTTTATTTCTTCCAACGACGCCTTAGGTTTTGCCACTGCAATATTATCTTTTATGGTGTCATTAAAAATCCAAGTTTCTTGAGTCACATAAGACTGCATATCTCGCAGCTGATTGGTGTTTATATCGTTTAAGTTTCTTTCGTTAATCGTTATGCTGCCGCTTTCAGCTTCCCAAAATCTCATTAATAGTTTCAACAGAGTGGATTTGCCGCATCCGCTTTTTCCTAGAATACCGGTTATTTTCCCTTTTTCAAATCTAAAATTTATATCCTGTAATATCTTTTCTTCATCATATCCAAAGGAAAGATTATCTACAGTGACTTCTCCGAATTCTGCTATTTCTTTATCCGTAACATCATATACCTGAGGTTCTTCTTCTAGAACTGAAAGCACCCTTTCACCTGCCGCCAAAGTTTGAGTTAAATTGTTTGATAGATTAGATAAAGCGGTTACTGGACCGAAGGAAGCAGTCATGATTACTGTGGAAATCAGTGTCTCATCTATTCCCATGATACCATTTTTATACGTCGCAAAGCATGTCAGTAACATTATGAAAGTAAACAACATAATTGCAAAACCGGTTATCGCTTTCTGCCTACCTTCCAATAGCTTAAGTTTTTTAGAAGAGCAATTCAGCTTAACTTCACCTTCTTTTATTCTGTCATAACTTTCTTTTCCGTAGCCATACTGCAAAATTTCATCTATTCCCCTGAGATTATCAAAAACAACAGAATTCAACTCTGCAAAATCATTTCTATATGACATCCCGGTCCCTGCACCTTTTTTGCCTACCATAAGCGGAATTATAACTCCTACGCATATATATCCAATCGCCGCAACGACTACTGGTACCGCCCCGAAAGTAGAAAGAACCGCCAACATAATAGCACTTGTCAATATCGCTATCGCTATAGGTGAAATGGTATGAGCATAAAAAACTTCTAGCAATTCTATATCAGATGTTAACACCGCAATAAGTTCGCCCTTTTTCTTCCCCTCCATTTTTGCGGGGGCAAGTTTTCTAAGCGCAGTAAACACCTTATGCCTTATAAGTGCCAACAATTTAAAGGCTATGTAATGATTGCAAGCTTGCTCACCATAATGAAGCAAACCTCTCAGAACCGCTGCTACAATTATAAGGGCTATAGCTATCTTCCATTCAATATACTCGTATCCCAAGACATCGGCAATCGCAAATGCCGGCAATACCGTCACTCCTATGGCACAGATAAAACCTGCCACACCCAGTAGCACTGCCGCAATCATAATATGTATAAGTGGCTTAACTAAGCCTATGAGCTGCGCCATTATTTTAATACTGCTTCTTCTCATCTGAGTTCTCCCATTTTGCACACATTTTTTCTTGTTTTGTATATATTTCTGCATATCTGCCTTTATCTTTCAACAGAGACAAATGATTTCCCTTTTCTATAATTTTGCCGTTTTCTATAACATATATAACATCGGAATCCACTGCATTTGCCATTCTGTGAGAAATGGACAATACCGTTTTACTTTTCGCAAGATTTTTTATCATATCCATAATTACCTTTTCACTTTCCACATCGATATTAGACGATGCTTCATCGAAAATGTACATTTCTGCATCTTTGAGCAATGCTCTTGCTAAAGCTAGCCTCTGTCTCTGCCCTCCAGACAAGTTGCTTCCCTGCTCTGTTATCTTTGTATCCAAGCCATTTTCTTTCTGTAAAAAATCCCATAATTTTACCTTTTGCAAAACAGATATCATCTCACTTTCAGATGCGTCTTTTTTTGCCATAGTCAGATTTTCACGGACGCTTCCTCCAAAAATGAAGCTATTATATCCTACTGTAACAATAGAATCCATAAGAGACACTTCGGAAATATCGTTTAGATCTTTTCCGCTTATTTTTATATCTCCTTCATATCCACTAAATTTACCTGCAATCAATGCGGCAATTGTACTTTTACCGCTTCCCGAAAGGCCCACTAGAGAAACGAACTGCCCCGAATGAATATCCATAGAAACACCATCCAGAATTTTTCGATCTTTATCGTAGGCAAATCCAAGATTTCTTATGGTTATATCTACACTTCCTTCAATATTCTGTGTGCCACAATTCTTTTCTGTATCAGTTTTGAGAAAAGCAAATATTTTATCACTGGCTGCCATCCCGTTCATCGCAATATGAAAAAAAGATCCCAGAAGTCTTAAAGGAATAAAAAACTCTGCTGCCAACAGCACAATTATAATCATTTCTGCCAGTTGCAAATTTCCTGCAGAAAACTGTAATAACGCACAAATAATCCCTGCTCCGGCTCCGGCATATGCAACTATATCCATAACGCTTATGGAGTTAAGCTGCATAACCAAAACACGCATGGTTATCTTTCTGAAATTTTCCGCTTCTCTGTCCATCTTATCGCTGGCATAACCATCACTTTTATATATTTTTAAGGTTGTAAGTCCTTGTAGATTTTCAAGGAAGCTGTCTCCCAATTGCGTATAAACACCCCAATACTTTTTTAAAAGTTTTTTAGCTATTTTCTGCACCAGAACTATGGAAATCGGTATAAGAGGAACACAGACTAAAAGTATAGCCGCACTTTTTAGGCTCACCTGAGAAAGCACCACAAACAACGTCAACGGTGCCAGTAAACTATAAAACAATTGAGGAAGATACCTTCCGTAATATATTTCCAACTGTTCCACACCTTCCACCGAAAGCTGCAGAAGCTCTGCAGTGGATGTCTTATCTCTATATGAAGTACCTAAGGCGAGTATTTTTTCAAAAATTTTCCCTCTGAGTCGTAGCTTTACCTCTTCACTGGCCTGATACGACACACCTGCGCTCAATCGGTCGCAAACAGCCTTTGCAATCATAAAAGCTACCGCAACTGCAATCATCCACAAAATTTGTTCAGTCCGTATATTCCCTTGCCAAGTTCCTTGTATAATTATCGCCAACACAAAAACAACGACTATCTGACAAAGCAGAGCCGCCCATTGCCACCAAACGCCGGCAACTATATATTTTCCGGCGCCTTTCATAAATCTGATTAATTCCCTTTTAATCATTTAACATCTTTCCTCGTCTTTTATTTTTTATGGTATCCGCTACATGCTTTACAGCTAATATAGGGTGATACAGCATCATTCTCGGGCCCGCATATTTCATAACACGCCGAATCTGTTCTCTCATCTGCGACTTATAGCAATGCACCTTACAGCTACTGCAAAAGGTCTTTGTCTCAGCAAAGGGACATTTATCTATCCTCTCCTTCGCATACATGAGAAGATCATCGCATTCATTGCATAATCCTTGTCTACTCTTATCGCCTCGCTGCTCTTTTCTATGATTTCCCGAACAGTACAGATTTATCATCAATTCTATAATGCGCTTTTCCTTTTCTCTTTTCGCATCTGGCTTACTAATCAACTTCAACTGCTCCTTTTATAGTTTTAATTTTTGTAGAAAAATATACATACTTGAAAATGATTAGAAATACGATAAAGATTCTGAAATGGATGCTTGGAACCAGCAGCATCGCAATAATCAGCATTGCAGATGCAGGAAGAAGGATTCCAAATTTAGTTTTTAATGTCATCGCCCTGTCAGTGACAAAATTTTCAAGGTGTTTTTTATATAACTTTGTCCCTGTGAACCACCGGTGAAATCTATCAGAGCCCTTGGCAAAGGAAAAGGAAGCCACAAGCAAAAAAGGTGTAGTCGGTAGTACCGGCAATACTACCCCTATGCTTCCAATGGCAAGGCTTAACCACCCCAGTATTAACCATAGAATATTCACTGTCTTTTTCATTTTTATTCCTTTCCGTGTTGAGTTCAGCCGCATATTAGTTTAGACTAACTAACCTATTTAAAAATATCATTTCTCTTATTCACTGTCAACCTATCATTTCTTTGTTCAATCGCATAAAAAAAAGCAGGCAAAAGACAAGATGTCTTCTGCCCACTATTCTATCGCCTATTTGCGTTATTCAATTATACTTGCCGTATATATTTCCTGCGACTTCTCAACCATTCCGTAATCTGTAACTCCCTTTCCTTCATTAGGATGACCTGCAGAGTAAATACCATCAATTAAAAACGCTGTTAACAAAATCGCACACAAGCCAGTTTTTACTCTCTTCGGTATATGCTTATATATTTCATCGCACAAAGGCGCCAATATATATATGAAGCCACATCCTCCGAGACCAAATACAAATAAGCCTTCCGCGCATATCCTGCCGTGAAGATTAAGGAAATATCCGCTGTAATCCCACCATTTCATGTGAAAATGTTCCCACAGGAACCATGATGTTGTATATTCAACAACACCGCATACAACCACAGCTCCTATAAATAGCAATATCGGTTTATCAGCCAGTTTTCTCAAGAGTACAACTATAAGCACGCCACCTGCACCGTATATCGGAAGCCACGGTCCATGTAAAGTTCCCCTATTTACGAATTCACCGTAATTAAGCAGTCTTAGGGAAACCTCCCATATCCATCCAATCATGGAAAAAGTGAAAAACATAAGTATCATCGAAGATAATGAATATCTCCTGTGATAATCCAATTTGAGCCACTGCTTTGTCGTTTCCCTGTATAACGGATGCATTTCCACAGGGTACTCAGTCAGAGATGTTTCAACGCACAGCATAGGGTCATTAAAGTATTCCGCATAAGAAGCTTTTTCTTCGATTGCTTCCTTTCTCAATTCCAGATACAATTCAGCATAAATCGTATCTAAATACGGATTTAGGAAAAACCATCTGACCGCTCCCAGTGTTAAAAAGCTGAGTATATACCAGCCTGCCATCGACACATCTATCTTAAATGCCTTAAATTTATTGCCATTCATCATGTCTCTTGACATCATAAAGGCTTCTTTGGCAGTAACATCTGGATTTTCCGCCATTATATACGGAATCATCTTATATGAATATCTCTTTATTATTCCGCCGATAATCGTAAGATCCCAAAGGTATGTATATATGCTCCTGCGCATCATGACCATAGCAGTCTTTTTCCATCTGCCCACGCGCCATGGAAACGTCAGTCTTCCTATTTTACAGTCGTAATATGTCCGGCTTTCAAGTACAAATCGACATTGCCCGACTATCAACACGTTTACTATAAAGAAGCTGAAACATAAAGAAAGTCCCGCTCCGACAAAGATTATAATACCTTGTCCTATCCTGTCTTTAAATGCCATATTGTTGACAGCATTTAAAAACCCATAGATAAATGATTTCTCTTGGGTTACATTGTTATAAATATGTGCAAAAACACCCTTTGTAGGCGTATATTTTTCACCTGCATATTCTAACAAAGCACTGCCTCTATCCCCACTGCTTTGTATAGTTACATGCATAAACTGGTCAACGACCTGTACATTTGATACAGATGCAAATCTGTTTGCAGCCAGCTGGTTACCAACCTCAGTTACAGTGGCTACATCCGCTTCCATCTTCATGCCGCCTAATACAAAGGCTATAAGGAGGCTAACGCCAAGCAGTCTCCAATAATTATTTTTTAAATTTTTCCTTGCGTCTTTCTTTAATGCCTTTCTTGTCCACATAAGATTTATCCCCTCACAAACAACAACATTTGTTAATTATACACTATATATGTTCATTTCTCATCACTTTTGTTGAAATTTAACAGCACATCTCCTACTTTTAAGCTTTTTCTGATATAATATACCCATCTGAAAACAAATATGAAAGGAATCCATATGGAACGATATACCATATCACAATATGCGAAGCTCCTGCAGGATGCAAATCTTCTAGAAAGCTTTATATCCTTTGGAGCAGAAGATAAGCTTGTCGAATTTTTAACTTACGACTCACGGGAAGTTACAGAAGGTACCCTATTTATCTGTAAAGGTGCTGCCTTTAAAGAGGAATATCTGTCCCAAGCCGTCTCACAGGGGGCTGCTTTTTATGTAAGCGAAAAAGAGTATCAATCCGTTAACGGTGTTCCACGACTTATTGTAAATAACATAAGAAAGTCCATGGCTCTCTTGGCAAATTTTTATGACGGGGAGCCTTGGAAGGAAATGAACGTTACAGCCATCGGAGGAACAAAGGGTAAAACCACCACTGCCTTTTTTATTAAAGGAATCGCAGACACATATATGAAGGCTTTAGGAAAGGTGCAAAGCGGACTTGTATCCACAGTGTCCGTATGCGACGGCATTAAAACTGTACCTTCAAGAAGGACGACTCCCGAAGCCGTTGAACTGCAGCATATATTAAGAGGGTGTGTCGATAACGGAGTTACGCGCCTTTGCATGGAAGTATCATCCCAAGGCTTAAAATACGACAGAGTTACGGGAATGAGATTTAATATGTCCATATTCCTGAATATAAGTGAAGACCACATAAGTCCTCACGAGCATCCGGATTTTGATGATTATCTCAACTCAAAGCTTAAGATGTTTGCCATGTCCGACAAAACGGTAATCAATCTTGATGCAGATCACATAGACAGAATATTAAATGCAGCCTGTGATACACCTGAAGTCTATACCTTCAGTTCCTCTCGCAGGGAAGCCGATTTTTTCATTTACGATATCGGCAAGGACGGCAGAGATACAGTTTTCAAAATTCAGTCAAGAGATTTTGACGAAGAGTTCAGAATTTCCATGGCCGGCTTGTTTAATGTGGAAAATGCAGCAGCGGCAATTGTCGCTTCCTTTAAAAATGAAATTCCTATGGAATACATCAAGGAAGGCATCTACAATGTCAAGCCTGACGGCCGTATGGAGATATTTGCTTCCGATGACGAAAGCGTTATATGTGTAGTTGATTACGCTCACAACGGTTTCAGTATGGAAAAGCTTCTTTCTTCGCTGAAATCCGAATATCCCGACAGACAGTTAACCGTCCTGTTTGGCTCTGCAGGAGATAAAGCCTTCGGAAGACGCAGAGAGCTAGGCGAAACTGCCGGTCGTTTTGCGGACAGAATAATCCTTACCGCTGACGATCCCGCCCACGAAAAGGTTGAAGATATATGTCAGCAGATTGCACAGCATATACCATCGGATATACCTTACGAAATAATTCCTGACAGAGAAGAAGCCGCCAAGGCGGCCATCACAAAGGCGTCCAAACCTGCCGTAGTCGCTTTGGCCGGCAAAGGTCCAGAAACAGATCAGGCAATCGGTGACGGATATGTTAAATGCCTTTCCGATGCTCAGCTGGCTCAAAAATATCTAAGAGAGATATAGCATTTCCTAACGGATACATAGGATATAATTTTTCACTTTAGTGTGATACAATAGGCAAATAGCGATTCGACCTTTGAAAGGAGGTTACCACACTTGTTTAGAATATTTAAAAGCAAAATAACTCCGGGAGAAAAGACACCATCAAATATCCCAAAATCATTCCTGGAGACTATGTCTCAGCAGCTTGAGACCATCAACTATATCGACTCCTCCCTCTACAAAAAGTACGATGTAAAGCGAGGGCTGCGTAATTCAAACGGTACAGGTGTACTGGTTGGTCTCACAAATATAGGTGCTGTTGAAGGATATAAAATAGACGAAAATAAAAATAAGGTTCCTATAAAGGGTAAATTATATTACAGGGGATACGAAATACAGGATCTTGTTAAAAGCTACATAGCCGAAGATAGATTCGGCTTTGAAGAAGTTACATATCTTTTGATATTCGGTGAACTTCCTACAAAAAGCCAGTTAAACAGCTTCAAAGAATACATTTCTAAAAAAAGAGAGCTTCCTCCGGATTTTGCCAGAGATATGATACTGACCACTCCATCCAGAAGCATTATGAACAAACTAGCTCGTTCTGTACTGGCTCTTTACTGTTATGATGAAAATCCGGACGACACCAGCATCACCAATGTCCTGCGTCAGTCCATTGACCTGATAGGATATTTCCCAGCACTGCTGGCTTATGCTTATCAGGCAAAAAGTTCATATTTTGACAATAAAACACTTCATATAAGAAATCCGCTGCCTGAGCTGAGCACTGCAGAAAACATTCTCCGCATGCTCAGACCACACGGAAAATATACTGATTTGGAAGCTAAATGTCTCGACATTTGCCTTGTGCTTCATGCAGAACACGGTGGCGGTAATAACTCGGCATTTACAATTCACTTGGTATCATCCTCCGGCACCGATACATATTCAGCTATATCGGCCGGCATAGGCGCTCTCAAGGGTCCTAAACACGGCGGAGCAAACATCCAGGTTATTAAGATGATTAAGGATCTTAAGGCCAATGTAAAAGATATAAATGATCATAAGGCTGTAGATGAATATCTGATAAAGGTTCTTAAAAAACAGGCAAATGACAAAAGCGGACTTATCTACGGTATGGGTCATGCGGTATACACTTTATCCGACCCGAGAGCCGTTCTCTTGAAGGGACTTGCTAAAAAACTTGCAGAAAACACTGATCATGTGGATGATTATCTGCTATGCGAATATATTGAAGAAAGAACTGAAGAACTTTACGAACAGGTTCACGGCACAAGAAAAACCATGTGCGCCAATGTGGACCTTTACTCCGGTCTCGTATATACGCTGCTAAACATCCCTCATGATATTGCAACGCCTTTATTTGCACTGGCAAGGCTTTCAGGATGGGCAGCTCACCGTATTGAAGAGTTATCTTCAGGCAACAAGCTCATCCGTCCGGCATATATGAGTGTAGCGGAAAAGAAGGAATTCGTTCCTCTTTCAAAGAGGGAACCGTTCAGTCTAAAGGACTTTTTAAACAGAACGAAATAAACTGACATCAAAAAGATGGTTACCAACCAGTAACCATCTTTTTTAAGTCATATCTTTTTGTATCCGTTTATTCTGCTATATCGCAGACATCAATCCATTCTTTGGCCTTTGACACTTCAAAGAGCTCATCGCATGTGAATTCTATTGCACTGTTGCTGCTTCCGCATGCCGGAAATACAGTTTCAAATCTCTTCATGCTTTCATCTGCATATACATCCACATCGTCTCTTTCGATGGCAAAGGCACAGACACCACCTATGGCATGTCCTGTATATTCAATAACCTCATCCGGAGTCAGCATCTTTGCTTTAAATCCGAATTTCTGTTTAAATTTCTGGTTTTTTATCTTAGTATCTCCTGCAGTCTGAATCAGTATGCAACCGCCCTCTGGCTTCTTAAATGAAAGCGTCTTGCATATTCTTGCCGGTTCCGTTCCAACTGCCTCTGCCGCCAGTTCAACTGTAGCACTGGAAACATCAAATTCCTTAATTCTATCCTCGATACCCAGAGTTTTAAAATATTCTCTTACTTTTTCTATAGCCATTTTTCTCTCCTGTTATATTTATTAGAATACAACAATCATTATATATGTCAGACCGGCTTTTTGCAATCGCCCCACAACTTATTTATCATATTTCACAATTATTTTTATATTTTTTTGTTGACACTACACATAATATTTGCTATATTAATATTGTAGTTAAATCCTTAAGTCATTTGTATAAAACCAATCGTATAACAACGTACATCTTTTCAAATCAAATCGTAAAAAGACAGGCTCTTGAGCCTGTCTTTTACGTTACAATTTCTGTATGTTACTTACATCAATTTGCTTTAAGCAAATTGTGTCAAGTCATCAAAAAACCAAAAAGCTGTTCGAAGATTATCCCCGCACAGCTCTTAGGTATATGAAATGTGAATAAGAAAGAAAGCTAGTTTATAAGCCGAATGCTTATTCATCTGTATTGCTTTTATTGTATGTGCATTATAACATTTTAGTCATATTTTGTCAACAGATGTCCACTATTGTGCACGAAAGCGTTTTTAAATTGCAAACGCTCCTTCCCTTCTCCCTACTGTAAAAGACGCGGCACCCATTATCGATGCCGCGTCTTTATTATCGTCCAGTCATGCTAACTGTAAATATTAGTTTTCAGCCAGCTTCTTGTACTTTTCGTATCTTTCCTTTGCTTCTGCTTCCAGCTTTTCAAAGAGAGCTTCTGCTGCATCAGGGAATTCCTTAACCAGGGAGTTGTATCTTACCTGTCCCATGATGAATTCTCTGAAGTCTGCTGTAGGCTCCTTGGAATCCAAGCTGAACGGATTCTTGCCTTCTGCTGCCAGTTCAGGATTGAATCTGTACAGCTGCCAGTATCCGCTGTTAACCGCATCTGCGATATTTTCCTGAGATTTGCCCATGCCCTTCTTTATACCATGGTTGATACATGGAGCATAGCAGATGATCAGGGATGGTCCGTGGTAAGCTTCTGCTTCCTGGATAGCCTTCATGAACTGGTTCTTGTCGGCTCCCATACCAACCTGAGCTACATATACATAACCATAGCTCATAGCCATCATACCCAGATCCTTCTTCTTTGTCTTCTTACCAGATGCTGCAAACTTAGCAATGGCAGATGTAGGTGTTGCCTTTGAAGCCTGTCCGCCTGTGTTGGAGTAAACTTCTGTATCGAATACCAGTACATTGATATCTTCTCCGGATGCCAGAACGTGGTCCAGACCACCGTAACCGATATCGTATGACCAGCCGTCTCCACCTACACACCAGATGGACTTCTTAACCAGGAAGTCTTTCTTATCTTCGATGGCCTTTGCCAGCTGCGCTTCTTCTCCGCTGAAGTTTGCCTTTTCCAGAGCAGCCATTACCGCATCGCTGTACTTTCTGGATTCAGCTCCGTTTTCCTTATTTGCCATCCAGGCTTCGCATGCTGCCTTTACATCTGCATCTGAAGTTTTTGCAACCAGCTCTTCCATAGACTCAGAAATTTTGTTTCTCATCTGAGCAACACCGGAAGCCATACCAAGACCGTATTCCGCATTATCTTCGAACAGTGAGTTTGCCCAAGAAGGACCTCTGCCGTTTGCATCTGTAGTATATGGCATTGAAGGTGCTGAAGCTCCCCAGATGGATGAACATCCTGTTGCGTTGGCAATCATCATTCTGTCGCCGAACAGCTGAGTTACAACCTTGATATAAGGAGTTTCTCCGCAGCCTGCGCATGCGCCTGAGAATTCAAAATATGGCTTAGCAAACTGTGAACCCTTAACGGATGTCTTTGGTGTAATATCATCTCTGATTGGAAGCTGCATAGCGTATTCCCAGTTAGGAGCATCGCCAAGAGCATCTCCCAGAGGTACCATCTTAAGCGCCTTTTCTGGAGCAGGACAAATGTCTGCGCAGTTGCCGCATCCAAGACAGTCAAGCGGTGATACCTGCATTCTGTATTCGTATTCTTCAAAGCCTTTGCCCTTAGCCTGAACTGTTTCAAATCCGGCAGGAGCAGCAGCCTTTTCATCAGCGCTTACCAGAACAGGTCTGATTGCTGCGTGAGGACATACAAATGAACACTGGTTACACTGGATACACTTAGTAGCATCCCATACAGGTACATCTACTGCAACGCCTCTCTTTTCGTAAGCGGCTGTTCCAGATGGGAAAGTACCATCTGCTCTGTCTGCAAATACGCTTACTGGCAGATCGTCGCCTTCCTGTCTGTTCATTGGAACCAGAACTTTTTCTATGAATTCAGGCAGCTTCTTGTCTTCTGTAGCAGCGTCCTTTGCATCCTTCCATGCAGCAGGTATTTCTACCTTGTGCAGGTTAGTTATTCCCTTATCTACGGCATCCTGATTCATCTTAACGATGTTTTCACCCTTCTTGCCATATGTCTTAACGATGGAATCCTTCAGGTAGCCTGTTGCTTCTTCTACTGGAATAACATTTGCCAGTTTAAAGAATGCAGACTGCATAATCATATTGATTCTGTTGCCCAGACCGATTTCCTGAGCGATGTCTGTAGCATCTATGATATAGAAGTTTATATCGTTTTCAGCAATGTATCTCTTCATGGAAGCAGGCAGATGTTCTTCAAGTTCTGCTTCGCTCCATACGCAGTTAAGAACGAATGTACCGCCCTTCTTAAGTCCCTTAAGCAGATCATACTGGTGTACATATGCCTGGTTGTGGCATGCGATAAAGTCCGCTTCAGTAATAAGGTAAGTTGACTGAATCTTGTTCTTACCGAATCTCAAGTGAGATACTGTGATACCACCTGACTTCTTGGAGTCATAGGAGAAGTATCCCTGAGCATACATATCTGTATTGTCACCGATAATCTTGATAGCCTGCTTATTAGCACCAACAGTACCGTCTGAACCAAGACCCCAGAATTTGCATCTTACTGTTCCTTCAGGTTCTGTAGCAATCTTAACTGTTTCAAGAGAAGTTCCGTTAAGGTCATCTACGATACCGATAGTAAACTGGTTCTTAGGCTGAGCCTGCTTGAGATTTTCATATACAGCCACAATCTGTCCAGGAGTTGTATCTTTAGAACCGAGACCATAAACGCCTCCTACGATTTCAGGAGCATTATCTTCATCGCTGTACATTGTTTTAACATCCATGTAAAGAGGTGAGCCCATTGCTCCAGGTTCTTCGGATCTGTCAAGTACAGCAATCTTCTTAACTGTAGCTGGCATAACAGCCTTAAGATATTCAGGAGCCCAAGGTCTGTAAAGTCTTACTTTGATCAGACCGAGCTTTTCACCTTTAGCCAAAAGAACTCCAAGAGTTTCTTCTATTGTTTCACATACTGAACCCATTGCGATAATGATGTTTTCCGCATCAGGTGCACCTACATAATCGAAGAGCTTGTAGTGTCTTCCTGTCAACTTGCCAATTTCATCCATGTACTCTTCAACAACCTTTGGAAGTGCTTCATAGTATGGCTTGCAAGCTTCCTTTGCCTGGAAGAAGATATCAGGGTTCTGAGCTGTACCTCTGATAACAGGATGTTCAGGATTGAGAGCGTTATCTCTGAATCTCTGTACCGCATCCATATCAACTAGCTTTGCAAAATCTTCATGGTCGATAACTTCAATCTTCTGGATTTCGTGAGAAGTTCTGAAACCGTCGAAGAAATGAAGGAAAGGAACTCTTCCTTTAATTGCTGACAGATGAGCCACACCTGCCAGGTCCATAACTTCCTGAACGGAAGATGAGCACAGCAGCGCAAAGCCTGTCTGTCTTGTAGCCATTACATCGCCGTGGTCACCGAAGATACACAGAGCATGTGTAGCCAGAGTTCTTGCAGTTACATGGAATACTCCAGGAAGGAGTTCACCTGCGATCTTATACATGTTAGGTATCATGAGAAGAAGTCCCTGAGACGCTGTATAAGTAGTTGTCAGAGCACCTGCTGCCAGGGATCCGTGAACGGCTCCGGCTGCGCCTCCTTCAGACTGCATTTCTACCACTTTAACCTTCTGGCCGAAAATATTCTTTTCACCGTGCGCCGCCATGTCATCTACAACTTCTGCCATAGGGGAAGACGGTGTAATCGGATATATCGCTGCTACATCGGTAAACGCGTATGACACGTACGCGGCAGCGGTATTTCCGTCCATTGTTTTCATTTTTTTCTGTGACATATTACCCTCCATTTTCTCATGAAAAACCTTTGATTTTTCAATCTATTGAACATAATAACTTTATACTACTCAAAATCCTTTGTCAACAAAGCCCGCAAATGTTCTTTAAATAGTGCAAAAGTACAATCTTGCCCTTCCTCAAAAACCTTTGATTTTCAACATTTATCGACAATAAATTTTGAGATTGTATTTAATTTTATACCATTTTTCCAACTAGGCTGAACGTGCCCGCTTCACTTATTTTTACATTTACAATCGTGCCCGTAAGTGATGCATCACCGGGGAAGTTCACAATCTTATTTTGAGGATTTCTTCCTGTGACGCAGCCCTCGTCGCTTTTGCTGACGCCTTCAACCAGTACAGGAGTTATCTGCCCTACAAAGCGAGCATTTCTATCTGCTGCACAGCGATTAACGGTTTCAACCAGTCGGTCAAATCTGTCGTGCTTGATTTCCTCTGGAATCTGATCATCATACTCCGCTGCAGGCGTTCCCTTCCTTTTTGAATACATAAAGGTAAAGGCACTGTCAAAATTCACCGCTTCAACGAGCTTAAGAGTATCTTCGAATTCCTCTTCCGTCTCGCCTGGGAATCCCACGATTATATCGGTGGTAAGACTTATATCCGGTCTTGCCTCACGAAGCTTTCTTACAAGCTCCATATAATCATCTGCCGTATATCTCCTGTTCATTCTCTTTAGGATATTGTCATTTCCCGACTGCACAGGTAAATGGAAAAAGCTGCACACCTTATCACAATCCCTGTATACATCTATCAGTCTGTCCGAAAGATCCTTCGGATGTGATGTCATAAATCTAATTCTCTCTATACCGTCGACTTCGTTAATCATCCTAAGCAAATCGGCAAAATCAACTCCGCCTTCTCCCTTGTACGAATTAACATTTTGTCCCAACAATGTGATTTCTTTTACACCATCATCCACCAGCCTCTTTATTTCTGCCAGTATATCCTCAGGTCTTCTGCTTCTTTCCCGGCCCCTGGTATATGGAACAATACAGTAGGTGCAGAAATTATTGCAGCCGAACATGATATTGACAAAGGCCTTATGCTTATACAGACGCTTTGAAGGCAGTCCTTCTACAATTTCGCCTCCGTCCTCCCATATTTCAATCTGTTTTTCCTTTTCCGAAATTACATTTCCCAGAAGCCTTGGAAATCTATGTATATTGTGAGTTCCAAATATTATATCAACCCACGGATACTTTTCCTTTATCTGATCTATTATATGCTGTTGCTGCATCATACAGCCGCATACGCATACGATAAATCCAGGATTCTTTTCCTTTATTTTTTTCAGCTGTCCCAGCATCCCGAAAAATCTTCTGTCAGCGTGATCTCTGACGCTGCATGTATTTATTATGGCAATATCAGCTTGATTTCTGTCATCAATCTGCTCATATCCCATTTCTGTAAGCATTCCCGCCAGTGTTTCGCTGTCCCTTTCGTTCATCTGACAGCCAAGTGTTAATATATTAAATTTTTTCATGCTTCCTTTCTCTTCCCATAAGTGTTTCAACGGCAGCATCCGCATCGGTCATACCGTTTATAACTTCATATATTTTTTCAGTTATAGGCATTTCCACTCCGCTTGCTTTAGCTAGTCCGTATGCAGCAATTGTGGTGGACATGCTCTCTACAACCATTCCTATCTCGTCTGTGGCTTCCTTAGGAGTTTTACCCTGGCCTATAAGAATACCGCACCTTCTGTTTCGGCTGTGCATAGATGTACATGTAACAATAAGGTCTCCCACGCCTGTAAGCCCCAAGAAAGTATCGCTTTTAGCACCGAGAGCTATTCCCAATCTGGCGATTTCTGCAAGACCTCTCGTCATAAGAGCCGCCTTCGCATTATCTCCAAAGCCCATTCCGTCGGAGATTCCCGCACCTAGGGCTATGATATTTTTAAGGGCTCCGCCAAGCTCCACTCCTACGACATCATCCTGTATATATGTCCTGAATCTATCCGTAAAGAATAAATCCTGAACCGTTGATGCTGTAACCTCATCCGTTGATGCTACAGCCACAGTAGTCGGCAATCTTCTGCCTACTTCCTCCGCATGACTTGGACCGGAAATAACGGCATATCTGCTTTCAATATCCGGAACTATTTCCTCAGCCACCTGGGAAAGCCTAAGTAAGCTGCCCTTTTCAATCCCCTTTGCCGCATTTATTACTATGACATCTGCCTTTGCAAAGGACATCGTTTCTTTAAATACATCTCTAAAGGACTGGGCAGGCACTGAAAACAGCAACGCTTCTGCGTCCTTTGCCGCTTCCTCTTTATCTCCTGTTATCTTTATATTGTCAGCTAATTTAACGCCTGGAAGATACTTTTTATTTTCCCTATCTTTTTGCATCTCCTCGGCCTGCTCTTTATTTCGTAGCCATATAGTCACATCGTGGCCTTTACCTGCCAATACGGTTGCCAAGGCTGTTCCCCAGCTGCCGGCTCCTATCACTCCTATTCGACTCATTTGCCAGTCTCCTTTTTCTTTTCACCAAGCTTAGGTTCTTCACCGTGGATTAGCCTTACGATATTGGCTCTGTGCTTAATGATTACTAGCACCGCCAACACGGTACCTATAGGCACAAAGCTTTTATCATAAAAATACGCCACCAGCGGAAAAGTTGCAGCTCCCAGTATTGAGCCAAAGGACATTCTTCTAGAAATCAAAACTCCCACAACAACTATTGCAAGAGCTGTAAATCCCATGGCAGGAAGGTAACCGCACAAAGCTCCAAAGGCAGTGGCAACTCCTTTTCCTCCACGAAATCCGAAGAAGGCCGGCCAAACATGGCCTGCAAAAACTGCTGCCACACACCAAGCTGCCGTTACCTGTCCTAAAAGAACTCCGCCTAAAACCACAGCTAAAGTACCTTTTAAAACATCTATAACAAGTGTTGCCACAGCTGCTTTCTTTCCCAGCACCCTTAGGGCATTGGTGGTGCCTGCGTTTCCGCTTCCCTCTTTTTTTATGTCTATACCTTTAGCCTTACCAATCAATATGGACGGTGAAACATTTCCTATAAAATATGCCACTATCAGCATCAGTATCATGCCAATTAGAGCGCCTGTTCCCGTAAGATTTAAAATCCCTGATTCACTATACATCTTCTTTTTCACCTTTCTCTCTGAAAACGAATTTTATGGAAGTACCTTCAAATCCATAGGCTTCCCTTATTTTGTTCTCCAGATATCTGGCATAGGAGAAATGCATCAGCGGTCTGGAATTGATCTTAAATGAAAACAGAGGAGGCTTTACTCCCACCTGAGCAGCATAGTAAATCTTAAGTCGCTTACCCTTATCCGATGGAGGCTGCTTCATCAGCACCGCATCAGAAATCAGTGAATTAAGCTGACCGGTAGGCACTCTCATGGCTCTGTTTTCGGAAACAGCCCTTGCCAGCTCGATGACATTTTTTACCCTCTGCTTTTCCTCCACGGAAATAAAGATACTTGGTGCGTAGGACATAAAAGTCATTTCCGCATCTATTGTCTTTTGGAACTGGTTCATGGTATGGCTGTCCTTTTCTATAAGGTCCCATTTATTTACCACAACCACTATGCCTTTACCGGCCTCATGGGCAACCCCTGCGATTTTTTTATCCTGTTCAGTGATTCCTTCAACTGCATCTATCATAAGAAGACACACATCGCATCTCTCGATTGCCGCCACGGCACGGATAACGCTGTACTTTTCTATATTTTCGTTAACCTTGCTCTTTCTCCTTATACCTGCCGTATCTATGAGCGTATACTTAACTCCGTCTATTTCCACAGGTGTGTCTATGGAGTCTCTTGTGGTGCCGGCAATATTTGATACTATTACACGGTTTTCACCTGTTATGGCATTGACAAAGGATGATTTGCCCACATTAGGCTTTCCGATTACTGCTATTTTTATGCTGTCGTCTTCCTCGGTATCTGCATCCTTAGGAAATTCTCCCACAAGGGCATCCAGTATATCTCCTATACCTAGCATGTTAGCTGATGAAAGAGGTAAAGGTTCACCTATGCCCAGCTCATAAAAATCGTAAAAGTCATCTGGCAGAGCCGCCGTATCTATTTTATTTACAGCCAAGACAACAGGTTTTCCTGTTTTTCTTAGCATATTTGCTACTTCTCTGTCGTCTGCAGTAAGGCCAGCCTTGCCATCTGTCATAAAGAGAATAACATCCGCTGTATCCATGGCAATCTGTGCCTGTTCTCTCATTTGAGCGGGAATCACCTCCGCACTGGCAGGCTCTATACCTCCAGTATCTATGAGGGCGAAGTGAATTCCCATCCATTCGGCTTCGGCATATATCCTGTCTCTGGTAACACCGGGAGTGTCTTCCACTATAGCCACTCTCCTACCCACAACTCTGTTAAAGAATGTGGATTTACCTACATTAGGTCTGCCGACAACCGCTACCAAAGGCTTACTCATCGAATATACCTCCTATAAACGCTTCCGGATCGAAAACTTCAAGATCGTCTATTCCTTCTCCCACGCCTACAAACTTAATAGGCAGATCAAATTCGTCCGCTATTGTCACTGCGATACCGCCTTTAGCAGTACCATCGAGTTTAGTCAATGCAACTCCCGTAAGCTCAGCCGCATCTCCAAACTCCTTGGCCTGGGAAACGGCATTCTTACCTGTGGTGGCATCAAGTATAAGGAGAGTTTCTCTGTCAGCTTCCGGAAATTCCTTTCCAAGCACTCTATTCATCTTCTTAAGTTCATCCATGAGATTTTTCTTATTCTGAAGTCTTCCCGCAGTGTCACAGATAAGAACATCCACACCTCTTGCCTTTGCAGCCTGTGCAGCATCGAAAAGCACAGCAGACGGATCTGCTCCTTCACCATGCTTGATTATTCCTACGCCTACTCTGTCAGCCCATATTGTAAGCTGTTCTGCTGCCGCAGCTCTAAATGTATCTGCTGCCGCTAAAAGAACACTTTTACCTTGCTTTTTATACATGGCTGCCAGCTTTCCTATGGTGGTTGTCTTGCCGCCTCCGTTTATTCCTATCATCATGATTACCAGCGGATAGGTTTCTGACATTTTCTGCCTATCTCCCTTATCCACTGCCTGAATCATAATTTCTTTCAGCTTTTCCTTTACCTTTTCTGGTTCGGTTATATATTCGTTTTTCACTCTGTCTCTGAGCGTATCTATTATGGAAAGCGTAGTCTGCATTCCGATGTCACTAGTTATTAGCACTTCCTCAAGCTCATCAAAGAGTTCCTCATCGATTGCAGCTCTTCCCATTATGACATCGCCGATTCTTTCGGATAGTCTTCCAAAAAATCCTTTCTTTTCTCTAAAACCCATTTATTTTTTCCTTTCACATACATCCCTATACCGGAAGTTCGTCGGTCATCTTAAGGGAGAAGACCTTTGATATTCCTCTTTCAGGCATTGTAACACCGTACATCACATCGGCATGCTCCATTGTGGTTTTCTGGTGTGTAATCAATGTAAACTGTATATTATCAAATTTTCTAAGATAATTGGCAAATACATGAATATTATGATCATCCAATGCAGCCTCCACCTCATCGAGAATACAACATGGTGTAGGCTTTGTTCTCAGCACTGCAAACATCAGTGCGATGGCCGTCATAGTCTTTTCTCCTCCGGAAAGCAAATTGATATTTTTAAGCTGTTTTCCCGGTGGCTGTGCCGTTATCTCTATAGTTGCATTTAACGGATCCTCTTCATTATCAAGGCTGATTTTTGCATGTCCACCTCCGAAGAATTCCGTAAATATCTTTTCAAAATGTCCGGTAATTTGATCAAAGCTGTCATTAAATCTCTTCTTTATGACTCTGTCAGTATCAGCAATTATGCTGTTAAGCTCATCGGTAGACCTTCTGATATCTTCCCTTTGCTCTGTCAGGAAAGTGTATCTTTCGCTTACCTGTTCATACTCCTTAATAGCTCCGACATTGACTTCTCCAAGCTCTTTAATTCTGTTTCTTATCTGTCTGTTTTCCTTTACCGCTGAAGACATAACAAAGTCTTCATCCTTCATGGTAAGAGCCTGGGCATAAGAAATTTCAAAGTCATCCCATAGCTTATTTTTCAAATTTTCCAGTTGTCCATCGTATCTTGCCGCCTTTACATCGGCACTGTATTTCATATCCTGCAGGGACCTTATCTTCCTATCTGTCTCCCCTACAGCATCAGAGAGTTCTTCAGAAAGCTTCATGCATCTACCTTTTTCCGCATTTATCGTGCCTATAGCAAGTTCAGCCTTTTCCTTTTTAATAGCCAGAGAAGCTATCTCTTCTTCTCTTGCATTAACTCCCTCTGTAATCGCCTGCATATCTAAAGTAAGGCCCTCAATTTGAGTTTTCTTGTTTTCTATATCCTCCTGACAACCTTTGATTGTCTCTCTTACGAGGTTTAGGAGATTATCGGTATTCTCTTTTTCTCCCTGACATGTTCCCAGCTCAATTCTCGCCTTAGTCATCAGTTCATTTGCTCCGAGAATATCTCCCGCCATGTTTTCCAGTCTGGCAGTCTTTTCCTCTATGGAAGCTTCAGCCTGTGCTGTTCTCTCTTCAGCGTCGGCGATTCTTTCTGCAAGGCTTTTTATCTGCTCTTCCAGCTTTGTCTTTTCTTCATCTATTCCTCTAACCGAATCATCCCTTGCTGCCGTAGCCCTTTCAATGTCGTTAAAGGTTTTTTCCGCAATGTTTTTACGCCCAGAAATGTCCATAAGACCTATTTCAGCATTTCTGATTTCCTTTTCTGCGCTTTCGATTTTTTCGGCATTTTTGCGAAGCTTTTTAACCGCTTCATTGACGGTGTTTTCCGCATCCTCTATCTCAGAGGTCAGCTTTTCCGCCTTTTGAGTAAGCTCGTTTATTTCGCTTTTTCTTTCAAATAGTCCAGCAGTTCTGTTTTTATATCTTCCTCCAGTAACAGCACCGGATGCATTGATGACTTCCCCATCTAGGGTCACGTATCGAAGTCCTCTCTTGCCGGACTTGGAAATCCTTACGGCATTGTCCATATTATCAATTATAGCTACGCTGCCCAGAAGGTATTCTGCAATATTTCTGTGTCTTTCATCAAAATCAACACATTCCGCTGCATAGCCAACAAATCCTGCAGCCCCTTCCACTTCTCTGTCCTTCATGACACCTCTGCTTTTTATGGATGCCACCGGCAGGAAAGTCAATCTTCCAGCTTTCTTTTCCTTAAGCATATTGATAGCAGCCTTAGCCGTTTTATCATCGGCACAGATGATATTTTGAGCTGCGGCTCCAAGGGCAGTCTCCACTGCTGTCTCATAGCCCTTTGGCACTTCAATAAGTTCTGCCACAACGCCTTCTATACCGTTTATGCCGGATTTCATTACAGCCCTTACTCCGCCGTTATATCCTTCATAATTGTTTTCCATCTCCTCGATGGCTCTTTTCCTTGCCGCTGTTCTTTCAGCTTCCATCCTGGCCTCTGCCATATGGCGTTCTGCCAAAGTTTTGTCAGACTCAGCCTTTTTCTTTTCTGTCAGCAACTCGTCATAGTGTGTGCGAAGTGAATCCAACTTTGCAGACATTTCCTTTTCTGTCTTTTCAAATTCCTCTAAGGCTTTAGCTGCAGACTCTCTGTTGCCTGCTTCTGCGTCCGCCTCTTTTATAAGCTCAAGCCTGTTTTCCTCAAGGTTTGCCGCAAGATTTTCAAGACTTATCTTTTCGGCATTCCATCCGCTCTTCTTTGAAGATATTTCAAAGAGCTCGTTTTTAAGCGCATCAACATCTTGAGAAAGCCTATCCCTTTCACCTATAACATCACCGTGACGGGCAGATTCCTCTTCTAAATGCTTTTTCAATTCTTCATATCGTTTATCTATATCCGCTTTTTTATCGAGAAGCTGCTTTTCGCTTTCCTGCTCCTCTTTAATTCTCTTTTCCTGCAGACCTATCTCATCACCGATTCGCCTAATATCCCTTTCCATACCGGCAAGTCTTTCTCTGCTTACATTTTTTTCGCCGGTAAGTCTGTTGGCTCTTTCGGTGTTTTCCTTCAGTTCCTCATCGGCATGTCTGTACTGCTCTTCAAGTTCCTGAATCTTTGCTCTGCATTCCCTAGCTTCCTTGTCCCTTGTCTCTCTTTCTTCGTAGGATGCCTTCAGTTCACTTTCCAGCTGAGCCGCTTCCTGTGCCGTCTGCGTCGCCTTTTCCTGGATGTCATCTATATTTCTGACTGTTATATTTACCTCCAGCTGCTTATGACGATCTCTCAATGTCAGATACTCTGTGGCTTTAGCACTGTCCTCACGCAATCCGTCTATTCTGCCTTCTATTTCTGAGATTATATCCGTAACACGGGCCATATTATCTGAAGCCGCTGCTAGCTTTCTTTCCGCTTCCGCCTTTTTGCTACGATAACTTACGATGCCTGCGGTCTCTTCAAAAATCTCTCTAATGCTTTCGGTTTTATTAGAAATGATTTCAGAAATTTTGCCCTGTCCGATAAGAGAATATCCGTCAACTCCGATACCTGTATCCATGAGAAGTTCTCTGATATCCTTCATTCTGCATGAATTGCCGTTAATGGCATATTCGCTTTCTCCGGATCTGTACATACGCCTTGTAATTGCCACTTCGCTATACTCTATTGGCAGCATATTATCTGAGTTGTCTATTACAAGGGTAACCTCTGCCATGCCTCTTGATTTTCTGCTAGCAGTGCCGGCAAAAATCACATCGTCCATCCTGCTTCCTCTAAGCATCTTAGGACTCTGTTCTCCTAAAACCCATCTTATGGCATCACTGATATTGCTCTTTCCGCTGCCGTTTGGTCCGACAACGCATGTTATTCCTCTATCAAATTCGATGGTTACAGGTTCTGCAAAGGATTTGAACCCGTGCATCTCTATTCTCTTAAAAAACATTCCTTCTCCTATATCCTGTTTATGGCCTTCTTCGCAGCCATTATTTCCGCTTCTTTCTTACTCTTTCCAGTGCCTTGAGCCAATGCTCTGCCGTCTGCATAAACTTCAACGGTAAATGTTCTGTCGTGGCTCTGCCCTGTTGCTTTTATGGTCTTATATGAAAGCTTTTTTATATGCTTCTTATGTGCCTTTTCCTGCAGTCTTCCCTTGTGATCATCAACCCGGTGTTCTTTCACCGCTTCATCTATACGATGGTCAAGAAACTTTTTAACAACAGGTCTGGCAGCTTCAAAGCCCCCGTCTGCAAACACAGCTCCCATAAGGGCTTCAAAGGCATTTTCAAGGATGCTGTCCTTATCTCTGCCTCCCGCCATATCCTCGCCTTTACCGAGTCTTAAGCAGCTGCCTATTCCTATTTCCCTAGCCACTGCAGCCAAAGATTCGCATCTAACCAGCGCCGATTTTATCTGTGAAAGCTTGCCTTCCTCCTCATGGGGAAACTTCTCATAAAGGCTTTCTCTTACAGCTAACTCTATAACCGAATCCCCTAAAAACTCCAATCTTTCGTTGCACATTTCCCGAGTCATATCATGCTCTGTAATATATGAACTGTGGGTCATGGCTAAGAGCAATTTATCTTTATCTTTAAATGTATATCCAAGTTGTTTTTCCAGTTGTTCCATTGGTCTCTCCTGCACGCAATAATAGAATTATATTATATCTTTTATGAGTGTCAAAGTCAAAAAAACCAAGGAAATAACGGGGAAATTCATAAAGCATATATGCCTTACCATTTACGGAAAAAGGTATTATAATATAGTCATACACATCAAAGAAGGATTTTACATTTGGAGGTGCTAAAAATGAATGAAAATGTAAAGAAAGTGTTGAAAGAAAATCTGTGGTATGTTGCCACCTGCGGTGACGAAATGAATGTAACTCCTGTAGGTTTTAAAGATGTTGCAGAGGACGGCACTCTTGAAATAGGCGCCGTTATTATGACAAATACTTTGGCAAACCTCAAAGAGAACGATAAAATCGCTATTGCTGCATGTGATCCTAAAACTATGGAATGCTATCAGGTTAAAGGAACAGCAAAATTTGTTACGGAAGGTCCAGTAGTAGATAAATATCAGAAGATGGCAGAAGCTATGTTCAAGGGTGCCATGAACGCAAAGGGCGCAATCATTATCACTCCTGAAAAGGTGATTGTGGCTTCTCCAAGTCCTGATAACGGCAAAGAACTTTAAATCTGTCACAATATAACGGAGCAGACGATTTCGCCTGCTCTGTTTAATTTTCTATATAGAATTTTTCTTAAAATTACTCTTCTTCAGTCAAAATTTCCTCAATATCAAATACCGCATCGGAAATTGTTCCCACAACATTTTCCTTTGCATAAGGGATACCTTTAAGAATCGTATTTTTAACGGCATTGGCATTGGATGAGCCATGCATCTTTACCACAGGACCTTTAACTCCCAATATAGGGGCTCCGCCGTATTCTGTATAGTCGAACTCGCTCTTGAGGCCTTTAATTTTGTCCATCAGAAGCATAGCTCCTAATTTTGCCTTTGTACCGTCAGTAAACTTTTCCTTAAGAAGATTCATGATATTAATAGCAAGTCCCTCTGTCAGCTTGAGGATTACATTTCCCACAAAGCCATCGCAGACTATTACATCACAAGCTCCCATAGGAACCTCTCTGGCCTCCACATTTCCTATGAAGTTCATATGACTCTTATCCAGCAGTTCAAAGGCTGCCTTTGTCAAAGTGGAGCCTTTGTTTTCTTCAACGCCGAGATTTACAAGTCCAACCTTAGGAGATGGTCTGCCTATAACCTTTTCCATATAGATGCTTCCCATCATGGCAAATTCTAACAAATTGTCCGGCTTGCATTCGGAATTTGCTCCCGCGTCCACCAAAAGGCATGCCTTGTCGCCAAGGATTGGATAAACAGAACCCAGTGCCGGGCGATCAATGCCCTGAATTCTTCCAAGATTAAACAGAGAACCGGCCATAAGAGCGCCTGTGTTTCCCGCAGAAATAAACAGGTCTCCTTCTCCATTCTTTACCATATTGATTCCCACTACCATGGATGAATCCTTCTTTGTTCTCACCGCTCTTACGGGAGCATCTTCATTTTCTATTATCTCGGAAGCATGAACAACTGAAATCTTATCATCGTCGTAGCTGTATTTAGCCAGTTCGGCATTTATGTCTTCCTCAAGTCCTACAATGATTATTTCATCCTCAATTAACTTCGATGCCTCCACAGCACCCTTAACTATTTCCAAAGGGGCGTTATCTCCGCCCATACCGTCAAGAATGATTCTCATAACCTACACCTCCAATGACATTATCTCCGGAAAGCAGTCCACTTTATACTGCGGACATGTTGCACACTCATAAAAAAGCGGTGCATCTTCTCCAGAAATTATTTTAAATCCTTGAGTCATGAAAAATCCCGGTGCCCTTGCAACAAGGTATATTTTTTTACCGTCTCTTTTTCTGACCTCTTCCACTGCTAAGGAAAGAAGCTTTTCGCCTAATCTTTCCCCTCTGCAGCCTGAGTCAACGGCAATACCGTCAATAATATATTCGCCTTCACGATAGGCAAGGCATATTCCCCCTGCCAACTTGCCATCCGGATATTCTGCCTTCCATGCCTTTATCACGCTAGTTTCAACAGGTTCTTCATCTGTTACTTCCAGGTCATTTTCTTCAAAGAAGGCATTTAACCTATCCATATCCTCTGTCAGTTCAATTTTTATATCCATCATAGCTGATTTCCCTTTTCTGTGAATATTCTCAGCTTCTTTTCAAGAACGCTGAAATGAAGAGGCAGCTTTTCTCCGTGCTCACCGTCAACATCCGTGGAGATATCTTCTTCGGATTCTATAACAAGATTGTCCGTTTCAAATGTCAAAATGTTTTTGTTTTCCAGATAGTTTCCGGATATAACTCCAAACAGCAGCGGAACAAGCTCTATAATAGGCATCTTTCGGAAAAGAATAACATTGAGCTTTCCGTCCTGTATATCAGATGTAGGCGACAGTTTTTTAAATCCGCCAGCAGACATTCCGTTCATTACCAGCATAAAATACATTTCTTCTTCAATAACTTTGTCATCCGTCGTAAGCTTTACAGGCAAAGCTCTAAGCTTTACAACCTCCGAAGCGCCTTTCAGATAATAAGCAACTACCCCTAATGTATTTTTAAGGTTAGGGTCAGTCTTTTGGCTGACATCCACAAGGCTTCCCATAGCTGCCACATTGATAAAATATCTGTCATTACATTTGCCTACATCTGCATATGTATATTTATCACCCATGGCAACATCTACCATACTCTCAATATCCTTTGGCAAAGCAAAATAGCTGGCAAAATCATTAGCTGTACCAGTTGGAAATATTGCTAAAGGTAAATCGATATTATTTCTAATCATCGCATTGACACAGATATTTATTGTGCCGTCTCCTCCTGCCACAACAATCTGTCTATACATGCTTTGATCCATTTCCGCCAAAGCCCGCTGTATAGCAGTACCCTTTGCCGCCCTTACCGGCACTACCTGAAATCCAGATTCCTGGAATCTATCAATTATACCGTCCAAATTGTTTTTGAACATTCCATTACCGGAATGAGGATTATAAAACAACAATACCTTCTGTCTTTTTTCAACGGACATCTAATAACCTCCTAATCTCTCCTATTAAATATAATGACCCTACAAACAGCACTGCATCGTAATGCTTGTCATTTTCCTTAACATATGCCAACGACTCAACTGGAGATGCTTCCAATATTACATTTCTTCCTGCTTTCTTAAGGACATCTCCCATTTCTTCCTTTGGCAGCTTCCTTGGATTATTCGGTTCCGTTGCGATAAAATCGCCATCCACGGTACCGAGATGTTCCATCATTTTTGCCACGTCCTTATCCTTAAGAATGCCTACCACTATTAGGAGTCTTTTATCCGTCCCCAAGTCAGTATTAACAGTTCTAACAAAGCCTTCCATGCCCGCTTCATTGTGAGCACCATCCAAAATGTATACCGGATTTTTTCCTACCGGTTCAAAGCGCCCTTTGTTTCTGGCACTTCGCATTCCTTCATATATCACTGCTTCATCTAGGGATATTATATCATTTTCCTTAAGGACTTCAACAGCAGTAAGAGCCACTATAGCGTTATCAATCTGATGTCTTCCTGCCAAGCAAATTTCCATATCCTTGTATTCATGCTCTTTGATGCAGCAGTCAAATCTGCTTCCGTAAATAGACTCCTCTTTGACAATAGGTTCTATCAGTGATGCATCTATAAATTCAGCATGCTTTTCCAGTGCCTTTTCCTTTATCACTCTTTTGGCACCTTCCTGCTTGGCTCCAGAAACCACCGCAACTCCTTCTTTAATAATACCCGCCTTTTCGGCAGCTATCTTTTCTATTGTGTCTCCTAGTCTGTCTGTATGATCTAGAGAAATGGATGAAATAACGGTTATTTCAGGCTTTTCAATAACATTTGTGCTGTCTCCTCTGCCGCCGAGTCCAACCTCCAGCAAAACAAAGTCCGCTTTCATCTCTGCAAAATACATAAGCCCTATGGCAGTTACCACATCAAACTCCGTAGGCGAAAGCAATCCTTCATCGCACATTTCACCGGCGATTTTAGTCACTTTGTCCGCATATTTATCTAAATATTCGTCAGGAATATATTCTCCGTTAAATTCAATCCTTTCATTAAACACCTCAAGATACGGGGATGAATATATCCCCGTATCATAACCGGCTTTTCTTAATATCTCATATATAAATCTGCATACCGAGCCTTTGCCATTAGTTCCCGCCACATGAATGATCTTTAAGTTCTTTTGCGGATTTCCAAGCCTGCGAAGGAGTTCGCTAACTCTTTCAAGGCCAAGCACGCTTCCAAATTTATTAAAACTGCCGATTTTTTCTACTGCGCTTTTCATATCTTTTTCTCCACAGCAGCCAGTCTTTCTGTCACCTTTTCAAGCATATCACGGTAGTTGGCCAGCTTTTCCTTTTCTTCGTTGATTTTCTTTTCCGGAGCCTTGTTTACGAATCCCGGATTTGAAAGCATCTTTTCGCCTCTGGCAACTTCACCTTCAAGTCTTTTCTTTTCCTTTGCCAGTCTCTCCGCTTCCGCCTTGAAGTCCACCAGTTCCTCTAACGGAATATGAATTTCCGCTCCGTTTATAACAGCTGACATAGCTTCTGCAGGAACGGCACTCTTATCCTCGGTAAAAAGGATTTCGCTGATATTTGCCATCTGACATATATATCTTTCGCATTCCTTTACCGCTTCAAGCTCATTTCCTTCGGCTATAATAACTGCAGTCAAAGTCTTTGACGGAGCCGCATCAGCTTCTGCTCTTATATTTCTTATGGCCTTTACCGCTTCCATGGTAAGCTCAAGCTCTGCTGTCTCTTTAGCAAATTCATAAGCACTATTATATTCAGGGAAGCTTTCAAGCATTATAAATCCGTCCTTTTCCTTAGGCAGATAACTCCATATCTCCTCTGTTATAAACGGCATAAACGGATGCAGCATTTTAAGCATATCTCCAAGAGCTTTAACCAAAACAAATCTTGCTGTTTTCTTATCCTCTTCGTCATCGCCATAAAGTCTGCCCTTAACGATTTCAATATACCAGTCACAATATTCGTTCCAAATAAGGTCATATACCTTCTGTGCAGCCATGGAAAGTTCAAACTTGTCCATCGCATTTTCTACATATTTTGCAGTTTCGTTAACTCTGGAAATAATCCATTTATCCTCATCCCTGAGGGCTCCCATATCACTGTTCATAGGAAGCTGATTGCCTTCTTCATCCTGAAGGTTCATTATTACAAATCTTGAAGCATTCCACAGTTTATTAGCAAAGTTTCTTGCGGCCTCCAGCTTCTTTGGAATATATCTTGTATCATTACCTGGTGTTATGCCTGATATAAGCATAAATCTCAATGCATCTGCACCCATCTCTTCGATTACCTCAAGAGGGTCAATGCCGTTGCCCAGGGATTTACTCATCTTTCGTCCCTGCTCATCTCTAACAAGCCCGTGAACATAAACATATTTAAACGGAACCTGATCGGTCATGGACAATGCGGAAAATACCATTCTTACAACCCAGAAGAAAATAATATCATATCCTGTTACCAACACATCTGTCGGATAGAAATACTTGTAGTCTGGAGTTTCGTCAGGCCATCCCAGGGTAGAAAACGGCCAAAGGGCTGATGAAAACCATGTATCGAGTACATCTTCATCCTGATGAACATTTTTACTACCGCACTTAGGACATACTGTTACATCGTCCGTCGAAACTTCCACATGACCACAATCATCACAATAGTATGCCGGAATTCTGTGTCCCCACCACAGCTGTCTTGAAATGCACCAATCTTTGATATTTTCAAGCCAGTGAAGATATATTTTCTCAAATCTTTCAGGAACGTGTTCTAGCTTGCCGGATTTAGCCGCTTCAATAGCAGGCTTTGCCAATTCCTCCATGGCAACAAACCACTGGTCTGAAAGCATAGGCTCAACTGCCGAATGACATCTGTAGCATGTTCCCACAGGAATAACTATATCTTCCGTCTTAACCAGATAGCCTGCAGCTTCAAGGTCTGCAACCCACGCCTTTCTGCACTCGTATCTGTCCATTCCCTCGTATTTGCCTGCAAGAGAATTCATAGTTGCATCCTCATTCATGCATGTAGGCATATCAAGGCCATGTCTTTCGCCCACTTCAAAGTCATTAGGGTCTGCAGCCGGTGTAATCTTAACCGCACCTGTACCCTTTTCAGGGTCCGGATGTTCATCTGCTATAACAGGGATTTCTCTATTGATAAGAGGTACCAGCACTGTTTTGCCTACCAAATCCTTGTATCTCTCATCATCGGGATGCACCGCAACAGCCACATCGGCAAACATAGTCTCAGGTCTTGATGTTGCAACAACTATGCCTTCACTTCCGTCAGCTCCTGGATATCTGAAATACCAATACTTACCGTTTTTATCCTCATGCTCTACTTCCGCATCGGAAAGAGAAGTTCCGCATACAGGACACCAGTTTATAAGTCTATTTCCTTTGTAAATAAGCCCTTTGTTATACAGCCTTACAAAAAATTCCTTAACGGCTCTGCTGCATCCCTCATCCATTGTAAAGCGTTCTCTTTCCCAGTCACAGGAATCTCCCAGCTTTCTACACTGCTGAGTAATCTTGCCGCCAAATTCTTCTTTCCATGCCCAGACTCTTTTCAGAAATTCTTCTCTGCCAAGATCTGATTTTTCAAGGCCTTCTTCCTTTCTGATTCTTTCCACAACCTTTACTTCTGTGGCAATTGACGCATGGTCAGAGCCCGGCACCCAGAGAGCCGCATAGCCTTTCATTCTCTTATATCTTATAAGCACATCCTGAAGGGTCTGGTCAAGGGCATGTCCCATGTGAAGCTGTCCAGTAATATTAGGAGGCGGCATCACAATCGTGAACGGCTTTTTGTCCTCGTCTACTTCCGCTCTAAAAGCTCCCTTCTGCTCCCATTCTGAATATATCCTCTCTTCAAAGTCATGAGGATCGTAAGTCTTTGCAAGATTTTTTCCCATGTCTGTCCTCCTTGTTCAATTTATATCTTTTGCTTCTATTACTCTGCAAACCACTGAAAAATTACTCTGCAGCTAACTGAAAAATTACTCTGCAGCTAAAGCTGCGTAATTTCTGTATTTGACTTACATCAATTTGCTTTAAGCAAATTGTGTCAAGTCATAAAAGCTGCGTAATTTCTGTGTTTGACCTTCCATCGATTTGTCTTCGTCAAATCGGGATAGGTCATAAAAAAAAGGAGATTTTCATCACTAAAGGACGAATAATCTCCGCGGTACCACCTTTATTCCGAAACATAATTTCGGCACTCAACATAAAACAGGCTCCAAAGCAACCTTCGAAAAACGCCTTCCCGGTAATCTCTCAGCCACGAATCACCTTCTCTGTAAGGGGCACTTTTTTCTACTCCTCTTTTTCATCACCCTATGAAATTACATATGATTATATATTTTTTTACATCAAAGAGCAATATCATGTTAAAATTTATTTTATACACTTCATAAAAAGGAGGATTTATATATGGAAAACAGCAATCTGCAGCACCTAAATGAAATGCTGCCGAGGTTTTCACCTTTTCTCAATAAAAACAATATACGTGTCGTTGACCTGACAGATGATTTCTCAAGATTTGAAATAGATATAACCGACGATCTTGTCAACGAGCATGGCATAATCAACGGCGGTATATTATTTACCATGGCGGATAACGTGGCTGCAGCCCAAGATATTGCAAAAGGCAGAAGCTGCGTCACCTTAAACAGTACAATAAATTTTATCAGGCCAGCTACCGGTAACACCATCGCTGCCGAATCAAAAACAATCTTCACTGGCAGAACAACAGGTGTATACGAGGTATCTGTCATTGATGAAGACGGCACTGTATGCGCAAAAGCGTCCTTTACAATGTTCTTTGTTGAAAACAGACCTGTGGAAAAACACAGATAATAAACATATTAGTAAAATAAATCTATCAGTAAGGAGTAAATAATATATGGAAAGAAATCCGGAGGAACTTAAACAGCGCCTGTTGGATTCCAACGAATTTATATCCGATAACGAAATAAAAATTCTGGAATTCAGCGACGACCATGCAAAACTTGAAATGAAAATAGATAAAGCCGTGCTCAACGGTCACGGCATAGTACATGGCGGAATCATATTTGCAATGGCTGATAATGCCGCTGCAGCTGCAACATTTACCAAAGGCCGTCTGTGCGTAACCTTAAGCAGCACTATCAATTTTATTCGTCCTGTAGTGGGCGAAAAAATGATAGTTGAAGCTGATGCTATTTTTGCCGGCAGGACAACGGGAGTTTACGATGTAAAGGTCACAAATGATCAAGGCACCCTATGTGCAAAAGCATCCTTCACTATGTATTTTGTTCCCGAAAATCTATTTGCGGGAAAATAAATCTTGAATTATAGAATAAAATCCTTTTAAGAAAGTCAAAAGAGTCCCATCGCTTATCTGCGATAGGACTCTTCTTTTTAATCTACTATATTACAATTTCCTCTCCGCAGCGTCCACCACATGCTTCATAAGCACCGATGTTGTAACTGCTCCTACGCCTCCAGGAACAGGAGTAATGCGTACATTTTTTTTGCTGACTTCATCAAAGTCCACATCTCCGGTCATATTGCCTTCCTCATCGACATTTATACCGACATCTATTATTACTTGACCGTCCTTTACAAAATCCTCGGTCACAGCCTTAGCTTTTCCGGCAGCTGCTATAAGCACATCTGCTTCCTTAGCAACTTTATCCATTTCCTCGGTTCTTGTATGACATATTGTTATGGTAGCGTGCTTTGCCATGAGCATCATCGCCACAGGTCTGCCTATGACAAGGCTCCTTCCTATAACCACCGCTCTCTTACCTTTAAGTTCTATGCCGTAGTATTTTAAAATTTCCATACAGGCTTCAGCCGTACATGGTGGGTATCCGATTTTCTTTCCTGAATAAACTCCAGCCATAGCCCTGTCGCCTATACCGTCCACATCTTTTTTCTCTGCAACGGCGTTTCTGACAGCATCATCGTCTATATGCGATGGAAGAGGTCTGAGTACCAAGATGCCATCCACATCATCATCTGCATTAAGCTTATCGATTTTTTTAATCAAGGCTTCGGTGTCAGTATCCTCCGGCAAGGCCAGCTTCAATACTTCTACTCCTACCTTTGCGGCTCTGTTTCCCGCACCCCTCTCATATGCCATATCTGCAGGATCCTCACCTACTCTCACTATGGCAAGCGTCGGTACTTTTCCTTTAGCCTTAAGGTCAGCACACCTTTTTACCAACCCTTCGGTAATAGATGTTGCAACTTCTTTTCCTGTCAGCAATTCAGTCATTAATAATTCTCCGTTCTGTTGATATTTTGTGCCTAGATTTAGAACAGTCCGGAAATCTTTCCTGTGCTGTCCACATCAATCTTTTCAGCTGCCGGTACCTTTGGCAGTCCCGGCATAGTCATTATATCACCAGTAAGAGCCACAATAAAGCCTGCTCCAGCAGATACCTTGACCTTTTTAACAGTTATTTCAAATCCCTTAGGTGCTCCCTTCAGGTCAGGATTATCTGAGAAGCTGTACTGTGTCTTTGCAACGCAAATAGGCAGATTTCCAAATCCCAGTTTTTCAAGTTGCGCGATTTCCTTTTTAGCTGCAGGTGTAAATATTACGCCGTCAGCCCTGTAAATTTTCTTTGCAATGGCATTTATCTTTTCTTCTATGGACATTTCAGTTTCATAGGAGAAAGTAAAGTCATTGTCCTTTTCGCAAAGTCTTATAACTTCCTCTGCCAGCTCGATTCCGCCATCTCCGCCCTTTGCCCAAACTTCGGACAGAGCAACATTTACGCCCAGTTCCTTACATTTAGCTTCAACCATATCCAATTCAGCCTTTGTATCTGTAGGGAATGCATTTATGGCAACTACGCATGGAAGCTTATATACCTGTGTCATGTTTTCCACATGCTGAAGCAGGTTAGGAAGACCCTTTTCAAGAGCTTCAAGATTTTCCTCATTGAGCTTATCCTTAGCCACACCACCATGATGCTTAAGGGATCTTACAGTTGCTACAACCACAACTGCAGAAGGCTTAAGACCTGCTACTCTGCACTTTATATCCAAGAATTTTTCAGCACCTAGATCTGAAGCAAATCCTGCTTCTGTAACCACATAATCTGCCATTTTAAGAGCCATTCTTGTAGCCATTATTGAGTTACAACCGTGAGCTATATTGGCAAACGGTCCTCCGTGTACGAAGGCAGGAGTATGCTCAAGAGTCTGTACCAGATTTGGCTTAAGTGCGTCCTTAAGAAGTGCAGCCATAGCACCCTGTGCCTTTATATCTCCTGCTGTTACAGGTTCTCCACTTCTGTTATATCCCACAACTATTCTGGCAAGTCTTGCTTTAAGATCGTCTATATCAGAAGCAAGGCATAAAATAGCCATTATTTCACTGGCAACGGTAATATCAAAGCCGTCTTCTCTAGGAACACCGTTGGCTTTTCCTCCAAGTCCGTCTGTGATATTTCTCAGCTGCCTGTCGTTCATATCAACGCATCTCTTCCATGTGATATTTCTCACATCGATATCCAGCTCGTTACCCTGCTGAATGTGATTATCCAACATAGCCGCAAGAAGGTTGTTGGCAGCACCTATGGCATGCATATCTCCGGTAAAGTGAAGGTTAATATCTTCCATTGGAACAATCTGTGCGTATCCGCCGCCGGCAGCTCCGCCTTTGATACCAAATACAGGACCTAAAGATGGTTCTCTTAATGCTACAAGCACATTCTTTCCTATTTTCTGCATACCGTCAGCAAGACCAACTGTTGTAGTAGTTTTACCTTCTCCTGCAGGAGTTGGGGTCATCGCTGTAACAAGAATCAGCTTGCCATCCTTAGCATCTTTCTTTTCGCTGAGCAGATTGTAGTCTATCTTTGCTTTGTAATTACCGTAAAGCTCCACATATTTTTCGTCAATGCCGGCTTTTTCAGCAATCACAGTTATTTTTTCAGGTGTATTTTCCTGTGCGATCTGAATATCAGACTTAAAAGTCATTTGAGTTCCTCCTTTGTTCCATCACTATAACATCATAATTATTATAATATAAAAGGGCACTATTACATAAGTAATAATGCCCAGACGGTCGACTTTTTACAAACTGCGATTCCCCTGTGGTACTCCACAATAACCCGTCAGTAATCGCAGCGATTTTTATGATATATCCGATTCTATCTCAGTTACTGAATATTGTCAATTGCCTTTTTCTATGCATTTGCTATGCCCGTATCATCGATGATTTCGGATATATCTTTGTATTTATTGAGTGTATACATATGAATACCTGCAATATCAGTCTTAAGGTATCTGTATATAAGGTCCTTGGTGTATTCCTTTCCCGCCTTTCTGAATTCGTCCGGATCATCTCCGTATTTATCAATCAGAGTCTGGAGTTCCGGTGGTATAGCACATCCGTTTGAGGATGTCATTTTAATAACACCGTTTTTATTTAACACAGGCATAAGACCAACAACTATTGGCGCTGTAACCCCTGCTTTTCTAGCCATATCCAAAAATCTTTCAAAGGCTTCCATATCAAAGCAAAGCTGAGTTACAAAGAACTCCGCACCGTTGTCCTGCTTGCTCTTTAAAAATGCTATATCGCTGGCGAAGTCAGGAGCTTCAATATGCTTTTCAGGATAGCATGAGCCTGCGATGCAAAGTTGTGGAAAATGCTCTGCTATAGCGGCAATAAGATCGTTTCCGTGAGTATAATATCCGCCTGTACCTGTCCAGCCTTCAGGAAGGTCTCCTCTTAAAGCCAGTATGTTTTCCGCTCCCATGTTGACATATCTAGTTACTCTCTCACGAACGTCTTCTCTGCTGTTTCCTATGCATGTAAAGTGAGACATCAAAGTTATTCCCCTCTCAAGGATATTGATGCACACTTCGTTATTTCTTCCCTTATTTGTACCACCTGCTCCGTATGTCACGCTTACAAAATCAGGTTTGAACCTTTCAAGATGATCTATGGTATCCATCAGCGGTTCCATTGGCTGATCCAGTTTTGGTGGAAAGAATTCAAGGGAAAAGCTTCTTTTTTCCTTAAGTATTTCGCTTATTCTCATCGCTGACCTCTCTTTTTTAAAAAACTCCTTCTATGTATAGGACATATTCCCTGCTTTTCTATTCCCTCATAATGGGCTTTTGTCCCGTATCCTTTATTTGAAGCGAACCCGTATCCCGGATATTCGCTGTCATATTCCATCATCAATCTGTCTCTTGTCACCTTTGCCAGCACTGAAGCTGCCGCAATGGAGATGCTTTTAGCATCGCCCTTTATTATACCTTTCTGTTCCATAGGCATATTATCCAGTGTCAGAGCATCTATAAGAAGCATATCAATCCCGCCGACGCCATTTTCTTTAAGCTTTTCATTAAGATTTAACACTGCGCCTCTCATGGCTATTTTTGTAGCTTCCAAAATGTTAATCTCATCGATTATTTCCGGAGAAACCATTCCTATCGCATAGGCTACAGATTTTTCCTTTATCAGCGGAAATAGTTCTTCTCTCTTTTTTTCGCTGAGCTTTTTTGAATCATTTATCTCTATAAGATCAAAATCATCGGAAAGCACTACCGCCGCTGCAACCACCGGCCCTGCCAAAGGGCCTCTACCTACTTCGTCCACACCGGCAATCATGCTGTATCCTTCTTCTTTAAGCTGCTTCTCAATTTTACTCATTTCATCAAAACGCAGCTTATATTTTTCCTCTCTTTTCAAGGAGCTACCTCCAAGGTGATTTTACCTATCTTTCCAGATCGGAACTCATCTAGCACTGTACGTGCAGTTCTTTCGTAATCAATTCTCTTTCCCGACATGATAAAGCCTCTTTTAGCTGCTATCAATTCCATGGAATCCAACGGCGTCTCACCAAGTTCATCTAGCTTATATCTCTCCATAAGCAATTTGGGATATTTTTCCTGAAGCCATTTTATAAGCTCAAGAGCCAGTTCTTCAACCGGTAAAATTTCATCTCTTATGGAACCGCAAAAGGCTAAATCTATACCCGCTTTCGGGTCTTCAAATTTAGGCCACAATATACCCGGAGTATCCAAAAGCTGCATACCATTTTTTAATGTCAGCCACTGCTTACCTCGAGTAACTCCCGGTCTATCACCGGTTTTGGCGCTTTTTTTACCTGTAAGTCTGTTTATAAGTGATGATTTGCCCACATTTGGTACACCGACAATCATCAGCCTCAGATTTCTTTTTACAGATCTTTCACTGTTACGCTTTTCTTGAATATCAGCCAGCACACTCATCAATTTTTTTATGCCGTTGCCACTCATACAGTCAACGCATATAGCCTTATCATTTCCTTTAGAGAAATAATTGATCCATTTTTCACTGGCTGCTTCATCAGCCAAATCGCTTTTATTCATAATGATTACTCTGGTTTTACCTCCAACCATTTCATCGATTATAGGATTTCTGCTGGAAAGGGGAATGCGTGCATCTATAACTTCTATGACCGCATCGACCATCTTGAGATTATCCTTTATGAGTTCCCGGGTTTTCTTCATATGGCCCGGATACCAGTTTATAGTCCCAAGCATTTGTCTTCCTCCGTAAAAATAAAGGAGCCCGTCAGGCCCCTTTTTCTTCTTGTCTTACTCTTCGTTAGCAGCTTTAATCTTAGCGGCTTTTCCTGTTCTTTCGCGCATGTAATTGAGCTTAGCTCTTCTTACCTTACCTTTTCTAACCACTTCGATCTTGTCGATTTTTGGCGAATGAATAGGGAAAGTTTTTTCCACGCCGACTCCGGAAGCAATTCTTCTTACTGTGAATGTTTCGGATATGCCGCCGTTCTGTTTTTTCAGAACAAATCCTTCAAAAATCTGGATTCTCTCTCTAGAGCCTTCCTTTATCTTTACATGAACCTTTACAGTATCACCCACGTTAAATGAAGGTATATCAGATTTCTTATATTCGTCTGTTATCGCTGTCAAAATATCCATCGGTATTTCCTCCTCTCCTCAAAGACGTTCTTGACACATTGTGTGTTCAGAGGACCGTCCGTACTGACCAAATTAGTTTATCATATCAGTATTTCCATTACAAGAGATTTTTATTCTATTCCTCATGTTTTTTTGCTTTTTCTGCCTTTTTTGCATCCTCTGCCAGCTCATCCTGCTTTAAATGTGGTGCTGTCTTATGAGGATCGGTAAGCACAATATAAATATACAGAAAAGCTACTGCCAAAAGGCCAAGGGTTTCCACAAATAAATCTCTGCTTAAAAGTACAGAAGCAACTCCCATAACTCCGCACATTCCGTATATGCAAAGCACCGTTCTTCTCTGTCCCATACCGGCCCTCAAAAGTCTGTGATGCAGATGATTTTTATCTGCTTCCATAATTGATTTACCGCTGATTGCTCTGCGTATTATAGCTAGCAGAGTATCAACCACTGGCAGTAGAAGTGCAAGGCTCGGTATAAGCACTGCAACGATAGTCGCACTCTTTACCGTACCAAGTATCGAAAAGCATGCTAGCACAAATCCTAAGTATTGCGAACCACAGTCTCCCATAAAAGTCCTTGCGGGATAAAAGTTATACGGAAGGAATCCTAAAGCTGCTCCGGCAATGGCCAACATCGGAAATGCTCCTATGTAAAATCCGAATATATATCCCACATAGGCTATACAGAGAGAAGCTATAGCCACAACACCGGCAGCAAGTCCGTCAAGACCGTCCACCAAGTTTATGGTATTTGTTATTGCCACAATCCATATAACCGTTATCAGATAACATAATACAAATGAGAAAGTGGTAATGTTATCGTCAAAGAAAAATGAAATAAATTTTATTCTTACACCGAAAGCAAATACAAAGCTTGCCGCAATAATCTGCCACAAAAGTTTTACTTTTGGCTTCATCCCCTTAAGATCGTCCACAAAACCGACGATAAATACAAGTGTTCCTCCAAGGATAACACCAGCTGTCTGGCTTATCTTTCCGTCAGTTAAAAAATGACCGTCCCAGTCTAGGAAAGCCATGCCGCTAACTCTGTCCACTGCACCCGGCCTGAACAATCCGGATAACATGGCAATTATCAAGGCCACTGTGACTCCTGCAAAAATCGCCACTCCGCCGATTCTCGGAATCGGTTTTTTGTGAACCCTTCGTTCGTCCTTTGGTATATCTATTGCGCCCGTTTTATGCGCAAGTTTTATGCTAAAGGGCACAAGTATCAGCGTAATCACAAACGCAAGAAGATACATTATACCGCATAGCCAGATTACACTAATCTGCATTTAATAACCCTTTCTTCCTTTCCTATGCCCTCGGATGAGTTCTATCGTATATGTCCTTAATTCTGTTCTTAGTAACGGAAAGATATATCTGTGTAGCGGATATATCCTCATGTCCCAAAAGCTCCTGTAATGACTTTAAATCCGCTCCATTCTGAACCATATGTACCGCAAAGGAATTTCTCAAGATGTGAGGTGTAATTCTATCCTCAAGACCCGCCTTTTTTCCGTAAGTCTTTAAAAGCTTCCAAAGTCCTTGCCTGGTCATTCTCTTTCCGTAATAATTTACAAACAATGCTCTTTCGGCTCTATTGCTTTTTACGAACATATCCCTTGCATTTTCCAGATAATCTTCAGCAGCTTCCCTTGCATGTCGACCTAAAGGTACGATTCTTGCCCTGCCTGTTTCTCCTGGACACGCAAAAAAACCTATTCTCAGGTTAACGTCCTCCACATTTGCTGCAATAAGTTCATTTACTCTGACGCCGGTAGCATAAAGGATTTCAAGTATAGCTCTGTCTCTTTTACCCTTCATGGTATTATCGGGAGATGAAAGAAGCCTTTCCACCTCCTCCACGGTCAGATACTCCACAGTCTTGCGCTCTATTCTCGGGGATTTAATATTTGTTGTAGGATTTGAATCTTTCATTCCTTTTTCAACAAAATACTTGTAAAGAGCTCTGATTGAAGCCAGTTTCCTGTTAACAGTCGCCGCCGACTTACCATTATTGCGCAGCTCCATAAGATATGCCACTACATCGGCATTATTTACTTCAATTAGATCTTCCTTACCCTTTGAAGCACAATATCTGTCAAAATCCTCCACATCGCGCCTGTAAGCTTCCAGCGAGTTTTCCGACATTTTCTTTTCGTTACGCAGATAATCCATAAATCTGTCAGTACGCATTTAATTCACCCCGATAGCTTTATATTTTATTAACTGCTGTTTACGCAGTTGGTTTACAATAAATTTTATATCAAAGAAAATATTTTGTCAAAAGCAGTCCGGTCATAGTCTTGCCGTCTGTAATTTCTCCATTAACCACCATTTGTATGGCATCATCTAAAGGGATTTCCTTTATTTCCAACGCCTCATGTTCATCAGGTTGCGGCTTTCCTGGAACAAGTCCTGTTGCAAGATATATGTAAAGCGTCTCGTTTGTATATCCCACCGAAGGGTTAAATTCCGCCATAAGCTTAAGATGAGAAGCTGTATATCCGGTTTCCTCCTTGAGTTCTCTTTTCATGGTTTCAAGAGGGTCTTCTCCCTTTTCAATCTTTCCTGCAGGAAGTTCAGTCACCACTTTTTCCATTGGTTTTCTAAACTGTTTTACCAAAACCACATTTCCGTCATCGGTCAGTGCCACGGCTACGGCTCCACCGTTATGTTCCACGATTTCCCTATATGAATAACCGCCGCCACTCACAGTTACCTTATCTCTTCTTAAATTAAGTATTGCTCCCTTATATATGCTTTCTGATGATACCGTCTTTTCTTCAAATGTCATTTTGCACCTTCTTCTTTAATAATCACTATCATTTCTCAGCAATACTAATCCCAAAGGAAGGCCGTACCTTCTCTCATATCCTTTTCCGCCTCGATTATAGCATCTTTCTTCATTCCGTTGAGAAGTATGGTAGGTATCCCATATTCGCCAGCTCTCTTTGCTGCTTCCAGCTTAGTCACTATACCTCCTGTTCCAAAGGAGCCAACTCCACCGGTTTCTATTTTCTCCATAAGAGCATCAATATCGCGAACCTCTGTTATCAGCTTTGCATCCTTATGTTTTTTCGGATCCTTATCAAATACTCCATCAATGTCACTTAGTATAACCAGCGCATCTGCATTCCACAGATTTCCTGTAAGGGCGCTGAGATTGTCGTTATCACCGATTTTGATTTCCTCTACGCTAACGCTGTCATTTTCATTTATAACAGGTACAACTCCCTCGTCAATCAGCGTAAAAAGTGTATTTCTTATATGCAGCTCTCTTTCGCTGTTGGAAAAGTCATCTCTAGTCAAAAGAATCTGTGCCACATGAATATCATATTTGGCAAAAAACTCCTTATATGCCATCATCAACTCCACCTGACCTATAGCACAAAGAGCTTGCTTATAGTTCATATCCTTTCTACGGCTCCATTTATTTATGGCTCCTACTCCGCATATGCCCGCTCCGCTGGAAACAATTATAATCTGTTTTCCGGATTTTTTAAGGGAAGCAATCTGTTCAACTATATTGGCAATTGCCTCTCTGTCAGGCATTCCCTCTTCTGTGGAAAGGACATGACTTCCGAGTTTTACAACAATTTTTCTGCTGTTTTTAAGTACTTCGCTTATAGCGCTCATTTTCGTTCTCCTTCGCATAAATATGCCACAATTATAACATTTCTGTGTTAGAATATAAACATGAAAATAGTGGATGAGATATATACGGAAGACAAATTCAAACATATTCCCTTTGATTTTTATTTTGCAGGGAAAAAAGGTGCCGTTTTTGACATCGAAACCACAGGTTTAAGTCCGAAAAACAGTGCCCTCATATTATCCGGCTTCGTGATTCCTCAGGAAGACGGCAGATTTTTGTGCAGACAAATTTTCGCAGAAAGCCTCGATGATGAAGCTCTTGTAATCGAACAAACTTTAGACATATTAAACAAACTCGATTACATAATCACTTACAACGGTATCTCCTTTGATATTCCGTTTCTTGAAAAGCGTATGCGCAAGTTAGGAATCCCAGAAAACGATATGCCTTATAACCTTGATATGTATAAGGTTATACGCAACTTTTCGGATATAGGCAGATTTACACCTAATCTTAAGCAAAAGACTGTGGAAAGCTATATGGGCCTGTGGCAGGAGCGAGCCGATGAAATAGACGGAGGTCTTAGCGTAGAGCTTTATGCCTCGTACCTTCTGGACAGAGACCTTGAATGCGAAAGGAAAATCCTTCTTCATAATGCCGATGATGTAAAGCAGCTTTACAGACTTTTAAAGGCTCTGCCTCAATGTGATGTTCATCAGGCAATGTGTACCACGGGCTTTCCTTTAAACTCCAATGCGCGGATATGCAACATAGCATTAAAAAAGGATAAACTTCATGTTACAGCTTCTTTAAAGGGCTATAACGTAGCTTATAAAGAGTATGATGATGAAACCGGTATTTATGTGGACTATTCCAAGGGTTCATTAAATATCAGCTTAAGACTCATACAGGAAAAACCAATAGTTTTCGCAGATATCAAGGATATTGGCTTTTCGCCTTCCCGATTTGAAAACTGCGGAGGTCTTATCAGACATTACCTTATACTCTCCCAAGAGGGCAATATCAACTATCAGGCTCTTGCCACTCTTGGAAAAATCATAACTGAAAGGATATTAGAAAATGGATTATGTTAAACAGGCTCAATTAGCTAAAAAAGATAGTGCATGGCTTTCAGCCCTTGATACTAAAGCCAGAAATAGTGCTCTTATGAAGATAGCAGAAGCTCTTGAATCTTCAAAGGATGTAATATTTAAAGCAAACAAAGAAGATCTTGATAACGCCGTTAAAGCCAAAATCCCGGCACCTATACTGGCAAGATTAAAATTTGACGAGTCCAAGCTGAGCTCGTGCGTTCAGGGGATTCGCGACCTAATCGGTCTAGAAGATCCTTTAAACAAAATACTTTTAAAGCGTCAACTGGACGAAGGTTTGGTTTTGACAAAAATAACGTGTGCCATAGGCGTTATAGGCGTTATATTTGAATCTCGCCCTGATGCTCTAGTACAGATTTCATCTCTCTGCGTAAAAAGCGGTAACTGTGCTATCTTAAAGGGCGGAAGCGAAGCTGCTCATACAAACAGAATACTCTTTGATACAATACACCACGCAGGTGTTGAAGCAGGCCTCCCGGAACATTTCCTCACCCTTGTGGAAGACAGGGCTGGCATCGCCGAACTTCTAGGCTGTCATGATTATATCGACCTTATTATCCCAAGGGGCTCTAACGAATTTGTTCAGTATATAATGGCAAATTCCAAGATTCCTGTAATGGGACATGCTGACGGTATCTGCCATATTTATGTTGCAGAGGATGCCGATATTGATATGGCTCTTAAGATTATTGAAGATTCAAAGACTCAATATGCAGCAGCATGTAACGCCGTGGAAACTCTCCTTGTCAACGAACAGATATATGACAACTTAGTTTCCCGTATAACAGACAAAATTGAGCTTAGAGAAGGAGATTTCAATAAAGAGTACCTTGATTGGATTATGACCGTAAAAAAGGTTTCAGGCCTTCAGGAAGCTATCGAAAGCATAAATGCCAACGGCTCCCATCACACTGACTGTATAATCACTACGGATGCGGCAAAGGCTGATGAATTTATGCGGTATGTGGATTCCGCAGGCGTGTACTGGAACTGCTCAACAAGATTTGCTGACGGTTTCAGATATGGCTTTGGCGCAGAAGTTGGAATAAGCACAGGTAAACTCCATGCTAGAGGTCCTGTCGGTCTTGACGGACTTGTTACATACAAATATAAGCTTGCCGGTAATGGTCAAATCGTAGGCGACTATGCATCCGGTAAAAAAAGCTTTCATTTTAAAGATATAGACTAATTAGCTGTGAAAGGATATTCATATGAAAATTGTATTTCTTGAACCCCTCGGTATTTCAGAGGAACTTCTAAAGGAAAAAATTTCTTCTGTTATTGATGAAGCGGAGCACGAAATAATATATTACAAAGATAGGCAGGAAGATACTGACACCCTTATTGAAAGAAGTAAGGATGCGGACATCGTTGTACTATCCAATTTCAAATATGGGAGAGAGGTAATGGAAAGCTGTCCATCTCTTAAGATGGTATGTGTTGCCTTTACCGGTGTCGATCATGTGGACATTGACTACTGCCACGAAAAAGGAATTACTGTCTGCAACTGCGCAGGCTATTCCACTTCCGCCGTAGCAGATATAGTATTTGCAATGGTCATCTCTCTGGCACGCAATATAATCCCATGCCAGGATAAAGCAAGAAACGGTGGCACCAAGGACGGTCTTGTAGGCTTTGAACTTGACGGAAAGACCTTCGGAATCATAGGAACCGGTGCAATAGGCACCAGAGTTGCAAAGATAGCTAACGCCTTCGGATGCAAGGTTATCGCCTACAGCCGCACAAAAAAAGACCTTCCCGATGTAGAATTCGTTACAATGGAAGAACTTCTGAAAAAATCAGATATAGTTTCCTTGCATGTTCCTCAAACTCCTGAAACCACAGGACTAATAGGCAAAGAGCAGCTAGAACTGATGAAACCAGAGGCAATCCTAATAAATACCGCCCGCGGACCTGTAGTCGACTCCGCCGCCCTGGCCGCCGCTCTAAAAAACGGCACCATCGCAGCGGCCGGAGTGGACGTATTCAACTGCGAACCTCCACTCTCCGCAGAGGAACCTCTGCTGGCGGCACCAAACACACTGCTAACGCCTCACATAGCATTTGCCAGCCACCAAGCCTTTGAAAAACGTGCAGACATAGTAGCCGCAAATATCAAATGCTGGCTAGAAGGGAAACCGCAGAATGTAATCATTTAAAAAGATACCGAAAAAAGGGGTTATAGGACAAAAAGAGTTGGTGACACCCTAGTCCCAATAACTAGGGTAGTCACCTGATCTATGGAATTCAGTCCATACGATTGCATCTCCCCATCCAGGAATTGAATCAGATAGTTTTTCCTGTCTAGTCATCTTCCTGTAAATGTCGGAG
>NZ_JADCKA010000029.1 GCF_014982745.1 Gallibacter intestinalis | reverse complement strand
AAGTTTTATAAATGGTAGCTTTTTAGAAGAAAATTCTTTCATCGACTCTAAAAACAATTCTTTGATGGATAATTTATTAAAATTTAGCTTGCAAAATATTGAAAATAATCTTATCATAATCTTGTGGGTGTGCTTTTCTAAGCATATTAGCAGGAGAAAGAGTGTTAAGTGGCCAAGCAAAACTGACTCTTTCTCTTTTTATATTATGATACTTAAACTTCGCAGATTAATAATCTCTATGCACCTTGAAAATTCAATATTTGGCTTTAAGTAAGTATCATGATTCTTGCTCTTATGCACACAGTAAAAGCCTACCCTTAAGTTCCTTTGGAAGTGCAGCCATGAATGCTTCCAGCAATTGATCCAACTGCTCAGAAGTTAAGGAGAGCTTATCTGTGATTGTATCTAAGAACACCTGCATAAGCAGATGGAAAGCTTGAATCAATGAAATATCAGACATTTCATCCGTTATACAATAGAATATCTCACCTAATGTCCGTAAATCAGATGTCTGACGGTTTTCTACTGCCAGCATCATGTACCTAGTAAAAACGACTGCTGTGTGTGCTGTCATAGCATCATAGGACAACGAATTGCATTCCTTGCTCAACTTCAGGTATGATTTGCATACCTTGAAAAAAACCTCGATATCCCAACGCTTTCCGTAAATACGAATGATCTCATCCTCGCTGATATTCATATCAGTAGTGATAAGCGCCAAGTAATCTTTACGTTTTTTCTTATTACGGACATACACAATTCGAGCAGGAATTGATTTGTCATCCTTTTTGAGAACGACTTCGACAGACAGCAGATATCTGGACTTACCTCTTCGCTTTTTGTTTTGCTTGTATATTTCCGTTAATGGCTGCATTTTTCCGTTATAGAGATAATGCATCTTTGGTGTTTTCTTCGCCATTGCAATAACGTCATAATCCATTTCCTTGATAGCGATCAAAGACGATGGGGAACAGAACCAGGTGTCAAACAGCACATGTGATGCAGGAATCAAAGCTTTTTTAGCAGCTTTTATGAGCTCCAGAACTACAGCGGTTGCTTTGCTCTGGGCTAGATTCCGCCGGGTATAACCAGCCGAACGCTTATCC
>NZ_JADCKA010000028.1 GCF_014982745.1 Gallibacter intestinalis | reverse complement strand
AAGGTAGAAGGCTACGATGTAACCAATACCCAGCTTACAGAAGTGAACGGTGAAAAGATCTGGAACGATAAAGATAATGCAGACCAAGTAAGACCTGCGGAGATAACTATCAAGCTGTTGCAAAACGGAGCAGAATACGATCAGAAGACTGTAAGTGCAGCAGATCAGTGGAAGTATAGCTTTACAGACCTGCCTAAGTACGATGCAAATGGAGCAGAATACGAATATACTGTTAAGGAAGAACCGGTGGCCGGATATAGCTCTAAGGTAGAAGGTTATGATGTAACCAATACTCAGCTTACAGAAGTAAATGGTGAAAAGCTCTGGAACGATAAAGACAATGCAGATAAAGTACGACCTACAGAGATAACAGTTAAGCTGTATCAGAAGGTGAAGGATGCAGAAGGCGAAGCAACAGAGTATGACAGTCTAACCGTAACAGCAGATAATGGTTGGAAGTACAGCTTTACAGACCTGCCAAAGTATGATGCCGATGGAGCAGAGTATGAGTACACAGTTAAAGAAGAACCGGTGGCTGGATATAGCTCTAAGGTAGAAGGTTATGATGTAACTAATACTCAGCTTACAGAAGTAAATGGTGAAAAGGTCTGGAACGATAATGATGATGCAGCTGGAAAGAGACCTGAATCAATAACAGTTAAGTTACTGCAAAACGGAGATGAGATTGATCAGAAGACTGTAAGTGCAGCAAATCAGTGGAAGTACAGCTTTACAGACCTGCCTAAGTATGATACTGATGGAGTAGAGTATGCGTACACAGTTGAGGAAAAGCCTGTTGATGGATATGAAAGCCAAGTAAAAGGATATACTATAATCAATACACTAATAGATGAAAAAAGTGTAAAAACTGGAGATGACAGTAACCTTGAGGTACCGTTGGGTATGGCAATGATTTCTCTTCTGTCAATGGGGTTAGTGCTAGCTACAAGAAAAAAGTATAAATAATTCTTAGTGCGTAAGCATTAAATTCTCTAACTTGAAGAACGCCGACTTAATGTCGGCGTTCTCAGACTGTAGACAAAGGTCCAATCTCAATTTTGAGATTGGGCTTTTTCTTTTGCATAAAACATATATAAATCGTTGAAATATCAACGCTTATGGCGGTATTTATGATATAATATTAATATAGAAATTAAGGAGAATATCGCCATGATAACAAAAAATAACCCTGAAGATAAAAAGAAACAAATACAGATG
>NZ_JADCKA010000027.1 GCF_014982745.1 Gallibacter intestinalis | reverse complement strand
CAGGTATCGGCAGGTGAATACATAGCCTGCACGAGGGAAACGGGGTGAACTGAAACATCTAAGTAGCCCTAGGAAGAGAAAGAAACATCGATTTTCTGAGTAGCGGCGAGCGAAAGGGAAAGAGCCCAAACCAGACTACGGTCTGGGGTTGCGGACCACCAAAAGGAATTACAATGTATAGTCGAATGAGTCTGGAAAGCTCAGGCGAAGACGGTGAAACCCCAGTAGACGAAATACAGTGTAATACAAGGTGGCACCAGAGTAGGGCCGGACACGTGAAACCCGGTCTGAAGCAGGGGGGCCCACCCCCCAAGGCTAAATACTACCAAGTGACCGATAGAGAATAGTACCGTGAGGGAAAGGTGAAAAGAACCCCGGGAGGGGAGTGAAATAGAACCTGAAACCTTATGCCTACAAGCAGTGGGAGCGCAAGTGACCACGTACTTTTTGTAGAACGGGCCAACGAGTTATGGTATGTAGCGAGGTTAAGATGCTGGAGCATTGGAGCCGTAGCGAAAGCGAGTCTTAATAGGGCGATAAGTTACATGCTGTAGACCCGAAACCGGGTGACCTATCCATGTGCAGGTTGAAGCGAGAGTAAAATCTCGTGGAGGACCGAACCCATATCCGTTGAAAAGGGTTGGGATGACGTGTGGATAGCGGTGAAATTCCAATCGAACTCGGAGATAGCTGGTTCTCCTCGAAATAGCTTTAGGGCTAGCCTCAGGCGATGACACATGGAGGTAGAGCACTGAATGTTCTAGGGGCCTTCACCGGTTACCGAAAACTATCAAACTCCGAATGCCATGCGATCAAGCCTGGGAGTCAGACTATGGGAGATAAGTTTCATGGTCGAAAGGGAAACAGCCCAGACCCACAGCTAAGGTCCCAAAATGTAAGTTAAGTGGAAAAGGATGTGAAGTTGCATAAACAGCTAGGATGTTGGCTTAGAAGCAGCCACTCATTTAAAGAGTGCGTAATAGCTCACTAGTCGAGTGACTTTGCGCCGAAGATAAACGGGGCTAAACTTACTACCGAAGCTTGGGAACTGTAATACAGTTGGTAGAGGAGCATCGCGTGCAGGCCGAAGGTGAGTCGTAAGGCGAGCTGGACAGTACGCGAGAGAGAATGTTGGCATGAGTAGCGAGAGGCAGGTGAGAATCCTGCCCGCCGAAAATCTAAGGATTCCTGAGGAAGGTTCGTCCACTCAGGGTTAGTCGGGACCTAAGCCGAGGACGA
>NZ_JADCKA010000026.1 GCF_014982745.1 Gallibacter intestinalis | reverse complement strand
CTCATTTAAAATGAAATCACCACAATAACATAGAAAGGAGTTTTCAATTATGCTCATGTCAAATTATATAGAAGAATTATTTGAATTAAAAGGTGCAATTTTAGAAAATATTAAAAGTACTGAGGAATCTCTCAACATTTTTATCTCAATGAAAAAAGAACCTCATACCTGCCCCTGCTGCAACTTCCCTACTGAAAGGGTTCATGACTACCGTACTCAGATAATCAAAGATGTCCCTTTTCTGCATAAAGCAACTTTCATTCATCTTAGAAAAAGAAGATATGTATGTCCTCATTGTGGTAAAAGATTTTTTGAGAAAATACCTTTCTTACCTAAATATCAAAGAACAACCAATAGGCTCTGGGCTTTTATTCTATCTAGATTTACTGAAGTTTCTTCACTAAAATCTATTGCTAAATTAACATCTCTTTCTCAGGCAACTATTGGCAGAATCCTTGATAAGATAGATTATGGCTTACCTAGTCTTCCCAAGGTGATTGCCTTTGATGAGTTTAAAGGAAATGCTAACGGAGAGAAATTCCAATTTATCCTTACTAATCCTAAAGCAAAGAAGGTTTTAGATATACTTCCTTCAAGAAAAGCTGACTACCTTTACTCTTACTTTTCCAAGTTTAAGGATAGAAACAATGTGCAATATGTTGTAATCGATATGAGCACTGCATTTAAAGCGGTTTCTAAACATTGTTTTCCTAATGCAAAAATCATAGCTGACAAATATCATGTTATCAGACAAGTCACATGGGCATTTGAAAGAACAAGAAAAAAGGTCCAACAAAACTTTGAGCCTAGCCGAAGGAAATATTTTAAAAGATCAAGAACACTGCTTCTTAAATCGCAGGACAAACTTAAAGACTATGAATGGCAACAAGTATTAAACATGCTATCTTTATCAAAGGAATTATCTCAAGCCTACTATCTTAAGAATGAATTTTATTCTCTTATGAAGGAAAAAGATAGCTACAAATTTACTAAAAGGATGAACAACTGGATTATGATGGCACAAAGTTTTGAATGTAAAGAGTTTAATAATTGCTGTAAAACTTTTATAGATTGGTTTGATGAGATAAGGAATGGAATAATTACAGGATACACTAATGGATATACAGAGGGCTGTAACAACAAGATAAAAGTAATCAAGAGAGTATCTTATGGAGTCAGAAATTTTAAGAGATTCAGAGCAAGAATCATGCATTCATTAACATAAAGAAACTGACAGAGTGAATATACACTCTGCCAGC
>NZ_JADCKA010000025.1 GCF_014982745.1 Gallibacter intestinalis | reverse complement strand
TGAACCGACCCCCAAAAGTTAGACCTAAATATCTAACAGTTGGGAGGTCGGTTTTGTTATGGCAAAATATAGCTTTGAATTTAAGAAATCTGTAGTAAAAGCCTATCTTAAAGGTGAAGGTGGCTATACATATTTAGCTCATAAATATGGTATTAAATCTATTGAACAAGTTCGCAGCTGGATTAAAAATTATCAGAAATTTGGTGATGATGGATTAAGACGTTCCAGGAAAAATAAAACATATTCTTTTGAATTTAAACTTCATATAGTAGAATTGTATCTAACAAGCGAACTCTCGTATCAGGAATTAGCAATATCACAAGAAATAAATAATCCTTCACTCGTCGTCAGATGGGTAAATGATTTTAGAACTGCAGGTCCTGATGCTTTGAGACCTAAGAAGAAAGGTCGGAAAAGATCAATGGATAAAGATACAAAGCAAAAAAAGATAAGTCAATCTGAAGATGAAGCAACTGTAGATACCAGTAAAGAATATGTAAAACAGCTCGAAGATGAGCTATTGAAACTTAGAATAGAGAATGCATATTTAAAAGAACTGAGGAGGCTGCGTTTAGAGGAGGAAGCTCTTCTGAAAAAACAGCGAGAATCATTCACAGCCTCCGAGGAGAATTTAGATTAAAAGAGATTCTCGCAGTAGTAGGATTTCCAAAATCAACATATATGTATTGGCAAAAGCGTTTTGACAGAGTGAATCCGAATAAAGAATTAGAAGAACATATCCTTGACTTACACAACGAACATAAGGATTTTGGATATCGGCGTATGAAAGCTGTACTTCAAAAAGAAGGGATTTGTGTCAATAAAAAGAAAGTACAGCGAATCATGCAAAAACTTGGTTTGCAGGTAACATCATACACAAGAAAAAGCAGACGATACAATTCATACAAAGGTAATGTTGGAAGAATTGCACCAAATAGAATAAACAGAAGATTTCACACTACAATACCGCATCAAAAGATTACTACAGATACTACCGAATTTAAGTATTATGAAATTGATGGAAAAGGTCGAATGATAATCAAAAAACTTTATCTTAATCCATTTCTTGATATGTTTAACGGTGAAATATTAAGTTATTCAATCAGCAAAGCTCCTTCTGCGGTAAGTGTATTATCTGCTCAAAAGAGAGCAATTGAAGTAACATCTGATTGTCCATACAGAAGAACTTTTCATTCTGATAGAGGATGGGCATATCAAATGGCAGCATACTCTAATAGGTTAAAAGAAAACAAAATCTATCAAAGTATGTCACGTAAAGGGAATTGTTACGATAATTCTGTTATGGAGAACTTCTTTGGTATATTGAAGCAGGAAATGTACTATGGGAACACCTACTACAGTTATGAAGAGTTAAAGGAATCAATTGAAAAATATATTA
>NZ_JADCKA010000023.1 GCF_014982745.1 Gallibacter intestinalis | reverse complement strand
AGACGGAAGCAGCTGATTTCACACTGTCAAGAAAAGCCGCTAGCGAGCTCCTAGGTGCCCGTACCGCAAACCGACACAGGTAGATGAGGAGAGAATCCTAAGGCGAGCGAGAGAACTATTGTTAAGGAACTCGGCAAAATGACCCCGTAACTTCGGGAGAAGGGGTGCCCGCGAAGAGCGGGCCGCAGTGAAAAGGCCCAGGCGACTGTTTACCAAAAACACAGGTCTCTGCAAAAGCGAAAGCTGAAGTATAGGGGCTGACGCCTGCCCGGTGCTGGAAGGTTAAGGGGACTGCTTAGAGCAATCGAAGGCACGAACTTAAGCCCCAGTAAACGGCGGCCGTAACTATAACGGTCCTAAGGTAGCGAAATTCCTTGTCAGGTAAGTTCTGACCCGCACGAAAGGCGTAACGATCTGGGCACTGTCTCAACAATAGACTCGGTGAAATTGTAGTACCGGTAAAGATGCCGGTTACCCGCAGCAGGACGGAAAGACCCCATGGAGCTTTACTGTAGCTTGATATTGAGTTTTGGCATTGCATGTACAGGATAGGTGGGAGACAATGAAGGTAGGACGCCAGTTTTGCCTGAGTCACCGTTGGGATACCACCCTTGTAATGTTGAAATTCTAACCGTGCGCCGTGATCCGGCGTCGGGACAGTGTCTGGTGGGCAGTTTGACTGGGGCGGTCGCCTCCTAAAGAGTAACGGAGGCGCCCAAAGGTTCCCTCAGTGCGGACGGAAATCGCACGAAGAGTGTAAAGGCAGAAGGGAGCTTGACTGCGAGACCTACAAGTCGAGCAGGGACGAAAGTCGGGCTTAGTGATCCGGTGGTTCCGAGTGGAAGGGCCATCGCTCAACGGATAAAAGCTACCCTGGGGATAACAGGCTGATACCGCCCAAGAGTCCACATCGACGGCGGTGTTTGGCACCTCGATGTCGGCTCGTCTCATCCTGGGGCTGAAGTAGGTCCCAAGGGTTGGGCTGTTCGCCCATTAAAGAGGTACGCGAGCTGGGTTCAGAACGTCGTGAGACAGTTCGGTCCCTATCCGCTGTGGGCGCAGGAGATTTGAGTGGAGCTGTCCCTAGTACGAGAGGACCGGGATGGACGTACCGCTGGTGCACCGGTTGTTCTGCCAAGGGCATAGCCGGGTAGCTAAGTACGGAAAGGATAAGCGCTGAAAGCATCTAAGTGCGAAGCCCACCACAAGAAAAGATCTCCCTGTAAGACCCGTGGGAGACTACCACGTTGATAGGTCGGAGGTGGAAGTACAGTAATGTATGTAGCTGACCGATACTAATAGGTCGGGTGCTTGACCAAAGGACATGATATTCAGTTTAAGGTAATCCGGTGATAATAGCGCGGAGGCTACACCTGTACCCATCCCGAACACAGAAGTTAAGCTCCGTAGCGCTGATGATACTTGGTGGGAGACTGCCTGGGAAAGTAGGACATCGCCGGTTT
>NZ_JADCKA010000022.1 GCF_014982745.1 Gallibacter intestinalis | reverse complement strand
GTCCGTCATACCTCTCTGACTTTTCATGCCTTTTAGGGTCATCTCGATACCATTTCCACAAAGTAGCATAATGGTCATCGTATATTTTGCCACTGCTTTTCATGTATGTGGATAAATCCTCAATCCACTCTCTCCAACCTGTCAGATTATCTTGCAAACTTTGAAGCTCATCCTCGGTCAGACGAACATTGTTGAATGCCCCTACTCTTATATATTGTTTATTTGTTATATTGTTATTATTGTTTATATTATTTATATGTGTACCGAGTGCTGTACCGTCTGGTGTATCGACTGTTGTACCGAGTGGTGTACCGAGTGCTGTACCGTTTGGTGTTTGCTTGTCTTGGTATTTGCTGTAATTTTCAATGGTTACAACTGTACCGAGTGCTGTACCGTCAAGCGATATTATCTCGTCTTGTTCCAGTAATTTTAAAAATCGTAAAACTTTACCTCTGCTCCACTGCCATTCTTTAGAAAGTGTGTCGGTACCGACCAATAATTGACCTTTTTTCAGTTCTATCAGCTGACCTTTGATAAGCACTTTTGCGTCCTCATATTGAGCCCTGAATATCAAATCTACAAAAGCATGAAACCTATCAAACGGTTCCGATGTATATATCCAGTTGTGACGGACGGAGCGATATAATGATATCCAACCTTTAACTTTGTTCATTGCTCCTCCACGCTACTTTTAGTTTCTCTATCTCTTCCGGTGTCATTGTCTCAATGCCCTGTTCTTTACAGTCGCTTACTATCCCATCGATAAACCTTGCCATTTGCTTTGTGTCATATTTACTGCTTCCAAAGTATAGTTGAACATTAGTGCCGTTCTTATTGTTTTGACTTTGACCTATGACCTCGCTATAGTTGCCAAGTCCTTGATTATTAAAGGCGGTCATTACATCCTTTAATAAGTCATTTTTAACAAGCACGATAGTTCTAAATCCGTATTTTCTAATACATTCTTGATACACTTCTTCACTCGTTGACCTTAACTTTTCCGCAAGTTTATTGATGAGTGCCCAAGCATACGCATTGGCATCTAATGACCTCTTTTTTCGCTTCTTCTCGATGCGTAAATCGTATTTCTGTATTTCCTCCTCACTTAATCGTGAAAGCCCGTGTATAGTGTTAAAATCGCCATCAGAAGCGATGATAGTTAGGTGTATGTCTTTGTTGTATAGTAAATCCGCTTCTAATTTCTTTATCTTCATTTCTCATTTCCTTAATCCGGGCAATAGAGGTGTATTTTTATAAACTATTTTCTGTTCCAAGTAGTAACTGTTCTCCATTGCCCGGTATATATCAAGCGGCAGGACTATAATTTTAGTATCAAGATAAAATCACGAAATGAGTCAAACAACATAAGTTATCAATGAATAAAGAGGGTGTCCCACCGCTTAATAACTAATCCAAGTAGTTCCTTCCTATCAATGCCATGAACTCCTCACGGCTGTGCGTTTCTTCGTATTTTGCTTG
>NZ_JADCKA010000021.1 GCF_014982745.1 Gallibacter intestinalis | reverse complement strand
AGCATAATTGAAAACTCCTTTCTATGTTATTGTGGTGATTTCATTTTAAATGAGCTTGATATTATGCTCAATTTTTTATTGCATAAAAAATGTTGAGGCATCATACCCCAACATTTATTATAGAACCTTTTTCTTTTGTCCTATAGCCCTTGTTCGCTTTTATTGCAGGTCGCTTTCATCAAGATTGTCTGAGTCATCGGCTGACGATTGTAAGGACTGTTTGGAAGCCAGATTTTGCTCTCTCTTTCCTGCCCACTTTATTATGAAAAGCTGCAATATGCTTGCCGCAGGAACTGCCAAAATCATACCGATGATACCGCCGTAGTATCCTCCGAAGGAAACTGCCAGCAGAACGAATATAGGCTTCAGCCCTATGGAAGAACCTACTATTCTTGGATAAATGAGATTTGCATCTATCTGTTGCAGTATTATAAGAACGATAACTGCTAATATTCCTTTCCATATGCCGTCTGTGAACAGTCCCACCAAAAATGCGGGAGCCATTCCTATTATAGGTCCGAAATAAGGTATAACATTTGCCACGCCGGCAAAGATTCCTATAACCACTGAAAATTCCAAGCCGATGATTGAAAGCCCTATGGAAGAGAGCACTGCCACGCATATGGCATCCAGCAATACCCCTCTGAGGAATTTGGAAAGAACATCATCCACTTCTCTGAGAGTGCCGTTGATGCCGGAACTCCTTTTAGGAGTTATAAGTGTGATTAGCTTGTTCCAAAGGCCTATAAAAAAGTCCTTGTCTGCAATAAGGTATATGCTGACTACAATACCTAGGGCAAAGTTCAGTATGCCGCTGCCTATGCTGCTGATGGTGGAAATAACACCGCTGGCACTGAAGTGGGCGGAAAGCCATTCCATTACGGTATTTATAGCTGAGGTGGCATAGTCTGAAACAACGCCGTCAGGAAGATTAGCTATCCAATTTCTGAATTCATCCTCGTAGCCATATGCCAGTTGAACAAAGTGAGTCAGCAGATTAGGAAGGCTGGTCACAACAAATCTTCCCACTATCATGGCGGCAAACAGATACAGCAGCAAAATAAGAGCTGCGACTATTATAAGGTATGTGATGATTATGCTTATAAATCGGGTGCGCTTTCTTCTTTTTTTTAGAAGCGTTTCATCTGAAGAATCTATGCTTAAAGTGGCGCCGTCAGGTTGACCGAGTCTGCCTATAAGCTTTAAATCTATAGTCTCCACGAGAGGATTTATAATGTATGCCAGTATAAGACCTATCCAAAGAGGAGAAAGTGCCGATACTATGCTTCCGATAACAGAGAAAACAGAGCCTGTTATGCTTGGGAAATCTTTGACCACAAAATACATAATGTATAGCAATGTGGCCGTGAATACTATGAAAAAGGTTAGTCTTATGAAAGATCTTTCTTTCATAAACTGCCGGAATTTATTCATGTTGATACCTCCTAATATAAATAGTATTATATAGTATGTTATGGGTAATATCAAACGAGATAAGATAGAACTGCTGGCACCGGCCGGCGGCATAGAGCAGTTTGTAGCTGCAGTGGAAAACGGAGCGGATGCAATATATATCGGCGGCAAAAATTTCAATGCCAGAATGAATGCATCCAATTTCGATTTAAAACAGATGAAAGAAGCAATATCATACGCTCACGCCAGGGGAGTGGAGGTTTTTGTTACCATGAACACTCTTTTGAAAAATGATGAGCTCTATGATGCGGTGAAGTACGCCGCAGATATCTATCAAATAGGCGCCGATGCAGCCATAGTGCAGGACTGGGGTCTTGCAGTGCTTCTTAAAAAATATGTGCCTGATTTAAGTCTGCACCTTTCCACTCAGGGAAGCGTATATAACAGAAGCGGAGTTAAAAACGCCCTCAAAATGGGTTTTGAACGGGTGGTAATCGCAAGGGAAATGAGCATAGATGAAATACGAGAAGTTACCGACCTGTGCGATATTGAAGTATTTGTCCATGGAGCTATGTGCATGTGCTATTCGGGGCAATGTCAGATGTCTAGGGCAATAGGCGGCAGAAGCGGCAATAGAGGGCAATGTGCACAGCCATGCAGGCTGCCTTATACTGACGAAAATGGTAAAACCGGATACTTCCTCAGCCCTAAGGATATGTGTGGGATAGAACGGCTGCCAGAGCTCATAGAAGCCGGTGTAGCTTCCCTTAAAATAGAAGGCAGGATGAAGTCGCCGGAATATGTTGCCACCGTAACGAAAATCTACAGAAAATATATCGACATGTATTATAAAGAAGGTAGATGCAATGTATCGGAGGAAGATAAAAAGACCTTGATGCAGATATTCAACAGAGGAGGGTTTTCAGAAGGCTACCTCGGAGGTCTTCCTAAGGGAGGCTTGCTTTCCGGTGATATTCCTAAAAATAGTGGCATATACATGGGAAAGGTTATCGGGAGAAAGGACAGAAACCTTATAGAAACAAAGCTTTCCTTTGAACCGGATATGGGAGATGTTATTGAAATAAGGGGAAAGAACTTTACTGGAGGAGTAATAACATACAAGGAAGCAAAGGGCAACGGTAATTTCCTGATAGGAGATATAAAGGAAGAAATAGAAAAAGGTTCGGATATATATAGGATATCATCAGCGGTATTGATGGAGAAAGCGAGAGAAAGTTACAGAAAATCCTTAAGGAAACGTCCTATAGGAATGGAATTTACCGCGCACATAGGAGAAAAACCGGAACTTATTGCCTACGATGAAGAGCATGAAGTTAAAGTTGCCGGAGACGATATTTACGAAAGGGCTGAAAAAGTACCGACAACCAGAGAAGTAATAGAGCACCAACTGAAGAAGACGGGAGATACTCCTTTCGAAGTAGAGTATTTAAGTATATCAGCAGATGAGGAAGGCAGAATGCCCGTATCTAACATAAATAAAATGAGAAGAACTGCCTTGGCTAATCTGGAAGCTATCATATGTGCAGAGCGAAAAAGACCGGATATACCGGATAGCATTGCCATTCCTCCGTTGCCAAAGGAAAAGGATGTCAGTGCAATAACATGCCACAGCAGTGTGACAAAGGGTAATGAAGACGCATATATTAAAGAGCATCTAGATGAAAAACAGGTTGTGCTTAATAATATAGGATGGATTGAAGAGTACCTGGAGCATGGAGCTGATGTATATCTAGGGCGAGGGCTCAATATAATGAACGGCGCGGCGGCGGCATATTTTGAAGGCTTGGGTGCCAAGGTGGCCCAGCTCTCATGGGAAGCTGCAGAAAATCCTGAAATCCTTATGGTAACTGAACACCCTATGACCATGAAGACCCTTACAGATCGCAAGGGTAAGACATATAAAGTGGAAGCATCGCAGTTTGGCGATAAGTGGTTAATTAAAAGCGTCAAATAACCTTATAATAGAAAACAAAAATATAACAAAAAACATTCAAAAAACTTGCTTTCATTCATTGACAGCCAATGTAGTATCTGATATACTTAACAAGCTGTCAACAAAACAGCGAAAAGCATTGCCGGTGAATAAAAAAGGATAAAAAAAGTCCTTGACAAAGGAGCTGAGCTCTGCTAATATAAAGAATGTTCGCTGAAGCGGACAGAACCTAAAAAACTTCATAGTATAAAGAACAAGTCGAAGATAAGAAACAGACTATGCCAGTAAGGTAATAGAGGTTTCTGACAATTTC
>NZ_JADCKA010000020.1 GCF_014982745.1 Gallibacter intestinalis | reverse complement strand
TTGCCATAAAAAGCTTTTCTCTTATCTAGCCATTGTCCATTTTTAAATTCCTTTCCCACTTTTCTATAGATTCTATAGTAGTGATTTCCATTTATTATACAGTTGGTTGCCATTTGCAATCCTCCTTTTATTATTGAGGATTGTAAATAAGTTTGTTTTTATATTGTATCATAATAATAGTGATTGGATATGGACAAATGAAATGTTATAATTAATTCATAAGATATTAATTATGTATCATGTAGAAACAAGATATAAAAAAGTTCCATATCAAACAACTGAAACATATATAAAATATTATAATTGTTCATGCGGAGCTACTAAATAATTACAAAATGCAGTTGCGGAGCAACAAAAAAATAATATTGCATAATTCTTATAACTAAAGGTTTATATAAGTTGGTTTCATAAGAGAGGAATTTAATATGTTAAAGAAGAGAATAGTCCAGTATTGGACTACTATTAAGGATACCTGCAAGAAGCATAAGAAAACCGCTCTTGCAATCTTGCTTATCATAGCGGTGGCTGCTGGTGGTTCAGTAGGGTATAAGCTGATGACTTCTACTGATTCAGGCGTGGCTTCTAACGAGAAGAAGCTCGAACAGGCAAAGGAAGCTGAAGAGGAGGCTGTTAAAGAGGAACAGTCTGCTGAAGATGAACTTAAAGATGCAGAAAAAGAATTAGAAAAAGCTAAAAAATCAGGCGATAAAGATGCAATAGCAAAAGCAGAGAAGAAAGTAGAAGCTGCTAAGGAAAAAGTTAATTCAACTAAAAAGAAGGTAGAAAAAGCTAAAGAGGAAGTAGCAGAGTCTACTGATAAAAAGCCTTCTTCCAGCAATTCTAGTGCAAGTTCTAGTAACTCAAATAAGAAGCCTTCTAATAGTGGAAGCAATAGTTCCAGTAGCTCTGGTGGCTCTAGTGCATCAAAGCCAAGCAAGCCATCAGGCGGTAGCAGCGGGTCTTCTGGATCAAGCTCCAGCGATTCATCTACTTCTAAGCCATCTAAGCCTGCACATCAGCATAAATGGGAGCCTGTGTATGGTGAGAAAACTGTGACTAAATATAAAAAAGTGCCGTATGGAGTTGTTGTATGTGATGCTGATGGATGTAATGCAGAATTTCTTAGTCCTGAAGAAGATGATTTAGGATATAATCATTTTAAATCTCATGCCTTAAATGGTGAAAGTTATTCTAGTCATAACGAAATTAGATATAAGAAAGAAGCATATCAAGATACAGAAACTTACATCAAGTATTACAGATGCACCTGCGGTGCTACTAAATAGAGCTTGAATAAGCTCTATTTTTTTATACACTGCACATTATATATTGACAAATCTTCTATTTAAAGATATTCTAATATGTAATATAAACAATATATATTATTATTGTATTGATATATTTCAAAAATGGTTTATAAAAGTATTGATGTAAGTTGACAACTACATATAATATGCTATACTATTTTTAGGCAAATAAAAAAGAAATAAGTGTCCAGTTGGACAAAAAGGAAAAGCGAGGAGTACCAGTCCTCGCTTTTTTATGTGCTGTTGCTGCTAATCGTCATCACTGTCCAGCCACTTGCAGATAAGATAGGCTGTTACATCTGCTCCGACAGCGACCAAAAAAGAAATAAGTATATCCAGTTGATTCACCTCCTTCCTGCTGGAAAGAGTCGCAGCGATAATAGTATATCATATGTAGTTGCAAAATAATATGCTTTCAGCATATATTGGGAAGCGGTATCGCTCAGGCCATAACTCAAAGCCTTCGCGATGGATTATGGTGTTCGTGTTCGTTGAATCCTTCAGTATATGCAACGGCTTGATAGTGCAAGGTAGTACAAGTCTCCACCTTGAACACTATCTGACACCGTTGCCTCTACTTCCAGTCATCAACCGAACACGGAAACGCTAACGCACATGTGTTAGCCCATCAAGAAAGGAGAACATCAATGAAAGTATTATTAGTTAAACCGCATGAAGAGCCGAAGGTAGTAGAGATTGAAAATACTTTGGATGCAAAGCAAGAAATAGTTGGAGGATTTATTGAAATGGTAACACCTCCAAGCCATACAGATGATGCTGTAATAATTTGTAATGAACTTGGCAAGTGCATGGGACTTCAACTTAATCGTTGTTTACGACTTGCAAACGGTCATATATATGATGTCATTGCAGGAACTTTTTTCATATGTAGAGCACCGTGGGATTCCGAAGGATTTGAAAGTTTGACAGATGAACAAATTGAGATTTATTCAAAGATGTATGCTTAACAAATGGAGGTTAGTAAGATGAAAAAAGAAAAAATGACATTTGAAATTACTAAAAGGTATGGTGTTATATCTGTATCAGAAAAAGGCTGGTCGAAAGAATTAAACCTTATAGCCTGGAATGGAAATAATCCAAGATTAGATATAAGAGATTGGTCTCCGGATCATAAATACATGAGCAAAGGAGTAACATTGGATTATAAACAAGCACGTACTTTAAAAAGGCTTCTAGAAAAGATTAAATAATATAACAACATAATAGGAGCATTGCCCCGGCGTTAACGGGGCAATTTTGTTTTCCCACCAACCCACCCGTTTGGCAGAAGCGGTATCGCTCAGGCCATAACTCAAAGCCTTCGCGATGGATTATAGTGTTCGTGCTCGTTGAATCCTTCAGTATATGCAACGGCTTGATAGTGCAAGGTAGTACAAGTCTCCACCTTGAACACTATCTGACACCGTTACCTTTACTTCCAGTCATCAACCGAACACGGAAACGCTAACGCACATGTGTTAGCCCATCAAGAAAGGAAAGATAAAAATGGAAGTTAAGAAGTATGAAATTTATACAAAAACATCAAGGGTATGGGAAGTGCCTAACACTGAGATAAAATGCTCAGAAGATATTTATAAGTTCGCTGTAAAATATCTTAAAATGCAGGAGAGAGACAGAGAAGTGTTTTCAGTGGTAGCTATTAATGCAAAGGGCCAAATAATTGGTGTGAATGATGCAAGTATAGGAGATTTATTTAGTGCAATAATGCATCCTAGAGAAATTCTTAAATATGCTATTTTGAGCAATGCTGCGGCAATTATATGCATACATAATCACCCATCTGGAGACCCAACGCCTAGTCAAGAAGATATTAATTCAACAGTGAGACTGCAGGATGCTTGTGAGATTATAGGAATAAAACTATTAGACCATATCATTGTTGGAGAAAATCGGTATAGCAGTTTGAAAAATGAGCAATTAATTTAATGGAAAATATTACAAACTATGATATAATAAGTTTAGGTATTATAATATGCCTAAACTTATTATAAAAGGAGGATGTAATACTCATTAAAATAATTTAACAACACTCTCATGGGCGGATGTGAGTTATATGCTGTGGACACGGAAGTTTCCTACGGGATGAACGAAAGTGGATGAAGCAGTACCTAAATAAACAATATGAATTGTTACCCGAGGACCGCCACGAAATAAAACATAAACTTTAATACGGGGAAAAGACAGTTAAATAAAGAACTTATAGGGGGCAGTATGATAAATATAAGGAAGCCCTCTGATGTTTGTGCTGTCTGGAACCAAGAAATAGGTTCTTCGGAAGAGCAATTCATAGTCGTTCTAATGAACGAAGAAAACAATATGGAAAAGAAAATATCCGTCACACAAGGCATTAAAGAATATGTTTTAATAGAGATTGATAAAATAATTGAGTGTTGTTGTATCTTAGGAGCTACATCTATTGCAATATCTCATAATCATCCGTCGGGGAATCTTTTACCTAGCGATGATGACATAGATTTGACTAATATAATTATAAAAAAATGCAAAGAAGCTGATATAAATTTTTTCGACCATGTAATCGTAACATCAGAGGGAAATTATTTGAGCATGAGGAATATTGGAATGTTCTAAAATTAAAATAAATATAAAGACCGGCCGTTTTGGCCGGTTTTATATTTGCAATCAATTATTTTGTTTTAGTAGTGTAAAGGACGCGATTCTTTCTACAGCAGAAGCCTGCTTTTCAGCCGACACATGAACATAATACCTAGCCGTGACAGATATATCACCATGACCGAGCAGTTTAGCAGTCTGTTCAATGGGAACTCCTGCCCTAGCAAGATTCGTTGCAAAGGTGGCTCTATATGCATGGAATTTCCTATGCTTAACGCCGATTCTCTTGTATAGCC
>NZ_JADCKA010000002.1 GCF_014982745.1 Gallibacter intestinalis | reverse complement strand
AGCATAATTGAAAACTCCTTTCTATGTTATTGTGGTGATTTCATTTTAAATGAGCTTGATATTATGCTCAATTTTTTATTGCATAAAAAATGTTGAGGCATCATACCCCAACATTTATTATAGAACCAATTTATTTCACCTCAGTATTTTTGTAAAACAAATTGTTGTAAAAACATAAAAAAATGATTTCAGATTAGTTGATAATAATAAAAAAATGCATGAAATATGTAAAATAATCTTGACAAAGAAATTCAATATACATAAAATAATGAATATGAAGTCAAAAGACTATGACGGAACCGGTTGTTTCGCTAAAATCCTTACAGAGAGACCGTGTTAGGTGAGAGACGGTTGGTGAACGAAGCAATAGATCAGTCCTGAGTCTACAGGTTAATATGAACAAGTGGCGTTGGCCGAGCAGTCGGCAGGCGCAACAAGGGTGGTACCGCGGTTTATTATGATAATCGTCCCTAATCCATATGGATTAGGGATATTTTTTTTACAGGAGTGTGAAGATATGTTTAAGAATTTGTCAGAAAAAGCGATAGCTGACCTGCAGATGGAGCAGGTTGAAAAGTGGGAAGAGGAAGATCTTCTTGACAAATGTGTCACAACAAGAGAAGGTCAGCCTCAGTTTGTATTCTATGAGGGACCTCCGACAGCCAACGGCCGTCCGGGTGTACACCATTTCATGGCAAGAACCCTCAAGGATTCCGTTAACAGATACAAGACCATGAAGGGCTTTCAGGTAAGAAGAAAGGCCGGTTGGGATACACACGGTCTGCCTGTTGAAATCGAAGTTGAAAAACAGCTTAAGATGACAGGCAAGCAGGATATCGAAAAATACGGTATCAAGGAATTCAATGAAAAGTGCCGTGAATCCGTATTTACATATGAAAGCCTTTGGAGAGAAATGTCCAGAAGAATGGGATATCTGGTAGATTTGGAAAACCCATATATCACACTGGACAATGACTACATCGAAACAGGATGGTGGGTAATAAAAGAATTCTTTAAAGCTGGACTCATTTACGAAGGTCATAAGATTCTTCCATACTGCCCAAGATGCGGAACAGGTCTTGCTTCCCACGAAGTAGCTCAGGGTTACAAGGAAGTAAAGGTTCTGACACTGGTTGCTAAGTTCAAGAAAAAGGATGCTGACAACGAATACTTCCTGGCATGGACAACAACACCATGGACACTGGCAGCTAACGTGGCTCTGACAGTAAATCCTAATGTAGACTATGTTAAGGTAAAAATGACATCCGGTGAAAACGCCGGCGATGTATACTATCTGGCAGAAGAACTTATGGAAAAGGTTCTCGGCGATGACAGCTATGAAGTCCTCGAAAAGATGAAGGGCAGCCAGATGGAACATATGGAATACGAACAGCTTATGCCGTTTGTGGAAGTTGAAGGCAAGGCATTTTATGTTACATGCGGCGATTATGTAACAACAACAGACGGTACAGGTATCGTTCATACAGCTCCTGCCTTTGGTGAAGACGACTACAACACAGGCAGAAAATACGGACTTCCTGTTCCTATTCCTGTGGATGAAGACGGCAAATACACTGCAACTCCTTGGGAAGGCAGATTCGTAATGGAAGAAGGCCTTGATGTTGAAATCGTAAAATATCTGGCAGCAGAAGGTAAACTCTTCTCCAAGGAAAAGATTGAACATAACTATCCGCACTGCTGGAGATGCTCAACTCCGCTTATCTACTATGCTAAGCCAAGCTGGTATATCGAAATGAGCGCTCTTAAGGATCAGTTGGTTGCAAACAACAACACTGTTAACTGGTATCCTGAATATGTGGGAGAAAAGAGATTTGGAAACTGGCTGGCAGAGGTTAAGGACTGGGCAATATCCAGAAACAGATACTGGGGTACACCAATTCCTATCTGGAGATGTGAATGCGGTCATCTTGAATGCGTAGGCTCCAGAGAAGAGCTTATAGAAAAAGCTCAGGAAGATATAGATATGAGCATAGAGCTGCACAGACCTTATGTGGATGACGTTCATCTCACATGTCCGGAATGTGGCAAGACTATGACAAGAATTCCAGAAGTAATGGACTGCTGGTTTGACAGCGGAGTAATGCCATATGCACAGCATCATTATCCGTTTGAAAACACAGAACACTTCGATGATCAGGAATTCCCTGCAGACTTCATTTGCGAAGGTATAGACCAGACTAGAGGTTGGTTCTACTCACTGATGGCAGTTTCCACATTCTTAAAGGGCAAGGCTCCATATAAGAATGTACTGGTAAACGACCTGATTTTGGATAAGCACGGCAAGAAGATGAGTAAGTCCAAGGGTAACACCGTTGACCCGTTCCAGGTATTGGATCAGTACGGTGCCGATGCTCCAAGATGGTACCTGCTGCAGTCATCACCTGCATGGACTCCGACAAAGTTTGACGAAGACGGACTTCAGGATCTGGTATCAAAATTCTTCGGAACATTAAAGAATGTATATAATTTCTTTGTACTTTACTCAAATCAGGACGATATAGATCCTTCAAAATTTGATGTTCCTGTGGCAGAAAGACCTGAACTGGATAGATGGATAATCTCCAAGTTCAACAGAGTTGTAAAGGAAGCTACTGAATTTATGGATTCCTACGACCATATGAGAGCCACAAGGGCAATACAGAACTTCGTAACAGAAGACCTGTCCAACTGGTACATCAGAAGAGCAAGAAGAAGATTCTGGGCAGAGGGAATGTCCGATGACAAGAAGGCAGTATACAAGACTACATATGATGTTCTTGTAGGTGTTGCAGAACTGATGGCACCGTTTGCTCCGTTTATCGCAGACGAAATGTATGTTAAGCTGACAGGAAACGAATCCGTACATCTGGCATACTATCCTGTAGCAGATGAAAGCCTCATAGACGAAAAGATCGAAGAGAGAATGGATCTTGTAAGAACTCTCGTAGGTCTGGGAAGAGGTATAAGAGAAAAGGAAAGAATCAAGGTAAGACAGCCGCTGTCCAGCGTGCTTGTGGATGGTAAGTACGAAAGCGTAATAAGCGATTTGGTACCTCTTATCCAGGAAGAGCTGAACATAAAGAATGTAGACTTTGAAAACGATCTTTCCACATACATGAATTATGAACTTAAGCCTGCATTCAGTGTAGCAGGACCTGTAATGGGCTCTGACATAAAGGCCTTTGGTGAATACCTCGCCAAGGAAGATCCTGCAAAGGTTCTGGCAGCAGGAGAAATGGAGCTTGAATTAAACGGTAACAAGTACACTGTAGGATCCGACATGATTGATGTTAAGATAAATGCCAAGGAAGGCTTTGCAGTAGCCATGGAAAACAATGTATTTGTAATCCTTGATACAAACCTCAATCAGGATCTTGTGGATGAAGGCTTTGCAAGAGAAGTAGTTTCAAAGGTACAGCAGCTGAGAAAGCAGAAGGATCTTGAAATGATGGATAACATCACAATAACTCTTTCCTGCGATGATGAAGTTGCAGCAGCTGTTGAAAAGCATAAAGACTACATAATGAGCGAAACTCTGGCAGTTGAAATGACTGCAGGAGAAGCATCTGAAAAGTTCGATATAAACGGACACGAAACAGGTATAGTTATAGAAAAAAAGTAGTGTAAAGACGATTGAAAACACTTGTAACAATGCGCAGGGAGATAATCTCTCTGCGTATTGTTTTTTTGAAAGAAATGTGTGTTAGCAAGAGAGGTTTTTGGGGTAAAAATTTTATATTAAAACTGAAAATTATGATAGAATTAAAATGACGGAATAATTTGATTTTAACAGCAGAGGGACGGTGATAATATGGTCCGAGAAATAGTAGATAAAGTCAGAGCAGCTGAAAAAGAAGCAGATAACATAATAGCTGCGGCTCAGGCTGACGGGGCCTTGAAACTTAAAGAGGCAAATGAAGCGGCGCAGCTGCGAAAAAAAGATGCTGTAGCAAAGGCTCTGGCCGATAAGGAAATTCGCCTTGATAAAAAGAAAAAACAACTGGCAGGGTTGGAAGAAAAAACTGAAAATGATATAAAAAATGATGCCTTTGCCATAAAGGATAAGGCAGCAGATTTATATGAAGAAACCATTGAATCGGTGATGGAGCGTATATACAGTGGGAGGTAGCTTATGGCGGTACTTGAAGTAAAAAAACTGAACATATGCGCCATGAGAAAAGACGAAAAGGAAATCATGCAGACCCTTCAGCGATGGGGCTTGATGCAGATTGACGGCAGTGCCTTTGAAGGTACGGATGTGGAAATTCCAAACACCACTGAAGAGCGTATGAAGCTGGAAAGGGCTATTTCATCCATGGAAAATGCTCTTGAGGTTATGGAGACCTACAGTCCGGAAAAGAAGGGAATGTTTGCTTCTCTTGAAGGAAAAACTCCGACTGCTGCAGACAGGCTTGATGAAGTATATGCCCAAAGGAACAAGCTTATGGAAACTGTGGAAACGGTAAATTCCAATATGAAAACCATAGTGGAAAACAGAGTAGCCGTTGACAGAAATAAAGTGGCTATGGAGACTTTAGAACCATGGCTTTTGCTGGATGTTTCAATGGACTTTACAGGTACAGACAGAACCTCTTTTCTCATAGGAAGCATAGGCAAAACCGATACAGTCGAGGAAATATACGATGCCATAGGTGAATATGTGGCGGATCTTTCCCAGATAGATGTAACGGTTGTAAGCAAGGATAAATATCAGACATGTATCGCAGTTGTATGTCTTTCGGAATACGAAAAGTCCGTGGAAAACGGATTACATGCCTTAGGATTTGTAAGGATTTCCGGAAGCTTCAGCGGTATTGCAGCCGATGAAAAGAAACGCCTTGAAGATGAAAATCTTGCAATGGAAAAGGAAAACGAAGATTTGGCAGGGCAGATTGCAAAGATGGCGGAGCATCGCAGTGAAATAAGGATGCTCTCCGATGTGTATAGGGCAACTGCTAAAAGACTTGAGGCGATGAATTATGTACCTCAAAGCGAAAAGGCTTTCTTTATAAGCGGATATGCGGCTGCAAAGGATGCCGAGAGCATAGCAAAAAAGCTGGATAAAAGATTTGATCTTTATGTTGATGTGACAGATCCCGCAGCTGATGAGGATGTTCCGGTAATATTAAAGAATAAAGGCTTGGGAAGTTCCGTGGAGGGCATAGTCGATTCCTACGGGCTGCCTCATAAGGGTGAAGTGGATCCGTCATCAATAATGGGTATATTTTATGTAATACTCTTTGGAATGATGCTTTCTGATGCGGCTTATGGTGTGATTGTTACAGTAACCATGGCTGTGCTTTTAAAGAAGTTTAAGAACATGGAAGAGTCCATGAGAAAATCCCTTAAGATGTTCATGTACTGCGGCATTTCAACCATCGTATGGGGAGTGCTGTTTGGAGGATATTTCGGAGATGCAGTTGATGTAATATCAAAGACATTTATGGGAGAGCAGGTGAGCATACCGCCTCTGTGGTTTGCACCGTTAAACGATCCGATGAGGCTTTTAATGTACTGCATGATAATAGGTGTAATACATATGTATGTGGGCATGGGCATCAAAGGATATATGTATATAAAGAAGAAGGAATATGCTAATTTCTTTTGCGATGTGGTGCTGTGGCTTTGCATGCTGACAGGTCTTGTGATGATGCTTCTTCCGACAGAGTTGTTTTATTCTCTGTCTGGCTGGGAAATATCATATCCGGCATCGGTGGCATTGCTGTCAAAGATTCTTGCGGCAGGAGGTGCCATAGGTATACTTTTTACAGCAGGCAGAGGCAGAAAAAATCCTGCCTTAAGATTGGCTCTCGGAGCTTACGACCTTTATAACATAACAGGTTGGCTCAGCGACCTTTTGTCCTATTCAAGGCTTTTGGCCCTTGGACTTGCAACTGGAGTAATCGCTTCGGTGTTCAACCAGATAGGAGCCATGGGAGGAGACAGTGTATTTGGCATTATCTTCTTTATAATCGTGTTTATCATAGGGCATGTGTTCAATATGTCCATTAATATACTGGGAGCCTATGTTCATACAAACAGACTTCAGTATGTGGAATTCTTCGGAAAGTTTTATGAAGGCGGCGGAAGGATATTCGAGCCTTTTAAGACAGGCACTAAGTATGTAGATATCAGAGAGGAGAAAGAATAATGGAATTAGGATTGGTATTTGTACTGCTGGGAGCGGCAGTGGCGGTGCTCTTTGCAGGAGCAGGCTCGGCAATCGGTGTAGGTAAGGCAGGACAGGCTGCGGCAGGCGTTGTAACGGAAGACCCTGGCAAATTTGCCAAGGTGCTTATCCTTCAGCTGCTTCCTGGTACTCAGGGACTTTATGGCCTTATGATAGGATTTGTAACAATGGTAAGAGCTGGACTTCTGGGAGGAAGTCCTATGGAAATTTCCGTAGGAACAGGTCTTATGACTTTGGCAGCATGTCTTCCTGTAGGTCTTGTTGGACTTATTTCAGGAATCTATCAGGGTAAGGCATCTGTAGCTTCCATAGGAGTTGTGGCAAAGAAGCCTGAACAGTTTGCAAAGGCTATGCTTTTCCCTGCAATGGTTGAAACATACGCTATACTTGCACTGCTTATATCCTTCCTGGCTGTAACTGCAGTGCTTTAAGGAGACTGCTTATGAGAGGGATTGAAAAAATCGCGGCTCAGATAATCGGCGAGGCTGAGGAAAAGAAAGCCGCAATTTATGAGGAAATACAGCATAAGATTGATGAATTAAATGCTAAGACCGATGAGGAAATAAAAGCGGAGCTAGAGCGTATAAATGATGATACCTTAAGGGAAGAAGGCACTCTTGAGGAGCTGGCTGGACTGGCAGCTCAGCAAAAAAGAAGGCAGGCGGCACTTTCAGCAAAGCAAGAGGTAATAGGAGAAATTATAAATGAGGCCTATGAAAGATTGCTAAATCTGGAAGATGAAAAATATTTTGCCGTTATAAAAAAGATGCTTGAAGATAATGTGCTTTCTGAAAAGGGAGAAATAATTTTCTCAGCAAGGGACAGACAGAGAATGCCTAAAGGCTTTGAAGATGTAATAAAGAATGTTGCCTTGGAAAAAGGCGGCGAGCTTGTTATGTCCGATGAAATCAGAAGCATTGACGGTGGTTTTGTCCTTGTATACGGAGGCATTGAAGAAAACTGTACCTTTAAGGCGATGCTTGAAGCTAGCAGAGAGGAGCTTCACGATATGGTAAACGGAAAACTGTTCGGATAGGGCAGTGAAAGGAGAAAAACATGGGAAGACAGGATCTCACATATGCCGTTGCCAGAATCAGAGCTCTTGAAACTAAAATGTTCACAGAAGAAGATTTAAACCGTCTTTTGGCTTGTCCCACTGAGGATGATGCTGTTGAGATGCTGATGGCTAAAGGCTGGGGTAACGGTGAAGATGCCAAGGACGGTGAGACGATTCTCGAACATGAGCTTGATAAAACATGGGAAACGGTAAGAAGTCTTGTGGAAGATATGTCGACACTGGATGTACTTTCATATAAGGATCTTCATCATAATATCAAATCGGCGATGAAGCAGGTGGCATCAGGCGTTGACGCCCCTGAAACATATATTGATAATTCCTTTTACTCCGCTGATGAGCTGCTTGAAATAATCAGGGAAAAGGCATGGCACAGATTTCCGGATTTTCTTCAAAAACCGGCAGCAGATGCCTATGATATGCTTATTAAAACAGGCGACGGTCAGATGCTGGATGTGATGATGGACAGAACATGTCTTGAATCAATTTATGAGGCAGGAAAAAGATCCGATAGCGAAATAATAAAAAAATATGCCTGTGAAACAGTGGGAGTAACGGACATAAAGATTGCTATCAGATGTCAGAGAACTGGAAAAAGTGCTGACTTTATGGAAACAGCTCTTGCCAGAAGACCAGGCACCGGAGTTGATGTGGACAAGCTCATAAAGGCAGCGCTGTCAGGAGAGGGTGCGGTTATAGAATATGTGGAGGAAACAGATTATCACGACGGGGCACAGGCTCTTAAAAATTCCATGTCTGAGTTTGAGTGTTGGTGTGATAACAGGATAATCGACCTTATAAAACCGGAGCTTAGAAATTCTGATGGAATAGGCCCGATATTTGCATATATTTATGCCAGGGAAAATGAACTTAAATCCGTGAGAAATATACTTATGGGCAAGCGAAGCGGACTTCCGGCAGAGGAAATCAGAGAAAGGGTGAGAAAGACATATGTCTAAAATCGCTGTAATGGGAGATTACGACAGCATTTACGGCTTTGCTTCCGTAGGCCTTGAAACTATTCCGGTAACACTTCCTATGGAAGCTGCGGAAATATTAAAGAGGCTAAAGGATGAAAGATATGCTGTAATATATATTACCGAAGTTCTGGCATCTCAGCTGGAAGAGGAAATAGAAAAAATGAAGGAAGAACCGGTGCCCGCAGTAATACTGATACCGGGAACATACGGTGATACTGGTAAGGGCATCGAGGACATAAAAAAATCCGTCGAAAAGGCGGTAGGATCGGACATATTGTCCGGAGATGAGACGAAAGCAGGTGATGGGCAGAAATGAGCAGAGGTGTGATTAAAAAGGTTGCCGGTCCGCTGGTTATAGCAGAGGGCATGAGAGATGCCAATATGTACGATGTGGTACATGTAAGCGAACACAACCTTATAGGCGAAATAATAGAAATGCACGGAGACCAGGCATCCATACAGGTGTATGAGGAAACTGCAGGGCTGGGACCGGGAGAGCCGGTGGTATCCCTGGGCAGACCTCTTTCCGTGGAACTGGGACCGGGACTCATATCAAATATATACGACGGTATTCAAAGACCACTGGATGAGATAATGAAGGTTTCAGGGGGAAATGGCCTTGAAAGAGGTATATCTGTACCTCCACTTCCAGAGGAAAAGCTTTGGGACTTTGAGCCTACGGTATCTGAAGGCGCTGAAGTCACAGGTGGAGATATTATCGGTACCGTACAGGAAACGATAGTAGTAAATCATAAAATAATGGTACCGCCCGATGTTAAGGGAAGGGTAAAGGAAATAAAGAAGGGCAGCTTTACCATAAGAGATACTGTGGCTGTCATAGAAACGGAAAAGGGCGACAGAGAGCTCACAATGACACAGCATTGGCCTGTAAGATCCGGAAGACCGTATAAGACTAAAATGGCTCCTAAAAAGCCTCTTATTACAGGTCAGAGGGTTATAGATACCTTCTTTCCTATAGCAAGGGGCGGAGTTGCTGCAGTACCTGGCCCATTTGGATCCGGTAAGACGGTTATTCAGCATCAGCTGGCAAAGTGGGCGGAAGCGGATATCGTGGTATATATCGGCTGCGGTGAACGCGGCAACGAAATGACAGATGTATTAAACGAATTCCCTGAGCTTAAGGACCCGAAAACCGGTGAATCACTGATGGAGCGAACAGTGCTCATTGCAAACACTTCTGATATGCCTGTGGCTGCCAGAGAAGCCTCAATTTATACGGGTATAACCATAGCTGAATACTTCAGAGATATGGGATATTCGGTAGCTCTTATGGCGGATTCCACATCAAGATGGGCAGAGGCCTTAAGGGAAATGTCAGGCCGTCTTGAGGAAATGCCGGGTGAAGAAGGTTATCCTGCATACCTTGGATCAAGGCTTGCCCAGTTCTATGAAAGAGCAGGACAGGTTATAACCCTTGGAAGTGAAGAAAGAGAAGGTGCACTTTCAGTAATAGGTGCAGTATCTCCGCCGGGAGGCGATATTTCAGAGCCGGTTTCCCAGGCGACGCTTAGAATAGTAAAGGTGTTCTGGGGGCTTGATTCAAATCTTGCATATAAAAGACATTTCCCAGCGATAAACTGGCTGACAAGCTATTCACTGTATCTGCAAGATATGGAAAAATGGTTTAACGCCAATGTGGCAGAGGACTGGATGGAGCATAGACAGGCCATGATGGCTCTGCTCCAGGAAGAGTCAGAACTTGAAGAAATCGTAAAGATGGTTGGTATGGATGCCCTTTCTCCTGCGGACAGGCTTAAGATGGAAGCGGCAAGATCCATAAGGGAAGACTTCCTTCATCAAAATTCCTTCCATGAGGTTGATACATACACTTCCCTTAAAAAGCAGCATCTTATGATGAAACTGGTAATGGCATTTTACGATTTTGGTGTAAAGGCTCTGGCAGACGGTGCTAATATCGAAGAAATCATATCTATGCCTGTAAGGGAAAGCATAGGAAGATTTAAATATGTTCATGAGGATGAAATAGAGCAGGCCTACGATAAGGTAATGGCTGAATTTGCCGAAGAAGGCAAAAATATAGATGGAAAGGAGGCGTTCTAAGTGCCCAAGGAATATAGAACTATAAAAGAAATATCAGGACCTCTTATGCTCATTGAAGGCGTAGAGGGTGTTACATATGACGAACTGGGTGAAATCGAGCTGGTTGACGGCGAGGTAAGAAGATGTAAAGTCCTTGAGGTGGACGGTACAAATGCTTTGGTGCAGCTTTTTGACGCTTCCACAGGTATAAACCTTTCCAACAGTAAAGTAAGATTTTTAGGCAGAAGCATGGAACTTGGAGTAAGCGAGGATATGCTTGGTAGAGTCTTTAACGGACTGGGAAGCCCTATTGACGGCGGCCCTGAGATACTTCCGGAAAAGCGAATGAACATTAACGGAACGCCTATGAATCCTGCTGCAAGACAGTATCCTTCGGAATTTATACAGACAGGAGTTTCTGCCATAGACGGACTTAACACCCTGGTAAGAGGTCAGAAGCTGCCTATATTTTCGGCCTCCGGTATGCCTCATGCTCAGCTGGCAGCACAGATAGCAAGACAGGCAAAGGTGCTGGGTAAAGACGAAAACTTTGCCGTTGTATTTGCGGCAATCGGTATTACCTTTGAAGAAGCGGACTTCTTTGTGGAAAGCTTTAAGGAAACAGGTGCCATTGACAGGACCGTTATGTTTTCCAATCTTGCCAACGACCCTGCCATCGAGCGTATTGCAACTCCTAAAATGGCTCTCACATGTGCGGAGTATCTTGCTTTTGAAAAGGACATGCATGTGCTTGTAATAATGACGGATATAACAAACTATGCGGATGCTCTTCGTGAGGTGTCGGCAGCAAGAAAGGAAGTCCCTGGCAGAAGAGGCTATCCTGGCTATATGTATACTGACCTCGCTACCCTCTATGAGAGAGCAGGCCGTCAGATAGGCAAAACGGGAAGCATCACAATGATTCCTATTCTTACAATGCCTGAAGATGATAAGACTCATCCTATACCTGACCTTACAGGCTATATTACGGAAGGTCAGATTATCCTAGGCAGAGACCTTTACAGAAAAGGCGTTAAGCCACCGATTGATGTACTGCCGTCTCTTTCTCGATTAAAGGATAAGGGTATAGGAGAAGGCAAGACTAGAGCAGACCACAGCAACACCATGAATCAGCTTTTTGCAGCATATGCCAGAGGCAAGGATGCCAAGGAACTGATGGTAATCCTTGGTGAAGCAGCGTTAACTGAAATAGATATTATGTATGCTAAATTTGCCGATGCCTTTGAAAATGAATATGTATCACAAGGGTATGATAACGATAGAAGCATAGAGGAGACACTTAATATAGGTTGGAAGCTTCTTTCCATGCTTCCACGAAGCGAGCTTAAACGAATTGATGATAAATTCCTAGACGAGTATTACGGAAAGCAGGTGTAGTTTATGGCAGCCGGAAATGTAATACCTACCAGAATGGAGCTGACCAGATTAAAAAAGAAGCTTGTTACGGCGGTGAGAGGTCATAAGCTTCTCAAGGATAAAAGAGACGAGCTGATGCGTCAGTTTATGGATATGGTAAGAGAAAACATGACTCTGCGTAAAAAAGTAGAAGAAGGCATAAGGCAGGCAAACAGAAAGTTTGTCATAGCCAGAGCCGCCATGACTTCCGCTGAAATTAAAACGGCACTTATGATGCCAAAGCAGGAGGTCAGTGTCGATGTATCATCGAGAAACGTAATGAGCGTTGACATTCCAGTCTTTGATATAAAGACGAGAACCGGCGATGCAGCTGATATTTATCCATACGGATTTGCCTTTACATCGGGAGATCTTGATGATGCGGTAAAATCCCTTGACGATGTACTGCCGGATATGCTAAGACTCGCGGAGGTTGAAAAAGCCTGTCAGATGATGGCTTCTGAAATAGAAAAGACTCGCAGAAGGGTAAACGCACTAGAACATGTTATAATCCCAGAGACCCAGGAAAATATAAAGTATATCACAATGAAGCTTGACGAAAACGAGCGAAGCTCCCAGGTTAGGCTTATGAAAGTAAAGGATATGATGCTAAAGGAAGCTCATCACTACGAAATGTGATATACTGTATATATAGTGGAGGTGAAGGACATGTCAATGACTAAAACAGGCGAAAGAAAAGTTGAAAAAAATGTAGGTGCTCAAGGCGGTGCCGGATACATACTTAAGGAAGCTCTGATTTCCGAAGAGGAAAGAGGCGAAGGCTGCGGACTTTTCGCAAAGATCATATTAAAGCCGGGATGTGAAATCGGCTATCATCAGCATAACGGAAATACTGAGACATATTATATTCTCAAAGGAAAGGGAACATACAACGATAACGGTACCACTTATATGGTGGAAGCCGGAGATGTGACCTATTGTAAGGAAGGCGACTGGCACGGACTGGTTAACGACAGCACCGGCGATATTGAGATGGTTGCGCTGATACTTAACAAGTAAATAAAATGTATGCAAAGGCTGACCGATGTGTCAGCCTTTTTGATTGCTTTTTTCTATTTATATTGCTTACGAACATGTGACATGTTAGCATGTGTAAAAGGAGAGATAGATTATGATTGATTTTGATATTTCGACAATATGTATAGGAATTATTATATTTGCAGTACTGACATTGATGGGAAAATGGTACAAAAATAAAAAGCGTTATGTATTTCAAATACTAATGTTTGTTTATCTTATGATGGTAATTGAAAAAACTTTGTTTCCAATTGAATTTATAGATTTGGAGTATAATATATGGGACAGGATAAACTTAGTACCATTTTCAGAAGGATTGACTCAAAACGGCATACTGAATATCATAATGACTGTTCCTTTTGGATTTTTGATACCATGTATTTACAAAGATATTTCAGCAAAAAGAATGCTTTTGCTAAGTGTTTTCATTGGCGTAATAATAGAATTTTTGCAGCTTGGTATTGCTTTAATGGCAGGATTTACATTCAGAATAATAGATATTGATGATGTTATTTTTAATTTCATAGGTAGTATCATTGGATATGGCATATATCTATTGGTTGGATTTTGTGTTAAACTATTGCATAGTGCTAATACAAATAAAGATGGAAAGGTGTAACGATGACAACAAAAAACGGAGCAAAGAAATTTACATGGAAAAAGGTGCTTCTCATAATATGGATACTCTTTGGAGTATATGTGTGTTCCAGAGCGATATTTTACTCTGTAACAAGTCCTAACCAGGTGGAAGCAAATGGCGGAACTACCGTTTACGATATGTATATGTTAACCGACCACTTCATGGACACCCATGAAATAAAGTATCGTGAAGGTACACAGGAATACAAGGATTGGCTGGATAAGAGTCTAAACGGAGAACTGGACGAAAAGACAATGGCAGACCTTAAAGGTGAGAAGTGGTATGATGATTATTTGATTTATGCCGAAGGTTATCTTAAATACGGAGAATCTACAGAAGTAAACTCTGTATTTGCTTCGCTCGGATACAACGTTGTCGTTCCAAAAGAAATGAGAGATATGACAATTGAGGATCTTAAAAACGACCTCTAAAGTAGTGTTATGGAAAAGAATAAGACAGATATTAAGAACATGGAAATAGACGAGCTGCGTCAGTGGTTTGAGGGCATAGGAGAAAAGGGCTTTCGCGCAAAGCAGGTGTACTCATGGATTTATAAGGGAGTTACTGACTTTTCCGATATGAGAAATCTCTCAAAGTCCTTGATAGAAAGACTGGACAGCGAAGCGTACATATCTTCCCTTGAAATCGTTACGGTACAGAAAAGCAAAACAGACGGAACGAGAAAATATCTCTTTGAACTTGAAGACGGCAATCGTATAGAAAGCGTATTTATGAAATATAAATACGGTAATACTCTTTGCGTTTCGTCTCAGGCAGGTTGCAGGATGGGATGCAGATTTTGCGCTTCAACGCTGGACGGCCTTCGCAGAAATCTTACGGCAGGAGAAATTGCAGATCAGATAATTGCAGCCCAGCGAGATACCGGTGAAAAAATAGGTCATGTGGTTGTAATGGGCACCGGTGAGCCCTTTGATAATTATGAGGAAATAAGCCGCTTCATAAGTATGATAAACCACAAGGATGGCTTAAACATCGGTATGAGGAATATAACGGTTTCCACATGCGGTATTGTGCCTAAAATCGGACAGTTTGCCAAAGACTTTCCACAGGTAAATTTGGCGATTTCTCTTCATGCACCGAACGATAAAATACGAAGCGAAATGATGCCTGTAAACGACAGCTACAATATGGATAAGCTGCTTGCTGCGTGCAGAGATTATACCAAGGAAACGGGTAGGAGAATTACATTTGAATATACACTCGTTTCCGAAGTAAATGATAGCGATGCTAATATCAGCGAGCTTATTGGAAAACTTCGAGGTATGCTCTGCCATGTCAATCTGATTCCTTTAAATAAGGTGAAGGAAACGGGGCTGGAACCGGCAGCAAGAAAACGAGCTGAAGAAATCGCCCAAAGGCTTGAAAGTAGCGGCATCGCCGCAACGGTAAGACGGGAGCTGGGAAGCGACATAGACGGTGCCTGCGGACAGTTGAGACTTTCGAAAAAACAGTAGATTATCTATTTTTTCGCAAAAACCAACTGCAAATTTGAGCAATGATTGCAGATATTGCCATTCCAATAGCCAGTAAAAAGTGGATATTTGTAATGACATATATTATGAAAGCAATATAAAAAAGAAATGAACTGATAAGACCTTCAAAAATGATAGGATGCATTTTTACAAGGTCTTCTTTTTTTGTTTTGTAGTAACAACTCAAAGCGATATAAATTAAATTAGCTAAAATCAGCATAAACAAAATAGCTATAGTTTCCATGGAAGATACTCCTTATTTTAAGTTTATAAATTATCTACCTTTATGGTGCCATAGCTATGATTTTTAAGTAAAGCAACGAAAGTTAACATTGGCGCAACGTATCGTTGCACGTTAGATATTATTAGATAATGTCAAATGCATTTTAATTATTGTAACAAAAATAACCACAACTGGTCAGTGTCGCTCGGGCTCCAATTGCCGTCAGAGGTAACTAGTTATGGTTATATATGTAAAGTAACATATTGAGATGAAGTTGTCATTAAACTTATCGTTTAGTATCCAATGGAATATTGATGATGTTGTCTAAGGCAAATAATATTCAGGTTTCTTTTACATCTTTTGAATTTTCCATGGCTTCTGCTGAGATAAGTATAATGTTTACTGGAAAAATATTAGATTAAGTCTAGCAAATTCGATGCAAATTCCAATAAGTAATAATAATATTTTACAAATCCACTAATAATTTGTACGCTCTGTAATCATTGAAATTTCAATCAAAACTAATTAAAGTTAATGAAATTAACGGTTGATAAACAACATTCAAACATGTATAATAAAACAAAAGCACACCAAGAAGGAGGAAACTATTATGGTTAAGTTATTAGTTGGAAGAAAAGGCAGCGGAAAGACAAAGCAGATGGTTGATCTGGCCAACGAAAAGGTCGATGAACTCAAAGGGGATGTAATATTTATCAATAAAAACCACAGACTTATATTTGATCTCAAGCATTCAATGAGAGTTATATGCATGGAGGATTTCCCTCACATCACAAACAGCGATGAATATATCGGATTCCTGTATGGTATAATCAGCTCAAACCATGACATAGAAATGATTTTCATAGACGGTATACTCAAGCATGCGGATGTATCTCTTGGTAACCTGCCTGAATTCATTGAAAGACTTAAAAAGCTCTCTAAGATTTATGATATTGAATTCGTGGTAAGTTTAAGTGCTGAAAAAGAAGAAATGATAGGCGTAGATTTTTCCGACTGCGAAATACTGAATTAATCATATAAACATATCGACAGTGCTTAAGACATTAGGCACTGTCTTATTTTTATGACATAACCTAATTTCTCGGAGAGAATTGTTAGTAGGTCAAACACAAATTTGTGAACAGGAGCAACTATGAAGGACAGATATAAAGTTTACATCGGCGTTATCATGGCGGCATTTTTATTTGGCACCATGGAAATTGCCTTAAAAATTGCCGGAAGCAGTATAGATTCCTTTCAGCTGACGGCAGTGAGATTTTTTATCGGCGGTCTTCTTTTACTGCCGTTTGCCATTAAGGAAATGAGGGATAACGATATCAGACTGGATATAAAGCAGTTTTTGTATCTTGGTCTTGTGGGTATAATATGTATACCTGTAAGTATGCTTATTTTCCAGATAGGAGTGCTTAAAAGCAATGCGGCAACGGCATCGGTGCTCATTTCCATGAACACCTTGTTTACATTGATATTTGCAAGGATAATCGACAATGAAAAGATTTCACGAAATAAGATTATTGCAATTTTTGTAGGTATCATCGGTGCGCTGTTTATGATAAAGCCGTGGGATATGCAAGAGGGAAATACAGTTCTTGGAGTTGTTCTGGTGCTTATAGGCGCAGCGGCATTTGGCCTTTATACGGTTATGGGAAAGAAGGCAACTGATCAGGTGGGCATCTTTGTTCAGACAAGCTTTAGTTTCATTGAAGGCTCCATTGTGCTTGCCGTAATAAATCTCATAATAGGAAAGCCGATTATAGCCGGTATAAATATGGATAACATCCTTCCTGTGCTTTATGTAAGCGTATTTGTAACAGGCTTGGGATATCTGTTTTACTTTATTGCAATTAAATATTCCAATGCGGTTACAGGTTCGGTAACATTTTTCATAAAACCGGCCATCGCTCCGATATTGGCTGTGCTTATACTTCACGAAAGTATTTATTGGAACTCCATTGTAGGTATCATTTTGGTGCTTATAGCTTCCTTTGTAAATTTAAGGGAAAATAAAAAGTGATATGATAAATATTGAACAGATAAAGGATAAACTTCAAAACAGAAAACTATCGACTGTGGGAAGGCACACATTCTTTTCGGTGCTTGTGCCTTTTGTTGAAATAGACGGAGAAATTCATATTCTCTATGAAATTCGCTCACAGGTAATTCCGACTCAGCCGGGAGAGGTGTGCTTTCCGGGCGGAGCGATAGAGCCTGGAGAGACTGCCAGAGAGGCAGCCATAAGGGAAACCTGTGAGGAAATCGGTATCCCGCCAAGGTGTATAGAAATTTTTGCCGAAGGGGATAGACTTATAACCCAGGCTAATTTTACGATGTACAGCTTTATGGCAACAATTCCGAGATCTGCATATGAAAATGTAAAATTAAACGAAGCGGAAGTTGATCAGGTTTTTACTGTTCCTTTAGAATGGTTTATGCACAATGACCCAGAGGTACATATCGTTGATTTAAAGCAGTTTAACAGAGCTGATTTCCCCTTTGAAAAGGCACATATATCGCCGGATTACAAATGGAGAAGCAGCAATGCGGAGGTGCCTATATATAACTATGAGGACAAGGCAATATGGGGACTTACCGCAAGAATAACAAGAAACATGGTTCAGATACTTAAGGGAGAAAAGAAATGAGCAAGATAAAATTAGCATTGGTACAGATGAAAGGCTTTTCCGATAAGGATAAAACCATTGAAAAAATGAAGAAAAAGGTTGCGGAAGCGGCAGCCTCAGGAGCGGATATTATCGTGCTTCCTGAAATGTGGAACTGTCCTTACGGCACAAAGTTTTTCAGAGATTACGGCGAGTATGAAAATGATAGCAAGAGCATTAAAGAACTTTCTGCTTTGGCTAAAGAGTTCGGTGTATACCTATTTGGCGGCACCATATCTGAGCTTGATGAAGATAAGGTTTACAACACCTGCTATGTCTTTGACAGACAAGGTGAGATTATAGGAAAGCACAGAAAGCATCATCTCTTTGATGTGGATATAAAGGGCAAAATGCGTTTTAAGGAATCCGATGTGCTTTCTCCAGGAGAAGATTTGACAGTTGTTAACACTGAATTTGGTAAAATCGGTGTTGCCGTGTGCTACGATGTGAGATTTGCCGGAGACTTTAATAAGATGACTAAGGAAATGGGTGCGCTGGCATTTATCGTACCTGCGGCATTTAATACGACTACCGGCCCTAGATTTTGGCAGATAATAATGCAGGGCAGAGCCGTTGATAATCAGAGCTTTATTATCGCTTGCGCTCCTGCACTGGATGATAACGCGCCTTACGATGCCTATGGACACAGCTGCGTAGTAAGCCCATGGGGAGAAATCATAAAGATGGCTGAGTATGAGGAAACCATAGTGACTGCAGAAATTGATTTAAGCGAAGTCATGGAAGCAAGAACTCAGATACCGATTTTAAATCCAACTTCTCTATGATATAATAATTAAATAGGGTAAATGAATATTTGAAAGGACTTAGTAACTTATGAAAAAAATCATGTCGCTGCTTATGGTGTTTGCCGTGGCCTTCACATTTGCGTCATGTCAGACAGCAGCAGAAAAGCAGAATGAAGTTGTGGAAATGAAGCCTTTAGTGGTTGTTATAACCGATGAAGGCGGTATAGGTGACCACTCCTTTAACGATGAAGCTTTAGCTGCTCTTGAAGCGGTACAGGAAGATGAGGATATAGATATAAGATTTTTTGAGGTGTCTTCAAAGGATAAATACATAGAGGCAATTCAAACTGCTGTAAATGAAGATGCCACTCTTACAGTTGCTGTAGGAAGCAATATGGAAGAGGCTGTTTTAACAGTGGCTGAGGAAAACCCTGAAAGCTATTTTGCTGTAATCGACTCACAGGTTGAAAGCGATAATGTCAGCAGCATAAGCTTTGCGGATAACGAAAGTGCTTTCTTGGCAGGATATGCAGCTGCAAAGACAACCAAAACAGGTAAAATAGGACTTCTCGGTGGAGATGAAAGAGCGACTGTGGATCTTTTCGGATACGGCTATGAAGCCGGCGCAAAGGCAGCAAATCCTGATGTTCAGATTGTAAGAGGCTATGTGGGTTCGTTTTACGACAGCGATAGGGGCTATGATGCAGCAGTAGATATGTTTAAAAACGAAAACACAGATGTAATAATGCATATGGCAGGACCTTCCGGTGTCGGTGTTATAAAAGCGGCTAAGGATAACGGCTTTACAGTAATTGGAGCCGACAAAGATCAGTCAAGTCTTGCTTCGGATAATGTACTGTGCTCTGCTACAAAGAACATGAAGCCGGGACTGGCAGAGCTTATCAAGGCTGCACTTAAGGATAAGTTTGAAGGAAGCCATGTAACCTACTACATGAAGGATGATGGCGTCGATTTAAGCGATAACGCAGGAAATATAAAGGGAGAATTAAAGGAGCAGATTGACGCTCTTAAAGAGGCTATTGAGGACGGAGACCTGGTGGTGCCGACCGATGAAGAAAGCCTCCAGTCATTTACAATGCCGGAGGGAATACTGTAATGGGTTTTCTGCCTGTAAGTAAAAAAGATATGGAAGATAGAGGATGGCAACAGGTTGACTTTGTCATAGTGACAGGGGATGCTTATGTTGACCATCCTTCTTTTGGTACTGCAATAATTAGTCGTGTACTTGAAAGATTCGGGTATAAGGTGGCTATATTGGCACAGCCGGATTGGAAAAGCACTGAGGATTTTAAAAGATTTGGAAGGCCTAGACTGGGCTTTCTTATAAATTCAGGTAATGTGGATTCCATGGTAAACCATTACTCGGTTTTTAAGAGAAGGCGTAAGCAAGATGCCTATTCGCCGGGCGGTAAAGCAGGATATAGACCGGACAGAGCTGTTATCGTATACGGCAATAGAGTCAGAGAAGCCTATAAGGATGTGCCTGTGATAATCGGAGGCATTGAGGCTAGCCTCAGAAGATTAGGTCATTACGACTACTGGAGCGACAAGGTAAGAAGGTCAATCCTTTTAGATAGCGGTGCGGATATTCTCATATACGGCATGGGCGAAAGAGCTGTAATTCAGATAGCAGAAGCACTGGAAGCAGGTATAGATGCTTCTCTTATTGGTTGGATTCCTGGAACCTGCGTAAAGGCCCACGAGGTTGACGATGATACGGTACTGCTGCCTTCCTTTGAGGAGATAGCAGAGGATAAGGCTGCTTACTGTAAAAGCTTTATGACTCAGTATAAAAACAACGACCACATATCCGGTCATAAGATAGCAGAAAGGTATTCTGAGGGACTTTATGTAGTTCAAAATCCGCCTCAGCCACCTTTGGAAAGAGATGAACTTGACGATATATATGACCTTCCATACGAGAGGACATATCATCCGATGTACGAAAAGGACGGTGGCATACCGGGCATAAAGGAAGTTAAGTTCAGCATAGTAAGCAGCAGAGGCTGCTTTGGCGGATGTGCTTTTTGTGCCATAACATATCATCAGGGAAGGCAGGTTAGATCAAGGAGTGTTGAATCCATTGTAAAGGAAGCGGAACAAATCACACAGCTTGATGACTTTCACGGATATATCCATGATGTGGGAGGCCCTACTGCAAACTTCAGGCATCCTGCCTGCGAAAAACAGCTTAAGCATGGCGTTTGTAAAAACAAGGATTGTTTGTATCCTTCTCCATGCGAAAATATGCTTATCGATCACAGCGATTACATAAAGGTGCTGAGAGCTGTGAGAGGCGTTTCTGGAGTAAAGAAGGTGTTTATACGCAGCGGTATCAGATACGACTATCTTATGGCAGATAAGGACAAGTCCTTTATGAAGGAACTTTGTGAGCATCATGTCAGCGGTACCCTTAAGGTGGCACCGGAGCATATATCAGACCGAGTGTTGGGATATATGAGAAAGCCAAACAGAAGGGTATTTGATGAGTTTACAGATTTATATACAAAGACAAATAAAAAGCTTGGTAAAAAGCAGTATCTAATCCCGTATCTTATTTCATCACATCCAGGCTCTGAGCTTTCTGATGCAATTGATTTGGCCCTTTATCTTAAAAAAAGCGGCTTTATCCCCGATCAGGTACAGGATTTTTATCCGACACCGGGAACCCTTGCCACTACCATGTACTATACGGAAATGGACCCTTTTACCATGAAAAAGGTCTATGTGGCAAAGAATATGGAAGAAAAGAAAATGCAAAGAGCCCTTATGCATTTCCATAAGAGAGAAAACATGCAGACTGTCAAAAAGGCTCTTGTAAAAGCGGGAAGAAAAGACCTTATCGATGTTTTTTATCCTCCTAAAAAAAGCAGAGGTGCAAAGAGATGAGCATGATAAATGAGCTTCCTCGGATTTTTTGCAGTGCATATGAGGAATATAAAAAACTAAATAAAGGCAGTTTTAAGACTATCATGGAAAGCGGCAGCGAAGATAAAAGTGCGCTAAGTTCACTGCTTATATGGTCGGACAACAGAAAATCATTGCCATATTTAGCGCAAGTAGGGTATGCAGGCAAAGTGCAGATGATATATGCAGATCCGCCATTCTTTTCTAAAAGTGATTACAAGGCAGCCCTTAAAATTCGCTGTGCAGATGGAAAAAACAAAAATGTAAAAGTTCATGCTTACGACGATAGATGGGGAAACGATATTTCCAATTATATCAACGAAATGGTGGTGCAGCTTTTTGCCATGAAGGAGCTGCTTAAGGATGATGGCGTGATTGTGGTGCATCTGGACTGGCATGCGGTGCATTATGCAAGGCTTGTGATGGATGAAATATTTGGTGCAGATAATTTCATAAATGAGGTAATCTGGAGCTATAAATCCGGAGGCAGCAGCTCAAAAAGATTTGCCAGAAAACACGACAATCTGCTTATTTACGGAAAAACGCCACAGTATAAATTCAGAGCGATAAAAGAAAAATCATATAACAGAGGATTTAAGCCCTACAGATTTAAAGGTGTTGAGGAGTTTCAGGACGAAAAGGGCTGGTACACAATTGTAAACGCAAAGGATGTATGGGAAATGGATGCGGTAGGTCGTACTTCGTCAGAAAGAGTTGGATACGCTACCCAGAAGCCGGAAAAGCTTTTGAAGCGGCTGATAGAAGCCTTTACTGATGAGGGCGACATCGTATGTGATATGTTTTCAGGCTCTGGCACCACTGCTGCGGCGGCAGTAAAAAGCGGCAGGCGATGGGTGTGCGGCGATAAAAATCCCATGTCAATTGCCATGAGCCTTTCAAGAATTGCCGGCCATGACAGTTCGTATAAGGTTATTAAGGAAGAAGATGCAGCTAGCGGCATCGGTGAAATATCCGCAGCCTATGAGAATGGAGTATTAAGGCTTACAGGTTATACTCCGGCGACTGTGGAGGATGTGGATTCGGACAGTCTAAAAATTGTAAATGAGACGGCGGTAAACAGTCCGAGAGACCTTATAACATATGTAAGTCTTGACACAGACTCCGACGGAAAAATTCATAAAAACAGATATGATATGGGCAGTGCAGAGGGCAGAATGCCAGAAGAAATATCTGTTCAGGCTTTAAAGGGAAATAAAATACATATACTCGCAGCCGATGTATTCGGCAACTTTTCCGAAAGGGAGATTGAGATATGAAAGATAAGGAAAACAAAAGAAAAAAAGTAAAGGATACTACGATAGATATGCTGTTCTTATTGGCAGCATGCTGCTTTGGTACATTTTCCACAGTGTCCATAATGTTGCCAAACGGACTTACCAGCGGTGGCTTGACTGGCATAGTTCGTATAATACAGAATTATGTAAATCTTAACTTTTCCGTGATTTACTATATGGCTTCCATTGCAATTCTCATAATTTTGACCATATTTTTAGGATGGAAGGAAGCAAGAAAGACGATTATCCTTTCCATCATGTACCCGACAGTTATGGTGGTGTTTGAAAAATTAAATCTTTCTCTTTTGGAAGGTAAGGATGTAATTTTGGCAGCTGTATTTTGCGGTGTGTTTTCCGGTATTAGCAGCGGCATCGTAATTTGGAGAGGATACTGCTTTAGCGGAACAGACGGCATAGCGAAAATAATACGAAAGAAGCTGCTTCCACAGATACCTCAAGGTAAAATAATGGTTACCATAGATGCGGCGGTAATAATAGTTTCAGCTTTTATCTTTGGACGCAATATAGCCCTTTATGCCCTTATAACTCAGCTGATAATTTCAAAGACCATAGACACTGTTATATTTGGTTTTGAGTCAAAGATAGTTCAGGTTGAAATCATAACAAAGGATATGGCAGAGCAGATTATAGACTTCGTTATGGATGATATGCATAGAGGTGTCACCACGGAAAAGGTTATCGGCGAATATACTAAGGATAGATATACCAAGATAAGGGTATATTGCTCGCCGAGGGAAAGCATTGAGTTAAAGAAAAAACTGGCGGAAACAGATCCTACAGCATTTGTTTCATCAATTCGTGTCGAAAACGTGTGGGCCAACGGTAAGGGCTTTAAGGATATCCACGAGGATAAGTAATGGGTTTTGTTGACGATGGATTTTTAAAGTGTTAAACTTATTTTTGCGACGAAATATATAAGCACTTATATTTAAAAATAAAGAGGAGATAATAAAATGAGCGAACAGTGTAATCATGACTGCAGCAGCTGCAGCGCAGACTGCTCAGAAAGAACAGCGGAATCTTTTCTCAAAAAACCGCACGAAAAAAGTGATATAAAGAAGGTTATAGCCGTTGTCAGCGGTAAGGGCGGCGTAGGTAAATCTCTGGTAACAGGACTTGCTTCCGTAATCGCTTCAAGATGTGAATACAAGACAGCAATTCTTGACGCCGATGTAACAGGCCCTTCGATTCCTAAGATGTTTGGCGTAGGCGGACAGGTGGCAGCCAACGAGGAAGGTATCTTTCCTGCAGAATCTGCAACAGGCATCAAGATGGTTTCTACAAACCTTATCCTGGAAAACCCTACAGATCCTGTAGTTTGGAGAGGTCCGGTTATCGGCGGAGTTGTTGAACAGTTCTGGACAGATGTTATGTGGGGCGATGTTGACTATATGTTTGTTGATATGCCTCCGGGAACAGGCGATGTGCCTCTTACAGTGTTCCAGTCACTGCCTGTTGACGGTATCATAATCGTTACAACACCTCAGGATCTGGTATCAATGATTGTTGAAAAGGCTGTTAAGATGGCTGAACTGATGAACATTCCTGTACTGGGCGTAATAGAAAACATGAGCTATATTCAGTGCCCTGACTGCGGAAAGAAAATCAGTGTATTTGGCGAAAGCAATCTTGAAGCAATAGCTGATAAACACGGCCTTGATATTTTAGGAAGACTTCCAATCGATCCTAAGCTCACTGCACTTTGCGACGCAGGACAGATTGAAAGATTTGAAGGAAACTGGCTTGAAAAGGTGGCAGAAATGCTCCTTAAGATGCTTCCTGAAAAATAGGATATTAACAATTAAAAAAGGGATGCCATTTGGTATCCCCATATATGGGACACTAGCTCAATGGATAGAGTCGCAGACTTCGAATCTGTCGGTTGGGGGTTCGAGTCCCTCGTGTCTCACCAATAAAAAACCGCCAATTTTCAAGCGTTGGCGGTTCTTTTAATTGGTCGGAGTGGCGAGACTCGAACTCGCGGCTTCTGCGTCCCGAACGCAGCGCGCTACCAGCTGCGCTACACCCCGAAGTATTTAATTACAACAAATTTATTATAACACCTGAGGTTAAAATGTACATAGTCTAAAGGTAAAAAATAAGATATAATTATCTCTGTATTACTTTAGGAGGACCTATACTTATGGACATCTTACTTAGAAATAAGGTTTTAGAAAATCTGCGTGATTTGCAAGATTTAAAATACAGAGATTTTCATACCAAACTTATACCGGGCGCAGATAAGGATCTATTTATCGGTGTCAGGATGCCGCAGCTTCGTAAATATATGAAGCAAATAGTAAAGGATGGTGAGGCAAACCAAGTTATAGAAAACATCCTTGAAATCGCGGAGGCAGGTAAAGAACCGCTATATTACGAAGAAAGGGTAATATGCGGCATTCTCATGGGCATGACGATAAAAGATTATGATACATGGGAAAACCTTGCGAGGAGATTTGTGCCGCTGATAGATAACTGGGCCGTCTGCGACGGAGCCTGTGCATCCATGAAAGTCATAGCAAGGCATCAGCAAGAAGCATGGCCTTTCCTTAAAAAGTACCTTGAAGATAATAGAGAATACTATATCAGGTTTGGCGTCGTAATGCTCATGGACTGGTTTATCGATGAGGAATATATCGACCGGGTGCTTTTAGAAATGCAAAAGGCAAAAACCGACGACTATTATGCCATGATGGCAGTGGCATGGGCACTTTCCGTATGCTTTGTTAAATTTCCGGAAAAAACTATGGAAGTGATAAAGACAGGCAGCCTGGATGTTGTTACGCATAACAAAACAATTCAGAAGATAAGAGAGTCCTATAGGGTGGATGCCGAAACTAAAAAAGAACTTCAAAATTACAGGAGGTAAAAATGAAGCTTTTAGCTTTTTACATATTCTGCTGTTTCATAGGCGGCATTGTCGGTACGGCAATGAGAAAGAAAAATATTGAGTTCAAATGGTCCGGAAAGGTTCAGACGATACTTCTGATTATACTTCTTGGAACCATGGGCGCAAGGATAGGAGCAAATGAACAGGTTATAGGCTCTTTAGGGGAAATCGGTTTATCTGCTTTTGTGCTGGCATTATTTTGCATGGCAGGCAGCGTAGCCGCCATCTTTGCTGTTCGTAAGCTTATGGGCTTTAACAGGAAAGGAGTGCGAGGCGATGACTAAAATAGTTCTTATATCGGTTGTTGTCGGCGGTATTCTCGGATATCTGTTTATGCCTGATTCGTGGATGGGCGCAACAGAGTATGTGGTTATCGGAGGACTGAGTGCGCTGCTTTTCTTTGTAGGAGTAGATATAGGCAGAGAAGGTACAGCTTGGCAAAATCTTAAAAAGGCAGGAGCCAGGATATTGGCATTCCCACTGGCAGTTATTGTTGGTACTCTAGCAGGAGCAGCAGTTGGAAGTCTGTTCTTTTCCGTTACGATGCCTGAAGCAATGGCCGTAGGCTCAGGTTTTGGATGGTATACTTTGGCGCCGTTGCTTTTGGACCCTTACAGCGCTGAGATTTCTGCCATGTCATTTATGTATAATGTATTTCGTGAGATGTTTGGTATAATATTGATACCGGTGGTTGCCAAGAGGATAGGGTATATCGAATGCGTTTCCCTTCCGGGAGCTGCGGCCATGGATGTGTGCCTGCCGATTGTGGAAAAATCCGCAGGAGCTGATATGGTGGTATATTCCTTTGTTACGGGAACTGTTTTAAGTGCATCAGTGCCGATTTTGGTACCGCTCTTTATAGGTATGTAACATATTTTGGTGAAAGCTAATTTAATTGATAGACGAGGAGTAAAGCATGAGTGAAGAAAAAAAGATGATTACCTTTGAAGGAAGTGAAAATTATGTTGTATCAGATGAGCTGGCAAATGCAGTAAATGTTGCCATTGCATTGGAAAAGCCGCTGCTTATTAAAGGTGAGCCGGGTACGGGAAAGACAATGCTGGCTGAGGCCATTGCCGAGGCTTTGGATATGCCGCTTTTGGTGTGGAGCATCAAATCAACTACAAAAGCTCAGGACGGACTTTATGTGTATGATACGGTACAGCGACTTTATGATTCTCAGTTCGGAGAAGGGGATGTAGCTGATATAAAGCAGTACATTAAGCTTGGCAAATTAGGCGAAGCCTTTGCTTCCGATGTACAGACAGTGCTTCTTATCGACGAAATAGATAAGGCTGATTTGGAGTTTCCTAATGACCTTTTGTGGGAACTTGATAAGATGGAATTTTATATCCATGAAACAAAGGAAACCATTAAAACAAAGCACAGACCTATTGTTATTATCACTTCAAATGCGGAAAAGGAACTTCCTGATGCTTTCCTGCGAAGATGCATCTTCCATTACATTGAATTCCCTTCATTAAACAAAATGGAAGAAATTATAAGAGTTCATTTTAAGGACATAGACCAAAAGCTGTGCGACAATGCCATGAAGGCCTTTTATAAGCTTAGAAGTGTAAGGGACATTGCTAAAAAGCCAAGCACATCTGAGCTTTTGGACTGGATACAGGCACTTATTATAAGCGGTATAGATCCGAAGGTGCTGGAGCACAGAATTCCGTTTATAGGGGTTCTTTTAAAGAAAAATCAGGATATTGATCTGACAGATGGTGGTAAGCGATGTTTTTAGGATTTTTTAATCTGCTGCGTTCCTATGGCCTTAAGGTGTCCATGCAGGAGTGGATGAGTCTTATGCAGGCCCTGGAAATGGATCTTGGTAATTCGACTTTGACGGGTTTTTATCATCTTTGTCGCTGTATTTTAGTTAAAAGTGAAGCGGATTACGATACCCTTGACAAGGTTTTTGCTCTATATTTTAAAAATATCAAAGAATTTGAGGAGCTTCCTGAGGACGTATGGAAGTGGCTTGCCGATGGAGAAATCGAAAGGATGTTGGATGACATTCCCGATATTGATTTTGATGATATAGGCATTGCAGAGCTTCTTAAGATGTTTCAGGAAAGACTGGCTGAACAAAACGAGGCTCACCATGGAGGAAACCGTTGGATTGGAACTGGAGGCACTTCTCCGTTTGGACGAGGAGGATATAATCCTAAGGGTATAAGAATCGGCGGCGAAAGCAGACATAGATCTGCCGTCAAGGTGGCAGGCGACAGGAGATTTTTAGACTTTAGAGAGGACCACGAGCTGGATTCTAGGGATTTTCAGGTGGCATTCAGAAGGCTTCGCCAGTATTCGTCTAGGGTAGATGCCCAGAGAACTGAGCTTGATGTGGAAGGCACCGTTAAGGCGACAGGAGACAATGCAGGACTTTTGTCTTTGGTATACGAAAAGCCGAGAAAAAATACAGTTAAAGTACTGCTTCTTATGGATAGCGATGGTTCCATGAGAAGATACAGCGACCTTTGTAATACTCTGTTTCAGGCATTGAGAAAATCAAATCATTTTAAGGATTTGCAGGTATACTTTTTTCATAATTGCATTTATGACCATGTGTATAAGGATCCTACATGCACATACGGAAACTGGGTAGAAACCCAGTGGCTTATGAAAAAGTTTGACAGCGAATACAAGGTGATATTTGTAGGAGACGGGGCTATGGCTCCATATGAGCTGCTTACAGTGGGCGGTATAAACGATATGAGACTGTTTAATAATGAGCCGGGCATAGAGTGGCTCAGGAAACTGGACAGAAAGTTCAGCAAAAAAATATGGCTCAATCCTATCCCTAAAAAGCGTTGGAATTACGCTTGGGGTTCATATACCATAAATATAATAAGAGATGAGTTTGATATGTTCGAGCTTTCCCTTTCTGGTCTTGAAGAGGGTATAAAGAAGCTGCTTGTCAGATAAAAGAATTATAGATGCTTTCCATTTCATGAGAATATATGCTGTTTTTTCTCCAAATAAAGCAAATATCGTGAGTTATGTCAAAATCCTTTAATTGGATAGGGCATAACTCTTTTTTTGCAATTTCATCTAAAGCTGCGACCTCATACATAAAGGATATGCCTGCATCGCCGGCAACCATTTTCTTTATGGCTCCCATATTTCCTATTTCTATTACGCTGTGAAAGTCATCAAAGGACATATTGTGTTCAATAAGGGCGTGTTCCAAGACTTCTCTGGTGCCGGAACCGCTTTCTCTGGTGATTATTGCGCTGCCTGCGAGATCTGCAAAGGAGTATTTGCCTTTAGAATACATGGAGTAGCGAGAGCATACAGGAATATATCTTTCCCTGGAATACACTATGCTGTCGTAGCCTCTTTTAGGAAAATATCCTTCCACAATGGCAAAATCTATGGAGCCTTTTTCAAGTTTTGCTAAAAGGGTCTCAGTGTTTGCAACCTCCATGGTTATATCTAAGCTCCTTGCAGTAAAGAGTCTATTTATAAGCACCTTTGGCATCATAAATTCGCCAACTGTCATTGTGGCACCAAATCGCAGAGGTCTAGCTTGTGATAGATTTCGTATATCATTTTTAAGATGGTTTTCATCAAGTTTCATGGTGATAAGAGCATCCTTTAATTTTATCCCTTCAGGTGTAAGGGATAGTTTTTTACCTTCCTGAGAAAAAAGCTTTGCATCATATTCTTTTTCCAGATATCTGATATGCTGAGAAACGGCAGGCTGCGTTATGTTTAAAAGAGCTGCCGTCTTTGTGAAATTCAATGTTTCTGCGGCAGTCAGAAATGTTTCTACTCTGAAATCAAGCATATTTTAGTCCTCATTTCTATATTCAATATTTTGCTGTATATAATGTTAATATTTCGTAGCATTTTAACTATAAGTAAAATTTATTGTATCATATATATTTATTATTTCAAATTATTATTGAAATCTGATAAGATATGCACCGTAAGAGAGGAGATAAAGGCTATGAATAAGAATATCTGGGCAGGATTGCTCTTTTGTGTGATAGTGGCAATACCGGCATGGCTGCTGGGTAAGCTGGTACCTGTTGTGGGTGGACCTGTGTTTGCCATTTTGTTCGGAATGATATTGACGCTAATTATAAAGAAAAAGGATAAGATTGAAGAGGGGATAGCCTTCACTTCAAAGAAGGTGTTACAGTGTGCTGTAGTGCTGCTTGGCTTCGGAATGAATTTTTCTGATATTCTTTATCAGGGAAAGCAGTCATTGCCGATAATAATAAGCACCATAGCCACTTCACTTATCGTTTCATTTATTTTGTATAAGGCGATGAAAATGGACAGTAAGATTTCAACGCTGATAGGCGTGGGATCTTCCATTTGCGGAGGCTCTGCCATAGCAGCAACTGCCCCTGTTATAAAGGCTAATGATGAGGAAATTGCTCAGTCTATTTCGGTAATTTTTCTCTTTAATGTCATTGCGGCGCTTATATTTCCAACCCTAGGAGGAATGCTGGGACTTTCAAACGAAGGCTTCGGACTCTTTGCGGGAACTGCAGTAAATGATACTTCCTCTGTAACGGCAGCTGCAACTGCTTGGGATGGAATCCACGGAAGCAACACTCTTGATGCTGCGACAATAGTAAAGCTTACAAGAACACTTGCTATCATACCTATCACTTTAGTATTAGCAATATGGACAGCCAAAAAAGAAAACAGCGGAGAAAACACATTCAGTTTAAAAAGAGCATTTCCGATGTTTATACTCTTTTTCCTGCTAGCTGCGGTGGTTACTACTGTGTTTTCACTTCCTGCTACAATCACTGATCCTATCAAGGAACTTAGCAAGTTCTTTATCGTGATGGCAATGGCTGCCATAGGTATGAACACAAATATCGTCAAGCTGGTTAAGACAGGCGGCAAGCCGATATTTATGGGATTTTGCTGCTGGATTTCAATATCAGCGGTGAGCCTTGGCATGCAGCATGTGCTCGGAATGTTTTAAATAGCAATTTACATTGATTTCTTAAAAATCAGTCCCACATAAAAACGAGAACGGACAAAACCGCTCTCGTTTTTTATATTTTTTTTATTTTAAGAGGTATTATTAAAAATATCTGAATACTCCGCGCACTTTGCCGAGGATAGTAACATCATTTACTATAATTGGGCTCATGGATGAGTTTTCTGGCTGAAGTCTTATATGACCGTTTTCCTTATAAAATGTTTTTACGGTTGCTTCGCTTTCAAAGCCATCAATCATTGCCACAACCATATCTCCGTTGTTTGCAGTGTTCTGCTGTTCTACAAGGATATAATCTCCGTCCATGATACCAGCCTCAATCATGCTTTCGCCGCGTACATTTAGCATGAAGTTTGTTTTGCCGTGCAAAAATCTTGCCGGAACAGGGAAGTGGTCTTCTACATTTTCCTCTGCCAAAATAGGGGTGCCTGCTGCTATCCTGCCTATAACCGGTATTTCCACAGTTTCGGAAACCTCAGCTGCATAGCTTGGAGGAGCGCTGTCCTCGTCATTATCCACCACCATAAGTGCTCTTGGTTTTGATGGGTCTTTAATGATATATCCCTGTTTAACCAGAGTCTCTATGTCCTTATGCACGGTGGAGGTGGATTTGATGCCGAGAGCAGAACAAATTTCCCTTACTGTTGGGGGATAGCCTTTGGCCCTTATCTCATCCTTCATGTATTTAAGTATCTGTTGTTGTCTATCTTTAAGTTTATCCATTGAAACACCTCAAAATTATCATTTACTTGGCAATATAATAACATAAAAGAAACATAAAGTAAACAAATGTTCGTAAAAAGAACGGAAATAAATTTGTTTGTAATGTGTTTTTTGGTGTATAATATAAACAACAGTTAGACGATAACGGCAGATAAAGCCGTATAAAGAGACAGAATATCTCGGGAGGAAATGTCATGAAAAAGTTTTTAAGATGCGAACATTGCGGAAATATGGTAGGCGTGCTTAACGACAGCGGAGTTCCAATGATTTGCTGCGGTGAGCCTATGAAGGAACTGGTACCTAACACAACAGATGCTGCAAACGAAAAGCATGTACCAGTAGTTACAGTTGAAGGTGATGTTCTCAAGGCAGTTGTAGGAAGCGTAGAACATCCTATGGAAGAAGCACATTACATCCAGTTCATCTTCGTTGAAACAGATAAGGGTGGCCACAGAAGAGCTCTTAAGCCAGGTGAAAAACCTGAAGCAGAATTCAATCTCCATGGTGAAAAGCCTGTGGCAGTTTATGAATATTGCAATCTTCACGGACTTTGGAAGAAAGAACTGTAAATTAAATATTGACACGGCATCGTCGCAATGGTAATATACTAGGGTAGTTAAAGAAGAAGTTGTCCGCTTCTCACCTTGACGGCGAAAGCTGCCGGGTTAATATCATGTAAATTGCACGCATGGCGTGTATTTATGGCGGATGATTTCGATCATCCGCTTTTTTTATGAGTGGACATGCTTTTGGGGAGGTGTAAGACCATTAGTAAAGAAATTTTCATCAACGAAGAAATCCGTGGAAAGGAACTGCGAGTTATAGACCAGGATGGTACACAGCTGGGTATTATGAGCAGAGAAGAGGCGTTGGCTTTGGCCGATGAAAAAAACCTCGATCTTGTGAACATATCACCTAATGCAAAGCCGCCAGTATGTAAAATACTGGACTACGGAAAGTATCGTTACGAGCTTCAGAAGAGAGAAAAAGAAGCTAAGAAAAAACAGAAGAATAATCAGGTTAAGGAAATCAGGCTCAGCACTTTTATCGAAGACCACGATATCAATGTAAAGGCCAATACCGCATCTAAGTTCTTAAAGGACGGAGATAAGGTAAAGGTGAGCTTAAGATTTAGAGGCCGTGAAATGGGCTATCAGGCAAAGGGCTACGAGGTAATGGAAAAGTTTGCTGAAGTATGTTCGCCTGTGGCTGACATCGAAAAGAAGCCTAAATTTGAAGGAAGAAGCCTGACTATGATTCTGGCACCAAAAGCAGATAAAAAATAGATCATCACAGGAGGGAAAGAAAAGATGGCAAAGAATAAAATGAAGTCTCACAGAGGCGCATGCAAGAGATTCAAAATTACAGGATCCGGAAAAGTTAAGAGAAACAAAGCTTATAAAGGCCATATACTTACTAAGAAATCAGCCAAGAGAAAAAGAGGCCTGAGAAAGGCAACTACACTGACAAGTGCGGATCTTAAGAGAATCAAGGGTGTTCTGAGCAAGTAGGAGGTAAGAAAGAATGGCAAGAGTAAAAAAGGGCGTAAATGCGCATAAGAGACATAAGAAGATTTTAAAGCTGGCTAAAGGTTTTTACGGCCAGAAGAGCAAGGTTTTCAAGGCTGCTAATCCTGCAGTAATGAGATCCCTGCGTTCAGCATATGTTGGAAGAAAGAACAAGAAGAGAGAATACAGAAGAATGTGGATCGCAAGAATCAATGCTGGTGCGAGAATGAACGATATCTCCTACAGCAGACTGATGGACGGTCTTAAGAAAGCAGGAGTTGATATCAACAGAAAGATGCTTTCCGAAATGGCTATCCACGATCCTGCAGGCTTTGCAGTACTCTGTGAGACAGCGAAAGCCGCTCTTAAATAGATATATTAATCGGGCGTTGCAACCGGGGAACATCATCCTCAGGGCAGTGCCCTTTTTTATTTCACAAAATGAACAATGATTTCAGGTTAATATCACAATTATGTCACATAGGCTGTATTTCTTTGAAAGCAGATGTAAAATATGCTAATATAATTAACGGTAAAAAACAGATTAGGACAGGAGAGTTATATATGAAATACAAGAAGATAGCATTATCACTGGCTGTATGTCTTATGACGGCCTTTACTCTTACACTTACATCCTGCGGCAATCCGTACAGCGGTGTGGAGATTACCGATTATATTGAAGTTGCCGACTACAAGGCTATGAAGGTAGAGCCAGTAACAGTAAGTGTAACTGACGATGAACTTCAGACAGAGATTAACTCAAGACTTGAAGCTGAAAAGACAGTTGAAGATGTGACAAAGGGAACAGTTGAAGACGGCGACACAATCAATATTGATTATTCCGGTTCCATAAACGGCGTAAAGTTTGACGGAGGCGAAGAGGAAGGCAGAGACCTTACAATTGGCTCCGGAACATTTATAGACGGATTTGAATCTGGACTTATCGGAGCAGAGGTAGGAACTACAAAGAACATCAAGGTTACCTTCCCAGAAAACTACAGTCAGGCGGATTTGGCCGGCAAGGATGCTGTGTTTGCAGTAAAAATCAACTCAAAGCAGGAAGAAAAGATTCCAGAACTTGACGAAAAATTCGTAAAGGAAAACAGCGATGTTGATACCGTTGAGGAATACAAGGCTGAAGTTAAAAAGGAGCTTACTGAATCCAAGGAGCAGCAGGCAAATGCCGAAAAGAGAAGCGAAGTATGGCAGGATTTAGTTGATCAGAGCATAATGAAGCAGGATGATGAAGGTAACGACCTTTATCCTGAAGAACAGCTGCAGGAAGCAATCGACGAAACAACAGCAATGTATGAAGAGGTTGCTCAGAGCAATAATATGACTCTGGATGATTATATCGAACAGAGTCTGGGTCTTGATAAGGAAACCTTTAATACTCAGCTTGAAGAATACTGCAAAATGCAGGTTAAGCAGGAAATGATAATGTACTATATAGCAGATCAGGAAGATATTGATGTTTCCAGATCAGACTATAAGAACTACATCAAAGAAATTTTAGCTCAGTACGGATATACCGAAGAAAGCTATGAAGAAGCTAACGGTAAGTCCTATGAGGATGTGGCAGGAAAGGACAATATTAAAGCTGCTACTTTAAGCGAAAAGGTTGCTCAGTTTGTAGTTGACAACGGAATTGAAAATAGTCAGAAAGAATCTGAAAAATCCAAAGAATCCAAATAATGTGAATCTGATGAAAATATAGACTAATGAAACAGTTAGATTGAGAAGCGACGCAGTCTGTGATACAGTAGACCCAATCGGTCCGCAGTATATGGGCTGCGTTTTATATTGTGGAACGACAAAATCTCTGGAGAACTCCTTAAGTGGAGTGCCGAAGGTGTAAGGATTGAAATATTTCGCAGACAATCCGATCTCTCAGGCAAACGGACAGAGCATATTTTTGTTTTGTCCTCTCTCCGAATGAATCGTTATTCTATACATATGGAGGAGGAATTTTTTATGGGTGCAAAGATTGCGGAGATCATTCAGATCATCGACGGTGCCATCTGGGGTGTGCCTCTGATGGTGGCAATCATGGGAACAGGTCTGTTCCTTTCGTGCAGACTTGGATTTTTACAGTTCAGAAAGCTGGGCAGAGCTCTTAAGTTCGCTGTTAAAAATGAAGAGAGCGATGAAGGAGATGTAACTAGCTTCGGAGCATTGTGTACGGCCTTGGCGGCGACAATCGGAACGGGTAATATCGTAGGTGTTGCAACGGCCATTGGACTTGGCGGGCCGGGAGCACTGTTCTGGATGGTGGCAGCTGCATGTCTTGGTATGGCTACTAAGTATTCTGAAGGTGTATTGGCTCTTAAATACAGAGTGACGATGCCTGATGGACATAAGCTAGGCGGTCCGTTCTGCTATATAGAACACGGTATGGGTAGCAGATGGAAATGGTTAGCGATAATGTTTGCCATCTTTGGTGCATTGGCAGGAGCCCTTGGAATAGGAACAGCCACTCAGATGAACGGTATAGCATCGGCAGTACAGAACTTTGCTGACCCTAATATGGAACACACCGTAAGTATTTTTGGAAATGACATATCCATTGCAACGGTGATAGCTGCAATTGTCGTTACCGCAATCGTAATAGTGGTAATCATAGGAGGTATATCCAGAATTGCTAAGATTTCTGAAAAACTGGTGCCTTTTATGGCAATAATATATGTTACGGTATGCCTTTTGATACTCGTATTCAATTACAAGGCGATACCGGGCGCAATAGTTGAAATAGTTGAAGGTGCCTTCGGTCTCAAGGCTGTAGGAGGCGGTTTTGTGGGAGCTATGCTGGCGGCCATGTCAAGCGGCGTTGCAAGAGGTATATTCTCCAACGAAGCAGGTCTTGGTAGTGCACCTATAGCTGCTGCGGCAGCCAAAACAAAGGAGCCTGTAAGACAGGGCCTTGTGTCTATGACAGGAACATTTATAGATACTGTAATCATCTGTAATATGACAGGTCTCACTATAATGGTTACAGGAGCTTACAAGGGAAGTGCAGAAGGTGCGGCAATGACTGCTACAGCCTTCGGAGAAGGTCTCCCTTGGGGAAATCAGGTGGGAGCATTCCTGCTTATGGTATGTCTGGCACTGTTTGCCTTTACAACAATCCTCGGATGGAACTATTATGGTGAACGATGCTTTGAATACCTTATGAAGGGCAATATGAAAGCGGTTATCGGCTACAGATGGCTTTATGTGTTTGCCGTTTTCGCAGGTCCTTTCCTGACCTTAAATACTGTATGGGCCGTTGCGGATATATTAAATGCCCTTATGGCTCTGCCTAACTTGATAGCTCTGCTTGCTCTTAACGGAGTAATAGTAGCTGAAACAAGAAGCTATTTTAAGAGGGCAGCCCTGGGGCAGGTAGACGGCTTTGAAACGCTAAATAACAAATAAATTTTAAATAGAACTTATAACTTATCAATGGAAACAAAGGAATGATGATTCAGGACCGGCAGCACAAAATATGCCGGTCTTTTTTATATTTTAGTGGCACGAAACATACAAAATATAGTAAAATAATCTATTATAGGGAAATACGAACGGAGGAAAGATAATGAAATGTCCTTTTTGCGAACATCCTGATACAAAGGTAATAGATTCAAGGCATACCGAGGATGGACATGCTATCAGGAGAAGACGCGAATGTGAAAAATGCTCAAGGCGTTTTACCACATATGAAAAAATCGAAGAAGTAGTGCTGATGGTCATTAAAAAAGACGGCAGCAGGGAAACTTTTGACAGAAACAAGATAATGAGCGGTATTGTTAAGGCTTGTGAAAAAAGACCGGTATCTGTTTCCGATATGGAAAAGATAGTCGATGAAATAGAACGCGGCTTAAACAATATGATGGAAAAAGAAGTAAGCAGCACATTTATCGGCGAGCTTATAATGGACAAGCTCAAAGATTTAGATGAGGTTGCTTATGTGAGATTTGCTTCCGTATACAGACAGTTCACCGATATAAACACCTTTATATCGGAAATAGAAAACCTTTTGGGCAGCAAGAAAAAGTAACGGCATAGGAGGTATTCATGAGCGAGATTATAAGGATTGCAGTGGACGGACCGGGAGGTGCCGGTAAAAGTACGATAGCAAAATTGGTTGCTAAAAAGCTAGGCATCGAATATATTGACACAGGAGCAATGTACAGAGCCATAGGCTATAAAACCAGCGTTAAAGGAATAGATCCTGCAAATCTGCCTGCCATGGAAGATATGCTCTCTGATACAACGATTGATTTTGTCGGAGGAAGTATAATACTAGATGGAGAAAATGTGGACGGCGCTATAAGGACTCCTAAAATGTCCATGATGGCATCAAAGGTGTCACAGCTAGCACCGGTTCGAGCAAAGCTTGTGGCTTCTCAAAGACAGATGGCTGCCGCTAAAAGCGTAATCATGGATGGTAGAGACATAGGCACCAATGTAATGCCCGATGCGGAATATAAGTTTTTTATGACTGCTTCCGCTGAGGAAAGGGCAGACAGAAGATATAAGGAACTTGTGCAAAAGGGTATTGATGCAGACTATGACGAGGTCCTTAAGGATATAGAAAAAAGAGATTACGAGGATACTCACAGAGAACTTGATCCGCTTAAGCCTGCTGAAGATGCGATTATACTTGATACAACAGGCATAGGAATAGATGAAGTGGTGGAGAGGATACTTGGCGAGGTGAAGTAGTATGGCTCAGGTCAGACCTTTCAGAGCGATGCGTCCTTCAAAGGGATTTGAGGAAAAGGTAATCGCAAAGCCATATGATGTTATGGATAAAAGCGAAGCATCAAAGATGGCAGAAGGAAATAAATACAGCTTTCTTCATGTTACAAGATCTGAAATAGATTTGCCTAAGGAGGATAATCCTTATGCTGATTCCGTATATGAAAAGGCCGGTGAAAACCTGAAAAATCTTATGAGGGACGGCACGTACATGATTGAATCAAAGCCTATGCTGTATATATATAGACAGCAGGTAAAAGATCATGTGCAGACAGGCATCGTAGGCTGCGTTTCTATTGATGACTATGAGGCCGATGTCATTAAAAAGCATGAATTTACGCGCTATGACAAGGAAAAGGACAGAGAAAGACATTTTATAGCCTGCAATGCGGATACAGAGCCTGTATTCATCACTTACAGGGATAACAGTCAGATAAGAACCCTTGTGGAAGGCTTTATGAGCAATAATGCTCCGGTGTATGATATTGCTGATTTTGACGGAGTTTCTCACATGGTGTGGGCGGTAAATGATGATAATGTGATAAATGGTATCTGCGGATTTTTCGAAAAGGTAGATAGCCTTTACATAGCAGATGGCCACCACAGAGCGGCTTCGGCGTATAAGGTGGGACAGATGATGAGGGAAAAACACCCGCAATATACAGGAAGAGAGGAATTTAATTTCTTTCCTGCGGTGATTTATCCAGATAAAGATCTTAAGGTCCTTGACCACAACAGAGTTGTAAGAGATCTTAACGGCAATACTATAAATGAATTTCTAGATAAGATAAAAAATGCTGGATTTGAAGTATCAGAGCCCGTTGAAGAAGGTGCCAAGCCTGTAAGAGCCGGTGAAATCTCTATGTTTTTGGATAACCTATGGTATACGATAAGAATTACCGAAGGTATGGTACCGGAGGATTTGACAGAATCCCTTGATGTATCAGTACTTCAGGAAAAGCTTTTAAGGCCTATTTTAGGCATAGAAGATATACGAAATGATGAAAGGATAGATTTTGTAGGAGGCGCCGGAGGCATACAGGAACTTGAAATTAAGACAAAAAATGGCATGTCAGTTGCCTTTTGTATGTATCCTGTTACGGTGGCAAAGGTTATGGAGGTATCCGACGCAGGATTGACTATGCCGCCGAAGTCCACATGGTTTGAGCCAAAGCCTGCCAGCGGGCTGTTCATACATTTGCTTTAACCTTGAAATATACGGGTTAAAATGGTAAAATATAATCCGGTTTATTATAGTTTAGGATCTTAAGTTCCCCTGTAAAAGACAGGAGGAAAAATGAAGATCAGAGAAATGGTCAAGGACGAGCGTCCCCGTGAAAAAATGGCCATGTATGGCAGACAGACACTGACAAACAGTGAACTTTTAGCCATACTTATAAAAACAGGTACTGAAAGACGCGGCGTTCTTGATATAGCAGACGAAATTATACATAAAAGCGGCGGCATAAGAATGTTAGCCGAATATTCTCTTGAAGAACTTGCAGCCTTTGAAGGCATAGGCAGAGCAAAGGCCTGTGTTATCCTTGCAGCGGTGGAGCTTGGAAGCAGACTTGCTGCTTCGTCGCAGCTTACAACAGGAAGGATTAAGGATGCAGGAGATGTGGCAGATATTTTTCTCGAAAAGCTCAGATACATGAAAAAAGAGCGATTCGAATCGCTGCTTTTGGATGCGAAGGGCAACATTATTTCCTGTGAGCTAATTTCAATGGGAGATTTGATGTCAAGTCCTGTGCATCCGAGGGAAACTTTTCAGGCAGCCGTAAAAAGAGGAGCTGCTGCAGTAATATTAGTACATAATCATCCTAGCGGAGATCCTACTCCCAGCGATGATGATATAAAGATAACAAAAAGACTCAAAGAGGCAGGAGACATATTGGGCATTTCCGTATTGGATCATGTCATAGTAGGCGATGGCAATTATGTCAGTCTGCGCAATTTGGGCATAATATAGCTAAAAGCTAAAAGCGAAAAGGAGAAGGAAAGATGGGTTTTTCAGCAAAAGATCTTGGTATTGACCTCGGTACTGCCAACACGATAATTTACAATCCTGAGGCGGGAGTAATACTTAACGAGGCAACCGCGATAGCTTATGATAAATACACTGGAGAGATAATCGCTACTGGTACAAAGGCTAAAGCCATGTACGGTAAAGCTCCTAGAAATATTGAGGTAATAAAGCCTCTTCAGGACGGCGTTATCTCTGATTTTGATATGACAGCGGAAATGCTGCAGATATTTATAAGACAGGCTACAGAAGAAAGAAAGCCAGCAGGACTCAGAGTTGTAGTTGGAGTGCCTAGCGGTGTAACAGAAGTTGAAAAAAGAGCCGTTTTAGAGGTCGTTCGTGAAGTAGGCGGCAAGGAAGTCTATGTTATGGATGAACCTATGGCTGCTGCTATCGGCGCAGGTCTTGATATTGAGGCTTCTGAAGCTTCCATGATAGCTGATATAGGTGGCGGTACAACTGATGTTGCTATTCTTTCACTGGGAGGCTTAGTTGTAAGCACTTCCTTAAGATATGCAGGAGACAAAATGAGCGAAGCTGTTATAGCATACATCCGTAAGAAAAAAGGCATTCTTATCGGTATGAAGACAGCAGAGGATCTCAAGGTTTCTGTGGGCAGTGCCATGGTTGAAAAGGATTCAAACGGAGAGCCTATCGTAAGAACTGTAAATGCAAGGGGTAGAGATTTGGTATCAGGTCTTCCTAAGACATTTGAGGTTACAAATATCGATATGGAAGAAGCTTTAAGAGAATCCGTGGATACAATTATAGATGCTATTAAGTCCACTGTGGAAAAAGCACCTCCTGAAATTGCGGCGGATATCGCAGAAAAAGGTATGATGCTTTCCGGCGGCGGTTCTCTCATAGAAAATCTGGATAAGCTGATTTCCATGAGAACTGGCATGGAAGTAAATACAGCTGATAACCCATATGAGGCAGTTGCCATCGGAACTGGCAAGAGCCTTGATAACATAGAAAAGCTGAAAACCTACGCTGAAATAAAGATTAGATAGTTACGATTTACTCAATTAAAAAGGACGAACTTTAACATATGAGATGGATAAGGGAACATAAAGTTTTTTCCGTCGTTGCTGCAATTGTTGTCGTACTGATACTTGTAATAGTCGGCTCCTTTGTCAGCGGGGGAGGTTCATCCGTCATCGGAGGCGGTGTCCAGAAGATTATCAATACCGTTGAAAAGCCTTTTGCCGCATTTGCCGGCGGAGTAAAGGATACTTTCAACGGTATCTTCAAATATAAGGACCTTCAGGAAGAAAATGAGCAACTGAAGGAGGAAAATAAGGAGCTTAAAGAAAGCAACAATAACCTTCAGATGCAGAGAAGTGAATATGAAGAATTACAGGATCTGGCAAAAGCCTTTGATTTTGAACCTTTTGGCGATGACAGTGATGCTGTGGCAGCCAATGTAATCGGCGTTGACAATTCCATGATATATAGAAATATCACAGTGGATGTCGGCGAAGATAAGGGGATAAAAGAAGGCGATGTTGTGGTTGATGGAAACGGTCTCGTAGGTGAAGTAACTGAAGTAAACGGAAATACTTCTAAAATTTCATCCATACTTGATACAGACCATAACATAAGCTTTATGGTTCAGAATAAGACAAGCGTACTTGGTGTTTTAAACGGGCAGGGCAAAAGCAAGCTTTCCGGATACCTCATTGACGATAACGCAAACATAGCAGAGGGTGATACTTTGGTAACCTCCGGCATGGGTCATTATCCGAAGGGTATCATTATAGGCAGGGTGTCAAAGGTTGAGTTTAACAGTGATACTCAGCTGAGAATTGTTGAAGTTAGGCCAACTGCAAACTTCAAATCTATGACGAAGGTGGCGATTTTCAAATGAAATGGTATACGGTGATTCCGGCATTTGTAATTGCTTTTATATTGCAGCCTACTTTATGCAACATCATTTCCATAAAGGGCATAGGTCCTAATCCGATTCTGTGCCTTCTTCTTGTGGGAGTGTTTTTATTTCCAAGGGAAAATAGATGCATAACCTGTGCGGTGGTGGCAGGATTGCTGCTAGATCTTACGGTTGGCAAATACACGGGGGTTTATGCTCTTACGCTACTTTTAACAGGGCTTATGACAGTGGGATATAAGCACTACTTTAACCTTGAAAGCAAGCTTTCAGTACTGCCACTGGCGGTGATTGGAACTGTTGTGTATTATGGAGTTTCAACGCTGATACTGCTTATAGGCGGCATGAGCATGAGCTTTGTAAGGATTTTGATTTCTCTGCCAGGACTTTTGGCATGGAATATTGTGATTATGTATGCAATGTATTTCATTATGATAAGGAAGGCGACAGCCAGACCTAGGAGGTCGAGATACGAAAGGTACGAAATCATATGAGATTTTTGAACAGATATTTTCCGACTATGCGACAAAAAGTAATAGGAATATTTATTCTTCTGGCAGTCGTGCTGATTGCCAGACTTTTCGTGCTTTCTGTCGTTCAGTCAGAAGAGTGGGATGATGCAGCCAATGCGCTGAGCATTAGGGGTATTTATACCCAGTCACCGAGGGGAAATATTTATGATAGAAACGGTAAGCTCCTTGCAGGAAACGAGCAGATATTCTCTGTGAGAATGAGTGCCGGTAATATGGATAATGGTGAGATAAACCAGGTTGCCACAGATCTTCTATCAATTTTTGATAAAAACGGAGATGAATATAATAATAACTTTCCTATAAAAATCAGCGACGGTAAGTTTTATTATACTTATGACGAGGAAATTAAAGACTGGCTCAAAAGCAATAATATCAGCACAGATGCAACGGCAGAGGAAGCCCTGTATGCACTTGCTGACAGGCTTGGCATAGAAAGCGAAGATAGATATGAAATCCAGTCTGAAATACAAAATACATACGGTATTTATCCGCCTATTTCCGTTAAGGATATGAAATATACCTATGAAACGGAAAAGGAAGAGTTTTTAGAGGGCTACGGCCTTGAGAAGGATGCAACCGCAAAGGAAGCTTTTAGCGATATCAGAGAAAGCTTTGAAATAGAAGAGAGCGTTTCAGATAGTCAGGCGCTGAAGATTATGGCCATTAGAACGGAAATAAATTCCATGGGATATAAAAAATATATGCCAGCCACCATCGCCAGCGATGTATCCGATGAAACCATAATGGAGGTTGAGGAAAACTCTTCAGATTTGCCGGGAGTGGATGTGGTTTCAGAATCAAGAAGATACTATCCTAATGGCGAGCTAGCTTCACATATTTTAGGATACATGGGTAAAATTTCCGAATCCGAAAAGGATGAATATGAAAGCAAAGGATATGAAGCCTCTGCAATGGTCGGTCAGCAGGGTATTGAAGGGGCTTATGAGTCTGTGCTTAAAGGACAGGACGGAACTCAGATAGTCAGAGTGGATGCCCACGGTGACTATGTGGAAACTCTTCAAGAGATAGAACCGGAAAAGGGCAAGGACGTATATCTGACTATCGATGCTGATTTGCAAAAGATAGCTGAAGATGCCCTTGAAAAAAATGTTAAGGCAGCGGCCAGCGGCGGAGTTTTTACCAGCGAATTTGGAAATATCAGTTTGGAGGCTTCTCCTAACGCTAAAACAGGAGCAGTTGTTGCCATAGATTTGGAAACAGGTGAGATACTTGCCATGGCAAGCTATCCTGATTTTGATCCTAATCTCTTTGCCAGCGGTATATCATCTGAGAATTGGGCAGATTTGCAAAGTGAAAATCCAAGGGATAGCTTAGCTGCGGCGCCTCTTTACAATATAGCAACCAGGAGTGCGATTCAGCCTGGTTCCACCTTTAAACCGATTACTGCCATTGCGGCCTTAGAAAGTGGCTTTGATGCAGATACTATGCTTCAGGATAAAGGCTATATTAGACTGGGAGACAGAACCTTCGGTTGTGTATCCTGGAACTTATACAGAGGCAATCACGGATATATAGACCTTTATAAGGCTATTCAGGTATCCTGTAACTATTATTTCTTTGACCTTATCACAAATGAGGACTGGGCCAATGGCGGTTCGCTGGGAATGGACAGCTCCATGGGTATAGAAAAGGTGATGGATTATGCTAAGCAGTTTGGACTTGGCGAGGCGACAGGTATAGAACTTTCTGAAACTGTTATATCGGTGCCTACAGAAGAAAAGAAGATACAGGGACTTCAGAATTCCTTAAGCAATGTGCTCTATGCAAATGCGGAAACATATTTTACAGAAGATGTTTATTCCAATGATAAGAGATTGGATAAGGATATAGAAACAATTGTGGGATGGCTTACTGAAGATAATATCACCTATAAGAAGATGAAAAACGACATGCTTCCTAAGGTGGGTATAAAGCAATCTCAATACGAGGATATAATCCAACTTGTTCTTTACGATTATTACAATCAGGCAGGCTGGTCCACAGCCGATGCCTTTATGCTTGCCATAGGACAGGGTGATAATGCCTATACACCGCTGCAGATTGCAAACTATGCGGCCACATTAGGTAATGGCGGTGTTAAAAATCAGGTTAACATCGTAAAGAGCGTAGAAGATGAGGGTACAACTCAGAAGGAAGAGGGCACTAAGGTTGATACTTCACAGGAAATCCTGGATACGGTGCTTGAAGGTATGCACAGGGTAACGACTGGTGAAGGTTCCGGTGTTACAAACCAGTACAGCTCATTCCCTTGGGAAGTCTGCGCAAAGACAGGTACAGCCCAGAAGGACGGATATATAAATCCTGAATCGGAAGTAGATTATATTAAAGAGCATTTAGAAAGCTTCGGAGATATGACATGGGATGAAGTGCAGGATGAAATGAAGCGACTTATGGAAGAATATCCTGATACATATACCACAGAGGATACTGCAGTAAGAAGAGCTGTTATAAACTTAAGCGGCGGTAAGCTTACTTCTGAGGATCTTAACAAATACAAGGACAAATATGATGAATTTGCATGGACAATGGCCATAGCTCCTAAGGATAATCCTAAGATTGCCGTTGCCTGCGTAATTCCTCAGGGAGTAACAGGCGGAAATGCTAACCCAGTGGTAAGGGAAATAATAGGTAAATATCTGCAGTCGATTTCTGAAGATTACAGTAAAGACGACTACAAGATAGTTAATGAATTTAATTAGAAAGGTCAGTTATGGGGAAAGTCATTTTAATAGCATCAGGTAAAGGAGGAACAGGTAAAACTCTCTTTGCCGCCAATATAGGCACGCTTTTGGCTTTGAGAAATAAAAACGTTGTTTTAATAGATATGGATTTGGGACTTCGTAATCTTGATTTGTATTTAGGCTTAGAAAATAAGGTGGTATACAATATCATGGATGTCCTTTCGGGAGTGTGCGGCATAAAAAAGGCGCTTATTAAAGATAAGAGGTTTGAAAGCCTATATCTGATGGCAGCTTCTCCATACAGAGACAACAGGGATATAACTCCTTTGCATATGCAGGTACTCTGTGAAAAGCTTAAGCAAGAGTTTGACTATATAATAATAGATGCTCCTGCAGGGGTAGGTGACGGACTTGAAATAGCAGCAGCGGCAGCGGATATAGCTGTTATTATCACAGAAGCGGAGTATGCATCTGTCAGGGATGCAGATGTGGTTGACGCCAAGCTAAGAGAAATCGGTGTCACAAATATCTGCTGTGTTGTAAATAAGGTTAATGCGGAGCTTATGGCCATGGGTGCCGTGCCAAGCATCACCGACATTACAGCAAAACTGCATATGAAGATGATAGGCTTTATCCAGTATGACGATAATGTGTATATAGCTACAAACAGAGGTGTCCCTATAGTATTTAAGCCGGGAACATATATTGAAAAAAACTTCAGTAATATCCTGGAGAGGATAATAGAGGAATTGGGATAATAATAGAATAGAAATTATACTCAGCTAATAATAATTAATAATGATTAAAATAAAAACGGTCGTTTGCCAATTTGAGGCGACCCCCAAAAGTTTGACTTTTTAGGCTTATAGGACAAAAAGAGTTGGTGAAAACCGCTATAACACTTGAAAATTCAATGTGTATAGCGGTTTTATCTTGTTTAAAACAAGATACACCCTGGACAAAAAAAGTTGGTAAAATCTGTGGCAACGGTTGAAATTTCAACACAAATTAAGGTTATATCTTCTTGTAAAACAATATGTTTTGGAGGAAGACATATGAAACAAGTTATTTGTCCTATTTGCGGTAGCGTTTGTATTAAATATGGAAAGAATAAATCTGGAACTCAAAGATGGTTTTGTAAGAGATGTAAAAGCATATGTACACCTAAGATTGATAATTCATCAAAGCAACTTAATATATTCTTGAAATGGTTATTTAGTAAGCAAACTCAAAGGGAAATGCCCGGCGAAGGTAGAACTTTTAGAAGGAAAACATCAATGTTTTGGGATATTTGGCCAATGCCTCCAATTGTTGAATCTAAAAAAGATGTACTCTATGTAGATGGAATTTATCTTGGTCGTAAAGCCTGTGTTTTAATATGTTGCGATGATAAACATGTTCTAGGATGGTATCTGTGTAGATATGAACATTCTCGGGCTTGGAAAGCTCTTTTATCTCGAATAGCAGAACCAAGAATAGTAGTATCAGACGGAGGAACAGGTCTTCCAAAAGCACTTAGACAGATATGGCCCCAAGCAGAACACCAGAGATGTACATTTCATGCCTTTTGTCAGATTAGACGGTACACAACAACAAAACCAAAGACTTCTGCAGGATTTGAACTTTACAATTTAGCAAAGGATCTATTGCATTTAAAAAACAAGGAAGAAGCAGAGGAATGGATGAACCGACCTCCCAACTGTTAGATATTTAGGTCTAACTTTTGGGGGTCGGTTCAGATAAGTTAAATGGTAAAGACCGTTTTATATTTTAAGTTTTAAATTATTTTATATATATACAAGCTCATCTGCTATGGCTTTTGAAATTTCAATGCCTTTAAGAACTTCTATGATTTTTAAAGCAAAATCCATGGCGCATCCTGGACCGCGTCCCGTAATTATATTATCAGACTGCACTGCACTTTCAGTTTTGGCAATAGCAGATCCAAGGTGATCTTCCATTCCAGGATATATAGTTGCAGGTCTGCCGTTAAGATATCCTTTCGCTCCAAGTATCATTGGTGCAGCACAAATTGCAGCAATATATTTACCTTCTTTATAAAAGTCATCAATATATGATGATAGGGTAGTGTTATTTTGCAAATTAAGAGTGCCAGGCATTCCGCCGGGGAGAACTATCATGGAACAATCATCCATGGAAGCCTCATTAATCAGCATATCAGAAGTAACCTTAATGCCGTGAGCTCCAGTTACGACCTTTTCGCCCACCGAAACCGTAGCTACGTCGATTTCTGCTCTACGGAGTAAATCTACACAGGTAAGGGCTTCTATTTCTTCAAATCCTTCTCCGAGATATACATATACCATCTTTATACCTCCTGTAATTTAATTTCGTAAGTAAATCAAATTGCTTCAGCGTATAAAGGCTACGCCTCTGTTGCTTATGGCAATATTGAGTATTATTCCAACGCAGATCATATTTGAAAGTATCGATGAGCCTCCGTAACTTATAAACGGAAGAGTGATACCGGTAACCGGCATAAATCCCATACACATGGCGATGTTTTCAAATATCTGTGCAGCAAACATTCCTAAAAATCCTATAACGACAAGTGAACCAAAACCGTCTTTAACATCAAAGGATAATTTTAGAAGAGATATGACAAACCATACAAGCAGGCCTATCAATATGGCACCACCGATAAATCCCAATTCTTCACATATTACAGAAAATATAAAGTCAGAATTTCTTACAGGTAAAAAATCTAAATCCTTTATTTCACCGTTAAAAAGACCTTTTCCGAACAATCCACCAGAACCTATGGCAACCTTTGACTGCCATACTTGGTAGTTGGCAGGTATGGATAAATCGTTAGGATAGAGAAATGCAGTAATTCTCTGCTGCTGATATGCATCTAATAATTTAAATAAAAACGGGATTGCGATTACAGCGACTAAAGCTATTTTACCGAAAAGCTTAAGGTCTATTCCGGCAAAAAGTATCATGGCAATAAATATTATTATAAATACCGCTGCGCTTCCGAAGTCATCCTTCAATACTATTAGAATGATAGGGGCGGCATAAAGCACTGCTTTAAAAAAGTCTTTAAGATGATTTAATTCATCCCTGTGCTTGTTGAGATATATTGCCATCAAAATTACGAAGGTTATCTTAACTATTTCCGATGGCTGAAATGTAGTTATACCTATGTTTATCCACGAACGGGCACCGTACTGCTCAACACCTATGACCGGTAAGTACGGAGTCAGCAAAAACAGCACTGAAAATATGTACAGAGGCTTCTGTATTTCTTCCAGTACTGAATAATTCATTCTCGATATTATAAATACAGCCGCAAACCCGAGAATATATGCGGCAGTCTGCACAATAACCGTTCTGGAAATCACTATGCCGTCATCATATGAGGTGGACAGCATCATAACTATACTTATGACCGCGAATACCACGGGCAGGATGTAGAGCGGCTTTGGTATATTCTTGAAAAGTCCTCTTATGTAGCCCATCCGTTTCCTTTCTTATTACAACCTTTGCGTCAGTCTATTCTTGACTTTTACTCATAATAGACATTATAATATCATAGTATGATTATATCAATAAATAATCATATATGTAATGCGATTTTGTTTATTTACAATCAAATATAATCAAAATTTGAGATACATCAAATTCAAGAAAGGGGGAATTAATGGCGATGAGCACAGGTATTGTGATAGTCGTTGCAGTTGTTGCCATAGCTGTGGGCATACTGGCAGGCTATCTTATAAGAAAAACCGTAGGCGAAAAGGCCATCGGCAGCGCCGAACAGAAAGCGAAAAATCTGATTTTGGACGCGGAACATGAGTCCGAAACAGTTAAAAAGGAAAAACTTCTGGAAGCCAAGGAAGAAGCGTTAAAGCTTAAAAATGAAGCCGAAAAGGAAATAAGAGAAAGAAGAAACGAAATTTCCAAAGCCGAAAACAGACTGGTGCAGAAGGAAGAAACCATAGACAGAAAACTTGAAAATATCGAAAGAAAAGAACAAAGCATTACAGATAAGGAAGAGGACCTGAATAAGAAGAAAAAAGAACTTGAGGTTCTGCACCAGAAGCAGGTGGAGGAACTTGAAAAGATTTCAGGTTATACAAAGGAGGAAGCTAAGGAAATCCTTCTGGCAAGCATTGAAAGCGACATAAAGGTCGAAGCTTCCATGCTTATAAAGGATATAGAATCTAGAGCCAAGGAAGAAGCCGATAAAAAGGCTAAAGAGATAATTACAGGAGCTATACAGAGATGTGCCGCAGATCATGTGGCAGAGAGCACCGTATCGGTTGTACCTCTTCCTAATGAAGAAATGAAGGGTAGAATCATAGGTAGAGAAGGTCGAAACATCAGAGCCATTGAAACGGCAACAGGAATTGAGCTTATCATCGATGATACTCCAGAGGCGGTTATACTTTCTGGTTTTGACCCTGTAAGAAGGGAAATTGCAAGACTTACCCTTGAAAAACTCATTGTTGACGGTCGTATTCATCCGGCAAGAATTGAGGAAATGGTGGCTAAGTCTGAAAAGGAAGTAAGAAATATAATAAAGGAAGCCGGAGAACAGGTTACTTTCGATCTGGGCATTCACAATCTGCATCCTGAACTGATTAAGCTTCTTGGAAGACTCAAGTACAGAACTTCCTACGGTCAGAATGTTCTTAAACACAGTGAAGAAGTTGCTCATCTGGCAGGTCTTATGGCTGGAGAACTCGGACTTGATGTTACACTGGCAAAGAGAGCTGGACTTCTCCATGATATAGGTAAGGCTCTTGACCATGAAAAAGAAGGCACCCATGTTGAAATCGGTATAGAGATACTTAAGAAGTACAAAGAGTCACAGGCCGTAATAGAAGCTATGAGATCTCACCACGGTGATTACGAGCCGACTTCCATGGAAGCAGTGCTTATAGCTGCAGCTGATGCTCTTTCTGCTGCAAGACCTGGAGCAAGAAGAGAAACTCTTGAAACATATATCAAGAGACTTGAAGCCCTTGAAGAAATTGCAAACAGCACTGAAGGTGTTGAAAAATCGTATGCTATTCAGGCTGGACGTGAAATCAGAATCGTGGCAAAACCTGATCAGGTCAAAGACGAGGAAATGCCTTATCTGGCCAGGGAAATCGCAAAGAAAATCGAAGCGGAACTTAACTATCCGGGACAGATTAAGGTTAATATCGTAAGAGAGACAAGAGCTGTGGACTACGCAAAATAGAAAACCAATACCGGAGAGAAATCTCCGGTATTATTAATTAAAAGCCGGTATTTAAAACGGCAGAACAAGGAGACAGATCATGAAAACCATATATCTGGATAACAGTGCCACCACAAGGCAGTATGATGAAGTCACCGATATCATGGTGAAAATGTTTAAAGAGGATTTTGGTAACCCTTCATCTATGCATGGACTTGGAGTAACTGCTGAAAAGGCAGTAAGGAAGGCAAGAAAACAGGTGGCAGACAAGCTGGGAGCCCTTGAGGAAGAGATATTTTTTACATCAGGAGGTACTGAAGCAGACAATACTGCCATTTTCGGAGCTGCACACGCAAGAAAAAGAAGAGGAAATAAGATTATAACAACTGCAGTTGAACATCCGGCAGTTTTAGAGGCTTTTAAAAGACTTGAGGAGGAAGGCTTTGAAGCAATATATCTTCCTGTGGACAGAGAGTGCCATGTAGATATGGAAGCCTACAAGCAGGCCTTAAGCGATGATGTCATATTCATTTCAGTTATGACAGTTAACAATGAAATTGGAACAATTCAGCCAATCAGAGAAATGTATGATATGAAGCCTGAGGGAGCCATATTCCATACTGATGCCGTACAGGCCTTCGGTAAGGTTGAAGTGCCACTTACGGATCTTATCAGTGTAAGCGGTCATAAAATTCACGGTCCTAAGGGCATTGGAGCTCTTTATATTAAGAAGGGAACTGTTATAGAACCGTTTATGGTAGGTGGAGGACAGGAAAAGCACATGAGATCTGGGACTGAAAATGTTCCTGGAATAGTAGGCTTTGGTCTTGCTGCCGAGCTTTGTGGAAAAGGTGATGTAAAGAGAGTTAAGGAACGCCTTAGAAACGGTATTCTTTCTGAAATAAAGGATATAAGAATCAACACTCCTGAGGAGGATAGCGCAGATTCAATACTCAATGTATCGTTTTTAGGTACAAGAAGCGAGGTTATACTTCACAGACTTGAGCAGGACGGTATATTTGTTTCCGCAGGTTCGGCTTGTTCTTCCAACAAGAAAGGCAGAAGTCATGTTCTTACATCTATGAAAATGAAGGACGAGGAAATAGATGGAGCAATCAGATTCAGCTTCAGTGAATTTAATACCGTTGAAGAAATGGATTTTGTAACGGACAGAGTAAAGAATGCTGTAGCAGAGTTTAGAAGATTGGGCAGCTTCCGATAAAAGATGCTAAAAGAAGTAAAAGAATACAGGAGGAAATAAATTGGCGGAAAAGATTTTTATCGTCAGATGCGGCGAAGCAGCTTTGAAGGGGCATAATAAGTCATACTTTGAAAAGATGCTTGTGGACCGCATAAAGAAACTTCTTAAAAGATTTGAAAAAACCACGGTTACAAGACAGGAAGGGCTTATATTTGTCAGAGCTGATGAAAGTATACCTTCAGATGAAATAATTAAGGAAATTTCAAAGGTATTTGGAGTGGCTTCCATAAGCCCTGCCGAGGAAACGGCTCCGAATATGGAAGACATATTTGATACGGCAGCTGAATATATGCAGAAACTTATAGATGAAAAGGGTGTTAAGACATTTAAGGTTGAAGCAAAAAGAGCTGACAAAAATTTCCCTGTAAAATCTCCTGATATCGCAAGACAGGTAGGTGGAGCAGTGCTTAAAAGATGCAAGGTGTTAAGTGTCGATGTTCACGATCCAGATGTGTATCTTTATGTAAATGTCAGAAGAGATAAGGCGTATATATATCAGCAAAAGATCAAGGGATTTGGAGGACTTCCTTTAGGGACCAACGGTAAAGGCTTGGTACTTCTTTCTGGAGGTATTGATTCTCCGGTTGCAGCATTTATGATGGCAAAAAGGGGAATGATGATAGAGGCATTACATTTTCATTCTTATCCTTATACAAGCCAGAGAGCTAGAGAAAAGGTTGAGGAACTGGCTGGCAAGTTGGCGATATATTGCAGCAGATTTAAGATGCATGTGGTTAATCTACTTCCTATACAGGAACAGATTGTACAAAACTGTCCCGAAGAGGAAACAACCATACTGGTGAGAAGATTTATGATGAAAATCGCCCAGGAGATTGCAATGAAAAACGGCTGCGGCATGCTTATCACAGGCGAAAGCCTGGGGCAGGTTGCAAGTCAGACATCCCATTCACTGATATGCACAGATGCAGCGGTGGATATCCCGGTTATGAGACCTCTTATAGCTTTGGATAAGGTTGATATTATGGAAATTGCAAAGGATATAGGCACATATGATATTTCCATTCAGCCATATGAGGATTGCTGCACGGTATTCTTGCCAAAGCATCCGGTGACAAAACCTAAGCTGGATAGAATACTTGCTTCCGAGTCATTACTGGATGTTGATAAGCTAGTCGAAGATGCTGTTGCATCAGTGGAAACTGTTGATATTTATCCTCGATAATGACGGGATTGTTGAAAAATTAACAATCCTGAAACACAAGTATGTATACATTAAATGGAAACTTTCCGAAAGGTTAAAATTCGGAGAGTTTTCTTTTTATTTTAAAACCTTTTGAAGCGTCTAAAAATCTCAAAAAATGCTTGCAATCCAGTGCGAAAAATGTTTTACTATTAGTGGGTATTGTTATAAAAATAACAACGCCTAGAATACTAACGTACCGGTTGGTAAAATTAAGTACCGTAAAATATTTATTAGAGAAAAGAGGAGGCATTCATATGAACTTTCAACTGACTAAAGAGCAGGAAGCAGTAAGGAAGATGGTTCGAGAGTTTGCTGAAGCTGAAGTTGAACCTATTGCAGCGGAAATCGATCAGGAACATCGATTCCCAGTGGAAAACGTTGAGAAAATGGGCAAATACGGCCTTATGGGAATTCCTTTCCCTAAAGAAGTAGGCGGTATGGGCGGAGATCATATCTCCTATGCCATCACAGTTGAGGAACTGTCCAGAGTATGCGCTTCTACAGGCGTTATATGTTCTGCACACACATCACTGTGCTGCTGGCCAATTTTCACATACGGAACAGACGAACAGAAGGCAAAATATCTTCCGGATCTTTTGAGCGGTAAGAAGCTCGGAGCCTTTGGTCTGACAGAACCTAATGCCGGAACAGACGCTTCCGGACAGCAGACAAGAGCTGAAGACATGGGAGATTATTGGCTGATAAACGGAGCCAAGGTATTTATCACAAACGGTGGATATGCCGATGTATTTGTGGTAATGGCCATGACTGATAAGTCAAAGGGTAACCATGGTATCAGCGCCTTTATCGTAGAAAAGACAGACGAAGGATTTTCTATCGGTAAGACTGAAGACAAGATGGGTATTTGTGCATCTTCAACAACAGAACTGATATTCCAGAACTGCAAGATACCTAAGGACAGACTGCTGGGCAACATTGGAGAAGGATTTAAGGTTGCCATGTCCACACTGGATGGCGGCAGAATCGGTATCGCATCACAGGCACTGGGTATTGCTCAGGGCGCTCTGGATGTAACAGTTGAGTATATGAAAGCCCGTAAACAGTTTGGAAAGAAACTTTCTCAGTTCCAGGCTTTACAGTTTGAAATCGCTGAAATGGCTACACGTATCGAGGCGGCAAGACTTCTCGTTTATGAGGCTGCCGATATGAAGGACAGACACCTTCCATACGGTAAGAATGCAGCGATGGCTAAGCTGTTCGCGGCTGAGACCGCGATGTATGTAACCACTAAAGCCGTACAGCTTCACGGTGGATATGGTTACACAAAAGACTATCCTGTGGAAAGAATGATGAGAGACGCGAAGATCACCGAGATTTACGAGGGAACTTCGGAAGTTCAGAAAATGGTAATTTCCGCAGCGGTAATTGGCAAATAGTATTAAGGAGGAATTAAAATGGCATTTAATATTTTAGTATGTGCGAAGCAGGTTCCTGATACAAATGTTATCAAAATCAATCCTAAAACAGGCACATTGATCAGGGAAGGTGTTCCAAGCATCCTGAACAACGACGATGCGAACGCTCTTGAAGAAGCACTGAAAATCAAGGATGAATTTGATGACGTTCATGTAACAGTAGTTTCCATGGGACCTCCTCAGGCTCAGGACATGCTGATGGAATGTATCGCAATGGGCGCTGATGAAAGCATACTGATCAGTGACAGAGCTGTCGGCGGTTCCGATACTCAGGCTACATCTAATGCTCTTGTTGCTACTATCAAGAAAGCAGAAGAAAAAATGGGCAAGAAGTTTGACCTGGTATTCGCAGGCAGACAGGCCATCGACGGAGATACAGCTCAGGTTGGTCCTCAGATCGCTGAAAAGCTTGATCTTCCTCAGGTTACTTACGTTGAAGAATGTACTCTGAGCGCAGACAAGAGCGAAGTAACAGTTAAGAGAAACATGGAAGACGGTTACGAAATCATCAAGGTTAAACTGCCGTGCATGCTGACTGCTATTAAGGAACTCAACACTCCAAGATATATGACTATTGAAGGTATCTTCTCCGCAAAGGAAAAACCTATGCATGTATGGAGCGCAGCGGATGTAGAAGTTGATCTGGATACAGTAGGTCTGGAAGCTTCTCCTACAAACGTATTCCGTTCGTTCACACCTGCTCCTAAGGGAAAAGGTGAGATCCTGACAGGAAACAGTGACAAAGAAGTTGTTGAAAAACTTCTTATCGGCCTTAAAGGAAAGCATGTAATTTAGTTAAGGGAGGAGTAAGTTAAAATGGCAATTAATGTAATCAAAGATAAATGTAAAGGTTGCGGGATTTGCGTTAAAGCTTGTCCTTTCAGCGCGATCACAATGAAAGACAAGGTAGCTGAAATCGGCAGCGCTTGTACTGCCTGCGGTGTCTGCGTAAGCAAATGTCCGTTCGAAGCTATCGAAAAGACTGAAGATGAAGATGTTGTTGATCTGAGCGCATACAAAGATATTTGGGTATTCGCAGAACAGAGAGACGGCAAACTGATGAACGTTGCTCTGGAACTTATCGGAGAAGGTAAGAGACTGGCTAAGGAAATCAGCGATGAAACTAAGCTTTGTGCAGTAGTAGTTGGTGATGGTGTTGCTCACCTGGCTGACGAATGCTATGCATACGGCGCTGATGAAGTAATCCTGATCCAGGATCCACTGCTGAAGAACTACACAACTGATGGATATGCAAAGGTAATAACTGACGCTATCAACGAGTTCAAGCCAGAAATCGTTCTTTACGGAGCTACTCACATCGGTAGAGACCTTGCTCCAAGAATCGCAGCAAGATGCAACACAGGTCTGACAGCTGACTGTACAAGACTTGACGTAAGAGTATCAAGCTACATTGAATACGCAAAGAAGAACACAACTCTTGATACATCCACACTGGATCCTAACGATCCAAGCACTGGAATCAAGCAGACTCGTCCAGCATTCGGTGGTAACCTGATGGCTACAATCATCTGCCCTAAGACTAGACCGCAGATGTCCACAGTAAGACCTGGCGTAATGCAGAAGAGAGAACCTGTTGAAGGAGCAAAGGGTGAACTGGTTGAATACAAGCCAACAATCGCAGCTTCCGACATCAGAACTGAAATCGTTGAAATCGTTAAGTCCACTAAGGAACTGGTATCTCTTACTGATGCAGAAATCATCTGCTCCGGTGGTAGAGGTCTTGGTAACGAAGACGGATTTAAGCTCATCAAGGAATTCGCTGACAAGGTTGGCGGTGTAGTTGGTGCTTCCAGAGCGGCAGTAGACGCTGGTTGGATTGATCATTCTCACCAGGTAGGTCAGACTGGTACTACAGTTAAGCCTAAAATCTACTTCGCATGCGGTATCTCCGGTGCTATCCAGCATCTGGCAGGTATGCAGACATCTGACTTCATTGTTGCAATCAACAAGGATGCAGATGCTCCTATCTTCGAAGTTGCTGACTTTGGTATCGTAGGAGACCTTTACAAGATCGTTCCACTGATCATCGAAATGTGGGATGATGCTGAAGCTCTGTACGACGCTTCTACAAAATAAGTTAATTAAACACTGATATTCTTTTAAGGGGCGCAGATGGATATTTGTGCCCCCTTTTAAGGAGTATAACAAGGGGTATCGATTTAATGAGAAATTTTGATTCAAATGTTCAGGTTATGAAATACAAGGTTCTGAGGGAAGTTGCAAGACATTCCTGGGCCGGCGAAGAAATTTTTTCCGTATTTGATGATATCGCCGCAAAGATTGTAAAGAAAGGCGAGCCGTCTACCAGCTGCTGTATATATAAGGACAGAGCTAAGGTTGCTGAAAGAATTAAAATAGCTTTAGGCGGAAATAAAAACAATCCGAATATTATTGAAGTAATAGATATAGTATGTGATGAATGTCCGGAAGCAGGACATGTGGTAACAGACCTTTGCAGAGGCTGTCTTGCTCATAAGTGTGCCGCTGCCTGCAGAGTTAATGCTATAACTTTTGGTCCTGATAACAGGGCAAAGATTGATAAGACAAAATGTGTTGAATGCGGTAAGTGTGCTGAAGCATGTCCGTATTCTGCTATAAACAACTTTAAAAGACCATGTGAAAAGGCATGTAAGGCTGATGCAATTCACATGTCTGAAACAGGAGAAGCCGAAATCAACAACGATAAATGTACTTCCTGCGGAGCTTGTATGACACAGTGTCCGTTCGGTGCAACAGTTGATAAGTCATATATAACTGAAGTAATCAAACTGATAAAAGAAAGCGAAAACAATACTAAGTACAAGGTTAATGCAATAATCGCACCTGCCTTTGCATCACAGTTTGAAGATGTAAGTCTTGGACAGGTTGTTACGGCAATTAAAGAACTTGGATTTTATAATGTATATGAAGCTGCTCAGGGCGCCGATGTGGTTGCGTATAAGGAAGCTCAGGAACTGGAAGAAAAGGGATTCCTTACTACTTCCTGCTGTCCGGCATTTGTAAGATATGTCAAGATAAATTATCCTGAAATAGCTCCAAACATTTCAAGCAACCTTTCACCTATGGCTCAGTTAGGTCTGATTCTTAAGGAAAAGGATCCTGAATGCGTAAATGTATTTATCGGACCATGTACAGCTAAAAAGGCTGAAATAAGACAGGATACTGTAAAGGATTATATAGATAGTGCTCTTACATTTGAAGAGCTTATCGCCCTTATAGATAGCAGGGATATTGAACTTGAAAGTCTTCCTGAAGATGAACTGGACGATGCTACAGGATTTGGTCGTCAGTTTGCAAGATCAGGCGGTGTTGCAGAGGCAGTATGTGAAGCACTGAAGGAACAGGGTTCTGATTTCCAAGCTGATCCTATTGCTTGCGAAGGTCTTGATAAGTGTAAGATGACACTTCTTAGAGCTTCTAAGAATGTTCTTAAAAATAACCTTATTGAAGGTATGGCATGTAGCGGCGGATGTATAGGCGGAGCTGGCTGCTTGACTCACTCTGATAAGTACAGAGTTGTAATCGATGAACACGCTAAGGAAGCAACTCATAAGGAAATTAAGGAAATAGTCGAGGAGATTTGCTAAATGAGATATCTTCAGACGCAGATATATACAACGGATACAGGCATTGAGGAGCTTACAGGGCTCCTCATGCGTTTTAATATAGACCAGACAGTGGTTGAAAGTCCTGAAACGGCCCATGAAATACTCGATAAAAAGCACGATTACGAATGGGATTATGTGGATGAGGATTTTATAGATGACAATGCAGAGCCTAAAATAACCTTTTATCTTTCCGATGATGAGGATGGCAGAAAGCTGTTAAATATGGTTAAGGAAGCTGTCACTCATATGGAAAAAGAGGATGGAGAAAGAGTTTTAGGACGCCTGGAAATAGAAACGACAGTGGTAGATGACGGTCAGTGGAAGGATTCATATAAGGAGCACTTTAAGACCATTGATCTTACTGATAACATCATTGTTAAGCCTTCTTGGGAGCCTGTTCCTGAAAATAATACTAAGAAAATCCTTGAGTTGGATCCGGGAATGGCCTTTGGTACCGGCGACCACGCTACAACCTCTATGTGTGCCGTTCTTATGGATGAAGCAGGATGTGAGGGTAAAAAGGTACTTGATATAGGCACAGGATCTGGCATTCTGGCTATTGCCGCAGATCTTTTGGGAGCTTCTGATATATTGGGAGTTGATATAGATCCGTCAGCAGTGGAGGTTGCCATTGAGAATGCCGAGGCTAACGAATGTGGCGACAATGTCAGATTTATAGAAGGGGATTTGACAAAGGGTATAGATTTTCGTGCGGATATTGTAGTGGCAAATCTTATGGCTGAAATGGTAGTAATGCTTATATCTTCAGTCAGAGAACATATGCTGCCTGAGGGAGTATTTATTTCATCGGGAATACTGGTGGAAAAGAAGGATATGGTTATTAAAGCTCTAGATAAGGCTGGATTTGAAACCGTTAAAGTCATGAAAAAAGGAGAATGGTGTGCCATTTTAGCACGATAGGGAAACTGTTTATGAGAAGATTTTTTGTCACACCAGATGCGGTATCTGATGAATTTATAAGAATAACCGCACCCGAGGATATATCGCATATCTCAAAGGTTCTCAGAATGAAGGTAGGAGATATTCTTGATATCTCCGACTCTGTCAGATGGGAATATAACTGTGAGATAATCGAAATCAACGATGAATCGATTGTATTAAGAATTTTGGATAAGCAGTCCTTTGCCAGAGAGCCTGAGATTAACATCACTCTGTTTCAGGGCGTACCAAAACAGGGTAAGATGGAGACGATAGTTCAGAAAAACACGGAGCTGGGTGTTATAGAGATTGTTCCTGTGTTTATGAGTCGCTGTGTTGTTACCGATAACGGTAAATACGATAAGAAAGTAAAAAGATATAATACTATTGCTCAGGAAGCCGCAAAGCAGTGTAAAAGAGGAACTATACCTGAAGTTTTATCTGCGGTAGATTTCAACGGCATGTTAAAAAGCTTAGATGGGTTTGACAAGGTGATTTTTCCCTATGAAAATGAGGAAAAGGACACTTTAAAAAAGGTTCTTAAGTCATTTGAAGGAGAAGATATAAGGAACATTGCAGTAGTCATAGGTCCAGAAGGCGGATTTTCCGACAGTGAGGCTCAAAGACTATGTGAAAGTGGTGCTTTAAGTGCTTCACTGGGAAAGACTATTTTACGCACAGAAACAGCGGGTATTGTGGCAGTTGCCATGATTATGTATGAAATGGAGCTATAGTTAATGTAAGGCTTAAAAAGAATATAAAAAATTGGCTATAACCCTAAAAAATCAGCGGATACCATATTGGTATCCGCTTTGTTGTGTCTTGAATTAAGCTGATATAAATTGAGACAGGTATTCGTACAGTTCTTCCCTTGATACAGGCGGGATAACAGGAGTCTGTCCGCTGTCGGAACCGGTATTACCTGTATTTCCGCTGTCAGGAGTTTCACCTGTATTACCGCTATCAGGAGGAGTCTGTTGCTCTTGCTGTTCTTGTTCTTTTTTAGCTTCTTCTTCAGCTTTTTTCTTTTCTTCCTCTTCCTTCTTCTTCTTTTCTTCCTCTTCTTTCTTCTTCTTTTCTTCGTCCATAGAAGCATCAAATGTTCTGCCTGCTTCGGTGCCTGTTACATAATATTCACCGTCAATCTTCTTTACATTGTCAGGCTGTGATTTGAGGGAACCGTCCATACCTGAAGTTGCCTTAGTCATAATTGTGCTCCACAGGGATGCAACGGCATCAGAGGTAGCATCTATTGTTATATTTACATCATTACCAATCCATAATGCTGCTGAATACTGAGGCGTAAATCCACAGAACCAGATATCCATGGAGTCGGAAGTTGTACCTGTTTTTCCGGCTGTAGTCTGTCCGGATACCTGAGCGTTTGCAGCTATACCGTTTGTTACGGTAGTTCTTAGGATATCCTGAGTTACAAAGGCTACGCCTTCATCCAGAACTTCAGTGCTCTGAGGATCTGTTTCAAGCACCAATTCACCGTGTTTATCTTCAACCTTTGTATAGGTAATTGAATCGACGCGGGTACCACCGTTGGCAATTGTACCGAAGGCTCCACTCATTTCAAGAGGAGAAATACCCTTAGTCATACCTCCGAGGGCAAGAGCAGAAGGGTTCTTATCGTTTACAGAACCGTCTTCCACAACGGTTGATATACCAAACTTTTTAAGCTGTTCTATGGCATAGTCGCTGCCAACCTGCTGATAAACACGAACGGCAGTAGTATTTACAGACTGTTCAACAGCCTTTCTCATGGTCATTTCGCCCTTATAGCCGTCATACCAGTTCTTTGGCCAGTCCTTGCCGTTGTATTTAATAGGAGCGTCATTTATACCGCTGGAGGCTGTCCAATAGTCACCGTAGTATTTTGAATTTGTTTTGCTGTCAAATTCTGTAAAGCTCATCGGTGTACCTGCTTCAGCTGCTTCATAACCCTGCTGAAGAGCAGAGGAGTAAATTGCCAGAGGCTTGATTGAGGAACCAGGCTGACGAGGATTGATTGCTCTGTTGTAAAGCATTCTTCCTGAAGTGCCTCTTCCTCCAACCATGGCTTTTATTTCACCGGTTTTATAGTCGGTGATTACCATTGCTGCCTGAGGCTGTCTTACGCTGGCTCTCAGGGTGTAGCATGATTTATCTACTGTATAGCTGTCTCCACTCTTTACAAAGAAGCCCTTGGTTTGATCTTTGCTTCCAAAGAATGAGCTGTCAATTACCAGATTACCGTCTTCATCCAGGCTCTTGTACTGGGCAGGAACATTTATAACGCCGCCTTCAATACTGTAGAGAGCTCTGTCTTTGAATTCATACATATCTTTGAATTCAATGTTGTAATCCTGCACTCCGTTGTAAGAAGTAGAGTAGAAGTTCAATCTCTTTCCTGCAAGGAGAATCAGGTTTCCATCGATTTCCTTATATTCACTCTTGGAGAGGGTGAATGTGCCTTTACTGTTGAAGTAATTGTCATAATCGTAAAGGGTTATCTGACCGTTGGACCCGATGATATTTCCGTTGCCATCGTAATTTATATTTGTATTGCTCGGGAAGTTATAGTTGTTTGCAAATGCATCTTCTACAGCCTTCTGAGCTTTACTGTTCAGAGAAGTATATATGCGCAGTCCACCGGAGTAGATTTTTTCTCTGGCCTCCTGAGCTGTATAGTTATACTTTTCTATAAGGTTATCGGTAACCTGCTCAATCATGTAGTCGACAAAGTAAGATGTTCCGCTGGAAGCGCTTGAAGCAACCACATCCAATTTATCCTTAAGATCTGTAGCAAGAGCCTTTTCATGTTCTTCGGCAGTTATATATCCCTGCTCTTCCATGAGTCTTAGTGTTGCCTCTCTTCTGTCCTTGGAAGCATCACCGTTGTAATAATAGATATAGTCGGAGTTTTCATATATTACCGGCTGGCTTTCTTCAAGACCGGCATCACCTTCCGCTGCATCTCTTTTCTTAACAAGGGCATAGCTGTCCGGTGCCTTTGGCAAGGCTGCTAGAGAAACGCATTCTACTAGGTCTAGATCCTTAGCGTCCTTATTGTAGTAGGATTGCGCTGCCGACTGTACTCCGTATGAATTATTGCCAAGGTAAATGGAGTTAAGATATGCTTCCATTATCTCTTCCTTGGTGAGGTTTGATTCAAGTATTACGGTATAGTAGGCCTCGGATATTTTTCTGCTTAAAGAACGAACGCTCTTTGTTTCGGAAAGATATACGTTTCTGGCCAGCTGCTGAGTAATCGTACTTGTACCGCTGATACCGCCACCAGAGGTGAGGCTTTCCTTTATGGCTCCGAATATTCGTGTAATATTAAAGCCGTGATGTTTCCAGAAGGTCTTATCTTCTATGGCTACTACCGCATTGATAAGATCTTCAGGCATTTCGTCGTAACTTATATTTGTCCTGTTACTGCCGTCAAGATAGAGACTCTCTATAACTTCTCCCTGGTCATCTAAAAGCACTGAGCTTTCGGGAAGATAGTCGTAGATGTTATCAGGGTCTATCTTAGGTGTGTTGGCTATTACCGTAAAAGCGTAAATCCATACGAATACGCACATGGCAATACCGAACATAACGACCCATTTCAAGACTTTCTTTACCATATTCTCATCCTTTCTCAGAATAATTATATACCAATCTATTATACCACATTTGCAACGGGTTGGAAGGATATTTTACTTTTATGTAGCATGTGTTCACAAAAGGAATTGACAAAATATGGTAATAAATATACCATATAAATGCGGGAAAGATACGGAAACTGTATGAGACGACCTCTTGTGCTTCCCGCAATTTTTTTATGTGTCGGAATAATGGCAGGAAATTATCTATTATCTGGGATATCGCCTTTGATAATTGGCATACCTTTTATTTTTGCTGTCATCTTACTTCCCGCTGAAATGAAAAAGAGCATAATCTGGGCTTTAGCAGGATTTTTTCTTTTAATATATTTCAATAATGCTATGACGGGTATGGAAGATAAGGTGGGCCAGGAGATGACTTTAAAAGGCTCAGCAAGATATGTTACGGAAGGTGAAAGCAGCTACGGACAGGAAAAGCATGACTTTTTTCTGTATACTGATTCAGGCGTCAAAATAAAGATTGCTTATTATGGGGAAGTTGAAAAGCGGCTGGCGGGAAGGGAGGTTGAAGTTACAGGAGAACTTGAAAAGCCTGCGGGAGTTCGAAATCCAGGTTGCTTTGATTATTCCATTTATCTGAAAAGCAGAGGAGTTGCTTATACAATGACGGCAGACAGCCTGCAAATTGTAAACGAAGAATATAAAGGCATTATTGAAAGGTTTTTAGCCCTAACAGATAAAATTAGATATGATTTTAGCCAAGAAATAAAAAACGTGATGGATTCAAAGACTGCCGGAGTTATGAAAGCTATGATGTTCGGTGTAAAGGATGAGATGGATGATGATATCTACAATGAGTTTCAGAAAAACGGAACAGCACATCTTTTGGCGGTTTCTGGACTTCATATGAGCTTGCTTTACGGTATGCTGGCGGTGGTTTTAAGCGCAGGAAGAAAGAAAGTAACAAACATTACAGTTATATTGCTTTTGTTTATATACGCTGCCTTATCGGACTTTACACCGTCTATAATGCGAGCTTTCGTTATGATAACTGTGAACATTATAGGTAAATTGATTCATGGAAGATATGATCTAATGAATTCAGGAGCGTTTTCAGTGTTGCTACTTTTATTTATGAATCCATACAGCCTATTTCACAGCGGCTTTCAAATGTCATTTCTTGCTATTTTTATTATGGCAGCGGCACTTATAAGATTTAAAAACATTCCAATGAAGAAGGTTGTGAAAAACACTTTGCTGCCTGTTTTGACAATTCAGTCTGCCATGTCAGTTTATATCTGCTATAACTTCAATTATTTTTCGTTTACAGCTTTTATTGCAAACGTTCCAGTGACTTTAATATCATCTTGGCTACTTCCAATGGGAATAGTTGCCCTTTTTATGACATTGAGCATAGGTTACATACCACAGTTTTATGGCAACCTTATGGAACAAGTTACCGATATGATGCTAAAATCCAATTCTTATACCTATATGGAGGGAATAGGCACTTTTGATACGGTAAGTCCGTCGATATTTACTGTGATGCTTTTTTATGGTCTTTTCTTTATGCTTTTAAGCGAGGATATTATGGTTTCCTTTTCTAGAAAGAAGTATAGAAGAATTGCATCTATTATTATCGTTATTTTGGTAGGCTGCAGCTTCCTTCAGATAGCAGAAAGAGATGGTTTTGAAAACGCAGATGTGATGTTTATAGACGTGGGGCAAGGTAACTGTATGCTTTTCAAAAGCGAGGACGGTAGGACCATGCTTGTGGATGGCGGAGGTAGTCCGGCTTATGATACTGGTATTAAGACGGTGAAACCGACGCTTTTAAAAAACGGCGTTAAAAAAATAGATGTGGCTGTTGTTACGCATCTTGATAACGATCATTATCTGGGAATAAAAAGCCTTGCAGCCGATGGTATGATAGAAAAAATTGCTTTTTATGAGGGAAATAAGGCAATTGAAGACAAATTGGCAGAAGAATGCAATATGGAAACCTCAGATTTTATTTTTCTTGCCAGAGGCGATAGATTACAATGCGGTGATAATCTCACGGCAGATATAATTGCACCGGACAGAAAGAGACCTAAAGAGTATCAAAGGGAATATGATGCAGGTGATGAAAATATACGAAGCCTAGTTTTTAAGGTAAATCTGGATGGGCTTACATTTCTTGTAACCGGTGATATAGATACTGAAGTTGAAAATGAGCTTAAAGGCGATTTGAAAGCAGATGTTTTGCAAGTGCCACATCATGGCAGTGCAGGAAGCTCCGGTGATGAATTTATAGAGAGGGTTTCTCCTAAGGAGGCTGTATTTCAGGTGGGTAAAAATAATTACGGTCACCCTTCTCCTAAGGTTATTGAAAAGTATCAAAATAAGTGTATAATCATAAACAGAAACGATGAAGACGGTGCAATAGGCTTTATTATTTCAAATGGCCGTTATAAAAAAGTAACGGTAATCAAAGGATAATTCGCTTTCAATAGAAACGGACAGTTTATAATGGCATTTTATGGCAAGCAAAAAAAAGAACATGATTTCAGAAGGTTTCAAAGGGACCTTAAGGAGGACAAATTCGGTGAACTTGTCCTTTTTTGCGGTGAAGAAGAATATCTTTCCAGCTGGGCCTGCGAAATGCTCATTGAAAAATATATAAATCCGGTAACAAAGGCCCTTGATCTTGATGTAATAAACCTTGAACTTGCCCAACCAGACGATATTATTACAAGCTGTGAAACATCACCTATGCTTTCTGAAAGGAAAATAGTTCTTTTAAAGCATTACAACGGAGAATTTGCATCTGAGCTTGCAGATTATGCTAAAGACATGCCTTCAACGGTACTTCTTGTAATAACCTGCAAAGAAGCGGATAAACGCTTGGCTGAAAAAGCATCCTTATATGAGTTTGGACCTCTCTACAGAGAAGAGCTGGAGGGATTTGTATCCAAAAGATTTAAGGCGGCCGATAAGAATGTTTCAAGGGGAATAATCACTACTCTTATAAATGAGAGTGGCTATCTCAATAAGGATATAGATTATAATCTGTATAATCTACAAGGAGACTTAAAAAAAATTATCGCTTTGAGCGGTGATGAAATAACTTTAGATGACATAAGAAGCGGAATTTCCGATAATTTAGAGCACGGCGTTTTTACATTGCTTGATGTCATAAGCGGAAACAGAAAGGATAAGGCCTTTGATCTTTTGCATCAGCTGCTTTTATCGGGTACAGACCGTTTTAAACTTCTCGCCTCTGTGATTTCTCAGCTTGAACTTATGCTTCAGGCCAAAGAAATGAGTGAAGGAGGACTTAGAATAGGTGAAATCAAGAAAGCATTGAAAGCACATGAATACAGAGTGCAGAAGGCTTTGGATTTTGCAAGAAGCTATAGCATTTCGGATTTAAAGAGGATTTTATCGGTGGCATATACCACTGATACGAGAATTAAAAGTGGACTTCTTGAGGGTCAACTGGCTCTTGAGATGCTGATAGCTGAAATTTGACAAAAAAGCATTGCTATATAAATGGAAGGGTTATATAATTGATATTGACAAAATATTAACATAGCTTATGCTTTAAATTTTTTATTATATCAGGGAGGACGGAAATGTATAAAATTTTAGAGGCTAAAAAGCTGGCCGAAAACATTTACCTCATGAATGTGGAAGCTCCTCGTGTAGCAAAGCATTGCGAACCGGGACAGTTCGTAATCGTAAAGATTGACGAAAAGGGCGAAAGAGTTCCTTTGACAATCTGTGATTACGACGCTGAAGCAGGTACAGTAACAATCGTTTTCCAGACGGTTGGCGCTTCCACTAAGAGAATGGCTGACCTTAAGGCAGGAGATAGCTTCCGCGACTTTACAGGTCCGCTCGGTTGTCCATCGGAATTTGTGAATGAGGACATCGAAGAGCTGAAGAAAAAGAACATTCTCTTCATCGGAGGAGGCGTAGGAGCAGCACCGGTATATCCTCAGGTAAAATGGATGAAACAGCACGGCATTGATGTGGATGTTATTGTAGGCTCCAAGACAAAGGATATGCTTATTCTTGAGGATGAGATGAAGGCTGTATCCGGTAACTACTATCCATGTACTGATGACGGATCTTATGGACATTCTGGTATGGTTACAACAAAGCTTGAACAGCTGGTTAAAGAAGAAGGTAAAAAGTACGACCTCTGCGTAGCAATAGGTCCTATGATAATGATGAAGTTTGCATGCCTGATGACAAAAGATTTAGGTATTCCGACAATTGTCAGCATGAACCCTATCATGGTTGACGGAACTGGTATGTGCGGAGCATGCCGTCTGCATGTGGGCGATGAAATTAAGTTTGCATGTGTTGATGGCCCTGAATTTGACGGACATCTTGTTAACTTCGACGAAGCTATGAAGAGACAGGCAATGTATAAAACAGAAGAAGGAAGAGCTCTGCTCAAATTGCAGGAAGGTGATACACATCACGGCGGATGTGGACATTGCGGAGGTGACAACTGATGGCAGATATGTTAAAGAGAGTTCCTGTTAGAGAGCAGGATCCTAAGGAAAGAGCAAAGAATTTCGAAGAAGTTTGTTACGGTTACAATCTGGAAGAGGCAATGGAAGAAGCCGCCAGATGTCTTAACTGTAAAAATGCTAAGTGTATAGAAGGTTGTCCGGTATCTATAAATATTCCGGGCTTTATAAGCAAGGTTAAGGAAGGAGATATTGAAGGAGCTTATCAGGTAATAGGCGAATCTTCAGCACTTCCTGCAATCTGCGGAAGAGTATGTCCTCAGGAATCCCAGTGCGAATGCAAGTGCATTAGAGGTATTAAGGGGGATCCTGTATCAATCGGTAAGCTGGAAAGATTTGTTGCAGACTATGCTCTTGAAAACGACATTAAACCAAAGAAGGCTGAAAAGACAAACGGCCATAAGGTTGCTGTAATAGGTTCAGGCCCTTCAGGACTTACTTGCGCAGGAGATTTGGCAAAGCTGGGATACGAAGTTACAGTATTTGAAGCTCTCCATGAACTGGGCGGCGTGCTTGTATACGGTATTCCTGAATTCCGTCTGCCTAAGGAAAAGGTAGTTAAAAAGGAAATCGAAAAGGTTAGAGAACTGGGCGTTAAGTTTGAAACAAACGTAGTAATCGGTAAATCCACAACAATTGATCAGCTTATCGAAGAAGAGGATTTTGAGGCTGTATTTATCGGTTCCGGCGCAGGACTTCCTATGTTTATGGGTATTCCTGGTGAAACTGCTAACGGCGTTTTTTCTGCCAACGAATATCTGACAAGAAGTAATCTTATGAAGGCCTTTGACGATTCCTATGATACTCCTATTGTTGCAGGTAAGAAGGTTGCAGTAGTAGGTGGCGGAAACGTTGCTATGGATGCTGCAAGAACAGCTTTAAGACTTGGTGCAGAGGTTCACATTGTTTACAGAAGAAGTGAAGCAGAACTTCCTGCCAGAGTCGAAGAAGTGCATCATGCCAAAGAAGAAGGAGTTATCTTTGATCTTCTGAGAAACCCTAAAGAAATCCTTGTTGATGATAACGGCTGGGTAAAGGGCATGAAGGTTATAAAAATGGAACTTGGCGAACCTGATGAATCAGGAAGAAGAAGACCGGTTGAAGTTGCAGGCTCCGAATATGAAATAGAAGTGGATACAGTTATCATGTCTTTGGGTACTTCACCAAATCCATTGATAGCTTCTACTACTAACGGACTTGAAACAAATAAGAAAAAGTGTATTGTTGCTGATGAAGAAAACGGACAGACATCAAAGGCATATGTATTTGCCGGTGGTGATGCAGTAACAGGAGCTGCTACAGTAATCCTTGCCATGGGTGCAGGTAAAGCTGGTGCCAAGGGCATACATGAACTTCTTTCAGCAAAATAACTGATTATAAAATCGCATAAAAACGGGACCCAAGATAGGTCCCGTTTTGTTTGTTTTTGTTCGATAATCTTTATTTTTTCTTGAATGCTGCATTTGTCTTGTTTAAGAAAGCGGACATTCCTTCCTTCTGGTCTTCTGTTGAGAAAAGCTGACCGAAGGATTCGATTTCAATCTTTGAAGCAATCTTCATGTCGAGATTGTAACCGTCATTTATTGCTGATTTGGCAAGTCCGATTGCCAGCTGTGCCTTGGCAGAAATCTTCTTAGCGATGCCACAAACCTCGTCCATAAGAGCATCAGGTTCAACAACCTTTTCTACAAGACCAATTCTCAGAGCTTCCTGGGCATCAATTGTGTCAGCAGTGAAAATGAGATATTTAGCCATTCCTCTGCCAACAAGTCTTGGCAGTCTCTGAGTTCCGCCAAAGCCAGGTATAATTCCGAGGCCTACTTCAGGCTGTCCAAATTTTGCCTTTGAAGAAGCAACTCTTATATCACATGCCATGGCAAGCTCACATCCGCCACCGAGGGCAAAGCCGTTTACAGCCGCGATAATTGGCTTTTCTATGTTTTCCATGTAATTCATAAGCTTGTGGCCCTTTATACCCAGGTTTCTACCTTCAAGTGTGGACATTGTGCTCATGGCAACGATGTCGGCACCTGCAACAAAGGCTCTTCCTTCACCTGTAAGAATAGCCACATCTGCGTTTTCGTCAGCTTCAAACTGCTCAAAGGCCTTATACAGTTCGTCCAGCACCTGCGGATTTAAAGCATTCAGCGCCTGAGGGCGGTTGACAGTAATCAGAACGATACCGTCCTTTGTTTCATACTTGATAGTTTCGAACATAGTTATTTCCTTTCCTCTTTGCTTTGTTAAAATTATAACAACTATAATTTAATTATAGCATCACTAATGGAACTGTCAACTGTTTAAAGGACATATGATTGCACTAAAGCAAAGTCCTTACAACTATCAAAATGCCTGTTTTGAAGCTTACTTCTATTTGACTGTCTACAAATTCGTTGCTTATTCCCAGGGGAAAGGAATTTGTGATAGTGTGGTTATTTAAAGGATAGTAAGCACCCTTATAGGTAAGGCCTGTTACCTCAGGGGTATGAGCAAAAGCAGAAAATTTCATTCCGGCGCCGCCTTTATATATTCTGGTGCCGGGTCTTTGTACTGTTATGCTCTGCATTGGGTCAATCATATTTATTTCCACACCGTTTTCAGAATAATGAACGATGTTCTGGATGTTTCCTATGGTGTGATCTACCCGACCGCCTATGCCTCCTATGATTGTGATTTCTTTTGCATGGTTTTCAATGGCAAGGGATAGGGCCAGCTGAAGATCGGTATCATCCTTTTCCACCGGAACTTTTATAACATTGTCACCTTTGGGAGCATGACCAAGAGAATCAAAATCACCTACTATAAGATCTGGAGTTATTCCTGCTCGTTCGGCATAAACAACTCCGCCGTCTGCACAGATTATAAAATCTGCAGCGGTATCCCTTATAAGCTCGTCTATTTTGTCCTTTTCGCCTTCAATATATGAAGTTATTATCATTATTTTTTTCTTTTCCATGGGAGATATTATATTACATTTTGCATTAAAAGACAAAGCGTACATTCCTTGATTATCATGACATTTTTAGTGTATAATTTAAACTGGATTTTGTACACGGCAATAAAATACGACAGAAGGGAGCAGTACAGAAAACATGATATTTATAGGACCTTTAGCAGATGCTCTTGCAGTGTTGGTGGGAGGACTTGCAGGTACGGCCATAGGTGACAGAATAAGCGACAGATTAAATAATATAATGATGCAGGCTCTTGGACTTGCCAGTATATTTATCGGAATTTCCGGTGCACTGGTAGGTGAAAATATTATGGTTTGCATTCTTTCTCTGGTAATAGGAGGAATTATAGGCAATCTGTGCGATTTGGACGGCAGGATGAATAGACTTGGCGACTTTATGGATAGAAAGCTTAAAAAAATCAGCTTCTTTAAAAAGTCAGGCAAGTTTACAGAAGGATTTATACTTGCGACGGTTATGAGCTGTACCGGCGGAATGGCGATTGTAGGTAGTATTGAAAGCGGCATCAACCTTAATCACGATATAATGTTTTCAAAGGCTGTTATAGACTTGTGCATGGGAGTAATACTTGCTTCCACATTATCCATCGGTGTAATTTTTGCATCTGTTCCTTTGATTTTGTATCAGGGCACACTAACTCTGATTGCCGCAATGATTGGGGAATTTTTGACTCAGACAACAATAAATGAAATGTCATGTGTAGGCAATATACTTATAATGGCCATGGGGCTTAATGTAATAAAGGCTACGGATATCAAGGTGGCAAATCTGTTGCCGGCACCTTTTTTGCCTATTATATTATGCCTATTTATGTAAGAGAGGTTAGCTATGCTTCACGAAATATATCCCAGCGTTCTGGATAATCATTTTGAAAAAAGAGAACCGAAAGATGATGCTTTATGCATATCAATAAACAATGGTGCAATACTTCTGGTGGAGGAAGAAGAGATATGTTTTCCGAGATATGGTGATATAAAGTTTGAAGTGGGATCTTATGTGTATCTCTTTTCCCTAGACGAAACTGAGTTTTACATGGTGGAAATGCTTTCCGGGGATATTTTGGGATGTAGTTATGTACCTATGAGCGTATTTCGCAAAATGAAGCCTAAAAATTATCTTTATGCAGGTATGACTGCGTATCATCTATATGTATGGTACAGGGATAACAGGTTTTGCGGAAGATGTGGTGGTAAGCTTGCTCACAGCGATAAAGAAAGGATGCTTCACTGTGACAAGTGTGGAAATTCCATATATCCGAAGATAATGCCAGCTGTAATTGTGGCGGTAACTAAAGGCGATAGTATACTTGTGACCGCGTACAGAGATAGACCATATAAAGGCTATGCTCTTATAGCAGGTTTTACTGAAATCGGTGAAACTGCAGAGGGAACTGTAGCAAGGGAAGTTATGGAGGAAGCAGGTATTAGGGTAAAAAATATAAGATATTATGCTTCCCAGCCTTGGGGTATAGCACAGGATTTGCTTTTAGGCTATGTATGTGAAGCAGACGGTGATGATGAAATCATAATAGATGAAAATGAGCTGTCCTTTGCAAAATGGATAAAAAGATCGGAACTGGAAGTGAAAAAAGAAGATGTTTCCATGACAAACGATATGCTTGTTAAATTTAAAGAAGGGAAAATATAAATATGAAAAAAACAGTAAAAAGAGTTGCAGCTGTGATGATGGCATTCTTGATATGCATCAGTATGACGGCATGTGTGGAAAAGCAGTCATACGCAGAGTTTGACGAAGGAACCCAACATGTGGTTTTTAAAGATCTTGAAATAGATATCCCGTCTGCATGGGTTATGGACGAGGAAGAAAGCACTGATAACAGCGTTTGGTATCATAAAAATGTCCGCAGCGTTACTCAGAGCATGTTTTATATGAGTTCTGGTCAGACAAAGGAAGACTTTGATGCAGCTAATGAGGAAGACAGATTCTTTGATCAGTATCTCATCGAGCTTGGAAGAAGTGAAGGCGTAACCAATATGTCAAAGGCTGAGGCAAGTGAGTTTGCAGGAAACCAGATGCGTTATGTGACATATGATCAAGATATAAGCCACCATGACTATAAGGTGCAGACTTATCTTATACTTAAGGGCAAAACTTATTACAATATAACCTTCGGTACATTCGTGGATAACGAAGATGATTTCGCAAAATCCTTTGAAACTCTGGAAATGAAGTAAATTTTCATAATGAATAGTCGTAAATTTCCCATAAATGGTTAATCCGTTTATGGGATTTTTTTTGCGAAAAACAATTACATAATTTTCCAAAAATCTATTGCTAATAACAAGTAAATGGTATAATATGGAAACATAAAAATGGAAAAATAAGGAAATTACAACCGATAATATAAGGTATATGAAATGTTGGTTAAAGAATTTACAGAAGAAATAAGAAATAAGCTTTCAGGCATAGAAAAGGAACTGGACAGACATGAGCTTATCGGATTTATTGAAAGTATTGCCTTAAAGGAAATCGCCTTTGAAAATATGTCTGTTAAAGATATTCATAAGATTTCAAAAAGAGTCTTTTACGCCGTTGGAAGCGACGTGTCAGTGCTTGAGCCCTACATTGATGATGAAAATGTATCTGAAATTATGGTAAACGGGCCGGGTGATGTATTCATTGAAAAAGAAGGAAAACTGATTAAAACAGAAGATAGTTTCTTTGATACGCAAGAGCTTGAGGAGGTCTTAAGAAGAATTGCAGGTAAAGTTCACAGGGAAATAAATGAGCTGGTGCCAATAGTTGATGCTAGACTTCCTGATGGTTCCAGAGTAAATGGAGTTTATAAAAATATTGCCATTGGCGGACCAATACTTACCATAAGAAAATTTCCTAAAATAAATATGTCCATGGAAAATCTTATAGAAATTGGAACCATAACCGCTGAAGCAGCCGAATTTCTTAAAAATATGATGCAATCGGGAGCTAACATCTTTATATCAGGAGGAACATCCACAGGCAAAACGACTTTCTTAAGCGCAATGACAGGATATATAGGCAAGGAAGAAAGAGTAATCGTTATTGAAGATAGTGCAGAGCTCAAACTGTCAGGGATAGATAATCTGGTGAGAATGGAATGCCGAATATCATCAGGAGGGCGTGTGGATATAGGAATGAATGAGCTAATTAAGGCAAGTCTGAGAATGAGACCCGACAGGCTTATAATCGGTGAAATAAGAGATGGAAAAGCTCTCTTGGATATGCTAAACGGTCTTAATACAGGACACAGCGGCATATGTACAGGTCATGGTAATTCCGCTGCAGGTATGATAAGGCGAATGGAAGCTTTGTATATGCAGGAAGCAGATTTTCCTATTGAAGCTATTGACGAACAGATTGCAGAAGGGATAGATATTATAATTCATCTTGTTCGCAGTGAAGAAAATAAAAGATATGTAAAGGAAATATCAGAATTATACATAAACAGTAAAGGAAGGATAGCGCTAAACAAATTATTTGTAGATGATGATAGCAGGCTTTTTAGGACGGGAAATCAGATAAAAAGAAAGGAAAAACTTCATGAAAAATGAATGTATAAAATATGTCCCTGAAGTAAAAGAAAGATTAATTTACTATGTTATTGCCTATACAGCAAGCGGTGCGCTGCTATATCTCTTCTATAAGAATATAGGTGTATCAGTGATATTTGGTACATTAGGGGTTTTTACGGAAAAATATTACTGCGAGTACAAGTTAAAAAGACAAATGGAAAGGATAACTCTGCAGTTCAGAGATCTTCTCTACAGTATAGGAAGTTCGATTTCCGCCGGAAGATATCTGCAAGAGGCTCTTGAAGAAGGAGAAGTTGCCTTAAAGGTCATATACGGAGAAAAAAGCCTTTTAGCTGATGAGCTTGAAAGCATAAATAAAAATATCAGAACCAGTAGGATTGATAGCAAAGATGCTCTTATAGAGTTAGCTGAAAGGAGTGGCTCTGATGATATAAGAAATTTTGCTGAAGTCTGTGGTATATGCAGAGAAACTGGAGGCGATATGCAAAAGGTAATTTCCGAAGCAGCTGCAAATATAGCGGATAAAATGAGAGTAAAAAAGGAAATAAGGACTCTTATGGCTCAAAAAAGATTTGAGGCTCGTATTGTAAGTCTGATGCCCATCGCTGTAATAACGATGCTTAATTTAATATCACCGGATTATCTTCAGCCTCTTTATGGAGGAATTCAGGGTCGGCTTATTATGACGGCGGCTCTTGCAGGTTTTGTAGTTTCATGTCTGTGGATGTTTAGACTCACTGAGGTGGAAAGCATATGAGAACCAATATGAAGAAATGGGAGTTAAAGAGAAAAGTTAAAAGGACAGGAGATAGATATCTTGGAGATAAGGGATATCTGTCAGAGAAGTTTAAAAACATTTATGGAGGAGGGGATTACAGTGAAGAGATAGAAAAAATAAGAAATAGCAACAGAAACAGATATATTTTATGCACAGTTGTTATTTTGATGGTATTTGCTCTGTTTATAAAGGATAACATTATGGCAGGTGCAGATATTAAAGCAGATGAAAACGGCTTTGTAAAGGAAATATCAAGGGACGATAAAAATAAAGATGTTTTTGTTTCAATGGAGGTGTATGGGCAGAGAGATGGAGAAGTATTTAAAAAATCGGTGGATATAAATGCCGGATTGCAGGATAAAGCAGAAAATACATCTGAAGCTAATTATGAAGAAGATGATGAGGCAATGTTAGGTTACAGAATTGATGAGGCTGCTAGAATAGCTGCATCAGAAGGAAGTGATAGCATTATTCTTCCTGACAGACTTTCGGACGGAACGCGTATATTTTGGAAGCAGCAGGAGCAGAGCAGCTGGATTTTTCTTATATTGATTGTACCGGTGCTGTTTTATGCTGTATATAGAAGCAGATTCAATTATGTAAATAGAAAAGAGGAGCAATCAAGGGAATCGGTAATGAAGGAGCTGCCGGAATTTTTAGGAAGACTTACTCTTCTTTTAGGCGCAGGCATGGTTTTGACATCGGCATTTGAAAGGATAATAGATGATAGACGGTCAACTCAAATGGATAATGATACCTACTTTTACAATCAGATGAAAAGAATTGCTGAAGATTTTAAAAGGACAAATCGACCGATACATAAAGGAATAGAGGATTTTGCAAAAAGAAGTAGAATAAAGGAATTTATAAGAGTATCGGGTATAATTTCCGATAACGTGGATAAAGGAACTGAGCTAATTCAAAAGCTGGATGCGGAAAGCGGAGCGATGTGGTTTGCAAGAAAGCAAAATATGGAGGAAAAAGGCAGAATGGCTGAAAGTAAGCTTATCGCCCCACTGATGCTTATGCTGGTAATACTGGTTGTAATAACAGTTGCGCCAGCACTTATGGAAATGTGAGATTATGAAATGTGTAAGAAAGAAGGGAGATGAAACAATGATCAAGAAATTAAAGAAATTAAATAAAAAACTCGGTGATGAAGGTATGGAGATGATCCAAGTAGCAATACTTATTGCTTTGGCAATTATACTGGGCCTTATTTTTAAAACAGAAATAACAGCCTTTGTAAACAAGACTTTTACAAATTTAAATAATGGCTTTTAGTATTTGAAATAATGAAAAGATGAAAAGAATAAAAGGTTTAAAGAGCTTAAAAGATGATAATGGATCTGCTGTAGTTGAAGCGGTTATTGTACTGCCTATTGTAATTCTGGCGCTTATGTCGGCAATAGTTATAGTTTCTTACATAAGTGGAAGGGTATTTGTTGCCGTCGATGCGCATAAGTATTTAAGAGATGAAGCCGGTAGAGAAACTGAAACAAGAGCAGCATATGAAATTGAAGAGGAAGGAAATGTTTCTGACGGATATCATAATGGCAGGAAAATAAAGAGAACAGATTTTACAACAGAAAGGCAGAAAAGCTTTCTTATTAAAAATAGGATGAAAAAAGATAAAAGTGCAAGAGTGTATGTTATCGATGAAAAAAAGACTACAAGATATATGGATCTCCTTGAGGAAATCGTTTACTGACAACGGCAGTACAACTATATTTACAGTGATTATAATGTCCTCACTTGTATTATTAGTCATCATGTTTGTATCAGTAACAAGGATGAAAGCGGAAACTGGAAGGGCAGATGCACTGCTCTCCCTTTCCGCAAGATCGGTTCTTTCTGAATATAGCATATCCCTTAAGGAAAGATATGGCTTATTGGCTGTAGATACGACACCGACTGCGATAGAAGAAGATATGCGCTTTTATATGGGAGAAAACGACAGTTCTCTGGATATCAGCGAGATGAATATAAGTGTCATAGGATATACTCTGGCCGACAGCAGAAATCTTGAAAAGGAGATAAATGAATATGCTGTATTCTTGTTAGGGCAGGAGCTTCTCGATGAAAATGAAAAAACTAATTCAGATAGAAAAGGAGACCGAGTCCTTAAAAATAAAAGGATAATATCCGCATTGCCGTCGGGCGGAAAGGCCGGCTCCGATATAAGTATAGATGGTGTAGTGGATGCTATGAAAAATTTAGATGAAATTTTTGATAGGGCTAAGAAAACCGTTTCCGTAAATGAATATCTTATGGCTGTATGTAATCATCAGCTGTCTGATGACGGAGAGACATTTTTTAAAAATGAAATTGAATATATCGTTTCAGGAGAAATGAGTGATGAGAAGAATTATTCAAAAATGAAAAGGAAAATCAGACTTCTAAGGAATGCAGTAAATTTGGGAGTTATATTTACTAATCCTGAAATGCTTGAGAAGGTGACGGCGGCAGCTTCTGCTACGGGGCCTGCCAGTGGACTTACTACGGCTTTACTTGCTGAAGCCTGGGCTTATGCTGAAGCTTATAACGATGTGAAGATACTGGAAAACGGTGGCAAGATTCCCGTGATAAAGACCAAGGAAACCTGGGCTGTTGATTTGGAAAGTGTACTCAAAAATGATGCCGACGGTTATATCGATAATAATTGTGAAAATGGTCTTGAATATGATGACTATTTGCGTATCTTTTTGTATTTTACCGATAAGGAAACAAAGCTTGAGCGTTTTGCAGATCTTGTACAAATAAATATTCAGGGAACAACCGATGAAAATTTTATGATGAAAACCGCATGTACGGGATTTAGTTACAGTGCGACAATAAACGGTAGGAAATACAGATATGAAGAGGCATATTAGAAACGAAGATGGACATTATATTGTAGAAGCGTCAATAATTGTACCATTTGTTTTGGCATTGATTATTGCCATAGGCAGCATGTGTCAGATTGCCGGAATCAAGGAAAATATAGTCCATTCTTCTGCAGATGAAATGCGTGCCGCCATGATAAATTCATATATATACGGTACTGATATTAATCTAGGGAACAGACTGGAAAAAAGGATTATCGAGGAAAATCCGTCAGTTATCGATACTGATGTTAATGGATTTATGTCAGGCTTTACCAAGGCCGGTCATGATGAGCTTTTAACAATTAATGTTAAATATGGTGTTGATATAACCACACCGATTCCATTAGATGATGAAATAAGTGAAAAACTTTCATTTACAGGAAGAAAATTTGTCGGAAAAAACGGTGATGGTACTGCTTTTGGATTTGACAATATGGAAAAACAAGAGGACGCAGATACTGTATATATTTTTCCTAAAGATGGTCAAAAATATCATAAAAAAGATTGCACCTTTGTTGCTCCCGAGGCTATTGAGGTAATCCTTAACGAGGATTTAAGAAAGGAATATTTTCCATGTGAAAGCTGTGATACTAAAGAATTGGCTAACGGTGCCACCGTATACATTTTTGAAGCGTACGGAGATAGCTATCACAGAAAAAACTGTTCCACCATTGAAAAAAATATTATTGCCATAGACAGAGAAACTGCCGAAGAAAAGGGCTATACGCCTTGTAAGAAATGCGGAGGGTAAAATGGAATTAAAAAAAAGCAATTATGAAATAGAGATAAAAAAGGGAGCTATGAAGCTTTTTGAAGAAAAGGTATTGTTTTCTGGGATGTGTGATTTTGTGATTCCCATGAGATTTACGGATGCAGGAGAATCAAGAAAGATAACATATGATTGCAGCGGATGCGTGGCTTTGCGAGATATGTATCCGTTGAGTACAGGAGAAATATTTGAAATACTTGAAAAAACGCTGCTCACATTAAATAGAAGCGTAGAGTTTTTCATTCCTCACGAAAAGGTGAAAATAGACAAGGATACAGTATATTACGATATGAAAAGGAAGAAAGTAAGGATAGCTTATATGCCCATAGAAGGAGCAAGCCTTAAAGAAAATCTTGAAGGATTTATAGATGAACTGTCACAGGGCGCCGGAGAAGAAACAGTTGAATATCTTATGAGCGTTAAGGATGACTTGGATAGGTATAACAGAAATCTCAAGGAAGTGGCAGGATTTGTCGCTGAACAGAGAAAAAGAATACATCAATGCGGAATTAGATAACAGATTTAGGCCGGAAAATAAAAAATCCGGTCTTTTTCTCTCTTTTCGATAAATCATAGTACTTCAACGGATGAATCTCATATTCATATGTGGTAAAATATTAAAATCGGATAAAAAGAAACGGAGATAAAAACATATGGATATTATAAAAAAGCTTAAATCTTTCGGGATTGTTTTCGGAATTATTGCTTTGGTGCTTGGAATTATATTGACTTTCAAGCCTGTACAGACAGGAATCGTGCTTAATACAGCAGTGGGAGTTGGCGTGCTGATTATGGGTGCGGTTAAATTGATACAGGAACTTCTTGGCAGAAAAGAGTTTGAAAGATCAATGCTTTACATGCTCCTTCCAGCTCTAATGGTAATACTCGGTATATACATTTTGATAAATCAGGAAGTTACAATGTTTACCGTAGGTATGATTATTGCAATGCTTGCATTTATCCTTGCAGCTGACAGATTTGCAACAGCCAGATCCAGACGAAAGAATAATCTCGCTTATAAAGGAGCATTTATAGAAGGCATAATTCATCTTTTATGTGGTATTTTTATGTGTTATAACGCAATATCTGTAACGATAGCAATTACCATAGCTACAGGAATTTACCTGATACTTGTGGGAATTATGATTATAGTTTCCAGCATCTATCTTAAGGATCTGTAAATGGAGGCGGTAAAATGATACCTCTGGCAACGAGAATGAGACCTTTAAGCCTTGAGGAGTTTGTAGGTCAGGAGCACTTTCTTTATAAAGGTTCTCTTTTATACAATTCCATAAAAAATAAAACCTTTGAAAATGCCATATTTTTTGGTCCGTCCGGCACCGGTAAAACGACATTGGCAAGAATAATTGCCAGAGAAATGGATGCGGATTTTGTAGAAATGAATGCAGCGGTAACCGGTATAAAGGAACTAAAAGAGGTTATCGAAAGCTCAAAAACGAAGTTTTTCGGTCTGCAGAAGGAAAAGACATATGTGTATGTCGATGAGTTTCATAGATGGAATAAGCTTCAGCAGGACACTCTTTTAAAGGCGCTAGAAGAGGGAGTAATAAATTTTATTGGAAGCACAACGGAAAATCCATACTTTGCGGTTAACAATGCCGTTTTAAGCAGAGTAAGAAGCATTTATGAATTTAAAGCTTTAAAAGCTTCTGATATATATACACTTTTAATAAGAACTCTTAATGACCAGGAAAGAGGATTTGGAAATCTCAATATCAAATATGATGATGAAGCTATAATGACTATGGCAAAAATGAGTGGCGGTGATGCCAGAGTAGCTCTTGATACATTAGGCTTTATGGTCGACAATATGGACGAAGATAAAGGAATTGACGACAGACTTGTGGAAGAGGCTATGCAGAGAAAGACATATTTCTACCATAAGGAAGAGGATAAATACGATTTGTTATCTGCCCTTCAGAAATCTGTCAGAGGTTCTGACCCTGATGCTGCCGTTCACTATCTTGCAAGACTTATTAAGGGTGGAGCTGATATTCAGACCATAGGAAGAAGGCTGCTTGTTATGGCCAGTGAAGATGTGGGAATGGCATATCCTCAGGCAATAACCATAGTAAATTCCTGTGTTCAGGCAGCGCTTACAGTTGGATATCCGGAAGCTCAGATTAATCTAGCACAGGCAACGGTAACATTAGCAGCTTCTCCTAAATCAAACAGATCTTATATGGCTCTTTTAAAGGCTCAGCACGATTTGGACACCATAGAAACAGGAGATATGCCAGCGTATCTGAAGGATAGTCACTACAAAGGTGCTGCAAAGCGAGGCCACGGTATAGGATATAAGTATCCACATGATTATGGCGGATATGTTAAACAACAGTATCTCCCAGATGAGTTAGTAAAGAAGGGGACATCATATTATGAACCTACTTCCAATGGAAATGAAGCTTCATTTAAAAGGTATCTTGAGGAGATTAAAAAAATAAAGTAATAGAAATTGGAGACAGCAATGAGGGAAATCATCAGAGCGCCTCACAGCGGATTTTGCTTTGGGGTAAAACAGGCAATAGAAAAGGCGGAACGAGAAGCAGAGGCTTCTGAAAATATCATATATAGCTTCGGACCCCTGATTCATAATAGCGGAGTAACAGACGAGCTTGAAAAAAAGGGGGTACATATTATCGAATCCTTGGATGGTATAACGCCGGGAAGTAAGGTAATAGTACGTTCCCACGGTATAGGAAAGTGGTTTTACGATGAAGCTGATGAAAAGGGCATAACTGTTATAGATGCAACGTGTCCTTATGTTAAGCGCATTCACAATCTGGTAGCAGAGGCTTATAAAAAAGGCAAGACTGTTGTTATCGTTGGCGATGAAAATCATCCAGAGGTTAAAGGCATCAACGGTTGGTGTGAAGACAGCGCAATTATTTTAAGTGAGCCTGCTGAAATCAAAGCGGATGATATTTTCATTGTAGCGCAGACGACCATAAGAAAGGATATGTTTGACAGCGTAGTTGAATCCATAAGAAAAAACAACGAAAATGTAAGTGTGGAAAACACCATTTGCAGTGCAACATCAAAGAGGCAGGAAGGCTGCAAACAAACCGCTGAAAATGTCGATGTAATGCTAGTAATTGGCGATAAAAAGAGTTCAAATACAAAAAAACTATATGAGATAGCTAGTAAATACTGTAATAACACATTTTTTGTGGATGATATAGGAAATTTACCATTGAAAGAAGTCGAGAAATATAATAGAATAGGATTAGCGGCGGGCGCATCGACGCCTGAAAACGCAATTAAGGAGGTTACTGCAAACATGAGTGAGAACATCACTAGAGAAGAGTCCATGCTCGATTACATGGAAGAAATTGAAAAATCTTTAAGATTACCAAGAAGCGGAGAACTGGTAACAGGTAAGATTCACCAGGTTACAGACAAGGAAATCATTGTTAACCTTGGATGTAAAAAGGACGGCGTTATTCCTTTCAATGAAATTACAATTGAAGGGGATCAGAAGCTGACAGATCTCTTTAAAGAAGGAGATGAAATCACTGCAAAGGTTCTCAAAACAGACGACGGGGACGGCACTATACTGTTATCTAAGAAGAAATTAGAAGCCAGCGAACATTGGGAAGAAATCAATAAGGCTTTTGAAGATAAATCTTTGATAGATGTAAATGTGGTTAGACAGGTTAACGGCGGCGTGATAGCTACATATAAGGAAGTACAGGGATTCATTCCACTTTCTCAGCTGTCAGACAGATTCGTTGAAAACCCAGCTGAATTCGTTGGACAGACTCTGACTGTAAAGGTTTCAAGAGTTGACCCAAGAAGAGGCAAGGCTGTATTCTCCCACAAGGCAAGACTTCTGGAAGAAAAGCAGAAGGCTCTGGAAGAAGTCTGGAACAGCATCAATGTTGGCGATATCGTAGAAGGTAAGGTTATGAGATTTACTGACTACGGTGCATTTGTTGATATAGGCGGAGTTGACGGACTTCTGCACATTTCAGAAATCTCATGGGGTAAGCTTAAGCATCCTCAGGAAGCTCTGGAAATCGGACAGACTATCAATGTTAAGATTCTGTCTATGAATACTGAAAAGGGTAAGGTTTCTCTTGGCCTTAAGCAGACTATTCCTGAACCTTGGACTGTTATTGATGAAAACTATCAGGTTGGACAGGTTGTTAAGGGTAAGGTTGTTCAGATTAAGGAATACGGATGCTTCGTTGAACTGGAGCCAGGTCTTGACGGACTGGTTCATATCTCTGAAGTTTCTCATAAGAGAGTTACAAACATCAATGATGAACTCAGCGTTGGAGATATCGTAGAAGCCAAGATTCTTGACATCGACAAGGAAAGAAAGAGAATAAGCCTGAGCATCAAGGAAACTCTTGATGAAGCACCTGAAGATGCTCAGACTGAAGCTACTGAAGCTGAAGAAGCAACAGAAGAGTAATATCAGCCAGCTGATATATATGGATTATAAAGGGATAGATGGCACTCTATCCCTTTGTTTTTTAAGAGGACTTAATATGCAGATTTATGCATTTAATAAATTTAACAGCCAAATAAAAAGCCGTGAGCTGCTAATTGAAGTAATTAAATCTTACTGTACAGATAATAATATCGACTTAAAAGAAATAAAACTTGTAATTACAGGTGATGAAGGTCAAAAACCGAGGCTGTCCGGTAATTTATCCGATAAGATTTATTTTAATGTAAGTCATAGCGGTAGCTATTGGATTTGTGCCGTAGGAGACAAAGAAGTAGGGATAGATATTCAGGTTACAACGCCGGATTCCTATGAAAAAATCTGTAACAGATATTTTACTGACGAGGAAAAACTCTTTGTGGCAGAGAACGGCAAAATAGGCTTTTTCAGAATATGGACGAGAAAGGAAGCCTGGGCAAAATATCACGGATACAGTATATTTAAAGTGATAAATACCGTAAATACTGTTGAAAAAGATAGACTTAAAGACATTATTCGGGGTATAAGTATTAAAGAGATAGATCTTTTTAAAGACAGCATATGCACCATAGCCATAAAAGAAGATGATGATACGATATGCTTAAAAAGAATATGACAAGACCATATGTGGCAGCTGTGTTTTTCACACTTTTGACGGGATTTTCTTTTCTCGGAATAAAGGAATGTCAAAACTATGCAAACCAGTTGTCAATCCTCATATACAGGTATGATTTCGCCTTTATTGCCGCTGCGGCAATATGGGTTTTTGGGATGTTTAAAAGTAATATAAAAAGAAAGAATACCCATGGTGCTGATTGGAAAATGCTCGGTGTGGCTGCAGGTGCATATATAGCCTTTATGATTTTGCAGGTCACTGGAATTTTTTATACCACATCGGTTGTAGGCTCGATTATTTTCAGTATTACACCTATTATAGCCCAGATTATTGCATCAGTGGTATTGGATGAGCGAAGTACGGCAAAGCAGAATTTATTTGTTGTTACAACAGTTGCTGCACTGATTTATATGCTTTTAGCAGGTGCTGATGATATGGAATTCAGCTATGTAGGAATTGGGTGTCTCCTTCTTTCAAGTATTGCAATGGCAGTTTCTAATATAAGCATGAGATATATCAGAAAGGATTTTACTCCATTTGATATTTCCGCTTTAATATGTACAGTTGGATTTGTTATGTTCAATGTTGCAGGTTTAATATATGCTGTATTTAAGGATAATTTCGAAGTGTTTACGGCACCTGTAAAGGAATCCGGATTTGTTATAGCAGCAGCATACCTTGGAATAGGCTGTATACTGTTTACTTCTCAGCTTATATCCTATATGCTTGCCAAAATGCCTGCGATAAATGCGACTATATTTGGAAATGTGGCTACGGCTATATCGATAATTGCAGGAGTATTCATTTTAAATGAAGGATTTCATATATATCATTTTATATGCGCAGTGCTTATAATAGTAGGAGTGATAGGAGTGAGTGTCTGTGGAGATAATGGAAGTAGCCGCAAGGCATCTGGCAACAAGACCCAGAAGCACCGTTGAGCTTGAAAACTATCTAAGAAAAAAAGAGTTTCATGAAGTTGATATAAAGGACGCTGTAAGAAAGCTTACCGAAAACGGGTACTTAAATGACAGTGAATATGCAAGAACATATATAAGATATGCTTTAGGTAAGAGAAAATCCCTTTTTAGGATAAAGTATGAATTAAAGGAAAAAGGTGTCAGTCAGGAAAACATAGAAAACGGCATATATATGTTCGAGGATGAAACTGACAGTGATATAAGGGAGATAGAATACGAAAACGCTTTGGCAGAGACAGCTAGATATATAAAGACGCAGGGTGATGAACCAGCAGAAAAAAAACAGCTTGATAAAGCTGCAAGAAGATTGAATTCATTAGGATACAGTGCCTCTGTTATATCTTCAGTTCTCGGTAGATACAGATGATACTACTTAATTGTTAAGGAAAGTTCATATGAAAGAAATATTTGAAAGAACAGCCAGGATTATTGGTGAAGAGGGTATTGACTGTCTTCAAGATGCCAATGTAATAATATTTGGGCTGGGCGGTGTCGGAGGTCATGTGGCTGAAGCTTTAGCAAGAGCAGGTATAGGTAAAATGACCTTGGTGGATGGAGATACCGTTGATGCAACTAATATAAACAGGCAGATAATCGCTACTCAAAATACTGTAGGAAAGCTTAAAACTTCAGCTATGAATGAAAGGATAAAAAGTATAAATTCTGACATTCAGGTTAATGAAATTCCTCAGATATACAGCCCTGAGGACAGATTATCAATAAAATTTGACATTTATGATTATGTTATTGACGCTATAGATGATGTTTCAGCAAAAACAGATATAATCATCCAAGCTAAAAAAGCCGGAATCCCTGTAATCTCAGCTATGGGAACCGGTAATAAATTAAGACCCGAACTGCTGGAAATAGCAGATATATATAAAACAGAGGTATGCCCACTTGCTAAAGCTATGAGAAAAAGATTGAGGCAGGAAGGTATAACAGATGTAAAGGTTGTATATTCACGGGAAGAACCGGTGGTTAAAAGTACACCGCCGGGAAGTATATCTTTTGTACCCGGAGCAGCGGGACTGCTTATGGCGGGTGAAGTTACAAGAAGCATATTAATTGCGAAAGGAAAGAAAAATGAGTAAAGCAGAAATGAACGGAAAGAAGATACTTATAACAGGTGGACCTACAAACGAGCCTATTGATGAGGTTATGAAAATAACTAATATGTCAACGGGCAGTTTTTCCATTTCTTTGACTGAAGCCTTTGCAAAGGGCGGCTATGAAGTGACTTTGATCCTTAATAAAGGAGTAAAATATAAAGACATTCCTGAAAACGTTGACTTAATAAGAGTCGAAACTACAGATGAAATGATGAATGCAATTAAAGAACAGTCAGAAGAAAAAAGCTTTGATGCTGTAATTCATGCTTCGGCAGTGGGAGATTATAAAGCGGACTTTACTTTCCTTATGGAGGATTTGGCAGAGGAAATCTTTAATAACCTCGACAATATAAAATCCTCTGAGGATATTTTAAATATAATTACTGATCCTAAATGCAAAATAGATAACAGCTCAAAGATTAGCAGCTATCAGTCAAATCTTACTGTTAAGCTGGGACTTACACCAAAAATAATAGGTAATCTTAGAAAATGGATGCCTTCAGCCCTGCTATTAGGTTGTAAGCTCCTTGAGAATGTTTCCAAGGAAGAACTTATTGAAGTTGCAAGAAAGCTATGCGAAAAGAACAGCATGGACTATATTATGGCAAATGATTTGGCTGATTTAAGACATGGACAGAGCACAAGATACCTTACAAATGCAGAGGGCTTTACTGGTATTAAGCTTGAAACAGCTGAAGACGTATTTGCCTTTGTAGATGAGAAATTGAAATAGGAGGAGCTATGAATACGATAGCTTTGCTTTTAATGGCGCTTATCATCGCAGTTCTTGCAGTGGTGATAATAAATTTGGTAATGACATTGAACTCTAGAAAGGAAACTATGAGTTCCCTTATGAGCAGCATTGAGACAATGTCAAGGATGCTGTCTGAAAATCAGAAGAACTCGGCAATGATTCAGGATAAAAGACTTGAAGATCTTGCTGCAAAAATGGATAAAATGACAGCGGAAAATATAAGGCAGCTAGATAACATCAGGGAAACCGTTGATGAAAAGCTGCAAAAGACCCTTGAGGAAAGAATTACTCAGTCATTTAAAACTGTTTCTGATAGATTGGAGCAGGTACATAAGGGGCTTGGTGAAATGCAGACACTGGCTTCTGGTGTCGGTGACCTTAAAAAGGTACTTTCCAATGTCAAGACGAGAGGTATTTTAGGTGAAATACAGCTTGGCTCGATTCTTGAGCAGATACTTTCTCCTGAACAGTATGAGGAAAATGTAAAGACTCGCGCCAGCGGAAACGAAAGAGTAGAATTTGCAGTTAAGATGCCGGGTTCCGGAGATGATTTTGTATATCTTCCGATAGATGCTAAATTTCCAGGAGATACATACGAAGCTCTGATGAATGCTTATGAAACGGGAGATAAGGCATTGGTGGATGCTGCTTCTAAAAATCTTGAGAATGCCGTTAAAAAGGCTGCAAAGGATATTCATGATAAATATATTGAGCCTCCGTATACTACTGATTTTGCCATAATGTTTTTGCCATTTGAAGGATTGTATGCAGAGGTTGTAAAGAGCGGTCTTACAGAAAAGCTGCAAAGAGATTATAAGGTTAACATAGCAGGTCCTACTACTATGGCAGCATTATTAAATAGTTTGCAGATGGGTTTTAAAACTCTTGCTATACAAAAGAGAAGCAGCGAAGTGTGGAAAGTACTGGCGGCTGCTAAGACCGAATTCGGTAAATTCCAGATAGTAATTGAAAAGACACAGCAGAGACTTAATCAGGCGAACGAAGAGCTCGATAAGTTGGTGGGAGTCAGAACAAGGAGCATCAACAGAACTCTTAAGAGCATTTCCGATATGGGAGATGGGGAAGACTCTTCAAAATATTTGCTGGATGAGGAATAAACATGAGTATATATGCCATAGGAGATCTTCATCTTTCCATGGATCCTAAGATTGATAAGCCCATGGATATTTATGGCGGAATATGGGTGGATCATGCCCGAAAGGTGAAGGAAAACTGTGAAAAGAAAATAACCGATAATGATACGCTTATAATTGCAGGAGATATTTCCTGGGCTCTTAAATTACCGGATGCCATGGCTGATTTGGAATGGATTTCTAAGCTACCTGGTAAAAAAGTATGTTTTAAAGGCAATCACGATCTTTGGTGGAGCGGCATTAAAAAGCTTAACACTCTTTTTGATGATATAACGTTTATGCAAAATGATGTCTATATGGTAGAGGAAATTGCCATATGCGGCACAAGAGGCTGGATTTGTCCTGGAACTGACGGCTTTGATGCTTCAGATGAAAAGATATATAAAAGAGAGCTTTTAAGGCTTGAGGCTTCTTTAAAGGCTGCAATCGCAGCTGATGCTCAGGAAATTATAGGAGTTATGCATTATTCTCCAACAAATGATAAAAAACAGCTTTCGGGATTTACAGATCTATTTGAAAAGTATGGAGTAAAGGAAGTTGTCTTCGGACATCTTCACGGACATGATGCGGAGAGAAACAAAGAACCATTTAATTTAAACGGTGTTACTTATAGGCTTGTTTCTTTGGATGGCATTGATGCAGATCCTGTAAAGTTGAGATAAGGCTTACATAAAACGGAGATAAAGTTGGGGTATAACTGATTACAGGTGATAATATGGATAAAAGGGTTACAATAATTGTCACAGACAGTATGGGAGTCGGAGCAGCTCCGGATGCTTCTAAATTTGGTGATGCAGGCGCTGATACTTTAGGCCATATCATAGAACATGTGCCAGAAATAGATATTAGAAATCTTGAAAAACTTGGGATTTTTAAAATATTAGGACTTGAAAGATTTGATAAAAATCCGAAAGCCTCTGCATTAGGAGCCTATGGAAAAATGAAGGAGGTGTCCGCGGGGAAGGACACAACAACAGGGCATTGGGAGATTGCTGGGTTAAAAACTCAGATACCCTTTAAAACATATCCTGACGGATTTCCAAAAGAGTTTATTGAAGCCTTCGAAAAGGCTACGGGCAGAAAGACTGTTGGTAATATTCCTATTTCAGGAACTGAAATCATAGAGATGTACGGGCCACACCATGAAAAAACAGGTGATTTGATAGTATACACTTCAGAAGACAGCGTATTTCAAATTGCAGCCAATGTGGATGTGGTTCCCCTTAGTGAGCTTTACAGCGCTTGTGAAAAGGCCAGAGAGCTTTTAAAGGGAGAATGGGCTTGTGCCAGAGTTATTGCAAGACCATATAAAATCGAAAATGGAAAGAGAATTAGAACTTCCGATAGACATGATTATTCCGTATCGCCTCCTGAAAAGACGATGCTAGATTTGATTTCAGAATCAGGATTGAGGGTGCATGCCATTGGAAAAATAAGAGATATTTTTAACGGCTGTGGTGTTACTACCTCAGTTGCGACAAAAAGCAATGATGACGGCGTTGATAAAACGGTGGATGCTCTTAAAGAAAGATTTTCAGGACTTATATTTACAAATCTTGTGGATTTTGACTCTAAGTATGGACATCGCAGAAATATAGAAGGATATGCTAAGGCTATAGAGGATTTTGACCGAAGATTGCCAGAAATAATGGAAGCGATGAATGATGAGGATATTCTTATAATTTGTGCAGATCACGGCAATGATCCGGCTTATCAAGGCTTTAATCATACAAGGGAATTTGTACCTTTGTTAGTATACGGAAAAAATGTAAGGCCAGGAGTAAATCTTGGTATTAGAGATACGTTTTCCGATGTTGCAGCCAGCGTATGCGATTATCTGGGCGTAAGAGATACAGGAGCAGGTATAAGCTTTATAAAGGAAATTATGGAGTAATGCTTTATGTTTAGCATGACTGATATTATCGCGAAAAAGAAAAACGGTGAAAAGCTCTCAGAGCAGCAAATACGAGATCTAATAGACGGATATGTAAATGGAGATATTCCTGATTATCAGATGTCCGCACTTTTGATGGCAATATATTTTAACGGAATGGATGAGGATGAAATATATATCCTTACGGATGCCATGAAAAACAGCGGAGAAGTAATTGACCTTACGGATATTAAAGGAAATAAGGTTGATAAGCACAGCTCCGGAGGTGTCGGAGATAAGTTGTCTTTGACAGCTTGTCCAGTTGCTGCTGCTGCCGGTGTTAAAATAGCCAAAATGAGCGGAAGAGGCCTCGGATTTACAGGAGGCACCATAGACAAGTTAGAATCTGTTCCCGGCTTTAGAACGGATATACCAATGGATGAATTTAAGGCAAATGTTAACGAAATCGGTTTGTCAATTATCAGCCAGTCGGAGGAAATAGCGAAAGCGGATAAAATGATTTATGCTTTGAGAGATGTTACATCGACGGTGGATGTACCTGCTCTTATAGCTTCAAGCATAATGAGCAAAAAACTTGCCATGGGAAGCGATGCTGTTCTTTTAGATGTAAAATATGGCGATGGTGCATTGATGAAAACAAAGGAAGATGCAGAAAACCTCGCAAAGCTTATGATAATGATAGGTGAAAAAAATGGTAAAAGAACAGATGCATTGATTTCCGATATGGATCAGCCTTTGGGAAATTGTGTCGGTAATAGCCTTGAAATAGCAGAAGCAATAAAAACCTTAAAGGGTAATGGTCCAGAGGATATGTTTAAGAGCACCGTTGAAATGGCCGGAAGAATGATATATTTGGGTGGAATTGCAGAGACTGTAGCAGAGGGAGAAAGAATTGCCGAAGAGATGATAAGCTCGGGAAGAGCCTTTGAAAAATTTAGAGAGTTCATTATAAGACAGGGCGGAGATGTAAATGTAATCGATGATATTTCTCTTTTGCCTGTGGCAGCTGTAAAAAGGGAAATAAAAGGAAAAGATGTAGGAATTATTGATAAATCCCAAATAAGACATATCAGTGCATTGGCTGTTGGAACTGCTTCTCAGATATGTGGCGCAGGAAGAACAAAAAAAGGTGAGAAAGTTGATCCGGGTGCAGGTATCTTGCTTAATAAAAAAGCAGGAGACACTGTAGAGCCCGATGATGCTATCGCCCTACTCTATGCATCAGATGAAGATAAGGCTCAAGAAGCCATTTATAAATTGACTAACTGTTGGGATTATATTAAAATAAAATAGTTAATCAGACTAGTAGGAACGGTGGTTTATGTATACAGGCAAAATGACAACCAAACTGATTGCCGTGGCAATTCTCTTTATGACACTGATGTTTTTTCAGATATTTTCAGTCAAGGGAGGACATGACCTAAGCTTCGGTACATATACCGTAGTCTATGCAGCAGAAGAAGTGCAGCAGGTAGAAGAGGATAAGGTTACTAAGGACCAGGTGGATGTTGAGAATGTTGATCCATCAGCTTCAGAAAAGCTGCAGAAAAATCTTTCAATTCCAACGGATACTTTGTTGGTTTTCGGAGGAATAATTGTTGTTCTGGGCATATGTGTTGCCATAGCGGCGGTGGCGGGTAATGCCGCAAGAAAAAAGAAATAATTTGACAACAGAAAAAAATGAGAATACGGCGAAAAGCGCAAAGCTAATCGCCGTATTTTTTTAGTCGGATAAATTTTCAGGATTCAGACATTCCAATTCAGGAATTACAAATCTGCCATCCTTTCTAATAAGAACATCGTCAAAGTAAATTTCACCGCCGCCGTATTCAGGTCTTTGAATGTTTACTAGATCCCAATGTACGGCACTGTTATTTCCGTTTGGAGCATCTTCATAGCACATTCCCGGTGTAAGATGAAAGGAACCGCATATCTTTTCGTCAAAAAGCGTATCCTTCATAGGGTCCAATATGTAAGGATTTAGACCGAAGGAAAATTCTCCGAAATATCTAGCGCCTTCATCGGTATCCAAAAGTTCATTAATTCTGTCTGTATCGTTGGCAGTTGCTTTTATGATTTTACCGTCTTTAATTTCAAAAACGATATTTTCGTAGGTAAAGCCCTGTTCTTCACTTGGTGTATTATAGCTTATTATGCCGTTCATGCTGTCTTTTACCGGTGCTGTATAGACTTCTCCGTCAGGAATGTTACAGCCTCCGGAACATTTTACTGCAGGAATATTTTTAATGGAAAAAGTGAGATCAGTACCCGGTCCTGTAATTCTTACTTTATCGGTTTTATTCATCAGTTCCACGAGATTGTCCATTGCTTTATCCATTTTGCTGTAATCAAGGGTGCATACCTGATAATAGAAGTCCTCAAAGGCTTCAAGACTTGTGCCTGCAAGCTGAGCCATGGAGCTGTTTGGAAATCTTAAAATCACCCATTTTGTTTCGTTGACACGCTGGTCTAAGACAGGCTGAGTAAGGGTGTTATACATATTGAGCTGAGATGATGGAACATCTGATAGCTCAGATGTATTGGCACTTCCTCTGACACCAATGTAAGCATCCATTTCCTTCATAAATTCCAGCTGATGCTTGCTGTACATTTCTATCTGTTCTGTAGAAGCACCTAAAAGAATTTCCCTTGTTACGGATGATTCGCTGCTTTCCACATAAGGAAGTCCGCCTACTTTGTATATATCCTTTATAAGCTGTCTTATGAGAGGTAGTGTTTCTCTGCCCTCATAGTTTATCAGTACCTTTTCTCCCGGCTGAATTGAAGTTGAATAGTTAACCAGAAGATTTGAAAGTTTTTTTATTCTATCGTCCATATTTATACCCTCGCTTTCATATACCAATAAATTATACCGCCGGCAGAAGTCAGGTGCAATATATGAAGTTGTATTTTAAACGAATTCAATATAAAATAGAAAAGATATGAGAGGTTATAAATATGAATAGAAAACATGTTTTTTTGCTTAATCCGGCGGCAGGTCAGGGACAGGCCATTGGAATGAGAGAGCAAATTGAAAATATAAGTCAGAGGCTTTCCTTAGATACGGAAATATATGAAACAAAGGAAGAACTTGATGCACAGGTATTTACATCGCAGCTTATTAAAAACAATGATGTGGATACTAAAATCAGACTTTATGCCTGTGGCGGAGATGGCACTGCCAATGAAATTTTAAATGCAATTATAGGTCACGATAATATGGAATTGGCAGTTATACCCATGGGAACGGGAAATGATTTTGTACGCAATTTCGGTGATGTTGAGCTTTTTAGAAATCTTGAATATCAGATGACTGCAGATACAGTAAAAACAGACGTAATCCGTTATACATGGAAACGACAGGGCTTTTCATGCAGCAGATATTGCATAAATATGTTCAATATAGGTTTTGACTGTAATGTGGTGGAAATGGCAGGCAAATTAAAGAAAAAGCCGCTTATTTCCGGCTCAATGGCATATCTGGCAGGGGTTGCTGCTATGCTGGTTAAAATGAAGGGCGCTGATCTTAAAGTTGAATTTGAAGACGGAAAGGTGTTTGACGGAAAAATGCTGCTTATTGCCATAGCAAACGGTTGCTTTTGCGGAGGCGGCGTCAAAGGTGTACCTAAGGCTTTAACCGATGACGGTTTTATGGACATAAGTCTTATAAGAAAATGCAGCAGAAGGAGATTTATTCAGTTATTTCCTAAATATGCTAAGGGTGAACATCTTAATGCAAAGGGAGCAGATAAGCTAATTATATATAGAAAGGCAAAAACCCTTAAGATAACGGCGAACGGTGAGCCTTTTACATTCAGTACTGACGGTGAGCTTACCAAGGCAAAGGAAATAGAATTTGAGATAGTTCCAGGTGCTGTGGACTTTGTGGTGCCGCAGCAGATTGAAAGTAATAAATAAAAAAATTATTTGAAGGAAAGGACGGATATATTATGAAACTAGGATTTATCGGTTACGGAAATATGGCTCAGGCTATTGCTCAGGGTCTTGTGGAAAAAAAGGTTATGGCACCTTCGGATATATATGCTTCGGCCAGAGATAAGGAAAAACTCGCCAAAAATACCGGAAAACTTGGCATAAATCCATGTTATGACAACAAAGAGGTTGCAGAAAGCTGTGATATCGTAGTTCTTGCTGTAAAACCATATCAGATGAAGGAAGTGGCAGGTGCAGTATCAGAAGAGCTTAAGGATAAGTTGGTTGTTTCCATTGCAGCAGGCGTATTCTTTGATGACTATGAAGAAATATTGGCTTCAGGTACTCATCATATTTCCACAGTGCCGAATACTCCTATATGTACCGGTGAAGGAGTAATGGTATGTGAACAGACCCATTCACTAAGCGATGATGAGCTGAATACCTTTAAAGAAATCTTTGGCAAAGTGGCTTTACTTGAATTCATTGAAACAGAACATGTTTCCGTTGCAGGAACTGTGGCAGGATGCGGCCCGGCATTTACAGAAATGTATCTGGAAGCTTTAGGAGACGCTGCGGTAAAACACGGTCTAAACAGAGCCGCTTCATATAGACTTGCTGCGCAGATGATTAAAGGTGTAGGTGCTCTTTATCTTGCAAAAGGTGAACATCCCGGTGCCATGAAGGATGCAGTTTGCTCGCCGGGCGGCACAACGATAAAGGGTGTTGCGGCTCTTGAGAGAAATGCCTTTAGAGGCGCGGTAATTGATGCAATTGATGCGATAGAAGGTTAAAAATCAATAATAGGGCATCGGATATATTGGGATCAGACTTTAGTTACTATAAAATGATGTTTTTAAGATTTGTTACTCTGAATCTTATATCTGCAGTTTTTATACTATTTATCATGTGGTCCGTTAAGAAAATGGTAGATATAAGTAGGTTAGCAGGCATTTTACCTATTGTTATTACTCTATTGATCGAACTATCATATGTTCTATTTTATGTTTTTAACATTTCGGGTCCAGTTGTTGGTCAGTTATTTGTAGCTATGACTTGGCCTACCTATTTTCCGTGTATTGCGGTGATTATGTGCTTTGCCATTGGCTATACAATTTATAGCTGCATCATTTTGCGTAAGGGAAGGGAGAGAGTGAAATGAAGGACAAGAGTAAAAAAACATTGATTTATTCTGCATTATTTGTATTGTCGATTGTAATATTTATATTTGTTTTAACACTTCTTTCATCGGCTTCAGATGCTGTTACTGAGGCATTCAATAGAGATCTTAATATCATTAGATTAATAGGCATGGCTATTGTAATAAATATAGTTTCTGGAGTACTGGTGCTGTTTATATGCTGGACTATTAAGAGACTTATTGATAACAACAAAATAGCTGCCATATTACCAATTGCAGTTACAATTATAATGGAACTTATAGTGTTTGCTCCATTTATATTTGATAGTAGCTTTTTTGTTCAAATTTATATGGATATATTAAGTATGCCTAATTTCTTATCATATATGGCTATAGTAATGTGTTTTTCCATCGGATATACTATATATGCTGTACTTAAAGGAAAAAAAGAACCGGAAATTAAATCCGGTCCATTAGATTAAAAAATAAATTAGATACTTTTAATATGCAGATATGTTATCTCAGGCTCGGCGAAAAGTCGGGCTTTTATTTTTGTAGTACCAAGTCCTGGATTGACATATAAAGTTGATATGCCGTCTGAATACTCGCCCTTTAAATATTTACTTCCCAAAGAAGGGAGAAATTCATCTCTTAAATATGGTATGTTTATCTGACCGCCATGGGTATGGCCAGCAAACATGAAATCTATATCGTCACCTGTGAGTTTGTCGTAAATATCAGGCTCATGGCATAGAATTAGGTCATACATATTCGATGTGGCACTTTCGGAAATAGATACACTACCGTATCCTAGTAGAAGGTCGTCTATGCCGATAAGGCGAAGACCTGTGCCGGGGAGCACATAGGATTCGTTTTTAAGTACAGTAAAGCCGCCTGCATTCATTATGTCCTCATAATGATTTTCGGCACCACCGCCGTAGTCATGATTGCCAAACACGGCAAATTTGCCCAAAGAAGCGTTAATTTCAGATAGTTTTTCCGAAATTACCGCAGGGTCTCCCGTTCCTTTACTGAAATCATCTATGGTATATCTGTTGTAATCATCAATTAAATCGCCGAGGAACAAAACGATATCTACATCTTCTGCATTGATTTCATCTATGACTTTATCAAAGTCCTCAGCTTCAAAACCGGCACCGAAGTGAGTATCGGCTATTACCGCAATATCGATGTCACGGCTTACGAGAGATGATTCAACATTTATATCTTCAGTTGTGAGCCTATCTGGAGCTATATAAAAGGCATAGGCTGCCATTCCTGCTCCAATCAGGCATATTATAAAAATCAAGCATACGACAAATTTTATTATGCCGGTTATAAATCTGAATATAGTCCTCAATATTTTCCTCCTAAACAGCGGATACATTTTATCACAGGTAGCTTAAAAAGAACAGAAAAAGTGTTTAATATGATATACTGTAAAAAAGAAAAAATATCCGTAAAAATAACTTGGAGGCATCAAATGACTCTGACAGAAAGACTTATTATAAACAACGCAGAAATCTTCATGCCTGTGGTGTTTGATCAAAACAAACAAGAATCCAGTGATGATATAAAATATTCACTTATGAAGCTAAGATTGGATAATGGGGAAGAGGTTATTCCCGTATTTACCAGTGAAATGGAAGCTTTAAAGGGAGAAAAAACAGAGCTTATAAAAAAGCCGATTCTTGAACTGTTTTCGGCTTTAAATAATTCTGACCATATAAGCGGTATAGCCGTAGACCCTTGGGGTGATTTCGGATTTATTTCCATGGAAATGATAAGGATGGTGAATCAAATGAAAAAAGATATGAAGAAAAATAATAGCAGCATAATTCTTGATGAAGGGGATATAACAGTTCTTGATTGTGATGCCATAGTAAATGCAGCTAACAAAACGCTTTTAGGCGGCGGAGGTGTGGACGGTGCCATACACAGAGCCGCAGGTCCGGAGCTTCTCGCAGAGTGCAGAACGTTAAATGGCTGTGAAACGGGTCAGGCTAAGATAACTAAGGGTTATAAGTTAAAAGCTAAATATGTAATTCATACTGTAGGGCCAATATATTCAGGTAGTGAAAGTGATCCGATAAAACTGGCTGATTGTTACAGGAATTCCTTGGATCTTGCTAGAAAAAACGATATACATTCCATAGCTTTCCCTGCAATTTCAACGGGTGTATATGGCTATCCTATAGATGATGCATGTCATATTGCTGTGGAAACCATAGTAAAATGGCTTGATGAAAATGAAGATTACACGATGAAAATCATACTTTCCTGCTTTAACGGCAGAGTTAAGGAAGGATATGAAAAGGCTTTTGGTCAGAAATAAAATAAAGCCCTGGTGGATTTTAAAATTAAATCTGTTCCAGGGCTTTGTTTATGTCTTCAGGAAGCGGTGCTTCAAAAGAAAGTCTTTTTCCTGTGACAGGCTGATTAAGTGATAATTGGGATGCATGAAGAGCCTGCCTGCTGATGATATCTGATGCTCCGCCATACAATGTGTCACCTACAATGGGATGACCTATATAACTTACATGAACTCTTATTTGATGAGTTCTTCCTGTTTCAAGTTTTAGGCTTAAAAGGGTAAAACCCGGTTCATGAACTATATCGTTGGCTTCATCGTGAGCGGCAAGGTATTCGTAAAGCTTTTGCTTATCAGGATGAGCCTTAAGAAATTCATCCTTGTATTGTAGGTACTTTTTATGCTGTTCCATATCAAGACTGCTTCGATCTAATGGGTTTGATATGGAGTTTTTCTTTGGAAAAAATCTTTTTAGCACTTTGTAATGGGTCACACAAGGTGCTCCATTGGGCATAACTTTTCTTTTGATTCCAATTTCGTCAGGCCTTCCTATGGGAAGATCAATGGTACCTTCTTCCTCATCTATAATGCCATGTACCAAAGCAGTGTAGATTTTTTCAACCTTATCTGTTTTCATCTGCTGAGATATTTGATTTTGACAGTGGGAATTTTTTCCGATAACAAGAAGGCCAGATGTATCTCGGTCAAGTCTGTTAACAAATCTCAGTTTAAAGGTTTGATTTGTATCAATGCAATATTTAGCAATTCCGTTGGCTATTGTGTCCTCTGGATGACTTGCCGTGGGATGAACTATGTATCCCGGTTGCTTATCGATTACAAGCATATCCTCGTCTTCATAAACGACGCTTATAGGTATATCCTGGGGCGGAAAATTGCTCTTTTCCTCAGGCATAACTACAGTTATGGTATCGTCGGGTTTTGGGGTTATCCATCCGGGCACCGACTGACCGTTTAAGTATACGCAATGGTTTCTTTTAATTTTACCCATAAGGCGGGAAGAAAAATGAAATTCACGGCGAATTATACTTTTAATGTCATAGCCGGCGCTGCTGTCATCAGCGGTTACCAGATATGTAAAATCATTAGTTTCCTTCATTTAAACTCCGTTCTAAAGAAATTTAGTTTTTACTTTATTCCAAAAGTCATAGGTTTCAAATCTTAAGAGATTTACCTCAATATCGGATACGCCTACCTTTATGTTTGCCACATTGCTTAAAACGCTGCATTCTCCGTCGGCAACGATGCTTATTTTTTCGCATCTGGTAAGGTCAGGAACTACATCAAGATGCAAATCCGGCGGGAGAAGTATACTTGAAGTAAATGAACGGTACGCAGTGGTATTCATAGGTGCTAAAGGCGTAACCTGCAGCAAGTCGAGTCTAGGGTCAACTATTGAGCCGCCGAGAGAATAGTTATATGCAGTTGAACCGGCGGATGTAGCGACTAAAAGACCGTCTCCACTGAATTTTTCAATAAAGCTACCGTCAATTGAAAGTTCCAAGTGAGAAGCAAGATAGTTGTTTCCTCTTATAACTATTTCATTTAAGGCGTTTATAACTATTGTAGAGCCGTCGGTAAAAGTTACTATACCTTCTACTGTTGAAAGGGGCTGCAATCTGTAGCGACCTTCTCTGTAATTTTTTATAAAAGCGTCAAGGGTATGGGACTCAACTTCCTGGAAAAAACCAAGGTGTCCCGTGTTTACACCGATAACCGGAACCCTAGGAAAATTAAATCTGTGAAGGGCATCTAAGATTACTCCATCGCCCCCTATACAGATAAGAAGCTCAGTTTTTTCAGAAAGCTCGTCTTCAACGATATAACCGGCATTTATCAGTTTTGCTAAAAGTTCTTTTTTTGTCTGCTTTGATATTTCCGTGTCATTGGAATGTATGCAGATTATTTTGCTTGTCATTTTACTTTGATTCTCCTGTGAGTATTTCAAATTCATTTACCAAGTTTCTAAAGACTTTCATTGCCTTTTCTACGGGTTCTTTTACGCTCATATCGACACCGGCAATTTTTAGAAGCTCAATAGGGTGATTACTGCTACCTGTTTTAAGGAATTTCAGGTAATCTTGTGGACCTTTTTCTAAAATTATATCTGAAATTGCCGCTGCGGCAGAGTATCCTGTTGCATATTTGTAAACATAAAAAGAATTGTAAAAATGAGGAATTCTGGCCCATTCGTATTTAATCCAGTCATCCTTTTCAACGGTCTCGCCGAAATAAAGATTGTTAAGCTCTTGATACTTTTGGCACATTGATGCCGCTGTAAGGGAATGACCTTTTTCAACTTCTTCGTGAGTCCACTTTTCAAACTCTGCAAACATGGTTTGTCTAAATACTGTAGTCCTGAATTCTTCAAGATGATAGTTTACAAGATATTTTTTCATATCAGGAGAAGTTTCATTGGCTATCAGGTACTTCATCAGCAGATTTTCGTTGACTGTAGAAGCAACTTCTGCGGTGAAAATACTGTGATCTCCGTAAATATAAGGCTGCTCCTTGCGGGTATAAAAACTGTGCATAGAATGACCCATTTCATGTACAAGAGTAAATATATCCTTTAGTGTTTCTGAAAAATTCATCAGTATGTACGGCATTGAGTCATAACTTCCAAAGCTATAGGCTCCGCTAGTTTTGCCGATGTTTTCGTAAACATCTACCCAGCCTGCATCAAGGCCTGCTTTCATATCTTTTATATATTGGTCACCGAGAGGGGCAAGGGCCTTTGCCATAGTTTCTTTTGCCTCATCAAAGGAAACCTTTGTTTCTGGTATTTTTACAAGGGGAACATACACATCGTACATGTTCAGTTTATCAACACCAAGAAGCTTTTTTCTCAGCTCCATGTATTTGTACATGGAAGGAAGGTTTTCGTGTATGACATCAATAAGATTGTCATAAACCTCGTCTTTTATATTATCTCCGGAAAGAGCAGCTGCTCTTGCAGAAGGATATTTGCGTATTCTTGCGCTTATTACATCGGTTTTTGTATTATAGCTGTACGTGGTTGATATGGTGTTAATTAGTCCTTTATAGGCGGAATACATTTTTTCATAAGCTTGCTTTCTGACATCTCTGTTGTGACTTTCCATAAAAGTAATGTAATTGCCATGGGTAAGTTCAACTTCATGTCCATCTTCAGCAATTATTGTTCCGAATTTCATATCGGCATTGTTTAGCATGGTAAAAATATTATTTGTCGAGGAAGTAACTTCGCTCATCTGTGCCAATATGTTTTCCTCAGCTTCCGAAAGTACATGGGCTTTTTCCATCATAAGACATTCCAACATGAAGGAATAAGTTTTAAGCTCATCCTTTTGACTTACAAATGAATTGATAAGCTCTTCCTTTGCGGAAAGCAGTTCAGGTACAAAAAAGGAAAGGTAAGCGCTTATCTTAGAAATTGCAGCCTCGGCTTTATCGCTCATGGCCTGATAGCGTTCCTCTCTGTTATCCTCATCCCGTCTCATGCGGGAATATACATATGCTTTTTCCACTGTTTGCCAAATATTATCCCTCTGTTGTAAAGCAGAAAGAAGAGTATCGGCATCGTCGGTTAAATGTCCTTTGTATTTCAGAAAATCTTCAGCGTCTGAAAGGGATGCTTTTATATCATCTTCCCAAAGACTTTCATCACTGTACATGTCTTCAATATTCCATTTATATTTTTTATCAATATCCTTGCGTTCTCTAAGAGTTTTGCTCATTGATTTCCTCCGGGTTATGTTTACTTTAATATCTGTTTGTTGTAAAATATATAGGCGTAAAAATAGTATACCATAAATTTGAAAGGAAATAAAAATATGGACAACAGACCTATCGGTTTTTTTGATTCAGGACTTGGAGGACTTACATGTATTCCTTACCTGATGAAAAAACTGCCGGAGGAAAAGATAATATATTTCGGTGATACAGCAAGGACTCCTTACGGATCAAAGGCTGTATCGACTATCCGCGGGTTTTCTATGCAGATAGCCGATTTTTTGGTGCAAAACGATGTGAAGATGATAGTCATTGCATGTAATACGGTGAGCGCCACATGTCTTGATGATCTTCAGAAAAAATTCCCGCAGATTCCAATAGTCGGAATCATAGATCCTGCTGCGGCATTGGTCAGCAGAGTATGCGGAGGTTCGGACAGAGTAGGTATCATAGGAACAAAGGTTACGGTGTCCAGCGGTGCATATAAGGAAGCGATTAAAAGTAGAACACCGAACTTGGCTGTATTTGAGAAGGCGTGTCCTGCCTTTGTACCTTTAATTGAAGAGGGAATAATTCAAAATGATATTATGAATCTTACCATTGAGTATTATTTGGACGATTTTATACTGGAAAACAGAATCAATACTCTGGTTTTAGGATGTACTCATTATCCGCTTCTTCAGTCAAATATCAAACGCATGTATCCTAATCTTTGGATTATAAATCCATCGGAGGCGGTAATAGGCAGAATTGAAGAGATACTGGAGGAAAGGGATATGTTTGCTAAGGATTCTGAGTATGAAAGCACCTTTTATGCAAGTGACCTCTCCGAAAACTTTATGAACATGATTGACAGGATATTTGACGAAACCGATGTAAGGGTGGAATTTAAAAATCTGGACTTGTAATTCCTATTGACATTATTAAAGAGGGAGACTGAAATGGATTACGAAAAACTTTTGGAAAGCCTGGGTATAGAAAATGCTTCTGAATTTGAGTATTTTGAAAACTTTGCGGATCTTTGTGAAAACGGAGAGGAAGTAGAGGAAGAAGCCCTTTACAAGCTTTTTGAAGGAGCAGATACAGATGCTGTTCTTGAAATGATAGAAAACTATTTTAACGATATTATGGAACCCATACCTGATGATTCTACGGACATCTATATGCTGATGGAAACAATTAAAATGGCCCTTACTGGCCTGCTTGAGTCGGCAGATGATGAAACGGCCCTTGTACATTTTTGTGAGGAACTTAACAACTTCAGAAGATGGTACTGTGAAGAATCAGAGGTCGAATGTAGAAATATCGATGACGGAAGCATACAGACCATGTGTCTTAGAGATGCACTTTCCCTATGCAGAATAGAAAGATTGGAAGGGGATAGATACAGATACGACTTTTCTCCTGCATTAAATTATGAAATAGAAGAGTACATCATGAGTTACGCGGACATGGCGAGATCTCAGCGACAGGAAGATGACGAGGAAGATATGTTCGAGGAAAGATATGATGACTACGATGAATTATAAAAAGGGAATCATAGCGGCTGTATCAGGCTCATTTGTTTGGGGTATACTGCCAATATATTGGAAATCACTGGTGCCCATACCTTCATCTGTAATTATATTTTACAGGATATTTTGGGTAGGAGTGGTTTCTTTTATAGTATCTTGGAAGCTTTATGGTATGGACAGGATAAAGGAGCCCCTAAAGGATAAAAAGAAGGTGGCTCGTCTTATATTGGCAGGAGTTATAAACACATCAAACTGGAGTATATATATATGGGCGGTGAATGCCGGTTATGTTATTCAGACGAGTATAGGTTATTATATGGAACCTTTAGTAGTATGTCTTTTCGGCATTTTGTTCTTTAAAGAAAGATTTACTAAGTTCAATGTCACTGCAATGCTTATGGCTTTAGCCGGAGTCGTAATAATGATAATCAATTCTGGGCAGATTCCTGCAATAGCGTTAAGCCTCGCAATTACCTTTGCAACATATGCGGCAATTAAGAAGAGCGTCAAACTGGAGCCTATGGTTTCTTTGGCCTATGAGACAGTACTTCTTGTGCCAATTGCGTTGGCAGTTATTATCGTAATGGAAATCAATGGCGTAGGCGCAATAGGAGTGGGTGAAACCTATCAGTATGCACTGCTTATGCTGGCGGGAGTAGCAACTGCCATACCTTTAGGACTGTTTGCTCTGGGAGCCAATAATCTACCGCTTATAACACTGGGAGTCACCCAGTATGTATCTCCGACCGTGGCACTTCTTTTGGGAGTGTTCCTGTTTGGAGAGCCGTTTGATATTGTACAGTTTATCGCCTTTGCGGTAACATGGATTGGTCTTGTAATATTTACTATAGGAGAGGCAAAAGCCGGTAAATCCGGGAAAGAGAGTTAGGCAAAAGTGAATAGAGAAAAGAACAACAGTATTTTAAAAATTGCATTAGTTTATGTCGGAACCATGGTTGGAGCAGGATTTGCTTCAGGAAGGGAAATCTGGCAGTTTTTTGGTGTATTTGGAGATAACGCTGTGCCAGGTCTTGTATTGACAGGACTTCTTTTTATAGCGGCAGGCGTGATGTCCGGTGTTATAGCAAAAATAAAAAGAACTGAGGATATGGGTCAAGTTGTATGTCCTTGGGAAAATAAAAAACTGCAGCAGGCCATAGGGTGGGTAATACCGATTATCCTGTTTGTCATAATGGTAACTATGTGTGCTGCCATGGGTTCTCTTTTTAGTCAACAATTTGGAGGCAGTAAAGTACTTGGAGGTCTTTTGCTGGTACTTTTAGTTACGATTACCCTTATGGGTGGATTTGAAAGAATGCAAAAGGTGTTTCATGGGCTAGTACCTGTACTTATAGTTGTAATAATCGTAACATGTATAATCGTATTTATTATGGATTTGCCTAAGGGAAATATTCAGGCCGAGCTTGTTGCAAGTCCATTAACACCAAATTGGCTTATTGCATCTGTGCTTTATATTTCATATTGCATAGTAGCGGTCATACCTGTGATGTCAACGGCAGCAAATAAAACTAAGAGTTTAAAAAAGGCTGCTGCGGGACCTGCATTGGGAGGAGCTTTTTTATTCTTACTGTCATCTCTCTTATGTTTTGCAATGATGACTGACGGAGGATATGCTCAGGCGATGGATATGCCTATGCTTGCCTTTGCGGAAAAAATTGGACCTACAGCGGGAATAATTTATACGGTAATCATGTTTATCGCCATATATGCTTCGGCATCGGGTAATTTTTATGGCTTTACTACAAAGCTTAAGGACGACGGCAAAAAAGGATTGAAAATTGCTGTATTTGCATTGATAGCATTTTGTCTCAGCACAGTTGGCTTTAAAAATATAGTAGCCTACGGTTTCCCTATTATGGGGTGCTTCGGTTTGGTTATATTTGCCATGCTGACAATCAACTTCTTTAAGGTGTTTGTGTTTAACTATGCAAGTACACAGGAAAAGCATAAATACGACTTTCCTGAGGGTGCTATAAATGTAACTACAGGTCACGGTGGTGCGTGCCTTTTGTTTATAGGTGAGGACAAAACTGCCCTTATCGATTGTGGTAATGCCTATTGCGGCGAAAGATTGGTGGAAAAAATCAAGTCAGAACTTAAAGGAAGACCATTAGATTATCTGTTTTTAAGCCACACTCATTTTGATCATATCGGTGCTTTACCAAGTCTCAGAAAGCAATGGCCTAACTTAATCGTTGCAGGAGCACATCACGGTAAGAGTGTTCTCGAAAAGCAGAGTGCTTTAGATGCGATTAAAGCCAGAGGTGAAGAGGCGTCGCAAACTTACGGTATAGGAGAGACAACTCCTGTAACCACAGATGGAATGTGGATAGATATGGTTGTGGGAGACGGAGATGTGATAGATCTTGGTGGAAAGGAAATCCATGTTCTTGAAACGACGGGTCACACTAAATGTTCTCTTACATTTGTTATTGAACCGATGAGCCTTATGCTGGCAAGTGAAAGCGTCGGCATTTTAGACAGACGAGGAATGTGTCATCCGACAATTTTAAGCAGCTTCGAAGAATCCATTGCTTCAATAAATAAGTGCAGGGAGTACGGAGCAAAGAGAATCGTGGTTTCCCATTATGGAATAGTTCCTGAAAGCTACAATGAAAAGCTTTGGAATCTTTTGGAAAAGGAATCATATACTGAAAAGGAAATAATTGAAAAGGCTTGGGCTGAAGGAAAAACCGAGGATGAAATATTAGATATAATGACAGACAGATATGTAAACGATGAGAGACTGGCTGATCAAACCTTTAGTGCCTATGAGATAAACATGCGTTGTACCATTAGACTTTACAAGCCGAAGTCGATGGATAGTTAAGTCAGAAGGAGAATATTGATGATAAATATAAGAACTTTGGATTGCGGGGTCCGCGTTATAACTGATAGAACAGATTATCTGCAGTCAGCTGCCATAGGAATATGGGTAAAGGCCGGCTCCGTAGATGAAGAGGATAGATATGCGGGAGTTTCCCATTTTATAGAACATATGATGTTTAAGGGGACAAAGAACAGAACTGCTAAACAGATAGCTGACGATATGGACAAACTGGGAAGTCAGTTCAATGCTTTTACCAGTAAAGAAGCTACATGCTACTATGCCAAAACCATATCTTCTAATTTGATAAAATCCACGGAAATACTACTGGACATGCTTACAGAAAGTCTTTTCGATAAGCATGAGATGACTAGGGAAAGACAGGTTATCTGCGAAGAAATAAAGATGACTCAGGATTCTCCAGAGGAAAACGTCCATGATATGATTTCCGAGGCTGTTAACAGAGGTAATCCTTTAGGCAGAAGCATAATAGGAACGCCTACATCACTTAAGAGAATTTCACGAAATGTTCTTGTGGATTACATAGATAAAGAATATACAAGGGACAGCATAGTTGTGGCTATAGCAGGTAATTTTGACGAGGATGAAATATGTTCATTTCTTGAAGGTAGACTTAAAAGATTCAGCCCTACTAAGGAAAAGAAAAACCATCAAATTATACCGTATACTCCTGCTTTTAGGACAAAGGTCAAGGATATAGAGCAGGCACATTTCTTCCTGGGGACTGAAAGTGTAACGATGACTGATGATGAATACTATGCTGTAACAGTTCTTGGTAATATACTTGGTGGTTCAATGAGTTCAAGGCTGTTTCAAAGTGTAAGGGAAAGAAAGGGTCTGGCTTATTCGGTATATAGCTTTAACGCGTCAGCTTCAATGGCAGGTGCATTTTATATCTATGCGGGAGTAAGTCATGATAATTTGAGAAAAGCTATAGAGGCAGTTAAAGAAGAACTATTGATTTTAGGAAGAGAAGGGGTTACTAAAGAGGAATTGTCAAAAGCCAAGGAACAGCTTAAAGCCAACTTTATTTTTGGGCAGGAAAATGTAGCCTCTAAAATGTTTTCTCTGGGCAAGAGCCTGATTCTTACTGATAATGTAAAAACCGACAGTGAAGTCCTTGAAAAAATAGATTCTATTACGATGGATGAAATAAACAAAACAGCGGTTAAATTTGCTGATCCATTGAAATACAGCGCAGCAGCTATTACAAACAGACGATTTGACATTAAAAAAGTGATGCAGGGTTAATCCCGGGAAAGGAATAAAAATGATTGAAATAAAACTTGTTACTAAAAGCGGAAATATACCGGCTTATGAGACAGAAGGCTCTGCAGGAATGGACTTAAAGGCTGTTTTAAATGAACCGGTGATTTTGGCACCGGGAGAAAGAAGGCTTATTCCTACTGGCCTTTTTATAGAACTTCCTCAGGGATATGAGGCACAGGTAAGAGCAAGATCTGGTCTTGCAATAAAACATGGAATCACCCTTATAAACTGTGTTGGTACAATTGACAGTGACTATAGAGGGGAAATTCAGGTGCCGCTGGTAAATTTAGGACAGGAAGATTTTGAGATTAAAAACGGAGAACGCATAGCTCAGATGGTAATTGCAAAATACGAGCAAATAAGCTGGAAAATCACAGATGAACTTTCCGAAACGGAAAGGGGAGCAGGCGGCTTCGGACATACCGGAAGATAGGTAAAGAGATGATAATAGGTAGAATCGAACAGGAAAAAAGAGAATATGAAATATTGAGTCCTAGGGCATGTAAATCCGCTGAAAGCAGAGGTAGGCAGCGAGCTGAGGAAAAATGCGATATGAGGACTGAATTTCAGCGTGATAGGGATCGTATAATTCACAGTAAACCCTTCAGAAGGCTGATGCATAAGACTCAGGTGTTTCTCGCCCCTGAAGGAGATCATTTCAGAACGAGACTTACACATACAATCGAGGTTTCTCAGATAGCAAGAACAATTGCAAGGGGTCTAGGATTAAATGAGGACCTTACTGAAGCCATAGCCCTCGGTCATGATTTGGGACATACTCCTTTTGGACATAATGGCGAGGTTATATTGGATAGCATACATCCAGGCGGTTTTAAGCATAATATTCAGAGCCTTCGTGTTGTGGATGTTATTGAAAAGAGAAAAGGTCATAGGGGTATGAATCTTACCGAAGAAGTAAGAGACGGTATAAGAAACCATACGGGAAGTGTAACGCCGTTTACTTTAGAGGGCCAGATTGTTAAAATCAGCGACAGAATAGCATATATAAATCATGATATAGACGATGCATTAAGAAGCGGTGTTATCACAGTGGATGACCTACCTCAAGATTGCCTCGAAGTACTGGGTAAAAGTCATGGACAGAGAATAGATTTTCTCGTAAAAAATATGATAGAAAACAGTGAAAACTCCGAGCTAATAACTTTGAGTACAGATGCTAAAGAAGCAATGGATAAGCTGAGAAAAGCCATGTTTGAAATGGTTTATCATAATCCTCAAGTAAAAAAGGCATCGGATCTTTCAAAGGTTGAAAACATAATAACTTCTCTTTATGACTATTTTCTTGCTCATCCGGAAAAGCTTCCTGATGACGCAAGGGAATTGGCCGATGAATTTGGTGTAAGAGAAGCTGTAAAAGATCATATTGCAGGAATGACTGACAGATATGCCATAAATCTCTATGATGAGTTATTTATTCCAAAAGGATGGAAATAAAAATTTTTAAAAGTAAAAAACAGGAAAAGTGTGTATATATAGTATATAGACATAAAAATCACAGAAAGCATGATGACTGGCAGGTGAAACCGTGGCATATTCAGGTAGAAACAGCGTCATAGATGAAATAAAAAGCAGGTGCAATATCGTTGATGTGATTGGAAGCGTAGTTTCTTTAAGAAAGACAGGAGCCAATTATGTTGGTCTTTGTCCATTCCACAACGAAAAGACACCTTCTTTTGTGGTATCTGAATCTAAACAGGTTTACACATGCTATGGCTGCCACGAATGGGGCGATGTTATAACATTTGTAGAAAAGTATTATAATCTGTCCTTTCTTGAGGCAATAGAAAAGCTGGCTGCCCAGTGCGGTGTATCTTTGGATGATGGCTTTGGACGAAGTGAAAAAAAGGATATTTATTATGAAGTTAATCGTGAGGCTGCAAGGTTTTTTTATAAAGCTTTAAGATTCGGTGATAATCCGGGATTAAGGTATGTGGCAAAAAGAGGATTAACAAAAGAGACCCTTCATGAATTTGGCATCGGTTATGCTGACGGTGAATGGAACAGTCTTTACAATCATTTAAAGTCCAAAGGCTATGATGAAAAGATTATGCTTAAACTCGGTTTAATTTCAACATCCAAAGGGAAATATTACGATAAGTTTAGAAATCGGGTGATTTTTCCGATACAAAACACCGCTGGAAAGGTCATAGGTTTTGGTGGCAGAGCAATCGGCGATGATATGCCAAAATATCTTAACTCACAGGAAACCCCTGTTTTTTCAAAAAAGAATAATTTGTATGGGTTAAACATAACAAAAAATTATGTAAACAAAGAAGACTGTGCCATATTGGTTGAAGGATATATGGACGTGATTTCCCTTTATCAGGGAGGAGTTTTGAATGTATCTGCGTCCCTAGGAACTGCTTTAACTGAAAATCAGGCTAAGCTTCTCAAAAGATATACTAAGAACATAGTGCTTTCATATGATGCTGATAATGCCGGTGTAACAGCTTCCATAAGAGGCAGTGAGATATTGTATAAGGAAGGCTGTAAAGTCAGGATATTGCATATATCCGATGGTAAGGATCCGGACGATTTTATCAAGGCTAAAGGAAAGCTTGCATATTATAAGTTAGTTGACGAAGCAGTGGATTACGGCGACTATCGAATTGAACACATCAAAAAGAAACATGATATTTCTACCACCCGCGGGCGTGTAGACTTCCTTCGGGAAATAGCTGTATTTTTAAATACCTTAAGTCCTGTGGAAGCTGATATCTATGTTAAGAAGGTTGCCCAAAATTACGGAATTTCCGAAAGTGCCTTACGCTTGGAAATGGGACAGGATGCAAAAGCTGAGGAAGTTCAAAGAAAACCTATAAAAGAATCCGATGATAAGGCAGAAACGGATATTACTAAAATTGAGCAAATGGTAATAAAGGTGCTATTAACTGACAGCAGTTATTTTAAACGACTTTTATCTTATGAGGATATATTTGTCAGTGAAACAGGCGCCGAAATATTTAAAGCGATAAATGAAATCTACGATGAAAATGAAGAAATAGATATTGACATATTGATGGAAAATCTTGAGCCAAAGGAAGTAGAAACTTTAAGGGAAATCGATGAAGGGATTTCTCTTGGCGGTAAAACGGAAGCTATTTTTGAAGACTGCATCAGAACTCATAGAAAGGAAAAATTAAAAAGAAGAGAAAAGGAGATAACTGTGCAGCTGGAAATAGCCGAAGAGCAGGGCAATGCCCAAGAGGCTGAAAGACTGACTAAAGAATTGATGAAACTGTTGAAAGAAAGAAGTAGTTTAGGAGGAGAGAACTGATGGCTAACGAAGAAAACAAGGTAACTCATGAAAATCTGGATGAGCTTGTAAAAGAACTTAAAGATAAAGCCGAGCATAACGGAAAGAAGCTTTCCTACGCTGAAGTGGGACAGGTACTTGAAAAAATCGATTTGGAAGTAAATGAAATTGAGGAAATATATGAAAACCTTACAAGTAACGGTATAGAACTGCTTTCAGAGGAAAATCCAGAGGATTTTGAGATCGATGAATTGGAAGATGAGCTAGAAGCTGAAAAATCCTCCGAGCACAAGGATATTGATACAGACAAGGAAGATTTAGAAGATACTCTTCCAAAGTCTGTGGCAGTGGACGATCCTGTAAGAATGTATCTTAAGGAAATAGGTAAGGTACCTCTTTTGACTGCAGAAGAAGAAATTGAACTGGCAAAGCGTATGGAAGCAGGGGATGAACTGGCAAAGCAGAAACTTTGCGAGGCAAATCTCAGACTTGTTGTCAGCATTGCAAAAAGATATGTTGGCAGAGGAATGCTTTTCCTAGATCTTATTCAGGAAGGAAATCTCGGACTTATAAAGGCAGTAGATAAGTTTGATTGGAGAAAGGGATATAAATTTTCAACTTATGCAACATGGTGGATAAGACAGGCTATTACAAGATCCATCGCTGACCAAGCAAGAACCATTCGTATACCTGTTCATATGGTTGAAACCATAAATAAGCTTATGAGGATTCAAAGACAGCTGCTTCAGGAATACGGTCGTGAGGCTACACCTGAGGAAATTGCTGCTGAAATGGAAATCTCCGTGGAAAAGGTAAGAGAGATACTTAAAATTGCTCAGGAGCCGGTTTCTCTTGAAACTCCAATTGGCGAAGAGGAAGACAGCCATCTGGGAGACTTTATACCAGATGATGATGTTCCGGCTCCGGCGGAAGCGGCTGCATTTTCTATGCTTAAGGAGCAGCTTATTGAAGTGCTTGATACCCTTACAGACAGGGAACAGAAGGTGCTTAAACTCAGATTTGGCCTTGAGGATGGCAGAGCAAGAACCCTTGAGGAAGTAGGAAGACAGTTTGATGTAACAAGGGAAAGAATCCGTCAGATTGAAGCAAAGGCTCTCAGAAAGCTTAGACATCCAAGCAGAAGTAAGAAACTTAAAGATTATTTGGAATAGAGGTATATTTATGTTGACAGACAGACTGATGGCTATGGCAAATGAAATAGAACAGGGAGAGACGGTGGCAGATATCGGTACCGACCACGGTTATCTACCTGTATACCTGTATAAGGAAGGTATCAGCCCTAAGGTCATAATGACAGATGTTAGCAAAGGTTCATTAAATAAAGCGAGAAATAATTGCAAGGAAATGTGTCCCGGTGAAAAATTTGATTTTAGATTGGGATACGGACTAAAGGTTATTAAGCGTGGCGAAGTGGATGATATTGTTATTGCCGGTATGGGCGGCGTTTTAATAACTGAGATACTCGGTAAGGACATGGGAAAGACAAAGATGTTTAAAAAGCTTATCCTTCAGCCGAGGACAGCCCAGGGACGCCTTAGATTTTGGCTTGTAAGAAAGGGCTTTAACATTGTAAATGAGCAGCTGGTTAGGGAAGGCAGATTTATTTGCGAAATTATCACTGCTGTTCCGGGAGAAGCGCCGGAGGAAATGATGATGCCTGAAGGCCCTGATGCTATACAGTGGGAACTTCCACCTTGGGTTGCAAAACTACAAAAGCCGCTTGCAAAGGAATTTGTTCAGCTGAAATTGGACAGAGAAAACAGGATACTGACTTCCATGGGTAACAGTAAAACAATAAAACCGTCAGATATCAAGGCGGTAAAAAACAACATAAGATACTTGGAAAGGATGCTCAAACTGTAAAGGGAGGCGCCTATGAAGTTTGATAAAGTCATTGAAATAATTGAAAAGATTGCTCCGCCTGAATGCGGAGAAAACTGGGATAACAGCGGTGTACAGGTAAATGTGGGAAATGATGATATTGACAAAATATTGTTTTGCCTTGAAATCAATGACGATATAATTGACGAAGCCATTGAAAAATCGGTAGATATGATTGTTACACATCATCCGCTTCTCTTTAATAGACCTGACAGAGTGGATATAAGGGAAGTGACGGGAAGATATTTGATTAAGCTTATAAAATCCGGCATTTCAGTATATTCCGCTCATATAACCTTTGACAATGCTCCACTGGGCAATAATTATTATCTTGCAAGTCTTTTAGAGCTTGATGATATTGAAGAGGTAGAAGATTACTGCGGAGTAAGTGGATATTTACCTTCGGTTATGAGCTTTTCGCAGGCTCTTGAGCATGTGGAAAAAAGCCTTAAACTGCCGCCTCATTATATCAGAGCGGTGGGTAAGGATCCTATGGAAATTAGCCGTGTAGCTCTTTGTACCGGTGCAGGTGGAGATATCCTTTATACTGATACCGCAAAGGAATGTCAGCTGATAATTACAGGTGATGTTAAACTTAATGTGGCTCAGGATGCCAAGGCCATGGGAAAGGCTTTAATTGATGCAGGACACTACGGCACGGAAAAAATCTTTTCGGAAAATTTCCTAAATCAATTTAAAGAACTTCTTGAAGACTACGGTGAAGATACTGTAGAATTGGTATCGGCTGAGTCTGATACAAATCCATTTTCAGTTTAAGTTAAAGCTTGACGGGTAGGCCAGACGGTCGCGTGGGTAACCATGAGGAAAGTCCGGGCTCCGCAGGGCGAGGATGCCAGATAACGTCTGGCGTAGGTAACTATAGGGAAAGTGCAACAGAAACATTCCGCCGAAACGAGTAATGTCGTGGTAAGGTTGAAATGGTGAGGTAAGAGCTCACCGGCAGCATGGAGACATGCTGGCCGTGTAAACCCCATCCGGAGCAAGACCAAGAAAGGGCAAAAAAAGCGGCGGCCCGTCGCTGCCCGGTAGGTAGGTCGCATGAACATGCCGGCGACGGTATGTCTAGATAGATGATCGTCTAATACAGAACCCGGCTTATAGACCTGCCCGTCTTTAGTTTATATTTTTAAGTTACCCTGTGAAAGGAGAACGCCATGAAAGATATTGAAAACAGATGCAAAGTGGCGCTTGTTCAGGCAACGCCTGTTATGTTCGACAAAGCTGCAGGATGTGAGAAAACTATAAGCCTTATTAAAGAGGCATCAGAAAACAATCCTGATTTAATCGTATTTCCTGAGCTTTTTATCCCCGGATACCCCTATGGAATGACCTTTGGTTTTACTGTAGGCAGCCGCAATGAAGATGGAAGAAAGGACTGGAAGGTTTATTATGAAAATTCTATTCTGGTACCTGGACCAGAAACTGATGCTATAGGTAAAGCTGCAAAGGAGGCTGGAGCCTATGTCAGTGTTGGAGTTTCTGAAAGAGTTGAAGAATCGGCTACTTTATATAACACAAATATAATTTTTTCTCCTGAAGGAGAGCTAATATATGTTCACAGAAAACTTAAGCCTACAGGCTCGGAAAGAGTAGTATGGGGCGATGCGGATAAATATTATTTCCCTGTGGTTGATACTCCATGGGGCAGAATGGGAAGCCTCATATGTTGGGAAAGTTATATGCCACTTGCAAGAGTTGCACTTTATGAAAAGGGTGTTGGAATATATATTTCTCCTAATACCAATGATAATGAAGAGTGGCAAGCTACGATTCGTCATATAGCTATAGAAGGCCACTGCTACTTCATAAACAGTGATATGTATTTCAAAAAGGAAGATTATCCTGATGATCTCCATTGTCCGGAAGAAATAGATAGATTAAATGATATAGTATGCCGTGGAGGAAGCTGTATAGTGGATCCATATGGACATTATGTAACGGAACCTGTATGGGATAAAGAAGAAATTATCTATGCTGATTTGGATATGAGCATGGTATATGCCAGCAGAATGGAATTTGATGCCTGCGGTCACTATTCAAGACCTGATGCGGTTAAGCTTGTAATAGATGATAAATAACTAAATGATACAATTTAAGCGACATCTTAAGGATGTCGCTTATTTAATATGGATTTGAGTTTATCCAATAGAACGTTGTTTTGTCTTAAAACAGGGGACGGTTCGTGACTCTTATAGTAGCTGAGTAAAAATTCCTGTGAGTCAAATCGTTGCATTTCATGGTTCTTTTCTGTATACTCATCGTTACTTAGTAGAACCTGTGCGTTTACATTGTCTTTTTTTAATACTTCAATGATTTTCAGTATTCTGTTCTTTATATCGTTGTCGTATACTGGAACAGCGACTTCAATTCGCCTTTCTGTGTTTCTTGTCATCATGTCAGCAGAGGAAATATATAAATCAATATCCCATTGCTGGGAAACATCAGAAATATCACCGAAGAGATATATTCTCGTATGCTCAAGGAAACGGCCTACTATACTTTCGATATGTATATTTTCCGTTTTACCTTCAACACCGGGTCTTATGCAGCAAATACCCCTTATAAGCAAAAATACAGGAACACCAGCAACGGAAGCGTCTTTAAGAGCATTTATAACATCCCTGTCTGTAAGGGAATTCATTTTCATAAATATTCCGCAAGTTTGCCCGTGTTCTGCTTTTCTAATTTCATCTCTGATTTTATCAAGAATAGTACTTTTCAGAGAAGTAGGGGATACAAGTAAATGTTTGTATACTCCGTTAAGATTAAACATAGTTATATTCTGGAAAAACATAACCGCATCTTCTCCAATTTCCCTAGAAGCAGTCATAAGACTGAAATCTGTATATATTTTGGAAGTGGTTTCATTGTAATTTCCTGTTCCTATCTGTGTAATATACGATACGCCTTTATGACTTCTTCGAGTTATAAGACAGATTTTGGAATGAACCTTGTAATTTTCCATTCCATAGATTACTGTTGCTCCCGCATCTTCAAGTTTCTTAGAATAGTTGATGTTATTAGCCTCATCAAAACGGGCACGAAGTTCCATAAGTACTAAAACTTCTTTGCCATTTTCAGCTGCTTTACACAGATAATCTACAATCTTGGCATTTTTAGCAAGCCTATATATGGTTATTTTAATTGAAACTGTTTCCTTATCCTCGGAGCATTCTTTAAGAAGCTGTAAAAAAGGATCTATGCTTTCATAGGGGAAGAACAGCATTTTGTCCTGCTGTTGTATCTGCTTGACTACAGAAGTTCCGGGATAAAACATATTGGCTTTTGCTGGCACATATTTACCGTAAGTATGCTTTTCTCTGATTTCTTCAGGTATGTTATCAATTATTTCGTAAAAATATTTAAGGTTCAGGGGAACGGAATCTGAAAAAATATTTTTCTTATCCATGTCTAGCTTCTTTGTGATAAAATCCGCAAGGTCATCAGGAAGCTCACCGTAGGCTTCTATTCGTAAAGGGTGCAGGCGACCGCGCATTTTTAAAACCTTTTTCATATGTTCAATATAGTCATCGTGTTTTTCAAACATATCATCATCGGGATCTATATCTGCGCTTCTGGTTACTGCTATAACTGCCTTTGATTTCATATGATAATTGGTGAATATATCTGAGCAATAATAGCTGATTAAATCTTCAAGGAGAATATATCTTGTCTTTTTATTATTTAGATAAATTACTCTTTCGAGGTTTGATGGTATCGGAATAATACCGAAAAAGCCTTTATCCTTTCTTGAAAGGGAAACGAGAACATGAAGCTCCTTATTTGGAATATGAGGAAAAGGATGCTGCTTTCCTATTACCATTGGAGTGAGGAAAGGAAATACCCTTAACTCAAAATATGACTTAAGATATTCTTTATCTTTGTTTCCTAGGATTTCAATGTTCATATGATGAATTTTGATTTCTTCAAGATCGGACATTATATCCTTGTAGTAGAGAACCTTAGTCTTTTCCAGCTTACGCACTTCATGGTTGATTGCAGCAAGCTGCTCTGCCGGTGTCATATTTGACCTGGAATCTCTTTTATCCGGCTTAAAAATATTCATATCGAATATAGTGCCGACTCTTACCATATAAAATTCATCAAGATTATTTGTGTATATTTCAAGAAATTTAAGCCTTTCTAAAAGAGGCATATCCTTGTTTTTTACTTCGTTTAAAACTCTTTCATTAAATTTAAGCCATGAAAGTTCTCTGTCCTGAGTATAGCTGTAGTCCATTATTTGCCTCCGTTAATTTTTCGCAGAAGATATCCGTCCCGTACGCTTATTCTGTCTGTTAGTACATCGGATATTTTCCATTTTTTCATAATTGCTCTTGCTATGAGCATGCCTGGGATGGCTGTATGTATTCGCTCTGGCTTCACTTTTAAAATAAGATTTGCCAGGTCGTTTCTGTCAGTTTTACTGCAGTCGATGAGATTATCAAGCTGCTCTATAGAAAATTCTTTGTTTTGGTTTCCAACTAGATCTGGAATTAGTCGGAATGTACCGCCAACACCTATCAAATCTGTAAAAGCATCTTTGTTTTTTATGACTGATAGCTGACGATTTATTTCCGCTTTTATAGCTTTTATTTCTTTTTTTAAGGGCAAGATGCCTTTAACGTAATTAGAGTAAAGATTTAAAGAACCGATAGGAAGGGAAGTGTTTTCTACTATTTTGTTATTTTTAAATATAACAATTTCACTAGAGCCTCCTCCGATGTCAGCAATAATTCCGTTTTCACTGTTTAATTTGCCGTTTAAAAGCATTTTCATGGCGTAATAACTTAAATAACCTTCATCTTCATTGGAAATAAGGTCAATGTTGATTCCAAGATTTTTGTAGATATCGCTTATTACTTTATCGGTATTTGATATATTTCTTAAAGAAGCCGTTGCAAAATACCATACCTTAGGAATTGATAAATCATCGGTAATTTTCTTTATTTGTGTTAAGGTCCTGTTAAGAATTGCAATTCCATGACTGTTCAAAGTACCTTCTTCTACATATCCTGCTAATCCAGCAGTTTCCTTATATGAGAAAACTTTTTCGATGTTTTTAGACTTATCTATATTGTAAATTATCAATCTTATGGTGTTTGAACCTATGTCAACTATTCCCGTATACATTTTTACCTCCTAAAGAGTATTATAATACCTTACATGCATTGGTAAGATTAAATGAATGTTAAACTGGTGTTAATTTTACTTGCTAGTTACAGTTCTCAACATCTTGATGAATTTAGAATAATAAGATATAATAATCTATTGCGGATAGCGCAAAATACCGTGAAAGGAACTGAAAAAATGAAGGACTTTATTGATCATATGCTCAAATTTAACAAGACATTTGTTGAAGAGGGCAAATATAAAGAATTTATGACTACAAAGTATCCGGATAAAAAAGTAGCTATTATTTCCTGTATGGATACAAGATTGACAGCTCTTTTACCGGCTGCTTTAGATCTTAAAAACGGCGATGCCAAGATGATTAAAAATGCCGGAGGAGTTATTTCTCATCCTTTTGGTTCTGTAATGAGAAGTCTTATGGTTGCCGTTTATGAACTGGGTGTAACTCATATTCTTGTCATAGGTCATACGGACTGCGGAATGAGAGGTTTAAATCCTGCAGAAATCGAAGCGGAAATGATTAAGAGGGGAATTTCTGAGGATACTCTCAATATGATAAAGAACTGCGGCATTGATATTGACGGATGGCTCAGAGGTTTTGATGATGAAACAGAATCAGTAATTTCTACTGTTAATGTTATAAAAGAGCATCCTCTGATTCCTGATGATGTGACTGTCTACGGATATATAATGGACAGTACTACAGGTGAAATGAAGGAAGTAATTAAATAATATTTCTCAAATAGTTTATATAAGTAAAATATGAGAGGAGTGGATATATGGAAGCAAGAGAAAACAAAATGGGTACCATGCCCATAGGTAAACTTTTGGCTACAATGTCAGGACCGGCAATACTGTCGATGCTGATAAATTCTCTGTACAACATTGTTGACAGTATATTCGTTGCACAGATAGGTGAAAAGGCTCTGACGGCCGTTTCCATCGTATTTCCGATACAGGCATTGCTTGTGGCGATGGGTGTAGGTACAGGTGTCGGACTTAACTCGCTGATTTCCAGAAGGCTGGGAGCCAGAAGATTTCAGGATGCAGATGATGCGGCTTCATGCGGTATAAAGCTTGGCGTTTTAAACTGGCTTGTATTTGCAATATTCGGGCTGTTCTTTTCTGAAGCCTTTATGAAGATATTTTCAACAGATCAGACAGTAATTCAGTACGGTGTGGACTATATGCAGATTATTACTATCTTTAGTGTGTTCACAATGACTGCGATGATATGTGAAAAGATATTCCAGGCTACTGGTAATATGATAGTGCCAATGATTACTTTGATTGTAGGTGCTGTAATAAATATTATACTTGACCCAATTCTGATTTTCGGATGGTTTGGACTTCCTGAAATGGGTGTGTCCGGTGCTGCGGCTGCCACTGTAATTGCTCAGGCAATAGGCTGTGCACTGGGAATATTTATCCTTATAAAAAAGGACCATGCAGTCAATGTAAGGGTATTTAGTAAAGATTTTAAGCTTAGAACGATCAAGGATATATATGCTGTAGGTGCACCGTCCATAGTTATGCAGGCACTGGGCTCTGTAATGCTCTTTGGTATGAATGCTATACTTGCTTCTTTTTCCGGAACAGCTGTTGCGGTGCTCGGCGTTTACGGTAAGTTGCAATCCTTTGTATTTATGCCTGCCATAGGTGTAAACCAGGGAGCTCTTCCTATTATGGGATATAACTACGGAGCTAAAAACAGAGAAAGAATGATGAGGTGCTTTAAACTGGCGATTATTGCTGCTATGTCGATAATGGCCTTAGGACTACTGCTGTTCCAGTTCTTCCCAGGACTGCTTTTGAGCATGTTCAATGCTTCGGATAACATGTACACCATAGGTATAGATGCTCTCAGAAGTATAAGCTGGTGCTTTATCCCTGCAGGCTTTGGTATAGTTGCTGCAGGTCTTTTCCAGGCAACAGGTCACGGTATGATGAGTATGTGGGGTTCTATGATAAGACAGTTTGTGGGAATCCTGCCGCTGGCATTCATATTCGGTAAGCTTTTCGGCCTGAGAATGGTATGGTTTGCATTTCCTTTGGCTGAAATAATCGGTGTTGCATACTACATAATAGTACTTAAATACATATACAATAAAACTTTTAAGAATCTGGGGGTTGAAGAATAATGGCAGATACAAGAATAATTACTATAAGTAGAGAATACGGAAGCGGCGGCAGAGAAATAGGCGAAATGGTCGCTAAGAGGCTGGGAGTTCCATTCTACGACAAGGTCCTTATCGATATGATAGCTCAGGAAAGCGGAATGGCAGCCGGCTATGTAGAGGAAGCTTCCGAAAAGATGACAACAGCTCAGGCATTTAATATTTCAACTTTAGGATACTATTCTGTAAGCCCTATTATAGAAAATGTTCAGGTAATAGGAGAAGATGTATTTATAGCTCAGAGCCGCATTATAAAGGAATTGGCAGAAAAGGAATCCTGTGTAATAGTAGGAAGATGTGCAGATTACATTTTAAGAGAAAGAGATGATGTATTAAATGTATTTGTTCATGCTGACTATGAAAGCAGAAAAAAGAGAGCCATAGAAGAATACGGTATTGAAGAAAAAAAGGTTGCAAATGTTATAAAGAGAAGCGATAAGGCAAGGGCAAAGCATTACTCTTTCTACTGTGAAAGAAAATGGGGAAATGTTGACAACTATCATCTGATGGTAGACAGCGGAAAGCTGGGCGTTGACAAATGTGTAGATCTTATAATTGACGCAACGAAATAATATTGTATAAATTAAAGAACGCAGTCGAAAAACGGCTGCGTTCTTCTTATGGATTAAAAATGGTAAACACTATTCTTTTTCCTTTGAAATAATATGATACGGCAGTGCCACAAATACAGCACCTCCTATGATGTTTCCGATGGATGCAAGACCTACGCTGTAGGCATAGCTACTAAGGCTTATATCTCCGTTAAATAGGGCAACACCTTCTATACTCATATTGGCCACGCTATGCTCAAAACCGCATACCATAAATACAAATATGCACCAGAAAATCATAATAAGCTTTCCTGATTCGGTTGTAAGCTTAGTACCGCACCAAACCGCAAGACAAACGAGGATGTTACAAAGTATAGCGCGAATTATAAGCTCCACCGGTGCTAGCTCTACCTTACCGGTAGCTATTGTCGCAAAATATGCACCTGTATCTCCAGTAGGTATATTGGTCAGCTTAAAGGCTAGCACGCAGATAAGTGAACCGATAAGATTTCCAATCCAGCAAACTATCCATAGCTTTACAGTTCCAAGCCAGGAAACCTTTTTTCTCAGGGAAGAGGCGGTTAAAACAAAATTGTTTCCCGTAAAAAGCTCTGCTCCAGCCATTACCACGAGACTTAAGGCAGCAGCAAATGCAAAAGCCTGTGCAGCCTTTGTCCATGATGCGGCATCTCCGGCTGAAATAAGAGAACCTAATACGAATGCAACAAAGCTACCAAAGGATATAAACATACCGGCAACCATTGATGATACCATATATCCGGCAGGATTTGTTTTCATAAAATTGTATTTCGACACACCGGCCGAGCATACAGACTGAAATTCATCTTTGAACATTTTGGCTCCTTTCTCTAAGAAAAAAGGACAGTATTCGCGAATCTCGCGATAATACTGCCCAGACGATCGACTTAATATTAGATTCGACTTCATGTGGTAATCCACTATCATCGTCAGTAATCGAATCCTTTTAATTATGCAACTAATCTATCACGGTAAAACTAAAAAGTCAAGAGACCTTCATCACGCATCATTTGACTATCCATTTTCACAAGGTCATAGATAAGAGGATCTTTAATAAGTCGTTTCCACACTGTAAAGGTTGCTCTGCAAAATCTTTCGTTTAAAGGGATTTTTTTATCTATAAGAGGACAGCTGTAGGGTACATCTGCTTTAGAAAGTACAAGGGAAAAAACTCCGTCCTTATCTATATATGGCATAAGCGGATATGTTCGGCATTGTATAGGACGCATTTCCCTATGACAGAAGGGAGGTGTTGTACATCGTATAAAATATACTTTACCATGCCATGAATCTGGAAATTCGTAATCCTCTGCGTTTTCCACAGACCATTTGAGCCAGCCTTCTTTCATGGAAAAAAGTTTTTCTTCTCCAGGGAGAAGATACATTCCCAATACAAAATCTCCGAGACCTTCCTGAGTCTCGTCTCCTTCAGGTGTACAGCAGGCACAGCCGCACAATTTTCCGCAGTCTCCGTCAATTGGAGAAACCCTGTCTAAAAGCCTGTAAATAGCCTTCCACGTAGAGCGTTTAATAGTTGATTTCATGAAAATAGTATAGCAAAATCAATGGTTATGGTAAAGTTTAAAAGATGGTATAAAAATATAGGTGAAATTGTGTATGAAGTTTGTAAAACTTTGTTTTCAAATCCCAAAAAATTGGTATAATATAATGTTGTAAACAATACATTTTATGTGGGAGGAAATGTTTTGAAATTAGGTATTGATATAGGTTCGACTACGGTCAAACTTGTAGTAATCGATGACGAAAACAAAATAATATACAAAAGATACGAAAGACACATGTCAAATGTCATGGAAAAGGTTACGGAACTTTTGGAGGACCTGTACAAAACTCATAAAAGAGCTGATGTACAGGCTGTTATTACAGGTTCCGGCGGACTTGCCCTGTCAGAATTGATGGGTGTCTATTTTGAACAGGAAGTTGTTTCCTGCAGCAAAGCCGTGGAAACTTTAATTCCGCAAACGGATGTTGTAATTGAGCTGGGCGGTGAAGATGCTAAAATTACTTTCTACGGTCAGTCAATAGAACAGCAGATGAACGGTACTTGTGCAGGAGGTACTGGGGCATTTATCGACCAGATGGCAGTTTTGCTTAATACAGATGCTCAAGGCCTTAATGAGGCGGCTAAAAACCATAAAATTATATATCCTATTGCTGCAAGATGCGGTGTATTTGCAAAAACTGATATACAACCGCTCATTAATGATGGAGCGGCAATAGAAGATTTGGCTGCGTCTATATTTCAGGCCGTGGTAAATCAGACCATAAGTGGCCTTGCATGCGGTCGTCAGATAAAGGGCAACATCGCTTTTCTCGGTGGACCACTGTCGTTTTTATCTGAATTAAGAGCGCGATTTATAGAAACGTTGCAGCTGACAGATGAGCAGGTAATTTTTCCTGAAGATAGCAAATACTTTGTTGCCATAGGCGCCGCTATGCTTGCTGAAAAGCAGAAAGCCGTGCCTATGAAGGAACTATACGAAAGAATTAAAAATGTAGATCCTACGCAGCTTTCCGATACTAAGCATATGGAGCCTCTATTTAAAGACGAGGAGGATTATCGTGAATTTAAGGAAAGACATGATAAAGACAAGATAAAGAGAAAGGATATTTCCGAAGCTAGGGGAAATGTTTATCTTGGTATCGACGCTGGCTCTACAACAACAAAGGCTGCGCTTATTGATGATGATAAAAATCTTCTTTACGATTTCTATCAGAGCAATGAAGGTAAGCCTATTGAAGTAGTTAAGGAAATCTTGAGGGATTTATATTCAAAATTACCGGAAGAAGCCCATATTGCCAAAGCTGCTGTTACAGGTTATGGAGAAGGGCTTATTAAAGCTGCCTTTAAAGTTGATATAGGTGAAATAGAAACAATGGCCCACTATAAGGGGGCAGAGCAGTTCCTGCCGGGAGTTGAATTTATATTGGATATCGGCGGTCAGGATATGAAGTGCATGAAGATAAAGGATGGGGCAATTTATGACATTATGCTCAATGAAGCATGCTCTTCGGGCTGCGGTTCCTTTATTGAAACATATGCAAAATCCGTTGATATGGATACTAAGGATTTTGCAAAGGAAGCCTTGTCTTCAAAATCTCCTGTGGATCTTGGTACAAGATGTACTGTGTTTATGAATTCCAAGGTTAAACAGGCTCAGAAGGAAGGAGCTGACATCGGTGATATTTCCGCAGGACTTTCCTATTCTGTAATTAAAAATGCCCTTTATAAGGTAATTAAATTAAGAGATCCTGATGAAGCCGGAGAAAAGATTGTTGTTCAGGGCGGTACATTCCTTAACGATGCAGTGCTAAGAAGCATGGAAAAAATCGTAGGTAAGAATGTAATCAGACCTGATATCGCCGGTGTAATGGGTGCTTTTGGTGCAGCAATTATTGCAAAGGACAACTGGAAGGAAGGAGAAGTAAGCACGATACTCAGCTCCGACCAGCTTGATAATTTCACTGTTGCCAATACCCATACAAGATGCGGCGGATGTGAAAACAACTGTCTGCTGACTGTAAACAGATTTAACGACGGTTCATTGTTTATTACAGGTAACAGATGCGAAAAGGGTGAAGGAAAAACTATTATGAATAATGATATTCCTGACCTTTACGAATATAAATATAACAGACTGTTTGAATATGAACCTCTTGAAAAGGAAAAGGCATACAGAGGAACCATTGGTATTCCAAGAGTTTTGAATATGTATGAAAACTATCCTTTCTGGTTTACATTCTATACAAAGCTCGGCTTTAGAGTTGTACTTTCTGGACAGTCTAGTAAAGAAATGTACGAAAGCGGTATGGAAACCATAGCGTCGGATACTGCGTGTTATCCTGCAAAACTGGTGCACGGACATATCAGGTGGCTTGTTGACAATGGTATAAAGTATATATTTTATCCTAGCATCAACTATGAACAGAAGGAGGATGAAAGCGCTCCAAACCATTATAACTGTCCAATAGTTGCCACATATCCTGAATTGATTGCCAATAATATGGATGACATCTTTAAGGAAAACAGAGTCAGATTTATTCATCCGTTCATCCCTTATGATGACGATAAGCGTCTTATAGAGGAAATGACCAGAGAGATGTCTGAGCTTAACATTCCTAAGAAGGAAATAGAAGAAGCCGTTAAGGAAGGTAGAAAGGAATACAAGGCTTTCAGAAAGGACATAGTAAAAAAGGGCGAAGAAGCTTTAGAATATGCTAAAAAGAACGGTAAAAAGGCAGTGGTCCTGGCTGGAAGACCATATCATCTTGATCCGGAAATCAATCATGGAATGAATAAGCTTATTAGATCCTTTGATATTGTAGTACTTACTGAGGACTCTGTGGCTCAATTTGGTCGCCTTGAAAGACCTGTCAGAGTTCTTGACCAGTGGATGTATCACTCCCGTATGTACAAAGCTGCCGAATTTGTCGGCAATACAGATGATATTGAGCTTATTCAGCTTAATTCCTTCGGATGTGGACTTGATGCCGTAACAACCGATGAGGTCCAGGAAATTCTTTCTCAGCATAATAAGCTTTATACGGTGCTTAAGATAGACGAAGGTAATAATCTTGGTGCGGCAAAGATAAGAATAAGATCTCTTAAAGCTGCCATGAGTGAAAGAGACAGAAACGGAATCAAGCATAAAAAGGCAACATCAAGATTTAAAAGAGTTACCTTTGAAAAGGAAATGAGAGATGATTATACTATTTTAATTCCTCAGATGGCACCTATTCATTTCCAGTTCTTTGAGACTGCTTTAGGTAGTGAAGGGTATAAGGCTAAGCTGCTTCCGCCTGTTAGCGTTCATGCTGTAGAAGAAGGTTTAAAGTATATAAACAACGATGCATGTTATCCGACAATCGTTGCATTAGGCCAGATTATAGCCGCTCTTAAGTCCGGAGAATTTGATCTTAACAAAACTGCTATATTCATGTCCCAGACAGGAGGCGGATGTAGGGCATCAAATTATGTGGCTTTGCTGAGAAAAGCCCTTAAGGACCTTAAAATGTCTCAGATACCGGTTATTTCCGTAAACATGGTGGGACTTGAAAGCAATCCGGGATTTAAAATTACTGCAAAAATTGCTTTAAAAATGGTTCTGGCTATTTTATACGGGGATATACTGATGCAGGTGCTTTACAGAACAAGGCCTTACGAAAAGGTTCAGGGTTCTGCGGATGCATTGTTTGAAAAATGGTCAAAGATAGCAGACAAGAATATCAAAGACTGTAAGTTAAAGGAATTTAAAAGAAATGTAAAGAATATTATCAAGGATTTTGACAATCTTGAGATATTTGAAGATGTGGTTAAGCCAAAGGTCGGCGTCGTAGGTGAAATACTCGTTAAATATCATCCTACTGCAAACAACGATATTGTAGGCGTAATCGAAAAAGAAGGCGGAGAAGCCGTTGTATTGGATCTTTTGGACTTTTTCCTTTACGGTATGTACAGCAAGGAATTCAATTACAAGCATCTTGCAGGCTCCTTTAAAAACATGGCTGTAAATAAATCCCTTATAAATATTCTTGAGGTTTTCAGAAAGCCTCTCGTAAAAGCTCTTAAGGAAAGCAAACGCTTTAGACCACCTTCGCATATCAAGGAAACAGCTGAGAAGGCTCAAGATGTTATTTCCTTGGGTAACCAGTGTGGTGAAGGATGGCTGCTCACAGGAGAAATGGTTGAGCTCATCGACAGCGGTGTTGAAAATATCGTTTGTCTGCAGCCTTTTGCCTGCCTCCCTAACCATGTGGTAGGTAAAGGCATGATTAAGGCTCTTAAAAAGAGAAATCCTTATGCAAATGTGGCTGCCATCGACTATGACCCGGGCGCAAGCTCAGTAAATCAGCTTAACAGAATAAAGCTGATGATGGCTACTGCCCATAAAAACCTTGAAAAGAAGCAGTCACAGTAGTATACTATTTGAGGTATTTTAAAAAGAATGGAGGCTTTTAAGTGGGCAGACACGGAACAATTGCAGGAAGAAAAGAAAAGCAGGATTCAAAAAGAGCCGCTATGTTTACAAAGTACGCAAGAGCGATAACTGTTGCGGCTAAAAACGGCGGAGATCCGGAATATAACGTTGCTCTTAAGCATGCCATCGATAAGGCAAAGGGCATAAACATGCCTAATGATAATATTAAAAGAGCAATCAAAAAAGGTACAGGTGAGCTTGCCGGTGAGAACTATGAAACTGGAAGCTTTGAAGGATACGGTGCAGCAGGTGTTGCTGTAATCGTTGATGTACTTACAGATAACAAAAACAGAACTACAGCAGCTATAAAGCATGCCTTTGATAAGTTCGGAGGTAATCTTGGTACACCGGGATGCGTATCCTATATGTTCTCAAGAAAAGGAGTAATCGTAATCGAAAAGACTGACGCCATTGATGAAGATGCTCTTATGGAAGCAGCTTTGGAAGGCGGCATGGAGGATATGATTACCTATGACGACAGTTATGAAATTCTCACTGCACCTGATGATTTTGATGCTGTATCAGAAGCATTAAAGGCGGCTGGTTACGAATTTGTTGAGGCTGATATCGATTATCTGCCATCAATGGAATCTGAACCTACAGATGAAGAGGACATCAAAAATCTGAAGAAGATGATTGAGCTTCTCGAGGACAACGATGATGTGCAGAAGGTATATCATAACTGCAAGATAGACCTGGAAGCTTAAACAAATAGGACAAAACATATATTGACTAAACTGACTAAAAGGTATAACATCTAGTTGAAAGCAAGTCATAGCCTGGGGTGTGCGTTGTGGCTGTGTAATTCAACCTACAGAGTTCATACGGGACCTAGAGCTCACGGACGGATGTCAGGCCTCCTTGCAGTGGAAGACAGAAACCGTGATGAGGGACCCACCTTACGGAAGGTAAGGTCGTGAATTAGTCGTCATGACGGCATTCCGGGTATGCTTTTAAGAATTGGTTTATCATAGGCTAAAAAAATACTCTCGACGATTATCGTCGAGAGATTTTTTTTCGTTTTCTCTTGGATGTAAAATATATACGCAATACAACAATTGTAATTATTAAAAGTATTGCAATGCCAAGTATTACTTTTACAGCTATGGACATGGCATAACCCCAAAAGCTGAGGTCCTTATCAGCGGTTATGTCTGCAGTTCCTACAATATTACCATCATACATCATTTGTAGTTTTCCAGTCACATCGCCTTCCTTAATGGGATAGGATGCCTTTTCTTCTTTTATCTTATATGTTATCTGAGAAACATCTGCATCTTTTGGTATTACAGCGGATAAGTCGTCATCAGAAATTGAAGAATGTTTTATTTTGTAATTTGAACTTTTTAGCATGTCTTCAAATTTTTCCTGATTTTCGGATGCAGATATTTTAACCTTTGAATAGTTTTCAAAACTGCTGTCAAGAAGCTTAGTGGAGTCGTTATATGCATCTATTATGTTATCGCATTTGGCTGTGACGCATATGAGCTTAATTCCGTTTCGTTCAGCCGCTGTCACTACATTGCATTTTGATTCCTCAATGTAGCCTGTTTTACCGCCTATTATTCCGTCATATTCCATGCTTTTATATTTTGTCATCTTATGGGAAGTGTATATGTCAAGCTCATCACTTCTCATATTAGTAGGAGACATTATATACTTATATGCACTAAATATTTTAAGAAATTCTTCGTTTTCCATAGCGTACTTTGTGATAATGGCAAGATCTTTTGCAGTAGTATAATGCTCATCATCAAAGAGACCGTTTGGTGTAACGAAATGGGAATTTTCAAGTCCCAGTTCCTTTGCTTTCTCGTTTAATAGCTTTGCAAACTCCTCTTCGCTACCGCTGATGGATTCTGCAATGGCAATAGCTGCGTCATTGGCACTTTCCAGCATCATAGCGTACAATGCATCTTTCATTGTCAGCTTTTCGCCGGCTTTAAGACCGATATGGGCACCGTTATTTTCCTGACCCTTTAAAGCGTTTTGAGATACAGTTACTATGTCATCCATATCTGAATTTTCAATTGCGACTATACATGTGAGTATTTTACTGGTGCTGGCAGGATAAATTGTTTCATCTCCGCTTTTATCGTACAGAATATTGCCGCTGTTGGCATCCATAACAACTGCATATGAAGATTTGACTTTAACAGATGAAAGAGCATCCGCAGAATCGGATGCCGCGCCTTTTGCAATGGAAGGTACCAGAAAAGCGGCTGCCAGTATAAGCGCGACAGTCGCTGTTATGAGTTTACGTTTTGTAAAGTATTTTATAAGCACTTAATCATTATCCTATTCTTTCAGTGAGTTTATCAGGCACTGACATGCGAGTTTTCTTGCATAACTTGCAACAGCAAGTTCAAGGGCAAGTTCTGCTTTTTTTTCTTTATCCTGATTACTCAATAAATTATCCATATTTTTAAACTCACGGTCAAGAATTTCAATGTATTTTTCATAAAAGTCTTCAGTTTTTTCATATTTCATATGCTCATCTAAAAGGACTTTAGTATCGTTTACAGAAACGATTTGTTTGATAAGACAAATCGCTGTCAGCCAGGCTATGTGTTCACGACCATATTTTTTACCATTTGAGCGTGGCATAAGTCCCTGCTTGGTATAGTTGTTAACCATGGACGAAGTCAGTTTTTCATTGACGTCAAAGCCTGGATGTTGTCGTTTCATATATTCAATAATCTGATCCATATAAAGATCAAGATCGGGAATCATATTCCAGTGTTCTGGTCTTTTTTTAGTGAATAATGATTTAATATCGGTATTGTTATTTTCTTTTTCCATATTTAAACCTCCAATAATAAATGATTGTACTATATGATAATAGAATTGTAAATCAATTTACAAAATTAATATTATATGATATAGTAATGAAAAACATATTTTAATATATTTAAAACTAAAAAAAGGACTGCATATATGGAAAACATAAATATGATTGATCTTAAAAAAACGAAAATAGCTATCTTTGGAGACAGTGTATCTAAAGGTATAGTCTATGACGATATAAAGAAAAAATACAGGAAAGTAAAAAAGAATTTTGTGGATATAATATCTGAGAGTAAAGGATTGGTAATTGATAATCTTTCTAAATTCGGATGTACTGTGAGCAAAGGCATAGAGATTTTTAGGAAAAATGTAGATAAAATAAAAAATTGTAGCATTGTAGTGTTGGAATTTGGCGGTAATGACTGTAATTTTAAATGGAGTGAGATTGCAAGAGATCCCTATGCTGAACATGAATCAGCAGTGCCACCGGAAAGATTCAGAGAAGAATATGAGAGATTAATTAAAGCAGTTAAAGCTGCAAATTGTGTCCCTGTGCTTCTTTCTCTGCCTCCGATAGATTATCTTAGATTTTTTGAATGGGTCAGCCAAGGACTTTCCAGAGAAAACATACTAAAATTTTTAGGTAATAAGGATTTCATTTACAGATGGCATGAGATGTATAACGACATAATATTTGACTTGGCACAAAGAGAGAGTGTTATGGTTCTGGATATACGAAGGATATTTTTAAGTCATAGAAATATACAGGATTATATATGTACCGATGGTATGCATCCCAATGAAAAAGGCCATGAGCTTATAAGTAAGGCTCTCCTTGACTGTGGACTTATACCCGATTTATAATAATCTATAAGATATTACTTTATAAAGAGGTAGTTTTATGTCGCAATATGTCAAATTTAATAATGTCAGTAAGTATTATAAAATGGGAGACCAAAAGATATCTGCCCTTGATCATATCGGCTTTGAAATTGGTCAGGGAGAATTCTGCGTTATAGTTGGACCAAGCGGTGCAGGTAAGACGACACTTCTGAACATTTTAGGCGGTATGGACAGTTGCGATGAAGGCTCGGTATATCTTGACGGCAGAGAAATCAGCCGACTTAATGACAGAGAGCTCACATCATATCGTAGATACGATGTGGGTTTTGTTTTTCAGTTCTATAATCTGGTGCAAAATTTGACTGCATTGGAAAATGTGGAACTTGCTTCAGAAATATGTAAAGATCCCCTTGATGCTGCGGAAGTGTTAAGAGAAGTAGGTCTGGGCAATAGAATGAATAACTTTCCAGCTCAGCTTTCCGGAGGTGAGCAGCAGAGAGTATCCATTGCCAGAGCTCTTGCTAAAAATCCTAAGATACTTCTCTGTGATGAGCCAACAGGGGCTTTGGATTATATTACGGGTAAAAACATACTTCAACTGCTTCACGATACATGTAGGCAGAGAAATCAAACGGTTATCGTTATAACTCATAATCAGGCTATTGTTCCAATGGCAGACAGAGTTATTCAGGTAAAGAACGGTACTGTTACAGATATGAGATTAAATGAAAATCCTGTACCGATAAGTCAAATAGAGTGGTAAGGAATGTATGACTAAAAAGAACTTTATTAAAATGTCCGTAAGGTCCGTAAAGGGAAGCCTTTCAAGATTCCTTGCCATAGTCAGCATAGTAGCACTGGGTACAGGTTTTCTTGCAGGTCTTTTGGCAACTACACCGGACATGAAAGACAGCGCAAATGAATATTTTGAGGAGAGTAATCTTTACGACTTCTATATACAGAGCACTCTCGGCTTTTTAGATGAAAATGTTAAAGCTGTGGGTGATCTTTCCTATGTTTCAGATGTTATGGCTATTGAACAAGAAGATATAATGGTCAGCGACAGCGAAGGTGAAAATTTGGAAACTAGAATTTTTCATATAGATTTTAACGATAAGGACAGACTAAATAAATTTACTTTGCTCGAAGGCGATATCCCTAAAAATGATAATGAATGCATCATCGAGGTGCCTAACAGATACAGCTATGAAGCTAAGATTGGAGATGTATTTACCACTTCAGATGGCAGAGAATATAAGGCAACAGGTATAGCTTATTCTCCAGTTCTCATGTCTACAATGGGAGAGGTTACAACCATAGGTAAAGGAAGCGTTGCTCTAGGCATATATGTTCAGGAAGACGACAGCGATGTGACATATACAGCTCTTTATGGGAAGATTAGTGATATAGATAAAGATACATTTTCCGATGAATACAAGGATTGGTCTGAGGAAATACTTGATAAGCTTGAAGCAGTCGGCAAAGAACAGTCAAACATAAGATATAAGGAGCTTAAGGACGAAGCTCAGGAAGAGCTTAACAAGAGTCGTGCCGAATATGAAAAAGAAAAGGCTGAAGCCTTGGCAGAGCTGGAAGACAGTCGCAAAATGCTAGTTGAAAACCAGCAAAAGGTTACTGACGGCATATCGCAGATAGATGACGGATTAAGTCAGGTTAACAGCGGTATATCTCAGATTGATGAAGGTCTGCCGCAGATAGATGACGGTATTAAACAGATAGACGACGGTATAGTTCAAATCAATGATGGTATTTCCCAAGCGGAAAGCGGGCTTACTCAACTATCCGCTGAAAAGAGTAAAACTGAGGAAAGCATAGCTGCAATAAAGGAAGCAGAAAAAAACTTAGAAACTCAGATTGCCATAACTACAGATGAAACACTAAAAGCACAGCTTGAAGCTCAGTTAAAGGAACTGCAGGCTACTAGAGGTCAGGCAGAAAGCGGTCTTAAACTGATAGAGGAAAACGAATCCAAGGTATCAGGCCAGTTAAATTCTTTAAAACAGCAGCTTTCTGATTTGAATAAGCAAAAGTCAGACTTAAAAGCTCAGAAGGTACAGCTTCAGGATCAAAGGGTTGAGCTTAAGAAAACTAAGCAAGAACTTACAGCCCAGAGAGCTGAGCTTGTGGGTAATCTTAATGATATAGAAGAGGGCTGGGCAGAGTACAGAGACGGTCTTGCAACTGCCAATGAGAGCTTTGCCAGTGCTGAAAAGCAGCTGGATGATGCTCAAAAGGAAATTGATGAAATAGAAACTGGCAAATGGTACATTTCCGGAAGACTTGATGCTCAGGGTATCTCAAGCTATGAAAGCGACACAGACAAGGTGGCAGCCATAGCTAGGATTTTCCCGGTATTCTTTTTCCTGGTGGCAGCTCTTGTAGTTCTTACTACCATGACAAGGATGATAGAAGAGGAAAGAGGCCGTGTGGGAACTCTTAAATCCCTTGGATATACCAATGGAGTCATTAGAAACTATTATCTCGTTTACGGTTTTGTAGCATCCTTAATCGGTTCAGCTGTAGGAATGTCTTTAGGTTTTGTAATATTTCCTAAAGTTATTTCCAACGCATATGCAATGATGTATAACATACCGGAGGTTACAACTAAGTTCATATGGCCTATGGCCCTTGCAATAGGCGCGGTTACAATTGCTGTAATACTCTTTACAATATACTTTTCTTGCAGAGGAGAGCTTAAAGAAAAGCCGGCTTCTCTGCTTCAGCCTAAGGCTCCTGAGGCAGGTAAGCGAATCCTTATGGAAAGAATAACACCAATATGGAGCAGGCTTAAGTTTACTAGAAAGGTCACTCTCAGAAATTTGTTTAGATATAAGAAGAGATTTTTGATGACTATAATAGGTATGGCTGGCTGCTTTGCATTATTGCTTACAGGATTTGGAATACGGGATTCCATAAATGATATAGTTGGAATTCAGTATGGTGAAATCTTCAAATATGATATGACAATTTCCGTTGATAAGGATAAATGGAAGCCGTCGAAGGATATATATGAAAAGCAAGGATTCTTTGCAGAGGAAAATGCAGAGGTTGCATTTAATGGTGATAAGGAGACATTTACTCTCACAGTGCCTGAAAATCAAAAAGCTTTGTCTGATTTTGTAGATATAAGAACAAGAACTGGACATGAAGCCCTTGAACTTAAAAGTGGGGAAGTTGTGCTTTCCGAGAAAATGTGTGAGGTGCTTGATGTTAAAACAGGTGATACAGTAACTGTAACTCTTGACAGTGGTGAAGAAAAGGAAATGAAGGTTAGCGGCATCTGTGAAAATTATGTGGGCAGCGTAGGATTTGTGAATGCTGATACATATGAAGATGCATTTGGAAAAGCTCCAGATTATTCAACTCTTTATGTAGATATTAAAGATAAAGTCGCAGAAAGCGAAGATACAGATTCCCTTGTACGTGATGTCATGAATGAACCGGATGTTGAATATGTTCTTGCAACGGATACCATTAGTCAGAACTTTAATGATTCTGTAAAGAACATAGATTACATTGTAATGGTGCTGATTATTTCTGCAGGAGGACTTTCTATTATAGTTCTGTACAACCTCACTAATGTTAATGTAAGCGAGCGAAAAAAAGAACTGGCAACGATAAAGGTTTTGGGATTTTATGAAAGGGAAGTATCTTCTTACATATTCAGAGAAATAAATATACTTGCAGTACTGGGAATGATTTGCGGATTACCTTTGGGACTGGCTTTGCATAGATTTGTTATAAAGACCGCAGAGGTAGGAGGAATGATGTTTGGCAGAAACATCTATCTGCTAAGCTATGTTTTGTCATTTGTAATAATGGGAATATTTACTTTCCTTGTAAACCTTATAATGAGACGCAGCATCAGAAAGATTGATATGGTTGAATCCATGAAGGCAAATGATTGATGAGGACAGAGAAATGACTAATTCAAAAAATAATATAATTTTAATTGGTATGCCTGGAAGTGGCAAAAGCACAAATGGCGTAATATTAGCTAAAAATATGGGAATGGATTTTATAGACTCCGATATTTTGATTCAGCATGTAAAGGGTATGAGACTTGAGGAACTTTTAAATATCCACGGTCCTGAGGGTTTTAATGTTATCGAAGAGGAAGTCAATGCTGCCATTGATGTGGAAAATACCGTTATTGCCACAGGCGGAAGCGTTGTATACGGTGAAAAGGCCATGGAAAATCTTAAAGCACAAGGTACTGTGGTTTATCTTGATATAACATGTAAGGAACTTGAGGAAAGACTGGGAGACTTAAGAGAAAGAGGAGTTTCCATAAAAGACGGATGGACCTTACAGGATCTTTACGATGAAAGAAAGCCACTTTATGAAAAATATGCTGACATTACAGTAAATGTTTCTGGACTCACCGTTGGCGAGTCTATGGAGCTTATAAAATCACATTTTGTTTCAGGAGAATAATCTGATGGACTATAAAAAGGCGATATTATCAAGAATATCAAGGCGTTCATATACAAGTGAACTTCCAACTATAGATCAAGTAATGATTCTCCGTGATATAGTGGAAAGAACTAATTTAAGAGAAGGTCTCAATATCCAGCTTATGATAGATGAAAACCAGGGTTTTCAGGGAGTTAAAGGCGGATACGGGACCTTTTCCGGCGTGAGAAATTATATTGCCCTGGTGGGCCCTGCCGGAGATCCTTTAATAGAGGAAAAGCTTGGATATTACGGAGAAGAGCTGGTGCTTACCTGTGAAATGCTCGGTCTTGGAACCTGCTGGGTTGGTGGCACTTTTGACAAAAAGAAATGCAGATGTACGGTGGAAAAAGGTCAAATTTTCCGCTGTGCAATAGTATTTGGTAGAGTAAAGCCAAAGGAAACTAGCAAAGAGAAACTTATAAGAAAAAGCATGCATAAGCTTGTTAAAAGTAAAAAAATAGAGGATTTGTTTTACAGCGAAGAAGAACCCCCTAACTGGTTTATTGAAGGTATTAGAATGGTCTCAAAAGCCCCTTCGGCAATGAATAAGCAACCTGTTAAGTTTTATTATTCCGGAGGAAATGTTAATGCCAGAGTTAAGGAACCTAATCCTCTAAATATGTATGATCTTGGTATTGCTAAATTTCACTTTCAGGTAGGAGCAGGAAAGGGTCACTGGGAGTTTGGGAATGGTGGCCTTTTTTTCCGAGAGGAGGAGTTTTAAATGGCTAAAACAGTACTGGGAATGCTTGCCCATGTGGATGCCGGCAAAACTACCCTATCAGAAGCAATGCTGTATATGAGCGGTGCCATAAGACATCACGGAAGAGTAGATAAAAAAGACAGTTTTTTCGACGATGATATTCAGGAAAGACAAAGAGGTATAACAATCTTTTCAAAACAGGCTGAAATGAGCTTTGGCGACAGAAAAATGATACTTGTGGACACACCGGGACATGCTGATTTAATATCTGAAACGGAAAGAGCCATAGGTATTATGGACTATGCCGTTTTAGTGATAGATGCAAGAAAAGGGGTCCAAGGAAATACAAGGACGTTAATAAGCCTTTTGGAAAGATATAAGGTCCCTCTATTTATTTTTGTAAATAAAACTGATATTTACGGTGATAACAGAGAAGAGGTTTTATCCGCATTAAATGAAGAGATGGATGACAGATGCGTTGATATGAACAGCCTTTTAAAAACACCCGAATATCAGGAAGAGTTAGCTGTACGAGATGAGCAGATTATGGAGGAATATATGCAGTCGGATAGTATTTCGACTGAAAATATAAGAGCTGCAGTAAACCGACGCACCATTATACCGTGTTATTTCGGTTCGGCACTAAAGCTTGATGGCGTTGATAATCTGATACAGGGCATTATCGATTATACAGATGAAAAGACATATCCTGATGAATTTGGTGCAAGGGTATATAAAATTGCTAGAGATGATTCGGGAAACAGATTGACTTATATGAAGATAACCGGTGGAAGCTTATCTGCTAGACAGCTTGTTAATACAGGAAAAGAGACTGAAAAGGTCGGCACCATAAGGATTTATTCAGGAAGCGGATTTAGACAGGTGGATAATGTCGAAAGTGGCTGTATCTGTGCCGTGACTTCGTTAAAAAACACCTTCCCGGGACAGGGCCTAGGATACGAGGATAAAAATACGACTGCTTCAATTATGCCTGTTCTTTCATACAGGGTAATCCTGCCGGAGAATGTGGATCCAAAGGCAGCTTATCTTCAACTTTCCCAATTTATGGATGAAGAACCGGAGCTTGATATAATATGGGATCAAGAGTCTGGAGAAATATCCATAATGTTTATGGGAAATGTGCAAATTGAAATTCTTAGTCAGAGAATTAAGGACAGACTTGGTCTCGAAGTTAAGTTCGATAAGGGTAGAGTTAGATATAAAGAAACAGTAACTGAAAAATCTATCGGAATCGGTCATTTTGAACCGCTCAGACATTACGGAGAAGTTCATCTGCTTATTGAGCCAGGAGAACAGGGAAGCGGAATAGTCTTTATTGATGCTACTGAGGACGGAAAGGGTTCCGAAAAAGGTAAAATTGTAGCAGGCTACCTGGATGAAAGGTCATATCCCGGTGTACTTACGGGATCTCCCTTAACGGATATCTCTGTAAAGATACTTGCTGTCGGAGTTCATGACAAGCATACTGAAGGCGGAGATTTGAGACAGTCAGCATATCGGGCTATGAGAAACGGAGTGCTTAAAAATAACAGCATCCTGTTGGAGCCTGTATGCGATTTTGAAATAACGGCTCCTCAGGAATTTACTGGAAGGATTATGAGCGATATAACATCCATGTCAGGTTCATTTACTCAGCCTAAACAGGAGGATGAAATGTCAGTGATTAAGGGCAAAGCACCTGCTGGAGAAATTTCAGATTATCCGGTGCAATTATCCTCATTTACCAATGGCCTTGGAACTGTGTCAATTGGCAATACAGTCTATGCAGAGTGTCATAATTCTGATGATGTAATTGCCCAAGTTTCATATGATCCATTTGGGGATTTGGAAAATACAGGTGACAGCGTTTTTTGCCGTCATGGAAGCGGTGTAATTGTAAAATGGGATAAGGTCAGTGAAATGGCTCATATAAGGCCTATGGCGATTTCTGATTATAGAAGGCATGATTATAACAGCAATAGCAGAGGCTTAAATACAGATGATGATCTTAAATCTATTTTTGAAAAGACCTATGGAAAGGCAAAAGACAAAACCCATATTCATAAGCAGATAATAAGACCCACCGGAGAAAACAAGATTGTAATAGATGGAAAAATACTGAAAGAGCACCTTATTGTCGATGGATATAATATCATTTATGCTTGGGAAGATCTTAAAAACTTGGCTGCAGTAAATTTGGACGCTGCAAGACAGGCTTTATTGGAAATTTTAAGCAACTATCAGGGATATAGAAATTGTATTATTACTGTAGTTTTTGATGCATATAAGGTTAAAGGTGGAAACAGAAAAAACGAGAGATTTAACGATATTGAGGTGGTATACACTAAAGAGGGCGAAACTGCCGACAGTTACATCGAAAAGACCACCTATGAAGAAAAGGGTAAGGCTTATATGAGGGTTGCCACATCCGACAACCTAGAGCAGCAGATAATAACCGGTAACGGCGCTTTTAAAATTGAAGCTGCCGATTTTAAAAAGGAAATAGAAGCTACAGATGAAAAAATCAGAGAGATAATTGAAGAATACAATCGAAAAAGCAGACTAAATAGTAAAGTTACCATAGGAGATAAAATATGAGCTGGAAGAGCTATTTTGATGAAAATATAATATCACCAAAGGAAGCCATCGAGATGATTGACGAGGGAACAGGAGTGGTTATTTCTCCTGCAGCAGGAGAGCCCCATGCACTTACAAGGGCTTTAAACGAATATGCAGATAGTTTAAAGAATGTTAAAGTGATGCAGCTTTTAACAACAGGAGATGGAACATATGTTGGGGATGAAAACGATATAGACTTCGAAACATGTTTTATAGGACAACCTGTAAGAAAGGCTGTAAATGAGGGAAAAGCTGATTTTATTCCTGTTTTTTTCCATCAGCTTCCTGAAATGATACAAAAGGATGCTATAAAATGCGATGTTGCATTGGTCAGTGCTACACCTCCTGATGAGGAAGGATATGTAAGCTTTGGAACTGCTTGTGATTATACGGTAGCCGCTGTAAGGAAAGCCAAGTTTGTTATAGCTCAGATAAATGATAGGATGCCGTATACATTTGGTGAGAACCGTGTACATGTCAGCGAAATAAACAAGTTTGTATTATTCTCCGAACCTATTTTTGAAAGCTTCGTGCCCGAACTGGGAGAAAATGATAAGCAGATAGGCAAGTATTGTGCGCAGCTAATTGATGATGGGGCCACATTACAACTGGGTATAGGTGCAATACCAAATGCAGTTTTAGCTCAGCTGGGAAATAAAAAAGATCTTGGGATACACTCAGAGCTAATTTCTGACGGCGTAGTTGAATTGGCTAAGTCAGGAGTTGTTAACGGAAGTAAAAAATCCTTTAAACCAGGCAAAATGGTTGCCACTTTTCTTATGGGAACGCAAAAGCTGTATGATTTTGTAGACGGAAATCCCGACATTGAAATGAGAGAAGTAAATCATTGTAACGATCCAAGGGAAATCGCTAATAATTCCCAAATGATATGTATTAATTCATGTATAAAGGCAGATTTACTTGGTCAGGTCGTCTCCGATGCCATAGGCTGCAGACAGTTTTCCGGAGTAGGCGGTCAGGTTGACTTTTTGAGGGGTGCCGCTATGGCAAAGGATGGACTGGGAAAAGGCATAATTGCAATGGAATCAACCCTTGAAAAGAATGGTAAATTAATTTCAAAGATAGTTCCTTGCCTTGATAGTGGAGATATTGTTACAACATCAAGGCAGGATGTTGATTATCTTGTAACTGAGTATGGGATTGCAGAACTTAAGTGGAAAACAGTAAAGGAAAGGGCAGAAGCGATAATAAATGTTGCCCATCCTGATTTTAGACAATGGCTTAAGGATGAGTTTGAAAAGCAAATCATGTGTAAGTAATTCGATTTTGACTTAAACATCTAATGATATCGATTGTATCAAAGTGGATAGATACAGTTAATTTTAAGGTTTATGACCATCTAATTCATAGTTGAATTGGATGGTCTGATTCATTTTTTGCGTAATTCATTTTTGATTTATTATTCATTTCATAAGATTGTTGAAAGTAAGTGAAGAATAAATGAGAAATGTTTTTTTGTATAAAAAGGTTGTTGAAAAATTAACAATCAAGACATTTTGATGCTCTCCGGTCAATGGGCAGCATCCGCAGGTATGCTTGGCGCTATTCTTGCTTATGTGGTTGGCGCATTACTCTGCATCTTCGTAGGTCTCATTTATTCGGAATTGACACCTGCGATACCATTTACTGGTGGCGGCGTAGTATTCGCCTATAAATCCATGGGATACTGGCCTTCGGTATTTGCAGGACTTGCAACTGCACTGGCTTATCTTGGTGTAGCAGCGTGGGAAGGTCCGGCGTTTTCCACTGCGCTTAATTATGTAGTCCCTATTCCTAAGATAGGAAAGCTATGGACAATACAGGAAAGTGATGTATATGTATCAATTTCTCTGGTTGCCATCATTGCTTCCATAATTATTACCTAACTGAATTACAGAGAATCTTTGCTTCTCAGTACTATAAGGAAGCAGGATGCGCACCTGATATCATGACAACAGCAAAATCCATTGCCGGCGGACTTCCTCTTTCAGCCGTTACAGCAAGGGCAGAAATCATGGATGCAGTAACTCCGGGTACTATCGGCGGTACATTCTGCGGTAACGCTGTAGCATGCGCTGCAGGTCTCAAGGTTGCAGAAATTATGGAAAAAGAAGACTATCCTGGTAAGGCACTTAAGATTTCCGAAAAATGCTTTGAAGTTATGGGCCAGTGGAAGGAAAAATACGATATTATCGGTGATGTAAGAGGACTTGGCTCCATGCTTGGTGTTGAATTTGTTAAAGATAGAGAAACAAAGGAACCAAACAGCGAGCTGGTATCCAATATCATTAACTACGCTGCTCATCACGGACTTCTCCTTGAAGCAGCAGGTGTACACAACAACGTTATTAGATTCCTTTGTCCGCTTTGCGTAACAGACGCTCAGCTTGAAAAGGGACTTGAAATATTTGAAGAGGCAATTAAAGCCTGCATCTAGTATAATGTAACTGAGGTGAGGGAAATGATACACGAACAGATAGATAATATAATAAAAACCAAAGTCAATCCTGTATTAGCCGATCATTTCGGCAGCGCAACACTTACAAAATACGAAAACAAAATTGCTTATGTGAAATTAAACGGAACGTGTGCTTCATGTCCCTCGGCTCAGGATACATTAGAGCTGACAATTAAAGAAATTATTTTAAAGGAACTTCCAGAGGTGTCCGATGTAAAACTGGACACTTCCGTAAGCGAAGATATTCTCGACATGGCAAGAAAAATACTTAATATATCAAATTAAGGAGGAAAATAAAATGTTGATGACAGGAAAAGAATATATAGAAAGCTTAAGAAAACTCAACACAAGAGTATATATGTTCGGAGAAAAAATTGATAACTGGGTAGATCATCCTATGATCAGACCTTCAATCAACTGTCTTGCCGTAACATACGATCTTGCACTGGATCCACAGTATACTGACCTTATGACAGCTAAATCAAATCTTACAGGTGAAACTGTAAACAGATTTTCACACCTGCATCAGAGCACTGAAGACCTTAAGAAAAAGGTTAAGATGCAGAGACTTTGCGGACAGAAGACTGCATCCTGCTTCCAGAGATGCGTAGGTATGGACGCTTTTAACGCTGTATATTCTACAACTTATGAAATAGATGAAAAATACGGAACAAATTATCATAAGAATTTCGTTGAATACCTCAAATATGTTCAGGAAAATGACCTGGTAGTTGACGGTGCTATGACTGACCCTAAGGGTGATAGAAGTTTGGCTCCACATGCTCAGCCTGATCCTGACCTCTTCCTTAGAATTAAGGAAATCAGAGAAGACGGTATCGTTGTAAGAGGAGCAAAGTGCCACCAGACAGGTTCTATTAATTCCCATGAACATCTGATTATGCCTACTATGGCAATGAAGGAAGAAGATAAAATGTATGCTGTTTCCTTCGCAATTCAGTCTGATGCTGACGGAGTATTCATGATTTACGGAAGACAGTCCTGCGATACAAGAAAGCTTGAAGAAGGTGCAGATGTGGATCTGGGTAACAAGCAGTTCGGCGGACAGGAAGCACTTGTAGTATTTGATGACGTATTTATTCCTAACGATAGAATCTTCCTTTGCGGAGAAACTGAATTTGCAGGAATGATGGTAGAAAGATTTGCCGGATACCACAGACAGTCTTACGGTGGATGTAAAGTAGGTGTAGGCGATGTTATAATCGGTGCTGCCGCATTGGCCGCTGACTATAACGGAGCAAACAAGGCTTCACACGTTAAGGATAAGCTCATTGAAATGACACATCTTAACGAAACACTTTACTGCTGCGGTATCGCATGCTCCACAGAGGGCTATCCTACAAAGGCCGGAAACTATCAGATAGATCTGCTCCTTGCAAATGTCTGCAAGCAGAATGTTACAAGATTCCCTTATGAGATTGTAAGACTGGCTGAAGACATAGCAGGCGGACTTATGGTTACTATGCCTTCCGAAAAGGACTTCAAGTCCGACTTGGTAGTAGGAAAGAATAACGAGACTATAGGAGATATCTGCAATAAGTACTTTGCTGCTTCACCATCTTGCACAACTGAAGAAAGAATGAGAATCTTAAGATTCCTCGAAAACATCTGCCTGGGATCCTCTGCAGTTGGATACAGAACAGAATCCATGCACGGAGCTGGTTCTCCACAGGCTCAGAGAATCATGATTTCCAGACAGGGTAACATCGAAGCTAAGAAGGAACTTGCAAAGGCAATTGCCGGAATTAAATAAAGGTAATTACTATGACGGTAAAATGTGCTGTCAGATTTTGCGGAGGATGTAACCCGCGATATCACAGAGGAATGCTGTATCAAGAGATATCTGAGGAATGCGCCGGCATGTCCGGCGCAGATATCCTCTTTGAATATGCCAGAGAAGACGAACAATATGACATAATCCTTGTGATATGCGGCTGTCACAGCCGATGCGCTTCTTATATTCAGTATGATTTTAAGAAGGCGCTTATAATATCTGATTATGATCAGAAGGAGCATATATTATCTTCTCTTCTGGAGGTTAAAAATGAACTGGAAAAAGTATTATGAAGACAATCTCGTTTCAGCTATGGAGGCTGTAAATGAGATAAAATCAGGAGATGCGGTGGTATTTGCTCACGCTGCTGGAGAACCAAAGACTCTGGTGGACGCTATGGTTGCAAATGCTGCCAATTACAAAGATGTAACTGTTTCTCATATGGTTACAATGGGAGATGGTGCATACACAAGACCTAAATACAAGGACAACTTTACATTTAACGGATGGTTTTTAAGCGGTACCACAAGAAAGGCCGTTGAAACTGGAGATGCTGATTTTACACCTGTGTATTTCCATGAAGTACCTGATATGATCAGGAGGGGCTATTTTAAAGTTGATGTTGCATTGGTAACTGTTTCAAAGCCGGATGAGCACGGATATGTAAGTCTGGGAGTATCATGTGACTACACTTTGCAGGCAGTAAGATCTGCTAGAACAGTGCTTGCTGAGGTAAGTGACAAGTGCCCATATGTTTATGGACAGACTCTTATCCATGTAAGCGAAATAGACAAATTTGTAGAAACCTCAAGACCTTTATATGAGAGCGCCATCGCTCCTATAGGTGAAACTGAAGAGGCAATAGGTAAATATTGTGCACAGCTTATAGAAGATGGCTCAACATTGCAGCTTGGTATAGGAGCTATTCCTAATGCGGTTTTAGCTCAGCTTAAGGATAAAAAGAACTTGGGTATTCATTCGGAAATGATATCAGACGGTGTTCTTGAACTGGTTGAAGCCGGTGTAATCAACTGCAAGGAAAAGGCTTTGGACCCTGGTAAAATGGTCGTTACATTCCTTATGGGTACTCAAAAGCTGTATGATTTTGTAGATAAAAATCCGATGGTTGAGTTAAAGACCGTTGACTATGTTAACCATCCGATTGTTGTAGCGGAAAACTCAAAACTCGTATGCATCAATTCGGCACTTCAGGTGGATTTCCTTGGTCAGGTTGTGTCCGATAGCATTGGAACAAGACAGTTTTCTGGTGTAGGCGGTCAGGTAGACTTTATGAGGGGCGCTGCTATGGCAAAGGACGGAAAAGCAAAAGCCATTATAGCAATGCCTTCTGTAACTGTTAAAAAAGACGGAACAATGATTTCAAAGATAGTTCCTTTTATCGACGAAGGTGCGGCTGTAACCGCTACACGACATGACGCCGATTATATTATTACAGAATACGGTATTGCGCATCTTAAAGGTAAGACCTTAAAGGAAAGAGCAAGAGCCTTGGTTGAAATTGCTCATCCTAAGTTTAGAGAAGGACTTAAACGCCAATTTGAAACAAGATTTAATTGCGAATATTAGATTCTGTATAAAAAGCCTAAGGGCGGAAAGGAAACAAAATGTTAGCACTTAGAGTTGTACCACAGGTATTTTATTTTGACACATTTAAGGATTTTAATGAAGAATTTAAATTAACAGAAAGAGATATGATTTTGACAAATGAATGGCTCTATAAGCCTTTCATTGAACCGCTCAACACAGGAGCAAAGGTAATCTATCAGGAAAAATACGGAATGGGCGAGCCATCTGACCAGATGATAGATCAGATTTCTGCTGAAATGAAAAAATATGATTTCGATCGTCTTATTGCCATCGGTGGCGGAACTATTGTAGACATCTGCAAGGTTCTTTCCCTGGATGTTCCTGATGAATCTGTTAAATTATTCACAGGTGAAGTGCCACCGGTAAAGGAAAGAGAACTTATAGTTATACCTACTACATGCGGAACAGGTTCAGAGGTTACAAATGTTGCTATTGCAGAACTTAAATCTCTTAAAATAAAGAAAGGCTTAGCTGTGGAACAGACATACGCGGACTACGCAGTACTTATTCCGGAGAGTCTTTCAGGACTTCCTGACGGCGTATTTGCCACAAGCTCCATAGACGCTTTGATTCATGCAATCGAATCATATGTTTCACCTAAAGCATCGCCTTTCACTGAAATGTATTCCCTGAAGGCTATTGAAATGATAATGAATGGATATAAGGAAATAGCAGCTAAAGGAAATACAAAGGAAAGCAGAGCACCATTCCTTAAGGATTTTGCACTGGCATCTAACTATGCAGGAATCGCATTCGGTAATGCCGGCGTAGGTGCTGTACATGCACTTTCATATTCCATCGGTGGAGCGTTTCATGTACCTCACGGGGAAGCAAATTATCAGTTCTTCACAGAAGTATTTAAGATGTATATGAGAAAGGATCCTAACGGAAAGATTAGAGCCGCTAATAAGATTTTAGCAGACTGCCTGGGATGCAGTGAAGAAAACGTATACGAAGAGCTTGAAAAGCTCCTTGGTAAGCTCATTGCAAAGAAGCCGCTGAGAGAATACGGCATGACTGAAGCAAACATCGATGAGTTTACAGAATCGACAGTAAAGGAACAGCAGAGACTTCTCGTAAATAACTATGTATACCTCTCAGATGATGAAATAAGAGAAATTTTTGCTGCCCTTTATTAAATAACGATAATCATTTTATCTATATCTATCCTCCAATAATACATACATAAAATCGGCCGACTAAAAAATCGGCCGATTTGAATTATTGGACTATTCAAAAATGGAAAAATATTGTATACTCTAATCAGAAATCGTTAAATAAATAACAATATGGGGAGGTAATGGTATGAGCGTAGACAACAAAGCAGTCTGCGGTTGTATTATTACAGATGTTTCGGGTAATGTCATATTTGCTAACGAAATAATAAAGCAGCTTTCCGGAATGGGTAAAATAGACCACATTGACAGTGTAAAGGAACTTCTTGAAAGCAATAATCCTGTGTGCATAAAGACTCAGGAACATCGTATTTACTGGATAAACGATAATGAAAATGATTTCATATCAAAAACCCTCGAATCTTCCTTTGACGAAATATTTATATGCGATAAGCACGGAAGGGCAATATACTGCAATAAAACCTTTGAAAAGCATTACGGTATCACATGCAGTGAAATGATGGGAAAATATATATGGGAATTTGTAGATGACGGTGTTGTTGATAGAACATTGCTTAGAGATGTTATAGAGCAGAAAGTTCCAATGACATATGAACAGACTACAAGAGTCGGTAAGACAATTTTAAACACTACAACTCCTGTATTAGATGAAAACGATGAAATTCTCTTTATAGTTGAAAACTGCCGCGATATAACGGAAATAAATAAGCTCAAACAAGATCTTTATGACACATCAAAAAAGCTGATGAACGCACAAAAAAATCTCGATATGAGATATGGAGATAATTATAAGGAAGATATTGAGTTTACCAGCGCAAAGATGCAAGAAGTAAACAATCTTGTGGATAATATGGCAAAAAAGGATGTGACAATGCTTGTTTTGGGGAAATCTGGAACTGGCAAGAGCATGCTTGCTAAACGGATTCACGCCATGAGCAATCGCTCTGAAAAACCTTTTATATCCATAAACTGTTCAACGATACCGGAAAATCTCATGGAGTCAGAGCTGTTTGGATATGAAAAGGGCGCATTTACAGGAGCTTCGGACAAGGGTAAAAAGGGCCTTGTAGAAAATGCCGACGGCGGTACATTGTTTTTAGATGAAATAGGTGAAATTCCAATGAGTGTGCAGGCAAAGCTCCTTGAATTTATACAGGAAAAAACCTTCGTTCCTGTGGGAGGTACCCGCTCAAAGAAAATTGATGTCAGAATTATAGCTGCTACAAATCAAAATCTTCCGGATATGATCGAAAAAAAGCTGTTCAGAGAGGATTTGTATTATCGCCTTTCTGTGATTACAGTTAATATACCTTCTCTTTCTGAGAGACCTGAGGACATCAGTTTATTGCTTGACCATTATATGGAATACTTTAACTGTAAACACAGCGTCAATGTTAATATGACTGAAGCAGCAAGAAGAAGTCTTGAAAGGTATTCATATCCCGGCAATATAAGGGAACTTGAGCATCTTGTGGAATTTCTTATACTTAACAGCGAGAAGGGAAAAATACAGCTTTCTGATCTTCCTACCAATGTTTTGGACCATAATGACCTTAAGAGCATAATAAACGACGATATGAGCAATGAGAATTTAACTCTTAAAGAAATGCTAAGTCTAGAAGAGGGAAGAATAGTAAGAAGAGCATACCAAAACTACGGAAGCTCCTACAAGGTGGCAGAAAAATTGGGAATATCCCAGTCAACAGCCCATAGACTTATTAACAAATACTGTAAGCAGTAAGAAAATGAAATAAAAAAGACAGTGCAATTATAGATATCTTTTGCACTGTCTAATATTTTTTAATGATGTTTAGTTTTTAAGGCTCTGTATAGGAGCAGGTATTCTTCCGCCTCTGTTAATCATCTTTGCAGGGGATTTTGTATTCACCTTCATTACAGGACCGTATCCAAGAAGTCCACCGAAGTTTAACTCTTCTCCATCCTTAAGACCGATGGCAGGAATGATTCTTACTGCAGTAGTCTTGGAGTTAACCATGCCGATGGCTGCTTCATCAGCAATTATAGCTGAAAGCACCTCAGGAGTAGTGTCTCCAGGTACGATAATCATATCAAGACCTACGGAGCATACTGCTGTCATAGCCTCAAGCTTTTCGATGATAAGAGATCCTGAACGGGCACCGGCAATCATACCAGCATCTTCGGATACCGGAATAAAAGCTCCGGAAAGTCCGCCGACAGTAGATGAAGCCATAACGCCACCTTTTTTAACTGCATCGTTGAGCATTGCAAGGGCAGCAGTAGTGCCTGCGGCACCGACTTCTTCAAGTCCTATTTCCTCTAAGATATGGGCTACAGAGTCGCCTATGGCAGGGGTAGGAGCCAATGAGAGGTCTATGATACCGAAAGGTACACCAAGGGCCTTTGAAGCCTCTTCTCCGACAAGCTGACCCATTCTAGTAATCTTAAATGCAGTTTTCTTAATTGTATCAGCAACCTTCTGAAGGTCATCTGTATCATCCATTTTTTCTAAAGCTGCTCTTACAACACCTGGACCTGAAACTCCGACATTTATAACGCAGTCAGGTTCACCAGGACCGTGGAATGCACCGGCCATAAACGGATTATCCTCAGGAGCATTACAGAATACCACCAGTTTAGCAGCACCGATACACTGTCTGTCCTTGGTGATTTCGGATGATTCCTTGATAACGCGTCCCATTATCTTTACAGCATCCATATTTATACCGGCCTTTGTACTGCCGACATTTACGGAAGAACATACGAATTCAGTTTCAGAAAGGGCTCTAGGAATTGATTCCATAAGCTCCTTATCTCCTGCGCTGAAGCCTTTCTGTACAAGAGCAGAATATCCGCCGATGAAGTTAACACCGACTGTTTTAGCAGCTCTGTCAAGGGTCTTTGCATATTTAACAGGATCTCCGCCGCTCACTCCTACAAGCATTGCAATAGGTGTTACGGAAATTCTCTTGTTTACAATAGGAATACCGTATTTCTTTTCAATATCCTCACCGGTTTTAACAAGATTTCCTGCAAGTCTGCAAATTTTTTCATATATCTTTTCACAGGATTTATCGATATCCGAATCGGCACAGTCCAGAAGGGAAATGCCCATGGTGATTGTTCTGATATCAAGGTTTTCATCCTGTATCATTTTTATGGTTTCTAGAATATCGCTTGTATTCAGCATTTTTTACCTCCGTTGTGTTTAAATTCTGTGCATGGAATTGAAGATATCTTCATGCATTACATGGATTTCCATACCTTCCACATTTTCCTGCAGATCCTTTTTAAGCTCATCTATTGAGAGCTTGGATTCGGATATATCTACAAGCATAATCATGGCGAAGAAATCCTGAAGCACCGATTGAGTTACTTCAATAATATTAACATTAGCTTTTGCAAGCTCGGCACTTGTGGATGCCAGGATACCAACTGTGTCTTTTCCGATCACTGTTACTACTGCTTTCATATGTCTTTACCTCCGTTAATTTTCAACAATTTCACTAAATTAAATAATATCATATATACGACTTCTTTACAATGAATATCATACTGTTTTCGTAAGAGCATAATGACCGTCTGCAATGGTTTCGTCCATTTCGTATGAAATATTTATGTTTGGGAACTTTTCCTCAAAGTATTTCTTGTTTATACCTTTATGGCCAATCATATTTGAAAAAGACTTAGGACTGGCCGAAAAGGTAATACTGTTTGTGTTTTCAGGCAGTTTTTCAATCTCTTTAAGCATATCTTCCTTAGCTATTTGCCCTTCAACGAGCTGCCTGAAAGCAGGGTGATAGTTTCCACCAAGGTCACTGCTATTTGTTACAAGATCTGTGCTTTTAAGGCCTACACGCATTACTTTTATTCCTGCATCGGTAAGTATTCGGTACATGTCCTTACAGGTGTCTACCGCTTCATCCTCGCTGATGCCATTATATGTGCCGTTTCGGTACATTTCGGCAAGCTGTGTATCCTCGAGTATTACAGTAGGATACAGTCGCGCCAAGGAAGGGGATAGGGCTGCAGCTTTTTGGGCGCTGATAACTGACTTTTCTTTAGTATCTCCAGGAAGTCCTATCATAAGCTGTATTCCCAAAGTGAAACCTTCATCCTTTATCAATTTGCATGCTTTATATACATCATCAATTGTGTGACCGCGTTTTGAAAGCAACAGAACTTCCTCATCAAAGGATTGGACTCCAAGCTCAATAACATCTACATGATGCTTCTTAAGATTTGCAAGTATTTCATTGTCAATATAATCTGGCCTTGTGGAAAGATGTATTTTATCAATAAGTCCTTTCTGCTTGTATTCGTCTGCTATCTTTAAATATGCTGTCTGCTGGTCTATTGGAATCCCGGTAAAACTACCACCAAAGAAAGCAACTTCGATTTCATCAAGACCTCTGTCTGAAAGTGTGGAAAGATAGGTCTCGATTATGCTTCTTACATCATCTGCAGATACCGGTTTGCTTCTTGCGGTTATTATCTTTTGATTGCAAAAGACACAGTCATTTGGACATCCATGATGGGGAATAAATATCGGTATAATTGCGTGTTTTTTCATTGGTTATTTAGTCCTTTAGCTATATTTCTATTTTAAGTATTTCCCTTGCAGGTTTGTTGTATTCTTCGGGGCGTATGTTAAATTTGGCGATTTCAGACATTCTAACAGGGTTTATATGACAATAACCACGGGGATTTTTATCAAGATACTTCTGATGATAATCCTCGGCGGTATAATAGTTTTTAAGGGGTTTAATTTCTACGATAAATTGGTCATAGGACGCTTTTTCAATTTCACTGATGCGGCGCACAGTTTCCTCGGTTTTATCATCGGTATAATAAATGCCAACCTGATATTGAGACCCCTTATCAGGTCCCTGCCTGTTCGGTATTGTGGGGTCAATAACCGAATAGTAGGCGAATAATAAAGCCTCTAATGATGTTTGGCTTTCGTCATAGACCACCTTAACCGTTTCGCGGAAGCCTGTACCGCCGTAACAGACTTTTTCGTAGTTGGGAACTATGTCAGAAAGTCCGTTTGCATAGCCGCATTCTGTTGTTATAACTCCGGGAAGGGAAGCAAAAAGCTTTTCAATTCCCCAAAAGCATCCGCCTGCAAAATATATATCCTTCATTTTTTAATCTCCTATAATAACAGAGCCTATATCTGTTAAAGATGTTCCTTTAAACCACAGACATTTTAAGCCTCTGTTTTCAATATAATCTTTTATTTTTATAAAATCGGGATGCTTACTTAAATCTCCGTTAAAAAAGACTGTATCATTAAGCTTTCCGCTGCAGCCACCGATAAAGCCTGTATTAAAGCCCGGAAGGATTATATTTCCTTCGGATATGAGCAATACATCCATAATGCCCTCACAGGACGAGGCAATTCCTTTATCAGATGTAATAATAGAGTTTTCGTCAACTGTTACAATATTACATTTTGAATAACCTTGCTTTACATTTATTAAAATAAGGCCTTCATTTTCTGCTTTTTTAAGAAGGTCACTATCAGTGTATTTTAAATTGTGAATAAAGTATTTTCCTGTACATGCAGCGTTATACCTAATGTCTGAAGGATAGACTTCAGAAAGTTTATCAGTATCACCTTGATAAATCTCATTTTTTAAACGGCATAACTGTATGTCAGGATGATCCTTTATAGCGTCATGGACGTGGTCGCAATGGGTAAATACAATCTCACAATCATTAGATTTGAGATATTTCAATAATTGTTCAGTTGCATTTTTTGATATATACGCTTTCATAGAAAATATTGTACACTTGAGACATTTAAAAATCAAATGACACAGTTTGATGACTGATGTATAATTTTGTGCAGGAGGAAATATAAATGGTAAATTTGGGAAACGACTGGGATCAAGTTTTAAATGGGGAGTTTGAAAAGAATTATTATCTAAAGCTTAGAGAATTTCTTAAATGTGAATATGCTGCCCATACGGTTTATCCGGATATGCACGATATATTTAATGCTCTTAAATATACACCTTACGAGGATGTTAAGGTGGTTATACTAGGCCAGGATCCATATCATGAGCCGGGACAAGCCCATGGACTGGCGTTTTCAGTGCAAAAAGGTGTAAGAATTCCACCTTCTCTGGTTAATATATATAAGGAGCTTAACGAAGATTTAGGTGTTACAATTCCAAGCCACGGATGTTTAACTCAATGGGCTGAAAGAGGAGTTCTTCTTCTCAATACTGTACTTACTGTAAGAAGAGGGGAAGCTAACAGTCATAGAAATAAGGGATGGGAAAGATTCACCGACACTGTAATAGAAAAGCTCAATGAAAGGGAAAAGGGCATTGTATTTATATTGTGGGGCTCAAATGCTAGAAGCAAAAAATGTCTCATAACAAATCCTTCTCACCATGTTATTGAAAGCGTGCATCCAAGTCCACTGTCTGCTCACAGAGGCTTTTTTGGTGGAAAGTATTTTTCCAAAGCCAATTCATTTTTAGAGGAGCCTATTGACTGGAGCATTGATGAATAAAAAGGATAAAATAAATTAAAAATCCGGAGATCACTTCTCCGGATTTTATATGGTCTAATTTATTATACTAACTCTCCAGCATCGGCTTTTTTCTGTTCTTCAGGTGTCATCTTGGTACATGTAATTCCAAGGAATGCCATTACAAGACTTACAATAGGCATCAAGTAGTTAAATACAGCCCACGGAGCATATACGCCTGCTGAAACACCTAGGGTGGCTAAAATGTATAATCCGCATGTATTCCACGGTATCAGCGGTGATGTAACGGTACCGGCAGCTTCAAGGGCATTGGAAAGGGATTTTGGATGAATTCCAGCCTTTCTAAATGATTCTGCATACATTCTGCCCGGAACGAGTATGGAAATGTACTGTTCAGGCATGGTAGCGTTAGAAACAACACAGGTTGCTTCTGTAGCTGCAATGAGTCCAGGACCGCTTTTAACAAAGCCTGTAATCTTATTTACTATAACCTCAAGCTGATGGGTAAATTCCATAATGCCTCCAAACATCATGGCTATAAGCGTCATTAAGATTGATGAAGCCATGTTCATAAGACCGCCCGATGAAAGAAGCTCATTTAATGCAGGTATATCTGTATTGCACAGATATCCGTTTCGTGCAACGTCTAAAATATCACCGAAGTTTGCGCCTACATGGGTCATAACGGTTTCTCCGGCATCGTTAACTGCAAATATTCCTAGCTCGCTTTGAAAAATCGGAGCAAGCACTGCGCCTACGATAGCGCCAAGTGTTATTCCCGGTATAGCAGGAACTTTTAAAGCTATAGCCAGTATAACGACAACAGGTGGGAGCAGCAGTATAGGATTTATGTTAAAGGTTGACTGCAATCCATCCATAAGGGCAGCTGCCTGAGATGTATCTACATCATTACTGGAGGCATGCATAAATCCGTAAACTCCGAAAAATATAAGAGATATCACATAACACACTATTGTTGAAGAAAACATGTATTTTACATGGGTAAATACATCTGTTCCGGCCATGGCAGGAGCGAGGTTCGTAGTATCTGAAAGAGGAGAAAGCTTATCTCCAAAGTAAGCTCCTGCTAAAATAGCTCCCACTGTAGGACCTATTGGCATATCCATACCTTGAGCTATTCCTATAAGAGCAACACCCATAGTACCCATTGTACCCCAAGAAGTACCTGTGGCTAGTGAAGTGATTGAGCATATAAGTATTGTTGCTATAAGAAATACCGAAGGTGACAAAAGCTTAAGACCGTAATATATCATTGTTGGTATAGTACCTGAAAGCAGCCATACACCAATCATCATACCTACAATGGATAATATAAGAATCGCCTGCATGGCTCTTGATATGCCCTTAATCATCATATCTTCAATCTGTGACCATTTATAACCAAGTCGCAGAGAAACCAAAGCGGCAATTATTACACCTATAAACATCGGAATATGAGGGTCAACCTCGAATATAACAATACCTATAGACATAATCACAATCAGCGAAAGAAAGGATACCATCGCTTCCCAGAAATGGGGCATACGAGGTTCTCTTTCATCAGTTGCCTGTGAAGGTTTAAAACTCAAGTTAAATTTCATTGCTAGCATTCTCCTTAATTAAGAACTGTTAAAATCATATTAAAAATAATCTATCATAAAAAATGAGATTTTTCAATTGATATAAACATGTCCGCTATGGTAAAATTAGAAAGTATTGTATCGAATTAGATACAATAGAGTCATTAAAAAAGGTTTTATACAGACTATACATTTATATTACGGAGGTTTATTTATGGAAAACAAACGTTGGCTTTACGCGGGCGTGGGTACAATCATAATGCTGTTTGCAGGATTGATTTACGCATGGAGCGTACTTGCTTCGCCTATTTCGGCGTTCTTTACTGACTGGACACAGTCACAGATTTCTCTAACATTTACAATCTGTATGTCATTTTTCTGCATCGGCGGACTTTGCGGCGGACTTCTTGCAAAGAAAGTCAATGTAAAGATGAACATGATTCTCAGCGGAATCTTTTTATGTGCAGGCTTCTTGATTTCTTCAAGAACTGACAGTTTAGCAATGCTTTACATCGGTTACGGTATACTTGCAGGATTTGGTTCCGGCTTTGTTTACAACGGAATAATGAGCTGCCTTAACAAGTGGTTTGCTGATAAGCCTGGTCTTATTTCAGGTATTCTGCTGATGGGATTTGGATTCGGAAGTTTTATCATCGGTAAGGTTTATCAGGCCTTTACACCATCAGGTGAGGGAATTGATGCTTGGAGAAATTCATTCTTTATCTTCGGTATAATTCTTATAGTTGTTATGGTTTTAGGAGCTCTAATTATTAAGGCTCCTGGCGCTGACTACAAGGCACCGGCTCCTGTGAAAAAGGAATCCAAGGCTAAGAAGGAAGAGGGTATAGACATTGGTCCTGGACAGATGCTTAAGAGAGCTTCTTTCTGGCTTTATATCGTATGGGCTACAACTCTTTCTGCTGCAGGTCTTATACTTATTTCTCAGGCCAGCGGAGTAGTTGCTGAAATCAATCCACAAGCTTCAGCAAGTACAGTTGCTACAGTTGTAGGACTTATATCTATACTTAACGGCATCGGACGTGTTATCTGCGGAGCACTCTTTGACATAATCGGCAGAAGAGCGACAATGTTCCTCTTTGACATTATTTTCTTTGTTGCAGTAGGACTTTTGATCTTTGCGCTTACTTCACACAGCTTTATAATGATTATAATTGCATTCTGTGTCAGCGGCTTTGCATACGGCGGAGTTACTCCTACAAACTCAGCTTTTGCCAGCGGATTTTACGGTACAACTCATTATCCGGTAAACTATCCTATAATTAACTTAAATCTTTTGATAGCTTCCTTCGGAAGTACAATTGCAGGTGCACTTTATGATGCAAGCGGCTCTTACATGAGCACATTTATGCTTATGCTTGGAACTGTAATCGTTGCAACTGTTGCATCTATATTTATCAGAAGACCATAGGAATCAGATTAGTATAAAAATAATATGAATTTAAAAGGACATCATGTTGCTTTAACGCAACCTGATGTCCTTTACTTTATTTTAGATTATCGATACAAGGCTTTAAATTAAATTCCTTTTTCATTCGTTCATACTCATCTTGAGCCTTTTGCATTTTAGCAGTGGTCTTTTTATCATTTTTCACGGCTTTTATCATAATGTTTTTGGAGGTGTGTTCAAGGCTAGTAAATTCTATCATTGAAACATCATAACCTTTGGATTCAAGCTTAAGGCCTCTTAAACCGTCAGTAATAAGCTCTGTGAATTTGTCCTTTATAATTCCGTGCTTTAGCATAGGATCGAGAGTTTTGTTTTTAACCTGTTTAAAAAGTTCGTGTTGGCAGCATGGAACAGAAAGTATCAGTTTGCTGTTCCAGTTTACTGCGTTAATCAATGCGTAATCGGTTGCAGTATCACAGGCATGAAGGGTAACAACCATATCGCATCCGCTGTCTTTGTAATCGGCAATATCGCCAAGTTCAAATTTTAATTCATCGTAATTTAACTCATTTGATATATTGTTACAAAGGTCAATAACATTCTTTTTTAAATCAAGTCCTGTTATTTGAACCTTTCTGCCTTTTAAAATTTTAAAATAATAGTAAAGTGCAAAGGTGAGGTAGGATTTACCGCAGCCGAAATCTATAATTTTAAGTGTTTTGCTGCTATCAAATATATCTACGCTGTCATCAACGATTTCAAGAAACCGGTTAATCTGTCTGAACTTGCTGTAATGCTTTGGAAAAACCTTTCCGGACTCATCCATAACTCCCAATTTTATCAGAAAGTCGCAAGGTTTTCCTTCGGAAATTAGATATTGCTTTTCTTTATTATGAGTAAGCACTTCACGTGTCATAGAAGGCTTCTTTTTAGTTATTCTCGGAGAAGCAGGCTTATTGGCCAGAATTTGAATATCATTTTCCGTAGTAAATATATTTACCTGTTTAAAGTCAGAATTCACGCTGTCAAAAGTGAAGTCTGCAGCTTCAAAAGAACTCATATTTATATGGGTTACCTTGTTTACAAAATGAAGCTCTGCCTGATACATCATTCCAGTGCCGATAATCACAGGCCTTATAACTATTCGTTTAACCTCCTGACTTTTTCTTCGAGGTGCGCTGAGAACCAGCTTTACAAGTATATCATTATCAAATATATCCTTTAACAGATCAATCATTGGATTTCCTTTCTGTATGATATTATGCGTCTTTATGTGTTCTGTGGGTATAAGTATAACATAATTGTAATAACGATTGTGGTGCTTATATGGTAAAATAATAATATGGGCAGACATGACAGAAGAAAAAATAAGATACATCGCAAAAGAATGCGAAAAAAGACATTTGTAATGGCAGTAGTACTTATAGTTGTTCTTGCCTTTGGATATATGAAATTTTATCATCAGAGCACAGTGACTCAAGATGAAATTCCAAGTTGGGTAACTCAGGATTTAATTTATGAGGCAGATCCTTCTCAAAGAAATCTAAGAAGGGTAAACGACATTGTAATACATTACACAGCAAATCCGAGCTCTACAGCAAAGGCAAATAGAGACTACTTTGCTCAGGATACAACTCAAGTTAATTCTCATTTTGTTGTGGGCCTTGATGGGGAAATCATACAATGTGTGCCACTATATATGCAGTCTGTGGCATCTAACACGAGAAATGACGATACGATTAGCATAGAGGTATGCCATCCGGATAGCACTGGTGAATTTACTTTGACTTCATACAACTCAACTGTAAGGCTTACTGCTTGGCTTTGTGATACCTTTGGCATTTCAAGGACAAATGTAATCAGGCATGGGGATATAACCGGTAAGAAATGTCCGAAATATTTTATGGAAAACCCAGATGCATGGGAAGAATTTAAAATGTACGTAAAAAAATACAATTTTCAGTAAAATGAGTATTTTTTACCATTTCCGTATATGATAGCGGCGCTATTTATGGTATAATCATCGTTGTGTAACAACGATATATATATGTAAGAAAGAGGTAAACGCATACTTAGATGAGCAGACAAAAGATAATTAACATAGCAGTTATAGCCCACGTAGACGCAGGTAAATCCACCTTAGTAGACGCATTTCTTAATCAGAGCGGTGTATTCCGTGATAACGAAGAGGTTGTTGAATGCGTTATGGACAGCGATGATATAGAGCGTGAAAGGGGTATAACAATATATTCAAAGAATTGTTCGGTGATGCATGACGATGTTAAAATAAACATTGTTGACACGCCGGGACACGCTGATTTTAGTTCAGAAGTTGAGAGAATAATTAAAACCGTTGACACGGTAATACTACTTGTGGATAGCAGCGAAGGTCCAATGCCTCAGACAAGATTTGTGCTTCAGAAATCCCTTGAGCAGGGTTTAAATCCTATACTTTTAATAAACAAGATAGACAAAAAGGATGCCCGCATAGATGAAGTGGTTGATGAGGTGTATGAGCTGTTTATGGATCTTGAAGCGAATGATAAGCAGCTGGATTTTCCGATTCTTTACGGTATCGCAAGACAGGGGATAGTAGTTTACGACCCTGAAGATGTTAAGGACGTTAAAGTAGAGGAAAACGGTCATAAGATAAATAAAAATACCGGAGGAGAGGACGGTAGAAATATAAAGCCTCTCTTTGATACGATAATTAAACACTGTGAACCATATCCTGATTTAAGGGATGAGCCGCTTCAGCTGCAGATTTCTTCCCTTGCATATGATGACTATATCGGAAGGCTTGGAATAGGCAGAATTACTCAGGGAACTCTTAAAGAAGGACAGACGGTAGGCGTTGCCAGAGGTAACGACAGCCTAACTCAGAAAAAGATAAATCAGGTCTTTGTATACAGAGGTCTAAAAAGGATGCCTGTTAAAGAGGCAGAATGTGGAGATATCGTAGTTATCTCCGGTATATCCGATATTTCCATAGGTGAAACGGTTACGGATATGAATAATCCGCAGCCTATGGATATGATTCACATAGAAGAGCCTACACTTTCCATGAACTTTATGGTTAACAATTCACCATTTGCTGGAAGAGTGGGAAAATATGTAACCACAAGAAATATCAAGGAAAGACTTGAAAAAGAGCTGGAAGTCAATGTTGGACTCAAGGTTGAGGAAACGGATTCTACAGACAGCTTCAAGGTTTCAGGTAGAGGAGAATTGCATCTTTCAATTCTTATTGAAAATATGAGGAGAGAAGGCTACGAATTGGCAGTATCGAAGCCTGAGGTAATCATGAAAAAAGGTCCAAATGGCGAAAAGCTTGAGCCTGTGGAAGAGGTTATTATTTCCGTTCCAGATGAGTATTCTGGAAGTGTAATCTCTAAGCTCAATGTCAGAAAAGGCATGATGACACAGATGACTAGCGAAAATGGTTATACTCATCTGGAATATATGGTACCTACAAGAGGGCTTTTGGGTTATAGATCCGAGTTTATAAATGACACCAGAGGCGAAGGCACCATGGTAAGACATTTCAGCGACTTCGAACCTTATAAAGGTGAGATTCCTCAGAGAACCAACGGCGTTGGTATAGCACAGGAGCAGGGAGTTGCAACACCTTATGCTCTTGCTAATATAAGCGAAAGAGTTAAGCTCTTCATAGAGCCGGGAACGGAAGTCTATGAGGGAATGATAATAGGAATGAACTCAAGAAGTGATGATATGGTAGTCAATCCGTGCAAGGCTAAAAAGGCTACAAATATGAGAGCCGCCGGTAATGACGAAGCTGTTAAACTGGCTCCACCTACAGTATTTACATTAGAAGAAGCACTGGAGTTCATAAACAGCGATGAGCTTGTAGAGGTTGTTCCTGACGATATAAGATTGAGAAAAAAATATCTTAAAGAGCTTGACAGAAGAAGGAACAGAAACAATGGATAACTGTTTCAAATTTTATAAAAATACGGATTGCGAGTATTTCCCTTGTCATGCTACTGATGATGAGGAAAACTTCAACTGTATGTTTTGCTACTGTCCACTTTATCCTTTGGGCAGTAAATGCGGCGGTGATTTTGGGTATCTTGATGACGGTACAAAGGATTGTAGTAACTGTTTGTTACCTCACCGTCCAGAAGGTTTTGATTATATCATGTCCAAATGGGATATGATTAATAATATAGCGAAAAACAACAGATAACAGTAAAAGTTATATCGTAAGTTTTTATGAAAGGAAAAGAAATGAGCGACATTAAAAAATTCAAGCGTATCCTTGTTGCGAACAGAGGCGAAATCGCCATAAGGATATTCCGTGCCTGCAAGGAGATGGGCATCAGATCCGTTGCCATTTATTCTGAAGAGGATAGAAACACTCTTTTTAGAACAAAGGCTGACGAATCATACCAGATTGGTAAGGGCAAATCCCCTGTAGACGCGTATCTTGCCATCGACGAAATCATTGAGCTGGCTAAGGCTAAAGGTATCGACGCTATCCATCCAGGCTATGGTCTTCTTTCAGAAAACCAGGAATTTGCTAAGGCCTGTGAAGATGCGGGTATAGAATTTATCGGACCTACCAGCGAAATGATGGGTAGAGTAGGTGACAAGATTCAGTCAAAGATTGTTGCCAAGGAAGCAGGAGTTCCTATTATTCCTGGTGTAGAAAAAGCAATTCAGTCCGAAGAGGAAGCTTTGGAAATCGCAAAAATGTGCGGATTTCCTGTAATGCTTAAAGCTGCAGCCGGCGGCGGCGGCAGAGGCATGAGAATTGTAAGAAAAGAAGAAGACCTAGTACAGGAATTCATCAGCGCAAAGAGTGAAGCAAAAAAAGCCTTCGGTATTGACGATGTCTTCATTGAAAAATATGTAGAAAGACCTAAGCATATCGAAGTACAGGTTCTGGGAGACAAATACGGTAACCTTGTTCATCTCTATGAAAGAGACTGCTCTGTACAGAGAAGACATCAGAAGGTAATCGAATTTACACCAGCTCTTTCCATTACAGATGAGCAGAGACAGAAAATTTGTGCCGATGCTCTTAAAATTGCCGGTGCTGTAAACTACAGAAGTGCCGGAACAGTTGAATTCCTTGTTGATAAAGACGGAAATCATTACTTCATCGAAATGAATCCGAGAATTCAGGTAGAACATACAGTTACCGAAATGGTAACAGGTATAGATATTGTTCAGTCTCAGATTCTTATTGCTGAAGGATATTCCCTTGATAGCGATAAAATCGACATTAAGAGTCAGGATGATATTAAAGTAAACGGACATGCAATCCAGTGCCGTATTACAACTGAAGACCCTGTTAACGGCTTTGCCCCTGATACAGGTGTTATTGAAGAATACAAGAGCCCTGCAGGCTTCGGTATCAGACTTGATGGTGGAAACGGATTTACAGGTGCCGTAATTTCTCCATATTATGACAGCTTACTTGTTAAGATTACTGCTTTCGCAAGAACATGGGAAGGTGCTGTAAGAAAGGCGGCAAGAGCACTTACAGAAACACATATTAAGGGTGTTAAGACAAACATTGCATTCTTGATAAATGTACTCAGAAACCCTGAATTCCAGTACGGAAAATGCGATACTACATTCATCGCAAATCATCCTGAACTGTTTAACATCCAGGTGGGTACAGATAAGCAGCTTAAGGTTCTTAACTACCTGGGAGAACAGTTTGTAAACGGTAACAAGGGTATCAAGCCTGAATTTGACATTCCTGTATTCCCTAAAATCAAGCATAGCGAAATCGAAAAACTTAAGGGTACAAAGCAGATACTTGATGAAAAGGGACCTAAGGGACTTGCTGACTGGGTAATGAACCAGAAAGAACTTCTCTTTACAGATACAACTCTCAGAGATGCTCAGCAGTCACTGATGGCAACAAGAGTAAGAACTGTGGATATGGAAAAGATTGCTCCTGCCATCGCTAAATACGAAAAGGACCTGTTCTCACTGGAAATGTGGGGCGGAGCAACATTTGATACTGCATACAGATTCCTTAAGGAAGACCCATGGGAAAGACTGGCTACACTCAGATATCATATTCCTAACGTACTTTTCCAGATGCTTATCAGAGGAGCAAATGCCGTAGGTTATAAGAACTATCCAGACAATGTAATCAGAAGATTTGTTAAGGAAAGTGCAGCCTCCGGAATCGATGTATTCAGAATATTTGACTCTCTGAACTGGATTGAAGGTATGGAAGTTGCCCTTGATGAAGTTCTCAATCAGGGTAAGGTAGCAGAAGCATGCCTCTGCTACACAGGAGATATTCTTGATGACAGCAGAGAAAAGTATAATCTTAAATACTATGTAGAAATGGCTAAGGAGCTGGAAAGAAGAGGCACACACATGATCGGCATTAAGGATATGTCTGGTCTGTGCAAACCTATGGCAGCTAAGAAGCTTATTACAGCTCTTAAGAATGAAGTAAGCGTGCCAATCCACTTCCATACTCACGACACAACAGGTAACGGTGTTGCAGCTATTCTGATGGCAGCAACAGCAGGTGTTGACGTAGTGGATGCAGCTATTTCCTCCATGTCCGGTCTGACTTCTCAGCCAAACCTTAACTCCGTTGTTGCGGCAGTTGAAAATACAGATAGAGAATCAAAGATCAAGACAGAGGAAATCCAGGATATTGCAAACTACTGGACAGCAGTAAGACCTGTATATCATCAGTTCGAATCCGACTTTATGGCTTCCACAACTGAAATATACACATACGAAATTCCTGGCGGACAGTACTCCAACCTGAAGGCTCAGGTAGAAAGCTTCGGTCTTGGACATAAGCTTAAGGAAGTTAAGGAAATGTATAAGGCTGTTAACAAAATGCTTGGTGATATAGTTAAGGTAACACCTTCCTCAAAGGCAGTTGGAGACATGGCTATCTTTATGGTACAGAACGGTCTGACTCCTGAAAATATCATGGAAAAGGGAGCAAATCTGGATTATCCTGACTCAATAGTTTCCTTCTTTGAAGGTATGATGGGTCAGCCTAAGGGTGGATTCCCTAAGGAACTGCAGAAGATAGTTCTTAAGGATAAAGAGCCTATCACATGCAGACCTGGTGAACTGCTTGAACCTGAAGATTTCGACGCTATCAAAAAGCATCTTGTTGAAGATCTGGGCGTTGAAGGAACAGAAAAAGAACTTCTGGCATACGCTATGTATCCAAAGGTATACGAAGACTATGTTGCAGCAGTTAACAGTGGAGATACATTCAGATACATGGGCTCTGATATCTTCTTCCATGGTCTGTCCGAAGGTGAAACTTGCGAGGTTAAAATTGCAGAAGGTAAGGTTCTTGTTATTAGCCTTGTAGATGCAAGCAAGACAGACGAAGAAGGATACAAGTATGTAACATTTGAAGTTAACGGCACAAGAAGTGCAGTAAGAATCCACGATAAAGATGGTTCTGCTGCAATAGCAGGTAATGTAATCGCTTATGCCGATGAAAACGATCCTGCAGAAATCGGTGCTCCAATTCCTGGAAACATTCTCAGAATCCTTGTAGAAGAAGGTGACGAGGTTGAAGAACAGCAGCCGATTGCCGTTATAGAAGCCATGAAGATGGAAACTAATATTCTGGCTTCCATGGCAGGTAAGGTATCCAAGATCTGCGTTAAAGAAGGACAGCAGGTTAAGGCTAACGAGCTTGTAGCTACAATCGAGTAAAAACTAGTTTAAGAATTTAAAGAAGGTATTGCATATGGCATTTACACATTTGCATGTACATACTGAATATAGCCTTCTTGACGGAGCAGCCAGATTGAAAGATCTGGTTGCTTCCGCTAAGGAGCTTGGGATGAATTCCCTTGCAATTACTGACCACGGCGTTATGTTTGGCGTCGTGGATTTTTGGCGTGAGTGCAAAAAACAGGGAATTAAACCGATAATAGGCTGCGAAGTATATATGGCAGCTAGAACAAGACATGACAAGGATCCTGCCCTTGATAAAAAGCAGGCACATCTTATACTTCTTGCAAAGAATAATATCGGATATCACAATCTCGTAAAGATTGTTAGTAGAGGGTTTACAGAAGGATATTATTATAAACCAAGAGTTGATAAGGAAGTTTTAAGAGAATTTAGTGAAGGTATCATATGTCTTTCTGCCTGCCTTGCAGGGGATATACAGCAGCATCTTTTACGCGGAGATTATGAGGGCGCTAAGGATGAAGCGCTGGAATATCTTGATATTTTCGGAGAGGGCAATTATTATCTTGAGCTTCAAGACCAGGGACTTGAAGAAGAAGCTCGTATATATTCCGATATGTTAAGACTCAGCGAAGAAACAGGAATACCGCTGGTTGCAACAAATGATGTTCATTATGTAAAAAGAGAGGATGCAAAGGCCCATGAAGTGCTTTTGTGCATACAAACAGCTACCAGTATTTCTGACGAAAACAGGATGCGCTTTCCCAATGACCAGTTTTATCTCAAAAGTGAAGATGAAATGAGAAAAATCTTTGCTGCTTGTCCTCAGGCAATTGACAATACTCAGGTAATTGCCGATCAGTGCGATGTTGAATTTGAATTTGGCACTTTACATCTTCCTGAATTCGTAGCCCCTGATGGTAAGGACAATAAATCATATCTGAGAGAACTGTGTGAAAAAGGCCTTTCAGAAAGATACCCAAATGGCGGATCCGAATTAAAGGAAAGACTTGATTATGAGCTTTCCATAATAGAACAAATGGGATATGTGGAATACTTTCTCATTGTTTGGGATTTTATTAACTATGCTAGGGAGCAGGGAATTGTTGTTGGACCGGGAAGAGGTTCTGCTGCTGGCAGCATAGTTGCATACACATTGCATATAACGGATATTGATCCGATTAAATACAATCTGATTTTTGAAAGATTTTTAAATCCAGAAAGAGTCAGCATGCCTGATATCGATATAGACTTCTGTTATGAGAGAAGACAGGAAGTTATTGATTATGTTATTTCTAAGTACGGTGCCGATAAGGTTGCTCAGATTATCACCTTTGGTACTCTGAAGGCCAAAGCAGTTGTAAGAGATGTGGGAAGAGCTCTTGATGTAAGTTATGCTGAAACAGATGCCATAGCTAAGGCAATTCCATTTGATCTTAAAATGACCATTGAAAAAGCACTGGAAGTCAGTCCTGAGCTTAAGGAAATGTATGAGTCCAGTGAAACGGTAAGAAAGGTCATTGATACCTCAAAGGCACTTGAAGGCATGCCAAGACATGCATCAACCCATGCAGCAGGTGTAGTTATTTCAAAAAAGGCGATAGATGAATATGTGCCTTTATATCTTGCTGATAAGGGCATATCAACTCAGTTCCCGATGACAACAATTGAGGAGCTGGGTCTGCTTAAAATGGACTTTCTCGGTCTTAGAAACCTAACGGTTATTAGAGATGCCCTTGATCTAATTGAAAGAGAACATGGTGTTAGGATTAATTTTTCAAAGATGGAATATGATGACCCTGCAGTATATGAGCTTATATCTAGCGGTAATACTCAGGGAATATTTCAGCTGGAATCTGCGGGAATGACCCAGTTTATGAAAAATCTTAAGCCTAACTGCTTTGAGGATATTGTAGCGGGAATTGCCCTTTATAGACCGGGTCCAATGGCTTCAATTCCATCATATATCGAAAACAAAAAAAATCCGGACAAGATACAGTATCTCCATCCGCTTCTTGAACCTATTTTGTCCGTTACATACGGCTGCCTTATTTATCAGGAACAGGTTATGCAGATAGTAAGAGACCTGGCAGGATATACATATGGCAGAAGCGATATTTTAAGGCGTGCCATGGGTAAAAAGAAAATGGATGTCATGCTGGCGGAAAAGGAGATATTTATTAAAGGCTGTGCTGAAAAGGGAATCTCAAAGGAAATCGCTGAACAGATATTCAATCAGATGGTTACATTTGCTGAATACGCCTTTAATAAATCCCATGCAGCTGCATATGCAGTTATAGGCTATGAGACTGGATATCTTAAGGCTCATTACGCCACTGAATTTATGGCAGCGCTTATGACCAGTGTAATGAATGACGGCCATCAGATTGCTAAATATATAAGAAACTGCCATGAGATGGGCATAGAGGTATTGCCACCTGACGTTAACGAAAGCGAAAAAAAATTCACTGTTAAAGACGGTAAAATTCGCTACGGCCTTATGGGAATAAAAAATGTCGGTGAAAGCGTAATTGATTCCATAATTGAGACTAGAAATGAGAAAGGTAAAGCCAAGGATATATTCGAATTTATATCTAACCAGGATATCCATAAGATAAATAAAAAAGCTATTGAATCTCTCATTAAAGCAGGAGCCTTTGATTCGATGAATTCAAACAGAGCACAGTACCTGTCTGTTTATGAGGAACTTATCGAATCAGCTCAAAAGGAATCAAAAAAGAATATCGATGGTCAGATGTCTCTCTTTGATCTTAATACTGAGGAAATGGAAGCTGCCGATATAACAATGAGTTTGCCTGATGTTGTTCCTTTTTCTAAGGAAGTTATAAATGCCCTTGAAAAGGAAATGATGGGTGTTTATATTACAGGTCATCCTCTAGAGGACTACGAGGAAAAAATTGAGAAAATCACCTCGGTCAATTCCGATCTTCTTCAAAAGAGTCAGCAGGAGATTTCCGAAGGCCTTACAAGCGAAATAAGAGATGGACAGAAGGTTGTAGTTGCAGGTCTTGTAAGCGGCAGAAAGACACTCCTCACTAAAAAGAATCAGATGATGTGCTTCCTGGATTTGGAGGATTTGTACGGTATGATGGAGGTTATAGTATTTCCTAACACATACGAAAGATATCAGCCTTTAACCATGGAGGACAATATTGTAGTTATTAGCGGTACTTTAAATTTTAAAGAAGATGAGCCACCTAAGATATTGGCTGATTCCATTTCGGCGATATCTGATTATGAGTCTTCAAAACAGCAAATGACAACAGATAACAAAAAAAGGTCAGGCTCACTAATTAAAATTAGACTTGGAAATGAACTGACAGAAAAAGAAGATATGGATATGATTGTTCAGCTTTTACAAAAATACAGCGGCAATACACCGGTTATAATATATACACCGGATGGGAAGGCTATGAAAGCACCGCAAAATATGTGGGTGGACGAAAACAGCCCAATATTACAAGAGGCTGCTGATATAGTCGGCAAAACCAATGTAAAAATTCAAAGCTGAAAATAGCAGGGAGATTATCATATGATAAAGAGAATATGCGTGCTTACCAGCGGAGGAGATGCTCCAGGAATGAATGCGGCCATTAGAGCTGTTACCCGTAAGGGTATAAGAACAGGCATGGAAGTATACGGTATAGGACATGGGTACAAAGGTCTTATTGAGGGTGATATAAGACTTATGAATATTGCCCATGTTGGAGATATAATCCACAGAGGAGGAACTGTTCTTAAAACGGCACGATGTGAAGAATTCAAAACTGATAAAGGTATTGATAAGGCTGTAGAAAATATTAATAAAGCAAAACTGGACTCCATTATAGCCATCGGTGGTGACGGTACCTTAAAGGGAGCCTTAGAACTTGTTAAAAGAGGGATAAATGTTCAGTTTATCCCTGCTACGATTGATAACGATTTAGGCTATTGTGCGTATTCCATAGGTTTTGATACTGCTGTAAACACTGTAGTAAATGCTGCAAATGGAATAAGAGAAACCGGTATGTCCCATGATAAAACAACAATCATAGAGGTTATGGGGCGTAATTGTGGAGATATTGCTCTTATGTCCGGTCTTGCTGGAGGAGCTGATGCTGTGCTGATTCCGGAAGTGAAATCCGATATTGCCAAAATAATAGATAAAATTAAAGAAGGCATCAGTCGTCAGAAAAAGAACAGTATCATAATTAGAGCAGAAGGCGCTGATATTTCGACCGAAGAACTTACAGAAGAAATTAAAATGGGAATCGGTGAAGACGTGCGTACAGTCATCCTTGGATACCTTCAGAGAGGCGGCTCTCCGACAGCTTTAGACAGAAACATGGCAACCCTTATGGGCTCCGAGGCTGTCAGACTTATATCAGAAGATAAACCTAGTACAGCAATTGGCTTTGACGGTCAAAAGGTAACTTTAGTTGATCTTAAAATAGCCGACAATATTGAAAATAAAGTTCGTGCTGATTTACTAGAACTTGTAATGACATTAGCATAAATAAAAAAGCAGCTGATTTAATAATTCAGTTGCTTTTTTATCGGTTAAAATAGCTCAATCATCATCATTATTTTTATTTGGCTCTTTGTATTTGATACCTATATCATTATTTACAGTTCTTCCAAAGCCTATAGAAGAACTTCCGTATTTATCTCTTATCATATCAAGGGTTCGTTCAACGGATTCAGCCCGTTGACGACGCTGTGTGTTTTCAGTATCAAAGAATGAAAGCTGCTGAGCTTCATTTTCATCCACAAGATTTATAGCTGTAACGGTTAATAATCTAATAGGTCTGTCTAAGGGCCAAAATGAGGTTATAAGCTCATATGAAGCAATACTTATATCTTCTGCTGTATTTATTGCCGCATCAAGCTGTTTTTGCTTTGAAACCACATTAAAGTCAGGATCTTTTATATCCACCTTAACTCCCCATGCTCTCATTTTATTTCTTCTAAGTCTGCTGGCTACCTTATCGCAGAGACCAGATAGGGCAGCCTTAATATCTTCACTTCCTGTAATATTTCTTGTAAAAGTCATACCGTGACCAACTGATTTAATTTTTTCTCTGTCTGAATAAAGACTGACAGGTTCTTCATCTAGACCGTTGGAATAATCGTACAACATGCCGCCATGTTTGCCTAGCATTGAAACAAGAAGGGGACGACTGGTGTTTGCAAGATCGCCAATTGTATGGATACCTGCGGTTTTAAGTTTATCAGCGGTTGCTTTCCCGACAAAAAACATCTCTGATATATCCATTGGCCAAATTATATTTTTGTAGTTTTCTCTTGTTATTACGGTGGTGGCATCGGGTTTTTTATACTCGCTGCCCATTTTCGCAAATATTTTATTAAATGAAACTCCAGCAGAAAGTGTAAGTCCTAATTCTTTTTTTACGATTTCTCGTATCTGATCAGCTATTTCCTTACCCGAACCAAATAGGGTGAGGCTAGCCGAAACATCCAGCCAGGATTCGTCTATGGAAAATGGCTCCACCATATCGGTATATCTGAGATAAATCTCATTAATCATTTTACTGTATTTTGAGTATTTATCATGATGGGGAGGTACGCATACCAATGAAGGACATTTCTTTTTAGCCTGCCAAATTGTTTCAGCGGTTTTTATGCCGAATTTCTTTGCTGGCTCATTTTTAGCAAGGATTATTCCATGGCGGCTTTTGGGATCTCCGCATACCGCCATAGGAATATTTTTATACTGTGGATAGTCCAAAAGCTCTACTGATGCGTAAAACCCGTTCATGTCACAGTGCAGTATTGTTCTGTCCTTTTTCCTTTCCATAGTTAATCATCTCACAATATTTGTTTATTTGTTTTCCATATGGTCTACGATAATTTTCTTTATCTGTATCACTACTGTCGGCAGGAAGGCAAGAAGTGCAATCCATCCAATCTGAGCCCATGAGAGCACTGCCACAGAGAATACTTCTTCCAGGAACGGTACAAAGAGTACAAGGCTGAGAAGTATAAGTCCCAGGAAGAATGCTCCTATAGTGTAAACATTAGTGGTTAAACCCAGTTTGAATATGGACTGCTTACCTCTTGAGTTAAAGCCATGCCACAATCTTGCAAGACAAAGAGTTGAAAATGCCATTGTCATTGCAGCCTCAGTGCTTGTTTCATATCCGATATAAAAGGCAGCCATAGTTGCAATTGCAATCAATATACCCTGGAATCCGACTTCACCAACAAAAGCTTTAGTCAGGATAGATTCATCTCTGCTTCTCGGTTTATCTTTTATAAGCTCTTCATTGCTCGGCTCCATGCTGATGGCAAGGGCAGGAAGGCTGTCTGTAAGAAGATTGATAAACAGCAGATGTACAGCGGCAAAAGGTGCCGGAAGTCCTGCCAATGAAGCATACAATACAGAGAAGATACCTGCAGCATTACCTGAAAGCAAGAACTTGATGGCATTCTTTATATTTGCATAGATATTTCTTCCGTTTAAAACAGACTTGATAATCGTAGCAAAGTTATCATCGGTAAGAATCATAGCAGAAGCATCTTTGGATACTTCTGTACCCGTGATACCCATTGCAATACCGATATCAGCCTGTTTTAAAGCAGGGGCATCGTTTACTCCGTCACCGGTCATGGCAACGATATGACCAAGTTCCTGCCATGCGTTAACAATTCTTATCTTGTTATCAGGGGATACTCTAGCATATACAGAAATGTGTGGAAGCTCCTTAGCTAGTGTTTCATCATCCATTTCGTCAAGCTCAGGACCTGTTATAGCTTTATCTCCATCCTGTAAAATACCTATCTTTTTAGCTATTGCAGAGGCTGTTACTTTGTGGTCGCCTGTTATCATAATAGGTTTAATACCGGCTTTAATACAGTCTGCAACAGCAGGAGCTGATTCAACTCTAGGAGGGTCCATTTCTGCTTCAAGACCGATAAAAACAAGATCTTTTTCATCGTCAAAGTTAAGTTCCTTTAAGGCGTCATATGTTTTCATGGCAAAGGCCAGAACTCTTAATCCCCCTGATGAATAATCAAAGTTTTTCTGTTTAATTTTTTCCTTTTCCTCTTCATTAAGAAGTGCAACCTGTCCGTTAGCATCGAGGAAATATCCACATCTTTCTATAAGCACATCCGGAGCACCCTTTGTAAACATAGTGATTTTGCCTTCCATATCGTGAAGGGTACTCATAAGCTTACGCTCAGAATCAAAAGGAAGCTCTCCGATTCTCGGATGAGTTGCCATCATTTCCGTGTAATCGTCGTTGTTGGCCATATAATAATCCACGAAAGCTGTTTCAGTAGGATCACCAAAGGTTTCACCATCAACGATAGCAGTGTCGTTACACATTATGGATGATATCAATAAAGTCTGCTTATTAGTAGGGTAGCAGTATACATCCTCAACAGTCATTTTATTTTGAGTGAGGGTACCTGTCTTATCAGAGCATATGATAGATACACAGCCTAATCCTTCAACGGCTTTAAGCTCTTTTACTATGGCATTTTCCTTCGCCATTCTTGATGTACCTATGGCCAGTGATATTGTAATTATCGAGCTAAGGGCTTCAGGTATTGCTGCAACTGCAAGAGCAACTGCAAAGAGTAGGGCATCCATTATGGTTTCGCCCCTGTATACGCTGAGTCCAAATACGAGCACACAGATTAAAATGATAATAATGGACAGCTTTTTACTGAAGTTATCCATATTAACCTGAAGAGGCGTCTTTCTCTCTGCTGTATTTGAAATAAGGTCGGCAATTTTACCAAGCTCAGTATCATGTCCTACAGCGGTTATAACAGCCAGTCCTCTGCCGTATGTTACAAGTGAGCTCGAAAATACCATATTTTTTTGATCACCTAATGCAACCTTTTCACTGTCAATGACAGAAGGATCTTTTTCAACGGCTTCTGATTCACCTGTTAGGGCACTTTCGTTGATCTTTAATGAGTAAGCCTCAAGCAATCTGCCATCACTTGGAACCACATCGCCGGCCTCAAGCTTAATAATATCTCCTACAACCAATTCAGATGCAGGAATTTCAAGCTGCTGACCGTCACGAATAACTTTGGCCACAGGTGCCGAAAGCTTTTTTAAGCTCTCAAGGGATTTTTCGGCTTTCACATACTGTACTGTACCAAGTATCGCATTGAGAGTAATTACCGCTAAAATTACAACCGTACTTTCCACATCACCGGTGGCAATGGAAATAAGGGCGGCGACAATAAGGATGATTACAAGAAGATCCTTAAACTGCTCTGCAAATACAAGCAAAGTACTTTTCTTTTTCTTTTCCTGAAGCTTGTTTTCACCGTATTTTTCTCTATGGTCGGTGACTTGTGCTTCAGATAGTCCGTCTGTGGAAGATTCAAATTCTTTTAAAACTTCTTCCGAACTTTTGTTGTAAAACATTCTTTCCTCCTTGATATGATGTGTGCATATAAACAAAAAAGACTTCAAACACTGCGGCTAATACGCCTATAAGTGTTTAAAAGTCTCGCCATTTAAAGTGAACGCGGGTTGTTAACCGTATTGACGCGAACACTGCATTATATGCCGGCTACTCCCTTTTAAAGGATAGCATATGATTTTTACTTCTTAATATTACTGCAATTTTTATTAGTTTGCAATATTAAGTTTTTATATGTTTTTGATAAAACTGCTAAATAGTAAAATTGACACAGACAATCTGTTTTGATACAATAATTTAGGAATTTTACAAGGAGGGCAATGACCATGAAAAGAATAAAAACTTTGGATACAAGAGATCTCAGAGCCAGCGTTAAAACAGGCGGCTGCGGTGAATGCCAGACTTCATGTCAGTCTGCAAGCAAGACATCCTGCAGCGTAGCTAATCAGAAATGCGAGCAGTGCAGAGATAAATAAGATCGATAAACAGATCCACAAGGTCGTTGTACTGAAAATGTACAACGATTTTTAATGTGTATAAATTCATATATAGTATGAATAGAATATAGATACTTGGGTAAAAATTACGAAAGGAACGGATTATAAATGATCCATCAGTATAAAAACAACGGATACAATATTATAATTGATGCCAACAGCGGCTGCATCCATTCTGTTGACGATGTTGCCTATGACATTATCAAACTTGTTGATGAAGGTATTGGCGACGCGCAGTTAATTTTTAATGAAATAAAAGATAAATATAATGATATTACCATCGATGATGTAACAGAGACACTAGAGGACATCGAATTGTTAAAAAAGGAAGGAAAACTTTTTAGCGATGACATTTTTAGAGACCTGGCACCTTATATGAAGGATAAACAGTCGGTTTTAAAAGCCATATGTCTTCATGTTGCTCATGATTGTAATATGAACTGTGGATATTGCTTTGCAGGAAAGGGCGAATTCAACGGACCAAAAGGGTTGATGTCCTTTGAAACCGCTAAAAAGGCTATAGATTTTCTAGTTGAGCATAGTCCGGGAAGAAGGAACCTTGAAGTTGACTTTTTTGGCGGAGAGCCCCTCTTAAACTGGGAAGTATGTAAAAAGACAGTTGAATATGCTAGATTAATAGAAAAGGAAAAGAACAAGAACTTTAGATTTACGCTGACAACAAATGGTCTGTTAATAGATGATGATGTTATCGAATTTTCTAATAAAGAAATGGGAAATGTAGTGCTTTCTCTTGACGGAAGGCCTGAAATAAACGATAACATGAGAAAAACTAAAAATGGCAAGGGCACATATGACCTTATAATCGATAAATTCAAGAAATTTGCAGATAGTAGGAATCAAAAAGACTACTACATGCGCGGTACTTACACAAAGTACAATCGTGACTTTGCAAAGGATATAATTCATATGGCTGATTTAGACTTTAAGGAGCTTTCCATGGAGCCCGTTGTATGCTCAACGGATATGCCATATGCTCTTACAGAGGAAGATATACCGGTATTAAAGGAAAATTATGATATTCTTGCAAGAGAAATGATCAAGAGATATAAAGATGGAAACGGATTTAATTTCTATCATTACACTATCGATTTCACAGGTGGCCCATGTATTTCTAAAAGAATTTCCGGTTGCGGCGTAGGTACTGAATATCTTGCTATTACTCCAGAAGGAGATATCTATCCTTGTCATCAGTTTGTAGGGGATGACAAATATAAAATGGGTAATTTAGATGATGGAATAACTAAAGGTGAGATTGTTTCTGAATTTAAAGGATGCAATGTTTATTCAAGAAAAGAATGTGATGATTGCTTTGCAAAGCTCTATTGCAGCGGCGGATGCTCTGCTAATGCATATCATATGAACGGTGATGTAAAAACTGTCTGTGAATTTTCATGTGAACTTCATAAAAAGAGAATAGAATGTGCCGTGATGATGAATATTGCACTTAATGAATAGATATGATAAACTCTTAAAGTCTATTAAAAACAAAAACTTTTATTTAAGTGATGAGGTAGGATGAATGAGAAGCGATACAGCCAGAAGAAGGCCAACAAAAAAGAGAAGGAAGAAAAAATCAGGATTCGGTTGCTTTATATTTGTAGTTGTACTTATTGTGATACTTGCTGCGGGGGGATTTGCAGCATATAAGTATCTAACAGCAAACAACTACGATAATGAAAGCGGTTTTGAAAGATTTGCGGATAGATATTTTTCAGCTAACGTAGAAAGCGATGACATCGGAGATGTTCAGACAGAGTATAACTACGGAGAATATGCTTCAAGTGCAATTCAGTATCCTGAAATAGGACTGGAAAATGTAGACGCAAGAATTTCACAGCTCATACAGGATGAACAGCAGTCCTTCAGATCAAAATACGGCAACAGCGGAGATGGTAAGGTCGCACAGTTAATCTGCTGCGATACATATAAAGGTGATCAAGGTACTGGAAGTGTTGTAGTTAAAACTGCTGTGCAGGAAGCTGATGATAAAGGCGATTTGCAGCAAGTTTCAAATACTGTAAAAACATTTACCTTTAATACTGAAAACGGTGCAGAGGTATTTTCACTTATGGCCTTTGAACCTGGCTACAGAGATCAGCTGGCTGACTTCTTTAAATCAAAGGGATTTGACAAGGCTGCCGCTGCAGATGTAGATTATGACAGATTTGCTCTAAATGGCAAGGATGCAATCTTCTACTTTGATGCAGGACAGGTTGAGGATATGGATTCTTTGACTGAAATCAAAGTAAAGAACGGTGATGTGGAAAATGTATTTAGAGATGAAATAGATTCTAGAGGTTTAGATCCATCAAAGCCTATGGTAGCAATAACCTTCGATGATGGTCCTAAAAAAGGCACAACTAACAGAATTCTAGATGCCCTCGAAAAGAACGGTGCTGTTGCCACATTCTTTGAACTTGGTGAAAATGTTGAAAATTGCAGTGATTCGGAAGAATATCTCAAGAGAATGGAAGAGCTTAATTGTGAAATCGGCTCCCACAGCTATAATCACCCAAATCTCTTCCAGATAAGCGATGCTGCCATAAAAGAACAGAACGATAAGACAGACGAGGCCATAGAAAGCAGATTAGGTAAAAAGCCTACTGTATACAGACCTCCTTATGGTAACGGTAATGAAAAGACAACAGAGATATTTGGCAAACCGGGTATATTGTGGTCAGTGGACACTCTGGACTGGAAATCTAGAAATGCTGCTTCAGTTGTTGAACAGATAAAGGGTTCAGGTAATCTTGATGGTAAGGTTATCTTGATGCACTCTATATATGATTCATCAGCAGAGGCAACTGAACAGATACTTCCATGGCTTCAATCCCAAGGATATCAGACGGTAACTGTTTCGGAACTTCTCATGTATAAATACAATGAAGATCCATCAGCTACTAAGTTCTATGGATATAACTACTTCTATCTTGATTAACTATTATTATATATACAGTGAGATTTAACGCGGCTTAATCAGAGCCGCGTTTTCTTTGTTGACAGTGTACTATTGTATGTAGTACACTTATTAAAGAAAAGGAGGAGCCGGATGTTCCAAATAGATCTAAAGAGTCACAAATCAATACAGGAGCAGATTACGGACAATTTTAAAGAGCTTATGGTTACAGGTGTACTTGCACCTGATGAAAAGTTACCGTCAGTAAGGGAGCTTTCCAAGATGATAACGGTAAATCCAAATACTGTACAAAAAGCGTATACAAAGCTTGAAGAGCAGGGATATATCTATGTAGTCAAGGGAAAGGGTTCCTTTGTTTCCAATGTAAAAAAAATGGATGTGGATGAGAGGGAAGTTGAAAAACTCACCAGAATTCTCAGAGAAGACATTAACAAGCTCTATTATACCGGCATAAGTTTGGAAGATGCTAAAAGAATAATAGAAGACATTTTAAGTGAGAGAGGTGAATGGAAATGATTAAAATCAGGGATCTTGTCAAAAGCTTTGATACAAAGGACAGAGTCCTTGACTGTGTTGACCTTAATGTAGAAAAAGGTTCCATATATGGACTTGTTGGTGTTAACGGTTCAGGAAAAACTACATTGATAAAACATATAATGGGTATTTTAAAACCAGATTCCGGTTCCATAAAAATAATGGGTGAGGAAATTTATGAAAATACTGCCATAAAACAGAAAATGGCATATGTACCTGATGAACTTTTCTTTTATCACGGCTTTTCACTTAAGGATATGTCTAAGCAATATGCATCATTTTACAAGGGATGGTCGTGGGAAAAGTATGACAGCCTAGTTTCTTCCTTTGGTTTAAATGAAAAGGAGAGCTTGCGCAGTTTTTCAAAGGGAATGCAAAAGCAGGCTTATTTTATTTTAGCTGTTTCCACTATGCCTGAAATATTGATCTTGGATGAACCAATTGATGGCCTTGATCCAATTGTGAGAAAAAGAGTTTGGAGCATCATAGTAGATGAGGTTGCAGACCGACAGATGACTGTTTTGGTTTCTTCTCATAACCTGAGGGAAATGGAAGGTGTCTGCGATGCCATAGGAATAATGAAAAATGGCAGAGTTCAGATAGAAAGAGATATAGATACACTTAAAACTGATATACATAAGGTTCAGGTGGCCTTTACATCTGAAGTGTATGATCCTTTTAAAGGCCTTAATGTAATTCATGAGGACAGCAGAGGTTCAGTTAAGCTGATTATCGCTAAAAACAGTTTTGAAGAAATAGAGGATATTATAGGTAGAAATAATCCAGCGGTTTTCGATGTATTGCCGCTTACTTTAGAAGAAATTTTCATTTACGAACTGGGAGGAGGCAAAGATGAACAGATATTCGTCTAACGGTATATTTTCTGCGGCTATACTTAAAAGCTGTTTGAAAAGATATATGCCTGTGATGTTCTTTGCAATCTTGTATTATGTGGTAATATACATCCTTCCGGAAGGTATAAATACAGGAGAACAATCATTTATCGCAGCGGATACAGAGTATGGTACTTTTGCTGGAATTAGAGTATACAGCTTTTTTATGCCGCTAATAGTATCTGTACCATTGTTTGGATTCTTACATAAAAAGAGCGCTACAGTATTTATTCACTCTCTGCCGTTTACAAGAATGCAAATATTTGCAAGCACTATAGTGGCAGGATTGTTGATTATTAATATACCAAATATTGTTCTAGCCCTTTACATTGCTGTAGCAGTAGGCGCCAAGACTGCCTTAAATGCTCTCTTGTTTGCTTTGTTATCATCATTATTTCAACTAGCCATATGTACAATAGCTGCGGTAGTAACTGGAACTTCAACAATGCACGTCGTTATGTCGTTCTGGTTTTCACTGTTGCCACAGAGCATTTACGGCGTAATATTGCTTTTTGCTTCATGTTTTCTAACTGGGTTTATGGCTAACAGCAACATAGGCAGTGTTGTTCTTGCAATGTCACCAATTACAAGTGAAAACTGGAGTTTTGTTTCTTTATCGACTCTTGTATATTTTCTTGTATCACTGATAATATATTTCGTCTCAGCGCTAGCATATAAAAGACTTAAACCCGAAAGATGTGACAATGCTATTACATTCGGTTGGGTTAAATGGGTTCTAAATATACTTGCAGGCATATATATGATGACCGTTATAGGTACCATCTTCTTTGTAGCCTATATTGACAGCTTTGTCATGATTGTCGCAAGCTTCTTTGGACTTATAATCGGAATCATTATAGGTTACATGCTGCTTAACAGAACCTTTAGGATATTTAAGGGCCGTTCGCTGGCTAATATGGCAATAATGACTGCAATAGGTCTGATTTTCCTTCTGTCTTTTGTGGTTGATATTTACGGATATGAGGGCAGAATACCATCTATTAATGAGGTTAAATCCGTAAAGATTGATGCCAGTGGTATCATGATGGACTATCCTATTGAAGATAAAGTTATGAACAAAGACTACAATGTTTTTAACGACAGGGATGTGATTTCCAATGTTGTAAAAATCCAGGAGGGAGTTTTGGATGGTAAATATAATGCTCCGCCTTCTGATAATGCTGATTGGGGAGAATACAGAAGCTTTGATATAACCTATAATCTTAAAGACGGCTCTACAATAAGTAGAAGATATACGCTGCCATATAAGGAAGTTGATGAATTAGGATATATATACGAATCAGGTGAGTTTAAGGATCAACTTTCCTTAAGCAATGCTAAAATGGAGATAACAGAATTTTATGTGACTACTGCAGAAGATGCATATGTTCATAAGAGGGATGTTACAGATCCAAAGCACATAGACGAACTTATCGAATGCATAAGCAAGGATTTTCATAACAGGACATATGAGGAGGAGATTGATTATACTGACAATCTCGGACTGCATATAGAGTATTATGACTTTTACTCGGATTATATAAATGTAAGGGACTGTGATACAAATACTATAGATTTTCTCTTAGAAAAGGGATATATTGAAAAGGTAAAATAATTTAACAATATAAAAAGGAATTAAAGATGACAAATATACTCGTATGTGTAACAAGAAAGCCTGAAGCTGCAATTCTGGCTGATGCCGGCATGGAACTTTTAAATTCCGAAGAGGATAAGCTTTTTATAGTTAATCTCTGTTCATATGAAACCTACTATATGAATCCTGAAACCAGAGACAGCAGCCTCGACCATCTTTACGCAAAGGCAGTGGAAACTGGAGCAGATTTTAGGATGATTAGATCAAATAATATCCTTCGCAGTCTTTATAACTATATTATAGAAAAGGATATAAACGAAGTTATAATCGAGGATGCAGGGGAGTTTAGAGTTTTAAAGGGCCTTGAAAAAAAGCTTTCTGATAACGGATATGATAAAGTAAACTGTAATTTTAAAGGACTGTCTTAAAAAACAGTCCTTTTTCATTGTTATCTCGTTGCCAGTTCCAAAGCAAATCTTATCATTTCATCATTATTTTTAACTCTTTCTTCAGCTGTAGCTTTTTCACCTGTGATGAAGTGATCTGTTATGCACATCATTGCTAGGGCATTTTTGCGATGATAAGCTGCATTCATATAGAGAGCTGCCGCTTCCATTTCCACAGCTAAAACATTCATTTTAGCCCATTTTTTCCACCAGTCAGGCTCCGTTTCATAAAAGACATCGCAGGAAACCACATTACCTGCAGTCATAGATAGATTCATCTCTCTACCTATATCATGGGCTTTAGATAGAAGCTTCCAGCTGGCACATGGTGCATAGGAATTAGGGATATTAAATGCATGCGAATAGTTTGAATCGGTAGATGCTGCAACGGCAAGAACAATATCTCCGTTCTTAATATTTTCGTTAAATGAACCGGCAGTACCGACTCTTATAAAGTTTTCGACACCGTATTCTGTCATAAGCTCCCAAGTATATATGCCTATGGACGGCATACCCATTCCCGTTCCCTGAACTGAAACCGGAACACCTTTATATCTTCCTGTATAACCAAGCATATTTCGCACATCGTTATATAAAACCGGTTCTTCAAGATAATTGTGGGCAATAAATTCGGCTCTCAGTGGGTCTCCCGGAAGGAGAATGCTTTCAGCTATTTTGCCTTTTGTGGCATTTATATGTATACTCAAAATCTCATTTCCTTTCTATGGTTATTTATAGTATAATGGCTTTAGTTATTATACTATAAATTGTGGATATATAACAGACATTTGGAGACGAACAGATGATAAGCGAAACTAAATTACACAAAGTTAGAGAATTAACCACCTTAAGAGAAATGCTGTATCAGTGTGATGAGCTTTTTGGAGAAAAAACTGCCTTTTTGGCTAAAAGAAAAAAGGGTGGAGAATATTTTGAAATCAGTTTTTCCCAGTTTAAAAAGGATGTCGAAGCTCTTGGAGCAAGACTTATAGATTTAGGACTTAAGGATTCAAAGATTGCAATTATGGGCAACAACTGCTATCAGTGGGTAGTGGCATATATGGCCACAGTTTCCGGTGTAGGAGTTGCAGTTCCAATCGATAAGGATTTAAAGCAGGAAGAAATAGTTAACCTTATTAAGGCGGCGGACTGTGAAGCTGTTTTCTTCACTTCCAACTACGGCAACTATTTCGAAAATATTGATATATCCCATAAGTTTGTAATGGATGCTTACCAAAATGATGAAAGTATGACAGCAGAGCATCATATATATAATCTTATTTTCCAGGGAAGAGGTCTTCTTGAAACGGGAAGAGATCAATTTGCCGATGTTACAACAGACCCTGAACAGATGGTTGAAATTCTGTTTACTTCTGGTACAACAGGTACTCCAAAGGGAGTTATGCTTTCAAATAAAAATATTTGTCATGTTATAAGAGGCGCCAATCAGGTAATAAATCTTAAAAAAGATGATAGGGCTCTTTCTGTGCTTCCTATACATCACACACTGGAATCCTCCATGGGTATACTCGCAGTGCTTTTTCAGGGCGGATCTGTGGCCTTCTGCGAGGGACTGAAATATATGCTTAAAAACATGAGAGAGTCAGAAGCAAGTCTTATTGTAGGAGTCCCTCTTATCATAGAGTCCATGTACAGTAAAATATGGAAGGAAGCAGAAAAGAACGGCAGTGAAAATGCAATGCTTAAAGCTGTAAGACTTAACAGAAGACTTATGACTTTCAAAATAGATAAGCGTAAAAAGATATTTAGCGGCGTTAGAAATAGATTTGGAGGTAATTTCCGTTATCTCATAAGTGGGGCAGCAGCAATAGATCCGGCAGTTTTAAGAGGCTTTATAGATCTTGGATTTGATGTTTCTCAGGGTTACGGACTTACTGAAACTGCACCATTGGTAACTGTTATTCCTGATTTTGAAAACGCATATAAAAAATCCGGATCTGTTGGACTTGCAATTCCTGGGGTGGAAATTAAAATAGACCAGCCGGACGAGGATGGTATCGGTGAAATCCTGATTAAAGGCGCTAACGTAATGATGGGTTATTACAATATGCCGGAGGAAACAGCTGAGGTAATAAAAGACGGATGGCTTCATAGCGGTGATTTAGGATTTATGGATCCTGATGGTTGGCTATATATTACTGGACGAAGCAGAAATATCATAGTCACAAAGACAGGTAAGAACATTTACCCTGAAGAAATCGAGGCTGTAATAAGAAACCTTGATTATGTAGTTGACTGTATGGTTTACGGAGTTAAGGAAAAGAACGAAGAAGAATATAGAATAACTGTACAGATTTTCCCTGATTATGAAGCTCTTGAAAAAGCAAAAGGTAATATGACCGATGATGAGATATTTGAGCTGTTTAAAGAGGAAATATATCAAATGAACAGAAAGCTTGCCAGCTATAAGAGGGTAAAAGATATTATCATCAGAAAAACCGACTTTATAAGAACGACTACAAGAAAGATTAAAAGAGGGGAGAATATTTAATAGAGCACTGTAAAATTGCACTGCGGCTAAAGCCGCGCAATTTATGTGCTTGTCCTACCATCAATTTCTCTTCGAGAAATTGGGTTAGGACATAGAAAAAACCGGCCTGAGACAAACGCCGGTTTTCTTCATATAGTGAGTATTTAACTTATACTCTTGTGGGGACGGATGAGATTTTAAGCGTTAGCTTTGTTGAATCTCTGATTGAGTCTCGACACTTTTCTGGAAGCTGCTTTCTTGTGGAAAACACCCTTTGCAGCTGCCTGCATAAGCTTCTTTTCAGCCAAAACAAGCTTTTCCTTAGCAAGAGTCATATCGCCAGCTTCGATAGCCTTATCGAAATCCTTAAGAACTTCTTTGATATGGTTCTTAACTCTCTTGTTTCTTGCTGTTTTTCTGTCGACTACACTGATTCTTTTCTTTGCGGATTTAATATTTGCCATTTAAACTTACCCCACTTTCTTTAATTTAATGCAATTCAATAATAAACTCGCATGTGATATTATATAACAGTTAACAATTGAAATCAACACAAATTTAATGTAAAATATAACACGAAATCCGTAAATTTCAACGAAGAGAGGAACTCATGGATCATTATCAGAAGAATATTAGAAATTTTAGCATTATAGCCCATATAGATCACGGAAAATCAACACTGGCAGACAGAATTTTGGAAAAAACAGGATGTGTTGCCAAGCGTGATATGAAGGAACAATTTTTAGATAATATGGACTTGGAGAGGGAAAGAGGTATTACTATTAAACTTCAGACCAGCAGACTCCTTTATAAAGCAAAGGATGGTCAGGAATACATATTTAACCTCATAGATACTCCGGGTCATGTGGACTTTACTTATGAGGTTTCACGTTCTTTAGCAGCCTGCGAAGGGGCTGTTCTTGTTGTGGACGCGACCCAGGGCGTAGAAGCTCAGACCTTAGCAAATGTTTATCTTGCCTTAGACGAAGATCTGGAGATACTACCTTGTTTAAACAAGATAGACTTGCCAAGCTCAAGACCTGATGAGGTGAAACAGGAAATTGAAGATGTAATAGGAATTGATGCATCAGAAGCACCACTTGTTTCAGCAAAGGAAGGAACCGGTGTGGAAGATCTTCTTGAAAAGATAGTTGAAGTAGTGCCTGCTCCATCTGGTAATCCGGAAGGTAAGCTTAAAGCACTTATTTTCGACTCGTATTATGATAATTATAAAGGCGTTGTAATATATGCAAGAATTTTTGACGGTATTGTAAAGGCAGGAGATACAATTCGCCTTATGAATACCGGCAAGAAATACGAAGTTACTGAGGTTGGAACATACTCTCCGGGACCTGTTCCTTGCAACGAACTTAAAGCAGGTGAAGTAGGGTATATATGTGCAAGCATTAAACAGGTTAGGGATGCAAGAGTAGGAGATACCGTTACATTAGACAACGATCCTGCAGATGCACCGCTTCCTGGCTATAAAAAGGCGCAGTCAATGGTTTACTGCGGAATATATCCTGCTGAAGGTGAAAAATATGAAAATGTAAAGGATGCCCTTGAAAAGCTGCAGGTTAATGATGCCGCTTTCAACTTTGAACCAGAAACTTCTCAGGCGTTGGGTTTTGGCTTTAGGTGCGGATTCCTTGGTCTTTTGCACATGGAAATCATCGTTGAAAGACTTGAAAGAGAGTTTGACCTAGGTGTAATTACAACTTCACCAAGCGTAATATATAAGGTTATCAAAAATGACGGTACTGAAATGATGGTTCAAAATCCAAGCAATCTGCCAGAACCGACATTGGTAAAACAGATAGAGGAACCTATTGTTAAAGCTGACATTATGATTCCAAAGGAATATGTGGGTAACATTATGGAGTTATGTCAGGAACGAAGAGGTAAAATGATCCATATGGAATACATTACCGAAAACAGGGTTCAGCTTCATTATGAAATGCCTTTAAACGAAGTTATTTATGACTTCTTTGATGCGCTGAAATCAAAGACTAGGGGATATGGCTCCCTTGATTATGAATTTATACGCTATGAGCCTTCAAAGCTTGTTAAAATGGATATTTTACTTAACAAGGAGCTTGTGGATGCCTTCTCTATGATAGTTCACGAATCAAAGGCTCAGGCAAGAGGAAAGTTCGTATGTGAAAAACTCAAGGAAGTAATTCCTATGCATCAGTTTGAAGTGCCTATTCAGGCTGCAATTGGACAGAAGGTTATTGCGAGAACAACTGTAAGAGCTTACAGAAAAGATGTAATAGCCAAGTGCTACGGTGGTGACATTTCCCGTAAGAAAAAGCTTCTTGAAAAACAGAAGGAAGGAAAAAAGAGAATGAGGCAGTTCGGTAAGGTGGAGGTTCCTCAGGAGGCCTTTACTGCCGTACTGAAATATGATGATAACAAATAAAAAGAATATCGGATTATACATACATATACCATTCTGTGAAAGAAAGTGCGATTACTGCGGCTTTCTTTCTTTTCCTATGAAGGAAACAGAGCGTAGCACCTGTATAGACTTTCTGCTTAAAGAGCTAAAACAGAGAGGCAATAAGCCATACATCCAGGATAAAATAGTGGATACGGTATTCATCGGAGGAGGTACGCCTTCTCTTTTATCCGGCAGTCAAATGGATCAGCTTCTCACAACAATAAAAGAAAGCTATAATTTAGCTGAGGACACTGAAATAACTTGTGAAGCCAATCCTAATTCACTAACAAATGATAAACTTAAAGATTATAAAAGTTCTGGAATAAACAGATTGAGCATCGGGATTCAGTCCTTTAATGATGAAGTTTTAAAAGCATTGGGCAGACTACATAATAGTGAGCAAGGAATTACAGCCTTTAAAGAAGCAAGAAGGGCAGGATTTAATAATATCAATATCGATATTATGTTTGCTCTTCCTAATCAGGATATGTCACTATGGAAAGATACTTTAAATCAAGCCGTTTCATTGGGGCCTGAGCATATATCCTTTTACGGGCTACAAATTGAAGAAAATACGCCTTTTTACGAGAGATATAAAAATGACAATTTAAATTGTGTCGATGATAAGGAAGCAGACAGGATGTATCTTACTGCTTGTGAAGCTTTAAAAATAAACGGTTTTGAGCATTATGAAATATCCAATGCGGCAAAACCTGGCTACAGATGTAGGCACAACCTTAAATACTGGGATATGTCATATTTTGCAGCAGTAGGTCCTGGAGCATCAGGATATATAGACGGATTTAGATATGAAAATCCTTCGGTTATAAAAACATGGAAAGACAAAATTAAAAACGGACATATTGCTGATTTAAATATCAAAGATAAAGAAAATATTAAAGATGCAATGTCAGTATTTTGTTTCACATCATTGCGCACGTCCGATGGTATAGATACAAAGGAATTTGAAAAAAAGTTTGGATTAAGCATATTCAAAGCATTTCCGAATATTGAAAATATAATATATAATTATGTAAACAATGGTTTGATAAATATTTCTTCAGATGGGCATATCACTCTTACTGAAGAAGGTTTTCTAAAATCAAATGATTTTATGTGTGAATTCGTATAGTTTTAAAATAAAGTAAAGGATGAGCTTATGAAAAAATATGTTATGGCCTTTGATGAAGGTACTACAAGTGCAAGATGTGTGCTTTATGACAGAGAGGGGAATACCGTAAGCACTGCTCAGAAGGAATTTAAGCAGATATTTCCGCAAAATGGTTGGGTAGAACATGATCCTATGGAAATCTGGTCTGTACAGATAGGAGTAGCACAGGAGGCCATGTATAAGATCAACTGTACATTTAAAGATATTGCTGCCATAGGAATAACAAACCAAAGGGAAACAACAGTTGTCTGGGACAAAAATACAGGCGTTCCTATATACAATGCAATAGTATGGCAATGTCGAAGAACAGCTGAATACTGTGATAGTTTAAAAAATGCCGGTAAAACGGATATGATAAAAGAAAAAACAGGCCTGCTAATCGACCCATATTTTTCTGCAACAAAACTCAGATGGATACTAGAAAATGTCCATGGCGCAAGAGAAAAGGCTGCAAAAGGAGAGCTTTTATTTGGAACCATAGAAACATGGCTCATATGGAAGCTGACTTCCGGGCGTGTACATGTTACGGACTACACAAATGCAGCCAGGACAATGATGTTTGATATTCACTCACTTAAATGGGATAAGGAAATATTAGAACTTCTCAATATACCTGAAAGTATGCTGCCACAGCCTGTTCCTTCGTCATCTGTTTACGGATTTACAGATGCACATATTTTCGGCGGAAAAATTCCTATCGCTGGTGCTGCAGGAGATCAGCAAGCTTCTCTATTTGGACTTAACTGTTTTGATGAAGGCGACTGCAAGATGACCTACGGTACAGGCGGATTTATGCTTATGAATACAGGCAACAGACCTGTTAAAAGTGAAAACGGCCTACTCACAACCATAGCATGGGGGATTGAAGACAAAGTAAATTATGCCCTTGAAGGATCTGTGTTTGTAGCAGGTGCAGCTGTTCAGTGGCTTAGAGATGAACTGGGAATAATCAAAAATTCAGCTGAAACGGAGAAAATGGCCATGTCAGTTTCAGATACCAATGGAGCGGTATTTGTACCAGCATTTACAGGTTTAGGAGCACCTTACTGGGACCCATACGCTAGAGGAGCTATATTCGGGTTATCCAGAGGAACAAATAAAAATCATATAGCAAGGGCTGTCCTCGAATCATTAGGCTACCAGACAAAGAATTTGGCCGAAGCTATGGCTTCAGATTGTGGTACCTCCCTTAAGAAAATAAAAATAGACGGAGGGGCGGCCGCTAATAATTTCATTGCAGGCTTTCAGGCTGATATAACAGGCTGCGATATAGTAAGACCGGCATGCATTGAAACAACATCCTTGGGAGCAGCTTACCTTGCAGGCTTGGCAACGGGCTATTGGAAGAATATAGATGATATTAAGGAAAATTTTGCTGTAGACAGGGTATTTCATCCTAATATGAGCGAGGATGAAAGAAATAAATGCATAAGTAAATGGAATGAGGCCGTAAAAAGAACTAAAGGCTGGATAAAATCATTGTAATCCTAAGCGCTTTCATATATAATATGTCAGTGTTAAAAATTAAATTCATCATAAGATGACGACAGTTCGTTTGTACCATCCTGTCGTAAAACAAAACCAGGACTGCTTTTCTAATATAAAACAAAGTGGCTTTGCGTTTTGCAAGGCCATTTTTTATAAAATGTACACCTGTTAATTTTCAGGAAGCTAAAGCAGCTCTGGTAAATAAGGAGAGATTTACATGAGAGAAAAGGTTTCCTGGTTTAAAAGAGAGAGAATAGAAACAGCTTTGCTTTTGCAATGTATTCCTGCAACAACGGTGTCATTATTTGTTGTAAGCGTTATTTGCATGAATCTATTGGCCAATAAAACGCTGATACAAACCCAATGGATTGCCCTTGACGGAGGCATCTTAATATCCTGGCTATCGTTTATGTGTATGGATATAATTACAAAGCACTTCGGTCCCAAGGCTTCCAGTAAAATCGCAATACTAGCATCTTGCATCAATCTAATGACATGCCTAATATTTTATATTGCAAGCGCTATTCCATCAAATGCTGATGATTATTCTGCTTTAGATAGGATTTTGGGAGGAACATGGTTCATACTGCTGGGAAGTACCGTGGCTTTTTTGGCGTCAGCTGTGATAAATAACTTTTTAAATTGGACCATAGGTAAGGCTTTTATCGACAATCCAGACGGAGGAAAGGCCTTTGCCGCTAGATCATATATTTCAACCTTTATAGGGCAGTTTATGGACAATCTGATATTTTCTCTAATCGTTTTTGTGGGATTTGCTCCAATTTTTTGGGACGGTTTTCACTGGACTGTAATTCAGTGTATAACATGTGCTCTTACTGGCGCAGTGGCGGAATTGATAATGGAAATTGCATTTTCACCTATTGGCTATAAAATTACACAGAATTGGAAGAAAAGAAATATCGGTAAGGAATATATAAAATATATGAATAGCACTAGATAAGGAAAGCAGGTAATGAAAATGAAAGTACTTATAACCGGAACTTCCCAAGGAATTGGAAGGGCAATATGCCAACTGTTTTTAGATAAAGGACATGAAGTCATCGGCTTTGACAAAAATGAAGGAAATATAATAAATGATAATTACACCCATTATCAGATAGATATAAGAGATTATGATAAACTTCCAGAAATATCTAGAGTAAATATTTTAATAAACAATGCTGGAACTCAAAATGAAGATGATATAGATACAAATTTAAAAGCTTTAATTCATCTAACTGAAAAATATGGAGTGCAACAGGATATACATTCGATTTTAAACATAGGCTCTGCCAGTGGACATACAGGCTCTGAATTTCCCGAATACTGTGCAAGCAAAGGCGGTGTTATAGCTTACACCAAAAATGTTGCATTAAGAGTCGCTGAGTTTGGTGCAACTTGTAATAGCCTTGATCCTGGCGGTGTTTTAACTCCATTAAATAAACCGGTTATGGAGGACGATAAGCTTTGGGCACAGATTATGAATGAAACCCCATTGGATAGATGGGCAACTCCTGAGGAAATAGCTCAGTGGGCGTACTTTCTCACTATGACCAATTCTTTCTGTACAGGACAAAGCATAGTTGTAGACGGAGGAGAGTCTATAAAGCATAATTTTATATGGGTCTATTAAAATCAAAAACTCGCGGAAATGTCATGATAATCCGCGAGTCTTTTTATAGTTTAAACTATGGTAAGTACCTAATTTTGACCGTTCTTTTTTAATGTAAGCTTATTGATTACAAAGAGCAGTATTGCCAATGTAAGCAGACCTGAACCTAAAGTAGCTACAATGCTAAATCCAGTAAATGCAGATACGAGATATCCAACAGCACAGGATACTGCTACTGTAATCGCATATGGTATCTGCGTTGATACATGATCCATATGATTACAATCTGCACCAGTAGAAGAAAGAATAGTCGTATCTGAAATAGGTGAACAGTGGTCACCGAATACAGAGCCGCCCAATGTAGCTGCAAGAGTAGCTGTCATAAGCGACGGATCTGTAGCCATGGATTCTTCGCAAATGAGAATTACTATAGGAATAAGTATTCCGAATGTGCCCCAGGCCGTACCCATTGAAAATGAAAGGAATGCAGCCACAAGGAAAATAACAACAGGCAGGAATTGCAGAGGGAAGCTGCTTCGTTCAACTACGCCTCCAATGTATTCTCCTGTAGAAAGAAGATCTCCACATACACCTGAAATCGTCCAAGCTAAAACCAAAATTGTAATGGCAGGAACCATCATCTTTATACCGTCGTTAACACTTCCCATGAAATCCTTAAATGTAAGTATTTTTCTCGGCAAATAGAGTACAAAGGTAACAACTATAGCGCCAAAGCCACCAAATACTAAGGACCTGGATGAGTCACAGTTACCGAAAGCCTCAACGATGTTTACACCTTCACCGGAGAAAAATCCGCCAGTATAAAGCATAGCTGCCAGAGAAAGTAAAATAAGAGATATTATAGGTATAAGAAGGTCCTTAACCTGTCCCTTTGAATCATCTGTTTTAGCTACTGCTTCGGAATTAAGAGCACCTAACTCGTTTTCGAGCTCTGCTCTTCTTTCAATTTCTCTCATAGGACCATAGCTTATCTTAGTTACAGCCACTACAACAACCATTGTTATTGTAAGAAGAGCATATAGATTTAAAGGTATTGTGGCGATAAAAGCCATAATATCGCTTTCAAAAATTCCAGCGCCGGAAAGGGTAGAGCCTACCGCTGCCGCCCACGATGAAACAGGGGCTATAATGCAAACCGGAGCTGCCGTTGAATCTATAAGATATGCCAGTTTTGCACGGGCAATACGATATTTGTCGGTTACAGGTTTCATAACAGTACCAACAGTTAAACAGTTAAAATAGTCATCCACAAAGATTATAAAACCCAAAAGACCAGTTGCTAGCTGAGCCATTTTTTTATTTTTAATTTTTGTTGCCGCCCATACACCATAAGCCTGAGAGCCTCCGCCTGCTGTAACCAGTACAACGAGAATTCCCAAAAGTGATAGGAACAAAATCATCATCGCGTTGTCTCCGATTTTCTGAGCCATAAGGGAAAAGGTAGCATTAAGACCTCCCATAAATCCCAGATCTGAGCAGAACGCATATGTGAAGGTTCCAAAGAAAATACCCACAAGTAAGGAAGAAATTACTTCCTTTGTTATAAGCGCCAGTGCAATGGCGATAATAGGGGGCAATATAGATAGTATGCCTACATCAATTGCTTCCATTAGTTAAACTCCTTTCATTTATTACACCTCTTAAACTATACAGTATCTAATCTTTTTATGCAATTTAAAATGTCGTATTAAACACGAAAAGTATATCACAGCAACTTTCATATCTGTCACAAAACTTTTTTCTTATTTTAGTTGACATAGAAATAAATGAGAGTATACTAAATATTGTAGTTAGCACTCGTAGATAATGAGTGCTAATAATAAAGGAGAATGATTATGGAACTGAACGAGAGAAAACTAAAAATACTTCAGGCCATAATAGGCGATTTCATAACGACGGCTGAACCTGTTGGTTCCAGAACACTGTCCAAGAAATACGATTTAGGTGTAAGTCCTGCTACAATCAGAAATGAAATGGCGGATTTGGAGGAAATGGGTTTTCTGACACACCCACATACCTCTGCAGGAAGAGTTCCTTCTCAGAAGGCATACAGACTGTATGTAAATGAGATAATGAAAAAAAGAGAACTTTCCAATGACCAGAAAAAGATAATCGTAAATGAGCTACACGAAAACTTTACAGAGCTGGATAGAACACTGGAAAGAGCAGCAAAGATACTTTCTCAGATTACAAATCTGACATCCTTTGCGATGACACCAAGCGTTGAGAGCGATAAGCTCAAGTGCGTAAATGTCCTTCCATTGGATGAGGATAGCGTAATACTGATGATTGTTGCAGATTCAGGCAAGGTTTCAAATACCGCTTTGAGATTAAAGCATCCATATACTGAGGAAATGCTCAGGATACTTTCAAAATCCATGACTTATTCCTTTAAAGGAAAAACCATTTCCGAAGCATTGAGAAGCGATATAATCTCGTCTTTTGAAACAGATGCTGCCGCCATGAACGCTCTGGCTCAAAATATAATGCCTGATTTTATAAGGACCCTTGAAGAGATGCTTAATGTAAACCTGTATATGGACGGCGTTAAAAATATATTTTCGATGCCTGAATACAGAGATATAAGCAGAGCAAGGGATTTTATGGAAATGATAGACCGTAAGGATGAGCTTGTCAGAAAGCTTGCCACAAGAGATGACGGAATAATCATTACCATAGGTACGGAAAATGATGATGACAGCTTAAACGACTGCAGCCTTATAACAGCTACATACCATGTGGATGGAAAGCTAGTCGGTAAGCTGGGAGTAATAGGACCAACCCGTATGAAATACGGTGAAATCACTTCGGTTATAGAATACCTCACCGAAAACCTCACAAATTCATTTAGACTCACAGGAGGCAAAGATGACGAATAAAACTGAAAAGGATCAGAATGTTCAAATGCCTGAAAATGAAAACATTCAGAATGAAGAACAACTGAAAGAAGAACCTGAAGCAGAAGAACAGGAACCAAAAGACACAAGCGGGGCATATGATGAAGGTTCAGAAGAAAAAGAAGAAACTTGTGAAGAAACAAAGGAAGATGAAGATCTTAACACTAAGTATCTGAGGCTCATGGCTGATTTTCAGAATTACAAAAAGCGCACTGAAAAGCAAAAAAGTGAAATTCATGCCTACGCCAATGAAAAAATCGTCTTAAAGCTAATTGAAGTTATGGACAATTTTGAAAGAGCTCTTGGAGCTGATGCTTCAGAAGGAGACAGTTTCAAACAGGGAATCGAAATGATTTTTAAGCAGCTAAGCGATGTACTTACTGATGCCGGTGTTAAAGAAATTGAAGCAGAAAGCACTGTTTTCGATCCTAACTTCCATAACGCAGTAATGATGGAAGACACAGACAAGGTCGAAAGCGGCATGGTAAGCGAAGTCCTTCAAAAGGGCTACACATTAAACGGCAAGGTCATAAGACCTGCAATGGTAAAAGTCGCTAATTAAAGCGCTTATTAAATAGAAAAAAATACAATAAAAATATAAAAGGAGAAGAAAGAAAATGGGAAAAGTAATAGGTATTGACTTGGGAACAACAAACTCTTGCGTAGCAGTTTTGGAAGGAGGAGATCCTACAGTAATAACCAATGCGGAAGGTAACAGAACAACTCCATCAGTTGTTGGCTTTGCAAAAAATGGTGAAAGACTAGTAGGTGAAACAGCAAAAAGACAGGCTGTAACAAACCCTGACAGAACAATCTCATCCATCAAGAGACATATGGGTGAAGACTACAAGGTAAAAATAGACGGAAAGGAATACACACCTCAGGATATTTCTGCAATGATTCTTACTAAACTTAAGAACGATGCTGAAAGCTATCTCGGTGAAAAGGTTACAGAAGCGGTAATCACCGTACCAGCATACTTTACTGATAGCCAGAAACAGGCTACCAAGGATGCAGGTAAGATTGCAGGTCTTGATGTAAAGAGAATCATCAACGAACCTACTGCCGCAGCTCTGGCATATGGACTTGATAAGGAAGAAGGACATCATAAGATATTAGTATACGACCTGGGCGGCGGTACATTCGATGTATCCGTACTGGAACTGGGCGACGGAGTATTTGAAGTACTGGCAACATCCGGTAACAATAAACTGGGTGGTGACGACTTTGATAACGCTCTGCTCAATTACATGGCAGATGAATTCGCAAAGGAAAACGGCGTTGATCTTAGAGCTGACCAGATGGCACTTCAGAGACTTAAGGAAGCTGCCGAAAAAGCAAAGAAAGAACTTTCAAGCTCAACAACTACAAATGTAAATCTGCCGTTTATCACAGTAAATGAAAATGGTCCGCTTCATCTGAACATGGATATTACAAGAGCTAAATTTGATCAGCTGACAAGCCACCTTGTTGAAGCCACTATCGAACCAATGAAAAAGGCTATGGCAGATGCAGGCGTAACAACAGCCGATTTGGCTAAAATCATCCTGGTTGGTGGTTCTACAAGAATCCCTGCAGTTCAGGAAACAGTAAAGAAAATTGCAGGAAAAGAACCTTTCAAAGGTGTAAATCCTGATGAATGCGTTGCAATCGGTGCTTCTATCCAGGCCGGTGTACTTACAGGCGAAGTAAACGATGTACTTTTGCTTGATGTAACTCCACTTTCACTTTCCATAGAAACACTGGGCGGAGTTGCTACAAAGCTTATCGAAAGAAACACTACTATTCCAACTAAGAAGAGCCAGATATTCTCAACAGCAGCTGATAACCAGTCAGCCGTTGATATCCATGTAATGCAGGGCGAAAGAGAAATGGCTAAGGATAATATCACTTTAGGTAGATTCCAGCTTACAGGAATACCTGCAGCTCCTCGTGGAGTTCCTCAGATTGAAGTTACATTTGATATCGATGCCAACGGTATTGTAAATGTTAGCGCTAAAGACCTTGGAACAGGTAAGGAACAGAGCATAACAATTACTTCTTCCACAAACCTTTCCGAAGAGGAAATTAACGCAAAGGTTAAGGAAGCTGAACAGTATGCTGAAGAGGATAAGAAAAAGAAAGAAGAAATCGAAGTTAGAAACCAGGCTGAAACTCTTATCTATGAAACAGAAAAGAACCTCAAGGAACTTGATGGTAAACTGGATGAAAACGACAAAAATGAAATTACAGCAGCAAAGGATGAACTTCAGAAGGTACTCAACAACGGTACTGTAGAAGAAATCAAAGCAGCAATAGAAAAGCTGACAGAGCAGTATCATAAGATGTCATCAAAGCTTTATGAACAGGCTCAGCAGGCTCAGGGAGCTGCCGGCGCTGGTGCAGATACAGGCGCAGGTGCCGCAGGCAGTGGAGCAGCAGATGACAATGTAGTTGATGCTGACTATGAAGTTGTAGATGAAGAGGATAAGTAATAATGGCAGAGAAAAGAGATTTTTACGAAGTCTTAGGTCTCAAAAAAGGTGCTTCAGAAGATGAAATTAAAAGCGCCTTCAGAAAAATGGCAATGAAATATCACCCGGACAGAAATCCGGGTGATAAAGATGCTGAGGAAAAGTTTAAGGAAGTAAACGAAGCCTACAGCATTTTAAGCGACCCTGAAAAAAAGGCTAGATACGACAAATTCGGACATGCAGGTGTTGATCCTAATGCAGGATTTGGCGGCGGCGGAACATACAGCGGCGGTTTTGGAGGCTTTGAAGATATCTTTGATATGTTCGGCGGAATGTTTGGCGGCGGCGGACGCAGTGGCTTTTCAAGAAGGCGTAACGGTCCTCAGAAGGGAAGAGATATTCAGAAGCATCTTACCATTGAATTTGAAGAAGCGGCTTTCGGAGTTAAAAAGGAAATACACCTTACTAAATATGTAGAATGCGAAACCTGTCACGGAACAGGAGCTGCTGCAGGAAGCGAAAAGAGGACTTGTCCAAAATGCGGAGGCAGTGGTGAAGTATTTACTTCCCAGCAGACACCATTTGGTATGTTCCAAAGCTCAAGCCCATGTTCAGAATGTAAAGGAACAGGCTATATAATCGATAATCCTTGTCCTGATTGTAAAGGTGCCGGAAAGGTTAAGAAAACGATTACAATTTCAGTGAATATACCGGCAGGTGTAGACAATGATTCAATTGTTACTTTAAGAGGACAGGGTGAACCAGGAGAAAATGGCGGTCCTGCAGGTGATCTTTACATCGTAATCGGTGTAAAGCCTCATAAATTCTTTAAGAGGGCAGGTCAGGATATTCAGATTGAAATTCCTATTACCTTTGATCAGGCTGCACTAGGCGACGAAATCGTAGTTCCTACCCTTGAGGAAAAGGTTAAATATAAGATACCGCCGGGAACACAGCCTGGAACTGTATTTAGACTTAAGGGTAAAGGTATCGTAAGCACCAGAAGCTCGCGTAAGGGAGACCTTTATGTAAAAGTAAATCTCGAAGTACCTACTAAGCTGACATCTAAACAGAAAAAAGCTATAAAACGGATGTCAGATGAAGTTGATATCAGCTGCTATTCTAAAAAGAACAGCTTTATGGACAACATAAAGGAAATATTTAAATAAGAACATATGAAAAAGAGGCTGCAACTCTTAAAATGCAGCCTCTTTTCTGTTATAATAATATAAGTATGATTAGAGAAAGGTGGAGCTTATGGATACTCAAGAATATACTCATGCCGAAGACCTTTCCGAAGAGCGGTTTTCAGATCATGTCCTAGCAATTTGTGCCATAAATGCTACATTGCGCACAAAAGGTGTCGTAGGACTTACAGGCGGTATAACCGATAGCCTGTCTGAAAACATACTGGGTAAAGAGTTGCTTTCTAAAGGCGTAAAAGTATCCCAAGGCAAGGATGGTGTAATATTTGACATTTATGTCGTACTGAAATACGGCACTAAGATTCCTACAGCAGCCTGGGATATTCAGGAAAATGTAAAAAAAGAGGTTGAAAGCGTTACCGATACAAAGGTAAAAGCCGTGAATATTCACGTTCAGAAAATAGAACTAAAATAGAAGGGATTATACATATGACAAGAACAGAGGCCAGAGAGCTGCTGATGCAGGCGGTATTTCAGATGGAAGCGCAAAAGGACAGCAGTAACGAACTTTTCGAACAGCTTTTAGCTGAACAGAAGGCGGATAAGGGCAACTTGGCATACCTGAGAACTAACTTTGAAAATCTCAGAAGAAATGCTTTGGAAATTGATGATAGAATAGATAAATTTGCCATAGGCAGAAGTACCAAACGAATGCCTAAAGCTGACCTTGCAATTCTAAGGGTAGCTGTAAGTGAAATGCTTTATTATGATACTCCGGATTCTGTTGTAATAAATGAAGCTGTAGAAATGGCTAAAAAATACTGCAGCGCTGAGTCCGCTGGATTTATAAACGGAGTACTGGGAAGCATACAGAGAAATCTTTAGGTCTACTGCTTATGAATGAATTATATCTAGGGATAGACACAAGTAACTATACAACTTCTGTGGCAGTGACAGATTCGGAAGGCAATGTAATTTCTGATAGACGAAAGCTGCTTCCAGTAAAAAAAGGAGAAAGAGGCTTAAGGCAGCAGGAAGCGCTTTTTCATCACATAAAGAATTTCCCTGAAATCATTAAAAAAGTAAGGGACGATGTTGATATAAGACAAATAAAGTCTATAGGTGTTTCAGCAAGGCCTAGAAATGTAGAAGGCTCATATATGCCATGCTTTGAAGCAGGGAGAAGTTTTGCTATTTCAATGGGCACTGCATTAAATGTACCAATTTATGAATTTTCTCATCAAGAGGGACATATAAGAGCAGCTACAGATATTGATGAATGTATCTGCTTTCATCTTTCCGGAGGCACAACAGAATTTCTTAAAGTCGTTAAAAATGCTGACAAAACAGGCTATAAAGTTGATATCATCGGTCATACCCTTGATATTTCTTTTGGACAACTGATTGATAGAATAGGTGTAGCAATGGGATTTGATTTTCCGGCGGGGAAAGCTATTGACAGTTTGGCATTCAGTTCGGATAGAAATATCATAATTAAAGGATTAAAACCTTTTCATATCAGCGGTAACGATGTAAATCTGTCCGGAGCAGAAACTCAGTTTTGCCGGATTATATCGGATTATAAAAAGGATGAAATTGCAATTACACTTATGAATATGACAGCAGAATGTCTTGATAAAATCATAGCAACATGCAAGAAAAAGTATCCAGACATTCCAATTGTTCTTGCCGGCGGAGTATCACAAAGCCTTTATTTAAAAGAATGTTTAAAAGACAAGGCAATTTTTGCCGAATACGGTGCTGATAATGCAATAGGAATATCTAAACTCGGAGGAATGGCATATGCCACTGAAACCTGTAAGGGTAAGCCAGTTAAATAATTATATATCTAAAATATTAGGAAGCGATCCTCTTATTGGAAATGTAAGAGTCGAAGGAGAAATATCTAATCTGAAATATCATTCTTCAGGACATGTTTTCTTTTCTCTTAAGGATGAATTTAGCACCATACGATGCTTTATGCCTTCAAGTGCTGCTTTGCGGCTTAGATATGAGCTTGATAACGGTATGAATGTCATTGTAGGCGGTTACATTTCCGTTTACGAAAAAGGAGGATATTATTCCCTTAATATAAGAGAACTGGAAGCGGAGGGAAGAGGCGCTCTTGCAATTGCCTTTGATAAAGTAAAGGAAAAGCTTGAAAAGGAAGGCGTATTTTCTTTAGAACACAAAAAGAAAATACCTTCCTTTGCTATGAAAATAGCAATTGTAACTTCACCAACAGGAGCAGCTCTCCAGGATATGCTTAAAATTATAAAAAGCAGAAATGATGTAACAGATGTTTTAATATATCCATCTGCAGTTCAAGGAGATGGCGCTGCATTACAAATAGCATCAGCAATAGATGCCATAAACAGAGAGCATCCAGATGTTGAAATAATAATAGCAGGTAGGGGAGGCGGATCTCAGGAAGATTTATGGGCCTTTAATGAAGAATGTGTTGCTCGTGCAATATTTAATTCTAAAATCCCGGTGATTTCTGCTGTAGGTCACGAAACAGATTTTACCATTGCCGATTTTGCCGCAGATTTAAGGGCTGAAACTCCTACGGCAGCTGCAACCATAGCCGCCTTTGATTCCTATGCTTTAGAAGAGTTAATTGCATCATACAAAGAAGATATGAAGCTGTCAGTACTTCATCTCTTTGATAGATACAAAGAAAGGTTACTTTTCTTAAAAGCGCAACTTGAAAGTCTTGACCCAGCTCGGCTCAAAAAGCTGGGACTTGTTTCCGTAGTAGATAAGGATGGAAAAGGACTAAAAAGCGTTTATGACGCTAAAATAGCAGATACTTTGTATATAAAATTTGAAGATGGCGAAATAGTAGTACAGGTAAAAGAAGTCAGGGAGAAAAAATAGCTATGGGTATTAAATCAGATGATATAGAAAAGGCTTTAGCAGAGCTTCAAAAGACAGTTGAAACACTCAGAAAAGGCGATATGACTGCACAAGAAGCATTTAAGCTATATGAAAAGGGTCTCTCACAGTGTAAAGCCTGTGAGGATATTTTGAATGAAAAACAACAACAAATTGAAACATTCTTAAATCAGGAGGATGCATAAAATGAATCAGATGAATTTTAATGAGTACAAAAAAATTGCTGAGGAACATCTTTTAGATTATCTTCCTCCTGTTGATGAAAGAAGTATAACTATTTACAATGCCATGAAATATAGTCTTGAAGCAGGAGGAAAAAGACTCAGACCAGTTCTTGTCCTTGCCACCTGCGACTTTTGTGGTGGAGATATAAAAGATGCACTGCCATATGCACTTGCCATGGAATATATACATACCTATTCCCTTATTCACGACGACCTGCCTTGCGTTGATAATGACGATCTTAGAAGAGGTAAACCGACAAACCATGTAATGTTTGGTGAGGCCATGGCAACATTAGCAGGAGATGGGCTTCTTAATTCCGCCTTTGAGGCAATGCTTTCTGATATAAAAAACACAGAAAACACTGATTCTCTAATAAGAAAAATTAAAGCAGCTGATGCTATCGGAAATGCAGCAGGATGTCTGGGTATGATAGCAGGTCAAGTAGCCGATATCGAAGCTGAAGGTAAAAGTATTTCCGTTGAACATCTCGATTACATAAACAAAAACAAAACTGGAGCAATTATCAGAGCGGCAGTGCAAGCAGGAGCCTATCTTGGAGGTGCCGATGAAGATCTTTTTAATGATCTTACAGAATATGCCGAAGATCTCGGTTTGGCTTTTCAGATAAGAGACGATATTCTTGATATTACGGGTACAGTTGAAGAACTGGGTAAAAATGTAGGTCATGATGAAGAAACAAATAAATCAACATATCCTGCAATCTTTGGTCTTGAAGAGTCTGAAAAACGCCTTGAAGAAGTAAACAACCATGCTTTAAAGGTTATCGAAAAATATGATAATGCCGAATTTTACAGAGAACTTGTTGAAATGATGGCAAACAGAAGAAAATAAACTTACAGTTACGGAGTTAACATGAAGAATTTACTAGATTACAGTCTGCCAGAAGATTTAAAGTTTATGGACACAAAAGAGCTTGAACTATTGGCAGTCCAAATTAGAGAATTTCTCGTTGAAAATGTATCTAAAACCGGAGGACATTTAGCTTCCAATCTCGGAGCAGTTGAACTCACAATAGCTTTGCACAAAGCATTTAACAGTCCTTTAGATAAAATAATATGGGACGTAGGACATCAGGCTTATGTTCATAAGATTCTCACCGGCAGAGCGGACAATTTCGGAAGTCTGCGCAAATTTGGCGGTCTGAGCGGCTTTCCAAAGGGCGGTGAAAGCGAGCACGATGTATTTGACACCGGTCACAGCAGCAATTCCATTTCTATAGCTGCCGGATTTGCTGCCGCCAGAGATTTATCCGGTGATAATTATGATGTTGTTGCTGTTATAGGTGACGGTTCTCTTACAGGTGGTCTTTCCTATGAGGGCATGAATAATTTAAGCGACCTAAAATCAAAGGCAATAATAATATTAAATGACAACGGGATGTCCATAGGTCTTAACACAGGCGGTCTTTCAAAGCATCTTAATAAACTTAGAGTTTCAAAGGGGTACAGCAGCTTTAAAAAAGGCTTTGGCACTGCTCTTAAAAAAATTCCAGCCATAGGGGATGGCCTTTATAACGGCGTTTCAAGAGCTAGAGATCATTTAAAATATTCAATAGTTGAAGGAGTAATGTTTGAAAAACTTGGTTTTACATACATTGGTCCTATTGACGGTCATAATATCGATGCGATTTTACACAACCTTGAACTGGCAAAGACATCCGATCATTCGGTGATTATGCATGTAATTACACAAAAAGGAAAAGGGTATCGCAATGCAGAAAAGGATCCAAGCAAGTTTCATGGTATCGGTGCCTTTGATAAAAGTACCGGTGAATTGTTAAATAAGTCCGAAAGGCCGTCATATTCAGAGGTTTTTGGTAAAAAGCTAACTGACATGGCGCGTCAAAATGACCGCATTGTAGCTGTATCAGCTGCGATGATAGATGGCACAGGGCTTAGAGAATTTGCACGACTGTTTCCAGAAAGAACCTTTGATGTGGGAATAGCAGAAGGTCACGGAGTAACATTTGCAGGAGCTTTGGCAAAATCCGGATACAAGCCTTTTGTAACAATATATTCAACATTCTTACAGAGAGGTTACGATAATATTATTATGGATACTTGTCTTCAGGACGTTCCAGTTGTATTTGCCATAGACAGAGCCGGATGCGTAGGTTCCGATGGAGAAACTCACCACGGACTTTTTGATATATCGTACCTGAAAAACATTCCAAATATGACTGTATTAGCGCCCGCTTCAGATATTGAATTAGAAATGATGATGGAATTTGCTTCAGTTTATGAACACCCTATAGCAATACGATATCCACGGGGAAGCGCTTCTGAAGCTGTAACGATCCCTAAATCTTTATCTGAAGGGGCACAGGTTATTTCCGAAGGTAAGGACGTTATAATATGGTCTGTAGGTAATATGCTTAAGAACGCTGAAAAAGCTGCGGAAATTCTTAATAATTCTGGCATTGACACAGGAGTTATAAATGCAAGGTTTATTATGCCTCCGGACAGGGAAAAAATATTACAGAGTGCAAATAAATGTAAATTGCTCGTTACAGTTGAAGACGGTATGAAAATCGGTGGTTTTGGTGAAACTGTAGTATCGTTACTGGCCGAAAACTCACTAAATAAAGAAGTTATGATTTTAGGCTGGCCTGAAAAATTTATTGAACACGGTAATACCGATCAACTTATGGATAAATATGGTCTTAGCGGTGAAAAAATAGCTGAAAGGATTAAAGATAAAATTGAAGGAAAGAATTGATGTACTGCTGACAGAAAAAGGTTTTTTCACTTCCAGAGAAAAGGCAAGAACTGCTCTTATGGCTGGTCTTGTCTTTGTAGATGGACAGAGAGTAGATAAAGCAGGAACTAAAATAGATACAGAAGCTCAAATCCAGGTAAGAGGGGATACTTGTCCATATGTTAGCAGAGGTGGTCTTAAACTTGAAAAGGCCATGGAATTATTCGGATTTGATTTAAATAATTGTATATGCGTCGATATGGGAGCTTCCACAGGAGGATTTACTGACTGTATGCTTCAGAAAGGTGCTCGTAAAGTATATGCCATTGATGTGGGATATGGGCAGCTTGACTATAAACTGAGAATAGACGACAGAGTAGTAAATATGGAAAAAACAAATATCAGATATATGGATGCCGAATTAATTGAAGAACCGGCTGATCTGATAAGTATCGATGTATCATTTATTTCTCTTTCGTTGATTTTCCCTAAGGCAGCAGAGGTATTATCAGAAAATGGAAGCGTTGTATGCCTTGTTAAACCGCAATTTGAAGCGGGAAGAGAGCAGGTAGGCAAAAAAGGCATTGTAAGGGATAAAAAGGTTCACGAGGAAGTTATTGAAAAAGTTATTGGCTATGCTGCCGACAACGGACTTTACCCAAAAGGACTTACATTTTCCCCTGTAACTGGAGCAAAGGGTAATATAGAATATCTTATGTATTTAACAAGGGAACATCAAACACTTACAAAAGAAACAATACACAATGTGGTTGAAAGTTCACACGCTGAACTCGACAGATAGATTAACCAGTTATTATTCACACAACCAAAAGGAGAAAGGCATCATGGAATTATCAAAAAGAGTACAAGAAATGCAGTTTTCACCTATTAGGAAATTTAATCCTATAGCGCAGAAAGCGAAGGAAGACGGCAAAAAGGTTTATCATCTGAACATCGGACAGCCGGATGTAGAAACACCGGCATGCTTTATGGAAGCCATAAGAAGCTTCGATGAAAAGGTTATTGCATACGCAGAATCAGGTGGAATAACCGTACTGCAGGATGCAATTATCGACTATTTTAAAATGTACGGAATGGATTATAAAAGAGAAAATATCATGATAACTTCAGGTGGCTCTGAAGCTCTTACTATGACATTCCTTTCTATAATCAATGAAGGCGATGAAATACTTATGCCAGAGCCTTTTTACACTAACTACCATACCTTTGCCACAGAAGCCGGCGGAAAACTGGTACCTATCACAACAAAGGCTGAGGAAGGCTATCATTATGCAACTAAAGAAAAAATAGAGGCTGTTATAACACCTAAAACTAAGGCAATCTGCTGTATTTCACCGGGAAATCCTACTGGAAATGTTCTTACTTTAGATGAAATGAAGCTCATCGGCGAGATAGCAAAAGAACACGATCTTTATATAATCGCAGATGAAGTGTATAGAGAATTTGCATATGACGGAAGAAAGGTAACTTCCTTCGGAATGCTTGATGAAATAGCTGACAGAGTGATTATTGTTGACTCAGTTTCCAAGAGATTTTCAGCATGCGGAGCTAGAGTAGGATGTGTTGTTTCTAAGAATGCCGACTTTATGGAAGGTATGATGAAAATTGCTCAGGGTAGACTTTGTGTTCCTACAGTTGATCAGATAGGTGCTGCTGCCTTGTATCGACTTCCGGCTTCCTATTATGATGAAATGCGTGAGGAATATTGTGGCAGAAGGGATGCTGCCTATGAAGAACTGATGAAAATACCAGGAGTTATATGTCAGAAACCGGGCGGTTCGTTTTACATTACCGTAAAACTTCCAGTTGATGATATGGAGGATTTCCTCATGTTCCTTCTGACAGAATTTGAAGATAACGGCGAAACAGTTATGTTTGCCCCTGCGGAAGGCTTTTACATCACACCAGGTCTCGGAAAGGACGAGCTGAGAATTGCCTATGTATTAAATCAGAAGGATATGAGAAGAGGCGCAGAACTTATAAGACTTGGACTTGAAGCTTATAAAAACAAATAGAACTTTAATTTGAATCGGAAAGAAAGAAAAGAAAGGATTACATTATGGCATTATCACCTATGATGCAGCAATACATGGAAATAAAGGAAAACTATAAGGACTGTATTCTGTTTTTCAGACTCGGAGACTTTTACGAGATGTTCTTTGATGATGCCAAAACAGCTTCAGCGGAACTGGAGCTGACTTTAACAGGTAAAAACTGTGGTTTGGAAGAAAGGGCTCCCATGTGTGGAGTTCCTTTCCATTCCGCAGATACATATGTTGCCCGACTTGTTGAAAAAGGATACAAGGTTGCTATATGCGAGCAAACAGAAGATCCACAGACAGCAAAGGGCATAGTGAAACGAGAGGTTATAAGAATAGTAACCCCGGGTACAGTTACCAGTGAAAATATACTGAAGGATTCGGAAAATAATTTCCTCGCTTCAGCTTACATATATAAGGACAATGTGGGATTATCCTTTTGTGATATTTCCACAGGTGAAATAAATGTTACTCAAATGTGCGGTGATGCTGCATACAGTAACTTCCTAAACGAAATGGTGAGAATTGCACCTAAAGAGCTAATTATAAATCAAGGTGCTGATATATGGTTTGATATAGATGAAATTCAAAGAAATCTTGATATTTATACAGGTTTTATAGAGGATGAAAGGTATAACAAGAACTCTGCAATATCTGCCGTTAACCGTCAGTTTGGAGTTCGCTCACCGGAAGCTCTTGGAATAGGTGACGATGAGTATTTAATCTATGCCCTCGGCATGCAGCTTAATTATCTCTTTGAAACGCAAAAACAAAATCTCGCCAATATCACTGAGTTAAATTTTTATAGCGTCGGTGAATCAATGGCTCTCGATAAAGCAACTATCAAGAACCTGGAAATCACTGAAACACTTTTTGAAAAGAAAAAGCAAGGCTCACTTTTAGGAGTCTTAGATAGAACACGAACTGCCATGGGAGGCAGAAAAATAAAACAGTGGCTCAGAAGTCCGTTAAATGACCTTAAACAGATTGAAAACAGACTTGATGCTGTAGAATATTTGGTGGATGAGGCTATGATTAGAAATAACCTCAGAGAGAGCCTCAGACAAATTTACGACTTTGAAAGGCTTGCTGGTCGTATCGTTTATGGTACAGCAAACGGCAAAGATATGATTGCTTTGAGAAATTCTTTAGCCGTGCTGCCTGAAATAAAATTTGATCTTGAAGATACCGATGTATATCTTCTTGACGGATTATATCATCAGATTGACACTCTAGAAGATATATATACTATGATAAGTCGAGCAATAGTTGATGAACCACCTTTTTCTTTAAGGGAGGGCAATCTTATCCGAGACGGCTTTAGTAAAGAACTTGATGATTTAAAGGCGTCCATAAAGGATGCAAAAGAATGGATTTTAGGCCTCGAGAGTGCAGAAAGAGAACGTACAGGCATTTCAAATCTGAAGGTCGGATATAATAAAGTATTTGGATATTACATCGATATAACGAAGTCCAACCTTGATAGGGTTCCTGAAAACTACATAAGAAAACAGACCTTAGCTAATTCGGAAAGATATATAACGCCTGAGCTGAAGGAGACAGAAACTTTGGTTCTTAATGCCGAAGCTAAAATTAACGCCAAAGAATATGAAATATTTACAAATTTAAGAGAATCCATTAAGGAGCATATAAGAAGAATTCAGGAGACATCAAAGGCTGTTGCAACTTTAGATGTGCTAACTTCCTTTGCAGAAAGCAGTCACCTTTACGGATATATAAGACCGGAAATGTATGACGGCGATGAAATTCTCATTGAAAAAGGACGACATCCTGTAATTGAACAGATAATAGATGATGGTGTTTTTGTTTCAAATGATCTTTATATGAATAGAGATGATTCATCCATGCTTCTAATTACAGGTCCTAATATGGCTGGTAAATCAACATATATGAGGCAAAACGCTCTTATAGTGCTCATGGCTCAATCAGGATGCTTTGTTCCATGTGACAAGGCTAAAATCGGTGTTGTGGACAGGATATTCACAAGAATAGGTGCCAGCGATAATCTCGCCGGAGGACAGAGTACATTTTATGTTGAAATGAGCGAGCTTTCATATATTCTTGATAATGCAACTCCAAAAAGTCTAGTTATTTTAGATGAAATTGGAAGGGGTACTAGCACCTATGATGGACTTTCCATTGCTTGGGCAGTAGTTGAGTATTTGTGTCGTTCGGATAGAAAAATAAGAACACTGTTTGCATCCCATTATCATGAACTTACAGTTCTAGAAGATAGTGTATCCGGCTTTAAAAACCTCAATGTTGAAGTAGCAGAAGAAAACGGTGATGTAGTATTTTTGCATAAGATTATTGAGGGTAGTGCATCAAGGAGCTATGGTATTCATGTAGCTAAGCTGGCTGGTGTTCCAAAAGAAGTCCTTGAAAGAGCACAGGATAAATTAAACGATCTTGAAAACTCATCCCGTGCCGTTACTTTTCTAGACGGAGAGCAGATAACATTTAATCTATAGGTAAAAAAATGATAAGAATTTTAGATAAAAGCACAGCTGATAAAATTGCGGCAGGTGAGGTTGTAGAAAGACCTCTCTCAGTGGTAAAGGAGCTTGTGGAAAACTCCATTGATGCAGGTGCAAAAAAAATAGCCGTTGAAATTAAGAACGGCGGAAAATCGTATATTAGAGTAACTGATGACGGTTGCGGTATAGCAGCAGATGAGTGTGAAAAAGCTTTTATGCGACATGCTACATCCAAGATTATCAATGCAGAGGATTTGAATTCAATCAGTACATTGGGATTTCGAGGGGAAGCCCTTGCAAGCATTGCTGCAATTTCAAGGACTGAACTTCTTACCAAAACAAAGGAATCAAAAACCGGAAGTAAACTCATTATAGAAGGCGGTCAGATAATCGAAAACACTCCTGTGGGCTGTCCTGATGGGACAACCATGGTAATTCGTGATTTATTTTTTAATACGCCTGCTAGACTTAAATTTATGAGAGCAGATAGTGCAGAAAGTAGCTCTGTAATTGAATTTGTCACAGATATTGCTTTAGCTTATCCAGACATTCGCATACAGATGATTAACAATGATAAAATACTCTTTGCAACAAACGGCAGAGGCAATAGAGGACAGACCATTGCAACCTTAACTAGCTCCATACTGGCAGATAAGTTAATTCCATTTATCTACGAAGAAGAAGGAATCACCGTGGAAGGCTATGTTTCAGGTCCCGGTGAAAGCAGAAGCTCTCGTAAAAATCAGGTGTTCTTTGTAAACGGCAGAGTTATCGATAGTAAAGTTATAGAAAAAGGGATTAACAGGGCATATAGCGACAGACTTTTTGAAGGTAGATTTCCGATATGCTATTTATTTATAACGGTTTCTCCGGAAAGAATGGATGTAAATATTCATCCTAATAAGCGACAGGTACGCTTTTATGATGAGGATGCTATTATCAATACCGTAAGAAAAGGTATAATTACAGCATTGGACTCTGAAGAAGCTGTCCCAACCATAAAAGAAAAAGCAAAACCATATAATAAAATTGAAAATAAAAACGATAATCCTAAAGAAGTAAGAGATGCAGTTGACATAAATAGTTTATTGTCAAATTACGAGCAGACAAAGGAATCAAATAAAACTATATTTGAACAAAATACAGTTGAAACTCCTAAGGAAAAGGAGATAGTTGAAACGCAGGAGCAGATAAAAATAGCAGTACAAGATGAAATATCAAAACCTATTTTTACCGTTACAGAACCTAAAAGATTTGATTTCAGCAGTCTCCAAATTCACGGACAATTTTTCGGTACATATATTCAGCTTTCAGACGAAGAGACGATTTATTTTATAGATCAACATGCGGCACACGAAAGAATTTTCTTTGAAAAGCTTATGAATCAATTTCAAAGTCGTGAAAAGCATCGACAGCCATTACTTATTCCTATCACCTTTGAAGTTTCCCATGCTGATAAGGAAAGGGAAGATTTATGGCTTACCGTCCTTGAAGATATGGGTTTTTCCTTGGATGAATTTGGACCGTTATCCTACAGAGTTAGCGAAATTCCAATGTTTATGAGCATGTCTGAAGCAGAGGACTTTCTTTCAGATTTTACAGACGGCATTGGAACTTATGAAGATATAAGAGATAATAAAACTCTTGATAAAATTGCAACCAGAGCATGCAAGGCAGCTGTTAAAGCCAACGATTACCTATCAAAAGAGGAGATAAAGCAGCTTATCACAGACCTGGATAAATGTAATAATCCTTTTTCTTGTCCCCACGGCAGGCCAACTTTTATCAAAATAACTAAAAGTGATTTAGAGAAGAGATTTAAAAGAATATGAATAAAATAGTTGTAATCGCAGGGCCCACTGCTGTAGGTAAAACTGAATATGCAATTAAAGCAGCTCAAGCTTTCAACGGTGAAATAGTATCCTGCGACTCAATGCAGTTATATAAATATATGGATATAGGATCAGCTAAACCAACATGCGAGGAGCAAAAGGCTGCAACTCACCATCTTGTTGATATAATAGATCCGAGAGATGACTTTTCAGTGGCAGAATATCAGAAATTAGCAAAAGATAAAATCTTGACCCTGCTAAATGAAAATAAACTTCCTGTAATAGCAGGAGGTACTGGTCTATATCTAAATTCCATCTTATATGATATGGATTTCGGTGGTGGCGGCGCTGATAATGAGATTAGAAAAAAATACGAAAAAATAGCCAAAGAGCTAGGTAACGAAGAACTTTATAAAATGCTACAACAAGCTGATCCAGATGCTGCCAAAAGACTTCATCCAAACAACACTAAAAGGATTATACGGGCTCTTGAAAGCATAGAAACAGGCCATGAAGGTATCAAGTCCTTCAATGAGGTTTCTGTCAAAACATCTGAATATAAAGCTATCCTTATCGGTCTTACACGAGATAGAGCAGAACTGTATGACCGTATCAATCGTCGTGTAGATATCATGATGAATTTAGGTCTTGTGGATGAGGTGAGAAAACTTATGTCCATGGGACTTGATGCCGATAGTATTTCAATGAAAGGGATTGGATACAAGGAAATAATAGGATATCTGAAGGGTGAATATGATATCGACGAAGCCATAAGACTTATAAAGCGAAACAGTAGGCGTTATGCCAAGCGTCAGCTTACATGGTTTAAGCGATACGATGATATGAAATGGTTTAACCTTTCCTACGAAGGGGTGGGTGATATGTTATCATGGCTGGAAAAAAGAATATAAAAATACATAACAAGAGCGACAAACCTGATAATATCGTACTTAAAGAGCAAGAAATAATCTTTAGGTGCGAAGATATAGAAAATCGCCTTCCGCGATTCTTGCGTGGTTATTTCATCTATCTTAAGGGAAATGTGCTTCCAATGACAAGACTTGCTTATCTTGGTGATGTGCTTTTCTTTTTTGAATATCTTGTCAATGAAACCGATTTAACTTCAGCTGATAATCCCAAAGATGTTACTCTTTCGGAATTAAATAATATTAAAGCAGTGGATGTAAATATTTTTATAGATTACTGCAGAAGATACACTAAAGAAAAGGAAAACGGAATTTACATATACGAGAATAATAACAAAACACTTGCTAGAAAAAAATCTTCCGTTTCTGTAATGTTTAAACAGCTGTACAGAGATGAGCTTTTGGATAAAAACATAACCGATGGTTTTGACCCAATACGCGTACCTAAAGCTCAGGAGAGAGAAATCAAAGCACTACAGGATAATGAAGTTATGGTCATGCTGGATGCGGTTAGCACTGGTAACGGGCTTACAAAAAAGGAGCATCAGTATTGGGAAAAAACAAAAAAACGAGACAAAGCAATACTTATTCTTTTTGTAACCTACGGACTGAGACTTTCTGAGCTTCAGCAGCTTAATGTCTCCTCATTCAACTTTACCAGAGGAGAATTTAAAATATATCGAAAACGTGACAAAGAATCGGTTATGCCCCTTAATAAGTCGGTAACAGCTGCCGTAGAGGACTATATTTTAAACGAGAGAAAGGAAATAGCAGATATCGTTGATAAAGACGCTCTATTTCTTTCCCTACAGGGCACAAGAATGAGCTCAAGACAGATAAGAACACTAGTTAAAAAATATACCTCCATAGGAATGCAGACATCTAGATCTGGCGGTTACAGTCCTCATAAGCTTAGGGCAACAGCTGCTACAAGTCTTATCGGAAGGGGAAACTCCATATTTGATGTCCAGGCTCTTATGGATCATGAACAAGTTACAACTACACAGCTTTATGCTGCCCATAAGGCCAATGTAAAAAGAGATCTTGTAAATAACATGGAATGGGAAATAGAAAGAACTGATAGTAATAAGCAAAAGGAGAGATAAAATATGAAGGCTGATACATTTGCCTTTTTAAAACAGGAATTTGGTATTGACGAAAAAGTCCTCAAAATCGTTGAGGAAGCTGAAAATGACATAGAACAGGGCTTTAAGGAAACAGACGATATAACTGTTCACAATCAGTATAAAGTGCTTAAAGCCTTTCAGAAAAACAGAATTTCAGATATGCATTTTGGTTGGAATACGGGCTACGGTTATGATGATGCCGGGAGAAATGCCATCGAAAGGGTATATGCAGATATTTTCGGATGTGAAGCGGCCCTTGTAAGAACACAGATAGTAAACGGCACCCACGCCCTTAGTTTGACTCTTTCAGGCATACTTCGCCCTGGCGATGAAGCTATTTATATTTCCGGTAGACCTTATGATACTTTGGAAGAGGTTATAGGTATAAGAGGAGAGGGCATGGGTTCTCTCATGGAATTTGGAATCACATATAACCAGGTTGAGCTTAAAGATAATAAACCAGACATAGAGGGAATCAAAAATGCAATAACAGATAGAACCCGAATGGTATGCCTACAGAGAGCCACAGGATATGCCTGGAGAAATGCTCTTACCATAGATGATATAAGAGAATGTGTAAAAGCAGCAAAATCTGTAAAAAATGATGTCATTTTCATGGTTGATAACTGCTACGGTGAATTTCTAGATATACTTGAACCTACAGATGTTGGAGCAGATGTTATGGCTGGATCTCTTATTAAAAATCCTGGAGGCGGACTTGCTCTTTCTGGCGGGTATGTCGTAGGTAAAAGAGAACTCATTGACAAGATTGCATATAGACTCACTTGTCCTGGTATTGGCGGCGAATGTGGTCTTACCTTCGGACAGAGCAGGGCTATGCTACAGGGGATATTCATGGCGCCCAAAATCGTTAATGGAGCAATTAAAGGCGCTATGCTATGCGGTAGGGTATATGAAAAACTCGGTTTTGATGTTTGCCCTCGTCCTGAAGATAAAAGAAGTGATATAATACAAAGTGTAAAACTCGGCTCAAAGGACGCTGTGGTTGCCTTTTGTCAGGGAATACAGAAAGCTGCACCTATTGATGCCCATGTAACTCCTGAACCTTGGGATATGCCGGGTTATGAAGATGAGGTAATTATGGCAGCGGGAGCCTTTGTACAGGGCTCTTCCATAGAGTTATCAGCTGATGCTCCAATAAGAGAACCTTATATCGTATATTTCCAGGGTGGTCTCACTTACGAACACTCTAAATTTGGAGTCATTAAGTCGTTACAAGAATTAAAAGACAGGGGTCTTATAAGTCTATGAGCATATTCAAAAATGCAAAAAACAGTAAAAAATCAAAAATAGTACTGGCCATCGTTAAGTTTGCAATACTGATTCTTATTCTTGTTGGAATTCCGCTTTATTTTTACTTTTTCCAAAAGGATTTGATAGACCAGATGTCAAGCTTAGAAAGTGTACAAGAGCTTTTTAATGCAAACAAAAATTATACTGTGTTTATAATTATTGCAGCTCAGTGCCTTCAGATTGTACTGTGCTTTATCCCAGGTCAATGGATACAGATAGCTAGCGGATATTTCTTTAGTGTCCCTATAAGCCTTGTGCTTGCTTTGGTAGGTGCCTTTATAGGAAGTGTTATAACCTATTATCTTGCAAAGCTTTTGGGCCATGATGCCATGCATCTTTTCTTCGGAGAAGAAAGAATCCGGGATATGATACATAAGCTGAACAGTAAAAAGGCCGTCATCATAATATTCCTTATATTCCTTATACCGGGAATACCAAAGGATTTGTGTAACTATGCGGCTGGACTTTCTGAAATGAAGCTAAAACCTTTCCTAATTGTATCTCTGATAGGAAGAACACCTGCAATGCTCGGAAGCATTGTAATAGGTCGCCAGCTTTATCTCGGAGGTTACGGCATTGCAATAGCTGTTGCTGTTTTCGCAGTAATTGCCTGCATTTTAGGCATTATATATCGTCATAAGCTCAATCTGTTCTTAGATAGAATGTACGATAAATATATAGGAGAAGGAGAAGAAGAAAATGAATAAGAATATCTTTAACTTTCCACCCGCTTACCTGCAGGAAATGGCTAAAAAAAGATATATACAGATGACAGGAAGCGATGATAAATGGGAAGAAATCATAGAAATCTGTAAAGAGTATATTAAACCACAAAGCGAATATATCATCTTTAAAAGGGAAGAGATAAATGTGCAAGATAACGCACTGACAGTTGAAGGACAAACCTTCCATTGCGATATATTCTCAAATATGCCTGAGGAAATAATAGGGGACATAGCTGTGTATGCCATGACAGCAGGAGAAATGCCTGCAGCTGGTGACAGTGTTTTAAATGAAACCCTTGCTGACATTGTATTTACTGCATATATAGACGCCATGAGAGATATATTGAGAAGTGAATTCCAAGAGGAATATATAGTAAGCGGCTCCATGGCCCCGGGAATCGATGGTATGCCTGTGGAAGAAATACAAATAATCGACAAGCTCTTGGATTTATCCGCTATAGGTATTTCTTTAAATGACCATATGACAATGATTCCACAAAAATCCGCAGCTGGTCTTTTTATGTTTTTCCGTGAAGAACATCCGGTAAATACAAACAGCTGTGCAACATGTATGGCAAGAGGTAAAGGCTGTGACTTTTGCGTAGTCGGAAAGGAATAGCAGAACAAATGTTCAAGTGTACCGGTAATTGCAGTGAATGCGGAAGATGCCGCAATATTCACCAGGATAAAATATTAAAGGAAGTTACTCTCCCTGAAGATTTCAAAAATGATGTTAGAAAGGGAGGATACGGAATAGCCTTCGATATTGGAACAACAACCGTCGTAGGCTCCTTGTGGTCCCTTGAAACCGGCGAGCTAATTGCTCAGAAGGGCGCAACTAACCCACAAAAACAATTTGGAGCTGATGTAATATCTAGAATTTCCTATTGCATAGGCAGTCACGAAAAAATCTACGAACTGCAGCATCCTTTAAGAATGACCATAAGATCCCTTATGTTCGAGCTCAGTAAAGATGCTAATATCGATTTAAAGCAGATAATCAGCACTACTTTTTGCGGTAATACAACAATGATGCTTTTATTTGCCGGAATGCCTGTGGATGGTATAGCTGCATATCCATTTACTCCTGACCACATTGACGGAATGGTGGTAAACAGTAAATTTGATGATTACAATATTGATGGCTATTTACTTCCCAATATAGGCGGACACATAGGTGGAGATATTTCAGCAGGCATTATAAGCACCAGAATAGCTGAATTTCTTGGCAATGCCATACTTCTTGATATAGGAACTAACGGTGAAATCGTTATAAAAGCAGGGGATAAGCTGTACGGTTTTTCCACTGCGGCTGGTCCAGCCTTTGAAGGTGCAAATATCGAATGCGGTATGACAGGAACTGCTGGTGCTATTGAAAGCTTTTCATTTTCTGATGATGACATAAAATACAATGTCATTGGTGATACAAAGCCTTCTGGTATATGCGGTTCGGGAATTATGTCGGCAATATGCGAAATGCTTAAAATGGGTATAATCGATAAAGACGGTAGACTTTTGCCATACGAAATGTATACTCGTATTCATCCGTTTTCGACTATTAAAGAAAGGATTCTAGACGATAGATTTGTTCTTGTATACGGTGAAAAAGGGGAAAAGGACATTGTAATAACTCAAAAGGATATACGAGAGCTGCAGCTGGCTAAAGGAGCCATAAAAGCAGGTATAAATCTGCTTCTTAAAGAAACAGAGCTATGTCCAAAGGATATCGACAAACTGTTTTTAGCAGGAGGCTTTGGCATGAATACGCCTGTTGAAACCCTTTTGGGAATTGGAATACTTCCGGATATTTCGGCGGATAAAATAACTTTAGTAGGCAATTCAGCTCTTGCCGGCGCATCAATGGTATTAATGAGCGAAAAAGAAAAAAGATATTGCGAAGAAATTTCCAAAGAAGTCACACGCATTGAGCTTAATACTTTAACCGGATTTCAGGATGAATTTATGAACTCATTGGAGTTTTAATTAAGATGATTTCTAAAAAGAATAAAAGGGAGTCGTGATTGATACGAAACTCCCTTTGATATAACTATTCCTAAAATCATAATTTTGGGAATAGTTATTATTATAATTAAAAATTCCAGTAAAAAATCCGTAAAAACAATCAAAAACACAGATATCTTTTATCCGGATGTCTATCACCCGTTGATATCTGTGCTTTGATGGATTATATAAATGGATATCTGAATTTGCTTATTCCCCTTTAAAATTCGACCTTTAAAATTGACTTCTAAGGGATTTTTTTATCTTTAGTCATACTGGCTTACCTTTTAATTTTAACAAAGATTAGTTAAAATCCTCTGGTACATCGATTATCATACCATCAACCAGATCACCAGCATTAATATCGTTTATAGTACAAATTTGATGAATGGCATCTCTAGTATCAACTTCATCACCGGCATATGTACTAGCAATATCCCATAATGTATCACCGGATGAAATCTCGACCTGAATATAATTTTTTTCTGTATTACCATTGGATATATTAAAACCTAAAACTGTATTTAACATAGTCACAGCTGCAACCATAAGGATTATAAGAAAAACAGTAAATCTGAATTTTGATTTTATAACCATTCGCCTGTTCACTTCTGTTCCCTCCTCTTTTCAAACATTTGTTCTTTTCCTATATAGTATCAGAATATTTGTTCGTAGTCAAGAACTTTGTAAACATTTGTTCGTATGTTAAGGTGCGAAAGTGACAGTTTTGATATAATTAAGTCATACCAATGTCACATATATAACTTATAATAAAATCGTAATAAGAAATAACCTCTCTATAACAACTCATTAAAATCAAAAGCGACTGTCGTGCAGAACAGTCGCTTTTTTATTAGCTTTTATACGTAATTATTTTGTTGATTTTATATACAATACAAGCACGATCCCTATTAACACCAACATACAAATTCCTGAAATCAGAAACCATATTGCAATTCCTGTCTTTTCAGCAATAGGACTTCCAATAAGTAGACCTAATGGCATAGTTACAGAAGATACCAAAGTCATTGCTGAAAACACCCTTCCCATTTTTTCCGGTACAACTGTTTCCTGTATATAGGCAGTCAACGGAATCATATGAACATTTTCCATGGCACCGAGTAAAACACATAAAACAGCGAACAAACACCATCCCGTAATAGTTGGAGGTATAATGCCACATAATATGGAAACAAATGCTAAAATTATTAAAGCTGTAAACGAAGTTCTTATTTTATGTTTAATTTTTAAAGCTGTGGCAAACATCAGCGAAATAATAATCATTCCAAAGGCATAGGCAAATTCAACTGCACTGCCGTACCAGGCGGAAAGATTAAAGTAATCACTTGTCATTAAAGGGTAAAATGCAGCCATAGGACCGATAAAGAACATACATAATGCTTGGGCCATTACTATATAAAACAGTTTTTTATCCTCTAAAAAAACGTGAAAGCCGACCTTCAGTTCTTCTATAAAGTGTTGTTCCTCAATCTTCCTTTCTAGTTTTGGTATTTTTACTACTGCAAGTGCAATACTTGCCAAAGCTGCGCCTATTACATCGCTGAGCAAAACGACTGACATTGGAAATGCCGCATATAAAGCGGCTCCGATTACAGGTCCTATGAGAAATGATCCTGAGTTTAAAAGCTGCATAAATCCGTTTGTCTTAACAAGATATTCCTTCGGCACCAGCTGCGGTATTATGGATTGTATCGCAGGCTGCTGAAAAGCCGTTCCTGCTCCCCTTGCTCCTAACATAAATATAACCGCCCATACAGGAAGTTCCATAAATAACAGCAAAACAGCAAAAACCATTGCTATTATACCCATTGTCATATCAGACATAATGGATATAAATTTTCTGTTATATCTATCTGCGGCAACTCCTGCAAAGGGACTTAAAATCGCCATTGGTAAAAACGCAACAAAGCCTGACAATCCCATAATGAGCGGTGATGCAGTCTTTTCTGCAAGCCACCATATCAAAGCAAACTGAACACCTGAGCTGCCTAGCATAGAGATAGCTTGACCTGCAGCAACTATATAAAATTTTCTTTTCCAATTATCACTTTTATTCATACAAATCCGCTAAATCTGTAATTACAACATTGTTACCATGGGTGCGAATAATATCTGTTAAATCATCAGTCTTCATCCAAACAGTTGCAGTGTTGTCATTGGGATGAACTCCAATAAGATGTTCTCCTTTAAAAAAGTCTTGGTCCAAATATAAAATGACTTTGCCATCTGTATCGTTTAAAAGCCCCAACGGAGTAACTGCCCCAGGAATAAGACCTAAAATATTCATTAAATCATCTTCAGAAGCAAATCCAAGAGGTTTAGTATTATATTTTTCTCTGAACTTCTTCAGATTTACCCTTTTATCCCCCTTAACGGAAATCAAGTAGTATTCCCTTTTCTTTTTATCTCGTACAAACAAATTTTTGCATTCAGCTTTAGGATATGGCAATTCTATATCCGCCACTTCATCCATATTGTATACTGCTTTATGTTCCGTAATTTCGTGCCATACTCCCTTTTCAGATAGTAATCTGTATATTTCCTGTTTCCCATAAGAAACCATAAATTACCTCCGTTATATGCTGTCAAGGTATCTTTGTAGTATTATAACAGCTGCCTGTTTATCAATTACCTTTTTACGATCCTTTCTGCTTACATCAGCTTCAATTAAAATTTTTTCCGCTTCCGTAGTTGAAAGTCTTTCATCCTGAAAAACAATTGGAATATGGCCCATTTTTGAGCTTCTCATCTTGTTTTCCAGCATTCTTTTAAATTCATATACCTTTTCAGTCTGAGGGGTGTCGCTTCCATCTAGACGTTTATTTAAGCCAATTACTACCGCATCACATTCATATTCCTTAATAAGGTCCATGATTATATCACAATCCTTACGAATACCCACTCGTTCTATTACAGTAAGGCCTTGAGCTGTTATTCCCAAAGGATCTGAAACAGCAACGCCTATTCTCACATCTCCCACATCAAGGGCAATTTTTCTCATAATGTTTTTCCCTTCTCAATTTATTATAAATTATACCCTTAGAAAAAACGGACCATTTCAGGCCCGTTTTGACTATTCGATTAAACTATTTACTGAGATAGCTTCTTACCAGTTCCTCTACAAGATCATCGCGATCAATCTGTCTTATAAGGCTTCTGGCCTTATTATGGCTGGTAATATATGAAGGGTCACCGGACAGTATAAATCCGACTATCTGATCCACAGGGTTATATCCTCTTTCTTCAAGAGCCTCATATACAAGTGTGAGGATTTCTTTTGGTGTCTTCTGCTCCGAAGGCACCTGATTGCTGAACATAATAGTGTTTTTATTATCCATTGGGTATTCCCTCCTTTTCGCATAAGTAATTATATAATACGCACAGGATAATTACAACAGTGATTCTGCCACTTTGAAGGCATCAGGAAGCTTGTTTTTATCCTTGGCACCGGCCTGAGCCATATCTGCTTTTCCGCCGCCGCCACCACCTGCAGCCTTAGCAATTTCTTTAATCATATTTCCTGCATGATATCCCTTTGCAACAAGATCCTTGGAAAGTGCAACCATCAGAGTAACCTTAGGACCGTTTACCGCAGCAAATACTATGGCAATATTATCATTCTTGGCTCTAAGATCATCAGCGATATTTCTCAGGTCATCCATATCCATATCCTCAAAGATATGAGTCAGCAAATCTATTCCGTTAACGTTTATTTTTTCATTGATTATATCTGCTGCAGCCTCATTCATATGCTGCTTTTTAAGGGATTCGAGTTCACTTCTAAGTTCTTCGTTTTCTTTAATAAATCCATTAAGTTTTTCAGTAAGTAGATTTGGCTTACTCTTAAGCATAGCAGCAGCTTCGTTTATTGTGCTTTCCTTGGAATTAAGCAGTTCAAGAAGTCCTGCACCTGTTACAGCTTCAATTCTTCTTACTCCGGCAGCAATTCCGCTTTCACTTATTATCTTAAATGGGCCTATCTGACCGGAATTTGAAACATGAATACCGCCACACAATTCCTTACTGAAATCTCCTACGGATACTACTCTTACCATGTCTCCGTATTTATCTTCAAAGAGACCTAATGCACCGCTGTTTTGTGCATCTCTGATAGGCATTTCCACACATGATACAGGAAGGAAACTATTAATCTTTTCGTTCACTATATCCTGAACCATATGTATCTGTTCTGTAGTCATAGCTTCAAAATGAGCGAAGTCAAATCTTAAAAGCTTACTATCGACAGCAGAACCTGCCTGATGAACATGTTCTCCAAGTACATCTCTGAGGGCCTGATGAAGAATATGTGTGCAAGTATGGTTTCTAGCGCTGTTGTTTCTTGTTACCTGATCAACCTTAGCTTTTGCGCTGTCATTTTTCTTAATTTCACCTTCTAAAACGGTGATTTTATGAGCGTATGTACCCTTTCTCTTAAATACATCCGTCACTTCAGCCTTAAAGCCGCTGCCTTCAATGATACCTTTATCGCTCGCCTGTCCGCCGCCTTTTGCATAGAACGGAGTTCTGTCAAGTATTACATTTCCGCTTTCACCGGCAGTAAGAACATCCAGTTCCTTATCATCTGAGAACAATGAAACGACATTACCTTCATCCTCAGCCTTTTCATATCCTGTAAATAAGGTTTCTCCGTCAAAGAGATAATCGATTTCACTTTCCTTCCAAGCTTCATCACTCTTTGCAGCATCGGATTTTCCCAGTTCCTTCTGTCTAGTCATATATATATCAAAGTCATCTCTATCTGCAGTATATCCTCTTTCTGCAAGAATTTCTTCAGTAATTTCCAGAGGGAAACCATAAGTATCGTGAAGCTTGAAGGCTTTTTCTCCGCTTAAAACAGTTTCTCCTGACTTTTCCATTTCATCCATATATTCATTAATAATTGCAAGTCCCTGATTTAAAGTTTTGGAGAATCTATCTTCTTCCTGCTGAATAATCTTCTTTATGAAGACACGCTGTTCTTCAAGCTCAGGATATCCTTCCTTTGAAGATTCTATCACCTTATCGGCAACCTCAGAAAGGAATTTACCTTCAATTCCAAGCTTTCTGCCATGTCTTACAGCTCTTCTTATGAGTCTTCTAAGAACATAGCCTCTACCTTCATTGGATGGCATAATAGTGTCACCAATCATGAAGGTTGCAGATCTTACATGGTCCGTAATTATTCTTACGGAAACATCAGTTGGTTTTGCACCGTCCGCATATTCAACACCTGCAATTTTACATACCTCTTCCAGAACCATTCTGATAGTATCCACATCAAAGATACTGTCAACGCCCTGCATGATACAAGCCATTCTCTCAAGACCCATACCCGTATCGATATTAGGATGAGCCAAATTTTCATATGAACCGTCATCCTGCTTCGAGAACTGAGTAAATACATGGTTCCAAAATTCGATGTATCTATCACAGTCACAGCCCGGCTTACAGTCAGGGCTTCCGCAACCGTATTCTTCTCCTCTATCAAAGTAGATTTCAGAACATGGTCCGCATGGACCTGTACCAATTTCCCAGAAGTTATCATCTTTACCAAGACGAACAATCTTTTCCTCAGGCATACCTATCTTGTTTTTCCATATGTCAAAGGCTTCATCGTCATCTAAAAATACAGTTGCCCAAAGCTTATCCTCAGGCATCTTCATAACTTCAGTTATAAATTCCCATCCCCATGTAATAGACTCCTCTTTGAAGTAGTCTCCAAATGAGAAAGAACCGAGCATTTCAAAGAAAGTACCATGTCTGGCAGTAAGGCCAACATTTTCAATGTCATCAGTACGAATACACTTCTGACATGTTGCCATTCTCGGTGCAGGAGGTGTTTCAAGTCCGGAAAAGAACGGCTTAAGTGGTGCCATTCCGGAATTGATTATAAGTAGACTTTTATCATTATGCGGAATCAGCGAAAAAGAACCTCTAGTGTAATGCTCTTTTGTCCCGTAGAAATCCAGAAACTTTTTTCTTATTTCATTCAATCCTAGTTTTTCCATAAATTTTTCCTCCAGTTCAACAATTACTAAAAATTATATCATGAAACGCTTAAAAAGTGTATATTTCTATGGATTTCGTCATAAAATATATGTAAAAAATAACCTCGCAATAAATATCACGAGGTATTTTATAAGTTTGCGAAAATTATTCAAAAGTGATACATATCATTGAACATCTTTCAAAAACTTCAGTTGTTTTTTCTGGATTATCATACAATATGTCCGGTTCACTGGTAAATTTAGCCGAGCCAAATACTTCAACGCTCTTCTCAAGGCTTCCTTCATCATTTGGAATCCAACAAGCGACAACTGATGTCTCACCCTTTTTCATATCGCAAGTATTGGTGAAAAAAGTATTTAAAGTATCTATATTAGAATCGCTTTTTTCGTATACATTTGTAAAATTAACAGGACCGAACACTTCATTTTCTATAGAAACATATGCTTCTTTCTTAGAGTTCACCATATCCTCAATGATAAACTCATTTTCACCTTTAACAAGTTCCTTTTCAAGAATAGTAGAATTTTCAATCCATTTACCATCAACAAGATTTACAAAAGTAAGCTTATATTTTTCAATAGATCCGTCATTATCCATTACGAATCTATGAGCTCCAAATAAATCATCGCTTTTGACCGGAAGCTGATCTCGTTCCTCACCGAGAATATCCTCATTATAAACCAATTTCATATTTTCCGGCTTATTTACAGTAATATTATCGCCTTTCCCTACTATACCAAGTGTAACCTCATCGTCTTTGCCGCATCCGCTAAGTAATACTATAGTAAATATCATTAAAAGCGGTATAAGCCTTAGTTTTTTCATATTGCACCCCTATCTCCATTTTAGAACCTACTTATGCTTTCATAATATCATATAAAAACATAAAGGCAAGCTAAACTAAAGAAGAATAATCGCTCTTACTGGACACACAGGCGCACAATATCCACATGTAAGACATAAACTGTCATCCACATGGGCCATATCGTCGCTTCCAATATACATCGCTTTATTAGGACATCTGGCTACACATGAGCCGCACCCTTCACAATTTCCAGGCTCAATATATGTTTTCTTTTGTGAGATATCAGGATTAAAATCGCTGGAAAGTTCACCGTTAAGATATTTTACCGCAGTATCAACTTCCTCTGTCTTACCAAATCCCATCATAACAGAATCTACACAATCTAGAGAAAAGACATAATTCATTGCCTCCATATACTTTCCGGTTAGATGACCTCCTCCAAATACCTTCATGGAAAAAATGCCTATACCGTTGTCATGGGCTTTTTTGATGGCCTCTTCCATTTCCTGCCTTGTTCCGGTTCCATCGCCCTTTCTTATACCCAGACCATCGCAATTTATAAGCGGGAAAATTACATCAACCTGCTGGTTATCAGCATACTCCTCAACTATATCAACATGATGAGTTGAAATTCCTATTGCCTTAACCTTTCCCGCTTTCTTCGCTTCAAGAAGTGCTCTCCATGCACCGTTTCTAAGCTCTCCCGGTCTAACCTCATGCATAAGAAAGATGTCTATACAGTCAATTTCTAAAGACTTTAAAGCTTCTTCTATGGCATATTCCATATCACTATGGGTATGTCCCAAGCACTTACTGCAGATTATAGGTTTACTTTCGCAGTTATTAAAAGCAAGCCTGATATAATCGTAAGTTTCATAGTACTGAGCCGTATCTATAAAGTTGATTCCCTGATTTAATGCATGAGAAATAACAGCCGCTCCCTGCTCTAGACTCAAATTGAGCTGAGTAGCACCGACTGTTAAAACTCCCATTCCTATACGAGATACCTCTATTCCCGTTTTGCCAAGGATTACTCTTTTCACGATTATTTCCTTTCGATTGTTATAAGTCCGCCTCCGCAGACTTCATCATCCATATAAAGCACCAGAGACTGACCTCCAGTTGCCGCTCTTTGCGGCTCATCAAATAACACTTTTATCATACCCTCTTTATATTCTTCAACTGAGCATTCTGCGGGTTTTGCTGCATATCTGATTTTACCATACAGCCTTTTACCCATAATAAATTCAGGAATTCTACTGCTTGATGTCGATGTAAAAAATACATTGTCGCATATTACCTGTCTATTGAAAAGATCTACATTTTCACCCAGTGTTACAGTATTATTTTCAGCATCTATATCAGTAACAAATGCCGGTTTGCCCAAGGCGATACCAAGTCCTTTTCTCTGACCGATAGTGTAGTTAATTATCCCTTTGTGTCTACCTAACACATTTGAATCTTTATCTATAAAATTCCCTTCAACGGATTTAACACCATGTTTTTTCAAAAAAGAAGTGTAATCCTCTCCTTCGTTTAAAAAGCATATTTCCTGACTGTCCTTATCCTCAGAATTTGACATGCTTTTTTCTCTTGCAATTTTCCGTATATGCTCCTTATCGTCGTAATCAGATAAAGGCAAAATAAGCCTTTCTATAACATTAGCAGGAAGTCTATATAGCATATAAGACTGGTCTTTTTTTCTATTCGCTGACACCCTAATAACATGACAATTCTGTATGCTGCTAAATGTAGTATCAGCATAATGTCCCGTTGCAATAAATTCAGCACCTAATCTGTCAGCTTCATCTATAAGGGTTTTAAATTTAATCTCAGGATTACAAAGGGTACACGGATTTGGAGTTCTTCCTTTAGAATATTCTCTTATAAAATCAGAGACTACTATTTCATTAAATCTTTGTGATACATCTTTTATAATTAAATCAATACCAAGTTCCTCAGCTACCTTTACAGCTTTCTTTTCACCCGATTTGTCATTTTCGTGTATATTAAAATAAAGGCCTGTTACATCATAGCCTCTTTCTTTAAGAATCAAAGCGGCGGCGGTACTATCCACACCGCCGCTTAAACCTAAGATTACTTTTCTGTTTGCGTCTTCTACTGACATTTTACTCTTCTTCCTCTATATCGTGATGATCCTCTTCATCAGCATTCGGGTCAAAGCCTTCAAGTCCTGCATATTCCTTGCCGTTTTTCTGTGCATAATCATAAATAGCTGATTTTATTGCATGATCGGCAAGTACAGAGCAGTGTATTTTCACAGGAGGCAGACCGCCTAATTCATCCACTATCTGTTTATTTGTTATTGCAAGAGCTTCATCTATAGTCTTGCCTATTATCATTTCGGTGGCCATTGATGAAGACGCTATGGCAGAACCGCAGCCGAAAGTTTTAAATTTAGCGTCAACTATTTTTTCATCTTCCACCTTAATCATTATCTGCATCATGTCTCCGCAAACGGGACTTCCATATACACCCACCCCATCAGGATTTTCAATTTCGCCCACATTTCTCGGATTAGTAAAATGCTCCATTACAGTGCTGTTATACATAGCCATATTATTCCCAACCTTTCTCTCTTGAAACAGGAGACAGTTCTCTTAATTTCTGAACAATCTCAACCAGTTTCTCTATCACATAATCTATATCTTCCTTTGTAGTAGGATCACCAATGGTAAACCTCAAAGTTCCATGTATCCTTTCAACCGGAATTCCCATGGCGGAAAGCACATGAGACGGTGTAAGTGATTTAGAAGAACATGCAGATCCTGTTGATACTGAAATACCATTCATATCTAGAAGTATCAGCATAGATTCTCCTTCGATATATTCAAAGGATATATTAGCATTACCTGGATGTCTGTGTTCCATTGAACCGTTTACTATTGTATCCGGAATCTTACTTGTAACTTCGCTGATAAAATAATCTCTAAGCTCAGAAACCCTATTGATATGACTTTCAAGATTTTCCTTTGCCAGCTCAGCAGCCTTTCCAAATCCCACAATTCCTGCAAGATTTTCAGTTCCGGCTCTCTTTTTCATTTCCTGAGCACCGCCATGAATAAAGTTGCTGATTTTTGTACCTTTTCTGATATACAATGCACCGACACCTTTAGGCCCGTAAATTTTATGTCCCGACATAGACATCAGATCTATGCCCATATTATCCACATCTATTGGTACATTTCCCAAGGCCTGCACGGCATCTGTGTGAAGCAGTATTCCGTGATTATGGGCAATTTCAGCAATTTCCTTAATCGGTTCGATGGTGCCAACTTCGTTATTTACCATCATAATCGATATAAGTACAGTTTTATCTGTGATAGCTTTTTCCACATCCACAGGATTAACTCTTCCTTCAGCATCCACATCAAGATATGTCACATCTATTCCGTGTTTTTCCAAATACTCAGCTGTATGAAGTATAGCATGATGTTCAATTTTAGTTGTTATAATATGATTGCCTTTATCCTTTAAAGCGTCTGCTACACCTTCCAGTGCCCAGTTATCAGCTTCAGAACCTCCAGCAGTAAAGAACACTTCATTTGCCTTTGCTCCAATAAGAGAGGCTACCTGTCCCCTTGCTTTTTCCAACGCCTCCTTAGATTCCTGTGCTATGCTGTAAAGACTGGAAGGATTACCGAAATGCTCCGAAAAATACGGAAGCATAGCATCCAACACTTCTTTTTTTACCGGCGTAGTTGCCGAATAGTCCATATATACATTCTTCATATCTAAAGTCTCCTTATATTATTAACCAGATATATACAGAACATATATACCGCAGATACACCGGCGTCAAACACTAATGTTTTTTGCTTTTAAGATATTCAGCTTTTTCTTCTTCGGTCATATCTTCAACATATTTGATTCTTGAAAGATGATCTTTAACCTGACCTTTGATAGCAGCAATGTATTCCTTACGCAGAACTTCCCTCTCTTTCTTTTCTTCTTCAGTTAGTCCTTCGCTTTTATGTTTTGCCGCAAGCTGATTGATTCTATCGATTTTTTCTTTGCTAATCATTTAAAACATCTCCTCTTTTAATCAAAGTAGATTATACATTGATAAGATGTTTGAATCAACTGTATAATAACCATCAAATCAGCCACAGCAAACAGCAAAAACAGAATATAATCTGTGGTTACAACTTAATAAATTTAATTATACGCATATATCATCCTTTAACCGTTCAAAGGTTTTTTCACCTATGCCGCTCACATCCATGATATCCTCAATTGATTTAAATCTGCCGTTCTTTTCTCGATGATTAATTATCTTTTCCGCCGTAGCAGGTCCAACACCATCCAAAGTCCTCAATTCATCATCATTAGCAGTATTTATATTTACTTTAACATCTTTTTGCGCATCACTAATTTTCTGTGCTTCCTCTGCTGAAGCGGAGTCACCTAAAGTAGGGATTAAAATTTTCTGGCCATCCTCTAACAGCTGAGCTCTATTAACGTTTGATAAGTCAGCCTTATCTGTAAGTCCCCCTGCCGCTTTAATGGCATCATCAATTCTTGAGCCAGACGGTAGCTGTAAAAGCATAGGATTTATTACTTCTCCTCCTATATCAACATATACATCATCGGTTTGATATTCTTCCATCCAGTTTTCGTCATCTTCTGTCATCTGTTCCTCGCTGAGTTTTTCTACCTGTTCTAAGGTTTTATCTTCATCTGACTTCCCTATAAAAATGAAAGTTGCAGCGATTAAAAATATAATTAAAACTCCGCCCTTAAAAAACAACGCCTTATGCTCTATAACATAGTTCTTATTAAAATATTTTTTAAAATAAGATTTTATATAATCAAAAATACTATTATTCATTTTAAAACCTCCTGAAACATATTGTGTTTACAATATATTCCAGGAGGTTGTAATTGTCAATATTTTACATTTATTAATTTCTAAACAAAATTACTGAAGCAAGATTCGCTTAATTTCAATATCTTCCGGCTTTATATCAACATCCGCAAAAGCTTCTAAAGCCTTTAAAAGTACGTCTGGATTGAGATTAGAGCTGCTTCCGCAATCAATTTTAATATTCATAATTATATTATTGTCAACCATATCATTTGAAATTCCAATTTCTCTAATCATAGGCTTAATATTTACAGCTTTAAGTTCTTTTTTTCTTTTTTGTTTTTTATAAGCAATTATTTCTTCTTGAGAAATGAAATCTCTAATAACTTCATTCGATATATGGTACTTCTCAGGAAGCTTAATAATATATGCTGCCTCGGTAATACCTGCCGCTATGCTTTTTGTTTCTTTTTCTTGTTTTTTACAAGATAATATGCTTATTCCATTTGGCATTTGATCATTAATCATATGAGCAAGCATATCCTCTTTAAACGCTTCTACTGTATCTATTTGAGCTAATTCGCAGTCGGAAGTATACCCCAAAGAAAGAGGCTGAGCAAAAACAAGCTTCGGATGGGGATTAAAGCCCTGACTGTGTTCAAGCTCTATTCCGGCCCGTTTAAAGGCTCTGTTAAAAAGTCTTATCATATCAAGATGGGAAATATATTTCATCATTCCATCCTTAGAAAATTTTATCAGATACTTCATTTTAAATTTATCCCTTCAAGAGCACATGTTGTCTTTCTGTTAATGCCGCAGCCTACGCAGCCCGAGCGGCAATCCCTTGTAATAGCAGACTTTTCATTTTCAGAAATAAGAAAATTCTTTGAGATATAGCTGTCAATGATATCCCAAGGCATAACTTCATCATAGGTTCTGTGACGAGTTGCATAAAAATCCTTGGATAATCCCGTTTGTTTAAAGGCCTTTTCCCAGCCCTCCATATTAAAGAACTCACTCCATGAATCAAAGACACAACCGTTTTCATAGGCTTGAACAAGCAGTTTTCCGGTCTTTCTATCTCCCCTTGCAAATACAGCTTCCAATACGCTAATCGGGCTATCATGATAATGAAATGTAACATTCTTCATTCTCAACTTTTCGCTGAGATATTTATGCTTTTCTATGAATTCCTCATAAGTATTTTGGCCAAACCATTGAAATGGAGTGTGTGGCTTGGGAACGAAGTTGCTGACACTTACGGTTACATTAAATCTGCCGCCTTTTCTGCCATTGATTTCATAATTTATATCAAGAATATTTTTTGCAATTTCCGCAATACCGTCAAGATCTTCGTAGGTTTCCGTAGGCAGACCGATCATAAAATATAGCTTAATCTGCTTCCAGCCAAGCTCTATTGCCTTTCTGACCGCACCGTATATATCTTCCTCAGTTATAGATTTGTTTATAACGTTTCTTAATCTCTGAGTGCCTGCTTCCGGTGCAAATGTCAGTCCTGATTTTTTGTATTTTTGAATCTCATTTAAAACATTAAATGAAAAACTGTCCAATCTCAAGGATGGCAGAGACAGGTTAACATGCTTCTCAGCACATTTTTTTACAAGCTCCAAGGCCAAAGGTTCAAAGCACGAATGATCAGAAGTTGAAAGACTTAAAAGAGATAGCTCTTCATGGCCTGTGTTTTTTAATTGCTCTTCTGCAAGGGCCAAAATCGTTTCAGGCTTCCTTTCCCGTACAGGTCTGTATATCATTCCTGCCTGGCAAAATCTGCATCCCCTTGTACAGCCTCTGAATGACTCCACGGAAGCTCTGTCATGAACTACATCGATGAAAGGCACTATGTTTTTAGTTGGAAAAGGAAGAGGTTCAATATCATCAATAAGACATTTTCCTACCTTTTCTGGTGCATTTTCATATTTTTTTATATATGCGGCAACCGTACCGTCTTCATTGTACTTTACATCATAAAATGATGGCACATACACACCTGTCATCTGACAAGCCTTCTTGAGAAATTCTTTTTTTGAATCACACTTTCTGTAAAGATCTGTAATTGCCGGAAGCACCTCTTCGCCATCACCAATCAGAAACAAATCAAAGAAATCTGTTAAAGGCTCAGGATTAAATGCACATGGTCCACCTGCTACAAGCAAAGGATAACTATCATCCCTATCAGCTGACATCATAGGAATACCAGCAAGATTTAACATGTTTAAGATATTTGTATATGACATTTCATACTGAAGGGTAAAACCTAAGATATCAAATTCTTTAATCGGAGTTTTTGTTTCAATGGAAAATAGAGGGACATTTTCTTCCCTCATTAGTTTTTCCATATCCATTGCAGGTGCAAAAACTCTTTCACAATAAACATAATCCTGCATATTAAGTATATTGTACAAAATCTGCAGGCCCATATATGACATACCTATTTCATATGTATCAGGAAAAGCAAAGGCAAATCTAACATCTGCCTCTGCCGGATTCTTTATAACACTGTTGACTTCACCGCCTGTATATCTTGCCGGCTTTTCAACTCTTTTTAAAAGTTTTTCGATATCCTTCATCATTTCCCTTTCATAAGTTCATCAAGGGTAATACCCATGACATCTTCTATTTCATGTATATACTCTTTAAGCATAAGACGCCCCTTTTCAATACTTGGTATAAATGCATCTCGTCCCATTCTTAAAGCTTTTTCCTTTATATACTCCATCCTTTCATCAACACCTACATATTGATCTTCCTTAACAGTTCTATCTCCAACACATAAGAGATCTGTCTCGTTAATTTTAGGCACAGGATTGAAGTCATGATATTTTGTGTGCTGTATTACAATATCGGCAACACTTTTATATCCTTTTTCTTTAAGGTATTTTGCTCCAACGGTTTCATGCATATCATGAACCCTTGCAATATCATGAAGCATAGCTGCTGCTCTTAAAAGTTCGATATTAATATTATATCCTTTTTCATTCAGTCTTTCGCCTATTGAAACTGCCACTCTACAAACCGCCATACAATGTCTTATCACATGGTACGGTGTACCATATTCGCTTAACAGTCTCAGGCATTCTTCTCTGTCAGGTATTTTGTTCATGGTAAAACCTACCTATTAGAATTCATCTATATATTCAAATTCAAAATCCTGTATACGGATAATATCTCCTTCTTCAAGGCCCATTTCCTTTAGCTTCTCCACAGCTCCGCTTCTTTCAATATATTTATAAAGATATCTGATTGATCCTATATCATTGAAATTAGTTGAGTTGAATATCTTTGTAAGCTGCTTACCGCTTAATACATAAGCCTCATTGTCCCTAGAAACTTCAACCTTTCTGTAGTCAGGATCATTATCTTCTCTTTCAAAGTCAAAGATTTCCATTGTTTCTTCAAGAGGCTGCGCCTCAACCGTCGCAAGCATTTTCGCAGCTTCTTCCATCAGCTGCGGAACGCCGACATTGATTGGAGCAGAAATCGGAAATACTTTATATCCTTTAGCTTCAACATACTCCTTAAATCTAGTATACTCTGGACCGTCTTCATCAACCATATCTATCTTATTTGCCGCAACAATCTGAGGCTTTTTCATAAGATACTCAGAATATCTTGCAAGTTCATTGTTGATCTTATCAAAATCCTCTATAGGATCTCTGCCTTCACTTCCAGATACATCCACAACATGAATCAAAACCTTGGTTCTTTCTATATGCTTGAGAAATCTAAATCCCATACCGGCGCCCTCATGGGCTCCTTCAATAATACCAGCTATATCAGCCATGACAAAGCTTGTATTGGAAACCTCCACAACACCTAAATTAGGATCGATTGTTGTAAAATGATAGTTTGCGATTTTAGGCTTTGCCTTTGTGCATACGCTGAGAAGTGATGATTTGCCCACATTAGGAAAACCAACAAGACCCACATCTGCAATAAGTTTGAGCTCCAGTATTACATTTCTTTCCTTTGGTAGACCACCTGCTTCGGCAAAATTAGGCGCCTGGCGCACGGAATTCTTAAAGTGAACATTTCCTTTACCGCCTTTTCCTCCCTTTGCTGCCACAAAGCTATCTCCGGGATTTACAAGGTCTTTCATAAGATGACCTGTTTCTTCGTCAATAACAAGGGTTCCCGGTGGCACTTTTATAATAAGGTCTTCTCCTTTTTTACCATATTTTTTCTTTTTCATACCATTCTGACCGTTTTCAGCCTGGTATTTTCTCTTATATCTAAAATCCATAAGAGTCCTGAGACTGGAATCTGCCATGAAAACCACATCTCCGCCTTTACCGCCGTCACCGCCGTCGGGGCCGCCTTCAGGCACATAAGGCTCTCTTCGGAAGGTAACAGCTCCGTCGCCTCCCTTACCGGATCTTATGAATATTTTCGCTCTGTCAACAAACATAAATCTCCTTTAAATACAAAAATAAAGCCCCTGATATCAGGGGCTCGTGCATTACGCTTCTTTAGGATATACGCTTACCTGCTTTTTAGTCTTACCGGCTCTCTCGAACTTGACAGCGCCGTCAATCTTAGCAAATAAAGTATCATCGCCGCCTCTGCCGACATTATTGCCGGGATGGATTTTAGTTCCTCTCTGTCTTACGATGATGCTTCCGGCAGTTACGAACTGACCGTCGCCTGTTTTCACTCCAAGTCGTTTACTTTCACTATCTCTACCGTTCTTGGAACTACCTACACCCTTTTTACTTGCCATGATTACACCTCCTTCGGTATCTATAAGGTAATTATTTCAGATTTTCGTTTATTGTGTCAAGAATAACCTGCTTTGTAGCTTTTGGATCAACTGTGATTCCGTGTTCTTCAGCAAAAGCTATCAGCTCGTCCTTTTTCATGGACATTGAAGCGGTTTTCTTTGCGGCTGTCTTAGGTTCAGCTGCTTCAGCTACAGGAGCTGCCTTTTCTTCCTTTGCAGGTGCTGCTGCCTTCTTGCCGTTGTCTGTTCCTATGCCTGTGATTTCAACCATTGTATATGGCTGTCTGTGGCCCTGCTTCTTTCTGTAATCCTTCTTTGCCTTGTACTTAAAGATGATTACCTTCTGGCCTTTACCGTTTTCGATTACGTTACCGAATACTTTAGTATCCAGATATGGCTTTCCAACCTGCAAATCCTTGCCATCGCCAGCCATAAGAACCTTATCGAAAACAATTTTGTCTCCGGCAGAAACGTTGAGCTTTTCAATAGTGATTACATCGCCTTCTTTAACTCTGTACTGCTTTCCGCCTGTTTCAATCACTGCGTACATTAATCTATTTCCCTCCTCGTACCAGTCTCGCCATTCAGGTAACTCCATCCCTGTGACGGAGTTTTACAAAACCTTTTCTGTGCGGCTTACGAACATAGATAATATCATAAACCCCTTGGAAAGTCAATCAAAAATCGATTTTAAATTATTCGATTTTTAACAGCTCTTTATTGTTAACTATTTTGTCACTAATGGTTGACATTCATGTTCTTTTCTGATAACTTTTAACTTGAATTACGGAGGTAAAAATTATGACAACAGGACGAAATAATTCTATAGCAACTCAAGATATTACCTACATAGGACTATTTACTGTTCTAATTGCAATATGTTCATGGATATCAATACCTACAGTAGTCCCATTTACCCTTCAAACCTTGGGAATATTTCTAACAGTAGGTCTTTTAGGCGGTAAAAGAGGAACGATAACTATAATTGTATACATATTACTCGGAGCTGTTGGTGTTCCAGTGTTTTCCGGCTTCTCCGGTGGTGCTGGTATAATTGCCGGTAATACTGGAGGCTATATTATAGGATTCCTTTTTTCTGCTCTTGTAATGTGGGGAATGGAAAAAACCTTCGGAAAAAGTTATACTGTACTTGGGATATCAATGATTGCAGGCTTGATAGTCTGCTACACAATAGGTACCCTGTGGTTTATTACAGTTTATACGCATAATACAGGAGATATCGGCATTTTGTCAGTTCTCGGACTTTGTGTATTCCCCTTTATAATACCAGATCTGATAAAAATAGGTATTGCCTTGTATCTTGTGTACAGAATAAGGAAATTCATAAAAATATGACAGAAGAAATTATAAAGCTAAGAGCTCATCACGGTATGTGTATCGCTTACTTTCAAGGACAAGGCTACAGTGAAATATTTACTGAACATATGAAAAGTATAATTAAGCTGTTAAAGGAAAATCCTATAATACAGCTTATTACTCGCGCAGATATAATATGCGAAAAATGTCCTAATCTTATTCCAAAACGAATGAAGTGTAATACAGCAGCTTTCGTGCAGGAATGCGATAAAAAAGTAATTACATTTTGTGGCCTTGAAGAAAACCAAATTCTTACTTGGAATGAGTTTTTTAAGATAATATGCGAACGCATACTATTTCCAGAAAAGAGAGCCCTCATTTGCGGTCAATGTCAATGGAATAATCTCTGTGCTTTATCAGATATAAATCCATATTTATTAAAATGAGATGGTAGAAATTTTACCATCTCATTTTAAATATATTTAGTTGTTGCACTTTTTGCGCGTTATAAGGAGTACAATTAAACCTGCAGCACCCAAAAGCATTAATGCAATCGGATCACTGATGTTTCTTTCGTCTCCGGTGGCTGTTGTGTTTCCTGTTGTATCAATTTTATCAGAAGATATATTTGTAGTATTTCCTGACAAATCTACTTCATTGTCGAGGTCACCTGCAGGAATATCAACTTTTTCCAATAGAGCTAATACAAAAGGTGAAAGTGAATCAACAGTTACAGAAACCTCTCCATTTTTAACAGTCACAGTGTAAGTTTCAATATTGCCGTTATCAAGCATCTGTTTTATTGCAACTATTCTTCCGTCATACTGATTTCCCACATCAAAAGTTAAAGTTATATGTCCTTCATAACCTCCATCTATATGAACATCGTATGTGGAAATGTATCTTTCTATCTCAACACCTTCTTGTTCAAAAGCTTTCTTCATTGCAGTAACATCAGAGCTTGCGGCTTGATTAACTATCAGCTCGGCACCTTCCATAAACTTAGTTGAAACGGATATACCAGTTGCTTTATCTTCTTTTGCAGTAACAGGTGTCTTTTCAACTATCGTGTCATATTTTTCTTGGGCTGACTCAAGTACATCAAGATTACTTACCAAAGCTTTAGCTTCATCGTTGAGAGATTCATAGGCTTCTTTTGCTGCATTTATGGCATCCCTACTCTCTTCGTTAAAGGCTACACTACCAATTTTATCTATAAGTGCTTTAACTTCATCTGCAGCTTTTTTAGCCTGTTCTTCTGCTGTTAACTGAGCATCTGTTTTAAGTTTATCCATTTTGGCTTTCGCATCCTTAACAGCTGCTGATATTTCATCTTTATTTGCTGCTTTGTTTATATCACCTGCAGCATCGCTTATAATAGCTTTTATTTCCTCTTGCTGATCTGTTCTATAATCTGAAAGAACCTTGTAAGATTCAATTTCATCAATTGCATCGTTTTTAGTTTTTTCAAATTCTAATTCAGCAAGTTTTATCTCTGCTGACTCAAGTGCTTTTAAAGATTCCTCTGATATAAGAGTTTTCTGATCTGAAGTAAGTCCGTCATAAGCTGCTCTAGCATCTTTTATCGCCTGAGCACTGTCTAAAGTTATATCAGTACCAATGGCATTTATTTTATCAGTTGCTGCTTTAGCTGCTGCTTTATCAGCTTCTTCTTTTTCTTTTTCTTTTACAAGTTTATCATAAGCATCTTGTATTTCTTTTATTGATTCTTTATATCCTAATTCATCAGCTCTTGATTTCTGTTTGTCATTTAGGTCATCATATGCTGCAACGATAATATCAATATCGGCCTTGCTTTCAAGTGTTATATTTTCCAAAGAATCTATCTTAGAGATAACATCAAGTGCCTTATCAGTTACAGTAATAGTACATTTTGCATTTTTACCATTTATAGCTCGTGCAGTAACCGTTGCTGTGCCCGCTTTTATTGCGCTTATATTACCTTCATCGTCTACAGAAACACAAGCATCTTTTGTAGGACTAACAGACCATGTTATTTTTTTAGTAAAAGCATCATCTGGTGATATTGTTGCGTTTATTTTTTGCGTTTCATCAGTAACATCTATCAATATTTTAGTTTTATCCAAATTTACTTCTGATACACCAATGCCTTTATATAAAGATACATGATAAGTGGTTTTTGTAGTATTATCCTCTGATGTCACATTGATGTCTACATCTGTAGTTACTTCACTATTATTTAAATATACATTAAAACGTACTCTACCATCATTGTCAGTACTAGAATTTATTTTATTTATATTATCACTATTTTCGCCTGATCCAACCACACTAATTGTTGCATTTGGATTTAGAGTATCGCACCATACTCTATAAAATTTAGGACTTGATACTCCGGATAAATCAACAGTATAATTCTTAATATTGCTGTCAAATTCAGGTGTCATATAGTATTCAGCACCTGAGAAACTATTTGACTCATTTACTTTTAATAATGATAAAGTAGAAACATCAATCGTTTTATCGACATTTATTGTATAAGTTCTTTGATAATCTCCAAGTTTTGACGTGATTTTAAGGATATTATCCTCATCAGAGATATCCACTTCCATATTTTCTTTATATGCTTGTCCATTTACCTCTGCGGTTATACCATCAGGAAGAGTAAGCTTTACAGATAATTTCTTAGTTGTTGATTTAGTGTTAATCTGATATTCTTTGCTTTTCTGATCAAAAGTTTTATTCCATAAAACATTTGTTCCATCATCTGCCATTATCTCAATATTAGATATTACAGCAGGATTTGTCTCTACTGCCATAAGATAGCAGCTATCATTTTTATAATATAAAGTTCCTTCATCATCAGCGCAAATGGTACTTATACAGTACTGCTGTTTATCTTCCTCTGGAATATACAATTCCTTTCCCATATCCAAGGCTTCTGTTGCTTCGGTAGTATCATATGTGTAATAGATGCCTCCTGGATTTGCGTTGTATGTAAAGTAAAGATACACTCTGCCATCAGCTTTTCCGTCGCCGTCAAAGTCTTCGTCTTCATATGCAGTAGAAAGCAAAGCTGCAGCTTGTGGATATCCAGGTATAGGAAGTTCATACATTAGAGAATTTTCACTTAAAGTTCCTTCGTTGCTAACAACCTTAAAAGAATGTCCTCCATCAGGATTAAACTGTCCTCCTGGACCACACACACCAATATAAATCTTGTTTTTATATACTAGAGGTGCTGCTGTTGTCATACCACCGAGATCTATGTAGCTTTCATTAGAGAGGTTGCCATTTTCGTCTACATCGACTTTATATAAAGTACCGCCTTTGGTGCTAAAATACAGATGTCCATTATCAAAAACAACTGTAGTTCTAATATCACCTTTAATCTTATCTATTCTATCTATTATTTTTCCTGTTTTAGGATTTAAAGTGTAAAACACTGCATTGGCAGTATAATCACCTTCATTTGTGCCGTCATCTGTTCCAACAGCAATGTAATTTTCACAGGCATATGCTCCCGCCCAGTAAAATCCTCTTTGTGCATTTTCAGTACCTACGAGAGCCTTATCATCGATTGATGGGGTAAAAGTCCATTCAGTAGCCTTTGTTTTACCACCACCTTTATTATTCTCTGTATCTGTAGTTATATTTTCATCATCGATAGCTACACAAAAGTAAGTGCCATCACTCCTTTCTCCAAGACCCCAAGTTCCAGTATAAATATAACCTTTTCCATCGACTTGGGTATATGATATTGGAGAAACAGTCTGACCTCCTATTTTTTCAGTATGCCAAAGACATTTTAAGGTTTTAAGATCAATAGCCTGAACTACGCCGTTACCAACCTGAACAAACAATTTACCTTCAGCATAAAGCACTGGATTCATTGCATAGCCAACATTTCCGTACATAGCATCACTTTCACGGAGTTTTTCGCCTGTTTCTTTATCAATCTCAAGTATTTTATTACCCGAACCTACATAAAGCTTGTCATCTAATATTAATGGGGGTGTAGGTGCCGCAGAATATCCACTTCCATATTTACTTGCCCACTTTAAATTAGCAGTTGCATCGTCTGTAGGCGTCGCAGTTTCCGTTACTCCATTGTTTTCTTGGTTATTACGGAAATTATACCATTCCGTATCTACACCGTAATTGTCAACAGGCTTTGTACCGTAAGCAAAAGCCTGATATGGAACAAGTGATAATATCATTGCCACAAATACTATAAATGCAATAGCTTTATTAGCAGTTTTTGTTCGCATTTTCATTTCAATCTCCTTTTCTATAAATTACAATCATCCCATGTACCATCATATTCATATCCATAATATAAGGTAAAAACAATTCTAAGTTCGTCCCCATCACCTAATGTAATAGCTGACATACCATCAGGCCAACTGCCATTTACACTATACACCCAGCCAGATGGATCATATAAATCATGTTCTCCTAAAGAATTATTCATAATATTTAAGGTCTCAGGGGCATTTATCTCATCAAGATGCTTTTTAACTATTGGATTTATTTTCCATCCGCTAGTTAACCCAGGCTTGCTCAATCTCTTTAAATAATATCCATATGATGTAGTGCCACTGTGTTCAATGGAAAAACCAGCATTTCTAAGAACTCTGTCAACAAAGGAAGCTGTACTTTCTCCTTGATAAATTTCAGCATTGACTGAATACAAAGTACCTAGGCCAAGAGAAGGAGCTTCTAAAGAAAATGATATAGTCCCTTCAATAGGACGATTTCCATTTATATCAACTTCTATTTGTTTAATTATTGTTGAAGTATGTCCTTCCTCGTCAGTAGCAGTAATTGATATCTCATTACTACCGTTATTTAGTAATCCATCTGCTCTATACGAAATAAATCCTCTACCATCTGTTCCAGAGCTGTACATTCGCTGACCGTTTAAATATACCTGCACATCAAAGGAATCCAGCATAACATTTTTATAGCTTACCGCTTTTACGGTAAAAGTCAGCGCATTACCGCTAACCTGCTGGCCATCGGTAAGGCTTGTAATAATGGTTGGATTTTTAGAGGTTTCATCACCTCCCGGATTTGTTGGCTCTCCCCCTTCATTTTCTCCAGTTCCTGGCAATTGATCGCCTTCTCCGTTATTTTCGGCATCTTCATTATTTCCGACATCTTCGCCACTTTCAATGCCTTCACTGCTTCCATTATTCTGTGATGAAAATTCATCTTGATCCTGCGATAGAGCATTTTCTTTAGCTTGTGCAACGGAACGTTCAATACGGCTTTTAGCACTGGTTTCATCAGTTAATTCTTCTTTAATATGTTCTTTTAATTTTTCTTGCTTCTCTTGGTATTCCTCTTCCTGTTTATCATTTAGGGAATAACCTTGTCCTGACATTAAGAGCTGAGAACGAGCTTCATTTACACCAACTATTGGATTGTCGCCGACATCTTCATCCCAAGCCGCAACGATGGCGCTTAATGCTGCAAAAGCCACTATTACAGCTGCTAATACCATAATAGATATTCTGTTTTTCTTTAACCTCTCTTTAATCATATGTTACCTCTTGCTTTTATATAAGCATGTTCCATTATCAAAAGCTTTAATGCTTTCTAAAGCTAGTAAAGCCTTTTCTGTAGCCATAATATTTATCTCCTCGTAGTTTTCGTCACCTGTAACATGAAAATAACCACTGTCTTTTTTGTAGGTCAACAGGCCGTTAAGTAGGCTCTTTTCATTTTTTATAAATCTTTCATCTGCAGTGACATCGACACCTGCTGTAGTTAAAGCTATTATCGCTTCGCTTGTAGACTCGCAATTTCCCATGGAGCCATCCTCCAGCTGAGCCTTAGAAAGTTCCTCAATTTTTTCTTCGATCACATTATTGATTTCATCTCTATCTTTATAGTAGGAAAGAGCCAATACTCCCATGGACACATAATCGCTCATGCCATCAACTGTTACATCATATCCTTTTAATTCATCCAAAATGTATTGAATATATCTTTCTTCGTTTGCAAGTTTTACACCGCACATTTGAGATGCAACTAGAGCATACGCTGCTGCATTTACTCCCTGCTCTCTGATTTTTTCATAATCATCTAAGTATGAAATCAGATTATATCCTTCAACATTTGTAGGATCTTCTCCTATAGAAGCGACGCCCATAGACACTCTGGCATATTCTGTATAGTGTTCCTCGTCAAGGATTCCTTTCTTGGATTTCACCTGAGCTCTTACAGAATCAAAATATCTCGAAGCATAAGTATCTTTAGACTCATCATCTATTTGACTGTTCATAATGCCAATTACAGACCATTCCCCACCTACAGAAGACACTCCCGGAGACTCTACTTCCTGTAAAAGATATTGGGAAGTTTCAGCGATGTTTTCATCTATAGATAAGCTCGAATTTCCACATCCAGTAACGGTAAGCATAGCTACAGCAACAATTATGCACAGTAAGCTTTGAGCTCTTTTTTTCACTTTAGTCTTTTCCATCTAAGCCTTTCCTTTCTATCTGCCTTTTTCGCAGATTTTACTTGAAATAGCATAAAATCTCTTTCCTCTGGAGAAATTGACTGTCTGCTGTAAGCGGCTTTATTTCCAAGCTCTACGGCTCTATCATCAAAACTCAGTCCATGAGTTTCCAAATATTCGAACATTGCAGCGACCGCTTTTTTAGGTTCACCTTTTTTGAAGAAATTAAATCTCCTATATGAATTTATAAGCTTTCTCAATAATAAAGCCAAAATCGCCAGCAACAACACAATAAGCAAAATCAATACTATTATCTTTATAACTTGTAAAATGCTGCTTTCTTCTTGTGATGTATTATTTTGAAGCACCTGATTTGTGCTGGCACCTCCTCCTGAATTTTCCGGCACGAAATCACTTCTTACTATGGAGTTTTCAAAACCGGTATCGAGATTGGCCTGAGGCATAACATCATAATACTCAGGACTAACTTCTATAGGAACAAATCCTATACCGTCTATATATATCTCAACCCAGGCGTGTACATTTTGCTGAGAAATTGACATTTGTCCATCTTCTCCTGCATTTTTTACATCCTCAGGCGTTACCAAATACCCTTCCACATATCTTGCCGGAATTCCGTAGTACCTAAACATGAAGGTTGCTGCAGTGGCAAAGTGGGTATCGTAGCCTTTTTTATTTTTAAAGAAGTCTTCCATCACTGCATCCTGTGATAATCCTGGGTCTTGTGTATATATGAAATTTTGATTTAAATAATCCCTTACCTTTTTTATTGCAGTACTGTATTCGATATGACCTTCCCTCTGATCTCCACGGTCGCCAATATATTCCTGCATAAGGCTTATTTCCTTTGTAGAAAGGTATGTATAGTTTTCATATACAAATTCATTAAACCAGCTTTCGTCTTTAAGATATTCGCTGATTTTTTCATCAGCTGAGGAAGTGAATAGCTTTCCTGCTGTATCTGTCCAGCTGCCGGTGGCATTTTCGTATGCTTTAAACTCATATGACTTCATTCTTCCAAAATTGCCGTTGGTTATATAACTGTCATACCAATTTAGCAAGCTTTCATTTTCACCGGAATACTCATAGGGCAGATAGGCATATTTTTTATTTGCATCTTTAACTTCAATCTGAATATCTATGGTATTTGTATCGTTTACAAGGCTATCTGCCTGCCCTAGCTGTCCGAGCCCGTTAAAGTCCTCATTGTCAAGCCAAAACATCAGATTTCTGCTCTCTTTATATGTAGCATAAGGTAGGGCGCTCCACCTATCTGAAGTATATGATTCCCCAACATAGCCTCTAAGATAAGTAGCCTGGGGATTTGACATTGACACTTCAAGAGCTATATCATTTTGAACATTTCTCTTATCACCTGTAAGCTCACCATTTCCTAAAGGTGCTGTTCCATAATAGAGATTTGATACATTTCTTGTCGTAAAACCTTTGACAGCTGATGCAAAATCTGCCTTTTCAAAGAAAACTGAAATAACTGGAAAGCCTAATGCGACCAACAGTATCAATGCAATTGCAGTAACTTGAACTATGCCTGGAACCAAATTGCTGCTCTTTGATTTCAAATAAGCAAAAGATACAAGTGTCATTACAAGCAAAAACAAAACGCCAAACACATTCTGCCTTGCAGATGTACAAAGCATAGGCAGCAGCGCAAGCATAGGAATTACAAATATTAGCCATTTTTTGCCACTTTGAATTATTCCGTATACCAGTGCTGCGATAACAACTGTGCTTAATACTAAAAAGAGTTCGCAGTTTTCTGAAGCTCCCGAAAGATGTTTTAAAACAATCCCGTCATTTATAAGCAGAGTATCGGCTATACTGTTTACAAAACAAGCAAATCCTCCGGCAATTTCACCGCTGGCAATGTTTGAAATGTTAAATTTTATATTAAACAGATCGGTTATTACAGACATAACTGCAACAGCTGTCAAAAGTGCAAGAACTACTTCACAGACTATTACCCTTGCCTTATTTTTCCGGTCTGTATATATCAACTTCCCCATATTCCATGAGCCTTTCTTTTTTAGGATCACCGTCAGTAATAAGAATAAATCCAGAATAATTCTTTTCTGAATCCGATTCTATAAATTCGCTTATCACATCTTTCCCATCCTTATAAAATGGAGCTTCTAAAAATTCAGATATGATTAATTCCAAATCTTGTGAACTTTTTACAGATTTAACTACAAATTTTTCTCTGTTGCTGTCATACCATCCAAAGCTATGTTCTATGCCCTTTTCCGATATTGATTTAGAAAGAGATAAAGCAAATTCTGTACTTTTACTTTTTCCTTCAGGGCTAAGAGCATAATCTTCGTATTCCTTTTTGTCAGTCAAAATCATAATTCTGTTATCCACTGGAAAGCTATAATCTCTTACCATAATATCGCCAGTTTTAGCTGATAACTTCCAGTGAATTGCCTTAACGCTGTCACCCTCTCTGTATTGTGATATGCCAAAGGTTTCACTGCTATCACTGCCCTTTTTGTACTGGGAATATCTAAAACTTTCCATATCGTATCTATCTGCAGAATCCTTAGAAATATTTATTTCGTATAAAAAAGGCATACTGTAAAGATTTACTTCTCTATTTGATTCAATTCCTCGCTTAACAATTCCAAGAATATCCGAAATCACTATGCTTTTAACGTTTACTCTTAAACAACCGCACAGATTATCTTTCACGTTAAATATAAGAGTTCTAGTTTTTTTTGGTTTTAGCCATGTAAAAAACTCCATATTGTCGCTGATGCCGGTAATGCTGTTATTAACACTTACTAAAGCTTTACAACAGGCAACTGGCCATATACCTGTATTTGATATTTGTAAAACTACGGTTGAATTAGTATCAGTCGCTATTTTAAATTTGATATTATTATTTGAAGCTCTTACTAATAAAACAGAACTTAAACAGTAGAGCAAAGCAAATACTATTAGAATATTGACTATCATTTTTATCTATAAAAACCTTCTGTTTTGGGTGCTTTTGTTTCGTTTAAAATTTCTTTAAGAATTTTTATCGTGCTTTTGCCGCTTATTTTCCCTTTAGGCTCAAGTATTACCCTGTGAGCACACACATCAACAAACAATGTATCTATATCCTCAGGAACAACATAATCTCTACCTTCTATATAAGCCCATGCTCTCGAAACTGTAGCTAAAGCGATTGCACCTCTCGGACTTACACCAAGTTTGATAAATTCGTTTTCCCTTGTAGCTTCAACAAGAGAAGTTATGTATCTATAAATCTTCTCGTCAGTATATACGGTTTTTACTTCTCTTATCATTTCATCGAGTTTATAAGGTTCAATTACTGAGACTATCTCATCTAGAGGATCTTTTTGCTCTCTGTCTGACAAAATTTTTACCTGTTCATCAAATGATGGATATCCCATGGAAAGCTTCATCATAAATCTGTCAAGTTGGGCCTCCGGAAGCATCTGAGTGCCTGCTGTACCTACTGGATTTTGCGTCGCTATTACAGTAAAAGGCTTTGGTACTTCATGGGAAACTCCGTCAACTGTAACTTTTCCTTCTTGCATAACTTCTAACAAAGCAGATTGGGTTTTACTTGAAGTTCTATTAATTTCATCTCCTAAAAACATGTTGCACATTACAGCACCCGGTATATATTTAAAATTGCTATTTTCCCTATCATAAACTGTAAAACCAGTTATATCAGAAGGAACGACATCCGGTGTAAACTGTACTCTTCCAAAACTTAGGCCCAGACTTTTAGTCATAGCAAGGGCTAAGGTAGTTTTACCTACGCCTGGTATGTCTTCAAGCAGTATGTGTCCACCGGCTAATATCACAGCTAAAATTTTCTTAATTATTTCGTTTTTGCCTGTTACCGCCTTTGAAGTTTCATCAATAATTTTAATTATCTTTTCATTTATCATTTTGATTTCTCCTAACATATAAAAAAACGAGCTATTTATACACTAAAATAGCCCGTTTTTGCCATTCAAAAATATGATGATAAACCGTCATCTTAAACTCTCGGGTAAGTCTCCTGGCTCGTGGATCAACACCTTACTCTCACCTTCTCAAAGGAAAATCCTTCAATGGTATACGAGAGCGGCTCATCACTTACAGTGGCGGCACCGCGCAGGCCTTTCACCTGACTTCCTTTATTAAGTAAAATAACACCCGAAATTGTTATTAAGTTGTAATTTAAGAATTATAATGAAATGTCATCTGGTAACAAATCCCTGACATCTACATCTTCTCCACCATCGCAGGAGAAAATAACTAGTATATTGTCACCATCCCTTAATTCATATCCTGAAATTCCGTATTCCGGTGATTTACCGTTTACATAGTATAGCCATCCGCTCATACCACCGGCATCCCCATTATATAGATTGCTTATACCTTCTATAAAATACGCATCATAAGCCTGTGTATATGAGTATTCAGCCTGTATGCCTTCGTCTGTAGTGGCTTTTTTAAGCATATCAAAAGCAGTGTCTCCTTTTTCCATTCGGTATTCAGTTTGTTCCAAAATAACTCCGTTATCAGGAATATACTCTGCCTTACTTTTATCTTTAAGCTTAGTCACATCATCTGAAAGTGGCTTACAGCTTATTTCAAGGGTAGCTTTTACCGTTTCTTTACCTGAAAGAGTATCCCTTACCGCATTTATCGCGTCAAATTTGAATTGTAATACAACCAATAGAACTACAGCGATAATAATTATTCCAATCACTATATTTCTTTTCTTCTTACTCTTTACCTTGTTTTCAAGACTAGTACTCATTTTACTTCTCCCTGCTCATTTAATTTATATTACCGATAGATACCGTATTTTATCTTTATTCTATCTAACTTAGAAATAATGCTACTGCCTAATATAAATACGCATACAGCTGCTGTAATGCCATGAATAAGATCCATGGGAAGTCCGGATATATACAAAAGCTTTAGACCTTCAATACTGATCTTGCTTCCGCCTGCCATATTCGTAGAATTAACAACTGTACTTAAATTCATTATACCGCCATATACTATTACTGTCATGAAAAAAGTGATTACTGACATGGTCAAATCATCCGAAGGCAGCCTTTTTTTCTGCAATATGAGTCCAACTATTAAACCAATACAGCCAAAAGCATATACTCTCCACCCAAGAAAGGTATCGTCATTTCCAGGAAACAAAAGAAATAGAAGATATCCCAATATTAATGAAAGAACCACTGCTGTAAATGGTCCTGCTACCATTTTAAAACTTCTTGCTCTGACAGATACCTCGCTTCCTTTATCAAATATAAATCCTGCTAAAAATCCCAATAATCCCCATGCAAACATCTGCCATGGTGTCCATGGTCCCTGACCCATATAAAAATTACAGATTAGTCTAGACAATGCGCCAATTAAAAAACCTGCTTCCGGTCCCAAGGCTATTCCTGAAATGATTACCATAGCTGTTCCAATTTGAATAGGAAAAATTATATGAAATAAGCTATGCACGGCAACTGTCATAGCGCTCATGACCACAATCAGCATAAGCTCCCTTGCTTTAGGTCTTCTTCTTTCAAATACCATAAAAAACGGAGCCATCACTGCCACAAGAATAAATACACTTACAAGCATATACATTCCATCCCACGGAATAAAGTATGCAGCAGCTATGGCAGCAGGTATTATAATCAAAATAATCAACACTGATACCTTAAGCCTTTTTGAAGAGGCAGCCTCATATTGACTTAAAGTCTTTGCTTCAGCCATTTTTCTGCCTCCTCACATGTGACTATATCCGGTGCTATGCCTCTAAAGAGCCTGTTTGCTGCTGTGGTGTAAAAGCTATTTCCTGCGAAAAATTTTCTAGCCTTATCTTCAGATGTAACTTCTCCATTAAAAAACATAGCGCATCTATCCGCAAAGCTTGCACAAAATTCCACATCATGGCTCACTGCCAATATACTAAGACCTTCTTTATTCAGATTATGAAAAATATTAGCTAAAGTGAGTTTGAAAAACGGATCAAGACCCTTTGTCGGTTCATCTAAAAGAAGTAAGTCCGGGTCAGTTAAAAGCACCTTTCCAATTGCAAGTCTCTGCTGCTCTCCTCCTGACATATCATAAGGATTTACTTTTCTTAAATGCTCTATTTCCATAATTTTAAGCATTTCATTAACCTTAGAAATCTTAAGATTGTCATCTAAATCCATAAAACGCATTCCTTCAAAGAGCTCTTCTTCTGCAGTGATTTCTGTAAAAAGAGCTTTAGGATCTTGAGGTACCATTGAAATCTTTATATTTTGTTCAATATGTATTTTACCTCTCTGAGGTTTTAGTACACCGCCTATTACTTTCATGAGCGTGCTTTTGCCGCTACCATTCCCACCAAGGATACAGGTTAAATTACCCTTCTCAACGGAAAGATTTGTACCTTTTAGGATAAAATCTCCGTTCTTTTCATATCTGAACCAAAGATTTCGCAATTTTAAAATTTCTACCCTGTTTTCTTCCTTAACTTTGATAAATTTTATATTTTTCTCTACATCTATTGTATTGCTAACACATATATCACTTTTTATATCAGATTTTGAAAACTTTTCTTCAAGCAAAAGCCTTCCTTCTCTGACCGTAAGTGGTACTTTATCCGATATTGCACTTCCGAATATTCTCATAACAGATGGAAGACCGTAAAACATTCTGTGTTTTTCGCCTGTTAGCTTATCTGTAAGTCCACAAGGCAGATTTTCAGGCCTTTCATTTGCCTGTATCCTGCCGCAATCCATTACAATCACTCTGTCAGCCATTGGGATTACTTCTTCCAGTCGATGTTCTGAAATAATAACAGTTACACCAAGCTCCCTATTTATCCTGTAAACTGTATTTAGAAAATCAGTTGTAGCTATAGGATCCAATTGAGAAGTCGGCTCATCTAAAATAAGAATATCCGGTTGCATTACCATTACAGAAGCCAAATTCAATATCTGTTTCTGGCCTCCTGAAAGTGTACTAACATCCTTTTCAAACCATCTGTGAATGCCAAAATAGTTTGCCATTTCAGCAACGCGCCTTTTGATTACATTTGTGTTAAGACCAAGATTTTCAAGACCAAAGGCAAGCTCATGCCACACTTTATCGGTAACTATCTGGCTGTCAGGATCCTGTAGGATAAAACCTGTTGATGATGCACTTTTTCTGTCGTCCAAATCCTCTATTCTAGTGCCTTCGATGAATACTTCTCCTGATTTTTCACCATAGGGAATAAGCTGCTTTTTCATATGACGAAGCAACGTACTCTTGCCGCATCCTGATCTGCCGCAAATAACAACAAATTCAGATCTATTAATATCTAAATTTATATTTTCAATGGCATTTTTTTTAGCCAGTGGATATTTAAAGCTTAAATCCCTGATTCTGATTTTCTCCATTTAATTTCTCCCGCAATATCAGTAATAACAGGCATAAGTGTCAACACTAAAAACCATGCTCCGCTTAAAACTCCTTTTAATGTTAATTTAGGCATTTTAACATCAGGATAAAAAATCATTTCGTTTTTACCTGTTATGGCAAAATATATGGACACAGCGCCGCAAAATATTACTAATCCAATCATAAAAATATCTCTAAGGGACATTTTATATAAGACAAAACTCGTTCTTCCTTTAAGACCATGTCCCCTTGCTGCCATTGAGTCTGCACTTTCTATAGAAGATTCCAGTGACCAACTGGTTAATATTGATACCTTCTTTAACCCTGTTTTTAGCCTTACAAAGCCTTTTTGTTCTTGACCTTGATACATACACCTTTGTCCAGCAGAAATATCAGTATACCTCTTTTTAAGAAGAGGTATATACCTTAAAATCATTGAAATTAAAAGCCCGAAAAAAGACGATATCCTTGAGAAAAGATACATTATCATTTCTCCGTTAACGATTCTGTTAAAGCAGGAAAACCATATCAACACACTTGCAAACATAAAACCTGAAAATATTCCAAAAGTAATTGCTTCCTTTGTAATTGGATTGTTGTTTATATAAAAAAGAATTGTATTACCCTGATGGGTAAACAAAGTATTAAATATGGATATAAATAAAACTACAGGAACCGTCATTAATAAATTTGACTTAATTGCTCTTGCACCTTTTAAATATATGGCGTAAATCCATCCGCAAACTGTAAATACCGCCATAATAAATGGTGAAGACATACTGACGCCCGTTCCTATAACCATTGCAAAATATATAAATATTACCAGTGGATTAAATGTTTCAAATTCCTTTTGCATAATAAAAATAATGGACCACGGCAGATATTGCCGCGGTCCCTACGCCTTATCTTAAATTATTAAAATCTTTCTGATACACCGTCAGCAGATTCATTTTTCGTCATATGCAGGTCTTCTGGCTCGGGCATCATCATCTGTCTAACCTTCCCAAAATCTAATGGATTTCAGTGGCATTTAAAACAAACTCATCCCTTACAGCGGCGGGACCGCACAGGATTTACACCTGTTTCCCTCTTAGCCGATCTAATCGGAACATACGCGTTTATTAAATTACAAAATAAATTTTATCATTTATCTGCAAGATAGTAAAGAATTTACTTTCCTATGGCATTCTCAGCTGAGTCATTACCTGTTAAATTCAAGGAAAACTTATAGTGAAAATTATGCATACCTTCACGAAGATAAAATCTATGGGTATCCTTTCTAAGCTGATGCAATTGTCTTTCAAATCTTAGATTAATAACTCCTATAACTTCATCTCCTGCACAGCGCACAAGACTGTAATAACTTTCACTATTTAGCTGGTTCTTATAGATTTCGCTAAATTTGTCATAGTCAAGCTCTGTGCTTTCCATATCGCAAATCAAATTATAAATCTGACGACAATCATCATATGTACCCTTTCGATACATATAAAAGCCTCCTTTAGCTTTTTAGCCTTCTATTATTCCTTCTGAAACCAGCCAATCACGGGTAACATCCTCAGGCTTTTCGCCAAGTTCATCAACCCTGTAATTGAGTTCCTGCATAACTTCTTCAGTAAGTTTTGCACTGAGCTCATTGCAGGCATCTTCTATTTCAGGATACTTTTCAAGAGTATCTTCCCTTATTGTAGGTATAGCATGATATGGTGGGAAGAAACTTTTATCATCTTCCAGTATCTTAAGATTGAATTTCTTAAGAAGACCGTCTGTCTTAAAGGCATCTATAATCTGCACTTCATCATTTTCAAGGGCAGTATATCTAGGAGAACTATCCATGCCCTTATTAGCCTTAAAGTTAAGTCCGTAATAGTCGCAAAGAGCAACGTATCCGTCTTTTCTGTTAAGGAATTCCAAAGTTGTTCCTGTAGTAAATTCAGAAGCACAAGACTTAAGATCACTTATTTTTTCCAGGCCATATTCTTCTGCCACCTCAGGCTTCATAGCCAGAGTATAAGTATTATCAAAGACTGTCTGCTCAAGGATATCAAGGCCGTATTTTTCCTTCATTTCCTTCTTGCAGATTTCATAAACCTCGTTAGTATCGTTATTTGTATCATGCTTTAAGATACTCATAAACTGGGTTCCTGTATAATCGATATACATATCGATTTCACCTCTCTGTATCGCTTCAAGGCAAACCTGTGTACCTCCTAGGTTTTCCTTTCGCACTACATTAAGGTCAGTTCTATCTTCAATAATATCAGAATAAAGGTTCATCAATACAATCTGTTCCGTATAATCCTTGCTGGCCACAACTATTGAATCGCCACTGTTTTTATTTACCGCTCCAGAAATTGCATTAAATCCGATTATAGCAACAATTATAGCAGCAAAGGCACCGAGAATAATCTTCTTTGTCCTTCTGCTCTTTTTAATCTGTTCGTAATTTCCTTTAAAATCCTTCTGCAGGCTTATAGGAGTTACTAGCTTTTCTATCATGCCAATAATCCAGTCTACAAACAGAGCCAACAGACATGCTGGTATAGCACCTGCCAATATCTGAGCATTATCTACAGTTCTGATACCTGAAAATATCATATAACCGAGACCGCCTGCTCCGATAAATGCAGCCATTGTCATCAAACCTACAGCAGTAACCGCCGATATTCTAACACCTGCCATAATAACAGGAAGCGCAATAGGCAGTCTAATTTTAAACAATCTCTGCGGCTTGGTAAGACCTATCCCCCTTGCAGCTTCAAGGGTCAACGGATCTATATTTTCAAGACCGGTATAAGTATTCTTTATTATAGGAAGCAGTGAGTAAATCACTACCATTACCACCGACGGAAGCTCACCGATACCCAAAAGCGGTATGGAAAGACCTAAAAGAGCCAGTGACGGTACAGCCTGAATTATGTTGGCAACACCGAGAATAGGCTTACTTAACTTCTTAACATAACTTATAAGTATACCCAAAGGTACACCAACAAGAATAGAAACTAGCACGGCTATAAAAGTAAGCTTAATATGCTCCAGAGTCAGTGAACCGATTTGGCCGATGTTTTCACTTACAAAACTAAAAAATCCCATTAAGCCTCATCCTCCTTTCCTGATTCATATTCGTCAAGATAAGGAGAACTGAGCACGCTTATCAGACTGCTGCTTGTGATAAGTCCCTTGAGGTATCCGTTGTTGTCAACAACAGGAATGTTTGTAACATCTGTCTCCTCAATATACTGCAGCAATTCAAGAATGCTTTCGTCAGGGCTTGCAGTTATGGCATTTTCATTTACCATATCCTTAGCGTTTGTCCATGGAAGCACTGTGCTGTATAGTCCTTTACGATTTACAATTCCTATATATCTTCCATCTTCATCCACTACAATAAGCGTATCAATATGATGCTGTACCATCTTCTTTACGCACTCATTTTTAGTGAGATCAGGTGAACATACTATAGGAGTAGTAATCATTATATCCTCGACTTTGATATATTCCGGTGCGTCCCAAATCTTATTTTTACCTATAAATTCCTGAACAAATTCATTTTTAGGATGCTTTAAAATTTCCTCAGGAGTATCATACTGTACAATATCTCCGTCCTTCATGATAATGATTCTGTCAGCGATTTTAATCGCCTCATCCATATCATGGGTAACGAAAACTATTGTAGTATTCATCTTTTTGTGCAACTCTACAAGCTCATCCTGAAGATTACTTCTTGTTATAGGGTCAAGGGCAGAAAAAGGCTCATCCATAAGTATAACTTTAGGATTGTTAGCCAAAGCTCTAGCAACACCAACCCTCTGCTGCTGTCCTCCGGAAAGATCTGACGGATATTTGTTAAGATATAAATCTCCGTCCAAATCCATAATCTCCATAAGTCTATTTGTATTTTCTTCGATTTCCTTCGGATCCTTTTTCTCCAGTTTCTGGATGAGTTCAATATTTTCCTTGACTGTCATATGTGGGAACAGTCCCATCTGCTGTATGACATAGCCTATGCTTCTTCTGAGTTCAGTTTTATCAATTTCCTCGATATTCTTGCCGTCAATCAGGATTTTGCCCTTTGTGGGGACAATAAGCCTGTTAATCATTTTCAGCGTTGTAGTTTTACCGCACCCGCTGGCTCCTATGATCGCAACAAGTTCGTTATCGTTGATTGTAAAACTGATATCATGAAGAACTTTTTTGTCTTTAAATTCTTTTGATACATTTACAAATTCGATCATTCAATACCTTCTTTCTTAAAAAAGTACAAATCCCATATTTATATTATACTACATATTATGTGAACTTATATTACAGATTTGTAATGTAGAATATGTATAATAATACCACATATCCATATAAACGGAAAGGTCTGACGAAACACTCCGCCAGACCTTTCACAGGGTATCATTTTGTTTTGTTTAATCTTCCTTTGCGTAATGTACATGAAGGAGTCTATGATTATCATCCTTGATAATTTCTCTATAGGCTCTTCCCACAAACGGATTTGCATCACTATGTCTAATCCTGGAAATCTTATCGTTAGCATAAAGCTCTTTGCTTCTTCTTGCCAGAGTTCTTCTTGTGCTTCTCGGCTGCCCGCCGCCTCCGATACAGCCGGATGGACATGCCATAACTTCTACAAAGTCATAATGAGCTTCACCACTCTCGATTTTCTTTATAATCTTTTCTGTGTTGCCCAATCCACTTACCATGGCAATCTTAAGAGTTCTTCCCTTGTAAGGTATTTCAACCTCTTTAACGCTTTCAAGACCTCTTACTCCGCTAAAGCTGATGTTTGTAAATGAAGCCGCATCTTTCTTATCAACCAGTCTTCTTATTACCGCTTCCGTTACGCCGCCTGATACACCAAAGATTACACCAGCACCTGAGTACATACCGTAGTTTATATCCGGAGCTTCAGGATCCAAAGAAGCCAAAACTATACCAGCTTGCTTGATCATAGTTACAAGTTCCTGAGTTGTCAGAACATAGTCTGTTCTACTTTCTCCGTTTATTTTAAACTCTTCTCTGTCAGCTTCATATTTTTTAGCTGTACATGGCATAATCGCAACTACCACAGGAGTTCTCTTATCAGGAAGCTCATCGCTTATAGCAGCTTCTTCCTTTACTACAGATGAGAACATTTCCATAGGCGATCTGCATGTTGAAATGTTTTCGAGAAGCTCAGGATGATTATCTTCAGCATATTTTATCCAACCTGGACAACAACTGGAAAAGAGTGGTAATTTGCCACCGTTTTCAAGTCTATCAATAAATTCATTTGACTCTTCAATAACGGTCAAGTCAGCACCGAATGAAGTATCATAAATTTCATCAAATCCAAGTTTCCTTAATGCTGCGACAAGTATAGGGTTAAATCTTTCATTATCTTTAATGCCAAATCTTTCACCTAATGCAACTCTTACAGCAGGTGCAACCTGAACCATTACCCTTTTATCCTTATCGTTTATAACATCCCATACTGCATCAATATCAGATTTAATATCTATGGCTCCAGTAGGACATATGGCAGCGCACTGGCCGCAGTTTACGCAATTTGTTGTTGCAATAGGATCGCCGTAAGCAGTTGTAACCTGAACGTTGCTTCCTCTGAATGCAAAATCGATGGCTCCTACATTCTGCACTTCACTGCACATTCTTACACAGTCACCGCAATGAATACATTTGTTAGGGTTTCTTATTATAGCCTTGCTGGAAGCATCTATCGGAAGCTCATCCTTAAATGCTTTTCCGCTTCTGTCAAAGGAAATCTCAGATATAGCAAATCTCTTTGCCAGTTCCTGAAGCATACAGTCACCACTCTTAGGACAAGTAGTACATTCCCTGCAGTGGCTTGACAGGAGCATCTTTAAGATAAGTCTTCTGTATTTGAACAGCTTTGTTGTGTTAGTGAATATCTTCATGCCATCCTTAGGAGGAGTTGAGCAAGAAGTCATTATGTTTCCTCTTTCGTCTTCAACTATACACATTCTGCAGGCACCAAATACCGACAGATCTGAATAGTAACAGAGTGTAGGAATATTAACACCAGCGTTACGCAAAACTTCCAACACATTCTTTTCGTCAGTGAAAGGAGTCATCTCTCCATTAATTTCTATAAATCCTTGTTTTTCCATTAGAAGATCCTCCTTACTACACTATACGTATTGCGCCCAGTCTACATGTTCCTATGCAGGCCTGACACTTAACGCACAGTTCATTATCGATTACATGAGGCTGTTTAAACGAACCGCCTGTAATTGCACCTACAGGACATACTCTCTTACAGAGACCGCATCCCACACATTTTTCCTCATCGATCATTATCTTCTTGTATGCAATACACTGTCCTGTCGGACATACTCCGTCCTTTACATGAGCATCGTATTCATCTCTGAACTGTGTTATCGTACTGATAACAGGATTTGGAGCTGTTTTACCAAGGCCGCACAGAGCGCATTCCTTAATTGTTTCAGCCAGTTCCAAAAGAGTGTCGATTGTAGATTCATCCGCTCTGTTCTTAACTATATCGTTAAGAAGTTCCAGCATAATCTTTGTACCCTCTCTGCACGGTACGCACTTACCGCAGGACTCATTCTGAGTAAAGTTCATGAAAAATCTTGCGGTTTCAACCATACAAGTATCCTCATCCATTACTACTAGTCCGCCAGAACCTATCATCGCTCCAACCTTCTTAAGGGAATCAAAATCAAGAGGAATATCCAGATGCTTTTCTGTAAGACATCCGCCTGAAGGGCCACCAATCTGTACTGCCTTAAACTTCTTGCCTTCCTTAGGACCTCCACCTATGTTAAATATGATTTCTCTCAAAGTTGTTCCCATAGGAACTTCAATAAGACCTGTATTGCTGATATTACCTGTCAAAGCAAAGGCTTTTGTTCCCGGACTTTCCGGTTCACCGATGGAAAGATACCAATCTGCACCGTTATTTATAATCAAAGGAACATTTGCAAAGGTTTCAACATTATTCAACACTGTAGGTTTTGCAAAGAGACCGTGTTCAACTGTTCTTGGCGGTTTAACCCTAGGCATACCTCTTTCGCCTTCAATGGATATTGTAAGAGCAGAACCTTCACCGCATACGAAGGCGCCAGCACCCTTGGCGATAATAATATCAAAGGAAAAATCACTGCCAAGTATGTTTTCACCGAGAAGTCCTGTTCTCTTACAGTCATTTATAGCCTTTTCCAGTCTTGATACTGCCAAAGGATATTCAGCTCTCACATAGATATAGCCTTCTTTTGCCCCTGTTGCAACACCGGCTATCATCATACCTTCCAGCATCTTATGAGGGTCACCTTCCATGATACTTCTGTCCATGAATGCACCCGGGTCTCCTTCATCGCCGTTACATACAACATATTTTACAGGATCTGCCTGAGCTCTTACCTGAGACCATTTTCTTCCTGCTGGGAATCCGCCGCCACCGCGGCCTCTTAATTTAGATTTGGAAATTGTATCAACAATATCCTCTCCTGACATTTCAAAGAGTGCCTTTTCAAGAGCAGTATATCCACCATATGCTATATATTCTTCAATTGAATTGGCATCTATATGACCGCAGTTCTGCAGTACAATTCTTGTCTGTCCCTTATAGAACGGAATTTCCTCCTGTACAGGATATGATTTTCCGTCCTGTTTATATACGAGTCTATCTATTACCTCATCTCCTATAATGGATCTTGCAACGATTTCCTCGCAATCTTCAACTTTAACCTTAATATAGAGAAGTTTTGCCGGTTCAATTCTCAGCAGAGGTCCCATTTCACAAAAACCATGACATCCGCTGTGCTTAAGGCCCACATGTTCACCGTCTTTATGCTCTTCCAGCTCAACTTCAACCTGAAGGCCTCTTTCTTCAATGAGTTCCTTCAGTCTGTCGTAAATTTCCAGAGAACCGCCGGCTACGCATCCTGTACCGCCACAGACATAAATCTTTTTAACCTGTCTGTCCAGCTGAGCCGAGTATATTTCTCTGGCTTCATTTAATTCGCTCCTGTTTCTAAAAAACATTTACCTCTACCTCCTCCTTACAGCTGAGCTTTTACTTCTTCTTCCTTCTCAGCCGCCTCTTTAAGCTCGCTAATAAGCTCAACAGCTTTTTCCGGAGTCATTGAAGGATGTACCTTGTCATTTACTGTTATAACCGGAGCCAGTCCGCAGGCACCAATACATGAAACTGTCTCAACTGTAAACAAAAGATCATCTGTAGTATCTTTGTCCTCTGATAATCCCAGTTCATTTCTGATAGCTTCAATAATCGGCACTGATTTACGTACATGACAAGCCGTTCCGTCGCAACACTTTATGATATACTTGCCTTTCGGTGTTAGGGAAAAGTTTTCATAGAAAGTGGCCACACCATACAGTTTGGCCATGCTGATTCCCGTTTCTTTTGAAATAACCTCAAAAGCCTCTCTAGGCAGATATCTTAAAGCTTCCTGAACATCCTGAAGTACAGCTATAACAGACAGTTTACTGCCCTTATGCTCTTCAAGAATGTCTGCAACCACCTGTGTTACATTTGTCTTATCCATGTTTTCCTCCCTGGTTACTGGAAACAAAAAGTATCTGAATTGTCTGTTATATAGACTATTTTGATAATATTTTAACGGATTCCTCTATAATTGTCTATACTTTACGTAAAAAATAAACAATATAAAAAGGCATGTGCATTTCTCACATGCCTTCTGGAAACTCTATTTCATATATTTCTAATTTATAAGCTCACTTAATCCAAAATTACTCCGTCTTCGTCTACATTAAGTTCCGTCATTTTTGAAGCTGAAGCGGCATCTGTATCAGCAGTTTTTTCGGCTTCTTCCTTCTCTCTGCTGATAGTATCTAAAAGTAAGCCTTCAACCTTGCTTAATATATCAGGATTTTCGGAAAGATATTTTTTAACATTTTCACGACCCTGGCCTATTCTGTTGCCTTCGAAGCTATACCAAGATCCTGCTTTATCTATTATATCCTTTTCAACGGCACAATCCATAATATCTCCTATTTTGGAAATACCTTCGCCGTACATTATGTCAAATTCAGCCTGCTTGAAAGGAGGTGCAACCTTGTTTTTAACAATTTTAACCTTTACACGATTACCAAGCATCTGATCGCCCTGTTTTATAGTTTCAACTCTCCTTACATCAAATCTCATCGATGCATAGAATTTAAGGGCTCTGCCTCCCGTTGTAACTTCAGGATTGCCATATACAACGCCAATCTTTTCTCTCAGCTGATTTATGAAAACTACAGCTGCCTTCGACTTATTTATAATACCTGCCAGCTTTCTTAAAGCCTGGGACATCAGTCTGGCTTGAAGTCCCACATGGCTATCTCCCATTTCACCCTCTATTTCACTCTTAGGTACCAAAGCTGCCACAGAGTCAACAACCACTATATCGAGAGCTCCGGATCTGACAAGCATTTCACAAATTTCCAAAGCCTGTTCGCCTGTGTCAGGCTGAGAAACGAGCAGCTCATCTATATCAACTCCGAGATTTTTGGCATATTCAGGATCAAGAGCATGCTCAGCATCTATAAATGCAGCTCTTCCTCCAGTTTTCTGAGCTTCAGCTATCATATGGAGAGCAAGTGTTGTCTTACCGGAAGATTCAGGTCCGTAAACTTCAATAATACGGCCTTTAGGTATGCCACCGATACCTGTGGCCAGGTCAAGACTTATAGAACCTGTGGAGATTGCCTCTATGTTAAGCTTCATATGGTCGTCTCCCAGCTTCATAATTGAGCCTTTTCCAAACTGCTTTTCAATCTGCGAAAGCGCGGCACTTAAGGCTTTTTCTTTATCTTCATTTATGTTTGCCATAATTAAAATTCCTCCTAAAAATACATATAAGCCACAAGAACGTCTGTTCTCATGGCTATATGATACACTGCTTGCTTTATATTGTCAATATATTTGCGAACAAATGTTTGCATTTGTCGAAGGCGTCTTATTCAGAATCCGTTCCTTCCGTAATTCCTGTTTCGTTTATAATCTTCTGATTGATTTCAGCAGCTTTATTACTCATCTGATAATCAGTATCACCAAATACCTCTTCATGTAGCCTTGCATTATTTTCTTCAAGAGTTGTAGGCACAGCATACCAGATTCCATCGTCCATGATACCTCCCCAGTAATTAAACGGATAGCCTACTGATTTGCTTATATTGAAATCAAGAAGTTTAGGTATCAGCGATGTAAATGCTGAAGTATTCATATTTGTTCTAATTTCAGGAAGAACGCTGTCTGTAACGCTTGTGATTTTTGTAGGATGGCTCTTAGCTTCTGCCAATACCGCCATAACTACCTTCTTCATTCTTTCGGTTCTTCCTGGGTCACCACCAGAAGTCTTTCTTATACGGCAATATGTAGCAGCCTGAACTCCGTCAAGCCTCTGCTCTCCAGTGGAAGTGATTTCTGTCCATTCTCTTCCTGTGTTTGAAGCTGTTTCAGGGCCCCATTTATTAAGGTCTGCCAGTTCATTTTCCTGAACATCTATTGTAATACCACCCAGTGCATCTACTGTATCGGCAACAGATACCCAGTCCATTACGATAAATTCAGAAATATTCAAATCTAAACTCTGATTGAGCATCTTACATGTATTAACTGGACCTCCGAAGGCATGAGCATGGGTTGCTTTATCCAGGAATGATTCACCGTATCTGTCATCCATAAGCAGATATGAGTCTCTCATTACAGATGTAAGTGTTATATCCCCAGTGTCCTCGTTTACAGTTGCTATAATGATAGCATCGGTTCTTGAAGTTTCTGAGCTTTCGCCCTGTCTTTCATCAGTACCCAGGATTGCTATATTCCTGTATCCGTCAAGCTTATCAGCAACTCCTTCATCTATTCCGAACTCTTCATAATCCGTTTCCACATAGTCGAATTTGCTGAGCTGTGTATCTAAAAAGTAATATGCACCTGCAGCACTTACACCGATAAGTATAAGCAGCACGATGAGAACCTTAGGCCATATTCTCTTTTTCTTTTTACCGTTATTACCATTTCCGGATTTTTTCTTTTTCATCTTGCCTTTGCTTTTATCTGACTGGCCAAAGTCAGTATTCGAATTTACTCCGGCATTTGATGGATTATTCTTTTGCTTTTCCTCTATATTGTGAAATTCAGCCAAAAAGTCTTCAGACATGGTGTCACTTTTACGCTGTTTTTTTATTTCTTTAGGTTTGCGGTTTTCACTGTTATTTTTGTATTTATCGCTTCTCATTATCTGTCCTCCAAATAATCATATATCAGCTTCATCATTGCAAGCATGCTTCTTCTTCTTATGGCATTTCTGTCCATATTACCGAATCTATTTTCAGTGCATCTTATTTTTCCGCCTGCAAGGATTGCAGTATACACCAATCCGACGGGTTTTTCAAGAGTCTCACCTCCGGGACCTGCAAGTCCTGTTACCGCAACGCATATGTCGCTGCCTGATGCTTCGTATAATCCAGATACCATTTCTTCGGCTGTCTGACTGCTTACAGCACCAAATTTTGCAAGGGTTTCCTCTTTTACTCCCAACTCCTGCATCTTAGCTGTATTGCTGTATGTAACAAGAGCTCTGTCAAAGACATCTGAGCTTCCAGGAATACTTATAAAAGCATCCGCAAAGAGTCCGCCCGTACAGGATTCGGCAGATGAGAGACTAAGACCCTTGTCTCTCATTTTATCTAAAATAACTTCACTAAAGCTTCTTTCGTCCTCTGTGTAAATATAATTTCCAACCCGTTCATGAACTTTTGTTGCCATTTCATCAACAGCAGCCTTGGCTTCTTCGGCTGAAGACCTCTTAGATGTCAGTCTCATGGTTACTTCTCCATCCTTTGCATAAGTTGCAATTGTAGGATCCGTCTGCGCATCTACTATATCCATTATCTCAGTTTCCAAAAGAGACTCACCTATGCCTACAGTTTTAATGAATTTGCTATAGATTACACCCTCTGACATAGTTGAAAGATAAGGGATAGCGCTGTTTTCAAACATAGGCATCATTTCCTTTGGTGGCCCAGGAAACGACATAATTGTTTTATTGTCAACTTTGCATATGAAACCCGGAGCGCTCCCATGATCATTTTGCATACAGATTGCCCCCTCTGGAACATATGCCTGTTTAACATTATTTTCGGTCATCTCTCGTCCAGAACGCTTAAAATAACCTTCTATTCTATCCATTGCTTCCTGATTTATTGTCAGTCTGCATCCTGCAAATTCCGATATTACTTCCTTAGTAAGATCATCCTGAGTAGGCCCAAGGCCACCTGTGGTGATAATCAAATCACATTCCTTTGCACAGGTTTCCAATGCTCTTTTCAACCTATCCGGATTATCCCCCACAGTAAAATGATACAGAACATCAAATCCAAGACCATTTAACTGTTGAGATAAATATGCAGCATTTGTATTAACGATCTGTCCAAAAAGAATTTCTGTTCCGACCGTAAGTATTGCACTTTTCATATTTTACCTCTGCTGCAGGCTCTTTTTTAGAGTCCGCCCTTTAAAAATACTTCTTTATTCTTAACGATATATTCTATTCCGCTGATTACTGTAAGTATTACACAAATCCACAGCATTATCTGATCAAGTGGTATATTTATATATTTGCATGGCCAATTTTTCAGAAGAAGCAATGGAACTGCAATCATCTGAGAAACAGTCTTAAGTTTACCTGAAAATCCTGCTGCAATAACAATACCGTCTGCTGCAGCTACTGTTCTGAGACCTGCTACGATAAATTCCCTTGCAAGTATAACAATTAACATCCATCCTGCCACATCGCCAAGCTGTACTAAAATAACAAGAGCCGAAATAACAAGAATCTTATCAGCCAAAGGGTCCATTATTTTACCGAAGTTTGTAACAAGTCCTCTGCTTCTTGCAATATGCCCGTCTAAAGCATCTGTTGCCGATGCTAATATGAAAATAATGGTAGCAGTATAAATATGTCCTAAAAGATAAAGAACTATAAAAAACGGTACTGCTATTACTCTTGCCAAAGTCAATTTATTAGGCAGGTTCATTTTTATATCTCCCTTCCAACTATATCGTAATCATAAGCATCGGTAACTTCCACTGTTATAAAATCTCCCGGCTTATGCTCACTTACTGTTTTCACTATTACGCAATTATCGATTTCTGGAGCGTCATATTGAGTGCGTCCAAGATACACTCCATCCTCATCCTTTTCTTCTATCAGTACTTCCAGAGTTTTTCCCACAAGGCTTTCGTTAAAGGCTCTTGAAATTTCCATCTGTAATCTCATAATAGAGTCTTTGCGCTCCTCTTTAATATCCTCTTCAATCTGATTATCCATTTCCGCAGCAGGAGTACCCTCCTCCATGGAATATGTAAAGACTCCAAGCCTTTGAAACTTTATTTCCTCTACAAAATCATATAGATTGTCAAAATCCTCTTCAGTTTCGCCAGGAAATCCCGTTATTAGCGTCGTTCTTATGGCAATATCGGGAATTGCACTTCTTAATCGTGATATTGTACTTCTAATACTACTTTCGTTAGATCGTCGTCTCATCATGGAAAGCACATGATCGGTACTATGCTGGAGAGGCATGTCGATATAGTGACAAATCTTATCCTCTTTGGCCATTACTTCAATCAATTCATCTGTTATCCTATCCTCATAACAGTACATAAGCCTTATCCATCTGATTTTTTCCACTCGGCATAATCTTTTTAGTAGCTCATGTAAATTGAATGACCCGTAAATGTCCTTTCCATAGGCTGTTACATCTTGACCTATAAGTATCAGCTCCTTAACTCCCGCTTCTGCCAGTTTTTCAGCCTCTTTAACAATGCTTTCCATTGTTCTTGAACGATAAGGACCTCTTATATCCGGTATAACGCAATAAGCACATCTGTTATCACAGCCCTCTGATATCTTTAATGTTGCACTGTATCCAAGGTTTCTACAGTCTCGATAATCCGGATTAGGATCAGTTTTATACTCCTCAACAAACTTTTCTCTACATCCTATTTTATGATTATCTATTATTTCAGGAAGCTTCTCATATTCATTTACACCGATAAAAATATCTACTTCCGGCATATCTGTGATAAGCTCATCTGCATATCTTTTGGAAAGGCAACCACTGACAATCAGTAGCCTATCACCTCTATCAGCAAATTCAAAAATCTTAGCAATAGACTCTCTTTTTGCATCGTTTATAAATCCGCAGGTATTAACAATTATAATATCCGAATCTTCCCAATCGGATACTATATTATGTCCTGCATTTTTAAGTATTCCTCCGGCAATTTCCGAATCATAAAAATTCTTCGGACATCCCAGTGTTTCAATATATATATTCATCAGTTATCCTTTATATTTTATATTTCTTCTGTGGATTGCCTCTTGGTATTATAATCCTCAATGCTCCACAATACACTTCTCGGTCTCGAACCGTCAGGAGGTCCAATTACTCCCAGAGATTGCATATCCTCAATTATGCGTGCCGCTCTGTTATATCCAATTCTAAATTTCCTCTGGAGCATGGAAACCGAAGCCTGCCCTGCATCAATTACAGTCATAATGGCCTCATCCATAAGTTCATCCTCCTGGTCATTGGAAGCCACAGAGACGTCTCCCTTTTCTATGGTTTCTGCTATTTCACTATCATAATTTTCATCCTCAACCTGAGATTTTACAAATCTGATAAGATTCATTACCTCATCATCGGATATATACGGACCCTGTATACGCAATGGCTTGTCTATATCCTGCGGCTTATATAGCATATCACCGTTTCCCACAAGCTTTTCTGCTCCTGCCATATCGATTATAGTTCTTGAATCTATCTGTGAAGAAACCATAAACGCTATCCTAGAAGGAATGTTTGCTTTAATAAGGCCTGTTACAACATCAACTGAAGGTCTTTGAGTAGCCACAATAAGATGCATCCCAGCAGCTCTTGCAAGCTGTGTAAGTCTAGAAATTGCCTGTTCCACCTGGGAGCTCGCAACCATCATAAGATCTGCCAACTCATCGATTATAATTACAATCTGAGGCATAATCTCTTCAGATTTTTTCTCTCTTTTCATCAAAGCGTTATATGATTTTAGATCCCTTACATTGTTTTCTGCAAACTTTTTATATCTGTTTGTCATTTCTGCAACTGCCCAATTTAATGCAGCGGCAGCTTTATTAGGATCTGTTACAACAGGAATCAACAGATGCGGAATACCATTATAATTTCCCAGTTCCACCATCTTTGGGTCTACCATTATCAGTCTTACCTCATCAGGTGTAGCTCTGTAAAGTATGCTTGCAATAATAGTATTAATGCATACACTTTTACCTGATCCTGTGGCACCGGCTATTAAAAGATGTGGCATCTTTGCAAGGTCAGCAACAACCGGTCTTCCGGAAATGTCCTTACCTACTGCAAAGGCCAGCTTTGAAGCTTCCCTCTTAAATTCCCTGGAATCAATCATCTCTCTGATGGTTACTGTTTCTCTTGTTTCGTTCTCAACCTCTATTCCGACAGCAGCTTTACCAGGAATTGGCGCCTCAATTCTTATGCTCCTTGCCCTAAGATTTAAGGCTATATCATCGGAAAGACTCACTATTCTTGAAACCTTAACACCGATGGCAGGCTGAATTTCATATCTGGTAACAGAAGACCCCTTCGTTACATTTACTACCTTAGCTTCAACGTTAAAGCTCTTTAAAGTTTCCTCAAGTAATCTAGCATTTTCAGCTAAATTTTCACTGCTTTTTTTGCTGCTTGTCTTTCCCTGCTTTAAAAGTTCGACGGGCGGCAAGGTATATCCGCTTGCTGAAGTTTTGAAATCTTCTATTTCAATAGTTTCTACAGAAGCTTCTTTAGAAGTCTTATCTTTGTCAACGGTATTATCACTGTTACCAGACACGGCAACTGCCGCCGCTGTTACTGCTGCAACAGGAATGTAATCCTTTAAATCGCTTTCTTTATTATCATTTTTATTGATTCTGCTATCCTTTAAACCATATTTATCATCATTTTTAAGCAAATCCAGAATATGCTTTTTATTCTTTTTTGATATATTATCTCTTTTTCTATCTTCAGGTGCAGCCTTCAAATATTCAAGGAAATCCACCTGTGATTCATCGATTTTATCAATTTCCTCAGCTTCAACATCCTGAAGCATTTCTGCTCTCTTAGCAGCTCTTTCTTTTTTAGCCGCCTTGCGCTCCTTGGCCTTTTCATAAGCTCTAGAAATCGGAGTATTAACCGTAAGTAGAAGGAAAATTATAATTACTGCGAAGGAAAAAAGATATAGGCCCGGTATTCCCACTCCTTTGGCAACCAAATAACCTAAATACATTCCGGCAACGCCGCCACTTCTTAACAATGTACCATTGTGATATACTTCACCGATGCTTGTGGCAGAAATATCAAAATCAGCGACAAATCTGCCTGCATTCAATATATCTATCATAAGGAAAATTATTATCAGAAATATAACGGTACGTCCCTTAAAAGGCTTACTCACCTTTGCAAACATCATAGCACTGAAAATTATAAGAAAATACGGCAGCACAAATCCGCCGAGACCAAAGACTCCCTTAAGAAATGAATTTATTCCCTCGCCTATTATACCTGCCAAATGAGTATGCATAGCAATAGCAAGAAAAATACCTACAACCAACATAATGATTGCAGCTATTTCATCGTAAAGTCGCTTTGCATTCTCATCTACAGCTTTTATATTATTTTTTGAAGAAGCTGCTTTTCCGCTTTTAGATCTCGACTTTGATCCTTTTGCTCCAGCAGCAGAACTTTTACCTGTCTTCTTTGTTGCCATGTATTGAATTTCTCCTGTTAAATCCTTGTTAACCTTATAAATTATACCATAACAGAAGTATCTATTAAACTACAATTTAGTCATAAAAAAACGGTTCTATAATAAATGTTGGGGTATGATGCCTCAACATTTTTTATGCAATAAAAAATTGAGCATAATATCAAGCTCATTTAAAATGAAATCACCACAATAACATAGAAAGGAGTTTTCAATTATGCT
>NZ_JADCKA010000019.1 GCF_014982745.1 Gallibacter intestinalis | reverse complement strand
GTATTTAAGAAATATTGTAACTAAACCGATACCAATTATGAACTAAAGCCACCTCTAAAGTTTTATGTGGGAAAAAGAAAAAGCCCAATCTCGAAATTGAGACTGGGTCTTTGTCTACGGTCTGTGCGACCGATGGATAATCGGTCGCGTTTTTATTATCGTTGTATAAATGGAGATTTTATTTCTGTTCAGCTTCGTACTGCTGCATACCTTTGATAGTTTTTTCAAAGAGGTCTGAAAGCTCCCAGCCCAGTCTTTCGGCGCCGAGCTGTATAACATCTCTGTTGCAGCCTGCGGCAAACTTTTTATCCTTAAATTTCTTTTTTAGGGATTTAACCTCCATACTGTCGCAGTTCTTTTCCGGTCTCATAAGGGCATATGCTCCAATGAGGCCTGTAAGTTCGTCTGTGGCAAAGAGAACCTTTTCCATCTCATGTACAGGTTCAACATCGCATACAAGACCGTATCCGTGAGACTGCACCGCATGGATAAGTTCGTCGGATACTCCGGCTTCCTTAAGCAGTTCAGGTGCCTTTACACAGTGCTCATCGGGCCACATTTCAAAGTCTATATCATGTAGCAGTCCTGCCAGTCTCCAAAACTCTTCATCTTCGCCGTAACCGAGCTCTTTAGCGAAATATCCCATCACCGATGAAACCGTTTCACCGTGCTGGATATGAAAAGGCTCTTTGTTGTATTTACCAAGGAGTTCCCTTGCCTGTTCCATTGTTATGTTAGCGTTTAATGTCATAGATGTCAGTCTCCTTTCGCAATTTAATCTAAAATATATTATACAAAATATGGTCGCGCAAAATCAACTTTTACGGTAAAATGATATATGTTGAGTTAAGCATGTGAAAGGAAAGGATAATATGCTGATTATCTTTGAAAGAATACTGGCGATATTCATAATGATTCTTATTGGTTATGCCGCAAATAGAGCAGGGATTCTTCCTGACTCGTCGAGAAAGCATCTGACAAATCTTATGATATACATAACAGCTCCTTGCATGGCAGCAGAGTCCATATATTCCAAGGAGCTTTCGCCGGAGGTTGTCACCGCTACATGGCAGGTTATAATCGGGGCGGCTGTGTACTTTGTAATAATCACGGTGTTTGCATATGTCTTCATCAGAGCATTAAAGTTTAAACCTAAAAAGGAATGGGGCGTATATGTCGTTGCAATAACATGCATAAACAGCGGATTTATGGGCTTCCCTGTTACTAAAGCGATATTCGGAGATGATCTCTTTTATCTGATGGTCATGCACAATATCATAGCGGTATTTTATATCTGGTCCATCACTCCTATGCTTCTCAATATCGGTACGGAGAAGGGAGAAGGTGGTAAAAGCAGATTTGCGGAAAACATCAAGGCGATGTTTAATCCATGCACCTTCGGTATCATAATAGGCGTTATAATGCTTATTTTCGGCATAAAACCGCCAACGGCAGTGGATGAGGTGGTGGCTTCCCTTTCCGATGCCACAGTGCCTATTTCCATGATAATAGTGGGTGTTCAGCTGGGATCCAGTCATATTATAGAAATGCTCAAAAACAGATATATTTTTCTTGTTAATATCGCAGCAATGATTATTTCGCCGGTTTTAACTTTCCTTATTGTGGAGCAGTTTGATTTCCTTCAGACGGGCGTAAAGGTGATATTGATATTTGCTTCGGTATTCCCTACGGCGGTTGTGCCAGCTGCAATAGCGGAAAAGATGGGTAAGGATCCGACCAGGCTTGCGGAAATCGTTTCGGTGACTACGGCATTTTCGCTGATTACCATACCGCTGATTTCAGCCTTCCTTATGGGATATTATTATTAGTTGACAATTATCTTCCGAGATGCTATTTTGACCTTAAGATTATGGCATCAGTGGCTCTTTTGAGCCGAGAGAAACGGAGGTAAATTATGAAATGTCCTGTATGCGGAGCAACTTTGCTCATGTCCGAGAGACACGGAGTGGAAATAGACTATTGTCCTGAATGCAGAGGAATATGGTTGGACAGAGGTGAGCTAGATAAGATAATAGAAAGAGCCGCTGAAGAAAGTGGCATGGGAAGCACACCTAAGGAAAATCATGGTGGACATCAGCCTGCACCGGAGTATAAGAAAAGAAAAAGTTCTGTACTCAGCGATATTATGGATATATTCGGCGGAGAATAAAAATAAACAGAAAAAGGCGGAATGCTTAAAATAAAAGCTATCCGCCTTTTTATATGCTATTTGTTGAATCTGTTTAAAACCTCCGTAATCGGCTCCACCGGAAGTCCCACAACAGTGTCATATCTTCCCTCGAATCTTTCTATGTATTTTCCAAAGATCCCTTGGATGGCATAGGCTCCTGCTTTATCGTAAGGCTCATCTGTGTCTAGGTAAGCTTCGACATCGTCATCGCTGAGGTTTTTGCAATATACCTTTGTTACATCGCAAAAGACATCTTTCTTACCTGAAGCGGGAAGTATTATGGCGACTCCCGTTGCCACATGATGAAAGGTTCCGCTGATGGTTTGTATCATGCGTTTTGCATCCTGCCGGTCCATAGGCTTACCCATGATTTCGTCTTTATATACCACAGTGTCTGCAGCAACTATAGGTAAATCGCTAAGTTCCGGTTTTTCTTTAAGTATGAACTTGGCACAGGCCTCGGCTTTTTTATTAGCCAGATATTTTACCGCGTCCTCCGGTGAAATTCCGTCAGGCAAGGTTTCGTCAACATCTGCGGGAAGTATTATAAGGTTATAGCCGGCTTGCTCTAAGAGCTCCTTTCTTCTGGGAGAAGCGGAAGCAAGAACCAAGGTTTGGCTATTGTTATTGGATGTTGCCATCGGTCAGCCTCCTGTTTTTCTTTTCCGGCAGCTGGGCGATGATTATTGCCACAAACATAATAGCGCAGCCGGTAATTTCTCGTCCTGACATGCTTTCGTGAAGTATCAATGCGCCGAAGATGGCTGCAAATACGGATTCCAAGCTAAGTATCAGCGAGGATATAACGGGGTCAGCCTTTTTCTGGGCGATAATCTGGCATGTATATCCTACGGATGATGATAGTACGCCGGTATATAACAACGGAATAATAGCGTCCAAAACTTCCGATAAAACAAAGGTCTCTGTCATCATCATGGCGACAAAGGAAGCTATGGAAACTACCGCAAACTGTATACATGACAATTTGACTCCGTCGGTTTTAGGTGAAAAATAATCGATTATAAGTATGTGACCTGTAAAGGCCAGGGCGCATAAAAGCACGAAAAAATCTCCTCGGCTTATGGAAAAGGTTCCCGGCTTTATTGAAAGCAAGTAAAGCCCTATAACCGCCAGCAGGGCACAGAACCATATGATCGGTCTGATTTTTTTCTTTAAAAATATGCCTACGATAGGAACGAGTATTACATACAGAGTTGTAATGAAGCCTGCCTTTGCAGCTGTTGTAAATGCCATGGCATACTGCTGAAGGCTGGATGCGGTAAACAGGGCGATGCCCGTGGCTATACCGCCGATTATCAGTGTCTTTGTACCGTTAGCTCTAGGAATGTCCTGGTCAACTGTATTTTCACTGTTCCTTTTCCTACTGAAAATATATATCACAGGCAGCAGCGCCACCACTGCCAGTGCGTATCTTACGGTATTAAATGTGAAGGGGCCGATTACATCTGCGCCTTTGCTTTGGGCGATAAAGGCCGAACCCCATATTATTGCTGTCATAAGGAGCAGCAGGTTGCTTCTTGCCTGTCCTCTCATTTTAGTCTTTCCTCCTAAATATCAAGTTCACAATTTAAAATTATATCACAAAGACTCCGCTCGCGGTATATTAAAAAGCTTCGTTTTGTGGTATCATTTACCATAAGCGAAGGAAGGAAAGAAATATGAAAAAGATACATTTCATCAGACACGGAATAACAGAAGGCAATTTAAAAAGATGGCATTACGACTGGGCTGATATTCCCCTTGCGCCGGAAGGCATGGAAAAACTAAAAAGATTAAGAGAGGAAAATATCTATCCGAGACCGGAAAAGGCGACTTATTACACCAGCGGCATGTTGAGAGCTGAACAGACCTTTGAGATAATATACGGCAAAAGGGAACATAAGGTTGCCGAAAAAATGAAGGAAATGAATTTCGGAGAATTTGAAAAAAAGACATACGAAGAGCTTAAAGAGGATCCTAGATATATAGAATGGATGAAGGACATGACCGGGGCTGTAAGCATGCCCGGCGGCGAAAGCAAGAACGGATTCTTCCTTAGAATTATGGAAGGTTTAAAGGAATTGACCGACGGTATGGCCGATGGTGATGAACTGATTTGCGTATGTCACGGTGGTGTTATCGCCTGTGTAATGATGGATCTTTTTGGGAGTGAAATGAAGGAATTTCCTACATGGATTCCGGAACCGGGAAGAGGCTATTCTGTGATATTGGATGCAAAGGAAGGCGCATCCTACGAAGATATATAAGAAAAAACGGAGGCATCCTGTATGATGTGAGGCGACCCCCAAAAGTTAGACTTTTTAGCGTAGCAGTTATTTAAGCTGCTACGCTATTTTTATGCAGCAATAGCTGTAAGCCTGTATTCAACAGGACTTTTCCAGCCTAACTTCTCTTTAATA
>NZ_JADCKA010000018.1 GCF_014982745.1 Gallibacter intestinalis | reverse complement strand
GGCTATACAAGAGAATCGGCGTTAAGCATAGGAAATTCCATGCATATAGAGCCACCTTTGCAACGAATCTTGCTAGGGCAGGAGTTCCCATTGAACAGACTGCTAAACTGCTCGGTCATGGTGATATCGAAGTAACTGTCAGATATTATGTGCATGTATCTGCTGAACGACAGGCTTCTGCAGTAGAGAAAATAGCTTCCTTTACACTAGATGCTATATAAATTATCAGTATTTTAATCACAAAATGGTCGTAAATTACCAAAATTATCAGCATTGATTTAAGATAACTAAATTAATTTGCATTAATTTAACATTAATAATTGTTGAAATTCTGAAGTTGGGCAAGATGAATGTTGAAATATAAGTGTTTTAAAAATATTAAACACTTTCAACAGGGTGTCCGGGGTTCGAGCCCCCGATGGTGTACCAAATAAAAAATAGCAGGCAGCGTCTGCTATTTTTTTTATTTTTGTTATTATATGTCAAAGGGGCTCGAACCCGAAAGGGCCAAAGCCGTCAGTGAGGCAGTCCTGTGAACTGCCGAACAGGCTTTGGGTTTAAGGCGACCGTACTGGGAGCCGATAAACGGCGGATTGCGAAGCAATACGCAAAGCCCCCGATGGTGTACCAAATAAAAAATAGCAGGCAGCGTCTGCTATTTTTTTATTTTTGTTATTATATGTCAAAGGGGCTCGAACCCGAAAGGGCCGAAGCCGTCAGTGAGGCAGTCCTGTGAACTGCCGAACAGGCTTTGGGTTCAAGGCGACCGTACTGGGAGCCGATGAACGGCGGGTTGCGAAGCAAAACGCAAAGCCCCCGATGGTGTACCAAATAAACCCCTTAGATTTATTGAAATCTAAGGGGTTTTTCTTATGCAATTTCTTATTGCAAAATCCTCCATTCAAGCAAAATAACTAAATAATAACTATTTCGTAAAAGAAAGGGATGCGCAAAGGCACCTACAAACGCTGATATAGTTGCAATACGCAATAATCATATGGAAAGAGTGGTTGCATGAACAGTAATAAACTGGCAATGACGGTAGAGGAAGCGGCAGAATATACGGGAATCGGCAGGAACACCATGAGGCAGCTCATAGAATGGAAAGCCATGCCTGTTCTGAAGGTGGGGAGAAAGATACTCATACCGACCGATGTTCTCATAAAATTCATATCGCTGAATCAAAATGTAAATCTCAGGGACAAAAGCGAGATCCACAAGATCTCATAGGCAGGGGGATGATCGATTGAGCAGACAGAAAGACAATTTTTCTTCAGGAAGTCCAATAGTCGATCAGATGTACGGGATGGAGATCACGGGCAATGTCATTCCGCTTAACTGGTTCAAAACGATAACAACATCTAACGGCAAACCAAACAGCACAGCAATCATGCTGCTGAGCGACATTGTCTACTGGTACCGCCCAAAGATATTAAGGGATGAGGCAACAGGAGAATTTATCGGGATAAAAAAACGCTTTAAAGCAGACCTTCTGCAGCGAAGCTACAGGCAGTTTTCAGAGCAGTTCGGATACTCTAAGAGACAGGTCACGGAAGCAATAAAGGCGCTTGAAACTCTCGGAGTTATCAGAAGGGAGTTCAGAACGGTATCGACAAACATGCAGAAGCTGAGCAATGTCCTGTATATAGAATTATTCCCCGACAAGCTAATGGAGCTCACTTATCCGGAGAAAGCAGGGAGCGATGTATCACTTTCAAATGTGATACCTATCACTTTAAAAAGTGACAGGGTATCACATATTTCCGATATTGATATGACCGAAAACCGCCATACAAATACAGGGAACACGACAGAGAATATTATTACAAAAGACTATCCACTTCCGGCTGAGGCGGCTGCCGTTTTCAAAGATCAGATCCATTATGAAGCTCTCATATCCGATCTGCCCTTTAAGAAAACCGCAGTAGATGAGCTCGTAAACATCGCGGCAGAAGTGCTCACAAGCAGCAAAAAAACTATCCGGGTAAACAAAAAAGAACGGCCGTCTTCCCAGGTAAAGGATCGGTTCCGCAAGCTCAACATTGAGCATATAAAATATGTTCTCGACGAACTCAGCCGCTGTAAATCCGATGTGGCACATATGCGAGCCTTCCTGATAACGCTGATGTACAACGCTCCTGCGACGATAAACAGCTACTACACAGCCAAAGTGAATCACGACATGATGCATGCAGAAAAACAATGAGCTCTGCGTGCATATTTGTTAGCAAGCACTGCATTTATACTCCTGCCGGAGGAAAATGCGTATGTCAGGAGAACCTGAAACCCTATCAATTTTTAAAACTTCTTTGCATAAAAAAAACGAACGCAGCCAATTATCGCTGCGCTCGTCTTATAACTCCATAATCAATATATCCGGATATCTAGTTTCATTCATGCAATACTAAAATCTCTTATTGCTCTCTCCTCCTGTATATCCCGGTGCCTACTGCTCCTGCCGCTGCAAGCGTCATTAATGCGATTATAGGAAGTATGTTGCTGTCATCGCCGGTCTTCGTATTCTCATCAGTCTGAGGTTTCTGTTCATTTCCTCCCGTTGCAGGCTTCTTCTCCAGGTTCGCAATAGCATTCTCTATAGCTAAAGCCATATCATCTACTTTATCCTGTTCTATAATGTCTTTTCCACGGACAACTGCATTAATGGCAGCTTCAACTTCCGAGAAACTCTTGTAATCATTCGGATCTAAAGCATCTGCCTTAGCTATGGCTTCATCCACCTTGCTATAATCTGCACCCCTGTATTCGAGAGCGGCGATGGCGTTCTCAATAGCTTTCGCCATATCGTCAACCTTTGACTGCTCTGTAGCGCTTAACGAAGCATCAACAGCCTCTATTGCATTTTGCAGCGCGGAGACCGTTTCATCCGTGTAGATGGAAACATCCTGCGGAACTTTACTTAATGCGGTGTCAACTGCCGTGTAATCAGCCTTCCTGTTTTGCATATCCCAACTGAAAGTAGGGTGTTCTATTCCTTCCACCCATTCAATTCCCTGTGAGGCATTGTTTTGCAACGAAACGAGAATGTCATTGTCTGTAAAGTCAGTTGCCGCCTTTGCACAAGGTGTCGGATCAAAGCTCGTATCGATAGCAAGACTACCCTTGTCTAATTTCGTGATGACACGATATCCATTATCACTTTCTTTATAAAAACAGTCAGCAACTGTTGGAGTCCCTGTCAGATGAGCAATTACAGCAGTATTTTCCTTTTCCGCACTTGATATATTACTGCTCACCATTATGCAGTTGTTGATTTTAACATTTTCTTCTACATTATTGTTGTAACCAATAGCCAATAACCCTCCAACTGTAGACTCCGGATCTTCGCTGACGATTGAGCCGTTAAACCAGCAGTTTGAAATCACAGAAGGTTCTCCGGCATTCATCCATTCGCCGACCAATCCTCCGACACTATCACTATATTCGGAATTTCTGCTAATGATTTTTGCGTCAGAACCACATCCAATAATTTGTGTGCCATGCATACATGATCCTGAAATTCCTCCTACGTTTCGCCAGCCATTGACACTTTCTACAGTACCGGATGTATAACAGTTTATGATCTTGCCGTTCTCTACCAGCGCCGCGATAATGCCAAGGTGCATGCTGTTATCATCGGCATACAAATTCGCATCCACAACGCTTAGATTCTTTATTACGCCACCCTGTACATAACCAAACAGTGAATCATACGAGTTATCTTTCCCAGAACAGTTTAAATTGTATATAGTGTGCCCCTGTCCATCGAAAGTACCCTTGAAAAAGTAACCGTCATCTACATTTCTGTTTGTAATCGGCGTCCAGGTATACCCTCCAAGATCTACATCACAGTCTAAATAGATGGTCTTATTCTCAAATGTGTTGCCTGTAGATGCATTTGTATCAATGCCGATATTGGTAAGTTCTGCAAACCCTGCCAGCTGTTCTGCTGTTTTGATGTGAAATTCCGTGTCGGTTTCATTATACCAGCTTGTATCCGCCGTACCGTCCCATTTGTCGGGCTCTTCATTTGCTGCAAACGTCATTGTCGGCAGCATACCGACACATAGCAGCATACATAGCAGCACGCTGATCCATCGTTTGTTTCTCATTGTTTTCATCCTTTCAATTCATTTTCAACAAGTGTTTCCAACACAAAAAGGCTCATACTATCCGTTGTAAATCGGACAGTATGAACCTTCCGTTTTCTGTGCAATTTTCAGCTCAACATTAAAAAATAGCAGCGTTAAGCTATGCTTGCTTGCTTGCTTGCTTGCTTGCTACAATTGTCCTTCTTTCGATCATAGCCGTCAAACCTTTCTAAAAAGTTTAATCTTTTTCCTAATAACCCATTTCTATTTTCTATAGTATACGAAAAATAATAATGTTCCGCAAGATTTTTCTGACAATTATATTCCCTGCATTTTCCTTATATACAAACATGTCATATTTACAGTATTGTACCTGTTGATTATAAATTTATTTATATATCATCTCTCTGTACACGATCTCATCAGCTCTGCTACTGATACTGTTCATAGCCTGTACCCACGCCATCATATCCTTTGCCTTGAGTTCTTCCGTGATGTTTTCAGCATGCTTCATATCGTCTATTAGCTTTGCTTTCATGTCAGCCGCCTGTTTGCCGGTTTCCGCAAGGTATCCGTTCAGGCTGCCCGCTGCGAGCATGTTGTAATAGATCATCTTTTTATACTGCTTCAGATACTTGCCATGTCTAATGCCCCATATGTTTACTCCTCGGATTCTTTCTTCTGAACCTCCCAAATCAGGATAAAATTAACCTTCACATTTCTTATAACTTATCATTGCTGTTTCCTCCTCATATCTATAAATTCTTCCCACAAAGCGCTCTGTTTTTGAATAATAGTTATAAAATATCTTTAAGTTTTATTTCGTGTTACGATATCCACCATCCGTTGTATTTTCAATGATTTTCGCAGATAATATAACACGCGATATGAAGTGGTAAGACGGTATGCAAACGCCCAAGGTCCGCAGGGTGTCCGGGGCCGAAGCCGTCAGTGAGGCAGTCCTGTGAACTGCCGAGCAGGCTTTGGGTTCAAGGCGACCGTGCCGGGAGCCGATGAACGGCGGATTGCGAAGCAATACGCAAAGCCCCCGATGGTGTACCAAATAAAAATAGCAGGTCATATGGCCTGTTATTTTTTATTGTTATTATCTGTTGACTTTACCAATTTCAAGTGTACAATAGAGTATCATATGGACTGTGCAAATGGAACACAATATATATGTAAGAAAAATTCAGAAAGAAGGTGACTGTCACGGGCAATCTGGCGGCAGAACTCACTCGGGAACTGAACACCGAAACATTGTTTACCATCCCGGTGCTGGGAGGCATTCCAATAAACGAATCAACTGTAATAACCTGGATAATCATGGCGATACTGGTGATCGCCTCTATTTTATTGACAAGAAATCTTAAAGTAGAAAATCCGGGTAAAGTACAGCTTCTTTTGGAATCCGGTATTCAGTGGGTATACGACTTCTTTGACGACATATACGGTAAGCAAAACCGGGGATACACGCCGTACCTTATGACGGTTTTGGTATTCTTGGCATTTTCCAACACCTTTATGGTGCTGTTGGGATTCAAACCGCCGACAAAAGACCTCAATGTCACCGTGGCGCTGGCACTTATAAGTTTGTTTCTTATCGAAACAGCCGGTATGCGTCGCAAAGGTATCAAAGGTTACATCAAGCATTTTACAGAACCGGTGGCTATGATAACCCCAATTAACATATTGGAAATCGCCATCAGACCGATGTCACTTTGCATGCGACTTTTCGGTAATGTATTCGGCGCCTTTGTCGTTATGGAACTTATAAAGCTGATAGCACCGGTTATAATTCCAATACCTTTCAGCATGTTCTTTGACATCTTCGACGGACTTTTGCAGGCATACATATTCGTATTCCTGACAGCAATATTTATGAATAACGAAATGGAAGACTAACTCAAGATAAAACCAATGTAATTTAAGGAGGAAACATCATGAACGCACTTATGGCAATCGGAGCGGGAATCGCCGTTCTCACAGGATTTGGTGCAGGTATCGGTATCGGTATCGCATCCGGTAAAGCATCAGAGGCAATCGCTCGTCAGCCGGAGGCAGAAAAGAAAATTAACAAGACATTCATTTTGGGTGCCGCTCTTGCGGAAGCTACAGCCATCTACGGCCTTATAATCGCCCTCATCATTATCCTTGTTAAATAATCGAGCAATAGGGAAAGGCGGAAACAACATATGATCAGTGTAGATATAAATCTGCTGTTTGCCATCATAAATATAATTGTGCTTTTCCTTCTGCTCAGAAAATTTCTCATTAAGCCTGTACGCAACATCATGGAAAAGCGTGACGAAATGATACGCTCAGGTCTGGAAAACGCCAGAAAAAGTCAGAGTGACGCTGAACTTATGAAGCAGGAATATGAGGAAAAGCTGAAAAATGCCGGTGATATTTCCGCGGGCATTATTTCTGATGCAAAGAAAGAAGCTGAAGCAAGGTCCAAAAACATACTAGATGAGGCCAATGCAAAGGCTGACAACATTCTGAGTAGTGCCAGAGAAAATGCTGAAACCGCAAAAATTAAAGCCGTCAGTGAAGCCAAGGAGCAGATTGCCGATCTTGCGGCTGAAATGGCCAGAAAGCTTGTTACGACTTCTAAGGATTCAAATTTTGATTCTGGCGAGTACGACCGTTTCATAAGAGAGACAGGTGACGACAATGACGGAAATTAATGCCATCAGATACAGTGTTCCTGCCATGCGGTATGCAGATGCTATCTGTGAGATGGGTATCAGCAGAGAGCAGCTGGAAAATCTGGAAAACATATTTCGTGACAATCCCGATTTTTTCAACGCCATGTCAAATCCGGTGATTTCCATACAGGATAAGCACAATGTACTGGATAAAATCATCGATGACGATTTTTGCAAGCGGTTCCTAAAGGTATTGTGTGATAATAGATCCTTTAGACTTCTCTTTGAGATAACCGGCTATGCCAGAGAGCTTTTGATGAGCAAGGAGCGCAAGCTTATTGCATACCTTAGGTATGTCACCGCACCTAGCGAAAAGCAGCTTGAAAACATGGAAAAGCTTATCTGTGAAAAGCATAATTGCTCCGGTGTAGAGTGGGAAATGACAGAGGATCCGTCCCTCATCGGAGGCTTTATTCTCACGGTGGACGGCATTACCTATGACCGCAGCATAGACGGAAGACTCAAGAATATGACCCGGAACCTGACCGGAAGGAGGTAGACCTTTGAGCATAATCAATTCTGATGAAATAATATCGATAATTAAAGAAGAAATAGAAAACTACGATGAAGTCAGCCGCGAATACGAAACAGGCACCGTAATTGCCGTAGGCGACGGCATCGCTACAATATATGGTTTGGACAACGCCATGTATGGCGAAATCCTCACCTTTGAAAACGGCCTGAAAGGCATCGTTCAGAACATCGAGGAAAAGGCTGTAGGCTGCATACTTTTTGGTGATGAATCAGAAATCCGCGAAGGAACAGGAGTATTCAGAACTGGAAAGAGAGCCGGCATACCAGTAGGCGAAGAATTCATAGGCAGAATTATTGATCCTCTCGGTTCACCTATCGACGGCAAAGGACCAATCGAGACAGAAAAATACAGACCTATAGAAAACGAAGCTCCGGGTATCGTTGACAGACTTTCCGTTGGTGTGCCTCTGGAAACGGGCATACTTGCAATAGACTCCATGTTTCCTATAGGTCGTGGACAGCGTGAACTTATAATCGGCGACAGACAGACAGGCAAAACCTCCATCGCCGCCGATACCATAATAAACCAGAAGGGCAAGGATGTTATATGCATATATACATCCATAGGTCAGAAGGTATCAACCATAGCCCAGCTGGCAGACAACTTCCGTAAAACCGGAGCTATGGATTACACCATCATGGTGTGTGCCGGAGCCGGTGACTGTGCACCGCTTCAGTATGTTGCACCGTATGCTGCAACAGCACTGGCAGAATATTTCATGTACGAAGGAAAGGACGTGCTGATAGTCTACGACGACCTTTCAAAGCACGCCGTTGCTTACCGTGCCATATCCCTGCTTTTAGGCAGAAGCCCAGGACGAGAAGCATATCCGGGAGATGTATTTTATCTGCATTCGAGACTTCTTGAGCGCAGCAGCAGACTTTCACCGGAAGCCGGAGGCGGCTCCATAACAGCCCTGCCTATTATAGAAACCCAGGCCGGTGACGTTTCTGCGTACATACCAACAAATGTAATTTCCATAACAGACGGACAGCTTTTCCTGGAAACATCCCTTTTCAATGCCGGTATGCGTCCGGCCCTCAATGTAGGTCTTTCCGTTTCCCGTGTAGGCGGAAATGCCCAGAGCAAGGCTATGAAAAAGGCTTCGGGAAGTATCCGTATAGATTTGGCCCAGGCAAGAGAACTGGAATCTTTTACCCAGTTCAGTTCTGATTTGGACGATGATACAAAGCGTCGCCTTAAATACGGACAATGCCTCACCCAACTGCTAAAGCAGCCTTTGGGAGAACATCTTTCGATGCCGCAGCAGGTTATAACCCTATGCACGGTTTCAAACGGTATATTCAATGATGTAAATACCGAAGATGTAAAATCATTTCAGGCAGATCTGTTAGCCTACTTTGAAAATGAACACAAGGATCTTGTCGACGAGATAGCATCCACCGGCGAACTGTCCGATGATCTTAAATCAAGGATAATAGAAGCCGCAGAAAAATATAGGAGCAGCCATGTCTAATTCAAAGGAAATAAAGGAGAGGATGGCAGGCATTCGTGAAACCATGAAAATCACCAATGCCATGTATCTGATCTCCTCATCAAAAATGAAACAGGCAAAACAAAAGCTGGCAGAAACCGAGCCCTTCTTTTTCGCCATGCAAAGAGAAATTTCAAAGATTCTCTCCTACTGGCCGGAAACAGGCGGCATCTATTTTAACGGCCGCAGGCGAGTTTCCGAAGAGGAAAAGAAAATTGGCATCGTTGTGATAACTGCAGACAAAGGTCTTGCCGGCTCATATAACCACAATGTTATCAAGGCCGCCGAAGAGCTGATTGCAGGCCCGGGAAGCGACCGCCTCTTTGTACTGGGTGAAATAGGCAGACACTATTTTGACACCCACTACAATAATGATGAAAGCGGATTGACCATAGATACCGATTTTCGTTACACGGTTCAAGATCCGAATCTTTCAAGGGCGAGAAGGATAGCCGGAAGGCTTTTGGAGCTGTATACGACAGGAGAGCTTGACGAAATCCATGTGATATACACAAAGATGGAAAACCCTGTAAAAGCGGAAACCATCAGCACCATGCTGCTTCCCCTGCAAAAATCGGGCTTTGACGAGCATCAGCCGGAAAGCCAACGAATCCCGACCTTTTACCCATCGGCAGAGGATGTTTTAAACAGCATAGTTCCAAACTACTTTTTAGGAATAATCTACGGCTGCCTTGTGGAATCATATTACAGCGAACACAATGCGCGAATGATGGCAATGCAAAACGCCACCGACAGCGCCAAGGACATGCTCGATGAACTGAGCATGACATATAACAGAGTCCGCCAGGCTGATATTACTCAAGAACTTACAGAAGTCTGCGCCGGAGCGAAAGCGCAGCAAAGGAAGTGAAAAATTGGAAAGTAAAGGAAAGATATTACAGGTCATGGGGCCTGTTGTAGACGTAAAATTTGAACACAGAGACGAGCTTCCTAATATAAACAACGCATTGGAAGTTGATAACGACGGCAAAAGATGCGTTATGGAAGTGGCTCAGCACATAGGAAACAATGTGGCGCGATGCATCATGCTACAGTCCAGTGATGGACTTTATAAAGGCATGGAAGTTATAAATACAGGCGCAGGCATCAAGGTTCCCGTGGGAGAAGAGACCTTAGGCCGACTCTTTAACGTGCTTGGAGAAACCATCGACAGAAAAGAGTCCCTCCCTGAAGACATTAAAAAGTCTCCAATCCATAGAGACCCACCTGCCTTTGTAGACCAAAACCCTGCAGTGGAAGTTTTGGAAACAGGCATAAAGGTTATCGACCTTCTGACACCTTACGCAAAAGGCGGTAAAATCGGACTTTTCGGAGGTGCCGGCGTAGGTAAAACAGTTCTCATTCAGGAGCTCATCCACAACATCGCCACAGAACACGGTGGATATTCCATATTTACCGGCGTAGGTGAGCGTTCCCGAGAAGGTAACGACCTGTGGACGGAAATGAGCGAATCCGGAGTAATCGAAAAAACAGCTCTCGTTTTCGGTCAGATGAACGAACCTCCGGGAGCAAGAATGAGAGTAGCCGAAACGGGTCTTACAATGGCTGAATACTTCCGTGACCAGATGCACCAAAATGTGCTGCTGTTCATAGACAACATATTCAGATTTGTACAGGCAGGTTCAGAAGTTTCCGCCCTTTTAGGCAGAATGCCTTCGGCAGTGGGATACCAGCCTACTTTGGCAAACGAAATGGGTGCCCTTCAAGAGAGAATCACCTCAACTAAGGACGGTTCCGTAACTTCCGTGCAGGCGGTATATGTACCGGCCGACGACCTGACCGACCCTGCCCCTGCTACAACCTTTACACATCTGGATGCCACAACGGTACTTTCCAGAAAGATTGTGGAACAGGGTATATATCCGGCCGTGGATCCTCTAGAATCCACTTCCAGAATACTGGAAGCAGACATCGTTGGAGAAACCCACTATAAGGTTGCACGAAAGGTGCAGGAAATACTGCAAAAATATAAAGAGCTCCAGGACATCATAGCCATCCTCGGTATGGAAGAACTTTCCGATGAGGATAAGCTCACCGTTGCAAGGGCAAGAAAAATTCAGAGATTCCTTTCACAGCCGTTCTCCGTGGCAGAGCAGTTTACCGGAACTCCGGGCAAATATGTTCCGATTGAAGAAACAGTGCGCGGATTTAAGGCTATCATAGACGGAGAAATGGACGAATATCCTGAAGGTGCTTTCTTTAATGTGGGCACCATCGAGGATGTAATCGAAAAGGCAAAACAGACAAAGTAAATTCAAGGAGATAAACCATGAATACCTTTTCACTTAAAATATATGCTTCCAACAAGGTCTTTTACGAGGGAGAAGCCATAAGCCTGACCCTTCCTACCATAGATGGAGAAATGGGCATTTTGGCAAACCACGAGGACATGATTATCGGCATAGAGGTCGGCGAGCTTCGCATGACTACGCCCGACGAAAAGGTCACTATAGCCGCTGTTTCCCAGGGCTTTGCGGAAATCATCGGAAACGAAGTCAACGTTCTGGTGTCCACAGCCGAGCTGCCTGAGGAAATTGATATACGCAGAGCAGAGGAAGCTGCCGAAAGAGCAGAAGAACATCTGCGTCAAAAGAAAAGCATTCAGGAATACTACTCTTCCCAAGCTTCTCTTGCAAGAGCCATGAACAGGCTTAAACTTTCAAAAAACCGCGGAAGAAAAATTTAAAATCGTGATTAAAACTCCTCTTTCGGGGTAGTTATATTGACATAGGAAAGTTATTTCACCAGTAGAGATAAATGGAAAAGAGGAACGATTATGAAATATGTTTGTGAAGTATGCGGATATGTATACGATGAAGAAGTTGAAGGCGTAAAGTTTGAAGATCTGCCGGACGATTATGAATGTCCGCTGTGCAGCGTAGGCAAAGATCAGTTTGCGCCGGAAGAATAATCTTATCAAATAGGGTTTTGCCCGATTTCAGAAGACCTTAAACCGGGTCTTCTTTTTTTATTCAAAAGCGACTATAATATTCACATAAAGCCATTGCAATTTAAACTTAACAGCGAGGTTATAAAATGTCATCAAAACTCTACAACCTGCCTTTTACCATTGAAGGCACAAAATCAGATATAACTTACACCCCAAAGGATTTTAAGAAAAAGAGCATAAAAAAAGACGACTTCAAGGGCGCATACATAATTTTCGACCTTACCACCGGACAGAACTATGTGGGCTCTTCAAGAAAAGTTAAAAAGGCTTTGTTCAAAATCTTCAAGGGTAAAAACTCATCCATGGCAGAGGTCTATTACGGTTGGAAGGCCGGTCACGAAGTCACCATCCAGGCCGTTGATATAAAGGATACCGATTACCGTTTTGTGCGCAATCTAAGAAAAGGGCTTCGACGCATAGTTGCAAAATACGAGAAGGCCTTAGCTAAGGAAATTAAAAAGCTAAACATATCAGACGATAATGATTAGAAATCAAAACCCACGGAGTGCTCCGTGGGTTTCCCTATTTTACCAAATATGTGTTTGTTTCTTAATCTACCTTTTAAAACTCTATATCAAATTTAAGTTTAGTGTGTTTTTCATTTTCTGCTTCTGTCTGCATTGAAGTAGTACCTTTTATACCTATTTTACTTACAGTGGCATCTATAGCTTTAGCCACTGCTTGTGTCATTGTTGCTGATGAAGAACCCTGCAAAATAAGGGAATCCGATTTTATTGGATTATTGATATCCATCCTCATATCAATTAAACGATTGATAATGTCATCATGACGAAACCACTTTAATTCAGGTCTTACAGGATTATCACTTCCCGCAAATTCTACATTACTTTGTCCGCTTCTTCTATTATATGTACCTTTGATTTCTTCTGTAGTCGTACTTGCATTTTCTTCCAATTTTACACCTTTTAGGCTTATAGGACAAAAAGAGTTGGTGAAAACCGCTATAACACTTGAAAATTCAATGTGTATAGCGGTTTTATCTTGTTTAAAACAAGATACACCCTGGACAAAAAGAGTTGGTAAAATCTGTGGCAACGGTTGAAATTTCAACACAAATTAAGGTTATATCTTCTTGTAAAACAATATGTTTTGGAGGAAGACATATGAAACAAGTTATTTGTCCTATTTGCGGTAGCGTTTG
>NZ_JADCKA010000017.1 GCF_014982745.1 Gallibacter intestinalis | reverse complement strand
TATCATAGAAAGGGAAAAGGAGTACAGATGTGCATAAATACACATTGTACTCCTTTTAAAATTACCAAATATTACACCACTATTAAAGTTAAAGCTAGGGTTCAACCACTAAAAAAGTTAAAGAGCCTTTTTATTTAATGGATTATCTCATGACACAATAATAAATGAGTCACGAAAAGAAATCAGAATAAAAAGAATAGAGAGAATTATCAGACAATATATTGATAAATATTTCACTATGGAGTAAAATTATTTTACAAAATAGTCGTGAAAGCATAAAGATGTTTTTGATAAGGAGTGACTTATGGGTAATTGCAGTGAAATGAATGAAAAATTCAAAAGACTTGATGAAATCATCGAGGAACACAAGGGAATGGAAGGCGCCCTTATTCCTGTATTGCACGAAGCACAGGAGCTTTTCGGATATTTACCATATGAGGTGCAGAGCAGAATAGCGGAAGGCCTTGAAATTCCTTTGTCAAAGGTGTACGGAGTGGTAACGTTTTACGCTCAGTTCTCGTTACAGCAGAAGGGTCGCTACAGAATAAACGTATGCATGGGAACAGCATGCTATGTTAAGGGTGCGGCTGACATTTTGCAGAGATTTCAGGAAAAATTGTCCATTACAGTCGGTGAATGTACACCGGACGGCAAGTTTTCACTGGATTCATGCAGATGCGTAGGTGCCTGCGGACTTGCACCTGTGGTGACCATAAACGATGAAGTTTACGGAAGACTCACACCTGACGAAGTAGATAAGATACTTGAAAAGTATGAGTCTATCGATGAAAGCGAAGATAGCGAGGAGGTTCCAAATGGGCAAGAGTGTTAGTGAAATAAAAGCGATACGCGAACAGACCATGCAGGCTCTGGGAAACAGAGTGGGCAATGATGACGGTATTATCTACATTATGACCTGCTGCGGTACCGGATGTACATCCTCGGGATCTCTTAAAGACAGAGAAAGACTTGCGGCTCTTATAGAAAGAGATAATATGCAGGATAAGGTTCGTGTGGTTAAAACCGGATGCTTCGGTCTCTGTGCGGAAGGACCGATAATCATGATTTTCCCAGAAAATATAATGTATACAAATGTAGGACCTGACGATATCAACGAAATCTGGGAATCTCATATAATGAATGGACATATCGTTGAACGACTCAGATCTGAAAACGAATTGGATTTCTTCTCAAAGCAGATGAGAATTGCCCTTCGAAACTGCGGAAGAATAGATCCAGAAAATATCGACGAATATATAGCCTTTGGCGGTTACGAAGCTCTGGAAAAGGTGCTTGCGGAAATGGATCCAGAGGATGTGCTTGAGACTATCAAAAAATCCGGATTAAGAGGCCGTGGAGGCGGAGGCTTCCCTGCTGGCGTAAAGTGGCAGTTTGCGGCAGACCAGAAATCAAGAGAAAAGTATGTATGCTGTAATGCCGACGAAGGAGACCCGGGAGCGTTCATGGATCGTTCCGTACTTGAAGGAGATCCTCACTCGGTAATTGAAGCTATGATAATAGCTGGCTATGCCATAGGGGCACATCAGGGATATGTATATGTAAGAGCAGAATATCCTATAGCCGTTGAAAGACTTAGCATAGCTCTTAAGCAGGCTAAGGAATACGGACTCTTAGGCAAAGATATTTTAGGTCTTGATTTTGATTTTGACCTAGAGATTAGACTGGGAGCCGGAGCCTTTGTATGCGGAGAAGAAACTGCCCTTATGAGATCCATTGAAGGCAATAGAGGTGAACCTAGAACAAAACCTCCGTTCCCAGCTGTAAAAGGTCTATTTGGTAAACCGACAATATTAAATAATGTTGAAACCCTTGCCAATGTGCCTCAGATAATAATGAACGGACCTGAATGGTTCTCATCCATAGGCACTGAAAAATCCAAGGGCACCAAAGTGTTTGCCCTGGGCGGCAAGATAAATAACACAGGACTCGTGGAAGTCCCTATGGGAACAACCTTAAGAGAAATCCTCTACGACATAGGCGGCGGAATTCCAAACGGAAAGAAGTTTAAGGCCGTACAGACAGGTGGTCCTTCTGGAGGATGCATATCCGCAGACTACATCGATACACCAATCGACTATGATTCTCTGTTGGCGTTGGAGTCCATGATGGGCAGCGGCGGTATGATAGTTATGGACGAAGATACTTGTATGGTGGATATTGCAAAGTTCTATCTGGAATTTACAGTGGACGAATCATGCGGTAAATGTCCTCCTTGCAGAATAGGTACAAAGAGGATGCTGGAAATGCTCACAAAGATTACTGAAGGTGAAGGTACTTTGGAAGATCTGGATGAGCTGGAAGATCTGGCACATAATATTAAAAAAGGTGCATTATGCGGACTTGGACAGACAGCACCAAATCCGGTACTCTCCACTCTCAAGTACTTCAGAGATGAGTATGAAGCACATGTGGTGGATAAGAGATGTCCGGCGGGAGTATGTGTTGCCCTGCAGAGATATGTAATAAATCCGGATATTTGTAAAAAGTGCGGAATATGCGCTTCCGTATGTCCAATTGGTTGCATAACAGGTGACCGTGAAAACGGATACAGCATAGACAGCACCAAATGTATTAAGTGCGGAACTTGCGTAGAAAAATGTCCGTTTAAGGCCATAGCGAAGAATGCGTAAGGGGGATCGAGTCATGAATCAGAAGATAGTTCATTTAATAATAGACGGAATTGATGTAACCGTTCCTGAAAGTTATACAATACTTGAAGCTGCAAAGCAGATAAACATTAAGATACCTACATTATGCTTCCTTAAAGATGTCAGCGAAGCAGGATGTTGCAGAATGTGTCTTGTGGAAGTAAAGGGAATGAAAAATTGGCAGGCTTCATGCGTTCAGCCTGTGGCAGAAGGTATGGAAGTGCGTACTCATACGCCGGAGCTGTTGGCATTCAGAAAGAAAAATCTGGAGTTGATACTTTCCAACCATCCTGCTATGTGCCAGAGCTGTAACAGAGGAGCGACAAACTGCGAATTAAAAGTTCTCGCAAATACCATGGACACAGAGTTTGTGAGTTATGCTAAAAACCAGGAAACTCTCCTGGCGAACAGCTATCATCCTATGTATGACGGGATTTCCATCTGGAGAGATCCAAACAGATGTATTTTGTGCAGAAGATGCATAGGAGTATGTCATGATGTTCAGACTGTGGGAGCCATAGATGTTATAAACAGAGGGTACTCCACTGTGGTGGGAACACCTTTTGACAAACCTATCGATGAGACTAAGTGCGTCAATTGCGGTCAGTGTATCAACGTATGTCCGACGGGAGCTCTTCAGGAGCATTCCAGCGTAGAGGAAGTATGGGATGCAATTAAAGACCCTGAAAAGCATGTGATTGTTCAGACTGCTCCTGCTGTAAGAGCGGCATTGGGCGAAGAGTTCGGAATGGAAATTGGTACCGATGTTACCGGTAAGATGGTAACAGCTCTCAGGATGATTGGCTTTGATAAGGTGTTTGATACAGATACAGCTGCGGACCTAACAATAATGGAAGAAGGTACAGAGCTTATCCACAGAATTAAGACCGGAGGCAAGATGCCGCTTATAACTTCCTGCTCACCGGGCTGGATTAAGTTCTGCGAACATAACTTCCCGGAAATGCTGGATAATCTGTCCTCCTGCAAATCCCCTCATGAGATGATGGGCGCAGTGATAAAGAGTTACTATGCTGAGAAAGCAGGCATCGATCCTAAGGATATATACGTTGTATCAGTAATGCCTTGCACAGCCAAGAAGTTTGAGGCTCAGAGGCCTGAGCTGTCTGTGGATGGACTGGCGGATGTTGACGTCGTCATCACCACAAGAGAACTGGCGAGAATGATAAAGGCTTACGGTATAGACTTCCCGGCTTTGGCGGACGGTGAATTTGATAATCCTTTGGGAATTTCCACAGGTGCCGGAGTTATATTCGGTTCCACAGGCGGCGTAATGGAAGCGGCCTTGAGATCCGTAGCCGACATTCTTACTGGCAAGAGCTCTGATTCCATAGACTACACTGAAATAAGAGGTCAGGAAGGAATCAAGGAAGCTGAAATCAAGATAGGAGATCTTAAGCTTAAGGCGGCAGCAGCTCACGGACTGGGCAATGCCAGAAAGCTTATGGAAAGAATCCTTGCAGGAGAGCATTTCGACTTTGTAGAAATAATGGCTTGTCCTGGCGGATGTGTAAATGGCGGAGGTCAGCCTCAGCAGCCGGCTACACTGCGCAACTGGATGGACATTAAAGCTCTCAGAGCTGAAGCTCTTTATAAGAATGACAGAGAAAACTACATAAGAAAGTCTCATAATAACCCTGTTATAAAGACTCTCTACAAGGAATACCTGGGAGAGCCGGGTGGCGAGCTTGCTCATAAGTTGCTGCACACCCACTATATAAACAGAAAGGAAATGGGAATGTAAGCCTTAGCATGATAATTCCTCAAAACAGGAGCGGGACCCGTAGGGCGGGTATCCCGCTTCTGCTTTGATGTGGAGGCAAATGAGGCAAATTTTACGCATAATTTATATTGACGATTTAGAGGTGTTATGATATCATATTAGACTGCACATAGTATGATGTTTTATAGTATACAAGGAGTGATAATTATGCCAAAGCCAATTAAATTAGGTAGAAAAGAAAGACAGACTTTTTCTAAAATCAGCGAAGTTGCTGAGATGCCTAATCTAATTCAAATCCAGACTAAATCATATGAATGGTTTATAAAAGAAGGCTTGAGAGAAGTGTTTGAAGATATCTCTCCAATCCAGGATTACGCAGGTAATATGGTATTGGAATTTGTGGATTATTCTCTCAGCGAACCTCCTAAATACGATCAGGAGACATGTAAAGAAAGAGATGCTACTTACGCTGCTCCTTTAAAAGTTAAGGTAAGACTCATAACAAATGAAACAGGAGAAGTTAAGGAGCAGGAAGTTTTCATGGGAGACTTCCCTCTGATGACTAAGCAGGGTACATTTGTTTACAACGGCGCAGAAAGAGTTATCGTAACACAGCTGGTTCGTTCACCTGGCCCTTACTACGACAAGGAAATTGACAAGTCAGGAAGAGAACTGTTCTCAACTACTGTTATTCCTAACAGAGGAGCATGGCTTGAATACGAAACAGACACAAACGAAGTGCTTTCTGTAAGAGTGGACAGAACAAGAAAGCAGCCGATTACTGTTCTGCTCAGAGCCATGGATACGTTTATTGCCAACGAGCAGGCTAGATTTGGATGCAATGAAGGACTCAGACTGGAATCCAACGAGGACATCATAGAGGTTTTCGGAGAAGACGAAAGACTTATGAAAACCTTCGAAAAGGATACTACAAGAACCCGTGCAGACGGTCTTAAGGAAATATACAAAAAGCTGAGACCTGGCGAACCTCCAACAGAGGAAAGTGCGCATTCACTTATAAATTCACTGTTCTTTGACCCTAAGAGATATGACATCTCAAAGGTGGGCAGATATAAATACAACAAGAAACTCGGACTGTCAAACAGGGTCGAGGATGTTGTGGTGGCTGAAGATGTTATCGATCCTAACACAGGCGAGATTATGGCCGAAAAGGGTGAAAAGATTTCCCTGGAAAAAGCCATTGCCATCGAAAATGCCGGTGTTAAATATGTGATGGCATACTGCGATGAAGAACAGGAAAAGGTTACAAAGATTATCGGTAATAACTTTGTAAATCTGCAGGACTACGTTGACTTTGACATATCAGACCTTAAAGTAGCGGATAAGGTATATTATCCGGTGCTGATGCATATACTTGAAGAAAATCAGGAGGAAGAGGACATTAAGAAGGCGCTGGTTGCCAGAAAGAACGACCTTTCTCCAAAGCATATAATAATAGATGATATTATCGCATCTGTAAGCTATCTTCTGAACCTGCCTTACGGCATCGGTAAGACAGACGATATCGACCATCTGGGCAACAGAAGACTGAGAACTGTAGGAGAACTGCTCCAGAACCAGTTCAGAATCGGTCTTGCCAGAATGGAAAGAGTTGTAAAGGAAAGAATGACAATTCAGGACATCGATGTTACAACTCCGCAGGCGTTGATCAATATCAGACCGGTTACAGCTGCCATAAAGGAATTCTTCGGAAGCTCACAGCTGTCCCAGTTCATGGACCAGAACAACCCGCTGGCAGAGCTTACTCATAAGAGAAGACTTTCTGCACTGGGTCCTGGCGGACTTTCAAGGGAAAGAGCCGGATTTGAGGTGCGTGACGTACACTACTCCCATTATGGACGTATGTGTCCTATAGAAACACCGGAAGGTCCTAACATCGGACTTATCGGTTCCCTTACAACATACGGAATCATCAACAAGTACGGCTTTATTGAAACACCGTACAGAGTTGTAAAGGACGGCGTGGTAACAGATGAGATCAGATATCTGTCCGCAGACGACGAAGAAAGAATGATTGTGGCACAGGCCAACGAGCCGCTGGATTCCAACGGCATGTTTGCCAACAGAAAGGTAGCTGCAAGAGGAGTTGCCGGCGAAGTGGATATGGTTCCTCGTGAAAAAGTTGATTACATGGACGTATCTCCTAAGCAGGTAGTATCCGTGGCTACAGCTATGATACCGTTCCTGGAAAACGACGACGCCAACAGAGCCCTGATGGGTGCCAACATGCAGAGACAGGCAGTGCCTCTCCTTGTTGCTGAAGCGCCTATCGTAGGTACAGGTATCGAACATAGAGCTGCTAAGGACTCAGGTGTTGTTCTTTTGGCAGAGCATGACGGTACCGTTGTGTATGTTGATGCCGATGTGATAAGAATCCAGAGAGATGAGGACGGCGAAATCGATGAGTACAAGATGCTCAAGTTTAAGCGTTCCAACCAGGGTACATGCATACACCAGAGACCAATCGTTTTCCATGGTGAACATGTGGAAAGAGAAGAGGTTATCGCTGACGGTCCTTCCACAGACAACGGCGAAATCGCTCTGGGTAAAAACCTGCTCATCGGATTTATGACATGGGAAGGTTACAACTACGAGGATGCTATCATCCTTAACGAGAGACTCATCATGGATGATGTCCTCACTTCATTGCATATAGAAGAATACGAAGCCGAAGCAAGAGATACAAAGCTCGGCGCTGAAGATATTACAAGAGACATTCCAGGTGTTGGTGAAGATGCCCTGAGAAATCTGGATGAAAACGGTATTATCAGAGTCGGTGCAGAAGTTACATCAGGAGACATTCTGGTAGGTAAGACAACTCCTAAGGGAGAAACTGAGCTGACTGCAGAAGAAAAACTGCTTAGAGCAATTTTCGGTGAAAAGGCTAAGGAAGTAAGAGATACTTCTCTTAAGATGCCTCACGGCGAATCCGGTATCGTTGTTGATGTTAAGGTATTTAACAGAGAAGATAACGATGAAATGGCACCTGGTGTAAACAAGGTTGTAAGATGCTATGTGGCAACAAAGAGAAAGATTTCCGTGGGCGATAAGATGGCCGGAAGACACGGTAACAAGGGTGTAATCTCAAGAATTCTCCCTGAAGAAGATATGCCTTTCCTGGAAAACGGACAGCCTCTGCAGGTAATGCTTAACCCTCTGGGTGTACCTTCTCGAATGAATGTCGGACAGGTACTGGAGGTTCATCTTGGTCTTGCTGCCAAGGCAAAGGGCTGGCACATTGCAACACCGGTATTTGACGGTGCCAAGGAAAAGGATATTATTGAGCTTCTTAAAGAATGCGGATACAGCGAAAGCGGTAAACTGCGTCTTAGAGACGGACGTACAGGCGAATACTTTGATAATCCTGTAACTGTCGGATACATGTACATGCTCAAGCTGCACCACCTGGTAGACGATAAGATTCACGCAAGATCCATAGGACCTTACTCTCTGGTTACACAGCAGCCTCTGGGTGGTAAAGCTCAGTTCGGTGGACAGAGATTTGGTGAAATGGAAGTATGGGCGCTGGAAGCTTACGGTGCTGCATATACTCTTCAGGAAATACTTACTGTTAAATCCGACGATATCGTAGGTCGTGTGGAAACATACGAAGCTATCGTTAAGGGTGAAAACATTCCTGAACCGGGCATACCTGAATCATTTAAGGTGCTCATTAAGGAAATGCAGAGTTTGGCCCTGGATGTAAAGGTGCTTACTGCTGATTCCGAAGAAATCGAAATTAAGGATTCATCTGAATTGGATGAAAAGACCGGAGCGGAAAACCTCATGGAAATGGAAGAGGTTGTGGGAGCTGAAGATATAGTTTCCTACGTTGACGCTGACGGAGAAGAAGAATAGTAAAGGAGGATAAGTTAGATGAGTGAGAATACAAATTATGAATTGAAAAATTTTGAATCGCTGCAGATCGGCTTAGCCTCTACAGAAAAGATACTCAGCTGGTCTCACGGTGAAGTAACAGAACCTGAGACTATCAACTACAGAACTCTCAAGCCGGAGCCAAACGGCCTTTTCTGCGAAAGAATTTTCGGACCTACAAAGGACTGGGAATGCCACTGCGGAAAATATAAGAGAGTGAGATATAAGGGAATTATCTGTGACAAGTGCGGAGTAGAAGTTACAAAGTCAAAGGTGAGAAGGGAAAGAATGGGTCACATCGAGCTGGCCGCTCCTGTATCACACATTTGGTACTTCAAGGGTATTCCTTCTAGAATGGGTCTTGTACTTGACATGACTCCTAGAAATCTGGAAAGAGTCCTTTACTTTGCATACTATGTCGTTCTGGAACCGGGCAATTCCGGTTATCAGAAAAAAGAGATAATCAGCGAACAGCAGTATAACGAAGCTGTTGAACAGTTCGGAGAAGGCTTCAGAGCCGGTATTGGTGCAGAAGCTATCAGAGAACTGCTGTGCGAAATAGATCTGGAAGAACTTTCTGCAGAACTGAGAACAGCACTGAAGAATGCTACCGGTCAGAAGAAGGTTAAGATTGTAAGAAGACTGGAAGTTGTAGAGGCTCTCAGAAAATCAGGAAACAGACCTGAATGGATGATTCTTGAAGTGGTTCCTGTAATTCCGCCGGATATCAGACCAATGGTACAGCTGGACGGAGGCAGATTTGCAACTTCCGATTTGAACGATCTTTACAGAAGAGTAATCAACAGAAACAAGAGACTTAAGAGACTTCTCGATTTGGGAGCTCCTGGCATCATCATCAGAAATGAAAAGAGAATGCTTCAGGAAGCGGTGGATGCTCTTATTGACAACGGCAGAAGAGGAAGACCTGTAACAGGTCCGGGATCTCGTCCTCTGAAATCCCTTTCCGATATGCTTAAGGGTAAGCAGGGTCGTTTCAGACAGAACCTGCTCGGTAAGAGAGTTGACTACTCCGGTCGTTCGGTTATCGTCGTAGGTCCTGAGCTGAGATTTTGGCAGTGCGGTCTGCCAAAGAAAATGGCTTTGGAACTGTTCAAGCCTTTCATAATGAAAAAGCTTGTTGAAAGCGGTGAAGCAGGAAACATAAAGAAAGCAAAGAAGATGGTAGAGAAGGTGGATCATCAGGTATGGGATGTGCTGGATGAGGTTATCAGCGAACACCCTGTAATGCTCAACCGTGCCCCGACTCTCCACAGACTTGGTATACAGGCCTTTGAACCTGTGCTGGTAGAGGGTAAGGCAATCAAGCTGCATCCTCTGGTATGTACAGCCTTCAATGCTGACTTCGACGGTGACCAGATGGCGGTTCACGTTCCTCTGTCCGTTGAGGCTCAGGCAGAAGCAAGATTCCTTATGCTGTCAGTTAACAATATTCTGGCACCTAAGGACGGTTCTCCTATTACAACACCTACTCAGGATATGATTCTGGGAAGTTACTATCTGACACATCCAGGCCTTGAAGATGACAGAAGCAAGGATGATACTAAGGGAGACGGAAAAATCTTCTCCGACATGGATGAAATGCTCATGGCATATCAGAACGGTACTGTGGGTATCCATGCTAGAGTAAAGGTTAGAAGATACAACGGCAGTGAAGATAAAAGAGGTAAGCTGGTAGAATCTACAGTGGGAAGATTTATCTTCAACCAGAGCATTCCTCAGGATCTTGGATTTGTACCTGACAGAGAAAAGGATCCGTATTCACTGGAAATCGATTGCCTGTGCGACAAGAAAATGCTGGGCAAGATTATAGATAAGTGCTACAGAGCTCACGGTAATACAGGTACTGCGTTGATGTTGGATGCCATTAAGGATATGGGCTTCCATTATTCCACAAAGAGTGCTATCACAATCAGTATTGCCGACATGGAAATTCCTGAAAATAAGGAAGAAATCATAGGCGAAGCACAGAAGTTGGTAGACCAGTATGAAGACTTCTACAGAAAGGGTCTTCTGTCCAATGAAGAAAGATACGAAAGAGTCTGCGATGTATGGGCTAAGACTACAGAAGATGTAGCAGACGCTCTGATGGATTCCTTGGGCGCATTAAACAACCTGTTTGTAATGGCAAACTCCGGTGCCAGAGGTTCCAAAAAGCAGATTTCCCAGGTCGGCGGTATGAGAGGTCTTATGGCTAACGCTACCGGTCGTACAATAGAAATTCCTATCAAGGCAAACTTCCGTGAAGGTCTTTCCGTATTGGAATACTTTACATCTTCCAACGGTGCGAGAAAGGGTCTTGCGGATACAGCCCTGAGAACAGCCGACTCCGGTTACCTGACAAGAAGACTGGTTGACGTTTCCCATAACGTTATCGTAAGGGAAGCTGACTGCGGAACTAGCGAAGGTATCGAAGTAAGAGCGTTCACAGATGGTAAGGAAGTAATCGAACCGCTGAGACAGAGAATTATCGGCAGAACTTCTCTGCTGGATATCAAAGACCCTGTAACAGGTGAAATCATCTGTGAGCAGGATCACGAAATCACAGAGGAAATGGCAGATAAGATCGATGCTGCAGGAATCGAATCCGTGGCAATCAGATCCGTAATGACATGTCAGAGCAAGTCCGGTATCTGTGCTAAGTGCTACGGCAGAAACCTGGCAACAGGCGAACCTGTAAACATCGGCGAGTCTGTAGGTATTACAGCGGCTCAGTCCATCGGTGAACCTGGTACACAGTTGACAATGAGAACATTCCACTCCGGTGGTGTAGCCGGTGCCGACATCACTCACGGTCTGCCGAGAGTAGAAGAACTCTTTGAAGCAAGAAAGCCTAAGGGTCTTGCTGAAATCTGTGAAGCAGACGGTACAGTTGTTTCCATTACAGCAACCCATGACAACAAAACAGAAGTTGTCGTTAAGGGCGAAGAAGGCGAAAGAATATACACAGTACCTTACGGTGCGAGACTTAATGTTTCTGAAGGAGATTTCGTTCACGCCGGTGACGGCATAACAAGAGGTCCTCTGAATCCTCATGATATGCTCAGACTCAAGGGCGTGGAAGGCGTATATCAGTATCTCCTCAAGGAAGTTCAGAGAGTATACAAACTCCAGGGTGTAGATATCAACGATAAGCATGTGGAATTGATTATCAGCCAGATGCTGTCTAAGATAAAGATTGACGATCCTGGTGATACTGAACTGCTTCCAGGCGGACTGTATACAAAATTTGAAATCGATGAAGAAAACGCTAAGGTTGAAGCCGAAGGCGGACAGCCGGCAACAGGAACAAGACAGCTGCTTGGTATTACCAAGGCATCTCTTGCTACAAATTCATTCCTGTCTGCAGCATCCTTCCAGGAAACTACAAAGGTTCTTACAGACGCAGCTATCAAGGGTAAGAAAGATACTCTTCAGGGCCTTAAGGAAAATGTTATCATCGGTAAGCTCATACCTGCAGGAACAGGAATGGGAAGATACAGAGACATTTCCATTGATTACGGTCCTAATGCTGAAATCATGGAGAACTGGAACAAGACTCCAGAGGAGGATGAACAGGAAGTTCAGAACTTCACAGGCGATATACCTGGTCCTGAATCCGATGTAGTTGTACTGGTATCTGATGAAGGTATCGAAATTAAAGAATAATATCAATTTTATGAGAACGCCGTTAATCCGGCGTTCTTTTTTTATGACCTAACCCAATTTCTCGAAGAGAAATTGATGGTAGGTCACCTACGCACCTATGGTGCTACGCTGTCCGTTTTGCATAGCGAATCGCTGACGCTCTTCGTGCAAAAAGGCAAACGTCAGAAATTGGGTGATTTAGGCACGTCTTGTGCCCGGAACGGGTATGGTGCTCTACGACGCATGACCTAACCTAATTTCTTGAACGCAAATATTCTTTGCGTGACAATTTCATCAATGCAAAGTATATTTGATAGACATAAGGGACAATCCTCAATAGAATTTCGTCAAAAGGAGGTAAGCTATCATGACATTAGGAAACAACATACAAAGAATGAGAAAGGAGGCTAATTTATATCGGAAGCACATCTCAGTTTAAGGAAAAAGATTTCTCCAACATGAAGAAATTGAGTGAAGAACTGGGAATATCCGAAAACGAAATGGGTGAAATTATTGAAAAAGGAAATGAACTGTATAAGGAATTTTATCCGCAGTAATTGAAGAAAGTATAGTTAAAGGTAACATTCGGAAATGAATTTTCGATGTCACCTTTTATTTGCGTACAGCACAATTCCAAAAACTGGCGGGAGGTTGAAATATCAATAATTTACGGTCAAAAATGTTTGACATGAGCATATGCGGTGTGATAAACTAATTATCGGCTTTAAGCGGAAAATGCTTTTAGTTGTATTTTAATTGCCTTGAATTATCAAAGGAAATTCAAAGGAGAAAGGAGACAAGAATGCCTACAATTAACCAGTTGGTACGCCAGGGAAGAACTTCCAGCGTAAAGAAATCCACTGCTCCAGCTCTGGGAAAGGGAATGAATTCTCTTAAGAGAGTTGCGACAGATGTGAATTCTCCGCAGAAGAGAGGCGTATGCACATCTGTAAAGACTGTTACACCTAAGAAGCCTAATTCAGCTCTTAGAAAGGTAGCAAGGGTTAGACTGACTAACGGTATCGAAGTTACAGCCTACATTCCTGGTATTGGTCACAACCTGCAGGAACACAGCGTTGTACTCATCAGAGGCGGAAGAGTTAAGGACCTCCCTGGTGTAAGATATCATATCATCAGAGGTACACTTGATACTGCCGGTGTAGCGGACAGAGGCCAGTCACGTTCTAAATACGGGGCTAAGAGACCTAAGAAATAAGTTAGCATCGGTAATTTGTAGTGTGCTCTTGATTAAGATATCGAGCGCCCGCGCCTTAGAGAGAATAATAGTGACGGCCCTAAGGCGAGTACCGAAAGCATTTACGGCAAGGAGGGAAGAGACGTGCCAAGAAAAGGAAATGTACCTAAGCGTGAAGTTCTTCCGGATCCAGTCTACGGTAGTGTTGTTGTAGCAAAGCTCATCAACAGCATTATGATAGACGGTAAGAAGGGCATCGCTCAGGCGATTGTATATGATGCCTTTGAGCAGGTGCACGAAGCAACCGGAGAAGACGCTTTGGAAGTATTTGAAAAAGCAATGAACAACATCATGCCTGTACTGGAAGTAAAGGCAAGAAGAGTTGGTGGTGCAAACTACCAGGTTCCTGTTGAAGTTAGAGCTGACAGGAGACAGACTCTCGGACTCAGATGGCTCACAAACTATACAAGAGCAAGAGGCGAGAGGACAATGAGCGAAAAGCTCGCAAAGGAACTTATAGACGCAGCAAACAACACAGGAGCGTCTGTAAAGAAGAAAGAAGATACTCATAAGATGGCAGAAGCTAATAAGGCATTTGCTCATTACAGATGGTAATACGATAATCAGCAGAAAGGAGGAATACCATGGGAAGAGCGTTTCCATTAGAGAAAACAAGAAATATCGGTATCATGGCTCACATTGACGCCGGTAAAACAACAACAACAGAAAGAATCCTCTTCTATACAGGAAGAACCCATAAGATTGGTGAAACCCATGAGGGTGCCGCTACAATGGACTGGATGGAACAGGAACAGGAACGTGGTATCACAATCACCTCTGCTGCAACCACCGCACAGTGGAAAGGTCACAGAATCAACATTATCGATACTCCAGGCCACGTGGACTTTACCGTTGAGGTAGAAAGATCATTGCGTGTACTGGACGGTGCGGTAACTGTACTCTGTGCAAAGGGTGGCGTGGAACCTCAGTCTGAAACAGTATGGAGACAGGCTGAAAAGTACGGCGTACCAAGAATGATCTTCGTAAACAAGATGGATATTCTGGGTGCCGACTTCTATAGGGTCGTTGATCAGGTTAAGAACAGGCTGAAAGCCAATGCAGTACCTATTCAGCTGCCTATCGGTTCCGAAGAGACTTTCGTAGGTATCATCGACCTCATCGAAATGAAAGCAGAGATCTATGAGGATGACCTGGGTAAGGTGTTCGACATTGTCGACATTCCTGAAGATATGATGGACAAGGCCCAGGAATGGAGAGAAAAGCTTATCGAATCCGTAGCGGAAACAGATGAAGAACTTATGATGAAGTTCCTGGAAGGTGAAGAACTGACTAAGGACGAAATCATGAGCACCATCAGAAAGCAGACAATTGCCGGAGAGATGGTACCTGTAACATGCGGTTCAGCATACAAGAACAAGGGTGTACAGATGATGCTTGACGCAGTAGTAGCGTTCATGCCTTCACCTCTGGACATTCCGCCAATCAAGGGTATCAACCCTGACACAGGCGAAGAAGATGAAAGAGCAGCAGACGACAACGGTCCTTTCGCAGCTCTGGCATTCAAGATCATGGCTGACCCGTTTGTAGGTAAGCTGGCATTCTTCAGAGTTTACTCCGGTACTCTTGAACCAGGCTCTTATGTATACAATGCTACAAAGGGCAACAAGGAAAGAATCGGAAGAATTTTGCAGATGCACGCAAACAAGAGAGAAGAACTTGACAGAGTATATGCTGGTGATATTGCGGCAGCTGTCGGCCTGAAAAATACAACAACAGGTGATACTCTCTGTGACGAAAAGCATGAAATTATTCTTGAATCTATGGAATTCCCTGAACCTGTAATCGAAATCGCTATCGAGCCTAAAACAAAGGCAGGTCAGGAAAAGATGGGCATCGCTCTGGCAAAACTGGCAGAAGAAGACCCAACATTCAAGACATATACCAATGAGGATACTGGACAGACTATCATAGCCGGCATGGGTGAGCTCCATCTGGAAATCATCGTGGACAGACTTATGAGAGAATTTAAGGTTGAAGCCAATGTAGGTAAGCCTCAGGTATCTTATAAAGAAACTATTACTTCTGAAGCTGATGTGGATCACAAGTACGCTAAGCAGTCCGGTGGTCACGGTCAGTACGGTCACGTTAAGATCAAGGTATACCCAAGGGAACCGGGTGCAGGATTCGAGTTTGTTAACTCCATCGTCGGCGGTGCAATCCCTAAGGAATACATTCCTAAGATCGAAGACGGTATCAAGGAAGCAATGGAAACAGGTCCTCTTGCAGGATATCAGGTTGTAGACGTAGGTGTAGAACTGTACGACGGTTCTTATCACGAAGTTGACTCTTCTGAAATGGCATTTAAGCTGGCCGCTTCCATGGCCTTCAGAGAAGCCGTTAAGAAGGCAAACCCTGTACTTCTCGAACCTATCTTCAAGGTTGAGGTTACAGTTCCTGAAGAATACATGGGTGATGTAATCGGTGATATATCCGGTAGAAGAGGAAGAATCGAAGGTTCTGAAATGAACGCCGGCGCAGTTGCCGTAAGAGGATATGTACCTCTGGCAGAAATGTTCGGTTATGCAACAGACCTGAGATCTAGAACACAGGGTAGAGGTACTTATGTAATGCAGTTCTCTCATTACGAAAAGCTGCCTGATAGCCTTGTTGAAAAAATCAATAAATAAGAATACAATTAACGCAATCTAATTTTTAAAAACCTTAAACGGAGGAAAAACAAAGATGGCAAAGCAGAAATTTGAAAGAACAAAACCGCATATTAATATCGGAACAATCGGTCACGTAGACCATGGTAAGACAACTCTGACAGCAGCAATCACAACAACACTGCAGC
>NZ_JADCKA010000016.1 GCF_014982745.1 Gallibacter intestinalis | reverse complement strand
TGCCACAGATTTTACCAACTCTTTTTGTCCAGGGTGTATCTTGTTTTAAACAAGATAAAACCGCTATACACATTGAATTTTCAAGTGTTATAGCGGTTTTCACCAACTCTTTTTGTCCTATAAGCCTCCTTTTATTTAAGCTTAAGCCTTTCCTTAAATCTGTCAATCATCGATCTTTCAAATGGATCAACTCCGAAAAGGTGTGCCGATATAGATGCACTCATCAGGAAGAAATAAATTATCTGTCCCAGATTGTATGCGTCCGTATTTGGTATCTCTATTTTTATAGCATCCATATCATCGCTTCTGTATGTTTCCTTCATCTGCTCTGCGATGATTCGTCCCAGCTCATCAACGGTATCCGCCTTTGTCCTATCCTTTATATCCTTAGGCAGTTCCAGGTCACTTCCTGTCTCAGCTGCCAAAATTTCTGTCTCAAAGAACGCCGGCGCCGCACTGCTCATATACTGCGCCTTAGCTTTAAAGTCCCTTGCCAGATTCATTGTAGATGTATAAATACCTTTACCCTTTTTACTATCACTTTCCATGAACAGGTGTGAAACCCATGTGGCAAGGCTATCCAAATCAGGCTGTCCATACTGGAACACTTCAACGATTTTACCGCTGTCGTTTAATATCTTTCTTGCTGCTGCGTAATACCCAGCTGTGGTATCCCATTCGTCGTCTGTGGCCATTACTTCCGCTCCTGAAAGAAGCTTATCTATTTCCACGCCGGCTACAGCCATAGGGAACAGGCTTGCAGTGCTGAGTATGCCGTAGTTTCCGGAATAATCCTTTGATATTTCAAAGGACTGGCATCCGTCCTTTGCCGCCATCTGACCGAGAGTGCTTTCAGGCGCACCTGTAAGGATTCTGATTCTTTCAGCGGCTTCCTTATCTCCGTATCTATCAAACATATAGTCCTTGACTATCTGATATGCAGCGATGGTTTCCGGTGTTTCTCCGTACTTTGATATAACGCAGACGCACACCTCATAATGATCCATTCTGTCCAGTGTATCTGAAAATTCACGGCTGCTTATACCTTCGCCCACAAACATAACCTTCGGTGCTCCCTCAGGTCTGTCACCGACAGCTTCAATTACTGCCTTGATGCCCAGATAGGAACCTCCGTTGCCTACGATAACAAACATTCCGCATTTTTCAGCCGTTCTTTCGGCGGCATTAAACATCCTTGCCAAATCTCCGGCATTCATCCTCATAGGCAGCTTTACCCAACCGTAACGGGGATCTTCATCGGACCACAAATCATCCGTTGCCCTTTCGATGGCATCTTTATATTTTTCCAGTTCTTCAAGCTTTACGCCGCAACCGGTCAAATCAACTTTTACATTCATGATAGCCTCCTTTTGCGTCTTATCAGAATAACGCTTCTATCAATGTTATTGTAATAGGAACTGTTGCCATTGACAATACCGTCGAGAAAAACAGTATCTTGCTGGAAAGCTCATGATTTTGCTTTTCCTGTTCTGCCAACATAGGTACAGTAGCTGCCGTCGGGAAGCAAACTCCCAATACCATGATAACCTTCATTTCATAGCTTAATGGTACAAAGAGCATTATTACCGCTGTCAGCACAGGCAGTATGATGAGCTTTCCGATTGTTGCTTCCCACACGATTCTGTTTCTTATCATTTCAAGGAAATTACTTCCGGCCAAAGTTGAGCCGATAAATATCATAGCCATCGGGGTTGCTGCTCCGCCTATATAATCCAGGTATACTCCTATAGGATTGTCTAAAGAAATGTGAAGCAAGCTTAAGGCCAGTCCCACAAACAGCGCCACAATATTCGGATTTAATATAACCTTCATGACAGATGCTGCAGCTGCCTTTACCGTAAGCTTATTCTTGTTTGTATTATTTCTTCTCAAAGCATAAAGGGCGTAAGTAAAGAAAAAGATATTCATAGCAGAGTTCTGAGCTGTCATCAGGAACAAACCTGTGGAACCCAGCATCGCAAGGCCCATAGGAAATCCCATAAATCCGTTGTTCGGACATGTCATAGAAAGCTCGATAACATTGGAAACTCTGACAGGAAAATGCCTCAGCTTACCATAAATTCTTGCATACAATGCAAATCCCAGTATGATAACTTCCGATACACATAGCATCAGAATGAAATCCAGCAGAAAATCCACTGTCATATCCATAATGCCTATGTTGTATGCCAAAAGGCACGGATATGCACAATAAACGATGAATTTATTAAGGCTGTTATTCATTTCTTCCTTGATGAAACCAATCTTTCTCAGCAGAAAGCCTGTAAAAATCATCGCAAATATTACAAAAAACTGTCCGTACATCTTTTCAAATTATCCTTTCGGTTACTAATTTTTACGCCTACTTAAAATACAGATTGTTTGTGGAATACTCCGGATCGCAGGTTATGTCGATACCCAAATCTCCTAAAAGTTGTTCATCTTTATCATTTAATATGGCTGTACAGTGAGCCTTGCAGCCTCTGAGTTCCTTAAGCTTTTCCACTGCCAGCTCGGCACTTGGGTTTGTGCTGGCAGATACTGTAAGAGCGTTTAATATTTCTTCCACATTGAGGCTTGTCTTTTCCTGCTGGAGAATATCCCTTTTAAGGTCCTGAATTCCCTCAAGCACATGAGGAGCAATCAAATGTACCTCGTCGGCCATTTTAGCAAGATGCTTTACAGCATTTAAAATCGCCGCTGCCGCCGCTGCCATTATCTCTGAGTTTCTGCCGGTTACTATGACGCCGTCAGGAAGCTCTATGGAAACGGCAACTATATTTTCAAACTGTTCATCGGATTCTCTTTTCTTTTCTGCGTATTCCCTTGCAGCAGGCACTACTTTTCTGTCATCGATGTGAGCGCCTACCTCCTCCATAAGAAGTCTTACCCTTTCTGCGGAGGTCTCGTCCACCTTGCCCTTCTTGTAATCACACAGAGCTATAAGGGTTCTTCTTATGATTTCCTGTTTTGCCGCTTCACGGCAGGCTTCATCGTCGCAGATGCCGTATCCCACCATGTTCACTCCCATATCCGTAGGAGATTTGTATTCGCATTCGCCGCCTTCGATTTTTTCGATGATCCTCTTTACAACAGGGAAAACCTCAAGGTCTCTGTTATAGTTTACCGCCTGCACGCCGTAGGCTTCCAGGTGGAAGGAATCTATCATGTTTACATCCTTAAGGTCAGCTGTGGCCGCTTCATATGCCACATTTATCGGATGCTTGAGAGGAATGTTCCATACCGGGAAGGTTTCAAACTTGGCATATCTCGCCTTGCAACCTCTTCTGTTTTCATGGTAAAGCTGTGAAAGGCATGTTGCTAGCTTACCGCTGCCGCCGCCAGGGCCAGTTACCACGCACAGAGGCTTTGTGGTTTCGATATACGGATTTGCGCCGTACCCTTCCTCGCTTACAATTACATCCACATCTGTCGGATAGCCCTTTGTGTATTTATGCTTATAGGTTTTTATATTTCTTCGCTCCAGCTTGTTTATGAACATATCCACCGCCGGGTTTTCCTCATATCTCGTTACCACAACGCTGTTAATGGAAAGTCCATACTTTCTGAAGGTATCGATGAGCCTCATAACCTCCAAATCGTAGGTTATGCCAAAGTCCTGTCTTGTCTTGTTTGTGGCAATATCACCGGCAAATACGCAGATTATAACCTCCGCCTGATCGCTCAGCTTCTGAAGAAGCTTGATTTTGGCGTTTTCGTCAAATCCCGGCAATACTCTCATGGCATGCTTGTCATGAACCAATTTTCCGCCAAATTCCAAATATAGTCTTTCACCATGACCTTCGTTAATTCTTTCCACGATATGTTCGTACTGCATCTGAATGTACTTTTGCGCGTCAAAACCTATTTTTTGCATGATTCCTCCCTTTCACTTTTTTAATATGTGTCCTCTAAAAAAATATCATAATTCCGGCCGAAGTAATCACCATGGCTCCGACTAAGACCCATGCGACTATTCTCACCCATTTACTCTTTAAGTTCATCTGTTATCCCCCATGAATTCAATATCCAGTTTACTTCTGCCTTCCGTAAGGCCCTTAAGGCTTATGCTGTAATCCACATAAACCTTTCCCGTTCCTTCGGCGGTCATGGAATTTTCAAATTCGTTAGTCAGAATTTCTATATCCACAGGACCCATAGGCGTGTGATATCTGTTTTCAAATCTTTTTCCCTTTTCAAATCTCATTTCACTGCCGGCACCATTATCATTGCTTCTGGACAGCTTAAGACTGTCCGGAGCAAGTCTGAGTCTTGTTTTTACTCCTTGCATGCCGGTAAATTCGCTTTCTTCATATATGAGATAGAGCACCCCGTTGCGCTCATAAAGCTGCGCCTCTGTTATAAGCTCCATCTGCTCTTCATCCACATTGTCGTGAACGTGCTTTCCAACTATTTTTATGGTAACGTCTTTCATTTACAACCTTTCTATCAGACTCTTAAGGTCGTTTGCATCAAACAAATACTTGGTACCACAGAAGTGACATACTAGCTCCGCCTGTCCGTCTTCCTCCAACATATCCTGAAGTTCCTGCTTTCCCACAGTCATAAGAGCCTGTTCTATTCTTTCTCTGCTACAATCACATTTTAATTCCATTTCCTTAAACTCTGCAATTTCCGGAGTAAATTCCTCCGGCATATCCGCAAAGATTCTGTTCATAAGGTCTGTCAGAAGCCCTTCTTCGGATTTGCCACCACCGGCCAAAACCGTTTCCTCAATATTTGTCGTCATAGGCTTTACTGCCTTAAGCATATTTTCAAGGGCCGTAATCGCCTCTTCTGAAGCCCCCGGCAGTACCTGAATAAACATTCCTCCGGCGCTGAGCACATGACAATCTCTGCCCACTTTAACTCCCAGAGCAAAGGAAGTGTTTTGCTGTTCACTTATATAATAATATGCAGTCAAATCTTCAGCAATTTCACCGCTTACAAGGGCGATAGTTCCGATGTACGGGTCCTTAAGTCCCAAGTCCTTTACCACAGTCAGCTCGCCTGTTCCCAAGGCTCCTCCCACATCAAGCTTGCCGTTATCTTTAAGAGGAAGCTCCACATCTGGATTTGAGATATATCCCTTTATCTGACCGTTGGCATAGCCTGTGGAAAGAATCTGCTTTGCCGGGCCGTCTCCTTGAAAAATCAGAGACACCTTATCCCTTTTACCCTTAAGCTGGATGCTCATCATACCTGTTGCAGTCAGGACTCTGCCCAAAGCCGCCGTTGCCAGGGGACTTAACCCATGCATCTTTCTTGATTCTTCTACAATATCAGTAGTTATACAAAGATGCACTCTGTATGAACCGCTTTTATCTACTGCCATAAGTATTTTGCTTTTACTCATATTTCATTCTGCTCCTCATTCACTATTCTTGTGATTTCCTTTTCCATCTTTTCTATTCTTTTAGCAACTCCGCCGGAAGTCTTGCTTCTAGCAAACAGATACACCTTAAGATTAGGCTCCGTTCCGGAAGGTCTTATGATAAATTTCTGACCTTTATCCACGTCGTATTCGAGAATATCTGCCACAGGGAGCTTATCATATGAGCCTATGCCCATATCCACAAAGTGCTTCTGCTGAGTTTTGTAATCTATAACAGATTTAATCTCATGTCCCTGCAGACAGTTTTCCACATCGCCTCTAAGGTATGCCATTACGTTGCTTCGACGCCTTAAGCCTTCTCTTCCTTCAAATACAAAGTTTATAACCTTCTCGCCATAAATGCCGTACTTTTTATAAAGCTTTTTAAGACCTCCTCTAAGGTCGCTTCCCGCCGCCTTATATTCTGCAGCCATTTCGCAGACAAGCATCGCCGTTGATGCTCCGTCCTTATCCCTCATATGGTCAAAGGCAAGATATCCGTTTCCCTCTTCAAACCCAAAGACATAACGATCCTTCAGCAGATCCATTTTTTCTCCGATGTATTTAAACCCAATCAGAGTATTTTCCACTCTTACTCCGTATTCTGCAGCTATAGCATCAAGCATAGGAGAGCTTACGATGCTTCTTACCGCCGTGGCACCTAAAGGAAGTTTGCTGTGTCTGCAAATATAGTCAAACAGCAGCATTCCCAGTTGATTTCCCGTAAATACTCCCTCTTTATCCGCTACTCCTATTCTGTCGCAGTCCGGATCTGTCAAAATTAGAAGATCCGCCTTTTCTCTTTTAAGAAGCTCAAGACCAAGCTCATACACTTCCGGTCTTTCCGGGTTTGGCTTCGGGCATGTGGTAAAATCGCCGTCAGGCATCTCCTGCTCCGGTACTATTGTCAGCTGCTCAACCCCTATACCTTTAAGAAGGGCAGTGACAGGAACTCTGCCTGTACCGTTGAGGGGACTGTAAATAACTTTAAGATTTTTAATATAATCTTCTCCGCCCTTTAAGGATTTACCCAAAGTCTCTTTCACATAATCATTTATAAGCTCATCGCCTATATGCGATACGTTTTCATCAGTAGCCTTTTTAACATCATCGAATATATCGAGCTTTTCAATTTCCGCAAGTATTCCCGCCGCTTCATCTTCTAAAATCTGTCCCCCGCGGCTGTTATACACCTTATATCCGTTGTATTCTCTGGAATTATGACTTGCTGTTATCATCACACCGTAATCACAACTCATATGTCTTATGGCATAGGAAAGCACTGAAACCGGTGTCAGCTTTTCAAAGATATACGCTTTTATTCCGTTTGCTGAAAGCACGCCGGCTGTGATTTCCGCAAATTTTTTAGAATTGTTGCGGCTGTCATAACTGATTACAACGGAAGGATTTTTACCCTGTTCAGAATTTTTTAAGGTTCTGTTTATATAATCAGATAGACCTTGAGATACTCTGGCCACGACAAATGAATTCATCCTATTGGATCCGGGGCCCATTATTCCCCTCAATCCGGAGGTCCCGAACTCAAGATCCTTATAAAAGGCTTCCTCAATTTTGTCGTGGTCGCCTCTCATTGTCAAAAGACCTTCCATAAGATCACGGGGCATACTTTCATTTGCCAACCAACGCTCATATTGAATTTTAATACTGTCTGTGTGTTTATTCATAGTATTTTATCTCCTGCACATATACAGATTATTTTATCATAAAAGTGGTATAATGAACAGTAAAGCAGATACAATATACATAGCATCTATTGCCTATGGATGAGGATATAAAGAAATAAGAAAGAAAGTCAAGGAGGAACTAAAATGGATGATTTCAAACTGTCACGGGATGACAACGAAAGGGAATATAATAGCGGATTTAGCAGCACAGGCTTTTCCGGCGACGGATTTACAGGCGGCAGCGGCTTTAACTATAACAATGATTTTAACAGCACAGATAACGCCTCAACAGAGCCGGAACCTGAAAATGGCAAGAAAAAAAGAAAGAAAAAGAAGAATAGCACACCTGCAAACCCTATATTCCTTACAAAGGGAAAATTATTCTTGATATTTGTACTGGTTATAGCTCTGTCCTTTGGCGGAGCCTTCGGAGGTATGTGGGCATACAATAATTTCAACGGAAATACTGTAAAAAAAGAAGGAAGCATCAACGGTGACGGATATACTTTGGCAAGTGCCACAGGAAGCGCAAAAACCGTTGATGAAATAAGCAGTGAAAATATCGATTCCGTAGTTGAAATTACAACAGAAAGCGTCACTTCCGCAGATGCATGGCTGGGGCAGTATGTAAGCGAAGGTGCAGGCTCAGGTGTAATCATTAAAGAAGATGGCTACATTATTACAAACAATCATGTGGTCGAAGGCGCCTCTAAAATCTATGTTACCCTTCACAACAGCAAGCAGTATGAGGCAACTCTTGTAGGCACTGACCCTGAGACGGATATTGCGGTAATAAAAATCAAAGCAAGCGGTCTTGTTCCGGCAACTTACGGTAACAGCGATGAGCTTGAAGTTGGCGATATGTCCGTTATAATCGGTAATCCTTTAGGAGAATTGGGCGGCACCGTAACAGCGGGTATCGTAAGCGCTCTGGACCGTGAAATAACCATAGACGGCCAGCCTATGACTCTGTTGCAGACAGACGCCTCGGTAAACCCTGGCAACTCCGGCGGTGGTATGTTTGACCAGTACGGACACCTTATAGGTATAGTGGTTGCTAAGTCCAGCGGTTCGGATGTTGAAGGTCTTGGATTTGCAATTCCTATTAACACAGCCGCAGAAGTGGCTTCTCAGCTTATGAAAAACGGTAAAGTCGAATCCACCACAGGATATTCGGGAATGACCTATGCTCAGAGTCAGAACGGCGATATATTTATTCAGCAGGTCAACGAATCCTTTGCCCAGGAAGCAGGCTTTAAGCCAGGCGACCAGGTGATTTCCATAGACGGACAGACCGTAAGCAGTCTCAATGAAGTTTCCACTATAATAAAGAAACACAAGAAAGGCGATAAAGTTACATACACCGTTGCCAGAGACGGAAAACAGATGGATATTGATTTAACATTACAATCAAGATAACTACAAAAACAAAAAATACCGGGATTTCGCCCCGGTATTTTTTGTTCATCCTGTATGGTTTACAGGTGAAAGCACATACATTGAGATACTATTAACTCACGAACATTATAGCACGATTTGAGGCTAAAGCCTATCAAATTTAAAAGTTCTCATATTCTCTTAAAATATCATCCCTTATGGTGCGTATGTGCTCTCTTGCCACAATCTTTGCTTTTCTGGCGTCACCCTGTTCAATGGCTTCATATATAGCCTTATGCTCTATTCCCACATGAACACATCTTTTAAATCCACCGTAATAAAGATATCGAAATCTAAGCACCAGCTCCCGTATTTCTTCGGCTATATGTACCATAACCTTATTACCTGTAGCCTCAACGATTATCCTGTGAAATTCAGTATCCCACTTTATCATGTTTTTCTGATCTCGTCTTTCCGCTGCCTTATTGTAATTTTCCATGGCAGCCTTAAGCTCTTTTTTAAGCTTATCGTTTATTCTCTCTGCCGCATGATATGATGTGCTGCTGTCAATGGCCTCTCTGATTTCAAGGATTTCAAGAAGATCTCTTATGGCAATCTTTGAGACATATGCCCCTTTATTAGGTTCAATGGCTACCAGATTGTCCTCTGCCAGCATTTTAATTGCTTCCCTTACAGGAGTTCTGCTGGCTCCCATCTTCTTTGAAAGCTCTACCTCCATCAATCTTGTTCCTGGAATAAGCTTTCCCTTTAAGATTTGACTTTTTAACTCCTCATACACTATCTCTCTCAGCGTTTTGCGGCTGTATGCTTCCTGTTCTCTCATACTATTGTCCTCGTCAGATATGTTTCTTCGTTAATTTCCTTAAGTTCCTTGTATCCCCTCTCCAGTTCTTCTCTGTCTTGTGAAACAGCAAACACCGACGGTCCACTGCCACTCATAAGCACCGAAGCTCCTGGGCATACTTCAATCATCTTTTCCTTAGTCTCTTTTACCTGCTTATAATGGCTTAACGTATAGCCCTCTAAAACATTTACCATGTTCTTCTTCACTATATCGATATTCCCAGCCAAAAGCCCCTCTTCCATAGCTTTGTTATCAGGCCTTTTTTCTATTGCTTCCTTATCCAAGCCTTGATAAACCTCAGCCGTGGAAACACTGAGAGGTGGCTTGCTCAATAATATAGGACTCTCAAGAGGCTTTATCGGCTTAAGCTCCGTGCCGGTGCCGTAGGCAAGGGCGCAGGTTGTTGCCATTGGATCTTTTCCGAATACCTTTATAAGATCTCTGTTTCCTCTAGCCTGTCCCATAATTGTAAAGGGAACGTCCGAGCCAAGCTCAGCACCGAGACTGCACAGTTTTTTAAGATTTAGACCTGCTTCCCATAAAACATTTAGTCCGTGCAGCACTGCAGCCCCATTACCGCTGCCGCCTGCAAGACCTGCTGCCACAGGAATATTCTTTTTTATGTCTATTCGCACAGTTCCTTTAAGTCCGTGTCCAACACGTTCACTCATAATCTGCGCCGCCTTATATGCCAGATTCCTGCTGTCCACCGGCAAGTAATATCTGTTTGTCTTAAGAGTTATACTTATGCCGTCTGCGTCCTCGTCGGGAAACCACCGTATAAAAACATCATCGCTGAGCTTTATCTGCTGCATAATCATTTCCACCTGATGATACCCGTTATCCAGCTTCCCCAAAACATCCAGAGACAGATTTACCTTGGCGTAGGCTTTTAATCTTATACTTTTCATATCCTACATCTCCCGTTTGCTAATCTCTAATCATCTATCTGTTTCGTAATATATTAACCTGTATTATTGTATCATAAAAGGAGCGTTTTACCGCTCCTTATTTTTGCGAAATAATCAATCTGTTATTTCTTTTTCTTTTTGCCTTTGCCCTTTGAGCCTTTCGCCTTGGAAGCTTTTATCTTAGCTTCAATGGCTGCTTTCTTTTCAGCTTCGGCCTTTCGTCCTGTTATGTATGAAGATCCTCCCTGGGCCACGGTTCTTACGGTTTTAACCTTATAATGACCTGGCTCCATGTATTCTTCTATGATTTCTTCTTCCTCATTTTCGTGCTGACGCTTTGCCTTTCTTGCAGCTCTTGCCGCTTCCTTTTCTCTGCGTCTGTTTTCTTCTGCTATGATTTCCTCAACAGGTCTGCCTGTTTCCTTGGCAATCTTATAAGGATTGAATTTTTCTTCTTTCTTTGGTCTGTAAGGTTCTTCCTTTTCCTTCTGCTTTTTAACGGCCCTGGAAGAAGCAAATACCATAGCAACTACCATTACCAGCATCATTATCATGGAAATCTTCATACTGCTGGAAGGGTCCAAAGTTGTGAAGGTTATTTCCTGTGTGCTTCCCAAGCTCTCTCCATCCGCTCCCACAAAGGATTCATCTATGACGAGCTTATATTCTGTTTTAGCTTCTACGGTTACTGTGCTGCCATCTTCACCTACAGTGTCAGCAAGAACAAGCAGTTCTGTCTTGTCTTTAGGGTTAAACAGCACCATGGACTCAACTTCCTTGCCCTTGCTGTCAACCAGCTTACATGCAGCCACATTGGTTTTTTCGTTATCCGTATTATATACTTCCTTGTTAAACTGGACTTTTACACCCATGTTTTCCAGCGGAACATTTTTTTCACCGTCATTTGGCGATGTCTTTACAATCTTAAGAGCATCCCCTGCAGCATTATCTTCTTTTGCTGCCAACGCGCTTGGTGCCGCTACCGTAAATGCTATCATCAACGCGCATAAAATAGCGCCAATTCTTTTTGCCTGAACCATTATCTGATATCTTCCTCCGATTTTGATTTTCTCAATCTCCTGAAAAAAGCGGTCATCATCTCGCCGCATTCTTCTGCCATTATGCCTCTTTCAATCTCAACCTGATGATTGAGTCCGTTTTCCTGAAGCAGGTTTAATACCGAACCACATGCACCTGTTTTCGGATCATCGGTGCCTATAATCACCTTTTTAATCCTTGCCAATATCATGGCTCCGGCACACATACTACAAGGCTCACATGTTACATACATTTCACAGCCATAAAGTCTGCTGTAGCCTATAGCCAATGTCGCTTGTCTAATGGCCTCCATCTCTGCATGTCTTGTTGGATCCTTTCCTGTTTCCGTCATATTGTGACCGCGGCCTATAATTTTATCGTCTTTTACGATTACCGCTCCCACAGGAACTTCCCCTATATCTGCAGCCTTTTGGGCCTCAAGTATTGCTTCCTGCATAAAGTTTCTCATATACCTTATGATGTTATCACATTTCATTTGTTTTTTCAACAAAAAACACACAGGGAAAGGCTTGTTTCGCCAACTTCTCCAATACATGTTAAAATAATTACAATAGACAAATCAATTCCGGCATTTTACGAAACTCAATCAATGGAATATAAAAAAGAAGCCCTTACACCTGAAAACGCAGCTAAAATCCCGTGTCAGCAGGTGCTTGGCTCCTATTTTGTCGTTTTTACTTGTTAGTCAATATCGAAGGACCTGTTTTCACTATCTACAAATCCTGTAATCGTCTTAACTCCGAAAAGCTCTTCTATTTTTGCTGCCAGTTCATCCCGTGCAGCTATAACAGCTTCTTTGTTTATCTGTCCGAAGCCGTCTATAGGGAAGAAAATATTTTTAACATTTTCTGTAATCTTTCCCGCTTCGGACTGCCTCCATGTCCATCTTCTCGTTCTGACGGAATTTCCGGAAACATATATTATTTCTCCTTCGTCGGGATTATCAAACTCATCTTCTGCAGCCCCAAAGGGTCTGAACTTGTCTTCTGCCGTCGCAGCCCTTACTTCAAGATCCCCTTCAAAAGAATCTATATCGTGAGCTCCCAAAGGCACCTTATACTTCAAGGACACAGCGTTTCCCAAGTCAACAGCCCCGTTAATCGAAGGAAATCCCTTTTTCTTTGCGATACGAGTTAAGAGTGCCTCAATGGAACACATATACTTATTAGGATTAAACCCCAGTGTCCTCATTGCTTCTCTATAACACACTACCTCATCGCTTTCCTTTACCTTTTTACCTTCGTAAAAGGCCTCACAGGCTGCGATGTTTTCTTTAAGAAGTGCATCAACTCCTTTAGGTATAACGCTGTTATCAATTCCCTTTGCAACAATCGTACCGAAGATAGCATCCGGTATCTTTTCAAAAACCTCATCTGCTACGATAAATTTCATAAAATCACACTCCTTTCTGCCCTTAAGTCATTATTCCACTAATAAGCCCTGCAGCAGGAGCAGCAGAGGATTGCTGTTATAAACAGCATCGGTAATATATGAACCGTCCACGGCGCTTTCCAGCTTAGGTGCAAAGTCCGGCAGGAAAATATCCGCCAACGGAATCATCACTAACACAATTACCAAAACCAACACACAGCCCTTTACTATGCCAAATACTCCGCCGAAAATCCCGTCAATTGCACCGACAAAGCCGCCTCTGTCGGATCTAGTTATAAGCGCAAGAATTATCCAAAGCACTAATTTGACTGCAATAAAAATTCCCAAAAATACCACTATTGTAAATATCATGTTGGAAGTAATGGCAACTACCCCTTCTCCTAATATCGTAGGAGTGTCAGAAGCTGCCGGTATCACCGGGATAAACTCTTCAAGAAGGCTAGTATTTTCTGTTAAATAATCTTTAACCGGCGATGTAGCCATAAATGCCACCACCACCGCAATTATCCATCCGGCAGTATGAATAAAGGTGTATCCAAAGCCACGCCTAAATCCACTGACGGCACAAAGTACGACTATCGCAATTAAAGCAATATCTAATATCATCTTTTCTCCTTTTTATACAGTATTCCGGAAAATTATACCATTTCACCTGTTTTTTTACAACGAATTGACACCTTTTCACAAAAAATACTTTTTTACTCAATCCGTTGAAATATCAAGCATATTGCATGTTTTTATGATATACTTTTAATGATGAGAAGAAAGGAGAAATCCATCATGAAAACAAGTAACATCGCAAGAAAAACAAAGATAATTTGTACCATAGGCCCTGCCTCCGACAGCAGGGAAATGCTCTCTCGCCTTGTAAGGGCTGGAATGAATGTGATGCGTCTGAATTTTTCTCACGGCACTCACGAAGAACATCTTAAAAAAATCGAACTTCTTGAAGATATAAACCGAGAACTTAAAACAAATGTAGCTTTACTGCTAGATACAAAGGGACCGGAAATCCGCACCGGCGACTTCGAAGGAGGAGTCACCCGATTTACCAAGGGCCAGCAGTGCATAATATGTGCCGACCCGAAATTTATAGGAACATCTGACAAATTTTCCGTGTCCTATGAAAAGCTTTATGACGATGTAAGCCCAGGAAGTATAATTCTTGTAAACGATGGACAGGTAGAGCTTGTTGTCGAAAAAGTGCAAGGCACAGATATTATTTGCCGCTGCGAAAATGACGGCGAGGTTAAAAACAAACGAGGAATCAATGTTCCTGGCATAAAACTCGGATTTGATTACCTGTCACCAAAGGATATCGATGATATAACCTTCGGTTGCAGTCAGCCTTTCAGCTTTATAGCCGCTTCATTTGTGCGCAGAGCTCAAGATGTAATCGATATCAAAAAACTTCTTATAGAAAACGGCAGAAGCGACATTCAGATTATAGCTAAAATAGAAAACCGTGAAGGCGTTGAAAATATCGATGAAATTCTGGATATAGCCGACGGCATAATGATTGCCAGAGGCGACCTTGGAGTGGAAGTCCCTGCTGAGGAAGTTCCTCTTATCCAGAAAGAAACTATCATGAAATGTAAGGACAGAGGCAAGATTGTAATTACTGCTACTCAGATGCTGGAAAGCATGCAGCAAAACCCTCGACCTACAAGGGCAGAGGTCAGCGATGTTGCCAATGCCATATACGATGGAACCGATGCTATCATGCTGTCAGGGGAATCAGCCGCTGGTCTATACCCTGAAGAGGCGGTAAAAACTATGAGTAAAATAGCCGAAAAAACAGAGACAGCCCTCAACTATCCGTCCCTTCACAGACAGGCCGTACGCACTGCAACCGATGATACTTCCGAAGCAATCTGTATGTCTGTTGCAGAAATTGCCACAAAGTTTGGCGTTTCCACAATAATTGCTTTCACACAGACGGGATTTACAGCAAGAAAAATGTCCAGATACCGTCCGGAAGCTCAAATTGTTGCCGCTACTCCAGAAACGGAAACCATCAGGTCCCTCGCCTTAAGCTGGGGTGTTAAACCTGTATTGTGCAAGACCCTTACATCTAGGGGCGATATGATAGAATACGCGCGAATTATAGCAAAGGAAAACGGTGCAAAGGAAGGAGATCTCATCCTTGTAACCGGTGGTGCTCCGGGAGTTAAAGGAGATACAAGCTATCTTGAACTGGTGCGAATATATTAGATTGCAGCATAAACCAAAAGAAATCCAATTATTTCAAATCGGAATAGTTGGATTTCTTTTTTATCTATATGTGTATATATGTTTATTCGTAAGTGTATTCCACCCACTGAGCAACATTTGTAGCATGATCACCGATTCTTTCGAAATACTTTGCAACCATGAGGATATCCAGTACAATCTGTCCCTTTGAAATATCCTGATACAGCACTCTTAAAAGTTCACTTTTAATCTGAACAAACAACTGGTCAACCCTTTCGTCATTGGCAACGACATCGGTTGCCATCTTAACATCCTTGTTTACAAAGGCTTCTATGCTGTTTGTAACCATTCCCTTAACTTCATTGGCCATATCCTTGATATGAGTATCAAGATTGAAAATTTCGCCGCTTTCAAGCTTTTGAGCGATATCTGCAATATCTGCCACCTGGTCGCCGATTCTTTCCATATCCGCAATCATCCTAAGAGCTGCCGAGATTATTCTGAGGTCCTTTGCTACTGGTTGCTGCCTTAAAATCATGTTTACGCACAGATCCTCAATATCTCTTTCTTTTCTGTCGGTATCCCTTTCCACCGTATGAATGAGCTGAACCTTAGATTCGATGTTTTCTCTATTAAAAAGCACTTCTATGGCCATATCTATGCCTTCTACACAAAGGTCCCCCATTTCAATAAGGCGTGTATTTAACATCGCCAGTTCCTTATCAAAAACCTTACGCATCATATCAGCCAAACCTCCCTGTTATGTAATCTTCCGTTCTCTTATCCTGCGGATTTGAAAACAATTCATCAGTGTCGTTATACTCAATCACATCTCCCAGCAAAAAGAATGCTGTCTTGTCGGATATACGGGCTGCCTGCTGCATGTTATGCGTAACCATTACAATGGTAAAATCCTTTTTAAGGTCACTGGCCAGTTCCTCTATCTTGTTTGTGGAGATAGGGTCGAGGGCTGAGGTAGGTTCATCCATCAAAAGCACCTCAGGTTCAACAGCCATGGCTCTTGCGATACAAAGTCTCTGCTGCTGACCTCCGGAAAGTCCTAATGCTGATTTTTTAAGTCTGTCCTTTACCTCATCCCAGATGGCCGCCTGTCTTAAGGATCTTTCAACTATCTCATCCAGCTGTGCCTTATTTTTTACACCATGGGTACGAGGACCAAAGGCGATATTGTCATATACGCTCATAGGGAAAGGATTAGGCTTCTGAAATACCATGCCCACTCTCTTTCTCAGAACGATAGGGTCCATTTCTTTATATATGTCAACACCATCAAGAAGTATGTTTCCTGTAATTCTACATCCTTCCACCAGGTCATTCATCCTGTTGAGGCTCTTTATAACCGTTGATTTACCGCAACCGGAAGGCCCGATAAAAGCAGTAATTTTATTTTCCGGAATTTCCATGGAGATCCCCTTTATCGCCTGAAAATCTCCGTAATACAATTCCATATCCTGTATCGATATCTTACTCATTTTTTTCCTCTTTAATCTTTATTCCCGTTATTTTGCAAGTTTCTTAGCTATTCTATTGCTCAGCCAGTTTATAAGTATAACCACTACCATGAGCACAACCGCTGTAGCGTATGCCTGTTCCATGTAAAGTCCTTCGTTGAGCAGCGCATAAAGGTGTACTGCCAAAGTTCTTGTGGAGTCAAATACGCTTGACGGAATGCTTGCAACCGTTCCTGCAGTAAAGAGCAATGCGGCTGTTTCACCGACAATTCTTCCTATACTGAGGATTACTCCTGCAATTATTCCCGGCATCGCCGACGGAAGGGTTATCCTGAATATGGTTCTAAGCTTACCTGCTCCAAGACCGAAGCTGGCTTCTCTGTAGGAATCAGGCACACCTAAAAGGGCTTCTTCCGTAGTTCTCATTATTACCGGCAATACCATTATTGCCAAAGTCATGGCACCGGACATAAGGCTGTAGTTCCATCCAAAGGCTATACCAAACATCAGGAATCCGAAGAGACCAAATACGATGGAAGGAACGCCGGAAAGAGTTTCTGCTGTTATTCTTACAATCTTTACTATTGGGCTAGACTGTCTTGCATATTCCACAAGGTAGATTGCAGCACCTATACCAAATGGCAACGCTATTACCAAAGTCAGCAATGTCATTATCAGCGTATTTATTATCGCTGGCATCATTGACTGGTTATCTGTGGTAAACTCCCATGCAAACAGTTCAGGACTGATATTAGGAATACCCATTATGAGAATATATCCTATAAGGAAGGCAAGAATACCAACGGTAAAGATTATGGCTATCTTCATGCAGATGTTTAAAAACATCGACATTGGATGTCTATCTTTTGTCTTAATCATCAGTCAGCCCTCCTTTTCAGTGCGGAGAAGCTCAGGTTTATCAGAAGGATAAACACAAAGAGTACAACCGCCGTAGCTATCAGAGCTTCCCTGTGAAGACCTGACGCATATCCCATTTCCAGTACAACATTGGAAGTCATTGTTCGTACACCGGAAAGGATTGAATCCGGTATAATCGGCTGGTTTCCCGCAACCATTACTACGGCCATGGTTTCACCTATGGCTCTTCCTATTCCCAGGGCAACTCCCGCTAACACCCCGGATTTAGCTGCCGGAAGAGTTACAAAGAACATGCTTCTTTCTCTTGTCGCTCCCAAAGCAAGGGCACCTTCGTAGTAATGCTCCGGAACCGCCCTTAAAGACGATTCAACAACGCTTATAATTGTCGGAAGAATCATTATTCCCAAAAGCAGAGAAGCTGTCAGAAGCCCTTTACCGCTTCCTCCGAAAATCGTCTGGAAAGCCGGTACTATTACCACCAGACCGAAGAAACCGTAAACTATGGAAGGGATTCCGGCCATCAGCTCAACTGCCGGTTTAACTATTTTATATACCTTTTCATTGCAAAACCTTACCAGATATACTGCGCTGAATATACCGATAGGTACTCCTATTATGATAGCTCCTGCTGTAACATATATACTTCCAACGATCATAGGCAGGATGCCGAATATCTCTTGCATCGGCAACCATTCCATGCCTAAGAGGAATTCTTTAACTCCTATCTCTTTAATAGCGGGCACCCCATTTACAAAGAGGAACCCGCATATTACTATTACCGCTATTATGGAAGCCATTGCCGTTACCAGGAAAACTAATTTCATAATTTTTTCTTTAAATTGATTCCTGCTAATTTCCATAATTGTCGACCTTTTCTCTTATACTGATTTAGCTTTCAGATATGTGAAGTATCTTATTTTGTAACTTCATCCCAAGTTGTGATTTCGCCTTTGAATATCTGGCCTATGATGTCTGTAGTCAGATCTTCGATAGTATTGTTGTTGTTTACGATTACCGCAATACCGTCTGTAGCTATTTCAGTTACTGTAAGTCCCTGTGCCAGCTCATCTTCTGTAAGAGCTCTTGAGGACATACCCAGGTCGCATGTTCCTGCTATTGCAGATTCGATACCTGCTCCGGAACCTGTCTGCTGGATTTCGATTTCAACATCTGGGTTGAGGGCTTTGTATCCTTCAGCAAGTACTTCCATTACAGGTGCTACGGAAGTGGATCCTGCCAGTGTGATTTTGCCGGAAAGACCGGAAGCTGTATATTCTTCAGTATTGTCTTCTCTGATGTAACCTTCTTCAGCAACTGTTGCCTGACCTTCTTCACTCATGATGTACTTTTCGAAGTCCTGAGCCAGTTCGCTTACGTTTTTGCCCTTAACGATGTTGAAAGGTCTAGCTACTTTGTAGTCTCCGCTCTTTACGTTATCAACAGTAGCTTCAACTCCGTCAACCTTGAGAGCCTTTACATCATCTGAAAGAGATCCCAAAGATACATATCCGATTGCTGCATCGTTACCTGCAACTGTCTGCATCATTACAGATGTGCTGTTTGTTACTTCTGCATTCTGAGTTGTTATGTCGTTTTCTTCTTCATCCATAACACCCATCAGCTCAACGAATGCTCCTCTTGTTCCGGAACCTTCTTCTCTTGATACTACAGTGATGTCGCCTGTAGGGCCTTCACCGCTGCCGCTGTCGCTGCTTCCGCAACTTACAAATGTTGTAACTGCCATCATTGCGCAAAGACCCAGCGCAAGAAATTTTTTCATTTTCATAACTGTTTCCTCTCCTTTTCTGATTCATGCAGCTCTTTTTCTCACTACACATACTACACATTACTTTTGTTGGTCTTCGTTTTTACATCCCCAGTTTACCGTCCTTTTGTTAAGGAAAAATAAAAAATGATGTTAAATAAAAATTAATTTCTTAATATCCACTTAACATTTCCACGGTATAAATCTCTGTGATATTATGTATATATATGTAGAAAAAAGTTCTAAATGAAAACCTGCAAATAGAGACTAATGGAAAGGAAATGTGAAAATGAAAATAAAGCCCTACGAACGAAATGCAAAATATTACGAAACAGATCAGATGGGCATAATCCATCACAGCAACTACATTCGCTGGTTTGAAGAAGCCCGTGTGGATGCAATGGAGCAGGCCGGTATTCCATACGATAAGATGGAAGAAATGGGTATAATGTCTCCAGTGCTTGGAGTAGAATGCAAATACATCCATTCGGTGCATTTCAACGAAAATGTAAAAATAGAAGTCAGATTTCTGTCCTTTACAGGGGTAAAGATGGAAATCGAATACAAGGTTTACAGCATGGCTACCGGCGAGCTTACCACCACAGGTCTCTCACGCCACGGATTTGTCCACAGCGATACAGGTAGGCCGGTGCGCATGAAAAAGGAATATCCAGATTTATATGCAAAGATAATGGATGCGCTGGAATAAAAAACCGCCAAACCTGTTGAAACCAACAAATTTAGCGGTTATGTAGATGGCACCCCCGAGATGATTCGAACATCCGACGCACGGTTTAGGAAACCGACGCTCTATCCCCTGAGCTACGGGGGCACATTTCGCAAAATATTTTATCATATGCACCTGAAATAATCAATGATGATAATAGGGTTTTAATTCCCCTTCAACGGGTATAATCATAACATCAGATTAAAAATTTAGGAATAATAATGCAGAATACGGAGGTGGCAATATGTCATTGGTAATAACAAAAGAAAATTTTGAAAGCGAAGTATTAAAGTCAGATAAGCCTGTTTTAGTGGACTTTTGGGCAGCATGGTGCGGACCTTGTAAAATGCTTTCACCTGTAATCGACGAAATTGCAGAGGAAAGAAGCGATATAAAAGTAGGCAAAATCAATGTAGACGAGCAGCCAGAGCTGGCTTCACAGTTTGCTGTAATGAGCATCCCTACTCTGATTGTTTTTAAAAACGGTGAAATCGCAAACAAAGCCATCGGAGTTCAGCCTAAGGACGCAATACTGTCAATGCTGTAAAATTTAATAAACAACTGGAAAGTGTGATTTAAATGGACAGATATACAAATAAAAGCGGAAACGAATATACTTTAAATGCCGGGGTTAATCAAGGAGACGCCATTCAGAGATTAGGCAAATTCGAAGATATGTACGATGCTCTTATGCAGGAGCAGCACACCATAGTCTCAAAAATGGAAGCTCTCAAAGCCGAAGGCAAATCAGATACCGCAACATATAAACAGCTATTCGCAAACAGGCTAAAAAACACCGAGCTTCTCGGTAAAATCAGCATATTTATAGACTGACAATTTTACTGCGCATAGTTACAACAAATTACACTCCTAAAGGAATATCAATCGCAAGATATTCCTTTTTCTTTTGCTAAATTTAAAATTCCTCTTGACTTAAAGTTAACTTTAACTTGCATAATAGTCACAAAGGAGGATATATAAATGACAAAAATAAATTACGGAGAAATAAATAGTACAGAAATAAAGAAAGAAGACATCGTCCTCTCTGAGGGATGGGATAAAGTCTTTCCTAAAAATGAAAATGTAAATCATAAAAAGGTCAGCTTTGTAAACCACTTTGGCATTACACTGGCGGCTGATCAGTATGAGCCTAAAAAACATGAAGGCAGACTTGCTGCAATAGCCGTATGCGGCCCATACAGCGCAGTAAAGGAACAGGTTTCCGGTAGATATGCCCAGGAGATGGCTGCACGAGGTTTTCTTACTATAGCCTTTGACCCTTCCTATTACGGAGAATCCGGCGGACTTCCCCGTTACATGAACTCCATAGATCAGTCAGTCGAGGACTTTCAGGCAGCTGTTGATTATCTTTCAACCCTTGATAATGTAGATCCTGATAAAATTGGCGTTATAGGAATTTGCGGTTGGGGCGGCTTTGCATTACAAACCGCTTCTCTGGATACAAGGATAAAGGCAACTCTAACATCGACAATGTATGATATGAGCAGAGTTACTTCCTACGGATATAACGATGTCAACGATGAAGATGCCAGATATGAAGCTCGCATTGCCTATAGCAATCAGAGAACTTCAGACTACAAAAATGGTAGTTATACCCTTCTCGGCGGCAATCCAGAAGAAGCTCCTGAAGGTGCACCGCAATTTCTGATTGATTACATCAATTTCTATAAAAAACGTGGATATCACAAAAGATCTCTTGGCTCCAACGGCGGTTTTAGTGCATCTTCCTCAAGCTCCCTTATGAACACTCATATGCTTACGTATAGCCAGGAAATTAGAAGCGCCGTACTTATGATTCACGGAGAAAAGGCTCATTCCTGCTACTTTAGCAAAGACGCTTATAAAAAAATGACTGAAAACGGTAAATATAACGATAATAAGAAGCTTTATATTATCCCGGATGCAGTGCACTGTGATTTGTATGATAACCTCGATGTTATCCCTTTCGATAAAATAGAAAACTTTTTTAAGACATATCTAAAATAGCTTTTCATCCAAACAAGATGCTAATCTACAGTTTTGTTTAGGAAATCAAGTAGGGGGCTAACTTGTAGCCCCTCTCACACCACCGTACGTGCCGCTCGGCATACGGCGATTCAATTCAAATAATAATCCAAACAACTTAGAAATCCTCGTCTTGCGAGGATTTTTTTACTGATGAGGTGCAATCCTCTTTTCTCTAGTTCCTTATCAAGTTCCAAGTTCATTGAGCATGATATTACTTAACAGTGGTGAAAGGGGTCCACCTTGTGGGACTCATTGTTGTCTCCTCATATCTTCCATTTATCATTACTCTCACATTAAGATATTTTCTTATGAACGATTCTGTTTCTATGATTACCCACTCTCAAGACCTCACGGGGCCTGTGCTCTTTAGAGTATAAGTCGCCAGCCTTTCCTCGTCTACCTACCTAATCTACCTGTATGAATTACGGTTACCTTTTGGACTTCATGGCCCATGTCCACTTATCCCTCATACAAGCCTTAGTATTAGGTTCCTGTCCGTCAGGCTACGATTTCGCTATCCCTTCTTCTCGCCTGTACCTCGCGATACAAACCTTGGGAGTCGATATCATGTTCGTCGGCAACTATGCCCTTTGTTGACTTTCACCACAGACTGACTGCATGCCCGTAATACCAAGAAAAGACCCAGTCTCAATTTCGAGATTGGGCTTTTTCTTTTTCCCACATAAAACTTTAGAGGTGGCTTTAGTTCATAATTGGTATCGGTTTAGTTACAATATTTCTTAAATACTGCAATAATCGTTTG
>NZ_JADCKA010000015.1 GCF_014982745.1 Gallibacter intestinalis | reverse complement strand
ATATCACAAATAGTTGTTTCGCATAAAAAGAGGACCTGTATGAATATGTATTCACATTTTAGGTCCTCCTATATTCATTATTTCAAACCACAACTTAGCGCTCAACCACTAAAAAAGTTAAAGAGCCTAGTTATTCTCATAGATAGGGAATTTATCACAAAGCTCAACTACCTTTGCTTTGATTTCGTCAACCTTTGCTTCGCCGCCCTTAATCAGCTCAGTGATAAGGTCTGCAATGTAAACGCATTCCTCTTCCTTCATACCGCGGGTAGTAACCGCAGGAGTACCAATTCTTACGCCGCTTGTAAGAGTTGGGCTCAGCTTTTCGTTAGGGATGCTGTTTTTGTTGAGGGTGATGTTTGCGCTTTCAAGCAGGTTCTGAACGTCTCTTCCGTTGGCTCCAAATGGAGTTACATCAACCAGCATCATGTGGTTGTCTGTACCACCGGATATAATCTTAAATCCGTTTTCCACAAGTCTTTCTGCCATAGCTTTGGCGTTCTTGATAATCTGAGCCTGATAATCCTTAAATGAAGGATCTAGGGCTTCCTTGAAGCATACAGCCTTAGCCGCAATTATGTGCATAAGAGGGCCACCCTGATGTCCAGGGAATACTGCGCTGTCGATTTTTTTTGCATATTCTTCCTTACAGAGAATCAGACCACCTCTTGGGCCTCTGAGAGTCTTATGTGTAGTTGTAGTAACTACATCGGCATAAGGAACAGGGCTTGGATGAAGACCTGCTGCAACAAGACCTGCAATATGAGCCATATCCACAAACATATATGCTCCGACTTCGTCACAGATTTCTCTTATCTTCTTAAAGTCGATTATTCTCGGATATGCGCTGGCTCCTGCAACAATCATCTGAGGCTTTATTTCAAGAGCTTTAGCTCTGATATCGTCATAGTCGAGGACTTCCGTTTCAGGATCCACTCCGTAGAAATGGGATTCGTACATTTTACCGGAAGTGTTTACCTTAGCACCGTGGGTCAAATGTCCGCCATGGGAAAGATCAAGACCGAGAATCTTGTCTCCAGGCTTTAAGAATGCCAGGTATACTGCCATGTTTGCCTGTGCACCGGAGTGAGGCTGCACATTGGCATGCTCTGCACCGAAGAGTTTTTTAGCTCTTTCGATGGCGATGGTTTCAACACCGTCAACGAATTCGCATCCGCCATAGTATCTCTTTCCAGGATAGCCTTCAGCATATTTGTTAGTCAGATGGCTTCCCATGGCTTCCATAACGGCTTCGGAAACGATGTTTTCGCTGGCGATAAGTTCCAGATGGTGCTGCTGACGGCGAAGTTCTTTTTCCATGAGCTCCGCAATTTCTGAGTCAGTCTTTGCGATAAGATCAAAATTAACCATGTCTCTTCTCCTTTATCAAAGATTCGTATAAGCTTTATCGAATGTGATGACTACATTGTATGTAGGATCAATATCCTTTACCGTCATGTCGACAGCTCTGTTGATTTCTTCTTCTGAAGCTGAGCAGTCGGCCTCGACGATTATGTCAAAGATTATATTTGTGTGGGTTTTACCGGGAACGCATCTCATATCGTGCACATGCCTTAAACCGGTAAATGAGCTGACACAGTGACATATAGGTTCGTAAACCTTTTGTATCACAGGGTCGTTGGTTTTTACCGGGTCCATATGAGCTACAAAGTAAATGCCCGTTTTTTCTCCCACTTCCTTTTCGATGGTGTCCACAAGGTCGTGGCTTTCCATAATATCTGTATCAGCGTCAACTTCAATGTGTATGGAAGCAAATACCTTGCCTGGTCCGTAATTATGCACCACCAAATCATGAATGCCTAAAACTCCGTCGTATGCTAGAACATCCTTTGCGATATTTTCAATTAGTTCCGGATCAGGAGCTTCTCCAAGAAGCGGGCTTGAGGTTTCCTTTATAAGTGAGATTCCGGAGATGATTATAAATATCGCTACTGCAAGGCCTAAGTAGCCGTCTAAGTCTACGCCGGTGAAGCGGTATATGATTACTGATATAAGTACCATAGATGTAGCTATGGCATCGTTTCTGCTGTCGGCAGCAGTGGCCTTTATAGTGGCAGAATCTATCTTCTTACCTGTGCTGTAGTTGAAATATGCCTGCCAGATTTTCACGATTATAGCCATAGCGAGAACTGCAACGGTAGCATATGAAAAGTAAGTCTCCTGAGGATTGATAATCTTTTCAATGGAACTCTTTCCCAGGGAAAATCCTGCAAATAGCACTATTATGGAGACTATCAGCCCTGCCAGATATTCTATACGGGCATGACCGTAAGGGTGTTCCTTATCTTCAGGCAGTGCGGCAAGTCTAAAGCCCACCAAAGTGACTACCGATGAAGCGGCATCTGTAAGGTTGTTGATACCGTCAGCTATTACAGCGATGCTAGATGTTATAACACCGACGATGATTTTAGCAACGGATATTATGGTATTTGATACAAAGCCTACAGCCCCTGCCAATTTGCCGTAGCCTTCTCGAACCTTTACATCCTTAACATTGTTATGGTCTTTTATAAAAAGCTTGTAGAGAAATTCGTTCATCAGGCTTTATTCCCCTGTTCCTCTGCAAAAGCTCGTTTAAGAGCCTTTGCCAGTTGATCCGGGCAGGATGTCTTTTTTAAGCCGCAGGTTATGCCTTCTAAAAGAGATGCAATCTCCGAAACTGTCTTACCCTCCACCAGAGCCGATATGCCCTTAAGATTGCCATTACAGCCGCCTGTGAAGCTGACGTTTTTCACCACATCTCCATCCAATTCAAAATCTATCTTCTGGGAACATACTCCCTGAGGTATCTCCGTGTGTTTCATTACAATGTTGCCTTTCCTTTGAAAAATAGTATATAATACAAAATAAGTATAACACAAGAAAGGGCAGTAAGGAATGAAAATAATCTGCGTGGGCGACAGCCTGACCTACGGATACCCCTTTGGTGAAAAGTACAGCTGGACCGGTATAATATCCGGCAAAAAGGGCTGGGAAATGGTTAACCTGGGAGTTAACGGAGAGAGCTCAGGAGAGATTCTTCAGAGGGTCAGAAAGCATGAATACTTTAAAGACGGCGGCTCTAAAATCGGCAGCGAAAACAAGGCCGATAAAGTCACAATAATGTGCGGAAGCAACGACTTTGTATATGATTTAGGCGGTGTTAACGATGTGCTGGCAAACACTCTGCAGATGGTGCTTATGGCAAAGGATGAAGGGATCAGACCTGTGGTGATGATTCCGGCTCTCTGTGAACCGGCACAGGCAAGAGAAGCTTGGATGGACGGCCTTGGTGTGGATTACGAAAAGGTTAATAGTCAGCTGTTGGCACTGGGAAAGGAGCTTAAGGCAGCAAAGGACAGATTTGACTTTGAGCTTATAGATATACAGACGGGATACGAGAAATATCATAAATATGTGGACGGATTGCATCCCACAAAAGAAGGATACGAACTTATAGCGCAAATTGTAAAGGAGGAACTGTAGATGAAAAAGACTAATGCAATGAGATTGGCGGTAATAGGAGCCGTTGTAGTTGCCGTAGGAGCAGGAGCTGTTGTAATGGCTTTAAGAGATAAAGGCAGCGAAACGGAAACTGCAGCAGAAGACGAAGGAGACGTCAACCCCCTTACGGGGATTGTACTTGAAGAAGGAGAGAGCCTGCCTGACAGGCCTATAATGGTATCAACGGATAACGACAGTTATCTTTCACAGCCACAGTCGGGAATATCCTTGGCGGATATTTTAATCGAAGTGCCTATAGAAGGCGGTGGAAGCAGATACGAGCCTATATATTACAGCAATATAGATGAACTGGAGCTGGTGGGAGCCATCAGAAGCACCAGACCGTATATGCTGGACATAGCAAGGGAATACAACGCAGTATTCGTTCACAACGGACAGAGCCCTCAGGCCATAGATTATTTTGAGGAAAGCGGTGTGGACAGAGTATCCGCCTTTGAATATTACGCTGCATTCCATAATGAAAGCGACAAAAACGGCAGACTGCCGGGAAATCAGTATTCCACAGGGGAGGATATACTTTCAGCCATGAGTGAGCTGGGATACACCGGTAAAAAGGAAGTAAGAACCTTCCCATGGCTTGAAGAAGGCGAAAAAGTTGCTGGAAATGATGCCACGGAGATAACCGTAAACTATGCCGACGGTGCAGATAATACTTTTGTATACGACCCGGAAACAAAGCTTTACACCAGATATGTAAGAGGCCAAGAGCTAGTAGATGATAACAACGGACAAGTATTTACCTGTGCAAACATATTGGTGCAAAAGGTGCCTTTTAACCTCTATCCAAACGAGGATGAAAGATTGCAGATAGACATGTATGCCGGAGGTGAAGCGGTAATGTTTACCCAGGGAAAGGTCGTAGAGGGCACCTGGGAAAGGGAGGACAAGGACAGCCCGACTATATTCCGCGACAAGGACGGCAATGAATTTAAAATGACTCCCGGCGTAACAGCCATTGAGCTGATAGATACAACGGTAGAGTTTGATTATTAGTATTTTGTAAAAGCATATCACCGATCGCAAGGTCGGTGATTTTTTCGGAGAAGCAAAGCATGAAGGAAGAAAAAATGCTGCTTGCGGCAGCAGCTGACAGATTAAGACAATGTGAAGAACAGTATATTCCCACTCGCTCGGACTTTTTGGATATGCACCAGCGCTCTCTTGTGGAGAGCATGCTGAGAAATGAAAAGCACGACTGCCGTGTGGAATTCTTCGGCGGCTACGATGATGCAGAGAGAGTTGTATGCTGTTTTTTGCCGGATTATGCATCGGCGGAAAGTGACAGCGGACTTGCCGTAGCAAGAGTGAGTGTGACACCGGGAGGAAGACAACTTACACACAGAGACTATCTGGGCTCGCTGCTTGGCCTTGGCATAAAGAGGGAAAAGACCGGAGACATCATAGTAAGAGATGACGGTGCGGATATAGTCATATGCGAGGAACTGGCAGAGTTTATATCGCTAAATTACGATAAAGCAGGTAGGACAAGCCTTTCAGTGGAAATATTGCCTATCGGCGACTTGAAAGTAGCGGAAAAGAGCTTTAGTGAAAGGGAGGACACCGTAGCTTCTCTGAGACTTGATAATATCATCTCATCGGCCTTTGGTATTTCACGAAGCAAGGCGGCGGAGGCGATAAAAAAAGGCATCGTGTTTGTTAACAACACAGAATGCCTTAAGATCGATAAGGATATATCCGAGGGAGATAAGCTGGTGCTCCGAGGAAGAGGTAAGGCCTATCTTACGGAGATCGGCGGCACTTCGAGAAAGGGCCGGGTTTATGTGAAGTTTAGGGTGTACTGAGTTTTTAATTACACATGGTTGAACCCCGTTGATAAAATAAGTATATTGTCACCATCAATAATTTGGATTGATTCATACTATATGATTTAATATGATATACCCAAAGGTGGGGGATCAACATGAGTAACGGAAGAAAAAAAGCAATCGCTGTAGTTTTGGCACTGGTTATTGCATTTGTTGGAGCAAGGTTTGGGTTTCAATATATGACAGATGCAAAACAGATAGAAGGCAAAGGTGAAGCGACAGTATATGATATAAGCAGAGTTATAGATGATTATCTTGATTCTAAGGGAGAACATATGAGAAAGGGCTCTTTGGAATACATGGATTTTTTACGAAGAATTCTTATGTCAGATGGTTATGAAGATATAAAAGCATTGCCGGAATACGAAGATATAATGATATATGCTTCTGACTATGTTGTGAAATATCCATTTACTTTAAGCAACTTTTGGTATGCTATAGGATTTACCCCTACGGTTCCAAAAGAAATGAGAGATAAGACTATTGCGGAACTAGTTGAGATGGGAGAGAAAGAAAGAACTGAACAAGAGGCAGCGGAAAAGCAGTCCGCAGAAGAAAACAAAAGATTTACTGATGCTTACAATAGGGCTGGAAGCGAAGAGGAAAAAGAGATACTGACAGCTGTCAGAGAATATTCAGAAATGAGTTCTAAAATGCTTTATGAGGGTTATATTATCACGAAGATAGAGAATCCTAAAGATTATAATTTTGAATTGCCAAGCACTATGAAAATTGAAAAAGGAGATAAAATAGCAGAATTCAATACAAATTAAGGCAAAACAGTTCAGTATTTAATAGATAGGGAAAGTAATACTGTAAAATCTTCTAAAGGAGCGAATGGGGTGGAAATATGAATATTAAGAAAATAACTAAAGAAAGCCTACTGTTTATAATAGCACTTGTGCTGGCGTTTATCTGTGCATCTTGTGGGAACGAAGCTGAAGTTGAATCAACAAATGATAATGGACAGTCAGCATTTGTTTCTGACGGTAATTCATGGCAGAGGGATTTTGGAAAGGATTTAGGAGAAAAAGACTTTTTGCCAGATGATGTAGTAGCGGATATTGCATTAGAATCTGCAAGAGAATCGGTAAAGGATGGAGAATCTACATCATATATTTATTCAAAAATGGGTGATAATGATATGTTTACTCACAAAATAGAGTTTCGATTAAAAGACAATGAATTGATTTATTATCACTATAAAAATTATACTTTTGAGCCGACAGATGAATATACGTTAATTGATAAAGACCAAGCACAGAAAATGGTCGAGGAATTTGCCAAGGAATATATTTATGAAGGGGACAAACTTGAATTTGTAAATGATGGTGAAAGTCAAGTTAGTTCCATTTCGGATCCCGGAAAAGTAGAAACATGGCATGCTGAAGGTGATAATGGAGAATATTTAATTGTAGTAGATCTGGAAAACGGATATATACCGTATTACAGCTCACCAGAAGATAAATAGGCAACACAACAAACGGCGGAGCCGATGGTGTGATGGCACCACGGCTTTGTCGTTTTTCTTTATCAAATAAAAATGATTGTAACCTTTTGACCGCTTATGTGTTATACATATAAAGAAGGTATATGAGGGGAAGCTAATGGATAAAATACTTCTTAAAACTATATATGAAAAATACGGCAGGGAAGTATTTCTGTATATCCTTCACTTGTGCGGAGATGTTGCTACAGCCGAAGACATTACTCAGGAAACCTTTGTAAAGGCACTTCTTTCACTTGGTGATACCCACACTAATCCGAAGGCATGGCTTTACATGGTGGCCCGTAATCTGACATTTAATCATAGGCGCAAGATGAAGATGTTTGGATTGCTGTTTGCTGCGGCGAAGGGGCATACTACAATAATGTTGTAAATGTAGGTATGTATGAGGATGCTTTCACGTACAATGAAAGTAAACTTTCAGATGAGGAGCGGTTCATAAAACTTATAAAACATATGAAATCCAGCAAGACATTTTTAGAAATGACACTGGGCGAAGATATTGATTCAGTAATCGATACGGAAAAAGCTCTCGAATACATTGATAAAAACGGACTTCAATCCTACGGAATTGCATTTACGGCAAACAAGGATACTCTGTTAAATGTGCTTGATGATAACAGTGTGAGCGGAATAGTAATACAGAGATAAATGGATATAATAAAACACCATTCTTAATTGAATGGTGTTTAAAATTCATCAGTTATCATCCTGTTTAACTATGGCCTGCAACACTTCATTAGCGACACTGCCGGCTGTTTCCGTACCGTAGCCGCCGTTTTCAACAACTACTACAAATGCATAAGGGTGATCCGGATCATCTAAGAAGCCAGTAAACCATGCGTGAGGAGTTGTTCCTTCACCATGCTCTGCGGTACCGGATTTTGCTGCTATATCAAGTCCCGGGAAATTGTATGTTCCGTAGTTGGATTCCACATTATTTTTGAGCATTTCCGTAAGCTTTGCTGCTGTATCCTCGTTTATGAGTGTTTCCGTCTTATGCTTTATAGGAAAGCTTGCCGGAAGTCCATTGGCAAATCTTACTCTGTCGATGATATAAGGCTCTGCGGACTTACCTCCGTTGGCGATGGCGCCCATAAATACCATCATGGAACATGGGTTTACCAAGTCCTTGCTCTGACCTATGCCTGTCCATGCAAGGTCAAGGTCGTTATCGCTAAATTCAAAGGAGCCCGGTCTTGTATTTATACCGTTTATGTCATAACTGCTTGTAAGTCCTGCCATTTCCGTGTATTTTTTCAGATTCTCGGCACCAACTTTGTTGGCAAGCTCGCCGAAAGCACAGTTGCAGGATTCGGCAAGGGCCTCCTCAAAGTTTACGGTGCCGTGAGGATATAGACAGGTAATGCGGTCGCCGCTGTATGAGCCGTACTGTTCGCTTCCAGTGCAGGTATATGTCCAGTCATCAAGGTCTGATACAGTCTCGATGGCTGCCATGGAAGTTATAACCTTAAAGGTTGAGCCCGGCACTATTGAAGAAGATGTAAATCTGTTCAGATATGTACCGGAGGTATCATCTGCATCAAGCTGCGGCGGATCATAAGGGTCATAGTTAGGAGAACTTACCATACATATGATTTCGCCGGTTTCATAGTTGTAAACACCGACAGTTCCGCTGCGATTGCCAAGAGCTTCTCCGGCAACCTTGGATATATTGGCGTCAACCGTAAGATTTATGGTACGTCCTTCTCCGCTGGCAGAATAAACTCCTGTTATAAAGTTATATCCCACCATCTTATCCTTAAAAACAACATTTGCCCCTGTGGCTATATTGCCTAGGGAATCACCGGTAACATGGACTAAAGCCTCCCTTGTGGAGGTGTCGCTGTTATACTGGGTTTCACCGTCCTTGCTGTTTGATATTAGGGTATCGCCGTTACGGTCAAGGATGACGCCCGTTGTAATTTTGTTATTTGTATATATGTGCTGATTTGCCGGGTAACTTACCCAGTCTCCGCCGTTGACTGCAAGTTTGCCTATGTAAAATGCTGTGCCTGCAACGAGAAGAACGGCAAAGAACAGGCAGATTATGGCTCTTTTCTGCATTTTTTTCATTACCACTCATCTCCTTTCAGACCTTCGTCTTTAACGGCTATGCTGGCATTTTGCCTTGTATCGGCAGCCTTTAAAAAGGCTAACATTCCCCAGGAAACTATCATCGAGGTTCCACCGTTGGAAACAAACGGGAATGTGACACCGGTCAGCGGCAGTATATCCACTGATCCGAAGACATTGAGTATTGTCTGGAATATCATTAGGGTAGTTGCTGCACATGCCGCTATAGTATAAAAGGCTGATCGTCCGGCCTTAATGGAGCGCACTGCAAATATTCCCAGTGTAACTATGGAAAGGATGGCAAGCACGGCTATAATAAGGCCCCATTCTTCGGAAAGCACGCCGAAAACCAAATCGGTATCCGCTGCTGCCACATTATGAAGCCATCCGTCTCCGGCACCGACGCCTACCATGCCGCCGCTGGCTCCCGCAGACATTGTCCTTACTTGCTGATAGCCGCCTGCATCAGGGAAGTCCCAAGCATGCATCCAGGTCTGGAAACGACCCAGTATATAAGGTCTAAATCTAAGCACCATAAGTCCTGCAGCTGCTGCAGCTCCCACTATGAGAAACAACTTTGAAAACTCTCCGCTTCTCAAAAAAGAGATTACAAGGAAAGTCACAAAGAATATGGCAGCTGTACCGAAGTCTCCCATAACAGCAAGGCTGCCCAAACAAAAGATGGAAAACAACAGGAACAGTGTCAGATTTTTCTTTTCAAAAAGCTCGTCCAAAGTAGCGGCACCAACTAAAATATAGGCGATTTTTACCAGCTCTGAAGGCTGGAATGTAAAGCCGCCAAGGCTTACCCAGTTTGTGGCGCCGTATTTATTGGTACCTAAGAATATATTTACAAGAAGCAAAAGCACGCTTCCCAAAACCAGCAGCTTTCGAGTTTTCATGGCCCTGTCCAAATCTCTTAAGTACCAGCAGAGTCCTAAAAACAGACAGATGCCCAAGTATACCGTAAGAAGCTGCTTCATTATTTCATTTGGCGCTGAAGTTGCAGTCACCGCAAGCCCCAGAGTCGATAAAAAGAATGCTATACTTTCCATTTCAAAGGATGTGGAGCCCAGACTTCTTATGACTATGGAATATACCCACATAACCCCTGTAAAAATGGCAAAGGCCAAAGGTACGGACGCAGGAAGTTCGCTTCCCTCTGCAATCATAAACTGCACCACGGTCATGGCCTGAAATATTGTCAGGGCAATAAGGGATTTCCACGGAGTAAATTTTCGTGTCAGCCTTGTGCGGGCTTCCTTATTGTACATCTGCTCCTGCAGACTGGCAGGCACCAGCACGCACTCGGCACCGCCGAGGCTTAAGGTGTCACCGATATTAACAGGTGTTGGCTTATACACGATATTGCCGTTAATCATGGAGCCGCCCTTTGAGCCAAGATCGTTATATGTCCAGTTGCCGTCCTTGTCTCTGACTAAGGTTCCGTGATTTCTGGAAACCGTCATCACATCGATAGGCACATCGACGGTTTTGGAACGGCCGATAACATTTTCCCAGTGGGAAAGGGCCCTTGTTTCTCCGTTTGGCAGAGAAAGATATGCCCAGATTTCCGAAGGTGTCTTGGTGGACAGCAGTGACCTAATTGCTCTTACCAGAATGTATATTGCCAAAATAACAAATATCCATCGGGCAAAGGTGGTATAAAGTTGTCCCGCTCCCGGGATACTTCCAAAGAAGCCCGATATGGAGTCAAGAATACCCATGTTTCTTTCCTTTCTTTCTTGCTTAGCTTAGTTGTCACGAAGGGTTCAAATCACTTGATTTTACTTAAACCCGTTTCTCATTATATCATAAAAGACTTGTGACTGTATTATAAAACTCTTATAATCAAGACATGGTTTACGATGTGATAATAATAGGAGGCGGCGCTGCAGGACTGTTCTGTGCCGCAAATACGGAATTAAAAAACGGCAAAGGTCTTGTGCTGGAATCAATGAAGCAGACGGGCATCAAACTTATGGCGGCGGGAAGCGGCCAGTGCAATTTTACCCATGGCGGAGACATTCGCGATTTTATTGATAAGTACGGTAAGCACGGCGGTAAAATAAGAGGTATCTTATACAAATTTAATAACGTCATGGTAAGAAATTATTTTGAGGACTTAGGCGTCGCAACTGTGGAAAGGGAGGACGGTAAGGTGTTTCCGAAGTCCATGAATAGCAGGGATATAAGGGATGTTCTTTTAAACAGCGCAGTTAAAGGTGGATTTGAGATAAATACGGAGACAAAGGTCGTTGATATAACTAAAATCAATGAAGGGGATGAAAAGGACGGCATGTATGAGGTTGCCAGTACAAAGGGAAGCTTCAGATGCAGGAGACTTGTGATTGCCACGGGAGGAAAGTCATATCCTAAAACTGGTTCTGACGGCAGCATGATGGAAATTTTAAAAAGCTGCTTTCCAGAACTGAAAATAAATGATTGTGTACCGGCATTGACCTCTGTATATGTGGAAGATTATCGTTATAGCAGCCTTTCGGGAATTTCCGCAAAGGTTAAAATCACAATGGCAGATCCCTATGACGGTAAAGGCAAAAAAAGAATTACTGGATATGGGGATATGCTCTTTACCCATAAAAATCTTTCCGGACCTGTAATATTAGATAATTCCAGGTATTTGGAGCCAGGGAGAGCCTTTTATGTGGATTATGCTCCCGAGGGATATAAAAGCGGTGACAGGCTGCCGGTAAATGGAGAAAAAAGATCCATAGGAAATCTCGTATCTGAGGAATGCAAAATTCCAAAAGCCCTTGCTGATGCACTGACAGACAAGGCTCTCGGTGAAAAGGGAGCATGCAGAACAAAGGCATCAACTCTTATGGGAAGTCAGATTAAAGAAATAGAAGATACATTGAGAAATCAAAAATTTACAGTAAGCGGTAAAGGAGGCTTTGGAGAAGCCATGGTTACTGCAGGTGGAGTGGACATATCGGAGATTTCAACATCTTCTATGGAAGCAAAAAAATATCCGGGACTCTACCTTATCGGTGAAGTCCTGGATATTGACGGTGATACCGGAGGGTATAACCTCCAGTTTGCTTTTTCTAGTGCCCGAACAGCTGCTCAGCATATTTCACTGTAGCCATGGCATCTTTGCAGTAGCAGTCGGCGCCTATGGTATCTGCATAGGTTTCGTTTAATACAGCTCCGCCTACAGCTATTTTGCAATCGACTTTTTCGTCCTTCAGCTGTCTGATGGTTTCTGCCATGCTTGGCAGTGTAGTGGTCATAAGTGCGCTCAGTCCCACAAGACGGGCGCCTTCTTTTTTTGCAGTCTCAACGATGAGCTCCGCAGGAACGTCCTTGCCCAGGTCGATGACATCGTATCCGTAGTTTTCCAGTAAAACTCGCACGATGTTTTTTCCGATATCGTGGACATCGCCTTTGACTGTAGCAAGAACCACCTTTCCCTTGCTTATATTGCCGGCGTTGCCGCTTTTTTCAATAAGGCCCTTAACCACCGCAAAGGCTTCCTGGGAGGCTTCCGCACTCATGAGAAGCTGCGGCAGATATATGGTGCCGTCTTCATATCTTTTGCCAACTACATCCAGAGCAGGGATTACATGCTCATTGATTATAGCCAGGGGTTCGCTATCCTTTCCTAAAACTTCGGAAGCTTCACGGGCTTCCTTTTTAAGTCCGTTTATAATTGCTTCCTTGAGGGAATACTTACTTTCCTTTTTTGCCGTTTCTCCAGTCTGCTGGTGAGCTTCAAATACTTTGATGTATTTTCTGCAGTTTTCGTCCTTTCCAGCAAGGGCCATGTAGCTGTGATATACATACATCATCTCATCGGAGAAAGGATTCATAATTGCCGCTCTCAGTCCTGCAGAAAGGGCCATGGCAAGGAATGTTGAAGTGAGCTTTTCTCTGCCTGGAAGTCCAAAGGACACATTGGAAACACCGATGGAAGTTTTAATTCCGTGCTGGCGCAGCTGCCAGATGGTTTCAAGCGTTGTCATAGGAGCTTCCTTGTCTGCGCTGACAGTCAAAGTCAGAGGGTCGACAACTATATCATGCTTTTCTATACCGTATTTAGCGGCTTCCTCAACGATTTTAAGGGCGATGGCGACTCTTTCTTCAGGAGTCTTAGGAATACCCTTTTCATCAAGGGTAAGGGCTATAAGCACGCCGCCGTATTTCGCCGCTATCGGAAGCATCCTGTCCATGGAGTCCTGCTTACCTGATACGGAGTTTATAAAAGGCTTACCGTTATAGTATCTGACAGCCTTTTCCATAGCTTCAGGACTTGCGGTATCAAGCATGAGAGGGGAATCTACAACAGCCTGTATTTCTCTCATCAGCTGTGTCAGCATGGACACCTCGTCTATTTCCGGAAGACCGGCATTGACATCTATAATATGGGCTCCGGCTCTCTGCTGATCTAAGGCCAGCTTTACCACTGCGCCCATATCGTTATTTAAAAGCGCTTCTTTAAATACTTTGTTTCCTGTAGGATTGATTTTTTCACCGATTATTGCAAAGTCGCGTCCGATTTCCACCGCATGGGAATAGGAAGCCACTACTGTTTTATGCTTTTTTTCTACAGGAGGAGGGGTCATATCCTTTGCCGCCTGCACTAGGGCATGTATGTGGTTTGGATTTGTACCGCAGCATCCGCCCAGCATAAATACGCCTTTTCCTGCGAAAGGCGCCAGTGCTGCCGCAAAGTCCTCCGGTGTCATATCGTAATAGGAATCGCCGTTGTCGTCTGTTTTAGGCATTCCGGCATTTGGATTGACCATCATCGGCAGCGAAGTCAGTGAAAGATATTCAGGTATAAAGCGAGCTATCTGCTTAGGCCCAAAGCCGCAGTTAATACCTACAGCATCAACTCTGAGCCCTTCAAGGGTGGCACATAACGCCTTTATATCAGCACCTGTAAGCAGCTTGCCGCCTTCATCGAGCATAGCAGAAACCACAACAGGAAGATTTGTATTTTCCTTTACACCGAGTATTGCAGCCTTTATCTCATAGAGGTCTGTCATAGTTTCAATGAGAGCAAGGTCTGCGCCTGCTTCTTCTGCTGCGATGGCAAGCTCTTTAAAGCCTTCATATGCGGCATCAAAGGTTAAATCGCCCATAGGCTGCATAAGTTTACCTGTCGGTCCCATACTTGCCGCTACAAAAAGCTTGTCTCTGCCGGTTTCTTTTTTGCATTTTTCTGCCGCTTCTTTTGCAAGTCCTACGGCCTTTACCATTACATCGTGAGAAGTATATTTGTCCTGAGGCATTTTTACAGAGTTTGCGCCAAAGGTGTTTGTCTCCACAATGTTTGCGCCTGCCATATAGTACTGGTAGTGTATATCGCAAACCGCTTCCGGATGTTCCATATTCCAGTATTCTGGGATTTCCCCCGGGGCAAGACCTGCCGCCTGCAGCATGGTTCCCATACCGCCGTCAAAGAAGAGTAGTTCTTTGCCTAATAAATCTCTGAAACTCATTTTGCCTCCTGTTTTCTATTTATCTCCGGCTTCTTCAACAAGTCCGAAGCCGTCGCTCTGAGTTATATTGCCGTTCATATCTGTAATGCAGTATTCGTAGCCTTCTTTATCTGCCATAAATTCGATAGCTTTGTCTTTTCCGAGAAGCAGACATGTTGTTGAATATCCGTCACAGAGGGTGGAATTACCCATGTCGCTTTTTATGGATACGGAAAGTATATCGGTATCCTTAGGATAGCCTGTGGCAGGGTCAAGCACATGGTGATATTCCTTGCCGTCAATGTTGAAATGACGCTCGTAGGTGCCTGAAGTTACAACTGTCTGGTCCTTCATTTCCACGGCCCCAAGGATTTCGGTGCTGTCTGAAAATGGTGTTTCAAGGCCTATGTTCCAGTTGCTGCCGTCTTCCTTTTCACCGATGGCAACGATATTACCGCCTAGGTTCACTATGCCGCTTGTTACGCCTTTATCCGTCATAAACTGGCTCAATTTGTCCGCTATATATCCCTTTGCTATGGAACCCAGATCCAGCCATGTGTCAGGGTCTGACAGGGTTACGGTATTTCCTTCGATATTTATATTCCTATAGTCCACGGAAGGAAGATGGGCCTTTATATCCGCATCATCAGGCAGTGTAGGGTTTTCGGTGTCCTTGAAGTTCCACAGATTAGTTATTCTGCCGATACTTATATCAAACAGTCCGTCGGTTTCCTCACAGAGCTCAAGGCTTGTGCGTATCAGTTCCGCAGTTTCGTCGGAGACCTCCACCGGCTGGCCTTCTGCATGATTTATTTTATATATATCCGTACCCTCCATGGTGCGGCTGAAAAGTCCTTCGTATCTTTTACATTCGTCAAAGGTTTCGTTGATTATTTCCGTAGCTTTATCCTCATCCATGCCGTGGATTTCTATAGTACAGAAGGTATCCAGCATAAACTCGGTGTCGCTTACAGGCTCGTTGGTTTTGCAGCTTACTTGTGTTATAATGAGTAGCGTGCATAACAGAGAAAGTAGTATTTTTTTGCGCATTTATTTACCTCAATATATTTAATCAACGGAAAGCATAATGAAAATAAGAAAAGCAGACATCATACTTGCCGTGGTCATAGCCATAATCGGCATTATCGCATCGGTATATCTGACCCTGCACGATACGGATGTGCGTAACGGACAGGTGGTCGTATATGTGGATAGCGAATTATACGGAAAATACCCCATTGACGAGGATCAGGAGATCGAAGTCAAGCAGGGCGACCATATAAATAAGATTACCATAAAAGACGGAAATGCACAAATGACATTTGCCAATTGTCACAATCAAGATTGTGTAAAACAGGGCAAAATTAACGACATGTCCAAAAGCATAATCTGCCTGCCACATAAGGTGGTGGTAGAAATCCAGTCAGATGACAGGAAATACGATGCAGTATCAGGCTGAATGAGGCAGGACGGTGAGAAATGAACAAAAATAGCATATCATATAAAATAGGGCAGGCAGCCGTAATGACGGCTCTTGCTCTCATAGTTTCATATATAGAAGCGATACTGCCTTTTTCCGTGGGAATTCCCGGAGTAAAGCTGGGGCTTGCCAATATAGTGGTCGTGGTCGCTTTGTATCGGCTAGGAATCAAATACGCCTTTACCATAAATATAATCCGTATATTTTTGGCAGGGTTTCTCTTTTCGGGAGTGTTCGGTATACTCTATTCCCTGGCAGGAGGCTTACTGAGCTTTGTGGTGATGATAGCCGTTAAACAGTGCAGGGTATTCTCAATTGTAGGCGTTAGCCTGGCAGGAGGAGTTGCACATAACTTGGGACAGCTTTTGACAGCGGCGGCGCTGGTGGAAAATATAAAGGTGTTTGTATACTTCCCGGTATTGGTATTTTCCGGACTTATATTTGGAATACTGATAGGTATAGTTGCAGGACTTGTAACTGATAGATTGGAAAAGGCTGGAGTATAATCAATAATAAAACAGGAGCGATTATTTAACCGCTCCTGTTTTGCTGTATATATGCCTTTTTCACGAAAGGTGTCTATGCTTCTGCCTGTTCTTCTGCAGGCTGCTGAACAACTACTTTCTTTTCCTTTGGAATTACCACGATGGCGCCTGTAGGACATTCCTTAGCGCACAGACCGCAGTTCTTGCACTTATCGTAATCGATAGAAGCAAGGTTGTTTTCCACATGGATAGCATCAAACTTACAAGTGTTTTCGCACTTCTTACATCCGATACATCCGTTCTTGCAGTTCTTCATTACAGCTGCACCCTTGTCTGTAGACTTACATCTAACAGCTACCCTGTCATCCTTAGTGAGGATCTGGATAACTGATTTAGGACATGTATTGGCACATACGCCGCAACCTACGCATACATCTCTGTCAACAACAGCAACGCCGTTAACGATGTGGATTGCGTTAAAGTCGCAGGCTCTTACGCAGTCTCCCATACCTAAACATCCGTAAGCACAGGATTTGTTTCCGCCGTAGAGCTGCAGAGCGCCCTTACAAGTCATTTTGCTTCCGAACTTCATGAAGTCCTGAGCAACAGATTTGTCGCCCTGGCACATTACTACCGCAACAGGTGCTGCAGCAGCGGAAGCTTCAACGCCCAGGATGGCTGCTATCTTTTCTGCAACAGCAGGGCCACCTACAGGACATTTGTTAACCGGAGTATTTCTGTCTTCTCCGAAAGCTGCGGCGTATCCGTCACATCCAGAGTAACCGCAGGCACCACAGTTGGCACCAGGAAGTTCTTCTCTAACCTGTGCTACTACTTCATCTACTGGAACATACATTACGATGGAAGCAATAGTAAGGATGACACCAAATATAAGGCCCAGCGCAACTACGAGGATAATTGGTAATGCCATTTTCTATTCCCCCTTATCTTATGCAAATATTCCGTCTACCATTCCGGAGAATCCCATGAATGACAGAGAAAGAATTGAAGCAGTAACTAATGTTATTGGGGCACCTTTGAAGGCTTCAGGAACCAACTTGTTGTTTTCCAGTCTGCCTCTGAGTCCTGCGAAGAGAACCATTGCTAGCAGGAAGCCGATACCGCCACCAAGAGAGTTGAATATGGACTGAACGAAGCCATATCCTTCAGTTATATTCAGTACGCACACACCCAGTACTGCGCAGTTTGTTGTGATCAGTGGAAGGTAAACTCCCAGTGCGCTGTAGAGAGGTGGCATGTACTTTTTCATTGTCATTTCTACCAGCTGTACCAGTCCGGCGATAACCAGGATAAATACGATAGTCTGCATGTATCCGATGCCGTTAGGGTCCAGGATTAAAATCTGAATTGGCCATGTAACCAAAGTAGCCAGTACCATTACGAATGTAACGGCAACACCCATTCCGACAGCAGAATCGAGCTTTTTCGATACGCCAAGGAACGGACAGATACCGAGGAACTTAGCCAGGACGAAGTTATCAACAAGGATAACACTCATCATTATCATTAATAATTCTTTCATTATGCTTTATCCCCCTGTTCTTCACAAGAAACCTGACTGCAGGAATCAACCATTGAGCAGCCGCTGCAACCAAATTCCTTTTTCTTGTTTTTCTTTGCGTCACCGAAGAAGTAGTTCACAAAGGCGATCAGGCAAGCGAATACGAAGAATCCGCCAGGAGCCAGAGTGAATATAGTCATCGGAGAAATGGAACCTGTGCCGTATACGGCGAAGTCGAACAGAGTTCCGCTTCCGAAGAATTCTCTGATAAGTCCCATAACTGTAAGAGTGAGAGTAAAGCCAAGACCCATGCCCAGACCGTCAAGAGCGGAGTCAACTACCTTGTTCTTGCTGGCGAACATTTCGGCTCTTCCCAAAATGATACAGTTTACAACGATCAGAGGGATATAAAGTCCCAGTGACTGGTTAAGTGATGGCAGATACGCCTGAAGCAGCATCTGTACCACTGTTACGAAGCCGGATATTACTACGATGTAGCAAGGAATTCTTACTGTATCTGGAATAACGTTCTTAAGTATGGAAATTACTATGTTAGAACAAATCAGAACGACCATAGTACACATACCCATACCAAAACCGTTGATTGCGCTTGTTGATGTTGCCAGTGTAGGACAAGTACCAAGCATCAGGACCAGTACAGGGTTTTCCTTGATAATACCTTTTAATACTATTCCTAATTTATTCATTTACTGAACACCTCCACAATCATTAAACTGCTGAAGGGCATTTTTAACAGCTGTGTAGATTCCGTTTGAGGAAATAGTAGCACCTACAATGTAGTCAACATCCTGAGAATCCTTTACCGCTGCTGCGGAAAGTTCAGAAAGTCCATTGTAGCCTGCCAGATATTCAGGAGTCATAGCTTTTGTACCAAGACCCGGAGTATCTGAGTGAGCTGTTACCTGAACGCCTGTGATGGCGCCTTCAGCGTCGATACCTACCATAACGGTTATGTCTCCACCGTAGGATGAAGCAACGGAGGTTATAACGCCGCCTGTCTTATTGTCGGCGAAATAAACTTCAGTAATGCCGTCGTTGAGCTGACCTTCATACTGATGGAAAGCATCTGCTTCAGTCAGCACGCTGGCTCTTGTGGCGTCAGCCTGCTCTTTGTTGATCTTTGCAATCTGAGGAGCTGTTGCGCCGTTTGTAATAGCCAGAGCCGCGGATATAACGAGACAAATTACTACGAGTACAATCGTAGGTGCGAACTTTGTTTTAAAAGAACTATTCTGCATCTTCCGCGCCTCCCTTCTTAGCCTTCTTTTCCTTCTTAGGCTTGTACAGTCTGTTTGTACAGAAGTTTTCGATATGAGGTGTCAGAATGTTCATCAGCAGTATACCGAAGGAAACACCTTCTGGATAAGATCCGAACAGTCTGATAAGCATAGTCATGATACCGCATCCTACACCGAAGATTACCTTACCCCATGGCAGCAGCGGAGTAGTTACATAGTCTGTAGCCATGAAGAATGCTCCGAGCATTACACCACCGGCAAGAATGTGGAATACAGGGTCCTCACCAGCAATAAGTGCGATAATAAATACTGTTGCGATGAAGCACAGCGGAGTGATAGGAGAGATAACCTTTCTCCAGATCAGGAACAGACCTCCGATGATGAGGGCTATAGCGCTGACTTCACCCATGGAACCGCCAACTGTTCCCAGGAACAGGTCCATGTTAGAAGGAAGCTCGCCGCCGCCGTTCTTCAGGATACCAAGAGGTGTAGGTCCTGTGATGGCGTCTGTAGCAGCTGTCCTTGGAACAGGCCATGTTGTCATCTGAGTAGCAAATGCTATAAACAGTACGATTCTGGCTGTGATTGCCGGGTTGAACAGGTTGTGTCCAAGTCCGCCAAACAGCTGTTTAACGATGATGATAGCGATGAAAGAACCTATAATCGCAATGTAGTATGGCAGATTAGAAGGTACATTGAACGCTATCAGAAGACCTGTGAGGGCAGCCGAAAGGTCGCCAACTGTCTGAGGCTTTTTCATCAGGACATTCCACAGGTATTCAAAAAGTACGGCTGATACCATGCATACGGCTGTGAGGATAAGAACTCTTGGGCCGAATACATATGTACTTACACATAAGGATGGAAGAAGGGCCAGGATGACCATTCCCATGATCCTCTGAGTATTTTCATTGCTCACCATGTGAGGAGATGAAGATACTATAAGATTATTGTAATACTTCTTTTCCATTATTTACTCTGTGCCTCCTTTAAAATTGCTTTACCCAGCTTGTTGTTGAAGCCAAGAGGTCTTCTTGCAGGGCATACATAAGCACAACTTCCGCATTCCATGCACTGCATTACTTTCAGCTGTTCCAGTCTTGCGGCGTCTTTGTTTTCCATCGCTTCTGTCAGAGCTGTAGGCAGAAGGTTGAAAGGACAAGCCTTGTGGCATCTGCCGCAGTTGATACAGTTTGTTTCTTCAGGGACCAGAGACTGAGGACCGTCAAACGCCAGAATAGCGTTGTTGTTCTTTATAATAGGCATCTCATCAGAGAAGATAGCTCTTCCCATCATAGGACCACCCATAAGAATCTTTCTAGGCTCAGCCTTGTATCCGCCCATGAATTCAACGATATCATGGATTCTTGTGCCTAAAGGGGCAATAACGTTACCCGGTTCAGCTATTGCAGAACCATCGATAGTCATTCTCTTTTCGATGAGAGGCATACCGGTTCTGAAATACTGTCCTACAAATGCGATGGATGTGATGTTGGAAAGAATCACTCCCAGATCTGCAGGAAGAACTCCGGCGTCCATGGTCTTACCTGTGATTTCGTAGATCATGACACGCTCAGCGCCCTGAGGGTAAGTAGTCTGAAGTGTAACAACTTCTACGCTGTCAGCCAGACCCTGTTCGGCAATAGTTGCCTTGAGCTTTTCGATGGCATCAGGCTTGTTGCCTTCTACACCAATGTAGCCCTTTGAAAGATTCAGATGCTTCATTACCAGCTTGATACCGTCAATGATGTCCTGAGTATCTTCCAGCATAAGTCTGTGGTCGGAAGTTATGAATGGTTCACACTCCGCACCGTTTACGATTAAAGTGTCCACTTCGTCGATGTTCTTAGGATTGTACTTAATGTGAGTCGGGAATGACGCACCGCCCAATCCTACAAGTCCGCTCTTCCTTACGGCTGCAACAAACTCCTGAAGATTGTCGGCCTTAGGAATTTCGATATCTTCGCAGACTTCCTGTTTTCCGTCGGTCTCGATAACGATGACCTGGTCATAGCCACCTGCAGCGTTTCTCTGAGTTTCGATGGACTTTACAGTTCCGGAAACGCTTGAGTGGATCGGTGCACTTACAAATGCGTCTGTGTCGCCAATCAGCTGACCAACCTTAACAGTATCACCTTTTGCTACGAGAGGTTTACAAGGGGCTCCGATATGCATTGACATCGGGATGCAAACTTCCGCAGGAACAGGCATACGCTTGGTTTCACACTGTGCAGTGTTTTTGTGATGGGCAACATGGATGCTGTGTAAATGCTTTCTCTGTTGACTCATTTATAAAACCTTCCTTTCGTGAAAATTTGTATCAAAACGAACATAATTATATTATCACTTTTTCATCGGTAATGCTATCTTTTTTGTCACAAAAAAAGCAGCATATTGCACCGATAAAGGCTTGAAAAAACTGAACTCAGATTATACCCACTAAGAAGTGTGTATTATTTATATAAGTCACAATATATAGTTGCTGCAAATTTTAGAAAAAATGTGTTAAAATCAAAAATATTCTTATACTTAAATGTGGAGGTAAAAAGATGAAATCTTTGATTGGTAAAACAGCACTTGTAACAGGTGCGTCAGGGGGAATCGGAAAATATATTGCAGAGGAGCTTGCTTTGCGAGGAGCCAAGGTGGCCCTTCACTATAACAGCTCTGAAAAGGCGGCGGAAGCCATAAGAAATCAGATCCGTGCCAATGGCGGAGAAGCGGAAATATTTTGCTGTGATATAAGATCAAACAGCGCTGTAAGAGATATGATAAAGGAAATCGAAGAAGCCTTTGGTGGAATAGATATTTTAGTCAATAATGCCGGTGTTGCTTTAGATGCAAGAATACATAAAATGCCAGAGGAATACTTCGATAACACCATGGCAATCAATGTAAAGGGCACATGGAATACAATGCAGCATGTGCTGCCGATGATGATGGAAAAAAAGGAAGGTGCGATTATAAACATATCTTCCGTATCCGGTATAGCAGGAAACATCGGCCAGTCGGCATATTCTGGCTCAAAGGCAGCTGTAATAGGCATGACAAAGACTGTGGCAAAGGAAGCTGCAGCGTACAGCATAAGAGTAAATGCTGTGGCACCGGGATTTATTGAAGTGGGCATGTCTTCACAGATTTCGGACAAGCTTCGAGAGATGCTTGTGCAGCAGATTCCGATGAAGAGACAGGGCAAAGGCGAAGAAGTGGCAAAGACCGTTGCTTTCTTGGCTTCAGATGATGCCGGATACATTACCGGACAGGTAATCGAGGTTAACGGCGGCATGAATATGTAATCTCCATTTACTTTAAGGGGATTAGTTAAAAGAATATGTGAGTATACGAAAGGAACGGCAACCGAAGCTACCGTTCCTTTCTAAGTTTTATATAAGCCTAAAATGTATCGCTTCCTAAAAGCTGTCCTTCAAGAAATCGTCTGTTGTATTTAAGCTTAGCATAATCATTTACCTTTTTCATGTAGATGACATCATATGCGCCTCCGACGGCACCAACTATAGGAATGCCTTGAAGGAATTTCATATACAACAGCTCTGAAGACAATGCCGCAGAAGTTTTTTTGATCTGATCTTCCTTATCGTAATCCTTTGGGATTTCTAAAGAATAAATATATTCGTTTAGTTCGCGGTTTATGGCAACGATATCATCGCCGTAGGAAAGAGAGCCCTCGATTAGTCTGAGTATAAAGTAACGCTCTTCCTCAGATTCGTATTCAAACCCGTACTGTAAGGCTATCTCGTATATGTTTTTCAGAAGCATACCGGTAAACACGGGAATATCCGGTAAACCTACGCCAACAAGTCCCATTCCGATACCGGCGGCACCGGAAATAAGGATGTTTTTCCTGCCTGTGGCAGAGGCTTTCTTTGAGAAATTACGAAGAGCCTTTTTGTTCTGTCGGAGTTCTGCCGCATACATATCCACCTGGTGCTCATGCTCTAATGTTTCTTTGTTATATGTCTTTTCTATATAGTCAGTTCCTTTATCAAATATGACATGAAATGCCTTGGCAAAAGCAGCATCAAGGGTTTCCTGGAGCTTGTCTGGAACCTTTTCTGCCAGCTTCTGATTTAAAAGGGAGTCGGTTTTTTCTGCTCTTTTTTCTAAAAAGCGTTTTTCCTTTGCTGCAAGGCGCTTCCATTCACTGGTAAGATTGTTGTTTGCCATGGTAGCCTCCGATAATAATTTACGATTGATATAGATAAAATATAGCACTGTATAAAACTGGAAGTCAATATACCGGAATTGCTCTCGCGAAATTTACAAGCCCTCTTACAAAGATGTAGTAATGAGAGCATTGCTATCACGCATAGTGGATAGTTTACGCTCAATTCATGGAGAGGGCGAATATGAAAAAGATTAAAGAAGTAAGTGAAATGACGGGAGTTTCAAGAAGAAGTTTGCAGTTTTATGATGAAATTGGGCTTTTGCCAGCGGAGAGAACAGAAAATAATTATCGTGTGTATGATGAAGAAGCTCTTGGCAGATTGTGGAGAATTCTTATCTATCGTGAAATAGGCTGTAAATTGAGTGAAATTAAAGAACTGTTGAACGCTGCACCCGAGGAACAGTCCGAAATTTTGGACAGACATATTGATAATATGACACAAGATATAGAAAAATTGAAAAAGAATATTTGTCTTACAACCGCCTTGATGGAGCATAAGGAATTTTATTACGAATTCTTGAGGAGAGAAGAAGGCACATGGGTGGAGAGAATAAAAGAAAAATTTAATTATGAAAGTGAGAAAATAAAATGAGTGGAAACGGAAATAAAAGAGGCTGCTTTGGCCTGATATTGGATATGGTTTTGATTATCGTTACCGGTGGCTTATGGTTGGTGTGGATACTGGTGAAATATCTGAGGAATAATAGCTGATGAATGTGTGAATTATGAATGATATAATATACTAAAAGAATTATTGGAGGGGAAGTTCATGATAAAGAAAAACATTAAAAATATCGGAAGCATTGCCAAAAAAGCTGCAGGAAATATCGGAGAAGTTGCTGCTACCGGAGCAAAAAAAGGAATTGAAGCAGCATCAGATAAATATAGTAAAGCAAAATATAATTGGGATATGAAAAAATATAATCCTTTGTTCTGGGATGAATATAATTCTCCTGATTTCGATAGACCTAATATGGTTATGATTGTAGATGATGCGCAAAGAAGAGATGTGGAAGTCGCAGAAGGAGCAATCGGATGGAGAGAAGATAGTGGCGGAATGGAAATCCTTTGCCTTTATGATACTAAAATAGAGGAAAGTGGGATAGTTTTTATCCCAGAAGCGGTTTGTGACAGTATTTACTATGTTGATAGATTTGACGAAAATAGATATATAAGGATTGATGATATCTTTACTCGTTCGCATAATGAAAAAATAGCAGAACTAAAACATATTGCACATTCTTTGGGGGCCAAGCGATATTCTGTGGAAATAATTGAGGAAACAAAATCATTGACTAAAAAAGCAATTAAAAAACAGGTTAAGAATTCTAACAAGATAAAAGGTGGGTTATAGGACAAAAAGAGTTGGTGACACCCTAGTCCCAATAACTAGGGTAGTCACCTGATCTATGGAATTCAGTCCATACGATTGCATCTCCCCATCCAGGAATTGAATCAGATAGTTTTTCCTG
>NZ_JADCKA010000014.1 GCF_014982745.1 Gallibacter intestinalis | reverse complement strand
CGTAAAGGGAATTGTTACGATAATTCTGTTATGGAGAACTTCTTTGGTATATTGAAGCAGGAAATGTACTATGGGAACACCTACTACAGTTATGAAGAGTTAAAGGAATCAATTGAAAAATATATTAAATACTACAATGAAAAACGTATTAAAGAGAAGTTAGACTGGAAAAGTCCTGTTGAATACAGGCTTACAACTATTGCTGCATAAAAATAGCGTAGCAGCTTAAATAACTGCTACGCTAAAAAGTCTAACTTTTGGGGGTCGCCTCATTGATATGTCCCTTTTTTATATATGCATTTACATCCGGGTTTTGCCATTTCTAATTGTATGGTATAATTTTCACATCGGCTTGAAAGGAGATGGTATGTATTATAGAGCGCAAAATGAGTGTCGGTGAACTGATAAAAAGATACGCATTTTTTGTGGCCGGACTATTTGTAATGGCGTTCGGTGTATCATTTTCGATTAAGGCAAATCTCGGAACATCACCAATTTCGAGTTTCCCTTATGTGACAAGCCTTATAAGCCCTTTGTCGGTAGGACAGGCTACAATAGCCATGCATGTGGTGTTCATAATACTTCAGATTATAATTTTAAGAAGGAAATATGAACCGATACAGCTAATGCAGCTGCCAGTGGCGGTTGTATTCGGCTATTTGACCGACCTTGCACTGTGGATAGTGGACGGTGTAGGTTATTCAAATTATTTGCAGCAGTGGCTGCTTTGCATAATAGGTATAGTGCTGGTAGCTGTGGGCGTCAGCATGGAGGTGGCTGCAGGTGTTGTTATGCTTGCAGGTGAAGGGGTTGTGTTGGCAGTATGTCGTGTGGCTCCGATAAAATTCGGAAATATGAAAATCGTCTTTGATGTAAGCCTCGTGGTGATATCCATAGCAGTTTCTTGGAGCGTGCTAGGAACCGTGGAAGGCGTTCGAGAGGGCACTGTGGCAGCGGCGCTGTTTGTAGGATTTATCACAAAGCAGCTTAACAGACACACAAGACGACTTATGAATTATATTGTTGCGAGGAGATAGATGGAAAGAACAGAAGCGCAGAAATACAAAGGCATGATATTTGCCATAATAGGAGGGATATTCTGGGGACTTGCAGGAGTCTTTGGACAATATCTGTTTGTTAATCACGGACTGAATGCTAAGTGGCTTGTCAGCGTGAGGCTTTTGCTTGCGGGAGTAATGCTTTTGATTCCGGTAATGATAAAGGAAAAAAAGCAGGTATTTGCCCTATGGAAAGAAAAGAAAAACATACCTACTATTTTTCTTTTTGCTATATTTGGAATGGGATTATGCCAACTGGCCTATTACACTGCCGTACAATTTTCAAACGCGGGCACTGCAACGGTAATACAGTATACGGGTCCGGCGATGATAATGGTGTATTTCTGTATAAGGTATAGGAGAAAGCCGCAGTTTATGCAGGTGCTTGCCTTAATTATGGCAATGGCAGGAGTTTTCCTTTTGGCAACGAAGGGAGATGTGACTTCTCTTAATATATCTCCAACGGCTCTCGTATGGGGCATTTTGTCAGCGATTGCCTTGGCTGCGTATAATCTTATACCAGTAAATCTTATGGCAAAATACGGAACACTCAGCGTAATCGGCTGGGGAATGCTGCTGGCGGGAATTATGATGGCAGCATATGTAAGACCTTGGCACATTATAGGGACTTGGGACTGGAAGGCGGTAGGAGCCTTGGCGGTTGTGGTTATAGTAGGTACAATACTTTCCTTTGCCTTTTATATGGAAGGCGTAAGACTTACAGGAGCGCAAACTGCCAGTCTTATAGCATCGGTGGAACCGGTTACGGCCACGGTGGCTACAGTTCTTATGATGGGCGTAGCTTTTACAATGCCGGAAGTTATTGGTATAGCTATTATAATTATCGCGGTTATAATACTGTCCATGAAGGGTGATTGATTATTAAAAAGGAGCGTTAGCGATGAAAATATGTATTCCGATAATGGCAACTTCTCTGGAGGAAAGCATAATAGAGGCACGAAAGACCACAGAGATGAAGTGCGATATGCTGGAATGGAGAATGGATTGCATAGAAGGTAAAATCCGCAGTGATTCCTTTATTAACGCATGGAACGAGATAAGAAAGGCTGCGGGAAATCGTCCCGTTATAGTAACCCTGAGGACAAAAACTCAAGGAGGCAAAAAGGAATTATCTGTTTCTGAATATAATGCTGCTTTAAGGAAGATAATATCCGAGATAAAGCCTGCATATATTGATATTGAGCTTGCAGGAAGCGGTAGCGATGCAAATGTAAGGATGCTTGCGGTTATGGCAAAAAAGCGTGGTATCGGAGTTATTGTAAGCTATCACGATTTGTCCTTTACGGAAGAAGCCAGAGATATAGAACTTCTTTTATGCAGGATGAAATATATCGGTGCAGATATACCTAAAGTTGCATTTACGCCTAATAGTGAAGAGGATGTTGAAAAACTCATAAGGGGTGCATCTTTAGCCCATGAAAAAATAGGAGATCTGATAGCAATTTCCATGGGAGAGCTCGGACAGAAAACGAGAAAAGAAGGGGATTCCATTGGAAGCTGCATCAATTTCGTTAAGCCTGTTGGTAGCGGATATGATGAAAATAGCAATACAGGACAGATGGAAATTGAATAAAGCCGGAAAATGTTATATAATATTTCGGTAAAATTTTACGCAAAGGAATTTAAACATGAGCGGAGAAACAGAAAAACTCATAAGAATAGAAGGCCTCATATTTTCATATCACCATGAAGACGGTACAGTTGCAGATACGGTGATTGATAATGTGAGCTTTGATATAGAAAAAGGCTCCTTTACAGCCATAATCGGAAAAAACGGATCTGGTAAATCCACCTTGGCAAAGAATATAAACGCGCTGCTGCTTCCAGCGGGAGGCGCGGTATATGTTAAGGGATATGATACAAAGGATCCTGAGCATATATGGGATGTAAGACAGACCGCAGGAATGGTATTTCAAAATCCGGACAACCAGATAGTGTCCAGCATCGTGGAGGATGATGTGGCCTTCGGGCCTGAAAATCTCGGAGTAGATCCGGCGATAATAAGGCAGCGAGTGGACAATGCCCTTGAAGCGGTTAATATGGGCAAGTTCAGAAATAAGGCACCGCACATGCTTTCTGGAGGACAAAAGCAGAGGATTGCCATTGCCGGCGTTGTTGCCATGAAGCCGGAATGTATCATATTTGATGAACCGACAGCTATGCTCGACCCTAAAGGCCGAAGAGAAGTAATGGAAATCATAAAAGAACTTCATGAAGAGGGTATAACGGTGATACTGATTACTCACTTTATGGAGGAAGCTGCCATGGCTGACAGAGTTATAATAATGGACAGCGGTCAGGTAAAGCTTGATGGAACTCCTCAGGAAGTCTTTTCCCACGGAAAGGAACTTAAGGAGATGAGCCTTGGGGTGCCGATGGCAGTTGAACTGGCCATGCGCCTCAGAGATGACGGAATAGATGTTCCGGCAGATGTTATAGATACGGAGAAAATGGTAGAATTCATATGTCAATACAGGTAAAAAATCTAACACATATATACAGCCCGGGACTGCCTTATGAATCGGTGGCACTGGATGACGTGTCATTTAATATAGAAGACGGACAGTTTGTCGGCGTCATAGGTCATACTGGCTCCGGTAAATCCACGATGATACAGCACCTTAACGGACTTTTAAAGCCTACGGAGGGTAGCATAATCGTCGACGGGATAGATTTGACCGGGGAAGGCGTTTCCATGATTGATATAAGAAAGAGAGTGGGATTGGTTTTTCAGTATCCGGAGTATCAGCTATTTGAAGAAACTGTTGCAAAGGACATTGCCTTTGGCCCTAAAAATCTCGGTCTTGATGAGGAGGAAATAAACCGCCGTGTCAGAGAAGCCATGGATTTGGTACGCCTAGATTATGATAAGTTTGCGGAAAAGAGCCCCTTTGATCTTTCTGGAGGTCAGAAAAGAAGAGTTGCGATTGCAGGTGTTATTGCAATGAAACCAGAGGTGCTTATATTGGATGAACCTACGGCGGGGCTGGATCCTAAGGCTCATAGGGATGTTCTTGAGATGATTGTCGACATCCATAGGAGAGAAAAAAATGTTACGGTTTTTGTTTCTCATAACATGAACGACGTGGCAAGGCTGTGCGACAAGGTGCTGGTTATGAACGGTGGCAAATGTGTGCTTCAAGGTACACCTAAAGAGGTGTTTGCGGAAGCTGATATGCTCAGAAGCATGGGCCTAGATCTGCCCGATGTTACGCAGATGCTCTATGAGCTCAAACAAAAAGGCGTGGAAATGCCAGACGGAGTTTTCGATATAGACGAAGCCGAAAAGCTAATACTTGATTACATCAGAGGAGGCAAATCCGTTGATTAGAGATATTACACTGGGCCAGTACTATCCGGGAGATTCGGTAATACACAGACTGGACCCAAGAATTAAAATCATAGGAACTCTTATATATATAATTGCTCTGTTTGTTATAAACAAATTTGTGGGATTTGCTGCAGCGGTAATATGCCTTGCAGCAATAATAAAAGTTTCCAAGGTTCCCCTTAAGTTTATGCTCAGGGGACTTAAACCGATATTCTTTATAATAATATTCACCTTTGTGCTCAACCTGTTTATGGTAAGCGGTGAAGTGGTAGCGGAGATATGGATATTTGATATTACCAGAGAAGGTATTTATCAGGCCACATTTATGGCAATAAGACTTATACTTCTCATTATCGGTTCATCCCTTTTGACGCTGACCACAAAGCCTATTAACCTTACAGACGGTATTGAGCATTTGCTGAAACCTTTTTCAAAGATAGGTCTGCCTTCTCATGAGCTGGCCATGATGATGACCATAGCATTGAGATTTATCCCTACTCTTTTAGAGGAAACAGACAAGATAATGAAGGCGCAGCAGGCAAGGGGAGCGGATTTTGAAAGCGGTAATATATTTCACAGGGCAAAACAGCTTATACCTATTTTGGTGCCGTTGTTCATAAGTGCATTTCGTATTGCCCAGGATATGGCTATGGCCATGGAAGCTAGATGCTATAACGGCGGTGATAAGAGGACGCGTATGACCAGTATGAAATATAAAAAGGCCGATGCCGTTGCAGGAATTTTAATTGCAGCATTTATGGCCATGTCCATTGCTGTGAGAGTATTTTTATAGAGAGCAGGTATAAATTGAGACAGAGACGACTTAAGGACCTTGATGAAAGAAAGGCTAGGCTGGACAGTTGGTTTATAAAGGAGCCTGAAAAACTTAAAGGAAAATGGAAAGAACTTTTTGCAGAAAGAGGTCTTTCAAATGATGCTCCTTTATATATAGAAATCGGCTGTGGAAAGGGACGCTTTATAACCGAAAATGCCAAAGTTCATCCGGATGCTGCATATGTGGCAATCGAAGGACAGGAAAGCGTTATCGTAAAAGCTATGGACAAGGCGGAAAAAGCGGAACTTAAAAATCTCCTCTTTATCAGTCTGAGACTTGAAGATATAAGAGAATTCTTTGAAAAAGATGAAGTCGATGGTATTTTCCTGAACTTCAGTGATCCGTGGCCAAAGGCAAGACATGCCAAAAGAAGACTGACCCACAGAGGCTATCTTAAAAGATATGGGAATATAATAAAGCCCGGAGGATTTATAAGGTTTAAAACTGATAATGACGATCTTTTTGATTTTACACTGGAAGAAGTCGGAGCTCTGGGATATCATATAGAGGAAATGACAAGAGATTTGCACGCTTCGGAATTTGCGAAGGATAATATTCTTACAGAATATGAAAAGAAATTTGCAGGCCGGGGTAAAAATATAAATTATGTAAAAATTGGATTAGGAGGCGGTAATATGATCCTGGCACAGGAAAACGGAAGAGTTATGCCAAAGGAAGATAAAATCTTCGCTTTAAATGGCAGAGCTAAAAAGATGATCGAAGAAAAGGGAAAGGATGCGGTCATCAATGCAACCATAGGAGCCCTCCTCAACGACAATGGCGACCTTGCCGTTATGCAGTCGGTGGTGGACGAAATAAGAAGCCTTAAGGGTGCGGATTATGCTGAATATGCACCTATAGGAGGCATTCCGGCTTTTAAGGAAGCAATGGTAAAGGCCGTTTTTCACGATTATTCACCTAAGAGATTTGTTGAAGTGGTGGCAACTCCTGGAGGCACAGGAGGAATCAGAAATACCGTATCCAATTATTCAAAACCTGGAGATAGAATTATAACCTGCGACTGGTATTGGTCTCCATATAGCACAATCTGTACAGAACAGGGAAGAACCCTTGATACATATGAACTCTTTGACGAGCATGGTAAATTCAATATAAAGGGCTTTGCGGAAAAGGTATATGAAGTTGCAGAGGCCCAGGGAGATGTTTGCATTCTTTTGAATACACCGGCACATAATCCTACGGGATACGCCCTTGACAATGAAGAGTGGGATAAGGTTGTTGAAATACTTAATGACGATAGACTTAAGGGAGTTCCGGTAGCCCTCTTTGTGGATGTGGCATATATCGACTTTGCAGGTGACCCGGAGGAAGTTAGAGAATTCCTGCCTAAGTTAGATAACCTTAAAGAAAATGTGCTGGCCATTATAGGATACAGTGCATCTAAGACATTTACTTCCTACGGCATGAGAACAGGTGCCATGATATGTATGGCTGCAACAGAGGAAATTGCTGCCGAATTTAAGCAGGTATGCGAATTTTCCGCAAGAAATACATGGTCCAACTGCAACAGAAGCGGACAGCAGGTGATAGCTAATATCTTCGGCGATGAAAAAACTCTTGATATCGTGAGAAAAGAAAGAGCAGATTTTAGAGATATGCTTCTTGAAAGAGGTAAGGTGTTTGAAGAGGCCGCTGCTAAGGAAGGTCTGGATATCGTACCGTTTGTTTCGGGATTCTTTGTATGTGTAGCCTGTGAAGATCCTGATGATATAAGCAACAAACTAGCAGATAAGGGAATATTTGTAGTGCCTCTTGCAAAGGGAATCAGAATTTCCGTTGCGTCCATAAGTAAAGAACAGTGCGTTAAAACTGTTAAAGCTCTTAAAGAGGTGCTTGGTTAAAAAGTGATATGCCGCGGCTTAAAGTGCCGCGGTTTTTCTTTTGAAATTTAATGGTAAAAATTTACAAATAATATATTGACATATTTTACCAATTAGATTATTATTAACTCATCCCCGATAAAAACAAAGAAAGGAGAAATGTGAATGGCCGCGAATGAGAAAGAAAGAAGCGAAATAGTCTACGAAATTAAAAGACACATAGGTGTGCTAGCCTCTTACCCTACAGGCTGGCGCAAGGAGCTGAACATGATTGCTTGGAATGGAGCGGCTCCTAAATATGACCTTCGGGACTGGGATCCGGAGCATAAGCATATGTCAAGGGGCATCACACTTCATAAGGATGAGATGAAAGCTCTTAACGATATGCTGGCTGCGGAAAAGTTCTAACTCACTTTATATCCAAAGAAGACCTTTAAGAGCGGCGGTGGGCGTTTGTCCGCCGTCTGTTCTTATGATATAATTCAGAGAAACTATCGGCTAATGAAAACAGGAGACAGACGATGAAAATATGGCTAAAAAAAGATATATATGGTGATTTTGACGCAGTGGATGTGCCGGAAAACACCACGGCGGAGCATATCTTTTTTCGCTACAGGGATCAGCTTCCCTACACACCTATGGCGGCAAAGATAAACAATATCGATAGACCTCTGGCATGGAAAGTCAGGGAAGGCGACAGAGTAGAACTTTTGGATATGAGAAACAGGCATGCAAATCTTATATACATTCACAGTCTCGTACTCGTTTTCCTTAAGGCTATCTGGGATATTTCCGGAAATAAAGCCTCAACGGAGATAAAGAACTCCCTTAACCAGGGATTGTATGCGGAAATAAAGGGTGAAGGAGCACTTACAGAGGAATATGTCAATGAAATTTCACAAAGGATGAAGGAAATAGTCGAGCTTGATATGCCCATAAAATCAGTATCGCTTAATGCCGATATGACTTTGGAATTTTTTAATCGTCATGGTATGGAGGATAGAAAGGAAAAGCTGCTGAACACGGCGAAAACCAAAAAGGTCACCATGTGCGAAATAGATGGATATATCGATTTCTTTTATGACCTTATGGTGCCGTCTTCCGGTTATCTTGAGCTATTTGAAATAAGGAAATACAGGCGAGGCATACTTCTCAGATTTCCTGGACATCAAAATCCATCTGTTATGCCTGAATATAAAGATCAGAAGTATCTATACAGAGCTTTTGCGGAAACTGAGATTTGGCAGGAAAGACTCGGCATAGAATATGTTGGAGACTTAAATGAAAAGATAGCAAAGGGAACCATGAAGGAAGTCATCCAGCTGAGCGAGGCTCTTCACGCAAAGAAAATTGTTGAAATCACAAAGGAGATAATAGAGAGCGGTAAACGCATAATACTGATTGCAGGTCCGTCGTCATCGGGAAAAACCACTTTTGCTAAAAGGTTATGTATTCAGCTAAAGGTAGAAGGTAAAAATCCTGTATATCTGGGTACCGATGATTACTTTGTGGATAGAGAGGAAACACCTCTTGATGAAAACGGTCAACCGGATTATGAAAATCTTAATGCTTTAGATGTTAAATTGTTTAATGACGATATGAATCTGCTTTTGAAAGGCAAAGAGGCGGACATACCTATCTTTGATTTTATAGAAGGCAAAAAGATGTTCGGTAAGAGAAGAACAATAGCCGGAGCCGGAGAGCCGATAATTATTGAAGGCATCCATGCTTTAAATGACAGCCTTACATCGGACATTGACGAAGAGGAAAAATACAGGATATATATAAGTCCGCTTACAGGTCTTAACATAGACAGTCATAACTACATCCCAACAACAGATAACAGGATGTTAAGACGAATGGTAAGAGACAGTATTCGCCGGGGCAAGAATGCATCAATAACTATTGACGAGTGGCCGAGAGTTATGAAAGGAGAGGAAAAGAATATATTTCCTTACGGCGCAAATGCCGATGCCTTCTTTAATTCTGTGCATATATATGAAATGGCAATACTTAAAAAATATGCAAAACCCCTGCTGGAAAGGGTAGATAAAGAAGATCCTGGATATTGTGAGGCGAGACGCCTTTTAAGATTTTTAGAGTTCTTTGATGAATTCGATGATGATGAACTGGTTGCCAATGATTCTATTTTAAGAGAGTTCATTGGCGGCAGCATATTCGACAGATAATATATGGAGCAATAACGCCTTTGTCTGAATGGACAGACAGAGGCGTTTTTTATTATTTAAAAATACTCTGGCTGAACATATTGACAATAATGATAGGGGGGGGGGTATTATTAAGAAACAGATGAATACATGACGGTTGGATAAAAGACAAGGGAGGGGAACTAAATATGAAATGGAAAAAAGCGATGGCGGCGCTGCTGGTAGCCTGCATGGTGTTTACCGGCGTAGGAATGATTCCTGCATTGGGTGTTGAGAACACTTCGGACAACCAGAATATGACATCGTCTGAAGCGGAGAATCCGACAGGAGATTCATCCGATACATCATTGTCTGATACTGCAGAAGACATCGGTGAACCGGAAGATCAGCAGGACTTTTCTCCGGTGATTAAGGATACGGCAGAGAAAGGAACTGTAACGGTTAACAGTCTACCGGAACAGGCAGAGGCTGCAAAGAGAGCTGCAAAAGCACCTACAGCACCGGCTGCTGCAAACTCACTTGATGTTGTTTATGTATCGGCGCAAGGTAATGATGACACCGGTGCAGGAACTGTAGAAAGTCCTGTTGCTACACTGTCAAAAGCGGTAGGCGTTGCCAGTAAAAATGCTACGATTTATTTAATGAGCGACCTTACTATGACAGAGAGTGCTTCTTATTACGGTAAGAATCTGACCATCACAAGCTATAACGGCACATTTACTGTGACAAGAGGTGAGGGTTTTGCCCCGAAGCAGGATTCGGCAAGATCTACATACAATCCGGCTATGATTGAAGTGAATAGTACGGAAGGTCCGAAAACGGCGTCTCTTAAACTGTCAAATATCGTTTTTGATGATTCTGCTAAATATGAAGGAGAATACTTTGTTCAGGCTGATTCTGAGGGTGATGGACATACAACGGTAGGCAGCAAAGAGGTGCAGAATACAGCTATAGTTCAGGATGGTATAATCGCCACATATAACAATGTAGGAACTATAACTCTTGGCGAGGGTGCTGTTCTGAAAAACTACGGCGGAATGAGCGCTGTGCGTATTGCTAGCGGTGAACTTATCATGGAAGCCGGAAGCCAGATTATAGACGAAAAAGAAATAACAAGAGTAAAAGGCGCAACAGGAAGTTTCGGTCCTGCAGGAGCTGTATGGATTCAGGGCGGAATACTCAATATGAACGGCGGTGTCATAGGCGGAGCAGATAACACTGTTATGACCGGTCGTGCTGTTTATGTTGATGGCGGTACTGCCAATGTCGGCGGAACTCTTCAGAACCTGAAAGGCACAGATGCTGCATGGCAGGGACAGAACGGCGTTGCCGTACATCTGCGCTCAGGCGGTGAAGCCACACTTACTGAAACCGGTAAGATTACAAATGTTACCGGCACGAATACGGGAAACAACAGTGCTATATGGACACAGTACTGTAACTTTACAAGTGAAAAGGGCTCTTTGATCTCTAAAGTTGACGGATTCCCGCTGCTTCACTTTGATGACCTCGGCAATGACTACAGTCACGAAGTGTACCTCGACGGAACTATATCCGATTGTAAATGTGGCGGAGCATCGCTTCTCAGATCATGGTACGGACAGATTACTTTCGGTGAGCACAACGTAATTGAGAACTGTTCGTCCAGCAGTGCCGGCGGCCTCATCTATTCCAATAACGGTTCGCACTATACGTTTGCCGGAACTATCCGCAACAACACCGCTTCCAAGGGCGTGATTTATCTTGCCAATCAGGGCGGCGGCGGAGTCGTTGCCACTATTGAATCTACAGCAAAGATTGTAGATAATTCCAATCTTGCTATTCGCGTTAATAATAGTTCCAACCTGACTATGAACGGAGGCGAAATTTCCGGAAATAAAGGTGCCGGTGTTCAGATAAGCGGTAAAGATAGCTGGAAAGGCGTGAAGTTTATCATGAATGATGGAACTATTGCGGATAATGGTGGAGTTGGCATAGATGCAGCTATAGGTGGCAATGCGGTAGTTCAGTTGAACGGAGGCTCTGTTCACGGTAATGGAGATGGCACGGAAATCACTGTATGGAATGACTATACGGATGCTCCTGGCGCTTACGGCAAGAGTGAGAATGATAATATTTATATCGCTTCAGGGGTTCTTCAGGGTAATCGCACTGTTAAGGTAATGCATGGATATAGTTCATTATTTGGTGCAATTTCCATGAATCGTACTTTAGGAACTGTTACTCTGGACGATGGACATGGAGAAGTTGCATGGGCATTTGCTAATCCTAAGGTGGTTGATAAGATTACCAATCTGGTAACCGCTGAAAATAATCGTGATAGTTGGAAAGCCGCTGCAGAAGATGCTTATTGGATTACACCTTATGCGGATTCATATCAATTCAAAGTGACTCGTCCAGACAAGGCTAAAAAAACGGACTTGTATCTTGCGTATATTCCGATGAACGATGACGGCAGCGTTCCTGATGATGCGGAGCTTACGCTTGAGAAGGTAGGAACCGGTAATCAGATTGATGTCACTATGGAAGGATTAGATGCCGATAAGAGCTATGCTTTCATGTTCTTTAATTCGAGTGAGTACACTCTTACGGCGGACAGCGTTACTAAGTACATCGGAGGCGGTGCAGGTAACGAAACTACAGGTAACGGATTCCCTGAACTCACTATCGGCGGTAGTGTTGATCCAATCTCTAAACTGGAGATTAAAGGAGTTGAAGTTACAGGTGATGATTTGATGTCTGAACTGCTCAGTAATATAGAAGCGACTTATACAAATGAAGATGGAGATGTTGTTACAGACGACTCTGAATCTGGTGAGTATACCGTTACTCTTAAATGGAAAAACGGTTTAACAAATGATGATGTGAGAATAAACGGTAACAATGTAAACCTTGATGGTATAGGTACGGTTATTGTGCGTCACATAAGTGATGTTTCTAGTGTACAGGCAGGCACAAATACTCATGAGCTGCTGACTACAGAGCCTACAGCTCCGGTAGAACACGCAGAGGCTATTGCTAAGACCGAAACAAATTGGGGTATTGTATATCAACCTGATTTCTATATCAACGATAATGAAGATTTTCTAATCGAAGATGCTTCCGGAATCCAGATTCTCGACGACGGTCTGCTTCTTGAAGACGACGACAACCGTCAGGAACTGATGGAACAGAAAGTGGCTGACTATCTGGGAGCTCCGGGCGAAGGTCAGGCTTACAGATACGATTTCCATTACCTCGACCTGGTTGATGCCTTCAACGGCAATGCATGGGTATCCGCAAGCTACGGAACCACCGTATATCTGCCATATCCTGAAGGTGTTACTGCGGACAATGCCGAAGAACTGGGTGTAAAGGTTGTTCACTATAGGGACCTGCACCGTGAATACGGTATATCCGGTCAGGCTGAAGTTGAAGAAGCAATAGCGGCCAGTGAGCTTGAAACTATGGAAGTAGAATTCGATGCCAACGGTATCAAATTCGATGTTCCTCGCGAAGGTTTCTCGCCGTTTGCTGTAATATGGCAGACTGAAGCTCATACCATAACAGCAACAGCTGGTGAAGGCGGCACTGTTGATCCATCCGGTGAAGTAGTGGTGACCGAAGGCGCTGACAAGACATTCACTATCACTCCTGATAAGGGATATGAAATAGTGGAAGTAGTTGTCGATGGACAGGCTGTTGGTCTTACAGATGTTGTCAATGAAGACGGTACAGGAACTTACACATTTGAAAAGGTTGATGGAGATCATTCTATCTCAATTACCTTTGAAGCAATTTCTGTAACACCTGATCCTGGTGAAGATGAACCTGATAACCCAGCGGATAATCCAAATACCCCTTCCGGCGATAATCAGCAGGGTAACTCTGGCGATAATCAGCAGGACAATTCAGACAAAGTTCAGCCTGATGACAGTACAAAGACAGGAGATGAAGCTCCAATAGCTCTCCTGGCTATATTGCTTATAGCGTCCGGAACAGCGCTTGTTGCTGTACGCAGAAGACGATAAGTAAAAAATCCAGTTAATCTAACTTATATAAAACTTGAGAAAAAGGCGATGACTTTAGAGTTATCGTCTTTTTCTCATTATGGCAACAAATCAAAAGAACTCGTATGTATGCATTTGCCAATATAACTTAACGTTAGTTTTAGAGATAACGTCCCAGGTAAGGGGTGAGCTGGCAGAAAGGATGGGAAGAAAGTGATTAACAGGTAAAAAAGGAATTGCAGTCCTATGCGCCTCCTGATACAATATTAGTTAGTTAGTACTAACTTATTTGCGCATAGGAGGATATATCCATGTTTACTGTTTGTCCATATAAGGAAGAAGATGCTGCGGCCTGCGGGGATTGCTTTTACGAAGGATTTTTTTCATGCCCTGTGGATCAGAACGATAAAATATTATTACGTGATTACGCACAGGTTCTGATTGAAAAATGTAATTTTACCTATGTTGCGGAAACGGAGGATCATCAGGTCGTAGGATTTATCTGCGGAAAATATGATAAACATTTCAGCAAGGCTCTGGCAGCTCGATATGAAGCAAAAAAGCACTATGGCTGTTGGTGTAAAATGTTCCTCAAGTTCTATCTGAAAAGATATAAAATGTCAGCTCCGTTCCAGAAACAGTTTGATGCCTTTTTCCGTCAATTACAGGAAAGGGATAAGGAAATTTTTGGGAAATGTGATCTGGAACTCGTTGCCCTTTCGTCCAGAAGGAATTACAGAAAGGGGCTGGGAACCGCATTGGTCACACAATTTTTGAATCGGGCAAAAGCTGAAGGAGCAGATTGTGTGCGGCTTTTTACAAACACACTTGCATCGTGGGAATTTTATGAAAAACGAGGATTTAAAAAAGTAGCAGAGAAACCTTTTCAGGATGGCTCTGATAACCGTTCTATTGTCTATGAGTACAGACTCAGAGAAGTATATGAAACCGGTATGCCAGATCTGGTGAAGAAGGAGGAAGAAGATGGCGTTTAAAGACAATTTCGGCAACCCACAGGGATTTATAGGGAAACTCATGCTTTCCGGCATGAATATGGGGCATAGTCCGATGGCTAAATGGGCATTTACACAATTTGATGTCCCTGATGACGGAATGCTGGTTGATATTGGCTGTGGCGGTGGATTTAATATCCGAAGATTATTAGACCGCTCCAAAGACGGTTTCGTTTATGGGATAGATATTTCCAGCACCAGCGTTGAGAAGTCAAAAAAGACGAATAAAAAGAATATTGGCAAAAGATGTGAAGTGCTTCTTGGGAGCGCAGAGAACCTTCCGTTAAAGGATAATTCCATAAAACTTGCCACCGCCTTTGAAACTGTGTATTTCTGGAAAGATCTGGAGAAATGCTTTGCAGAAGTGAAAAGAACGATCAGGCCGGGCGGGAAATTCGTAGTCGTCAATGATCCTGGAGATCCTGAAAAACACTGGGAAAAGATGATACCGGGGATGAAATCATATACACCGGATGAAATAAAACAGATCATGGAGGCCGTCGGTTTCCTGGATGTTCAGGTTACAAAGAATAAGTTTATGTTCTGTGTGTCTGGCAAGAAAGAAAATCAGAAATGAAGGATAGTTTTTGTAGGGACAAGAATTCTAAATGGGATAAAAAACGAACAGCTATCCAAGCTGCGAAAACAGGGAGGGCTGGGAATGTGGAATATATAACGGTTGCACAGGAGGGCTTCTGTGGATTTTATCATGTCCCTGTTAAGGATCATGATCCCAAAAAGGCTGTCATTGTAATAGGCGGCAGCGAAGGGAATGAAAATATCCCGATGAATGTGGGCGCTATGTTTGCCAAGTGTGGTATCGCCGCATTAGGCATTTGTTACTGGAACGTAGACGGGCTGCCGAAAGAGCTGGTTCGGGTGCCTGTCGATCCATTTGAAAAAGCGATCCTGTGGCTGAAAAACAAAGGATATGAAAAGATTATCATGTATGGCATTTCAAAAGGTGCAGAACTGGCTTTGCTTTGCGCTTCTCTTATGCCGGATATCTGCGGCGTTGTCGCACTCTCCCCGATGCACTGTATATGGGGAGGCATGCATGGAAATCAAAGCATGGTATCGAAAACCTTTTCATCTGCCTCCGAATTTACATACAGGGGAAAAGATTTTCCGTGTATGGCAGCGCATCTGAAATATGGGCCGGCAATCCGGAACCTTATCCTCCATCAGCAGTTCGAGTTATCCTACATCTATGAAGAACCGCTGAAACATTTTGATGAGGATACAGCCATTCGTGTAGAGAACATCCGAGGAAACATTTTATTTATTTACGCAAAGGAAGATCTCATGTGGCCCAGCAAAGAGGCAGTGGCATATATGGTAGAGCGCTTGGAAAAGCACCGGTTTGCATTCCGGGTGGATGTCCTAGAATATGAAAAAGCAAGCCATATTCTTGTTCCCTTAAATCCGCCTAAGCTGAAAATGTTTAAAATTGAGAGGCAATATCCGGAAGATTGCAGGCATAGCCGTGAAGACGCTTTCCATAAAACGATAAAATGGATATCGGAGGTGTAGCGAATATGGCGGTCATGATAGAAAGTCTGATTGGTATCTTATTATTCACAATCCTGATTATTCCGCTGACACTGAAAAATCCCTTTGCCTCGGTAGGAGACTATCCTCCGGCCATAAGGGAGAAATGTATGGAATTAGGATTGATCGAAAAAAGAGAACAACGCTTCACCAGGACAGATATCCTCCGAAAGGGGATTGCCCTGCTTGCTTTTGTGTTCATCTTAGCTGTTGTCCTGAAACAGTTTAATGGAGCGGATACATTCTGGAAAGGGTTTCGGGATTCCTACCTGATCTGGTTGATCATTGATTGGTATGACGCTCTGGTGCTTGACTGCATCTGGTTCTGCCATTCGAAAAAAGTCAGGATACCAGGCACAGAGGATATGGAAGAATATAAGGACTACCGTTTTCATGTCAAGCAGTCATGTATTGGTATGCTTCTTGGCCTCCCCGCCTGTCTTGCAGTGGGAGTGATTACAGCAATCCTCTGATCCGCCATCAAATGATATAGAACAGAATATGATTCGCATCCAGCAGGAAATCTTTTATGGGCTCTTTAACTTTTTTATTGGTTTGACCTAAAGTTGTGGTTAGCCATATGAAGTGAATTGCTTAAGTAAGAAGACTCTATACGCGTATAATCATGCGATAGAGTCTTCTTTTTATGCGAAACAACTGAATTGATATGTGTTAACCTTTGATTGTTGAAGCTTCATTTAAAGAATAAAGCACTCATTTTCTGAATCGCTCAAAATTCCCATATCCAGTAGAAGAGAATTTCATTAGTTTGATTCTAGAATTAACTGATTCAACTGGTCCGTTAGAAATATGCCTATCGTCTACTGCATCAAAACTATTGATAATTTCCTGTTTCCAGTTCTTAAGTGCTTTTTTAACAGTCTCAAATTCACGTAAATTAAAGATAGCTAAGTCTTCAATATATTTCTCTAAACGAATTTCTATTGTTTTATCAGTGCACTTGGAATTGATTTGTTCGTATTCGTACTTTAGTAAATATGCTATTTCTAGTTCAGGATCTAAAGATAAATCTGAATTTAAAAGTTCAACAGCAGGAATATGGTGTCGATACTTTAAAAGGGAAGTGTTTTTATGAACACGTAAATATCTCATTTTACATGTGTTATGAAAGTTTTTATTCAATAGCCAAGAAAACTTTTTGATAAGATAGTATTCATCAGAGCCTCGTTCAAAGGAATTCATAACTCTGACACGTACAGACTGAAATGCTCTGCTTATCATAGAAATCACATGAAAACTATCTACACATATTTTAGCTTTTGGAAAATATACTTGTGTTACATCACGATACGTTTGCCACATATCCATAGCTATATGCGTAACTTGATTTCTTGTAGATTTGGGTATGCGAGAAAAGTAATTAGCAAGATCGTATTTAGTGCGACTGGATAACATTCAGCAAATACTTTCCCACAAGAAGGGCAACGATAACGACGCCTATTGTATACAAGGTGAGTGTGAACATCATTTTAAAGAAATTATGGCGAATACTTCATTGCCAACATGAATCATTTCAATTTCCAAATATTACCCCACTACGAATGGTAAAGCAGGGGGTCAAACCACTAAAAAAGTTAAAGAGCCCTTATATAAAACTTATGAAAAAGGCGATGACATTAGTTATCGTCTTTTTCGCATATAAAATAATGCATAATAATTTTTAAAAGAACAATTATCTGAAAAATCGCACATAAACGACATTCGGGAAACACCAGGAACAGTGTATATACTTCTTAAAAACAAACCCACAAACTATGGGATTTGCGGCTTCAAAAAATATAAAAAAGCCGAAAAATAAATACAAAAAAACTGTTGCTTTTTAATAAGGCATACTGTATACTTAAAAGGCTTGCAAAAGGCGAAGAGGTGAAAAGTTGCTGAGCTATCAGGTAATTTTCACTGAGAATTGTCCCTGCTAGACAGGGGCGAAGGGATTCGCCGGTTTTGCGTGTGGCGAGAAAAAGGAAACACACGGAAGCGTGTATGTGCAAGCCCAAAACGGATACACGTTGAAAAAACGGGCATTAGAACCCCTTGTACGAGAATAGCGAAAACAGTACAGAAAAAAACAGGAGGAAAAAATGAGCGAATTACAGAAAATCAGAATCAAGCTGAAAGCTTACGATCATGCCCTTCTCGATCTGAGTGCGGCAAAGATTGTTGAGACAGCCAAGAAGACAGGCGCCGATGTTTCAGGCCCTATACCTCTTCCTACAGAGAAGGAAGTAATCACAATTCTTAGAGCTGTCCACAAGTACAAAGACAGCAGAGAGCAGTTCGAACAGAGAACTCACAAGAGACTCATTGATATCTCAGCAGCGACTGCAAAGACTACAGACGCTCTGACAAAGCTGGAACTTCCAGCTGGAGTTGATATCGAAATCAAACTGTAAACAACCGGGGCGGCAACGCTCACTTAGTATGATTGGGAAACCAATCCGCTGTAAGAATTAGGAGGAAACATATGAAAACATTAGTTGGAAAGAAGATCGGAATGACACAGATCTTCGACGCGGAAGGAACAGTTATTCCGGTAACTGTAATCGAAGCGGGTCCGGAAGTTGTTACACAGATTAAGACTGTTGAGACTGACGGATATGACGCCGTTCAGGTGGCTTACGGTGAGACAAAGCCTCACAGAATCAACAAGCCTATGAAAGGTCATTTTGATAAGGCCGGTGTTGAAGCTAAAAAGCATCTGGTTGAATTCAGAATCGAAGAAGGCGAAGCTTACGAAATCGGACAGACAATCACAGTTGCTGATTTCGAAGAAGGCGTAAAGGTAGACGTAACTGGCGTATCCAAGGGTAAGGGTACACAGGGTAACATCAAGAGACACGGACATCACAGAGGTCCGATGAGCCATGGTTCAAAGCATAAAAGGCTTGCCGGCGCTCTGGCTGGAGCATCCTATCCGGGTAGAGTATTCAAGGGCAACAAAGGTCCTGGAAGAATGGGTAGAGACACTGTAACAGTTCAGAATGTCGACCTTGTAAAAGTTATTGCAGACAGAAACATCATCCTTGTTAAAGGTGCGGTACCGGGAGGCAAAGGCAGCCTGGTGAAAGTGCGCATGGCTATCAAGGGTCAGGGCAAGTAAGACACTTTCGGAAGGAGGAAGAACAATGGCAAAAGTTAAAGTACTGAACATGGCCGGTACTGAAACAGGAACTATAGACCTGAACGATGCTATATTCGGTATCGAACCTAATCAGAACGCGGTCCATGCTGTAGTTAAAAATCATCTGGCTAACAGAAGACAGGGCACACAGTCCGCTAAGACCAGAGGAGAAGTTAGAGGAGGCGGCAGAAAGCCTTTCAGACAGAAGGGAACTGGTCGTCATAGACAGGGTTCCACAACTGACCCTTCACAGGTAGGAGGCGGCGTTGCATTCGCTCCAAAGCCAAGGAGCTACAGATATACGCTTCCTAAGAAGCTCAGAAGACTGGCTATGCTGTCAGCTCTTTCTGCAAAGGTTGCTGAAAACGAAATGATAGTTCTTGATGAACTGAAGTTTGAAGCTCCTAAGACAAAGGAAATGGTAAAAATGCTGGAAAACGTTAAGGCTGGAAAGAAAGCCCTCATCGTTACAGCAGAAAAAGACGAGAATGTAGTTAGATCCGCTGCAAACATCCCGGGCGTTAGAACAGCTCTGGTATCCACAATGAACGTATATGAAATTATCAATCATGACAACTTCATCGTTACAGCGGAAGCGATAAAGAAAATTGAGGAGGTGTATTCATAATGAGAACACCGTACGACGTGATACTGAAGCCTGTTATAACAGAAACTTCCATGGAAGACGCACAGGTAAAGAAATATACTTTCAAAGTCGCAGTAGACGCCAACAAAACCGAAGTTAAAGATGCGGTTGAAGAAATATTCGACGTTGAAGTGGCTAAAGTAAACATCATGAACGTTAAAGGTAAGCTTAAGAGAATGGGAAGAACAGCCGGTTACACAGCAGCTTCTAAGAAAGCTATCGTAACTCTTACTGCTGACAGTAAGGAAATCGAATTCTTCCAGGGACTGTAAGGAGGTACGACGATGGGAATTAAAAAATACAATCCGACTACTCCGGGCTTGAGAGGAATGACAACTTCTACTTTTGAAGAAATCACAACAAGCACTCCGGAGAAATCACTGACCGTCACCCTCAAAAAACACTCAGGAAGAAACTCCAGAGGTAAGATCACTGTTAGACACAGAGGCGGCGGTTACAGACCTAAGTACAGAATAATCGACTTCAAGAGAAACAAAGACGGAATACCTGGTAAGGTTTCCACTATCGAATACGATCCTAACAGAAGCGCAAACATCGCACTGATTGTTTACGCAGATGGTGAAAAGAGATATATCATCGCTCCTGAAGGACTGAAAGTCGGAAATGTAATCGTTTCCGGAGCTGATGCGGATATCAAGGTGGGAAATGCACTGCCACTGGCAAACATTCCTGTAGGTACTATGATTCACAACATCGAGCTGAAGCCTGGAAAGGGTGCTCAGATGGCAAGATCTGCCGGTAACGGAGCTCAGCTGATGGCTAAGGAAGGAAAGTACGCTCAGGTAAGACTGCCATCCGGTGAAGTTAGAAAGGTAAGAATCGAATGCAGAGCCACTGTCGGAGAAGTAGGTAATGCAGATCATGCCAACATCAACATCGGTAAAGCAGGAAGAAAGAGACACATGGGCATCAGACCTACAGTAAGAGGTTCTGTAATGAACCCTAACGACCATCCACACGGAGGTGGTGAAGGTAAGGCCGGAATCGGTCGTGTAGGCCCTGTGACACCTTGGGGTAAGCCTGCTCTTGGTTACAAGACAAGAAAGAAAAAGAATCAGTCCGATAAGTACATCGTTAAGAGAAGAAACGAAAAATAAAAGGAAGGAGCATGAACAATGGGTAGATCACTTAAGAAGGGCCCTTTCGTCAATGCGAAGCTTCTCAAAGCAATTGATGAGATGAACGCAGCAAACGAAAAGAAGGTCATCAAGACTTGGTCAAGACCATCTACTATTTTCCCTCAGATGGTGGGACATACTATAGCAGTACATGACGGCAGAAAACATGTGCCTGTATATATAACAGAAGACATGGTAGGTCACAGACTTGGAGAATTTGCTCCAACCAGAACTTACAGAGGACATGCAGCCGACAAGAAATCTAAGTAAGAAAAGGAGATAGGAAAATGGAAGCAAAAGCAGTTGCAAAATATGTAAGAATGTCTCCTATCAAGCTTAAGCCTGTTACCGATCTGGTAAGAGGAAAGGATCTTGCAGAGGCATTGACTATATTGAAATTCACTCCAGGTAAAGGAGCTGAACTGGTAGAAAAAGTAGTGAGATCGGCAGCGGCTAACGCCGAAAACAATTTCGACATGAATGTAGACGATCTGTATGTTGCGGAAATTTACGCAAACCAGGGCCCTACAATGAAGAGATGGAGAGCGGGATCTCAGGGAAGAGCATCTATCATCCTCAAGAGAAGCAGCCACATCGGCGTTACTCTTAAGGAAAGAAGCGCAGAAAAGGAGGTTCAGTAAATGGGTCAGAAAGTAAGTCCGCACGGTCTCAGAGTCGGAATCATAAAGGACTGGGGCTCAAAATGGTATGCAGATAAGAATAACTTTGCAGATTACCTCATCGAAGATAATAAGGTAAGAGAATTTGTAAAGAAGAAGCTTTACGCAGCCGGAGTTTCCAAGGTTGTAATCGAAAGACCTGAAGAAAATAAGATTAAGATTATCATCGCAACAGGAAGACCTGGTATGGTAATCGGAAGATCCGGAGACGGAATTGAACAGCTCAAGGCTGATCTGGTTAAGCTCACAGGAAAGACTGTTGATATCGATATCAGAGAAGTAAGAAGAGCTGAACTGGACGCCCAGCTGACAGCTGAAAGCATTGCCCAGGCTCTGGAAAGAAGAATCGCATTTAGAAGAGCGATGAAGCAGGCCATAGGCAGAACAATGAAAGCTAACGCTAAGGGTATTAAAGTACTGGTATCCGGCAGACTCGGAGGAGCTGAAATCGCAAGAAGCGAATCCTACAGCGAAGGAAACGTTCCTCTCCATACTCTGAGAGCCGACATCGATTACGGATTTGCCGAAGCTGATACTACATACGGTAAGATCGGCGTAAAGGTTTGGATAAACCACGGTGAAATCCTTGATAAGGGACTTCAGAGCATCGTTCGTGAAGAAAAGAACGAAGGAAGAAAGAACGACAGAAGAAAAGGCGGCAGAAGAAGAGACGGCGAAAGAAGACCAAGGAGAAATCCTAGGGAAAACAGAGCTGAGCTGCCAAAGGCTGTAAATCCGAGAGTTAGAAATACTCCTAAGGAAGAGCCAAAAGCACAGGAGCCTGAAGTAGAAGCTCCACAGGTTGAAAATGAAGCAGTTGAAACAGCAACTGAAGAATAGACTACAGAAGGAGGATACTAGCCATGTTAATGCCAAAGCGCGTTAAACGAAGAAGAGTCCACAGAGGCAGGATGACAGGTAAGGCTACACGTGGTAACAAAGTTACTTACGGTGAATACGGCCTTGTAGCTCTGGAACCTGCATGGATAACCTCTAACCAGATCGAGGCTGCCAGAGTAGCCATGACAAGATCTATTAAAAGAGGCGGTAAAGTATATATAAAGATATTCCCACATAAGTCGGTAACAAAGAAGCCGGCAGAAGTACGAATGGGTTCCGGTAAAGGTTCACCTGAGTACTGGGTAGCGGTAGTAAAGCCAGGCAGAGTAATGTTTGAAATGGAAGGATGTACTGAAGCTCAGGCAAGAGAAGCTATGAGACTGGCATCCCACAAGCTGCCTATCAAGTGTAAATTCGTCATCAAGGGCGAAGAAGTAAAGGACGGTGAAGCATAATGGAACTGAATAAAATAAGGGAAATGTCCGATATGGAACTTAATGCTGAACTGTTGAAAATGAAGAAGGATCTGTTCAATCTGAGATTCCAGCATGTTACAGGTCAGCTTGAAAACCCACTCAAACTCAGAGAGATGAAGAGAGATATTGCAAGAATAAAGACAATCATCAGAGAAAAAGAGCTTGAAGCTCAGGCTAAATAAGAAAGGAGGATGTGATTATGACAGTTGAAAGAAACAGAAGAAAAACAAGAGTCGGTATTGTCGTTAGTGACAAGATGGATAAGACCATCACAGTTGCACTGGAAGACTTCGTAAGACATTCTCTTTATGGAAAAGCCGTAAAGACTACTAAGAAAGTCAAAGCTCATGATGAGAACAACGAATGCAATATCGGAGATAAGGTAAGAATAATGGAGACAAGACCTCTTTCCAAGGATAAGAGATGGAGACTTGTCAGCATAGTAGAGAAAGTTAAATAAGGAGGCACCGTAAATGATTCAGACAGAAACAAGATTAAGAGTCGCTGACAACTCCGGTGCGAAAGAACTTTTGTGTATTCGTATCCTCGGCGGAACAAGCCGTAAATATGCGAATATCGGAGACGTGATCGTTTGTGCTGTTAAGGAGGCTTCTCCTGGCGGAATGGTCAAGAAAGGCGATGTGGTAAAAGCAGTCGTGGTTAGAAGCAAAAAAGGCGTTAGAAGAGAAGATGGAAGCTACGTTAAATTCGACCAGAACGCTGCTGTAGTAATAAAAGAAGATAAGAACCCTGTAGGAACACGTATCTTCGGACCTGTTGCCAGAGAGCTCAGAGACAAGAACTATATGAAGATAGTGTCATTGGCACCGGAAGTATTATAGGAGGTCTAACAGGATGCGAATTAAAAAAGGTGATACGGTAATAGTAATTACCGGTAAAGATAAGGGCAAGAAGGGCGAAGTTATAAAAGCCATGCCTAAAGAAAACAGAGTAATCGTCGAAGGCGTTAACGTTCAGACAAAGCATCAGAAACAGACAAGGACAGCTTCTTCCGAAATCAAACATCAGGAAGGTCCTATCCACGTTTCCAACGTGATGCTCTATGACGAAAAAGCTAAAGCCGGCACAAGAGTTGGTTACAAAATGGACGGCGATAAGAAAGTAAGAGTCGCTAAGAAGAGCGGCAATGTAATAGATTAAGGAAAGGAGGAGACGATTTGGCAGCTAGATTACAGGAAACTTACAAAAACGACGTGTTCAACGCCATGATGGACAAGTTTAACTATAAAAATCCTATGGAAGTACCTAAGCTGGAAAAGATCACTATCAACATCGGTCTGGGTGAAGCCAAGGACAATGCTAAGCTGATGGAAACAGCGGTAGAAGAGCTGGCAGTAATCTCCGGACAGAAACCGGTAATTACAAAGGCAAAGAAATCCATCGCGAACTTCAAGGTTAGACAGGGAATGCCTGTTGGTACCAAAGTAACTCTCAGAGGCGAGAACATGTACGTGTTCGCGGATAAATTCTTCAACATCGCTCTTCCGAGAGTAAGAGACTTCAAAGGCGTCAGCAAGAATTCCTTCGATGGAAGAGGAAACTACTCCATGGGTATCAAGGAACAGCTGATATTCCCAGAGATCAACTATGATAAGGTAGATCTTATCAAAGGTATGAACATCGTATTTACAACAACAGCAAAGACAGACGAAGAAGCTCTGGAACTTCTCAGACTTCTCGGAATGCCATTTGAGAAATAGGAGGGAAACATGGCCAGAAAAGCTCTGAAAGTAAAACAGCAGAGAAAGCCTAAGTATTCTACAAGGGCTTACACAAGATGCAGGATCTGCGGAAGGCCGCATTCTGTTCTGAAAAAATATGGCATTTGCCGTATTTGCTTCAGAGAGCTTGCTTACAAAGGTGAAATCCCTGGCGTAAAGAAAGCAAGCTGGTAGTTATAGGAATTTACTAAGTTGCCGAAAGGCAAAACTGGTAGAGGAAGGAGACAAACTGTAATGACAATGACAGATCCAATAGCAGATATGCTAACAAGAATCAGAAATGCCAATACTGTAGGTCACAAGACAGTGGAGATACCTGCTTCTAGGATTAAGAAGTCCATCGCAGGTATACTTCTCGAAGAAGGCTACATTAATGGATTTGAAGTTATAGAAGATGACAAGCAGGGCGTTATCAAAATTGAAATGAAATACGGTCCTGCAGGCGAAAAAGTTATCAACGGAATCAAGAAGATTTCCAAGCCGGGCCTTAAGGTTTATGCTAAGGCATGTGATGTTCCAAGAGTTCTGGGCGGACTGGGTATCGCAATCATCTCCACTTCTAAGGGAGTTGTAAGCGACAAGGAAGCCAGAAAAATGGGAGTTGGCGGCGAAGTAATCTGTTATGTATGGTAGGAGGAGTTTGAAATGTCAAGAATAGGAATTAAACCTGTTGATCTTCCTGCTGGCGTAGAAGTAAAGGTCGACGGCAATGTAGTTACCGTAAAGGGACCTAAGGGCGAATTACAGGAACAGATTAGCAGCAGATTAACAGTAGAAATCAAAGACGGAGTTCTGACTGTGTCAAGACCGACAGACAGCAAGGCTGACAAGGCTCAGCACGGACTGGCAAGAACTCTTATAGCAAATATGGTAACAGGCGTTACCGAAGGATATGAAAAGAAGCTTGAACTTATCGGTGTAGGTTACAGAGCCGAAAAGAAAGGCGATACACTGGTTATGAACCTTGGCTTCTCACATCCAGTAGAAATGAAGGACCCGGAAGGCATTACTACAGAAGCGCCTTCAGCAACAGAAGTTACTGTTAAGGGTATAGATAAAGCGCTGGTGGGCCAGTATGCGGCTAACATCAGAGCATGGAGAAAACCTGAACCTTACAAGGGCAAGGGTATCAGATACGTTGGTGAATACGTACGTAGAAAAGAGGGTAAAGCCGGAGTTAAAGGCGACTAAGGAAAGGAGTAGAAGATCATGGCTAAAGATACAAGAGCTAGCAGACGTGCTGCAAGACACGCCAGAGTTAGAAAAGATGTTCATGGCACTCCTGAAAGACCTAGGATGTGCGTGTTCAGAAGCAATAAGAACATTTCCGTACAGGTTATCGATGACGTGCACGGAGTTACACTGGCATCTGCTTCAACACTGGAAAAGGAACTTGGAATCGCTAACGGCGGTAACAAGGAAGCAGCAAAGCAGATTGGTGAAGTTATAGCTAAGAGAGCGCTGGAAAAAGGCATCGAAACAGTTGCTTTTGACAGAGGCGGATTCTTATATCACGGAAGAGTTAAAGAATTGGCAGACGGCGCGCGTGAAGCCGGATTAAAATTCTAACGGAGGTAAAGCATGAGAAATACGATCGATGCATCCAAATTGGACCTGAAAGAAACTATCGTCAATATAAGAAGAGTTGCTAAGACTGTCAAAGGCGGTAGAAACATGAGATTCAGCGTTACTATCGTTGTAGGCGATGGTGAAGGTCATGTAGGCGTTGGTCTCGGCAAGGCGCAGGAAATTCCTGAAGCCGTTAGAAAGGCCACAGAAGATGCTAAAAAGAAACTGATATATGTTCCTACAGTAGGTACTACAATTCCTCACAGGAACGTGGGAGTGTTCGGAGCAGGAAGAGTTCTTCTCATGCCTGCTGCAGAAGGTACAGGCGTAATCGCAGGTTCCTCTGTAAGAACAGTTCTGGAACTTGCCGGAGTTAAGGATGTAAGAGCTAAGTCCATTGGCTCAAACAACACTGCTAACATGGCTTATGCTACTATCGAAGGTCTGAAGAACATGATGACTGTAGAAAAGGTAAGCAAGCTGAGAGGCAAGACTAAGGAAGAGATTTTAGGATAGGAGGAAGTAAAGATGGCTAAAATGGTAAAAGTAACTTTAACTAAAAGCTTGATCGGAGCTTCTCCTAGACAGAAGAAAGTTGTAGAAGCTTTGGGATTGAGAAAGATGCACCAGTCAGTTGAACTTCAGGACAACGAAATGACAAGAGGTGCCATTAATAAGGTTCCGCATCTTCTCACAGTAGAAGAACTTTAAGGAGGTGCGAGGATTATGAAACTTCATGAACTCAGAGCGGTTGAAGGAGCTACTAAAAACCGCAAAAGAAGAGGCCGCGGTACTGCCACAGGACAGGGTAAGACAGGCGGCAGAGGTATGAACGGTCAGAAGTCCAGATCCGGCGGCGGCGTTAGACCTGGATTTGAAGGTGGCCAGATGCCTCTTTATAGAAGAATTCCTAAGAGAGGATTCACAAACATCTGGAGAAAAGAGTATGAAATAGTTAATGTTGAAGCTCTTAACAGATTCGAAGCAGGAACTGTAATCACTCCAGAACTGCTTATCGAAGAGGGAATGGTTAAACAGGTAAAAGACGGAATCAAAATTTTAGGCAACGGTAACCTTGAAAAAGCCCTTACGGTACAGGCACAGAAATTCACAAAATCCGCTTTGGAAAAGATCGAGGCAGCCGGAGGAAAGGCTCAGGTGATCTAAAATGGGCGGGCTTTCGACACTTGTAAAGGCATGGAAGACACCGGACATGAGGAAGAAGATTATCTTCACTCTCCTCATGCTGGTTGTATTCAGAATAGGATCCAACATCCCGGTGCCTGGTATTGACAGAGAAATTCTCAGTCAGACCTTCGCTGACGGGGGCAACGGTCTTATCGACCTGTTCAACCTGTTTTCCGGTGGAGCCTTTGCGAATATGACAATATTCGCACTGAGTATCACGCCTTACATTACGGCGTCTATCATATTTCAGCTGCTGACCATTGCTATCCCTAGACTGGAAGCAGTCGCAAAGGAAGGCTTAGAAGGAAGAAAGAAAATAGCACGCTGGACCAGATATCTGACAGTGGTGCTGGCGCTGATACAGGCCATAGGTGTTACTATCGGTATGTTCAGAAGTGCGCTTATAAGCACTAACTTCTTCTCAGTTGCTGTAATTGTACTGGTGCTTTCCGCAGGTACTGCCTTCCTGATGTGGTTGGGTGAACAGATTAATGAGAATGGTATCGGTAACGGTATATCACTCATAATCTTTGCCGGCATCATAGCAAGGCTGCCAAGCGGCATACACAACATATGGCTAAGCCTTAAGGACGGCACAATAAGCTATATGACTGTAGCACTGTTTATAGTATTTGCTGTACTGGTTATCATAGGCATCATCGAGATCCAGCAGGGTCACAGAAGAGTGCCTGTACAGTATGCAAAGAGAGTAGTAGGAAGAAAAATGTATGGCGGACAGTCATCACATATTCCTATCAAAGTAAACCAGGCGGGTGTAATCCCTGTAATCTTCGCTCTGTCGATATTGCAGTTCCCGCTGACAATAACATATTTCACAGGAAGCGATTCGGATTTTGCTCTTTGGGTTGAAAAATGGCTTTCACCGACAGGATCTCCTGGCGTGTGGTTCTATTCGATACTCAACATACTGCTGATTATCTTCTTTACTTACTTCTATACGGCAGCAACATTTAATCCGGCAGAAGTAGCAAATCAGCTTAAGGCAAATGGTGGTTTCATTCCGGGCATAAGACCTGGCAATGCCACAGTTATGTATCTTAACAATGTAATGTCTAAGATATCCTTTGTAGGAGCAATCTTCCTCGCAGTGGTTGCGACACTTCCTACTCTGGTAGCACAGTTCACAAACCTGGATATCTCTTTCGGAGGTACATCACTTCTGATTGCTGTAGGTGTTGGACTTGATACCATGAAGAGACTTGAGCAGCAGATGGTAATGAGAAATTACCAGGGCTTCCTCAAGTAATAAGGAGGCAGATATGAATTTGATCTTATTGGGACCTCCGGGTGCCGGAAAAGGCACACAGGCGGCCAGAATAGTTGAAAAATACAACATCCCTCATATATCCACCGGCGATATCTTCAGAAAGAACATTTCCGAAGGTACAAAGCTGGGCAAGAAAGCTAAGGAATATATGGACAGGGGAGAACTGGTACCGGACAGCCTGGTCATAGAAATCGCTACGGACAGACTGACCGAAGATGATTGCGCAGACGGATTTCTGCTTGACGGATTTCCAAGAACAGTGGAACAGGCAGTTGCCCTGGATGCTTTCCTAGGTGGCAGAGGCGAGAAGATAAATCATGTTCTCGATATAGATGTTCCAAAGGAAGAGCTGATGACAAGACTCATCGGCAGACGTGTTTGCAAGGAATGCGGAGCGACATATCATGTTACAAACATGCCTCCGACAAAGGAAGGCATCTGTGACAAATGTGGCGGAGAGCTGATACAGAGAGCTGATGATACGGAGGCAACTGTGGAAAACAGAATCGAAGTATACAACAGACAGACAAAGCCTCTGCTGGATTACTATGATAAGACAGGAAACATCGTTCATCTGGACGGATCCATCGGCTTTGAAAAGCTGTTTGCCCAGATAACCGAAATACTGGGAGAATAAGCGGTATGATCATCATCAAGTCAAAACAGGAGATAGACATAATGAGGGAGGCCGGCAAGGTCACCGGAGATGTTCTCAGAAAGCTTGAGGACTTTGTAAAACCGGGTATAAGCACCTGGGATATTGACCGGTTTGTGGAAGAGCATATTATCGGACACAAAATGACACCGTCCTTTAAAGGACTTTACGGATTTCCGGCCAGCGCCTGTGTATCGGTGAACGAAGAAGTGGTACATGGTATACCGTCAAAGAAAAGAATCCTCAAAGAGGGTGATATAGTCAGCGTAGATGTGGGATCCACATATAAAGGATACTGCAGCGACGCGGCAAGGACCTATCCGGTGGGTGCCATAAGCGCTGTGGCGGCTCACCTGATAGAAGCCACAAGGGACAGCTTCTTTGAAGGAATTAAGTTCTGTAAAGTCGGTAACAGACTTTCGGATATCTCTCATGCCATACAGATGAAGGCTGAGGGAGAAGGCTTTTCCGTTATAAGGGATTACGTGGGTCATGGTGTCGGAAGAGATATGCATGAGGATCCGCAGATTCCAAACTTCGGAAAACCGGGCAGAGGACCGAGACTGGCTGAAGGCATGGTGTTTGCCATTGAGCCTATGATAGCTGAAGGTCATTACGATACGGAAGTCCTTTTAAACGACTGGACGGTAGTAACCGTTGACGGGAAACTGTCAGCCCATTATGAAAATACTGTTGTTGTAACGGACGGTGAGCCTGAATTGCTTACCCTGTAAATGAGAGGTGTATGAGTTGGCAAAAAAAGATGTAATTGAAGCCGAAGGCGTTGTAGTAGACGCTCAGCCAAACGCGATGTTTGTAGTCAGGCTGGAAACCGGACATGAGGTGCTCGCCCATGTATCCGGCAAAATAAGGATGAACTTCATAAGAATTCTTCCGGGAGATAAAGTAAAGGTTGAACTTTCTCCTTACGATCTCACAAGAGGAAGAATTACTTGGAGAGAGAAATAGGAGGTTTAAGAGATGAAGGTAAGAGCATCGGTAAAACCTATCTGTGAAAAGTGCAAGGTCATTAAGAGAAAAGGCAAAGTAATGGTCATTTGCGAAAATCCTAAGCACAAGCAGAAGCAGGGTTAAATCATCACAACAAGTGATTAAGTTATAATTTATTTGAACATCCCGTTTATATTACGCCCCTCGAGGCTGCGTGACGGAAGATGGGAACAGGAGGAAAATATGGCTCGTATAGCCGGAGTTGACTTGCCTAGAGACAAGAGGATAGAAATAGGCCTCACATATATCTACGGCATAGGAAGACAGACAGCTAAAGTTATACTTGAAAAAGCAGGAGTAGATCCTAATGTAAGAGTTAAGGATCTTTCTGAAGAAGAAGCAGGTAAGATTAGACAGATTATCGATAACGAATACGATGTAGAAGGTGATCTTAGAAGAGAAGTATCTCTTAACATTAAGAGACTTATGGAAATCGGATGCTACAGAGGCATCAGGCACAGAAGAGGCCTTCCTGTAAGAGGACAGAAAACAAAGACAAACGCTAGAACTCGTAAAGGTCCTAAGAAGACTGTAGGAAGAAAGAAGAAGTAAAGGAGGTAGAATAAGATGGCTAAAGCTGTAAAAAAAGCAGTTAGAAAGAAAAGAAAAGAGCGCAAAAATATTGAAAAAGGCCAAGCACATATTCAGTCTACCTTTAACAATACTCTTGTAACTCTTACAGACATGGACGGTAATGCTCTCTCATGGTCGAGCGCGGGTTCTCTCGGCTTTAAGGGATCAAGAAAATCCACACCGTTTGCAGCGCAGATGGCAGCTGAAGAAGCAGCAAAGGGCGCTATGGAACACGGTCTTAAAACAGTTGAAGTTTACGTAAAGGGTCCGGGATCCGGAAGAGAAGCGGCTATAAGAGCCCTTCAGACTGCGGGACTTAATATCACTATGATTAAAGATATTACACCAATTCCGCACAACGGATGCAGACCACCAAAGAAGAGAAGAGTCTAATTGAAAGGAGGAGAAAGAGAATATGGCAAGATATAGAGAAGCAAACTGCAGATTATGCAGAAGAGAAGGTCAGAAGCTTTTCTTGAAGGGCGACAGATGCTATAGCGAAAAGTGCGCACTTGAAAGAAGAAATTTCCCTCCTGGACAGCACGGACAGGGAAGAAAGAAGGTTTCCGAATACGGACTTCAGCTGAGAGAAAAGCAGAAGGCGAAGAGATTTTACGGACTTCAGGAGACTCAGTTCAGAAATCTGTTCGACAAGGCAGTAAGAAAGCAGGGTAAAGCAGGTGAAAACCTCCTGATCATGCTCGAAACAAGATTGGACAATGTAGTGTTCAGACTGGGCTTTGCTTCTTCCAGAAAGGAAGCAAGACAGCTGGTAGTTCACGGACACTTCACTATAAACGGAAAGAAAGCCAACATTCCATCAATGGCAGTTAAGGCTGGAGATGTAATCGCGGTTAAGGAAAAGAGCACAAATTCTCCTAAGTTCAAGGAAATCAAAGATATGACTATAACAGTCCCTGCATGGCTGAGCGTAGATGTAAACAAGCTTGAAGGACAGGTTCTTTCCATTCCTACAAGGGAACAGATTGATACTCCTGTTGCAGAGCATCTGATCGTTGAGCTGTACTCTAAGTAATGGGTAGAAATTACAAGTTACTTGGAAAGAAAGGAGGTTCGCAGTGATAGAGATAGAAAAGCCTGAAATAGAATGTATATTTAACGAAGAAGATTCCAACTACGGGAAATTTATCGTAGAGCCATTGGAAAGAGGTTATGGTACTACACTGGGAAACAGCTTGAGAAGAATACTGCTCAGCTCCCTTCCTGGAGCAGCAGTTACATCTGTAAAGATTGACGGTATACTTCATGAATTCTCCACAATTCCTGGAGTTAAGGAAGATGTTACCGAAATCATTCTCAATCTGAAAAAGCTGGCCGTAAGGCTCAACGGTGCTGAAGACACTATGCAGGCGATGATAAATGCGGTGGGACCTAAAGAGGTTACAGCGGCAGACATCATCGGCGACGCAGACATGGAAATTTTCAACCCGGATCTGCACATTGCCACATTGGAAGAAAACGCCACACTGGTAATGACTATAAATCTGGCTAAGGGCAGAGGATATGTTTCTGCAGAACAGAACAAGACAGAGGATACTCCGATTTCTGTTATTCCTGTGGATTCAATCTTCACTCCTGTCAGAAAGGTGAACTTTACTGTTGAAAACACCAGAGTAGGTCAGATCACGGATTACGACAAACTCATTTTGGAAATATGGACAGATGGTTCCATCAGACCTGAAGAAGGCGTTTCCATAGGAGCAAAGATCATGCATGAACATCTTGATCTGTTTATACAGCTTACTGAGGAAACAACTAATATGGAATTCATGGTGGAAAAGGAAGAGGACCAGAAGGAAATCAATCTTGAAAAGAGCATTGACGATCTGGAACTGTCCGTACGTTCCTACAACTGCCTGAAGAGGGCAGCCATCAACACGGTGGGAGAACTGACCCAGAAGTCCGAAGAGGATATGATGAAAGTCAGAAATCTGGGTAAGAAATCCCTAGACGAAGTAAAGCAGAAGCTGGCAGAACTTGGTCTGGGACTTCGTGAAAGCGATGAGTAACTGAAAGGAGAAAAATAATGCCAGGATATAGAAAACTGGGCAGACCTTCAGCTCATAGAAAAGCTATGCTGAGAAATCTCGTAACTGACCTGTTCAGAGAGGAAAGAATCTCAACAACAGCCCACAGAGCTAAGGAAGCCAGAAAAGAAGCTGAAAAGATGATTACGCTTGCAAAGCGCGGCGATCTTCACGCAAGAAGACAGGTGCTTGCATACGTTTATGATGAAGACGTAGTAACTAAGCTCTTCGACGACATTGCGCCAAGATATGCTGAAAGAAACGGCGGATACACTAGAATCCTCAAGCTGGGTCCTAGACAGGGAGACTGTGCAGAAGTAGTATTCCTGGAACTGGTATAAGCCGGAAAAAGGTAATAACCTAAGCGTAAAAAATACCCGTCACCTGATTTAGTCAGGGACGGGTTTTTCTTGGTTCTATGTCAAATGTTGGGGTAGAACTCATAAAATGAGATCATAGGCTGGCAGAGTGTATATTCACTCTGTCAGTTTCTTTATGTTAATGAATGCATGATTCTTGCTCTGAATCTCTTAAAAT
>NZ_JADCKA010000013.1 GCF_014982745.1 Gallibacter intestinalis | reverse complement strand
TTTCTATATTAATATTATATCATAAATACCGCCATAAGCGTTGATATTTCAACGATTTATATATGTTTTATGCAAAAGAAAAAGCCCAATCTCAAAATTGAGATTGGACCTTTGTCTACAGTCTGAGCAATGTGCAAAAAATGCACATTGCAAATTCAGATCGACCTGTACAGTTCTACAATCTCGATGTCATCATCTCAGTCGGATATCGTGTTAAATCAAGGCGAGGCGTTGAATTTAGGAGATGGGCCAATTCAGTTCTCAAGCAGTATATATTACAAGGTTATGCCATAAATGATAATCGTATCGCACAGCTTGGAGAAGTGATACAGATTATGAAGAGAACTCAAAATGCGTTGGATTCGCAGCAGGTGCTCAATGTAATACAAAAATATAGCAAAGCGTTAGATTTATTAGACTCTTATGATCATCAGACTATGGAGCGTCCTAAAGGAAATGTCGCAACATATGAACTTACTTATGAGGAATGCATGGATGTAATTTCTCAAATGCGTTTTGGCGATGAGTCTGATTTATTTGGCAAGGAAAAGGACGATTCTTTCAGAGGCAGTATTGGAAATATATATCAATCCTTTGCAGGAAAAGAACTATATCCGAGCCTTGAAGAAAAAGCAGCTCATCTTTTATATTTCGTAACTAAAAATCATAGTTTTCTCGATGGAAATAAGAGAATAGCAGCAACTATGTTTCTATATTTTCTCGACAAAAACGGAGTACTATTTATGGAAGGTGAGAAGCTGATAGATGACCACACACTTGTTGCTTTAACTATAATGATTGCAGAGTCAAAGCCTGAGGAAAAGGAAATGATGATTACGGTTATCATGAATTGTTTAAGCTGTAAATAAATCTAATTTAAATAAACAAGATATGAGAACGAAGAAAGAATAACCTGTCTTTTTTTTAGTGTTTGTTGCCTATGATAGGTAAAAGTCCCTTGAAAAAGTTGATAGTTTCATCAAAAAGTCCCTTGAAAAAGTTGATAGTTCACTTTTGAAAATATTAGTTATGTGGTATATTAAGAGCATTAGGGAGATATAACTAAACTGCATCGAAAGGAAAGAAAGACAATGACGATAACAAAAAAAGTATCAGACTCGACAGTGGAAACCATCCATATCGTTAGACCAAACCATCTCAACGCTGCCAGCCGACTTTTTGGCGGAATGCTGATGCAGTGGCTGGACGAAGTTGCCGGAGTTGTGGCTCAGCGTCACACCAGATCAAATGTAATTACGGCATCCGTTGATAACCTGAGATTTATTCACGGTGTATACAAGGGAGAGATGGTAGTAATTAAAGGAAAGGTAACATTTGTCGGAACTACTTCCATGGAAGTTAAAGTTGATACATATGTAGAAAACCTTTCTGATGGCTCTCACCACAAAATCAATACAGCCTACTTCACAATGGTTGCCCTTGGAGAAGACGATAAACCTGCAAAGGTGCCAAGGCTGGAACTGGAAACTGATGAAGAGCGTAAGGAATGGGCTGCAGCGGAAAGAAGAAGAGAAATCAGAATGCTGCGTAAGGCGGAAAAGTTCTAAAATTAAAATCAATATTGAAATGTAAAGGCAGAACGGATAAAAGTTCTGCCTTTTATATGATATAATACGCTTGGAGTAAGTATCATGAACAAAAAACTACAGCGAATACAAGAAGGATTTCAAACAGCATTTATAGACTATAATCACAATTCAGAACTCAGCTACAGACCTCAGTTTATTTCAAATGATTATAAAGAGGGTCGTAAAGTAATCTCTTCAATAGAAGAGGAACTGAAGTATTGCGATGAGTTCTTTATTAGTGTTGCTTTTATAACTGAAGGCGGTATAGCTCCGCTACTTCAGACATTTAAAGAGCTGGAAAAAAGAAATATTAAAGGTAGAATTCTGACTACGGATTATCTTAATTTCAGCGAACCGAAAGCTTTAAGAAAGTTAAACGAACTTTCGAATATTGAGCTTCGTATGTATTGTGTAGGTGGAAACAATGCCGGATTTCATACTAAAGGATACATGTTTCGTGAAGGAGAAATTTACAAAATAATTGTAGGTAGCTCCAATATGACGATGAAAGCGTTGTCTGTTAACAAAGAATGGAATACAAAGATTATTGCCACGGAAAATGGAGAATACGTGCGTGAAATGCGCATAGAGTTTCAAAATCTTTGGGAACAGGCTAGACCTCTTGAAGGTTGGATAGATACATATACTGCTATTTATGAAGAACAAAAGAAAATAGCAAAGCAATCAGAAAAACTGATTTCCCTTGAGCAATATAAACTGGAACCGAATACAATGCAGGTTTCTTTTATTGAAAATTTAAACGCAATTATAAAGGAAGGCGAAAAGCGAGCATTACTTATTTCCGCAACGGGAACAGGAAAAACCTATGCTTCAGCATTTGCAATCAGACAACTTAAGCCTCATCGCGTTTTGTTTTTAGTACATAGAGAACAGATTGCAAAACAGGCTAAAAAGGCTTATAAAAATGTATTTGGAAATACTAAGTCTTATGGCTTGATTTCTGGAAGCAATAAAGATTTCGATAAAGATTTGTTGTTTGCAACGGTACAGACGATGTCAAAGGACGAAAGCCTGAAACAGTTTGAGCCAGAAGATTTTGATGTGATCGTAATGGATGAAGTGCACAGAGCAGGTGCAAAGAGCCATCAAAAGATAATGGAATATTTTAAACCTAAATTGTTTTTAGGTATGACAGCAAGTCCTGAGAGAACCGACGGATTTGATATTTTCAGTTTGTTTGATCATAACATCGCATATGAAATCAGACTTAATCAGGCGTTAGAAGAGGATTTACTATGCCCGTTCCACTATTTTGGAATAAGCGAAATAGAGATAAATGGTGAAGTATTTGATGATGAGACGGGTTTAAGAAATTTTAACAGACTTGTTTCCGATGACAGAGTAAATCATATAATTGAACAGGCTGAATACTATGGATACAGCGGGGAACGTGTAAAGGGACTAATATTTTGCAGCAGTAAAAAAGAGGCTCAGATACTTTCGGAAAAGTTTAATGAAAGAGGATATTCAACTTTAGATCTTTCGGGAGAAGATAATCAAGAAACTAGAGAAAAAGCAATAGAGAGACTTGTCAGTGATGAAGCAGAAAATCATTTGGATTATATCTTTACTGTAGACATTTTTAATGAAGGTGTTGATATACCAGAGATAAATCAGGTAATTATGCTTAGGCCTACTCAATCTCCTATAGTCTTTGTGCAGCAGTTGGGACGAGGTTTGAGAAAAAATGAAGATAAGGAATTCGTAGTTATATTGGACTTTATCGGTAATTACAAGAATAACTTTATGATTCCGATGGCTCTTTCTGGGGATCGCAGCTATAACAAGGATACCATTAGGAGATATGTAGCTTCCGGAACAAGGGTAATTCCAGGCAGCTCAAGTGTACATTTTGATGAAATATCAAGAAAGAGAATATATGAGTCCATTGACAAGGCCAGAACAATTGATGTTAAGCTAATTAAAGAATCATATAAAAATTTGAAATACAGATTAGGACATATTCCTTCTTTACTTGATTTTGACAGGTACGGTTCCATTGATGTAACAAAAATATTTGATAATAGCAATTTAGGTTCGTATCATAATTTCCTGTCAAAGTATGATAAAGAAGATTATCATGTGGAATTATCTCCTAAAGAAGAACAAGCTTTAACATACATTTCTCAGAAATATGCAAAAGGCAAGAGAATACATGAATTGCTGCTCTTAAAATGCATATTAGACGAGGCGGAAGATATTATCAGAGACTTTAGAGAAAAATTAGAAGCAGAATATGAGATTAAAGTTTCTGATAAAGATGAGGAGTCGGCTATAAATAATCTTAGATTTGAATTTCTAAAAACTCAGGAAAGAGAAAAAATCATATTCAATTTCATAGAGGAGATAGAAAGCAAAATATGCGTTTCGCAAGAATTTGAGGATATGATAAAAAATCCTGAATTTAAGGCAATGGTTACAGATGCCATTGAGTTTGGAATTCACAGATATAAAGAGAATTATTCCGAAAGGTACAAGGAAACCAATTTCCAGCTTTATCAAAAGTATACATATGAAGATGTATGCAGGCTTCTTAATTGGGATAAAAATATGAACGCTCTTAATATCGGTGGGTATTTCTACGACAAAAAGACAAAGACTCTACCTGTCTTTATAAATTATGAAAAAGACCATGATGCTATAGCATATGAAGACAGATTCTTGTCAAATAAAGAGTTGATTGCCCTTTCAAAAAGCAAAAGAACAGCAGAATCTTCAGACGCAGTACATATATATAAGTCCAGCGATGATGATAAGGATAACAAGATATACCTGTTTGTACGTAAAAATAAGGACGATGGGGAAGCTAAGGAGTTTTATTTCTTGGGAGAGATAAATGCAGTGGGCAAACCACATCCGATAGTTATGGACAAAACAGGGTATGATGCATTTGAGATAACGTATCTACTGGATCATCCTATAAGAGAAGACATTTACGAGTATATAGTGGGAGAGTAATTTAATGAAGACTATAGAGGTAGTTGCAGCGATAATTAAAGATGGCAATAAAATCTTTGCGACGCAGAGAGGGTACGGCGAATTTAAAGATGGTTGGGAGTTTCCCGGCGGGAAAATAGAAGATGGAGAAAGCCCTCAAGAAGCTCTGGTTAGGGAAATTAAAGAAGAACTGGATGTAGAAATAAGTGTTCAGGAGCTATTTGATACTGTTGAATACGATTATCCGGGGTTTCACCTCACAATGCATTGCTTTATAAGCTCACTAAAAGCTGGAGAAATTGTTTTAAATGAGCACGAAGATGCAAGATGGCTGTATAAAGAAGAGCTTGATACTGTTGCGTGGCTTCCTGCGGATGAAGGTTTGATTGAGAAATTAAAGAAGGTATTGTAATGTTTTTGAGAATAATGTAGTCATAATCGTTTATATCTGATAACTATGGGGAGGATTATTTATGTCTGATATAAAGTTGTTTCAACTAGAAGAAAGTGTTAAAGAACTTTCGGCAGCGCAGGTTTCAGTAGAAAAAGAGTTACAATCTTTAATAGAAGATAATATGGAACTGTTTTTTGGTGTTAGATTCCTTAAAAGTGAATATCAAATAACTAATGGGCGTATGGATAGTATAGGCATTGATGAGAATAATTGTCCGGTTATTTTTGAGTATAAAAGGAGCATAAATGAAAACGTTATAAATCAAGGACTTTTCTATTTGGATTGGTTATTGGATCATAAAGCGGATTTTAAACTTCTTGTGATTGAAAAGCTTGGAACGAAAGCAGCAGATGAAATTGATTGGTCAATGCCATGTGTAATATGTATAGCAAATGATTTTACTAGATACGATGTGCATGCGGTAAATCAAATGCAAAGAAATATAAAGTTAGTTAAGTATAAGAAATATGAAGATAAACTTGTTTTATTTGAACATTTAAATGCACCAAATGTAAAAGCGATAGTGCAAGATCAAGATGAAGATAAAGCAAAATCAGGGCAAAAAACACATGTGGAAAAAGTAGCAAGTGTACCAGAAAATATAAAGAGAATATATAAATCAATATGCGAATATATTGAAAGCCTAGGAGACGATATAGTTGCAAATCAACTTAAATTCTATATTGCATACAGGAAAGTTCAGAATATTGCATGTATAGAAATATATAATAAGCAAGTTATAGTGAATTTAAGATTGAATCCGGAGACGGTCGAACTTGAAGAAGGATTTAGTCGCGATATGCGAGGAATAGGGCATTTTGGAACAGGAGATCTTCAATTAATAGTAAAAAGCGATAAGGATTATGAAAAATCTTTACCGTATATAGAAAGAGCATATCAAGAGAATTAAATCTACTACATCTGCAAGCGGCTCGATAGAATTTAGTAGCAAAATGAGCACATTAAAAACCACGGAGTAGCAGTCCGTGGTTTTTTTCTTGATTATGCGCTAAATTCGTACTCACGATTTAGCCTAATTCATTATAGCATATTTAAGCTTATAGTCAAATGTTGTATAATTAACAAAGAACTTATTTGTTATAAAAGCACGATGCAGGGGATAATATAATGGCAAAACATACTTTAAAAAATAGAAAGACAGTAATCATTGTTGCATGTATAGTTGTTGTTATAATCGCAGTTGCCTTAGGGTTATTCATTTCGCAGCCTAAAGTAAAAGAGGATATCTTCACATTTGAATATGGCAAGAAAGTAGAAATTGATACTAGCGCGATTTTCGGTGATAGCTCTGACAAAGTAAAAAATATTGAAGTGGATTATTCTTCCTTGAAGATGGTCAAAGATAAGGATTATCCGGAGGTTGGAGAGTACGAACTCCCATTTACATATCGAACAATGATTAAGCATTCCGATAAGCTGAAAGTGGTGGTAAAGGATACCACAAAACCTGAGTTCACTTCTTTTTCAGAAAAAATTGAAGTGGCAAAGGGGAATAAGGACTTTGATTTTAAAAGTTACTTTAAAGCTAGCGATTTGAGCAATTGCACTCTTGATATCGATACAAAGGATGTTAAATTTGATAAAGAAGGTGACTATACTGCAGAAGTCACCGCAACTGATGCCCATAAAAACAAGGAAAGCAAAAAGTTCACTGTGGTAGTTAAGGCTGAAGAGAAAGCGGTCATCCAATCTTCATCAAATTCAGCAGTTAAGCCATACTACAAAAATGGCATACTGATTGTTAATAAGAAACATCCTGTACCACCGGGATTTGGTGGCGGTGTAAACCAAACTGCACTGGCAGCAGTTAACAGGATGATAAGTGATATGAAGGCCGAGGGGCTTTCTGTAGATAGCACTACAAGTAATTACAGAAGTTACAGTTATCAAAGTACTCTTTATCAAAATTATGTGAGTGCATATGGACAGGCAAGCGCTGATACTTTTTCAGCTAGGCCTGGTTATTCGGAACATCAGACTGGATTGGCTTTCGATTTGCGTGAGCCGGGCGGTGGTTCCCTTCTAACAAATTCCAAAGCGACAAGCTGGGTTGCTAAAAATGCCCATAAATATGGTTTAATTGTTAGATATCAGTCAGGAAAGGAATGGATAACCGGATATCAGGCTGAACCATGGCATGTTCGCTATGTTGGAGACATTGCAACGAGCGTCTATAACTCCGGTCTCAGCCTAGAGGAATATCTAGGAGTTTCCGGCGGCGGATATTAACTCAGGTTATAGGATAAAAAACGCGTAATAAAAGGCAAAACTAAAACCACGGAGCAGTTTTTAGCAATAGTCCGTGGTTTTGTGTTGTTATATTACTGTAGTATTTTATTCCCCAACATATGCCCTGTAAATATCCTCATCTACAGCATTCTTGATTTCCTCATATATATCAGCTGAAGCATCAACCATATCCTGGCGAGTTTCATCGCTTATGGTTACGATTTGTGTGCCGCTATCCTCGATTACTTCGATTCGCTGGTTTATACGTTCATCTGAAGCTTTACGTGAGTAATCTCTTGCGATTTTTTGAGCTTCAACTAAAATTTGCTGATCTTCGGCTGATAACTGATCATAAAAGTCCTTGCTGACCACAAGGGATATCAGATGAGGCAGGTGGTTTGTTTCCACTACATAGTCCTGCTGCTCGTAGAGCTTGTTGGAGACTATGACCTCATAAGGGTTTTCCTGGGCGTCAATGGTGTTTTGTTGAAGCCCTATGTAAACTTCGCTGAAGTTCATCGGTGTAGGATTTGCGCCGAGGGCCGACCAGAAATCAAGATGATAGCTGTTTTCCATAGTTCTTATTTTCTGCCCTTTAAAATCCCCTATGGAAGTGACATTTTTGTTTGTGGACATCACTCTAAAGCCTTGGTCGGAGTATCCTAAGAGCTCGTAACCGGCATCGCGGTATGACTGTTGAATCCTGTTAAAAAATTCGGGATTGTCTACGGTGGCTCTGACGTCTTCAAGGCTGTCAAAGAGGCATGGCACATCAAATACGGCGGTATCTGGGATAAATGTTACCTGTGGGGCCGTATTTTGTATTACAAAAGGTATATCTCCGTCATAGCAGCTTTCTAAGAGTTCTCTGTCACCGCCTAGTACGCTATTTGGGTACACCTGGATTTTGATGCGTCCGTCACTGAGACGATCAACTTCCTCGGCGAATTTTTCGGCATATATCTGGGTTACGGTGTCTTCCGGACTGGCTGTGGCCAGTGGATAGGCATATTCCTGTTCACCATCGGCACTTTGGTTGCCGCCGGAGCATGAGCTTAGGCTAAAGGTAAGCCCAAAGGTTATTATGAAAGCTGCTGCTGTTATAATCCATTTCTTCATGGTTATTCTCCTATACCTACAACAGCACGAGGCTGATTGCAGGAATAAATGTTATCAGCACAAGGGCAAATAAAAAGTATATTATCATCGGCATTGCCTTTGCTGCAATCTTCATCAGAGGTATCTCCGAAAGGGAAGAAGCTACAAAGAGATTTACGCCAATTGGTGGTGTTACAAAACCGACAGCCAGGTTTACAACCATCATTACACCGAAGTGTATAGGGTCCATGCCTATTTCCGTTACGATCGGCAGCAATATCGGTGTAAGAATCAATATTGCTGGTGTGGTATCCATTACCATTCCAACTATAAGCAGGAATATATTGATTACAAGCAACAGTACAATCGGATTTGTAAAGTGGGTCAGTATCCAGTCGCTTACGGCCTGAGGTACTTGCATTAAAGTGAGCACCCTTGAAAATGCTATTGAAGCAGCCAGTATAAACAGTATCGGTGTGTATGTGCGTATTGATTCTACTAGTATGCCCCATATATCTTTTAGCTTGATGCTGCGGTACACAAACAGGCTGATGATAAGGGCATAAAATACGGATATTACCGCTGCTTCTGTAGGTGAAGCTATGCCGCTGTATATGCATCCTAGGATTATAACGGGACTTAAAAGAGCCAGGGAACTGTCCTTAAGCACCTTTAAAAATCCGCGAGAATGAAGTTCATTTACCATTACCAGTTTCTTTTCTTGATCTTCGCCGTGTTTTTTACAGTAGAGCCAGGCGTAAATCATCAGAAGTGCACCGATGAGAAGTCCCGGTATTATTCCGGCGATAAAAAGGTCGCTGACAGAGGCTCCGGAAGCGCTTCCGTACATGATAAAAGGTATGCTCGGAGGGATTATTACCCCAAGTCCTCCTACCACTGCCACGACGGCTGTGGAAAATGTCTTATCATATCCCATTTCTATTAGAATAGGAATCGTCATACTGCCTACTGCTGCTACAGTGGCTGGGCCTGAACCTGAAATCGCTCCGTAAAAAAGACAGGTTACGATTACGGCACAAGGCATGCCTGCTGTGCGTTTTCCCATAAAGAAGGCAAATATATCAAAGAGCTTTCTTGATATACCACCTCTTGCCATGATGATTCCCGATAAAACGAACATAGGAACCGCCAGCAAAGGGAAGCTGTCAAGACCGCCTAGCATAGAACGGATAACATAGGTTGCGCTAGCCGTAAATGAAGGATCAAGGGCGCCCGGCAACACCGATGCTATTCCCAGGGAAATGGACACCGGAATTGCGATTACCAGGCAGATTACGAATATTATCATTACAACTGCTGCCGGCATGAGTTACTCCTTTCCCCTTACTGTATTGAACTCCACAATCCAGCGCTGGATTATGCGTATGGCCACCAGTATAAATCCTGCAAGGGGAGCAGCCTGAACATAGTACATTGGAATTCCCAGAGCTGGACTTACCTGGCCTGTTTCAATGGCTGAGTAAAAATATTTCCATGCAAATGGAATAAGGTAAAGAAACAGTACCAGTTCAATAGTATGGTTTACAACTTTAAACAGCGCTTTCCCCCTTTTAGGGAAGAGCGCTACAAATTGTTCTATTTTTATGGATATGCACTTCTTTGTGCAGTAGCTGACGCTTAAAAATCCTGCCCATATGAACAGATATCTTGTCAGCTCTTCAGACCATGTCAGGGACATGGAAAGTGCATAGCGACAGAATACCTGGATGCCCATAATTACAGCCATTGCTGCAAGGAGGAAGACCAGGATTATTTCTTCGAGGTATTCGTCTATGCAATTTATTATCTTTTTCATAAGTCTGCCTCCTTGTCTTACGCAAAGGATTTACCTAAAGGCTTTTGTGAAGAAGCGAAAGAACTGTTTTCAGGTCTTCAACTCCCATCTGTCCAGGAGCGGAGGCCTTGCCTGCGGCTCCGAAGGTAAGCGATGAACCGAACACTTCACCACACAGGCGGCTTATAACGCCTGTTCCTGCCATGGACATTGTTATAATCGGTCTGTCTGCATATTCTGTGCTCATTTCTTCAGTAGCTGACAGCAGTGTCAGCACATCTTTTTTGTTCTGTGGCATTACTGCTATTTTAGGGATATCTGCTCCCAGTTCCTGCATTTTGCGCAGTCTTTTTACAATTTCATCCTTTTCAGGAGTCTTGTCAAAGTCGTGGTTTGATGCTACCACTTTAACACCGCAGCTGTGAGCGGCACTGATGACCTGTTTTACGGCATCGTCGCCGGTGAAGGCTTCAATATCTACAAGGTCAACATATCCTGTTTTTGCAATTTTAGAGTTTAACTCAACATAGTCTGCTGTTTTTATGGCTTTTTCGCCGCCTTCCTTTGATGTACGGAAGGTAAAAAGTATAGGAGTGTCGCCGAGAGCCTTGCGAAGTTCTTCGGCGGTTTTTTCAACTTCATCGAAGTTAAATACATCCTGGTACCAGTCTACACGCCATTCTACCACGTCGGTTCCCATGGCGGCAATGAATTTAGCGGCATCAAGGATTTCATTTCTTGTTACGCCTACTATAGGTACGCAAATTTTTGGGATGCCCGCTCCAATTTCAATATTTCTAACTTTTACTGTATTCATCAGTTGTATCCTTTCTTAATATATGACCTGAAATATACGACCTGAAACTGTGACAAAGATTATTCGGCCTGTCCGGCATTTTTAAGCAGCTTGCCGTATCTCAGGTTTACAAACAGAGCAAGAAGTATACCTATTACTGTTATTACGATGTTCATAAGGATAACTCCGGAGGAGCTCATTTTTGCTGCTGCTGTAAGGATTGTGTAATTGCACAGGCTGGAAGCTATCATAACCAGACTTGTGAGGGTTCCCTTGATTTTTGGGAACAAATCATTGGCTACGGCTGTTGCCATCTGCAGTACGCCGCCTGCACCAGCATAACCGATTACAAAGGCGCCTACATAGCAGATCATAGGTGTCTTAATCAGGTAAACTAGAGCCAGCATTACAAGAGAGATTACAGGATAGATTACCAGGAAACGAACCTGCTTAAACTTTGTAATAAGAATACTTGTTACAAACAGAGCAACCAGAGTACCTGCTGAGTAATAAGTCTGCATCATTGAAACGCTTTCAGACGGAATTCCGGCAACCTCAGTACCGAATGTCTGCGCGCAATTGAGCCACAGCTGGAAAGTTGCTGTGCATGTAAATCCGATGAGGATCAGAGCTACGCTTTCCAGAGAGAAATGAGCGTTCTTAAGGTTATTTAAGAAGGATTCGCCCTTTCCTACGCCTTCAACCTTAGGCAGCGGAGCAAATATTGCAAGTATACCCAGTACTGCAATTACGATACCGCATACCAGAGGGAGCATCAGGTAGGACATGGAAGTTCCTACGCACATTCCCAGGAAGAATGGGAGGAGCAGCTGAGCAACGGATATGAACAGCTTGATACCCATTGTGGCAACGCCTGTGTACTTGTAGATGATTTCTCCAACTGCAGGATAAGTTGCTGTATCCAGGAAGGAGTTTGCTATACCGCCCAGTACGGCTGCCACATATGCAAAGGTCATGCTTGGGGAGAAAGCAATTCCCACAAAGAATATTACATATGAGAAGCATCCGATGAGAACGGAAATTCTTCTTCCAAATTTATCGGACAGAGGACCTGCAAAAGGCAGGGAAATGAGTCTTCCCAGACCAAGAGCTGCTGCTACTGCAGTTACGCTCATTACATCTCCTGTACCCCACTGTTCGGAAAGCATTTCCTTTACAACCTGCTGGCTGAGGATAGAGCATCCGATACCGTGGATAAAGTAGTTTAAATAAAGAATAAGTGCGCTTGGCAGATATTTTGTATTCATGAAATAATCTCCTTTATATAACGATATTTTCCTTTAGCGATGGTTATTAGTCGTACTTGATGTCCAATACTTCCTTCATATGGTCGATTGGCATATGCTTGCCTGTCCACAGATGGAAAGCCGCATCTCCCTGGAAGAGCATCATGCCAAGGCCGTTCATTGTTTTGCAGCCTACTTCCTTTGCCATCTTCAGGAGAGCTGTTTCTCTCGGTGAGTAGATTGTATCAGTTACAATCAGGTCAGGGCGGAAGAAGGATTTGTCAGGAACTACAGACTGTCCTTCCATCGGCTTCATACCTACGCCTGTTGCCTGAGCAAAGAGATAGCTATCTGCGATTTCTTCTCTCAGCTTTTCCTTGTCATCGAGATCGTAGAGATTTACAACGCAGTCTGTGTTTTCTCTTATTACCTGCACTGTTCTTTCGGCAGCTTCCCAGAAGCTATCGTGTATATTAAAGATGGAAATTTCCTTTACACCGTCTAAAGCGGCCTGAACTTCAATAGCCTTTGCGGCTCCGCCGGCGCCTGCTACGGTGATTTTCTTTCCTATTACATCTATATTGTTATCTTTAAGGGACTGCATGTATCCGATACCGTCTGTGATATGTCCGATGAGTTTGCCGTTATCATTTACGATTGTGTTTACGGCGCCGCACATCTGCGCAGCAGGGGAAAGCTCATCAAGATACTGGCCTACTACTGTTTTGTTAGGCATGGAAACATTGGAACCTACCATCTTTAATGCGCGAAGTCCTTTAACGGCATCTTCCAGAGTGCTGTTATCCACTTCAAATGCCAGATATGCATAATCCAGTCCTAAGGTTGCAAATGCTTCGTTATGCATTGCAGGGGAGCTGGAGTGACGAATCGGATATGCCATAAGTCCGATTAGCTCAGTATGTCCTGTAATTCTTTCAGTCATTTTGTTTTTCCTCCATTAATTAATAAATGTGTCTAATTGATTTGTGATTTTGCTTTTGATTTTCGTTTGTTAATTAACAGACAACCTCTTTAACTTTATTATATATGAGCCTACCGATAGTTCTAATATATCTTTTATTTAATTTTGATAGCATTTAACTATCAATGGTGGTACAATTTAATAGTAAGATGATTTGAACGAAAAAGGATTAAAGAGGATTAAATATGACGCTTAATCAATTGCTGTATTTTCAGACTGTGGCAAAGCACCAGCATTTTCATAAAGCGGCGGAGGAGCTTAATATATCGCAGCCGTCCTTGAGCAGATCCATTGCGACTTTAGAGGAGGAGCTTGGCATCATGCTCTTTGAAAGACAAGGAAGAAATGTAAGGCTTACCAAGTATGGTCGTATTTTTTTAGAGCATGCGGAAAGGATTTTAAAGGATGTTGATATGGCCACCTTGCAGATGAAGCAGCTGACAGGAGATGAAGGACATGTGGATATAGCCTATGTATTCCCTCTGGCAGGCCATTACATCCCTCACATGGTAAGGCGATTTCTCAGTCAAGAAAAAAACAGGAAGGTAACCTTCAGCTTTCATCAGCTGCATACATCGGCACTTATAGAAGGGCTTAAAAACGAAAAGTTTGATGTTGTTTTCGGCTCTTATGTGGAAAATGAACCGGGCATACAGTTTGTACCTATAATACATCAGGAAATGGTTATCATAGCTCCGGAAGGACATCCACTGACGGAAAGTCCATTGGTGAGATTGCAGGATTTAGAAGACTATCCGGTAATAGGATATGACAGAACATCGGGGCTTGGTAAATATACAAACAGACTTTATGAGATCTACGGGATGAAGCCCAATATAATATGTGAGTCGCCGGACGAATACGCTATTTCCGCACTGGTGGAGGAAAACTTCGGCGTGGCACTGGTGGCGGATGTGGAGACGATACACGAGAGAAATGTAGAGATTATAAAGGTGAAAGATCAGGAAATTGCTCATACGGTGTATATGGGATACCTGAAAAATCATTATATGATACCGGCGGTCAAAAACTTTATTAAGTTCATACAAAAGGAAGGGACGAGATTGTAATTCTCGTCCATTTTAATTTCTATGATATTTATAGCTGAGGTGTAAAGGATATGGCGTTGGCCACATATTTAATAAACTGTTTGACTGCAGGGGGATGATAATTGTCAGGGCACCATGCCATATATACATATCTGCGATGGCCTGAGAGGTTAAGGGGCAACACATCGACATCCATGGTGCGCAGCACGGGAATGTCAGGCATGATGCCTATGCCAAAGCCTCGGGCAATAAGGCCTGCCATGCAGCTGTCCTCTTCTATTTCATATGCGATTTCCGGCTTTATATCCGCTTGCTCAAAGAGATTGTCTATGAGGGGACGCAGGCCGCTGTTTTCTGTAAAGAAAATCTGAGGATACTTGGCGGCCTCTTCCAAAGAAACTGCATTTCCGGATGAAGCAATGGGATGACCCTTTGGAGTTACAAGCACAAGTTCTTCGGTGCCCACAGGTGCAAAGTTTATATGAGACTCCTTTTCAACCATGGAACAAAAGGCCACGTCGAATTTTTCATCCTTTAATCCCTTTAAAATATCCGTTGTATTTCCCACGGTGAAATGAAAGCGAATGTTAAGCTCCTCGTGGGAACGCAAAAAGTCGCTGACCATATTAGGAACAAATTCGCTGCCTAGGGTGTATATAAATGCCAGGTCGATGATGCCGCCGGTGTGGCCGGTCATTTCCTTTGTTTTGCGGATGCCTTCCTCAAGGGTGGAAAGGGATTCTTCTGCATATTTAAGGAAGGTGCGCCCGTACTTGGTAAGGACAACTCCACGACCTTGTTTTTGGAAGAGGCGAGTTCCCAATTCCTGTTCAAGAGTCGCCATGGAGTGACTTAGTGTGGGCTGGGTGATTTCAAGTTCCTCGGCGGCCTTTGTAAAGTGTTCAAGTTTGGCAAGGGTGATGAAATATTTAAGATGATTGAGATTCATGGTTACATCCTTTTGACTGTTTTTTAACAATAAACTCCTTCGATAATGACAATATATCACAATTCATAAACGTTTTCTATGAATTTTACGGTTTATATGCATTTGTTTTATTAAATAAAAATTCATATAATACGGGCAGAAAACATAAACACAACCTCTTTATTTTAAAACTTAGATTGAACATTATATACAAGCATTTCTGATTCAAGGAGAAAGATAACAATGAAAAAGGATTACAAGCATATCTTTGAGCCGCTGACCATCAGACGCATGACCATGAAAAACAGAATCATGATGACTCCGATGGGAACAAACTACGGTGAACAGAGCGGAGAAATGAGCTTCCGTCACATTAATTATTATGAGCTTCGCGCAAAGGGCGGCACAGGCCTTATTATGGTGGAAAATGCCAATGTGGATTTTCCGACAGGCTCCAACGGTACGACACAGCTTCGTATAGATAAGGATAATTTTATTCCGAGACTATACATGCTCACAGAAACCGTTCATAAGCACGGTGCGTGCATCGGTATTCAGATTAACCATGCAGGAGCATCTGCCCAGTCGGCCCGTATAAACACTCAGCCTGTATCCGCATCGGATATACCTTCTAAGGAAGGCGGAGAAATTCCTCGTCCTTTAGATAAAGAGGAAATATTAAGAATAGTAAAGAAGTACGGCGAAGCAGCTAAGAGAGCTCAGACTGCAGGCTTTGACTGTGTGGAAATCCATGCTGGTCATTCCTACCTTATAAGTCAGTTCCTTTCACCGACAACAAATAAGAGAACCGATGAATTTGGAGGAAGCCCGGAAAACAGAGCGAGATTTGCTTCCATGGTACTCAAGGAGGTAAGAGCACAGGTGGGACCTTTCTTCCCAATTTTCCTGAGAGTAAGTGCCGATGAATTTATGGAAGGCGGCAATACTTTAGAGGATACATTACAGCTTTTGGAATATTTCCAGGAGGAAGCGGATGTTATAGATGTGTCCGCAGGTCTCAACGGTTCTCTACAGTATCAGATAGATGCCAACTATCTGCCTGACGGATGGCGTTCATATATGGCTAAAGCCGTTAAAGAAAAATTCGGCAAGCCTTGCGTAACAACGGGCAATATTCGTGACCCTAAGGTGGCTGATGAAATCCTTGAAAGAGGAGATGCAGACATCATCGGTATGGGTAGAGGTCTTATCGCTGACCCTGACTGGGTAAACAAGGTGGAATTTGGCGATGTTAAAGATATTAGAAAATGTATTTCCTGTAATGTTGGTTGTGCAGGACACAGAATCGGTATCAACAGACCTATTCGTTGTACCGTTAACCCAGCAGTTCCTACCGGCGAAGGATATAAGAAAAAACACATCAGCAAGCCTTGCAATGTAGTTGTTATCGGCGGAGGAACAGCAGGAATGGAAGCTGCCTGTACAGCGGCTGAAGTGGGCTGCACCACCTTCCTTATAGAAAAGAAACCTTATCTTGGCGGACTTGCTGCGGAAATTTCAAAGATTCCTGATAAGAAGAGATTGGCGGATTTTCCTAATTACATGATCCACCGTGCAGAGAACCTGAAAAACCTATTTGTATTTACGAACACCGAAGGTACTGTAGACTTTGTTAAAAACCTTAAACCAAATGTTATAGTCAATGCAACGGGTTCTCTGCCTCTGCTTCCGCCTATTGACGGTTTGCATGACAACCTGGGTAAAGAGGGAAGCCATGTGTATTCCATCTTTGACATGATAGAAAATATCAACAATTATCCTGAGGATATGAAGGGTAAAAAGGTTGCAGTAATCGGCGGAGGTGCCGTAGGCCTTGATGTAGTTGAATTCTTTGCCCCGAGAGGAGCGGAGGTTACCATTGTGGAGATGCTGCCTGCCATCGGAAACGGCATTGACCCTGTTTCAAAGGTTGGCACATTTACACTGATGAAAAAATACGGTGTTCGCCAGATGACCAATACGGCTCTTAAGGAAGTGAGAGCTAATTCATTCCTGGTGGAAACAAAGGACGGAATGGAAGAACTGGACTTTGATTACGGCTTTGTTTGCCTGGGTATGAAGGCAAATGCTCCTGTACTCAATGATATAAAAGAGGCCTTTGAAGAAGATGGCAATGTTGAAATTGTAAATATCGGCGACAGTGTAAGAGCAAGAAGAATCATAGAAGGAACCGATGAAGGTAGAAATATTTTAAATACTCTTGAAAAGAGAGGATATTTTTAAAACTCCGAAAACTCCTATGTTTGATTTCACTTAATAAAAAACAGGGAATGGTTACGATTAGTGTAATCCTTCCCTGTTTTATTTTATTATGTCGTTTTTCATTTCCGATGCTCTGTTTTCGGCGTTTTCTTCGCTGTCGATAACATCGTGTTCATATGGAGCAAACATGTATCCGCTACTGATGAGAAAGTCTGCTGTGGCTCTGTTGTTGGCCATCGGTATATCGTAAACTGTGGAAATTCTCACAAGAGCTTTGATGTCTGGGTCATGGGGCTGAGCTTCTAGGGGATCGGAAAAGAATATAAGCATATCTATTTTTCCGTCGGCTATAAGGGCTCCCACCTGCTGATCCCCGCCGAGAGGGCCTGACTTGTAAGCCTTAACCGGCAGCCCTGTTGCTTCTGCCACGAGCCTTGCAGTGGTGCCTGTTCCGCATAGGAAATGACCGCCTAAAGTAGCCTTATTTTTGATGCACCAGCTTACCAATTCATCCTTCTTATTATCGTGGGCGATAAGTGCGATGTGCTTTTGCGTGTTCATTGTCTTTTTCATCTGAAATCCTCCTTTCCTTATTATATTAGTGGTACGGATGTCGTATTCCACAACTCTAATATATACTAAAATCATCAAAAAACAACGGCGGCGGCATAGAATTAACACATATTAACAGAAGTTTTACAATGGATTAACAAATATGGTAAAATTAAACGATTGTAACTTAATTTCGAATTAAGAAAGGACCGATAAGAAATGACTGAAACAGCGGCTAAAAAGGAAAACGTATTTGACCGGAAAAGAACTTTCAGACAGGCTTTTTTAGATTCGCTGCCGGTGATGGCAGGATATGTGGTGCTTGGTCTGGGATATGGACTGATTATGGAGACCAGTGGATACAGCTTTTTGTGGGCTATGGCCATGAGTATATTTGTCTTTGCAGGCTCCATGCAGTATGTTACCGTATCCTTGCTCACGGGAGGAGCATCTCTTATCACTACGGGCCTTATGACACTTATGATAAACGCAAGACATTTCTTTTATGGCATATCCATGCTTGGTAAATACAAGGATATGGGTAAGGAAAAGCCGCTGCTAATACATACTCTTGTGGATGAAACATATTCGCTGGTATGTACAAGGCTTCACGACGAAGAATGGTTTGACGAAAAGAAATACTATCTGTATATATCTTTGCTCAACTGGAGCTACTGGGTGGTTGCCAGTGCTGCAGGAGGCATAGCGGGAACCTTTATAACCTTCGACACAACGGGTATAGATTTTGCTATGACAGCACTGTTTGTGGTTATATTTACAGAACAGTGGCTGAGTACAAAGGAGCATCTGCCTGCTCTTACGGGGCTTGGGGCTTCCCTAATATGCTTGCTTGTATTCGGACCGGACAGATTTTTGATTCCGGCCATGGTACTGATAAGTGCAGTATTGCTGCTTCTCAGAAAAAGACTGGAGGAAAAATAAATGCAGATAGATGTAATACACAGTATAGCAATAATAGCGGTGGTAGCTTTAGTAACCGCTCTAATAAGATTTTCGCCTTTTATTATCTTTCCTGCGGGAAAGGAAGCGCCTAAAACTATAAATTATCTGGGAACGGTGCTCCCATATGCCATAATGGGAATGCTGGTAATATACTGCCTGAGAAATACTTCCTTTGCTTCTGCAGGTCAGTGGGCACCGGCATTTATATCCGTTGCGTTGGTGGTGGCACTCCACGTGTGGAAACGAAATACCCTTATAAGTGTTCTGTGCGGTACAATATGCTATATGGTACTGGTGCAGACGGTGTTTGCATAGACAAAATATGATATAATTACCTGATAAGTATATCTGTGAAAGGAAAAAGTATGAAAAAAATAGTATCGCTGGTGACGGCATTTGTTATGGTGGCAGCCCTTGCGGCGGGCTTTGGTTCTGCCTTTAGCAGAGTTTCGGCTGCAGAGGGGGATACGGTATCGGTGCTGTTTACCCATGACATGCATAGCCATCTGGAAACGGAAAAGCAGACCAGAGATGGTAAAACCACGGAAAGCGGCGGTTTTGCCAAAATTAAAACTGTAAAGGACGATGTGGAAAAGGATTATCCGGGAACTTTCCTGCTGGATGCAGGGGATTTTTCCATGGGTACACCTTTCCAGACAATCTTTAAATCCGATGCGGCAGAACTTTCAGTAATGGCGCAGATAGGTTATGATGCAACAACCTTCGGTAATCATGAATTTGATTACGGAGCTGCAGGACTTGCCGACATGCTTAATACCGCAGCAAAATACGACAGCGATGACTACACCATGCCTGCCATTGTAGGCACTAATATAAACTGGGAGGCAACCTTGGCAGATGAGGAAGCATATCCTGACGGACAGAAACTGAAAAAGGCCTTTGATAACTATGGAGTTGAAGATTATACCATCATAGAAAAGGATGGCATAAGAATGGCTATATTCGGAGTAATCGGTGATGAAGCCATAAGCAATGCCCCTGAAGCGGGATTAGCCTTCAGCGATTATGTTAAAAGAGCACAAAAGATAGTAGATGAAATCGAAGAAAACGGCGATGCCGATATTATCGTTGCTTTAAGCCATGCAGGAACAAACGAAGATGACTTCAGCAGTTCAGAGGATGTCAAACTAGCTAAGGAAGTTAAGGGAATAGACCTTATTATAAGCGGACATTCTCATACTGTTCTCGATGAAGCGCAGAGCGTAGGAGATACAACTATAGTTTCCTGCGGAGAGTACACTGACAATGTTGGACACCTGGTTTTGGAAAAAAGTGGGGACAGCTATAAGGTTAGCGATTATCAGATTATAAAACTGGACGGCAGCGTGAAAAATGACAGCGATGTTCAGAGGACAATTGAAGGATTTAAATCTACGGTAAACAGCAAGTTCTTTAGCGATTACGGATATTCCTATGATGAGGTGCTGGCAGAAAGCGACTTTGCCTTTACCGATATAGGTGAGTTCGGAAAGCAGCAGGGTGAGGAACCTTTGGCAAATTTGATTTCCGATAGTTACATCTATGCTGTAAAACAGGCGGAAGGCAGTGACTCTGAACCTATTACAGCATCAATTATTCCTGCGGGAACTGTAAGAGCATCCTTTGATGAAGGCGATATTACAGTGGCAGATGCCTTTAATGTAAGCTCCCTTGGTATGGGGGCCGATGAAAGTGTCGGCTATCCTGTTGTAAGCATATATCTTACAGGTAAGGAGCTTAAGACGGCCGCCGAGGTTGATGCATCAATTTCTCCGGGAATGGGTGTTGCCCGTCTTTATATGAGCGGCATCGGCTATACCATAAACGATAAGAGACTCTTTTTAAACAGAGCTACAGATGTTGCAATAATCGATAACGAAGGAAATGAAATAGAAAAACTGGATAATGACAAGCTGTACAGAGTTGTGGGAGGACTTTATTCCTGTCAGATGCTGAGCATTGTAAAGGATCAGTCCCACGGTTTGCTTTCCATTGAGCCAAAGGATAAGGACGGCAATGTAATAACAGATTTTACTGAGCATATCGTAAAGGATAGAGACGGACAGGAACTCAAGGAATGGTACGCTTTAGCGTCATATATTGATTCCTTTGAAGGAAACAGCGTGCCTGACTATTATTCGACAACCCACAACAGAAAAGTGGTGGATAACAGTATCAATCCGGTGAAACTGCTTAAGCAGCCTAACCACATTGCCATAATGCTTACAGCAATAATCCTTATACCGGTGGTAATCATCGTGGGTATAATAGTTGCCTTTGTAAAAAGGAGAAATGCAAGACGAGGATTTGCAAAGAGCATGTTCTCAGGAAGCAGAAACCGCGGTTACAAGAGAACTATGAGCTCCCGCGGCGTAAGACCGTCAGTTCGTCACAGAAAGATGAGCATGAAGGGTAGAAAAAGAAGATTTTAACAGTTGAGAGGTGATATGGTGAAGGATATAGTCATAGCAACTCAGAATAAACATAAGATTGAAGAGATAGAAAAGATAACAAAAAACTTCGGCTTCAGACTTTTAAGCGGCAAAGAAGCGGGTATAGACGGAGTTGATGTTGTCGAAGACGGTACGACCTTTGAAGAAAATTCATATAAAAAGGCTTCGGAAATTATGAAGCTGACAGGCATGATAACCATAGCTGATGATTCTGGCCTTGAGGTTGATGCTTTGAACGGCGCACCGGGCGTTTATAGCGCTCGTTTTGCCGGTGAAGATGCTTCTGACGAAGATAACAACAGGAAGCTGATGGCTGAGCTTAAAGGGGTTCCATTTGAAAAAAGAACAGCCAGATATGTATGCGTTATTACCATGTTGTTCCCTGATGGCAGAAAACTGGTGGCAAGGGGAGAAAGCGAAGGACATATAGCTGAAGAACCGTCAGGAAATAACGGATTTGGTTACGATCCGTATTTTATACCAGAAGGATACGATAAAACCTTCGGGTGCTTTGATATGGATGAAAAAAATAAGATAAGTCACAGAGCGAGAGCGCTGGAAAAACTGGCGCAGCTGCTGGATCAGGAGGAAAACCGTTAATATGCGTAAAAGGGATCGTGTATTTAAAATGATCACCCTGGGATTAAAGCAGATGCAGGACCCGTATTACCAGGGCTTTGCAGCGCAGCTGTCATTTTACTTTATTTTGGCGCTGGTACCTATAATACTGTTGATATCCCAGGTGCTGACAAGCATATTTAAACAGAACCTTGAAGATGCCATAGGATGGATTATGGATTATATCGGAACCTCTGGCATAGGCAGCTATATCGAAAAGCTGGTAATAGGTAACGGCGGCGGTGCCATGAGTCTGGTATTTATAATCATCGCTGTTTGGGCGGCCTCTAGGGTTCAGTTCTCCATGATGAGAATTACAAATTATACTTTCAGTGACGGACAGTACACAGGAAAGGGCTTTTTGAGAGACAGGATAAGAGCCTTTGCAACCATGGGACTTACCATACTGACAATAGTATTTGCCATAATAGTGCTGCTGTATGGAGATGTTATTTTAAGCACAGTTCTTAAAATCATCGGAAAGGAAAGCGATGCCACCGACATTTGGATGGTATTGCGCTGGCCTATAGCTATAGTACTGTATTTTCTGATGATTAGCTTTAACTATTATGTGCTTCCTATGCGCAGGATGAAATTTAGAGAGATTATACCGGGAAGTATATTTGCTTCAGTGGGCCTTTTGATTGTATCCTATCTGTATTCGAAATACGCATTTAGCATAGCCAACTACAGCTTACTATATGGCTCTTTGGCAACGATAGTGGCGTTGCTGTTTTGGTTTTACTTCCTTGCGTGGGTGCTGTTTTTGGGTATACTTGTAAACAAGGTATGGGCTGATACAAAGACCTATTGACGAATTATTGATGACATAAGAGATTTAATACCAAAAGACCGGAATATCCGTAAGGATGCTTCCGGTCTTTTGTAATGCGTATATTAGAAAATGCAATGTGTTATCTGCTTCTTATAATCCTTATCCTTATGATGCCGTCAATATCCAGAGCGCTTTTAAATTGCTCTTCGGTAACCTCGGCGTCTATGTCCATGAGGGTTACGGCAAAATCGCCCTTGGATTTATTTGTCAGATCTCTGATATTTACATTGAGGTCGGACATGATACCTGTAATCTTACCCAACATAGAAGGAATATTTTTATTTAAAATACATACTCTGGCGTGAGCCTCCTTGTTAAGTTCGCCCATGGAGCAATTAGGATAGTTTACGGAATTTACAACGTTTCCCTTTTCGATATATTCCATTAGCTGATCTGCTGCCATCATAGCGCAGTTGTCTTCGGCTTCTTTAGTGGAAGCGCCTAGGTGCGGCAGCATTATGACTTTATCAAGACCTGCGATTCCAGCAGTTGGAAAGTCAGTTACATAGTAACGGAGGCTTCCTGCTGCAAGGGCTTCTGTAAGAGCCTTTTCGTTAACAAGTTTGTCCCTAGAGAAGTTTAAAAGCACCGCACCGTCCTTCATCTGGCTAAAACGCCTAGAATCAAACATACCTGTGGTGTCTTCAGTTGCAGGAACATGCAAAGTTACAAAGTCGCTGGCGGCAAGTAGCTCGCCGGCATCTTCTGTTACTGGTATCGTGTTGGAAAGATTATGAGCCGATTTAATGGATATAAATGGGTCATATCCGATAACATTCATGCCGAGAGTTTGGGCAGCATTGGCAACCAATACGCCTATGGCTCCGAGACCTACAACGCCCAAGGTCTTTCCAGCTATTTCGGTTCCGGCAAACTGACTTTTGCCCTTTTCCACTGCCTCGGAAATATTTTCCGTTAGGGAAGATGCCCATTTTATACCAGATGGAATATTTCTTGCTGCCAGAAGCATTCCGGCAATTACCAGTTCCTTTACGGCGTTGGCATTGGCTCCCGGCGTGTTAAATACAACGATGCCTTCCTCTGCACATTTTTCTACCGGTATGTTGTTGACGCCGGCGCCTGCCCTGGCGATGGCCAAAAGCTCATCGGAAAATTCCATGTCCTTCATGTTCTGGCTTCTTACGATGATTCCCGATGCCTTTTCGGGCTCGTCGATAAGAGTATATTTATCACTGAAGCGGCTTAGTCCTGCCGGCGATATTTTGTTTAGTGTAGCGATTTTATACATTGAAATAGCTCCTTTCCAGAAAAATTGTTGATATAAAGTATAACACTTTACCATATTCGAGTAAAGTGTTATAATTCTGAAAAAGGCGAAAATAGTGACAATTTGGAGGTATATACATATGAAAAGAGCTTTTAATTTTTCGGCAGGTCCGTCGATGCTGCCGCTTGATGTTATAGAAAAGGTGGCAGCAGAGCTTACGGATTACAACGGATGCGGTGAGTCGGTAATGGAAATGTCCCACAGATCAGCTGAATTTAAGCAGATTTTGAAGGATGCTGAAGCGGATTTAAGGGATCTTATGAGCATACCGGACAACTATAAAGTGCTCTTCCTTCAGGGCGGAGGTACGTTACAGTTTTCAATGGTGCCTTTAAATTTGATGACGGGTTCAAAAAAGGCAGACTATATCGTAGGCGGCTCATGGGCTAAAAAGGCGGCTAAGGAAGCTGCTAAGTTCGGTGATGTCAAAGTTGTGGCTTCCTCTGAAGATGACAATTTCACATATATACCTAAGGTGGATAAAAGTCAGATAAGACCGGATGCTGACTATGTGCATATAACGTATAACAACACCATCTACGGAACTCATTATGCAGAGGTTCCTGATGTGGGCGATGTGACGCTAGTTGCTGATATGTCATCGTGTATACTTTCCGAAAATATCGATGTAAGTAAATTTGGTCTCATATATGCTGGTGCTCAGAAAAACATCGGCCCTGCAGGTATGACTCTTGTGATTGTAAGAGAAGACCTTTTAGGTAAAGCTCCTGCGGATATTCCTATTTATTTAGATTATCAGATTCACGCTGACAATGATTCTTCATACAACACGCCTCCTTGTTTTGCCATATATGTAGCAGGAGAAGTGTTTAAGAAAATCAAGAGGGAAGGCGGCGTTGAAGTGCTTCTTAAGGCCAATGTTGAGAAGGCAAAGATGCTTTATGATTACATCGACGGCAGCGGATTTTATAAATGTCCTGTGGCTAAAGAAGATAGATCATTGATGAATGTTGTCTTTGTAACGGGAAACGGAGACCTGGACAAGAAGTTTGTTTCCCAGGCAAAGGAAAAGGGACTGCATAATCTGGGAGGACACAGATCCATAGGAGGAATGAGAGCATCAATTTACAATGCAATGCCTAAAGAAGGTGTTGAGGCACTTATAGACTTCATGGAGGAATTCAGAAAGGAAAACGCTTAATTTTAAGCAGGTGAAGATATGAAATATTTTGTACTGGTGCCCGACGGGGCAGGAGATGAAAAACTAGAAGAACTGGGAGGTAAAACTCCTTTGGAAGTGGCCAATATGCCATGTGCAGACGCTTTAGCTGCAGAAGGCGAAGTGGGAATGGTAAGAACCGTACCTGAAGGCATAGCGCCGGGAAGCGATGCGGCAAATCTGTCGGTCATGGGTTATGACCCGGCAATTTATCTCACAGGAAGATCTCCTTTGGAAGCTGCCAGCATCGGCATAGACATGGATGATACGGATGTTGCCTTCAGAACAAACATAATAACCATCGAAGGTGACGGAGCCTACGAGGATATGACCATTGTGGATCACAGCGCAGGGGACATAACCACTGCAGAGGCACAGCAGCTTATCGAAGCTTTAGCCGCAGAGCTTTCCACAGAGGACATAAAATTCTATCCGGGCGTAAGCTACAGGCACTGCATGATAATGAAAAATGGTCGTACGGATTATGAGCTGACTCCTCCTCACGATGTTTTGGGACAGAGAGTCGGAGATCATCTGCCAAAGGGCGAGGGAGCCGAGTTCATCACCGACATGATGAAAAAGAGTTATGAGATTTTAAAGGATCATCCCGTAAATCTTGAGAGAATTAAAAAAGGCCTTAATCCTGCAAATACTGCATGGATATGGGGTCAGGGTAAGAAGCCTGCTCTTTCCGCCTTTAAGGAAAAGTACGGACTTTCCGGTGCTGCAATAAGTGCCGTTGATCTTATCAAGGGTATAGCAATCTGCGCAGGCCTTGACAGTATCGATGTGGAAGGAGCAACAGGAACACTTCATACCAATTATGACGGAAAGAAGGATGCGGCTATAAAGGCCTTTGAAGAAGGCAAGGATTTTGTATATATGCATCTTGAAGGCCCGGATGAATGCGGACATCAGGCTGATATAGACGGCAAGATTGAAGCCTTAGAAAAGATAGATGAACTGGTGCTTAAGCCGGTTGTGGAATATCTGAAAGAAAGTGGTGAAGACTTTAAAGTGCTTATCGTGCCAGATCACAGGACTCCGATATGCATAAGAACCCACAGTTCCACTCCTGTACCTTATGTTATTTACAGAAGCGATGATGTAAAGGAACAGGATAGCTCCAGAGGATTTAACGAAACCGCAGGAGAAGCTTCAGGAAGATTCTTTGAGCAGGGGTACGAAATGGCGGATTATTTCTTTGCCGGATAGAATATTTATTGCAGATGGATATCCGAATCTACTTTTCTTATGATATAATAAATAGGATAGTATCATGGAGGAGAGCCATCCTAGGTGGCGGGGAAATATGACATTAAACCGAAGAATAAGAAAGACATATATTTGTTTTATAACGGCATTGATTATGGTACTGTCTGTATTTACACAGGCAGTACCTGTTTTTGCTGTAACCGGTGAAGCTCCAGTTACAGATAGCAGCGCAGCAATTGTTGTAGATGCCGGAACGGGAGCCGTTGTCTATCGTAAAAATGAAAAGGCATCCTTTAATCCGAAAGCGATGACAAAGCTGATGACTGCCCTTGTTGCGGCGGATAAAAAGAAGCTGACGGATGGAGATATAGCCAAGATAGGAGATATGCTGACAGCTTCCGACAGCAAAGGGACTGAAGCGCTGGCAAAGGAAATCTCTGGAAGCACATCTGCCTTCTGCAAGGAAATGAATGCCAAGGCTAAGGAACTGGGATGTAAAGGTACAAATTTTGTAAGTCCGGAAGGACAGACATCTGATGAAAAGCATAAAACCACTCTGGCAGACATGAAGTTGATTGCTAAGGCCTTTGCGGACAGCAAGCTTTCTTCGACAATAAAAACGGAAAAAAAGAAGGATAAAGATGAAAAAGCTTATATGACCCTTGTCAGCGGTGATGGTGAAAAAAGCGGCATTTGCACAGTGGCTGTTGGAGATAAAGGGGAAACAAGACTTATTGTACTGGCAACGGGAGGATCTTCTGCCGAAAGCAGTCTTACAGATGCAGAGTCTCTGCTCAGCTACTGCCTGGACAACTACAGGACATACACTGCAATGAAGGCCGGTGAAAAAGCTGGAAAGGTAAAGGTTAAAGGCGGACAGAAAAGCTATGCCAAAGTAGCGGCAAAAGAGGACCTTAAAGTGACACTTCCGTCGGAAGGAGCGGATTCCTTGGTAGAAACCGAAACGGTACTGGAAGAAGAGCTTAAAGCACCGGTGGAAAAGGGAACTGTGGCAGGTAAGGTCAGAGCCATAGAAGCGGGAGTCGTAACCGCAGAAGTGGATTTAGTAGTGACCGGAGACATAGGAACCGGCGGACCATGGACCAAGGTGGGCATTTCAGATTATATGCTTATTGGCATAGGTGCTGCGTTGGTGCTGCTATTGATTTTAGTTATTGTTATTAAAGTCAAGAGAAGCCGCAAAAAGAAGAGAATTGCCGAAATGAGAGCAAAAAAAAGGCAGGAAGAAGCCATGCGTATTGCTCTTGAAAGGGCAGAAAAGAAAAGAAGAGATTGGCCTTATTAACGGAGGAGCCGATGTTTGATATAAAGGAAAATTTAAAAAAACTCCCGGATGAACCGGGAGTTTATCTGCATAAGGATAAGCTGGGACAAATAATATATGTGGGAAAAGCTGTTTCTCTAAAAAAGAGAGTAAGGCAGTACTTTCAGTCTTCAAAAAATATGGACCCAAAGGTTAGAGCCATGGTTGCCAATATTGAAGAGTTTGAGTACATAAGATGCGGCAGCGAGATGGAAGCGTTGGTGCTGGAAAACAACCTTATAAAAAAGTATCAGCCTAAGTACAATATACTTTTGAGAGATGATAAGACTTATCCGTATATATGTGTAACGGCGGACAAATGGCCGAGAATCATCAAGACAAGAAGGATATTAAAGGACGGGGCAAAGTATTTCGGGCCGTACAGTGATGTGGGTGCCGTAAACAGCATGGTGGATCTTTTAAACAGCGTCTACCGCATAAAAAAATGCTCCGCTTCCGAATTTCCGGAAGGGTTTAGACCATGTCTCAATTACCACATAGGTCAGTGTGATGGCATATGCACAGGCAAAGCAGATCACGGCGATTATATGAACAGGGTCGAAGAGGCTGTTAAATTTCTAAGGGGAAAGCAGTCAGACCTTTTGTCATACCTTAAGGAACAGATGAACGAGGCATCGGAAAATCTGGACTTTGAAAATGCCGCAAGATACAGGGATTATATTATTGCGGCAAAGGCCCTTACGGAAAAGCAGAGAGTCACCCTGTCCCACGGTGGGGATATGGATTTAATCCTGTATGCAGGCAGAGGATATGTGACAAAGTTCCTTGTGCGTGACGGTAAGCTCATAGGAAGGGACACTTTTGATATGAAAGTGCCTGAAACCGAAGAAGCAGGAAGCGTCATCGAGGCTTTCATAAAACAGCATTACGGACAGATGCCTGAGGGTCCGTCGGAAATTCTTCTCAGCAAAGATTTAGAAGATAGAGAAATTTTACAGGAATTTCTTTCCCAGTGCTGGGGTAAAAAGGTCTCTATAAATGTTCCGGTCAGAGGCGAAAAGAAAGCTTTTATGGAAATGGCTCTAAGGGACACCATGGAACTGACTGACAGCATAGAGGAAAAGGAAAAAAATAAGAAGGAACGAGCCGAAAGATTAAGAACGCAAATAGGCGATGTGATTGCAAAGGCAAAGGTCGGGCCGCCGTCTGAAAGTTGGGTTGACGAAGAGACGGGAGAAATCATATCGTTGTTAAGCGATACAAAAAACAGAAATTACAGAGTTGAAGCCTACGACATTTCAAATATAAACGGAGTGGACAATGTGGGTGTCATGGTTGTTTATGAGGGGCTTAAACCGATAAAGAAAGCATACAGAAAGTTTAGGATAAAAACGGTGGACGGCGCCGACGATTATGCTTCCATGAGAGAAGTCATAGCCCGCAGAGTGAAAAGAGGACTTTCGGGAGACAAGACATTTTTACCTTTGCCGGATCTGATGCTTATAGATGGCGGAAAGGGACATGTGCAGGTGGTGAGGGAAACCTTGGAGAGCCTCGGCGTGGAAATAGCCGTTACTGGAATGGCAAAGGATGACTTTCACAGAACAAGAGCCCTTGTTTATTGTCCTCAGTCTGCAGGTGGCAACGGAGAGTTTGTCGAAGAAGAGCTTAAAGGCAACGGCATGCTCTTTGGCTATATTGGTGGAATTCAGGAGGAAGTTCATAGATTTGCCATTGACTATCACAGGGGCAAGCGTCGAAAGGGAATGCTTAAATCGGCATTAGACGATATACCAGGTATAGGCCCGAAAAAGAGGACTTCCCTTATGAATTATTTTGGCAATGTAGAAAAAATAAAAGAAGCTTCCGCAGAGGAACTGCTCAAGGTGCCCGGTATAACTCAGGCAAATGCTGAGGTGATAGTTAATTTCTTTATTGATAAAAAAGGCGACTGATGGTATAGTAAATAATCATTATCACTGAAAAAACGGAGGAAAGCACAATGACAGAAGAGAAGGATATGGTCACTCTCGAATTTGAAGACAAAGAAGTTGAATGTGAAATTATGGGTGTCTTTGAAGCAGAGGGAAAGGAATACATAGCTCTCATACCTGAAGACGGTACTGACGATGTATGGATTTACGGCTATAAGGAAGTCGGCGATGACGAGTTTGAAATCATCGACATTGAAGACGATGCTGAATTTGAAGCTGCTGTAAAGGAATTTGACGCAATAATGGCATCAGCAGAATAATAATGACATATCTGAAGCACGCAGGCAAAAGCTGCGTGCTTTTTTATTACAGTTGCAAAAGTCTCTTATATTGACAGGAAACGCAGGGGGTATAACATGAATAAAAAGGAACTTGTAGGGGCTATAGTTGATAAGACGGGATTCACGAAAAAGGATTCAGAAGTAGCACTCAAAGCTATTGTTGAAAGCATTGAAGAAGAGCTCGTAAAAGGTGGTTCTGTAAAGCTTATCGGATTTATAACATCGGATGTGATTTATATTACATCCGGTATTTTTTTGTTGGAAATTATGATAAAATATAAATTGTAGTTTTATATAAGTTGGGTGGGGCGCGTAAAACTGCCTTCTGACAGCCGGCCGCGCGCCCCGGATAGTTAGGAGGAACAAATGAATAAGAAGGAACTGGTTGAAGCCATCGCAGGAAAAACTGGATTCACTAAAAAGGATTCGGAGTTAGTTCTTGATGCGGCCATGGAAACCATCGAAAATGAGTTGGTAAGTGGCGGCTCTGTTAAGTTGATTGGATTTGGCAGCTTTGCTGTTGTCGACAGAAGACCGAGAACAGGTAGAAACCCAAGAAAACCGGAACAGCCAATTAAAATTCCTGCTTCTAAAGCTGTTGTATTTAAAACCGGCAGTGACCTTAAAAAGAAGGTTAACAAATAGATTGACAGAAGTGGAAAACGGCACAACTTTTCCGGGTGCGATAAAGTCGCATCCGGAGTTTTTACGACCGGATATCAAATAAGTAAAGCAAAGTGCCACGGAGGAAGAAAGAAGTATGACAAATTCAGCAGAAAACAAAAGATATGACATAATAATAGTTGGTGCAGGAGCCGGCGGTGTGTTTATGACCTATGAGCTTATGAAGCTTAAAGCTAAAGCGAAGGTTTTAGTTATAGAAAAGGGCGGCCCTCTGGAAAACAGAAAGTGTCCTATTTCCGCAGGAAAAACTGATAAGTGCGTTAAATGCAATCCGTGCAGCATTATGAACGGATACGGCGGTGCAGGATCCCTTTCTGACGGAAAATACAATATAACAACTCAATTCGGCGGGGAACTGCATAAATATATAGGCGAGGAAAAAGCCATGGAGCTGATGGAATATGTGGACAGCGTTTTATGCGAACACGGAGGTGCTGACGCAAAGCTCTATTCCACAGGAAACTCCGAACTTAAAACTATAGCGTTGAGAAATAATCTGCATCTGCTGGAAGCAAAGGTAAGACATCTGGGAACGGACAGAAATGTTAAAATTTTAGGAAACATGTATGCCGAAACCGGAAATGCCATAGAACATAAATTCTATACGGGAGTTGCAGATGTTAAGCATCTGGGAGATCATGATTTTGAAGTTGTGACAGAGGACGGTGAAAGTTACAGATGTTCTGATCTGGTGCTGGCTACCGGTAGAAGCGGCTCCAAATGGATAGGAGATATATGCAGCGGCATGGGTATTCATATGAGCTCCAACAGAGTGGATATAGGAGTGAGAGTTGAGCTGCCTGCGGAAATCTTTAAGCATATTACAGATGAAGTATACGAATCAAAAATAGTATACAAAACGGAGCAGTATAACGACCAGGTAAGGACATTTTGCATGAATCCTTACGGAGAGGTGGTAACGGAAAATACCAACGGTATTATCACTGTGAACGGGCACAGCTATGCAGATCCGGCCCTGAGAACGGAAAATACTAACTTCGCACTTTTAGTTACTAATACATTTACTGAGCCTTTTAAGGATAGCAATGAATATGGTGAGTCCATAGCCAGACTTTCAAATATGCTAGGAGGAGGAGTTCTGATGCAGCGCTTCGGTGACCTTGTTAAAGGCAGAAGAAGCAGCGAGCGCAGAATGGAAAAGTGCTTTACAAGGCCTACTCTTAAAGCTACACCGGGAGACTTATCTCTTGTCATACCAAAAAGACAACTTGACAGCATAATCGAAATGGTATACGCTTTAGATAAGATTGCGCCAGGAACGGCCAATGAGGACACATTGCTTTATGGAGTTGAGGTTAAATTCTATAATTCTAAAATCGATGTGGACGAAAATTTGGAGACGGCCGTAAAGGGTCTTTATGCTTTAGGGGACGGCTCCGGAGTAACTCATTCGCTTTCACAGGCTTCGGCCTCGGGAGTGTATGTGGCAAGGAGACTTGCTGAAAAATATGGTAAATAACAGATCAATTTATGATATAGGAGGATAAGAATGAACGGTTTTGCGCGTAATTCACACATAAACAAAGCGGCCTGTATGACATGCTGCTGTTGTTGTTGTGCGAAAAACTGTGATGATACGCGCGAGTCTGACGGGTTCTTATCTTAAATCAGAAGGCAGCATATTGCCTTTCCAAAGATTAAAAATGCGGACAAAAATAGAGCGTATCATCGATTAAGTTGATACGCTCTTTTGTTTTGGTTTAGTACTCCCGTACAAAATCAAGCTTGCTGCCGTTATAGACATTTAAGTCAAGATGAGGCAGATATCCAGAGTAGCCTTCCAGTTTTCCTTCAAAGGAATACTGTAAAAATTTCCAGTCGCTGCCGTCAGGCAGGGTTTCCGGAAATGACAGGTCGGCTAACCAAATGTCGTTATCGTAATTGCCTTTTACATACTCCTCATAGAGGGCGGATGTGGTGTAGATAATCGGCTTCTTGTCGTAATGGTCTTCAAGCATTTGAAGCATAGGCTGGATAATTGAGTCCACGGTTTCCTGGGATGGATGATTGCTTATAAAATCACCGTAAAGCTCCAGGTCGATTACCGGCGGAAGAGAGCTGCTTTCTTTAGGAACATTGGAAATGAAGTTTTCCGCCTGAGTTTCGCCGCTGCTTTCGAAGCTCATAAAGTGATATGCGCCTACTTTAAGATGAGTATCCGTTGCACCTTCCCAGTTATACTCGAAGTTTTTATCTACATGGCTGCTACCTTCGGTGGCTTTGATAAAGACAAAGGCTATATTCTGATCTGCTAGGGTAGGCCAGTCGATATCTCCTTGATAATGGGAAACATCGATGCCGCGAACAGGATAATCGATATCGTCATCGGGAGCATCCGGAACGGAAAAATATTCTGCAACAAAAACTATAGCCTTTATAATGAGCAGAAGGGCAATTACAAGACAAGCGAGTATTAAATATTTTCTTATTTTTAAATTTCTTTTTTTAGTATTTTTCATGGCATTATGATAACATATAACGATACAAAAGTAATCCGGAGGATAAAAAACACATGGAAAGTTTAAAAAACAAACTGACCGAGGAAGGCAGAGCCATCGGCAGCGCTATCCTTAAGGTCAGCGACTTTTTAAACCATCAGATAGATGTACAGCTGATGAAGGAAATCGGCAGAGAGCTTGCCGACAGATTTAAAGGAGAAAAAATAGATAAGGTACTTACGGCAGAGTCTGGAGGCATAGCGGTAGCCTTAGCAACGGCGGAGGCTATAGTCTGTAGCAAGGCACTGTTTGCTAAAAAGACAGTGCCTAATACGATGACCGGAGAGCGTTACAGTGCAGAAGCTAGATCCTTTACAAAGGGAACAGTGTCAAATTTATGCGTTGATAAGGAACTGCTTAAAGAGGGAGAAAGAATCCTCATCGTGGATGACTTCCTGGCCCATGGACAGGCTGCCTTGGCATTAGCCGACATAGCGGCTCAGGCAGGCTGCCAAGTAGTCGGCGTGGGAGCGGTAATAGAGAAGGCTTATCAGGGTGGAGCAGAGCGGCTGAGAGAAAAAGGCTTTAGAGTTGAGTCTCTGTCCCGGATAAAGTCTATCGACGACGGTAATGTGATATTCGGGTAATCGACAAAGGAAAGAATGAATGAAAAACATTAGCAAAAGATCCAGAAGAAATCCATGGAGAAACACCAGAAACGATTTCAAAATGCCATGGCAGAACATATGGGCAACGCTACTGACGGTACTACTTCCCTTCGGTATATTGTTTCTGGCATCAAATATAGTGCTAAGAAGTAGCGCCTTTTATACATTTTATGTTTCAAGGAGCGGAGTGACCAGAGAACTGCCATATAGCATAGAAAACAGTGATGTGGCAGGAGCGTTTCACGATTTTATGATGCATGGCAAAAGAACTTTCTCCCTTACAGAAAACAGAGATTATAAGCCTCAACAGGTTTTCGGCGAAAAAGCGGCGGATGTTATGGGGGATTTCAGACTGATAGCAGATATCAGTCTTGTAACCGGCATAGTTATTCTGATTGCTTGCATAGGTATTGGAATATGGCTTTATCGCAAGGGAAGCAATAAACTTTTGTATAGCCATTACCTTACTGTTTGGCCGGAGCTGGTGATACTGCTGGTGCTGATATCTGTGCCAGTGTTTGTGACTCCAATCAGAGAAGCTCTGATGTACGGCATATACGGAAAGGACTTTCCGCCGGGAGACAGCCTTTTACAAATCTTTGAAAATGGATTTTGGACATATTTTGGTGTAGCTCAGATATTGGCATCGATAGTGCTGATGCTGGCAATACTGTATATCATGAAGAAGTTTGTAACAGCTCACAAAATGTTTAAGTTTTAGATAATACAGCTAAAAGGAGGATGTAATGCTGCAGTTGATGACAGATATAAATAAGTGCGATATGCACATTCATACTTGTTTCAGCGACGGCGAGGATTCTCCTGAAGAAGCGATAATGTGGGCAAGGAATTGCGGCATGGAATGTGTTGCGATAACAGATCACGATGATGTACGAGGTTTAAAAAGAGCTGAAGCGCAAGCTGAAAAGCTAGGTATGATATTTCACAGCGGAATAGAGCTGTCCACAGATTTTAAAGGAATCAAGCTTCACATCTTAGGTTATGACATAGACACGAAAGATGAAGCATTGAAGAAGGCATGCGCTGTTGCCGCTGCAAGGCGGGTGAACAGAAACAAGAAACTGGTGGAGGTTTTAAATAAAACCTACGGCCTCACATGGGAAGAGGTTAAGGCGGAAACCACATCAGAATATGTGGGAAGACCTCATATGGCAAAAGCCCTTGTAAAAAAAGGCTTAGCAGATGATGTAAGAGATGCCTTTAAAAAAATATTTTCGAAACCGGAAATAGCTTCCGTCAAAAAGGAAAACATGAGCGCTGAGGAAGCGATAAATATAATCAAGGGTGCAGGAGGCACACCGGTGTTAGCGCATCCAGGCAAAATAAGAAAAATCGGAGAAAAGGGAAGCGAAGAGTTTTTCGAAAATGTTGAAAAGATAATTCTGGAACTTTCACAAATGGGTCTTGAAGGCCTTGAATGCATTCATAAAGATCATTCGGAGCAAGAGGCAGATAGCTTTATGAAGATGGCTCAAAAACTTAATCTGCTCATCACAAGAGGCTCGGACCATCATTGAAAAGAAACCTATCATAAGTTATAATATTTAATTAGACATAAAGGAGAAAATAATGTCTTTTTTCGGAAGAATAAGAGAAGATATAAGGACGGTAGTGGAAAAGGATCCGGCGGCAAGAAACGGACTGGAGGTGCTAATCTGCTACCCGGGGATTTGGGCACAGATACTTCACAGACCAGCTCACTTCCTCTACAACCATAATTTGAAGCTGCTGGCAAGAATAATTTCGCAGCTGGCGAGGTTTTTTACAGGTATTGAAATACACCCGGGAGCCAAAATCGGCAGAAGGCTTTTCATCGACCACGGCATGGGTATCGTAATAGGAGAAACAACTGAAATCGGCGATGACTGCATGCTCTATCAGGGAGTTACCCTGGGAGGTACCGGTAAGGATGCCGGCAAAAGACATCCGACCCTGGGAAACAGAGTTATGGTAAGCTCTGGGGCAAAGGTTTTAGGACCTTTCACTGTAGGAGATGACGCCAAGATAGGCTCAGGAGCAGTAGTGCTCAAAGAGGTGCCTGCCGGATGCACGGTGGTAGGAGTACCTGGAAGAATTGTAAAGGGGCCGCGTCCTATAACTGAAGAAATGGATCAGGTGCATTTGCCGGACCCTGTTACAAGAGAAATGGAACAGCTTAAAAAACGTATAGCCAAACTTGAAAAGATGCTTAATAAGTATGAGGAAAGGAACGGAGAAGAATATGAAAGTATATAACTCGCTCACAAGACAGAAGGAAGAATTTATACCTAACAATCCCGATGAAGTAAAGGTGTATGTATGTGGACCTACAGTGTACAACTTCTTTCATCTAGGTAACGCAAGACCATTTGTTGTATTTGACACTTTAAGAAGATACCTTAAATACATAGGATATAATGTTAACTTCGTACAGAACTTTACAGATGTTGATGACAAAATTATCAACAGAGCAAAGGAAGAAGGCATTTCAGCACCGGAAGTCAGCGAAAAGTATATAAAAGAATACTTTGATGATGCAAAGGCGCTTAATATTGTCCCAGCTGATACTCATCCTAGAGTTTCCGAAAACATCCAGCAGATTATAGAATTTGTAGAAACTCTTATTGAAAAGGGATATGCCTATGAAGTTGATGGAGATGTTTACTACAGCACAAGAAAATTCAAAGACTATGGTAAACTTTCTAAACAGAACATAGAAGAATTAGAAGCAGGCGCAAGAATTGCCGTTGAAGAAAAGAAAAAGGATCCTTTAGACTTTGCCCTTTGGAAGGCAAGAAAAGAAGAAAGCGAAATCGCTTGGGAATCTCCATGGGGAATGGGTCGTCCAGGCTGGCACATCGAATGCTCTGCCATGTCCAGAAGATATCTGGGACCTACTCTTGATATCCATGCAGGCGGACAGGATCTTCAGTTCCCTCATCATGAAAATGAGATAGCCCAGTCTGAGGCATGCAACGGAGTACCCTTTGCCAAGTATTGGATGCACAACGCTTACATCACAATAGATAAGGAAAAGATGTCAAAATCTCTTGGTAATTTCTTTACTGTAAGAGAGATTAGAGAAAAGTATAAAGGCGAAGTAATAAGATATTTCCTGCTTTCAGGTCATTACAGAAGCCCTATCGACTTTAACGACAACCTTATGGAAATGTCCAAGGCTTCCCTGGCAAGATTTGAAAATGCCAGAAAGAATCTGGAATTCCTTATCGAAAAGGGCGAAGGCCAGATGACAGATGATGAAAAGAAGGTATTTGAAAGCTATGACAGCTACAGAGCGAAATTCAAGGAAGCCATGGATGACGATCTGAATACCGCCGATGCGATTTCCGCAATCTTTGAGCTGGTTACTGCAATCAATCAGGCTGTAAAGGATGGCGCAAGCAAGGAATTTGCACAGAAGTCTCTGGATACACTTCTTGAACTTACTCATGTACTGGGACTTCTTGAAGCTGAAGAAGATGCCGATGTTGATGATGAAATCAAAAAGCTGGTAGATGAAAGAGAAGCTGCCAGAGCGGCTAAAGACTTTGCAAAGGCAGACCAGATAAGAGATGAACTTAAAGCAAAGGGCATTACTCTTAAGGATACACCGCAGGGAGTTCAGATTATTAAAGAAGAAGTATAGGATATATGAGTTCATTAAATTCTGAAGATATAAAAATGATGAACACGGCGTCTCTCGCCTATATGGGGGACGCCGTATATGAGATTTATGTTAGAAAACGCGTGATTGAAAGCGGCCGTGTGGCACCTTCCAAGCTGCATCGCATGAGCACAGGCTATGTTAAGGCTGAAGCTCAGGCAAAAGCCATAAGAGCGATGGAGGATATGCTAAGTGAGGAAGAAAGCTCCGTTGTAAAGAGGGGCAGAAATCACAGAGTCACTTCCAAAGCAAAGAACGCGGATATTGTCACATACAGATGGGCGACGGCCTTTGAAGCGCTCATCGGATATCTTTACCTTCTGGACCGCAAGGAAAGGATGGAAGAGATAATCTTTAAGGCCATGGAGGTAATCGATGAGCAAGGCTGATAAATTGTTTGTAAACATGTGTAAAGACATTCTGGAAAACGGATATTCTTCAGAGGGACAGACAGTCAGAGCTGTCTGGGAAGATGGTACTCCTGCCCACACCATAAAGAAATTTGGTGTAGTTAACAGATATGATTTGCAGGAAGAATTCCCGGCACTGACTCTGAGACCTACCGCAATTAAATCCGCAGTGGATGAGCTTTTGTGGATATGGCAGAAAAAGTCCAATGACATCCATGAACTTAACTCCAAGATATGGGACGAGTGGGCTGATGAGCAGGGATCCATCGGAAAGGCATACGGATATCAAATGGGTATCAAGTACAAGTTCCCTCACGGAGAAATGGACCAGGTGGACAATGTAATCTGGCAGCTTAAAAATACTCCGTATTCAAGAAGAATTCTTACCAATATATATAAGTTTGACGATCTCATGGAAATGGGACTTGAACCATGTGCATATAGCGTGACGTTTAATGTTACGGGCAACAAGCTGAACGCAATCTTAAATCAGCGTTCCCAGGATATACTGGCGGCAAATAACTGGAATGTAGTTCAGTACAGTGTTCTGGTGCATATGCTGGCTCAGGTTACGGGACTTGTTCCTGGTGAGCTTGTACATGTTATCGCCGATGCACATATTTATGACAGACATGTGCCTATAATAAAGGAACTGATTGAAAGGCCTCAGTATGACGCTCCTACATTTAGCCTTAATCCTGATATAAAGGACTTTTACGATTTTACAACAGACGATCTCATAATCGGGGAATACAAGAAAAACCCTCAGATAACAAATATTCCGATTGCAATATAAAGCTGCAGTCGGCTGTAAAGGATAGGAAAAAGAGGAATTTTATGAACTGTATAGTTGTCGCTGACATGAACTGGGCGATAGGAAAAGATAATGGTCTTCTGGCACATTTGCCGGGAGACCTGAAGTATTATAAAGAAAAAACTCTCGGCAAGGTGATAGTTATAGGTCGAAAAACACTAGAGTCATTTCCGGGAGGCAAACCGCTTCCAGGAAGAACAAACCTTGTGCTGACGGGAAATCCGGATTATAAGAACGAAAACTGCATTGTGTGCTGCGGCATGGATACCCTTGAAAAGGCTATGGCCCAGTATGACGATGAGGATATATTCGTTTCCGGAGGGGCGATGATATATGATATGATGCTGGACAGATGCGATAAGGTGTTTGTTACAAAGATATTTTCGACCTTTGAAGCGGACAGATATTTCAGGAATATGGACGAAGATGAAAATTTTGTTCTGACCTGGGAAAGCGATGTTATGGAAGAAAACGGTCTGTCCTATAAGTTTACACTGTATGAGAGGAAATAAAAGCGGATAAATGGAAGATAAAAAAGATATTCTTGTGGGCAGAAATGCCGTGGCAGAGGCCGTTAAAAGCGGCAGAGAAATAGATAAGATAACCGTTGCCAACGGAAGCGATGGTTCTGTAAAAAAGACTGTGGCTATGGCAAAGGATAGAGGCATACCTGTTTATTTTGCTGATAGACAGGCTTTGGATAGAATGGCGCCGGGAGAAAAGCATCAGGGCATTATAGCGCAAGTGTCAGGATTTTCCTACAGCAGCATCGATGAAATTCTTGATGTTGCGGAAAACCGTGGAGAAGAACCCTTCGTTATAATACTGGATGGCATTGAGGATCCGCATAATCTGGGAGCTGTTATGAGAACGGCAGAATGCGTGGGCGCTCACGGTATAATCATTCCTAAGAGAAGAGCAGCATCAGTAACCGAAACTGCTGCAAAATCAGCTGCCGGAGCAGCAGAATATATGAAAGTTGCAAAGGTAACGAACATAAGCAGAGCTATAGATGAGCTTAAGGAAAGAGGCCTTTGGATAGCTGCTTGTGATATGGACGGGGACACCTATTGGCAAAGCAATCTTAAAGGTCCGATTGCCATCGTCATAGGCAACGAAGGCGCCGGCATAAGCAAGCTGGTAAAGGAGAAGTGTGATTTTACAGTATCCATGCCTATGAAAGGTAAAATTACATCCCTTAATGCGTCCAATGCGGCGGCAGTAATAATGTATGAAGTGAGAAGGCAGAGAGATGGCATCTGAAAATGATATGATTCGCTGTCGTAGGATGACAGATGAGGAACTGGCGATAGCAGCCAAGGGCGGAGATGCAGAGGCGGAGGAGTTTCTCATAAGAAAATACAAGGGAGAAATTAACAAGGTGGCGGGCATGTATTCTATAGCCGGAGCTGACAGAGATGATTCGGTCCAGGAAGCTATGATTGCTCTTTTTCGTGCCATCAGAAGCTTTGATGTCGATGGGGGAGCATCTTTCAGAACCTATGCTAGAGTGTGCATGGGAAGAAGACTTGTTTCCGCAGCACAGGCGGCAAGTAGGAAAAAGCATGCTCCGTTAAACGATTCTGTTTCTTTGGCGGATCCGATTACCCGTGAGGACGGTAACAGCGACGGACTTACTTTTTTGGATGTAATCGCAGCCAGAACAGATGATCCCTATACCAAAGCCATGGTAAACGATGTGTTTGAATATATAAATGCCAGAGGCAATGGGGTATTCAGTCCGATGGAAGCGGCGGTTTGGAATGGCAGAATGAACGGCAGATCTTATGATGAAATTGCAGCGGAGCTGGGCAAGGATAGTAAGGCTGTTTACAATGCCATGGAAAGGACTAAAAAGAAGATACTCAAATACCTTGATGTATAGGGTATGAATGTTGACATTTCAATACCCATATAGTAATATAAGACTGTTAACGCGCTGCTGTAGCTCAGTCGGTAGAGCACTTCCTTGGTAAGGAAGAGGTTCGGCAGTTCAATCCTGCTCAGCAGCTCCAATTTAATAAAAAGGTGGATTCTTTAAGGAGGAAAAACAAAGATGGCAAAGCAGAAATTTGAAAGAACAAAACCGCATATTAATATCGGAACAATCGGTCACGTAGACCATGGTAAGACAACTCTGACAGCAGCAATCACAACAACACTGCAGCAGAGATACGGTCTTGGAGAAAAGGTAGCATTCGACCAGATCGATAAGGCACCAGAAGAAAGAGAAAGAGGTATCACAATCGCTACAGCGCACGTAGAATACGAAACACCAAACAGACACTACGCGCACGTAGACTGCCCGGGCCACGCTGACTATGTAAAGAACATGATTACAGGAGCAGCACAGATGGACGGAGCAATCCTGGTAGTAGCAGCAACAGATGGTCCAATGCCACAGACAAGAGAGCACATTCTTCTTTCAAGACAGGTAGGCGTACCATACATCGTAGTATTCTTAAACAAGTGCGATATGGTAGACGACGAAGAACTTCTTGAACTGGTAGAAATGGAAGTAAGAGAACTTCTTAACGAATATGAATTCCCAGGAGATGATACACCAATCATCAGAGGATCCGCTCTTAAGGCACTGGAAGATCCAGCAAGCGAATGGGGAGATAAGATTGTAGAACTGTTCGAAGCAATCGATAGCTACATCCCAGAACCAGAAAGAGATAACGACAAGCCATTCCTGATGCCAGTAGAAGACGTATTCTCCATCACAGGAAGAGGTACAGTAGCAACAGGAAGAGTAGAAAGAGGCGTGCTGCACGTAGGAGAAGAAGTAGAACTTATCGGACTTACAGATGAAAAGAGAAAGATCACTGTAACAGGAATCGAAATGTTCAGAAAGCTTCTTGACGAAGCACAGACAGGAGATAACATCGGAGCACTTCTTAGAGGTGTACAGAGAGATGAAATCAAGAGAGGACAGGTACTTGCCGCTCCAGGAACAATTCATCCACATACAAAGTTTAAGGGCGAAGTATACGTACTGAAGAAGGAAGAAGGCGGAAGACACACACCATTCTTCAACGGATACAGACCACAGTTCTACTTCAGAACAACAGACGTAACAGGGGATCTGAAGCTTCCAGAAGGAACAGAAATGTGCATGCCTGGAGACAACATCACAATGGAAATCGACCTGATCACAGAGATAGCCATTGAAGAAGGACTGAGATTCGCCATCAGAGAAGGCGGAAGAACAGTAGGTTCCGGCGTTGTAACTGAAATTATTGAATAAAACATTCTACTCCGCGAAGAATGAGCGGCTAAGTAGAATTTTCGCGAGGGATGCCCGCAAGCGAAGCGAGCGGCAAGCAGCCCGAACGTGGGAATCAATTTCAAAAGCAAACACAAGAGACCACAAGCAAGTGGTCTCTTTTATGTATTCACCATGTAATTATTATGGTATTATAAAAAAGGAGATGATATGGGGAGTAAGAAAGGAAAACCTATATGGAAACTGTGATAAATATCGAAAATCTTGGTAAATCTTTTGGGGATATTCATGCGGTGGACAACTTGTCACTTCAGGTGCGCAGAGGAGAGTTGTTTGCTTTCCTTGGAGTTAATGGTGCGGGTAAATCCACGACAATTTCCATAATATGCGGACAGCAGAAAAAAGACGGCGGCAGTGTAAGTGTATGCGGATACGATACGGAAAAGGATATGGAAATTATTGCCGGGAAAATAGGAGTCGTATTTCAGAATTCAGTGCTTGATATGGCATTATCGGTCAGGGACAATCTTAAAAGCAGAGCGGCTTTGTACGGCATAAAAGGCAGAGATTTTGAAAACAGGCTGGAACAGATAAGTCATATACTTTCCATAGATGATCTGCTCAAACGTACCGTCGGCAGATTGTCAGGAGGTCAGAGGCGGAGAATTGATATCGCAAGAGCGCTTCTTCATAAACCGGAAATTCTCATACTTGATGAGCCGACAACAGGGCTTGATCCTCATACGCGAAAATTAATTTGGAACGTTATTCATGAACTGCGAAAAAAAGAAAACATGACAGTATTTTTAACAACTCACTATATGGAGGAAACCGCCGATGCTGACTATGTCGTAATAATTGACGGAGGTAAAATTGCAGCAGAAGGTTCGCCGCTGGAGCTTAAGAACAGTTTTACAGGAGATTACATTACGATTTATGGGATATCCGAGCAGCAGGTTCGACTTATGGGAAAATCATTTGAAAAGATAAGAGACGGTGTGCGAATATCTGTAAAGGATACTTCCGAGGCAACAGGACTCATAATGAACCATCCTGAACTCTTTAAGGATTATGAGATTACAAAAGGAAAGATGGATGACGTTTTTCTTGCTGTAACCGGTAAACGCCTCGAAGGAGGTGATGCAAGATGATAGGATTTGGTAATCTCATAAGAAGAAATGTGAAATTGTTCTTTAAAGATAAAGGCTTATTTTTTACATCTTTAATAACGCCTATAATCCTTCTGGTATTGTATGTTACCTTCCTTGCAAAGAGCTTTAGAGAAGGATTTTTGTCTGGAGGCTTAGATGTCTATCCGATAAAAGAGGGATTGATTGATGCAGTGGTAGGAGGCCAGCTGTTTTCATCGCTATTATCTGTGTCGGCGATAACAGTGGCATTCTGCGCAAATATGCTGATGGTGCAGGATAAGGTGACAGGAGCAAGAAATGACCTGGCCGTAACACCGGTAAAGAGCCACACTCTGACATTGAGCTATTATGTTGCTACAGTTATTTCAACGCTGCTGATTTGTCTAGTGACTACAATAATATGCTTTATATATATGAAAAATATCGGCTGGTACATGTCTGCCGAAGATGTGGCGTGCATTTTTGCAGATGTGTTCCTGCTTACAATGTTTGGAACGGCTTTGTCTTCCGTGGTGAATCTATTTCTTTCATCACAAGGACAGATGCAGGCAGTAGGCACAATAGTCAGCGCCGGTTATGGCTTTATCTGCGGTGCATATATGCCTATAGCATCTTTTGGAGAAGGATTGCAAAAAGTGCTTATGTTCCTGCCTGGAACCTATGGAACGGGACTGCTGCGCAACCATGCAATAGGCGGAGCTATTGAAGAAATGGAAGCACAGGGAATGCCTGAAGAAGTCACCGGCGCTGTAATGGATTCTCTGGACTGTAATCTGTACTTCGGTGAAGAAAAAATCAGCGAGAGCACTATGTACATCGTTCTGATTCTGTCTGTGGTGATCCTGCTATCGGTATATGTGCTGCTTGGCCGAATGAGAAAGAAACATTGAGGCGATAACAAATACAAAATCTGCATATTGTACCTGTGCATATACCTGTTAGATTGATTTTTTAAATAAAAAATAAAACGGCATATGTATTGACTTTTACATACTTGACTAGTATACTTAATGAGCGACTTTATGAGAAATAACAGCAGAGCTTTGCAAAAAGCTCTAGTTTTAAGTTGATGGAGGATAAAGAAAATGAGAGTTAAAGCAATACTCGCATGCACAGAATGCAAAAACAGAAATTATCACACAATGAAGAACAAGAAGAACAATCCGGATCGTATTGAAATGAACAAATACTGTCCTACTTGCAAGAAGCACACACTTCACAGAGAGACAAAATAAGAGGGTGACTTTATGGCAAAACAGACTGATGTACGCAGACGTGCACAGCAGATGGCTGGAAGCAAGAAGAATAAAGAAAAGAAAGGCATCAGAGAATACTTCAAGGGCGTAAGACTTGAAATGAAAAAAGTAGTTTGGCCTACTAAAAAGGAACTTGGAGCCTATACGGTTACAGTTCTGACTACATGCGTTGTATTCGCTGTTGCGTTCTGGCTTATCGATACAGGATTTTTGGCCGCACTCAAAGGACTGCTGGGCATAAACATGTAAAGAAGGGTAGAAAATGTCAGAAAGAAAAAATATCACTCCTATAGAAGGAGAAGGACTTCGTGGAGACGGAACTCCTAAATGGTATGTGGTTCATACCTATTCCGGACATGAGAACAAGGTTAAGATTAATATAGAAAAGCTCGTGGAAAACAGGGGCATGCAGGATCTTATCCAGGCCGTAGTAGTACCGACTGAAGATAAAGCGGAACCAAAGGACGGCAAGATGGTTATCAAAACCAGAAAAATGTTCCCGGGTTATGTTATTGTGAAAATGATTATAACCAACGAGTCCTGGTATCTTGTAAGAAACACTCAGGGCGTGACCGGTTTTGTAGGTCATGGCTCAAATCCTATACCTCTTTCCGTGGAAGAAGTAAGAAGGATGGGTATAGAAAAGATACACGTTGACCTGGATCTTTCCGTAGGTGACAGCATTAAAGTCATCAACGGTCCTTTTGAAGGATTTATGGGAGAAGTTGAAGAGGTCAACGAAGATAAATCGACAGTCAAAGCGAAGATATCCATGTTCGGCCGTGAAACTCCGGTAGAACTGGAATTCGCACAGATTGATAAAATTAAATAGAAAGGAGAGGACCAATGGCTAAGAAAGTTGAAGGCTACATTAAACTGCAGATTCCTGCTGGCGGCGCAACTCCTGCACCTCCTGTCGGACCGGCATTAGGTCAGAAGGGCGTAAACATCATGGATTTTTGTAAGCAGTTCAACGCAAAGACACAGGATCAGCAGGGTATGATTATTCCTGTAGTAATTACTGTATATGCCGACAGATCTTTCACATTTATCTGTAAGACACCACCGGCAGCAGTACTTCTCAAGAAGGCAGCAAACATCCAGTCAGGTTCCGGTGAACCTAACAAGACTAAGGTTGCTACTGTAAAGAGAGCACAGGTTCAGGAAATTGCTGAACTTAAGATGCCGGATCTGAATGCCGGAAGCGTTGAAGCCGCTATGGAAATGATTTGCGGAACAGCAAGAAGTATGGGAATTGTAGTTGAAGATTAATCGGTGGGAGATGAAAAATCGCAAGCACCACTAAGGAGGTAAAAGATATGCCTAAAAGAGGTAAGAACTACAGAGCTGCAGCCGAAAATATCGACAAGACAACTCTGTACGATGCAGACAAAGCTTTAGAGCTTGTTGTAGAAAATTCAAAAGCAAAATTTGACGAATCCGTTGAAGTACATCTTAAGCTGGGTGTAGACGGAAGACACGCGGATCAGCAGGTTAGAGGAGCCATCGTACTTCCTAACGGTACTGGTAAGACTAACAGAGTTCTGGTATTCGCTAAAGGACCTAAGGCCAGCGAAGCAGAAGCTGCAGGAGCTGATTACGTAGGAGCTGAAGAGCTTGCTCAGAAGATTCAGAGCGAAAACTGGTTTGACTTTGACGTAGTTGTTGCAACACCTGACATGATGGGCGTTGTAGGTAGACTTGGTAAAATCCTCGGTCCTAAGGGCCTGATGCCAAACCCTAAGTCCGGCACAGTTACAATGGATCTTGAAAAGGCGCTGACAGAAATCAAAGCCGGTAAAGTTGAGTACAGACTTGACAAGGCAAACATTATCCATGTTGCTATCGGTAAGGTATCCTTTGGCGCAGAAAAGCTCAACGAAAACTTTAACGCACTGATCGATGCGGTTATCAAGGCAAAACCTGCTGCCGCAAAGGGACAGTATCTTAGAACTGTAACAGTTGCGTCCACAATGGGTCCTGGAGTAAAGGTAAACCCTGCAAAGCTGGGCTAAGCCGGGACTAAAAAACTGAATTACGAAAACTAACCGTAGACAGCGGGTGCGAAAGCTTAATTTCCCGCCGAGGTACAATATAAAATATTGATCTCGCTGTCTATGACGCGGGATCTTTTTATGGAGTACCCCATAAAAAAGACCGTGTATCACGGTCGGAAAGGAGAACAGACAACAGATGAGCGAAATTAAAAAGGCACAGCAGGCTAAACAGGTTATCATCGACGAAATCAAAGAAAAGCTGTCCAGAGCAAAGTCCGCTGTAGTTATCGACTACATGGGAATTACTGTGGAACAGGCTGACGCCATGAGAAAAAACCTTCGTGAAGCCGATGTTGACTACACTGTTTATAAAAACACTCTCATGAAGAGAGCAATCGAAGGTACAGAATTCGAAGCTCTTGGAGAAGTACTGGAAGGACCAAGCGCATTTGCACTGTCTTATGACGATGTAACTGCTCCTGCAAGAGTACTGAGCAAGGCTATGAAGGACTTCGAAAAGATGTCATTTAAGGCCGCAGTAGTAGAAGGTTCATTCTACGATGCTGCAGGCGTTGAAGCACTGGCAAAGATTCCTGGAAGGGAAGAACTCATTGCCAAGTTTATGGGAAGCATCCAGTCTCCTGTATCAAAGGCTGTCAGAACATTTGCAGCAATCAGAGACGACAAGGCTGCCCAGGAAGCGTAAAAATAAAATGCGCATAGCATAGTAATTAAAAGCCGCGCAGAAATGCGCAATATAAAATCAATTAAGAAAAGGAGAAAATAAAATGAACAAAGATCAGATCATTGAAGCGATAAAAAATATGACAGTTCTCGAACTCAACGAACTGGTAGAAGCATGTGAAGAAGAATTCGGCGTATCCGCAGCAGCACCTGTAGCTGTAGCAGCAGCAGGCGGCGAAGCAGCAGGCGGAGCTGAACAGTCTGAATTTGACGTTGTACTGAAGGAAGCAGGCGGCGAAAAGATCAAGGTTATTAAGGTTGTTAGAGAAATCACTGGTCTCGGCCTGAAGGAAGCTAAGGAAATGGTAGACGGAGCTCCTTCTACACTTAAGGAAGGCGTTGAAAAGGCTGAAGCAGAAGCACTCAAGGCTCAGCTGGAAGAAGTTGGCGCAGTTGTAGAACTGAAATAAGTCAATTAAGCCGAAATATACAATTTGAAATTAAAGAAGGTCAATCTGACGGAACTAATCGTCGGATGACCTTCTTTTTATTGGCTCTTTAACTTTTTTAGTGGTTGAGCGCTAAGTTGTGGTTTGAAATAATGAATATAGGAGGACCTAAAATGTGAATACATATTCATACAGGTCCTCTTTTTATGCGAAACAACTATTTGTGATATAACTAACTAATTTATGCTTTAATAGTAGAAGAATCGTTTAAGGAGTAAAGTACTCGCTTTCTAAATCGTTCAAAATTACCATAACCAGTAGAAGAATATTTGATAAGTTTAATTCGAGAATTTATAGATTCTATAGGTCCGTTTGAAATTCTTCTTTTACCAATAGTATCAAAGCTGTTGATAATTTCTTGTCGCCAGCCTTTGAGAGCTTTTTTAACAGGATTAAATTCTTTGATATTAAATATTGTTAGATCTTCAATATATCTATCCAATTTGTCCTCGATATTCTCTAATGTGCTTTTCGAATTTATACGCTCATAATCGTATTTCAATGTGTAAGCGAGTTCTAATTCAGAATCCAACGAGAGAATAGTATTTAATATATCTAATGCAGGTACATT
>NZ_JADCKA010000012.1 GCF_014982745.1 Gallibacter intestinalis | reverse complement strand
TTAAGGTAATCCGGTGATAATAGCGCGGAGGCTACACCTGTACCCATCCCGAACACAGAAGTTAAGCTCCGTAGCGCTGATGATACTTGGTGGGAGACTGCCTGGGAAAGTAGGACATCGCCGGTTTGAACTGGGAAACGACTATTTAGTCGTTTCCTTTTTTTTTACCACGCAAACAGTCACTAATATGGTATAATAATATGATTGATTTTTGTAAGGAGGAAAGTTCGGATAGTATGGCAATTCTAAAAATAATTCTTGTTTTGCTTATGTGCATACCGATAGGTTATTTCCTTCTTTGGATGGGCGATAAACTCATGGATCAAGTGATGTCTGACAGAAGGAAAAACAGAAATGACTCAAGAAAAAAGAGGACTGTTCATAACAGTAGAAGGTCCCGATGGGGCAGGTAAATCCACACAGATAAATTATATAAAAAAATATTTTGAAGAAAGAGGCGAAAGGGCGCTGTTTACTAGAGAGCCCGGAGGCACTAAAATCAGTGAAAAAATAAGAACACTGATTCTTGATAAGACCAACGAAAATATGTCATATATGACTGAGGCACTTCTTTATGCTGCTGCAAGAGCGCAGTTGGTGGAAGAAATTATAGAACCGACATTGGCTTCCGGAAATCACGTTATATGTGACCGATTTATAGATTCCAGCATTGCTTATCAAGGATACGGCAGAGGACTTGGGATGAGCGTAGGGATTATAAACGGTTTTGCAGTCGGAAACTGCATGCCAGATCTTACTATATTGCTTAAGCTAGATTCTGACAGAGGTATGGATAGAATAGACAGCGAAGGCAGCAAGGTACGTCCTAAGGATAGGCTGGAAAGTGAAAGCATGGATTTTCATAGGGAAGTGTACAAAGGATATCTACAGCTCGAAAGGGATTTTCCAGAGAGAATTCGTGGCATCGACGCAGGACAATCTATAGAACAGGTTAGCGACGATATAAAGGCGGAGTTGGATAGGCTTTTTGAAGAAAGAAACCGATAATATTATGACTTATGATTTTAGAAAAAATATAATCAACGGCACTTTGCATCACGCCTTTATAATTGAAGGTCCGTACAGTGCAGATAAGAAAAACTATGCCGTGGAGCTTGCTCAGGCCATCTTATGCAAACAGATGCCGGGCGTAGGCTGCGGAGAGTGTGTTATATGCCGTAAGTTAAAGGACGGCAATCATTTGGATTTTGTTTTCATAGAGCCATATGCAAAGAAGGGCAGTAAGACTAGAAGCGTCAAGGATGAACAAATTGAACAGCTTCAGGAAAGACTTATGCGTAAACCCTTTGAAGGGGATAGAGTAATTGCTGTTATTGATGGCGCAGATACAGTGACGGCCAGAGCCTTTAACAGATTCTTAAAGACTTTGGAAGAACCGCCGGAAGGCACCGTCATTTTTTTACTGTCGGAAAATGCCGCAAAACTTCCTCAGACCATAAGGTCAAGATGTGTTCATGTGAGATTATATGGCAATGAAGGAAAAGATAATATGAAGGCTTCAAAGGAAGCCTGGGAACTTATTTCCTTTATGGCTGATGGAGATTATTTTTATCGCGAAAAGCAGCTGATAGAATCCTTTGTAAAGGATAGAGAAAGTGCTTATACCCTTTTGGATGCAATGGAGTCCATATACAGAGATATTCTCTTCGGAAAAGAGGAAAGGGATATAAGGATTACGAAGGAACAGATATACAGAGCGGTGGATTGTATAGAAGAGGCTAGAAGAGAACTGGTCAGAAATGCGGTTCCAGGATACGCTTTAAAGAAAATGGTACTTAATATCGGAGGATAAATATATGGTTAAAGCAGTGGGAGTTAAATTCAAGCATGCAGGTAAGGTTTATTATTTTGACCCTGCAGGAAAGGATGTCGAAGTAGGTGACAAGGTCATTGTTGAGACGGCCAAAGGGCTGGAATTTGCCACAGTTGTAATGGGCGAGGAAAAAATACATCCGGAAAAAATAGTTTCTCCCCTTAAACCTGTAATAAGAAAAGCTACGCAGGAAGACATAGCCAGAAATGAAGAAAACAACAGCAAAAAGGCGGAAGCTATGAAACTGTGTCAGGAAAAGATAGATAAACACGAGCTTGAAATGAAACTGGTGGACGTGGAATACACCTTTGATAACAGTAAGGTAATTTTCTATTTCACAGCTGATGGAAGAGTAGATTTCAGAGAGTTAGTAAAGGACCTTGCCGGTGTATTCAGAATGAGAATAGAACTCAGACAGATTGGTGTAAGGGATGAAGCTAAAATGATGGGCGGTATAGGAAACTGCGGAAGACCTTTATGTTGCCATCAGTGGCTGTCAGAGTTTCAGCCTGTTTCCATAAAGATGGCTAAAACCCAGGGTCTTTCTCTTAATCCTACAAAGATATCAGGTATATGCGGAAGGCTGATGTGCTGCCTTAAATATGAAAACGATACATATTGCCAGGCTAAGGAAGGTATGCCGGATGCAGGTGAGAAAATAAAAACTTCTGACGGGATTTTAAGGGTGAGTGAAGTTGATGTTCTCGGAAATGTCATTAAAGCTAGAAAAATTGTGAAGAACATCGATGCCGCAGATGAACAGCTTTCAGATGAAGTTTACACATATGAGAAGGAACAGGTAAAGAGACTCGGAAAGAAGAAAGGCGGCAAGGTTAAAGATGAGGAAATGACCGAGGAAATGAAGGAACTGCTTAAAGACTGATGTTTATACGTGAAGACGAAAAGATAGATGAAATAGGCTTTGGAGGGCTTAAGCTGATACAGTCCAGTGAGGGTTTCCGTTACGGTGTCGATGCGGTTGTATTAGCTGATTTTGCAGCAACCCTTGCCACAGGTGGAAGAAGAGTATTTGACCTTGGTACGGGATCAGGAGTTATTCCACTTATACTTTCCCATAAGATGCCTAAAAGCGTCATAACAGGAGTGGAGCTTCAAAGGGATTCAGCGGAACGAGCCGAGAGAAATGTAGCACTAAACGGTCTTGGAAATCGAATAAAAATTATAAATTCCGACATTAAAGATCTTAAAAAAGGCTATCGAGCTGCTGCGGATATTGTGGTGAGCAATCCTCCTTATATGGAAAAAGATAGCGGTTTAATCGGTGTCGATGGTGCTAAAGCAGCTGCAAGACATGAAACTACAGCTGTGCTAAAGGACTTTTTTATTACAGCTTCTCATCTTCTTGATAAACGCGGAGAATTCTTTTTGGTTCATAGACCTTACAGGCTTGCTGATATATTTTGCTATGCCAGAGAAACCGGGTTTGAAGCAAAAACTATGCGCCTTGTATGTCCGATGGAAGGTAGAGAACCTAATATAGTGCTAGTACATTTCATTAAGGGTGCAGGTAAGCAGCTGAAAGTCTTGAAAAATCTGGATGTACATACTCCAAACGGTTCTTACACAGAAGAAATAGACCGCATTTACGAAAGGAGATAAAGACAGGAAGTTCTTATATCTTATGTAAAAGATTGAATTAATTGTTGAATATTTCCAGTTAATAGGAGATAATATTAGTATAATGCAAAGGGAGGTATTTAGTATGTACGTAACCGTACCACTGAAGGATATATGTCTGATTGTACTTCTGATAACGCTTATTATAATGGTGGTTTATCTTATTACTCTTTTTAGAAATCTGAGCAAAACTGCCAAGAAAAGCTATGAAGTGCTTGAGGATGTAAAAACAGTAACAGAGATTACCGAAAAAAGGACTGTTGAGCTAGATGAAACCATCGGTAATGTTACCGATACTTTAAATACGGTTTCCAATGCAATTAAAGGTCAGGAAAATATATTTAAGCAGCTCAGTACAATAGCAGGAGCTGTAATGAGTATAGTCGGCATGATAACCGGAAGAAATAAAAAAGATGAATACGAAGAGAAAGCCGGTAACACTGAGACTGAAGCCGAAACAGAGGAATAGTAATTACGATTGAAAAGACGAGGAAATAAGTTATACGAAATCAGAGGGAGGATTTTATGAAAGCTACAGGAATCGTAAGAAAAGTTGATGAATTGGGAAGAATAGTTCTTCCAATCGAACTTAGAAGAACTCTTGATATCAATATCAAAGATCCCGTTGAAATCTATGTGGATGGCGATTTTATCATGCTTAAAAAATATGAACCGGCATGCGTTTTTTGCGGCAGCGCCAAGGATGTGACAGAAATTAACGGCAAAAATGTATGCGCAAAATGCCTCAACGAAATAAAGAAACTTTAATCTGTCGGGAGGAATCAATGGCAAAATTTATTGTTGAAAAAAGCGGCCCTTTGAGAGGTGAAGTGAGCATCAGCGGAGCCAAAAATTCGGTGCTGCCGATTTTAGCTGCCACGTTGCTTACGGATGACGAATGTATAATAGACGAAGTACCGGATCTTAAGGATGTAACCATACTTTGCAGTCTGTTAGCTTCTCTTGGAGTCAAAATAGAAAGAAATCTTGAAAACAGCAGACTGACGGCAAGTGCTGGTCAGCTTATAACAAATCATGCACCGGAAGAACTGGTAAGGATGATGAGAGCATCCATACTTGTTATGGGACCGTTGCTTGCTCGTACAGGAAAATGCGTAATTAATCTGCCGGGAGGATGTGCCATAGGTGAAAGACCGGTGGAATTGCATTTTAAAGGCTTAAGAGCTTTAGGAGCACAGATAGATATTTCGGAAAACGGCGTGGTTACAGCTACATGCGATAAGCTTATAGGAACAACAATTTATCTGGATTTCCCTAGCGTCGGGGCTACGGAAAATATAATAACGACAGCGGCGTTGGCTGAGGGTACCACAATAATAGAAAATGCCGCGCAAGAACCAGAAATTGTAGACCTTGCCAACTTTATAAATAAAATGGGCGGCAAAATTAAGGGAGCCGGTACCGATACGATTAAAATAGAGGGAGTAGAAAGTCTACACGGTACAGAGCACAGCGTAATACCGGACAGAATAGAAGCCGGTACTTTTATGATAGCGGCGGCAATAACAAGAGGAAGTATATTGATTAAAAATATTGTTCCGGATCATGTTAAGCCTATTATTGCTAAACTAAAAGAGTGCGGCGTAGATATTTATATGACCGATGACGGTATGGTGGTGAGAGGAGATGTAAATCCTCTTATAAGCACGGATATAAAGACACTTCCTTATCCGGGATTTCCTACGGATATTCAGTCACCGTTTATGGCTTTTTTGACTACAGTACAAGGCAGAAGCATTGTAATAGAAACGGTATTTGAAAACAGATATATGCATGTTCTTGAACTGAACAGCATGGGAGCCCGTATCAAGACAGAAGGCAAGTGTGCCATAATTGAAGGTAGCAAAAAACTTCACGGAACGGAAGTTAATGCGACAGACCTTAGAGCAGGAGCTGCATTGGTACTTGCTGGCTTTGTGGCTGAAGGTCAGACAATTGTTTCGGATATATACCATATCGAAAGAGGATATGAAAAATTCATAGAAAAGTTTGCTGCTCTTGGAGGAAAGATTACGAGAGTTGAAGACTGATATTGATAAAATGCACCTGCCTTAGGTGATTGGCAGGTGCTTTTGTGATATTTAAGAGAAAGGTTTAATATGTACGATTTAAAGTATCTTAAGCTGCTGTCGCAGAAATATCCTAATAGAAGAGCAGCATCGGCGGAGATTATAAATCTTAACGCTATTTTAGCCCTTCCAAAGGGAACGGAATATTATCTCAGCGATCTTCACGGTGAGTATGAAGCATTTCGCCATATGATACAGAGCGCTTCCGGTGTTATTAAAATGAAAATAAATGAGATCTTTGCAGACGAGCTCAATGGAAGACAGCGTTATCATCTGGCATCGCTGATATATAATGCCCCTGCAGAAATAAAGAGGGTAAAACTTAACCCTACCATTGATTACAGGCAATGGTGCAAGGATAATATTTTAAGACTCATAATTGTGTGCAAGGCTGTATCTACAAAATATACAAGATCAAAGGTGCGTAAGAGACTACCTAAGTACTGGGAGTACAGCATGGATGAATTGCTTCATGCGGACGACGAAGCAAACAAGGGGACATATTATGATGCGATTATAGACAGTGTTATAGAAACGGGTATGGCAGAGGTGTATATTTCTCAGCTGACTCAGGCTATAACGGAGCTATGCGTGGATAGACTGCATATTATCGGGGACATATTTGACAGAGGCTCTCATCCGGATCAGATAATGGACTACCTGATGCAGTATGATGATGTGGATTTTCAGTGGGGAAACCATGATATTGTATGGATGGGTGCTGCTGCAGGAAGTTGGGCATGTACAGCTAATATCTTGAGGATGAATATCAGTTACAACAATTTTGATATGCTGGAAATTGGTTACGGTATCAATTTAAGACCGCTTTCTTCCTTTGCGAACAGAGTATATGCGAAGGATTCTTGTGAAGCTTTTATGCCTAAAATTCTTGAAGAAAACAAGTATGACCCTGTATCTAAAAGAACAGCTGCAAAAATGCATAAGGCTATTGCGATTATGCAGTTTAAAATTGAAGGCCAGAGGATAAAGGATAATCCGGAATTTAACTTAAACCACAGATTGCTGCTAGATAAGATTGATTACGAAAATGGTACCATAGAAATCAAAGGCAAAACATACGAATTGAAGGATACTAACTTTCCAACAATAGATCCGGAGGATCCATATAAGCTTACAGATGAGGAATTGAGAGTTATAAGAAATCTGCAGGCTTCCGTGACAAGAAGTAAAAAACTGCAGGATCATATTAAATTCCTTTTCAGTCATGGAGCTTTGTATAAAGTTATGAACGACAAGCTTATGTTCCACGGTTGTATTCCGGTGGATGCCAATGGGGAATTTGAGAAATGCACGATTTACGGTGAAAGTCACAGCGGCAAGGCGTTTTTCGATTATCTTGACGGTTTGGTGCGTAAGGCATACTTTAGCCCTGATGAGGATACAAAGGAAGGGGCTGAAGGCGATATCATGTGGTATCTGTGGCTAGGTGCAAAATCTCCGCTTTTCGGAAAAGATCAAATGACGACTTTTGAAAGACTGTTTATAGCAGATAAAGCGACTCATAAGGAACATACTTCTGGTTATTACAAGTTCAGAGATGATAGAGTTTTCTGCGAAAGAATATTAAAGGAATTCGGAATTGACCCTAAGAGAGGCCATATATTAAACGGTCACGTTCCTGTAAAAATCAAAGATGGAGAAAGTCCGATAAAGGGAGAAGGAAAGCTCTTTGTCATAGATGGAGGTATTTCCAAGGCATATCAAAAGACAACAGGTATAGCTGGATATACATTCATATATAATTCATGGCTCATGGCACTGGCAGAACACAAGCCTTACATGCCACTACAGCCTAATGGAAAGCAGACTTTTGTGGCTCCTAGGATTTTTATAGTAGATAAGTTGGATAAGAGAATTCTCGTAAGGGATACTGATCAGGCGGAAGAACTGCAGGCGCAGGTAAACGAGCTTAAAGATTTAATTGAGGCCTACAGAAAGGGCCTGATTAAGGAAGACACAAGCCAGCAGTAATTGAGTTTATAAGATAAAATAGAATAAAAGAATGCAAATAATAAACCGGCACAAATGGGTGCCGGTTTGATTTGTTTTAGTTATTCAAATATCGAGGCCACAGTCTTAAGATACTCAATTACAGAGAGATGCTGAGGACATGCCTTTTCACACTGTCCGCAAGCGATACAGTCAGAGGCTTTTCCGTGGGTGGCAGCTAGATTTTCGTAGTATACCTTTTGAGCGTCAGAGCCTTGGTCAATGGCAAATTTCTGAGCATTATATATGGAAAAATACTCAGGAATAGGTATGCTCTGAGGACATCCTTCCAAGCAGTATCCGCATGCGGTGCAACCTATGGTAGAGGTCTTGTTTATAATGTCTACAACTTTGTCAATGGTGTCTGTTTCTTCCAAATTTAAAGGTTTGAAATCGGACATGTATGATGTATTGTCCAAAAGCTGTTCGATATTTGACATGCCGCTTAATACTACCATGACATTTTTATGTGAAGCGGCAAATCTAATAGCCCAGGAAGCGATGGACATATCCGGGCGTGTTGCTTTGAAAAGTTCCTTTGCTTCCTGCGGTAAATTAACAAGGGAGCCGCCCTTTACCGGTTCCATTACAACAACGGGCTTGTTGTATTTTTCTGCTAGACTATAGCATTTGCCAGCCTGTATGCTGCTATTATTCCAATCGATATAATTAAGCTGAAGCTGCACAAATTCCATTTCTGGATGTAGGCTTAACACTTCTTCTAAAAGTTCAGGGGTATCATGGAATGAAAATCCTATGTGCTTAATCTTTCCAGCTTCTTTCATCTTGGCGACGAAACTGAAGCAGTCAAATTTCTTTGCGGTTTCGTAGTTATCCTTCTTAATATTGTGGAGAAGGTAATAGTCGAAATAGTCTACACCGCATTTTTTAAGCTGTTCATCAAATATACGCTCCATATCTCCTTCTTCCTTGAGATTCATAAGCGGAAGCTTGCTGGCAAGGGTATAGGAATCCCTTGGGTGCCTTTCCACCAGAGCTTGGCGGACGAAGTTTTCGCTTTGATATTTGTGATACATGTAAGCTGTATCAAAATATGTAAAACCTCTTTCCAAAAAAGTATCTGCCATTTCACAGAACTTTTCCAGATCTATGCTCTTTTGATTTTCAGGATCTGTAAGGGGCAGGCGCATACATCCGAAGCCCAGCTTTTTAACAGGCATGTTTATGGTCATTTTGTATTCCTTCTTTCGTCAGTTGTTTACAGGTTTTCCATAATAATAGTCACGGGGCCGTCATTGACAAGGGAAACCTTCATATCGGCACCGAAAATACCGGTTTCAACAACATCGATTTCTTCCCGTGCTTTTTCAACAATATATTCATACATTTTTTCGGCTTCTAAAGGAGCCTTTGCACCTGTGAAGCTTGGTCTGTTTCCTTTCTTACAATTTCCACACAGTGTAAACTGGGAAATCATCAACAGCTGACCTCCTACATCCTTTAGGGAAAGATTCATCTTATCGTTCTCATCGCTGAAAATACGGAGGTTTATCAGCTTTTTTACATATTTATCGGCATCCTCATAGGTGTCTTCTTCAGCAATGCCTATAAGCACCATAAATCCCTTTTCTATTGCACCGGTTACTTTCCCATCCACTTTAACGGAAGCTTCGGTAACACGCTGTATTACAAATTTCATTCGGCGTTTTCCTCCTTTCTGCGAAGCACATAATCTCTGAAGGCTTCGGCTACAGGGGAAAGATATATCTTTTTCCTGTACGCCATATAGAATGTTCTCTTCCTGTCATATTCTCTTATTTTGTAGCTGCGAAGACCCATTTCAAAGTCCTTTTCACCTATTGAGGAACGGGAAACCAAGGAAACTCCGAGGCCAGTTGCAACAGCCTTTCTGATAACTCCGATACTGTTTATGCGGGCTACTATATTAAGACGGTTTTCCTTGTAGCCGTTTTCCTTAAGGAAAGCTTCAAAGGCTTCCTTTGAAGGACTGGTTTCACGCCAGGCAGAACCCTGCTCTCGCCATAGGAAAGGCTCATCGATAAATTCAGAAAGGGAAATGGTATCTCCAGGGATTTTGCCGGCAGGTCTGGTGTTTGAAACTATCAGCCTCGTTTCGTCTTCAAATACCGGCTCGTAAACCAGTTCGTCGCTGCCTATACTGCCCACAAAACCGATTTCTCCTATACCGTTAAGAAGGTTTTCGATTACCCTCTGGCTGTCGGATTGCTCAACGGTAAAGTGAACACCCTTGTGGATATCGCTAAATCCTTTGATGGTCCATGGAACAAAATCTTGTCCTGGGGTACTGGAAGTCTGAATTTCCAAGATGCCGGAAAGGTTTTCTGCGGCGTTGGCAAATATGTTACGCACCTGTTCCCTAGTGGAAAGTATCTCCGTGGCGTATTTGTAAAGGGTTCGGCCTTGGGGAGTAGGAGTGATGCTCTTACCCTGTCTGTCTAAAAGGGTGACACCGAGCTCGTTTTCAAGGCTTCTTATATGTACGCTGATGGTCGGCTGAGTAAGAAATGTTGCCTCAGCGGCCTTTGAAAAACTTTTGTATCTGACTACATTTACAAAGGCTTCTATCTGTTTAAAATCCATATGTTCAGCACCTCCTGTTTTGTGGGATGTTATTGATAGTATTTATTATACATCAAATGATATCGAATTTTTATATATTTGTAAACTATAAACTATCAAATAAATGAACCTGTTGTAAGAGTTAGTGTTGGATATGTTTTGCTATTAAATGATAGTGCGAAATCCCTCAACCCCAGTAACCATACGGTGTTGACAAAGTGGACTGGGAGGGGGTATATTTAAAACATAGTTATATATAGGTTAGATTAAAGAAGTAAAATGGAAAATAATAATCAAGGGAAATTGCGAAAAGCGATTATCGTAATCCTTGTGTTACTGATTTTAGTGGCGATTGCTTTAGGTATTTCATATCTTTACAGGCATATGACAGAGTCTGATAACAGTAAAACTTCTGTTCCACAAAGCCTGATATCTGAGCAGCAAACCAATGACGATAATCAGAATACTGTAAATGACAACAATTTAAGTGAAAAGGCCGGCCTTGAAAATAAGGACGGTGGTTTTGATATACATCAAAACAATAATGAGTCTGCAGATGATAATTCTGCAGTTACAGATGGAGATGCTACAAGTAATAATCAAGAAGCACCTTATCTTGAATTAGATAAAAATAACACTTATTTCAATCAAAAATTCCAAGTTAGAAATATGCTTCCGGGCGATAAAGTAACTGAATTCTTTGCCGTAAATGTATATCACGACAAAGATGTTCAGTTATTTTTTGTTTCGGATGTAACAGAGGAAACAAAAAACCTCGGTAACGTACTGAAATTGCGAGTGACAGAACTTGTTTCTGATAAGGTTCTGTTTGATGATACTTTTTCTCATATAAATGGAAAAGAATTTGCTCAAATGATTGAGGCAAGCAGTGATGGGGAGAGCAGACTCTATTACAAAGCTGAAGCATATCTCGATACATCTGTGGGAAACGAATATCAAGGATCTTTGCTCAATGCTGATTTCAAATGGTATATCAAAGATGATGGAAAATCCGCATTAACAGCTAAAACGGGAGATAATATCAATTTGATTCTTTGGTGGACTTTGGGAATATTAGCGGTTACCTTAGCAGTACTGCTTATGTTAGGAAGGAAAAAAGAGTCGAGTAACAATTCAAACAAAAAAATATATACAAGAATTGGTGTAATAGCAGTATTGAGTCTTATGCTTGCGGCTACGACTTATGCTCTGATTTCATCTGTGGTGACAATTACAGATAACAGCTTCCAGACGGGAAGGATAAAAATAGATTTAAATGGTGGTAAACCAGTATTTGGCACAGCAAAAGATTCCCATCTCAATATTGAACCGGGTCAGACTATTAAGAGTGATTTCTATATTGAAAATGAAGGGTCAGCCGATGCGTGGTATAGACTGTATATTCAGGATGCAACAGGAGAATTAAGTGATGTTCTGATATTCACTATATCAGATGAAAACGGAAATATCCTTTATTCGGGAAAGGCATCGGATATAGATAAAAGCAAACCATTTACAGATGATAATCCGCTTACACCTGGAGAAATTAGATTTTTTACTATGACGGTTAAAATGCCTGAAAGCGCAGGAAATGAATATCAAAACGAAGACTTATCATTTGATATAACAGCCGATGCAGTGCAGGTGAGAAATAACGAAGGAAAGGAGTTTGAATAATTATGAAAGACAAAAACAGGCTCCTTATGGCAAGTACGTTGTCATTATTGATATGTGCAGCACTATTTATGGGAACGACATTTGCGTGGTTTTCAGATAGCATCAGCAACGCGGGAAATGTAATACAGGCAGCTAACAAGTTTAACAATAGTGCCGAAACAAAAGAGGAAAGCATTGCTGTTCAAGAAAATAATCAGGGAACAGCAGTTAAAGACGAAACATCTCTGCGATTGGCAATTTCAAATGCTACAGAAGGTAAGACAGTTATAACCTTGGAAAATGATATAGCAGTTTCCGAAAGCTTGAGCATTAGTAAAGATCAAGACATCACGCTTCAGCTTAACGGGCACACCATATCAAAGGATGGAAGAGTTAGTGACGGCAATCTTGTCATCAATGAAGGAAAGCTGAGCATAGCAGACACTAAAAACGGTAAAATTTCCCTTTTAATAGATGAAGAAGCCGAAGGCATCTATACCGTAGTTAATAGAGGAACTCTCAATGTGACCGGAGGAACTATTGAACTGGCAATAGAGGAAATAGAAAAAGAAACAGAAGCAACTGAATCTACTGAAATCACAGAATCTAACGAAGCTACTCAGCCTCAAAAATCTATAGAAAAACTGCCAATGAGATCGGCTATCTATAACGGCAACAATGATAATGGCGAAAAGGCAATTGTCAATATGACTGACGGCAAAATATTCGGAGAAAAGTCCTACGGAGTAATTATGGACAGCACCGCAGCAACCAAGACGGATAGCATAAAAGATAATAACGTTGCTGATGGTGAGTATATGAATCAGTTAAACATGAGTGGAGGTGAAATAAGCGTAGAAAATGGTAATGCAATACTCGTTAAAAATGATGAGGACAAGGCAAATACTGCATCTGTAAATGTAAAGGATGGCAAACTACACAGTACAGATTTGCCAGTTATAGAAGTGATTAACAAATTCACAGGAGAAATAGTCAATATATCAATATCAGTAATAGATGATATAAAGACTGAAGAGATTTTAATTGACGCAGCAAATATAGATAATGTTTTCTGCAATGTACCTTACAGGACTTTAGAGGAAGTTAAGTCATTAGGAAATGAAATATAAGACTAAAAAATTATAAGTAAAGGAGAAAAAAGGATGAATACGACAAAAAAATCCCTATGGGCAGCTGGGATAGCACTTTTAATCAGTATAGCGTTGCTGATTGGAACAACATTTGCTTGGTTTACGGATAGCGTAATCAATAAAGGCAATGTAATTTCAGCTGGCGACTTAAAAATTTCTGCTACGGCATATGATGTTGATATGCGTAATACATCAGGACAGTCATACGAAATTGCAGGAGTTAACAACGGAAATAAGATTTATTTTGAAGCAACAGGACAAAATCTTAAAAATGATTCGAATCCAATCATAAATGAATCCCTGTGGGAACCTGGTAAGTCCAATGCAAAATTGCTTACAGTAAAAAATGAAGGATCCCTTGCGGCAAAACTTAGTTTGAGCTTTGATGTCAACAGCGACGGACTTCAGAATGCCCTTTGGTTTGACTTTATCCAGGTGGGAAGCGACGGAAATCTTGTAGGAGAATTTACGAAAAGACCTATGAGCGAGCTGGCAAGCCTTGGAAAGAACAGAGAGTTTTCTCTTGCGACAGGTCAGTCCATAAGCTTTATCCTTGTATACGGAATGAATGAGCATGCAGGAAATGACTATCAGGGTAAAACCTTTGGTGCTGATGTGACCATACTTGCTAAACAGGATACCGTTGAAAAGGACGGTTTTGGAAGCAATCAGTATGATTCAGAATCTCGGTATGAATCAATAAGCGCTGAAAGTTTGAAAGCTGATCTTGCAGCAGGTGGTTCGGTAGTTTTAGGCGATGATATAAATATTACCCCGGAAGGCAATGGAGTTGACGATGGCTCATTAGTTCCTCAAACAACTATCACAAAAGATACGACGATGAATTTAAGCGATAAAACATTATCGTTAGACACTTCCAAAACCAATGAAAGCTTGCCATATGTACCGTCGTTGATAGCTGTTAACAGCGGCACATTAACATTGACAGGAGAAGGAACAATCAACGCAGAGGCAGGTTATAACACAGCGTATGGTATCAACGTAACTGGTGGAACTGTAGTGATAGAAGATGGAAACTATTATGGAGCTATGTCAGCTGTTCAAGTACAGAAAGGTACTTTGATTATAAATGGAGGCTTTTTTGATCTTGCTCCAACAATAAAATCAGATGCACCAGAATATGCAACTTATTTAATAAATTGTATAGATGCATCATATAAAGACGGAAGTGCAATAGTTAAAATCAAAGGCGGCACCTTTGTTAATTTTGACCCGTCTAATAATGCTGCAGAAGGGGCTGGAACAAACTTCCTTGCAGACGGTTATAAAGTAATTTCAGAAAAACACGGAACAGAAATTTGGTACACAGTAGTACCTGAATAAAAAAGTTTATTGATATAAGTTAGATTAAAAAGGAGAGGGAAAATGATTAAGACTAAAAAGTCCCTATGGGCAGCCGGATTGGCGTTGCTAATCAGTATAGCTTTGCTGATTGCGACAACCTTTGCTTGGTTTACGGATAGCGTTACGAATAGTGGTAACAAGATTCAAGCTGGAAATCTGTCCATTGCGCTTATACAGAAGACAGATACAATGTCTGAGGCTCAGAAGACAGCGGCGACAGAAGCAAGTATAGACACAAGTGGTGCATACACCGATATTTCGGATATCGAAGTACCGATTTTCAACTATGATAAATGGGAACCGGGATACACTGACTACAAAGTTATCGGTGTTAAGAACACAGGAACGCTAGCTTTAAAATATAAATTGGATATTGTAGCCAATGGTGATGCTGGTGAATTAGCTGATGTAATAGATGTCTATGTTAAAACAAGTAATACTCCAATAAATGATACAAAGCCGGCATCTTTTGATAAGTTAACAGGTTATACAAAAGCGGGTACTCTTGCAGAACTTATGGCGGATAATGACGGAGCTGCTTATGGTAATCTTTATCCAAGTACAGCAACTGAAACTCCAAAAGAAGCATATGTTGCAATAGCTTTGCATATGGATGAAGCTGCTGGAAATGAATATCAGGGAGCAAGCGTCGGAACAACTTTTGATGTTAAGCTTGTAGCTACGCAGCTGAATTCTGAAAAAGATGGATTTGGAAATCCTGATTATGACAAAGATGCAGAATATCCAGTTTTTTATAATGCATCCGCAGATACGGATTTAAGTGATATTGTAAATAATCCAAATACTCCTGTGGAAATTACTGCAACAGAGGATATGTTAAATCAAAAACATTTTGATGTTACTGGAAATGTGACTATGAATTTAGGATCGAATACTATACATCCTAATGGATTACAAATTACAGGAACTAATATAAATGTAAAAGATGGAGGAAAACTGACTATAAATGCGGAAGCAAATTCTGGATTTACATACACTGCTGGAAAGCTGGTTGCGGATGGTTTGAATTCGATTTTAACAGTCAATGGTGGTAGTTATGCCAATAGCGGCGCGGGAAGTTCTGAAATTACTGCAAGTAATGGCGGTACGGTTTATTTAAATGAAGGAAGGTTTTCAACATCTGGGTATCAGGGGCATGCGGTAATTGCAGAAGCTGAATCTGTGATATACATAAACGGCGGAAGTTTTAGTAGCTCCGGTGCTCAAAGCATAGTTATATACGCTAACGGAGGAACAATTAAGATAGATAATATAGATTCTATAATTGCGAATGGAAAACGTTTTGGTGTAGCTAATGGAGGAACGATTCTTGTATCTAAAGAGTATTCCCCAAGTAAACCGACAAGTGTAGCGGCAGGTTGTAAAGTTACAGATAATGGCGATGGATATTGGTTGATAAGTCAAGAATAGTATGATATAAGCACCTCTGTCCTGCATAAGCAGGACAGAGAGCAAAGGGCATAACTGATTTAAAATAGTTAGTTGTGCCTTTTGTTCTCTGAAAATATTTAGACTACACGAGGAGGAATTTAAAACAATGAAACAAAAAGGAAAGATTGCTGCCAGGGTTATTTCATTTATCATCTTGATATTTGCAATCTTTATTATGATATTCACCATAATATCGGTTAGTACGGTAAACAAAGAAGACTCTAGCTTATTTGGATATAAGCCATTTATAGTATTATCCGATTCCATGCAAGGAGAATTTGAAGCTGGCGACATAGTGGTGAGTAAAGAAGTGGATTCCAGTACTCTTAAGGAAGGCGATATAATTACTTTCCGTTCAATAGATCCTAATAATTATGGTGGAGTGATGACTCATAAAATTCGAGAAGTGACCACCTATGAGGGAGAATTGGCATTTACTACTTATGGCATAGCGACAGGCGCTGATGATGCGTATCCTGTGCCTGCGGATAATGTTATCGGACAGTATCAATTTCATCTTGCTAAAATGGGATATTTCTTCCAATTTCTAAAGACTGTTCCGGGATATTTCTTGCTGATATTTACGCCGTTTATGATACTTATTATCATGCAGGCAATAAGATTTTTCCAGCTGCTTAAGCAGTACAAAAGAGAGCAACAGGAAATAATAAATCAGAATAGTGAAGCTCTAGAGCAAGAAAAGCTTAAAACTCAGCAGATGCAAAAGGAACTTGAAATGCTTAAAGCACAGCTAGCTGCAGAGCAAAATATAAATCAGCCTCTAAACTCGGATGAGGAAGATAAAAAAGTGTAATCAATATGATTAGACAAACAAAAGAAAACAGCCTTGACTTGGTTTTCAAGGCTGTTTTTTTGTGGTGCGCCATGAGAGATTCGAACTCCCGACCTTCGCATTCGTAGTGCGCTACTCTATCCAGCTGAGCTAATGGCGCATATAAGATTTGATAACTCAATAAGTATACAATATGGTGATGTTTCTTGTCAATTTAAACTGATTTAAAATATTGCATCTAAAACTATTGACAAATATTTCCAAAAATATTAACATGCAGTTACAAATGGTAAAATATGTAAAATGTGATTAAGGAGGAAAATATGAAAGAAAGGATAAGAAAAGCGTTTTGCATGACGCTTGCTGCCATAGTAGCCTTTTCCGGAATCTGGTCTACTGATTTAAAGGCAAAGGCAGCAGTAAAATGGGGAAACCCTATAAACACAGGATACTACTGGGCAGAAAGTGGAGAAATCAGCATTATGAAGGTAAACGGAAACCATGCCTTTTGTCTTGAGCCTGACCAGTATGTGTCCACAACATCAGGATATAAGGAGCAGGAACCTAACTTTACAGATGCCCAGTGGGAAAGACTTATAAAGATTGCTCACTTTGGCTACAACAAAGAAAAAAAGACAAATGCAGATTATGCTGCAACTCAGATTATGATATGGCGACAGCTGTGGATGTGGAGGAATATAGAACCGGCATCCATAAAGGATACAAATGTTCCGGGGCTATCTCAGAAAATCAATGCCATTGAAAAAGAAATTAAAGAATATGATGCCATGATAAAAAGCAGACCTTCCTTTGCTTCAACAGGTGTACAGGTTGTAAGTGGTAAAAGCGTTACTTTGACGGATACTTCAGGAGCATTGTCAAAATATCCGTATAAAGTTATTTCTGCAAGGGATGATATTCAGGTATCCATAAATAAAAAAGCTGGTTCTATGAAGGTAACTGCAGGAAAGGGAGTGTCGGGAAAGACTGAAATCACCTTAAAGATTGAATCGGACAATCTGATAGGCAGCAACAGATTTTACTATCATAAGTCCAGTCAGGATGTGGGTAATATAGGATATATTGAGGATACAAGCTTTAAAATACCGATTAGAGTAGACGACAAAGGTAGTGTAAGTATTTTAAAAACATCTTCATCTGGTAAGGCTGTAAGCGGAGCAACTTTTGAAATACGAAGTGAAGACGGTTCATTCGTTAAAGAATATACCACAGGCGAGGACGGCAGGTTTTTGGCATCGGGTCTGGTACAGGGAACATATGTAATAAAAGAAGTCAGTGTCCCTGAACCATATCTATTAGATAGCACAGAAAAGACAGTAGTAATTACTGCCGGGCAAACCGCATCAGTGGAGTTTACAAATAATATGCCGTCAGGTGAGTTTACGCTAGAAAAGACAGATAAGTCAGGAGTGCCTCTTGCAGGAGCAGTTTTTGAAATCTACTCTGAAGGAAATGACCTGGAGGGAAATGAGATAGGATTTAATGGAGAATTTACAACGGATGAGAACGGGCTGATAGTTGTAAAGAATCTTGTTCCTGGAACATATTTCTACAGGGAAATTCAGGCGCCAGAAGGCTACCTTATAGATGAAACAATCCATAGCTTTGAAATCGGATATGAGGACAATAAAACTGCTTTGATACAGCAAAGGGAAAGTGTGTCAAATGATGAACCTGTGGGCAGTATAGCTCTTCAGAAATCCTTTGCAAAGGATCAGAAAGTGACGGATGAGGAAAAGGAAGCTGCCACATTGGAAGGCGCAGTTTACGGCCTTTATGCTGCTGATGTTATTACCGACAAATCAGAAAATATAACATACTATGATAAGGATGAAAAAATAGGACAGTTTGTAACCGATGAAAACGGTTTTGCCGAAGCAATAACAGGATTGCCTATGGGAAAATATTATGTGAAAGAGATAAATGCTCCTGAAGGGTGTGTTCTAGACGAAAGCATCCATGAAGTGAAATTGTCCTATGTTGATCAGAATACGGCAAATATAGATGTGACGGTTCAGGTAGAGGATTATATTAAAGAGATACCTGAGAAACCTGTTCCTGAAGAACCTAAGTCTGAACCAAAGGAGCCGAAAAAGACTGTTAAAACTGCCGATGCATTTCCTGCTGGTGCACTTATGGCATTAGGGGCAATGGGATTGCTGGGAACATGCTTTGCAGCCGTACGCAGAAAGGATAGATAACGTATGAGATTTGGCAGATTGACGAGTTGTCATAATTATGATAAATTATCGGAAACAGGAGGTGACATTATGAAGAATATCAGACCTGTTTCTGATTTGAGAAATAACTTTGCGGAAATATCTAAAATAGTACATGAAAATAATGAACCTGTTTTTCTTACTAAAAACGGATACGGAGATATGGTAGTTTTAAGTATGGAAGCATATGAAAATCTGCAATTTGAAAGCGAAGTGTATGCTAAATTGTTAGAAGCTGAAAGGGAAGCTGAGCATTCTGATAAAACCTACTCTACAAAGGAAGTTTTACAGGCTTTAAGAGAGATTACAGATGTATAAAAATAAAAGGAGTGAAATTGAGTTTGTACTCAAGTCACTCCTTTTTAAAATCTTAAAACCAGTTTTTAATAGTTATCTTGTGTTTGCATCTTGGGCATGTAACATTGAACTTACCTCTTCTTCTTTCGAATCTGAGGATAGCTCCGCAGTAAGGACACTCGTGGAAGCTGTGAGTTCTGCCTTCTACGATTTTTCTTCTGTTAAGTTCATAATTAGGACTTAACTTACGCAGTATCTTTTTGAAGGCTTCGTTCTCTTTATGCCTGCTTTCCAGGTTTTTGGATAACAGACGGAACATAGCGTAAATCAAAATGATAAAATCTCCGTAGTAGAGCCATGGAGAGCGAAATATTCTATTGAGACCAAATATTACAAAATAAACTATAAAGCAGAAATAAAAAAGAGCGTCAACTCCGTTTCTCCCTGCCATGAACATTTTTATTCTTTCTCTAAATCCCATTAAATTAAACTCCTTTGATGTGGTTGGATTATTCCATTACTATCACAATATTGTACTCCATTTTGTGGACATTGTAAATAAATTTAGTTATAATTTAAAGGTAGTGAGGTGAAGGAATGAGAATCCTTGTAATAAGTGATACCCATGGTGAAATGGGCAAGGTGTATGAGGTTTACAGAAGCCTTAAAGACATAGATATGATAGTGCATTTGGGAGATCTTAAGTCTGATGCCAATGACCTCGAGGAAAAGCTGGGAATTGAGGTTGCAGGTGTAAAGGGCAATATGGATGGAGCCAGAACAAAAGAGGATTCTTCCATGATAATAAACACTGAAGCAGGAAAGATTCTTCTTACTCACGGACACGCTGACGGAGTGAATTATAATCTCACTCAGCTTTATTATAGAGCGCTAGAAGAAGGCTGTGTTGCGGCTTTTTTCGGACATACCCATGTTCCGCATCTGGAAGAGTCAGGAGAAGTTATACTTCTTAATCCTGGAAGTTTAACAAGACCGAGGGACGGTTCTGACGGATCCTATGCCATTGTGGAAACAGGTAAAGACGGCATAAAATGTGATATCAGATATTATAGAAAAAGTACAAAGCCAAGAGGCGGATATATTAAGGGTCTGATTAACTACAGCGACAGATTTTAATTTTAGATAATAATATTTTATAACAGAAAGAAAACAAATGATAAGAAACAGGATAGAGGGAAAATATATAAGAGCGGGGATAGTAGCGTTTATCGTTATAGCGGCATCTATTGTGCTCTTTTTTGCTATTTTCAGAGCAGAAGGTTTGATGGAAGCTCTGCGTTCTGCGGGAAGCATAATAGCACCTTTCGTATATGGACTTGTGGTGGCATATCTTCTATGTCCCCTTTACAATGTGACATATCGAGGATGCAGAAAGGTTAAATTTTTTAAGCTAGGCAAAAAAGATTATAGAAGAATAATTGCTAAGATACTGGCTTCTATAGTTTCGCTGTTGGCGCTTTTCGGCATTATAATAGGTCTTTTGTGGATGGTAATACCGGGAATGATTGAAAGTATCACGGCAATTGTAAGGATGATGCCGGGTCAGATAAATGACCTTACCATATGGGTTGAAAATACTTTCCACAATATGAAAGATAGTTCTGCGCCTATGGCAGCTTTTCTGGATGCGGTAGTGCTAAACGCGAGAGAATGGATTGAAAATACCATGATTCCAGGAAGTGAAACTATAATAACAAGCCTTTCAAATGTAGCCTTTGATATAATCACAGGAGTATGGAATTTTATAATCGGAATAGTAATCTGCATGTTCTTTCTCAATAGCAAGGAAATCTTTGCGGCTCACAGCAGAAAGTTAGTTTTTGCTGTAGTAAATGAAGAAAAGGCAAATAGATTTCTTTATGGCGCTCACTATGTAAATAGAGTGTTTGGAAAATACATAAACGGTAAACTGATAGATTCATTAGTTGTAGGGGTAGTATGCTTTATAGTAATGAGTCTGTTCAATTGGCCTTATGCTATGCTTATAAGTGTGATTGTAGGCGTTACGAACATCATACCGTTTTTTGGACCGTTTATCGGAGCGATACCTTCAGCACTGCTTTTGCTTATGGTAGATCCGTGGATATGTTTGTACTTCTTGATTTTCACATTGATTTTACAACAGATAGAAGGGAATATCCTGGCACCGAAGATTCTTGGAGGTAGTACGGGTCTTCCTTCCTTCTGGGTTATGTTTGCCATAGTAGTAGGAGGCGGATTATTTGGATTTGCAGGAATGATACTGGGAATACCTATATTTGCCTGCGTATACGCTTACACTGCATATACAGTAAATAATAAACTTGAAAAGAAGGGTCTTACAACAGACCTTACGGTTTATAAAAAAATGGATGCTAAATTTGATGAAGAATTTGAGCAAAACAACAGCGAAGGAGTTTAAACCTATGACAGAGCTATATGAAATACTTGCCAAGGCGGTAGGAAGCGAAAATATAGAAAAAGATGCGGACATGAGTAAAGAAGTATCCTTCAGAGCTGGAGGAAAGGCGGATATTCTCGTAAGACCTCAAAATAGAGAACAACTTATTGAAGTTCTTTCACTGCTCAGCAAAGAAGATGTAAATCATCTTGTTATGGGCAACGGTTCCAATCTGCTTATTAAAGACGGAGGATATAGAGGTGTTGTGGTAAAAATTTCTTCAGCAGCCTTTTCCGATTTTGAGATTTTAAAAGAAGAAAAAGGATATGTGTATGTCAGAGTGGGGGCAGGAATGCTCATGGGTGTTCTTGCAAGGAAATTGGCGGATAATAGCTTGGCAGGATTTGAATTTGCTTCCGGAATACCAGGAAGTCTTGGAGGAGCTGTTTTTATGAACGCAGGAGCTTACGACGGTGAAATCAAGAACATTATAGTAAGCGCTGAGGTAATCGATAAGGACGGTACCGAGATAAAAACCGTTGATGCTAAGGATATGGAGCTTAGCTACAGACACAGTATTTTTCACAACACGGGAGATGTAATTATTTCAGCGGAATTAAAATTTAAACAGGGTAATAAAGAAGAAATAGAAGCTAAAATGGCTGAGCTTGGAAAAAGGCGAAATGAAAAACAGCCTGTTAATTATCCTAGCGCCGGTAGTTTCTTTAAAAGGCCGGAAGGCTATTTTGCAGGAAAGCTTGTGCAAGATGCCGGCTTAAAGGGATATACTGTCGGCGGTGCACAGGTGTCTGAGCTTCACAGCGGGTTTGTAATCAACATCGGAGGAGCCACGGCATCGGATATAGTTGCAGTTATGAAGCACTGTCAAAAAGAGGTGTATGATAAATTCGGGGTTAATCTTGAGCCGGAAGTAAGAATACTTGGAGAAGATTAAGATAGAGGAATAGCAATGAACGAATATAAAATGCTTTTTGACTACCATACTCATACGACGTTTTCCCATGGAAAGGGAAGCATTGAGGATAATGTTAAAGAAGCCGTAAAAAAAGGTCTAAAGGCAATAGCCATAACGGACCACGGACCGGGACATATGACATATGGCATAAAAAGAGAGGATGTTCCGGTAATGAGAGCCGAAATAGAAAGACTCAAGCCTCTTTATCCTCAAATAGAAATATATCTGGGAGTAGAGGCTAATATAATCGATACTGGAAATAATTTGGATGTGACTTCTGAGGAAATTCCTCAATACGATTTCATTTTAGCAGGTTATCATTTTGGCATAAGAGAATGTTACAGTGCAGCTAATTTCATGTACAGCCACGGTATCGGCACAGGAGCAAAAAGAACGGCCTTTCTCAAAGAAAGAAATACAAAGATGGTCGTAAAAGCCATAGAGGAAAATAATATAAAGATACTTACCCATCCCGGTGATAAAGCTCCGGTAAACATGGCGGAGGTTGCAAAGGCATGTGCTAAAAGAGGCGTGCTTATGGAGCTTAATATGAAGCATCCACATCTAACTGTGGATGAGATTAAAATAGCGGCTAAAGAAGATGTTAAATTTATAATAAGCAGCGATGCCCATATTTCTGAAAGGGTGGGAACCTTTGAAGCGGCCCTAAAAAGAGCTGTGGATGCAGGACTTGATTTAAACAGGATAGTAAATATTCAGAAGGTGTAGCATATAAAGCAGGTAAAACTGCGGAAACGGAAGTGTAAAATGGAGATAATCATAGTTACAGGCCTGTCGGGGGCCGGAAAATCCCAGGCGGTAAACTGTCTTGAAGACCAGGGCTATTACTGCATAGATAACATGCCCCTGGAGATGATGAAAAATTTTATAGATCTTTCTGTGGCCAACGGAGGTGTGGTGGAAAAAGCTGCATTCGTGGTGGATATAAGGGGCGCTGAGTTTAAACCAGATGTCAGGAAAGCCCTTGAGGATGTGAGAGCCCTTGGTATAAGAACGAGAGTTATATTCCTTGAGGCTTCAAATGAGGTCCTTATAAGAAGGTTCAGCGAGACAAGAAGAAGGCATCCTGTAACAGGCAACTTTCCGACAGTGGATGATATAGAAAATGAAAGAGAGCAGCTTAAGGATATAAGGTCGGCAGCTGATTTTATAATAGACACTTCCAATATGAAAACCGCCAAGCTTAAAAGCGAGCTTATCGAAGTGCTTTCCGATGAGGATAAGGAAGAGACTTTTGTAATTAACATTATGTCCTTTGGCTTTAAAAACGGTATCCCTATTACTGCAGATATGGTCTTTGACATGAGATTTATTCCAAATCCATATTATGTGCAGGGATTAAAAAAGGCTACGGGAAATAATAAAAAGGTACGACAGTATGTGATGAAACATATTGAGTCGCAGATGTTTGTAAAGAATCTTTCTAAACTCATAAATGACATTATTCCGTGTTATGCAAGAGAGGGAAAGTACAATCTCAATCTGGCCTTTGGATGCACTGGAGGACAGCACAGATCCGTTGCCATGGCCAATGAGTTTTATGACCTTTTTACAAAGCAGGGAAGACAGGTTACTTTAGATCACAGGGATATAAAAAAGCATTAGGCGGAAGCTGATTAAACAAGGAGAAAACAGATGTCCTTTGCCAGCGAAACGAGAAATGAATTGGCCAGGGTGCAGGCGGATAAAAAATGCTGCATGCTGGCCGAAATTTCAGGGTTTATAAGAGTGTGCGGAAGCATAGGCCTTGCAGGCGGTGGAAAGTTCAGAATAGTGACTACTACTGAAAATCCAGCCGTAGCGAGGCATTTTAAGATGCTCGTAAAACAGTATTTCAATGTAGAAACTTCTCTTGAGGTGGGAGAAGGTACTTCTCTAAAAAAAGGCAAGTGCTATATTGTTACCATAGGCCCTGAACAGCTTTCGGAGCAGATTTTAAGAGAAACGGGAATTCTCATGATAAGAGAAGGCATGAATTTTATCAGTGACGGAATTCACTCTGAGATTATAAGAAAGAAGTGCTGTAAAAAGGCTTATTTGAGAGGTATATTTTTGGGAAGCGGCACAGTGACGGATCCGGAAAAAGAATATCATTTTGAAATAACCTGTGCCACCGATATATTGGCTTCCGACTTAATGAAAATGATAAATAGCTTTGACGGTATCAAGGCAAAGAAAACCGTAAGAAAAAAAGATTATGTTGTATATGTCAAAAATTCCGAGCAGATAGTGGATATTTTGGCCATAATGGGAGCATCGGGAAAGCTCTTTGAATACGAGGATGTACGCATTAAAAAGGGCATAAGAAATCAAGCCAACAGAATTAACAACTGTGACCAGGCTAACATTGATAAGGCGGTTGCCGCCGCTGAAAGGCATATTGCCAATATACGAAAAATAGAAGAAACCATAGGTCTTGAAAATATTCCAGAAAAGCTCAGGGAAGTGGCAGAGCTGAGATTAAAACACCCGGATGTTTCTCTAACGGAGCTGGGAGAGATGATGGATCCTCCTATGAAAAAATCGGGAATAAATAAAAGACTTCTTAAAATAGAGGAGATAGCGAAAAACGAATGTTTGAAAAAGGACAGTTAATAGAATTTGAAATAACGGATATAAGTGATAGAGGACAGGGCATTGGTAAAGCCGACGGTATTACGGTATTTGTTAACGGAGGCGTTATCGGCGATGTGGTGCATGCAGAAATCACAAAGGTGAAAAAGAGGTTTTGCTTTGGAAAAGTAGTTGAAGTAAAAGAGCCATCTAAACACAGGATAGAACCGATATGTGATTATGCAGGAGACTGCGGTGGATGCGTATTTGCCCAGACAGACTATGAAGCACAGTTAGCAGTTAAAGAAAAGCATGTATATGACAGCCTCACAAGAATCGGAGGATTGACGAATCCTGTCGTTGAAAAGATAGAGAGAATGCCCGAAGACTTTGAATTCGGTTACAGAAATAAAGCGACTATGCCTATAAGCACTGGCGGCAATATAAAGCGTAAAGGCGGCATAATCGAAAATCTTGATTCTCCAAAGATTGGCTTTTACAGAAGCAGAAGCCATGAGGTGGTTGACTGTACAGACTGCGCACTGCAGAGCCCTGCAGCAATGGCCGCTGCTGAGGCAACTAGGCAGTTTATGGAGGAGGATAACATAACTGCCTGGGATGAAAAGTGGCAGCAGGGCCTTATGCGCCATATGATTGTGAGAACGGCCTTTGCCACCGATGAGGTCATGGTTACCTATGTGATAAACGGTAAAGGAATTCCTAATGTAGAAAAGCTCATAGGTATGTTGGATGAAGCAATTTATGAAGCGGGATATTCTTTGGAAAGTGTAAACATAAGCACTAAAAAGGATAAGACTGTAGCCGGTGAGATATACGGACAGGAAATTAAAAACATCGCCGGAAAGCCTGTTATAACAGACTATATTGGAGATGTTAAGTTTGAGGTGTCACCGAGGAGTTTCTATCAGGTAAATCCGTATATGACCGAGAAATTGTATGATACGGTTAGAGAATACGCAGGACTGACAGGCGGAGAAAATATTTTAGACTTATATTGTGGGGTAGGCTCAATAGGCCTTTACTGTGCTGATAAAGCAGGCTTTATACTTGGTGTGGAAGCAGTAAAGGAAGCTGTAATAGATGCCAACAGAAACGCAGTAATCAACGGTATAGTAAATGCCAGATATATATGCGGCAAGGCGGAAGAAGAATTACCAAAGCTGCTGGCAGGAGAAGGAGATGAGCAGCTTGTTAATGCAGCAAAAAATGCAGATGTAGTTATACTGGACCCACCGAGAGCAGGTTGCGATGAAAGGCTGCTTGATGCAGTAGCTGAGCTTGCACCGGAAAGGATAGTATATGTAAGCTGTGACCCTGCAACTTTGGCAAGAGATATTAAGCTTCTTACGGAAAAGGACTTTAAATTTGTTAAAGCAAAACCTCATGATATGTTCGGTTGGACAGGTCATATTGAGACAGCAGCATTGCTGTCAAGGGTTTAAGGTAGGTGATAAAATTGGATAGGGATCCATTTAAGGAATATATGAAGGAAACGGAACCGAATAAGAGATATAAGGGGTATGCATGGCATACGGCCATTGGCTTACAGGCGGTTGACGGACTTAAGACTTCAGAATATCTTTTGCATACTGCCATAAGAAACATTGAGGGTGAAATTTCCTTTGAAGAAGCAAATGCGCTATTGCAAAATTATTACGAAGAGAACCCTACCCGGGATGCGACTAATCGTACTGAGGAAGCAGATAAGGTTTCTGCTCGAATTGCAGCTCTTATTTCGGAGAGTTCCTTCAGCCTTACTCCTAATGAGTACCTTTCTATTCACAGAAAATTGTTTGAGGATATTTATTATAATGCCGGTTGCATTCGCGATTACAATATAACAAAAAAAGAATGGGTGTTGAATGGTGCTACTGTAATCTATGGTAGTGCTACAGAATTAAAAGCAACTCTTGAATATGACATAGCTGAAGAAAAAAAATTTTCATATAAGAATCTTTCGATGGAAGAGATAATTCATCATTTAGCTGTTTTTATATCTCGGCTGTGGCAGATTCATGTATTTGGGGAAGGCAATACTAGAACGACAGCAGTATTTTTCATTAAATATTTGCGTACACTAGGATTTGATGTTACAAATGATATTTTTGCTGAAAATGCTTGGTATTTTCGAAATTCATTGGTAAGAGCAAACTATAATGACATTAAAAATGGCATTTATGAAACTACAGAGTTCCTTGAAATATTTTTGCGAAACCTTTTGTTAAATGAAAATCATCCGCTTCATAATAGGACATTGCATATCAGTGGCACCTTCAAGGAAACAGAAAAACCGGATATTGAAACTGCAAAACCGGACATTGACGAACCAAAACCGGACATTGAAGTTTTTTTTCAACCAAAAACTGTAAGCAATATTTTGAAGCTGCGTGAGGCATTTCCGGGGCAGACAATCTTTGGACGGTCAGATGTAATGAAGGTAATTGATATTAAAGCATCCAGAGCTTCTGATTTTTTGAAGGACATGGTTGAACATGGAGTCATTGAGCCAGTGACCGGACACGGAAAGGGAAAGTATCGATTTCGATAAATTAGTTTAATAGTGGAGTTCGGTAGAAATCCATATGAGCATAAACTTGCTCAAAAATAACACAGAGGTGTATAATAAAGTCGCGCGAATTGTATTCGTGACGGACCTGTGGGGAGCGCCATAGGTCTCGTATCGCAGCGATGGGAACCCGTGTTCCGGGGTGAGAGGAAGCCAGCAAGCTTCGACCGCTAACATCATGAAACTCATAAGGAGGTTAAGATGAACGATATGGGAAAGGCGCTCGAAAGCGTCAGAGAAAGAGAACCGCTGGTCCAGTGCATTACTAATTTTGTCACAGTCAATGACTGCGCCAACATAATACTGGCCTGCGGAGGGTCGCCGTCCATGGCTCACGATAAGAGAGAAGTGGAGGAATCGGTGGCTGTTTCTCAGGCCCTTGTTTGTAATATGGGGGCAATTGAAGATACAGAAGCGATGATACTGGCCGGAAAAGAGGCTAACAGACGGGGAATTCCAGTTGTGCTAGATCCGGTGGCAGTTGGAGGCACGCAGCTTCGCAGAGATTCAGCAAAACAGCTTTTAGAAAATGTAAAATTTACTGCAATAAGAGGCAATGCATCGGAAATCAAATATCTTGCAGGTCAGGAAACTCTGGGCAGCGGGGTTGATGTGAGTAGAGAGGATGCCGTAACATCCGTAAGTTTGCTTAAAACAGCTGACCTTGTAAAAAATCTGGCAATTAGCACCGGCAGCGTAATAGCATTGTCCGGAGAGTCAGATATAATTTCCGATGGAAAGGAAACAGTTATCCTTAAAAATGGCTGCGCAACCATGTCTAGAATAACAGGCAGCGGCTGCATGGTAACTTCAATGATAGGTGCCTTTTGCGGAGCTATGCCTGATGATGGTATTACGGCAGTGTGCAGCGCAATGGCAGCCATGGGTATAGCCGGTGAAAAGGCGGAGGCGGACAGAATTGCTAAAGGTACAGGCAATGCGACCTTCCGTACGGATTTGATAGATGCAGTATTTAATATGACCGGTGAAGGACTTAATAAAGGTGCCAGATACGAGATTATACGATGAATATAGAAAAGATTAAATACGCAATTTTTGATATGGACGGCACGCTGGTGGATTCCATGAAATATTGGAAAGGCCTTGCAGCAGAGTATTTACATTCAAAAGGAATAAAGGATTTGCCTGTAGATTTGAATGAGAAAATCAAGCCCATGACCATGACAGAATCGGCAGCTATGTTTATAGATGAGTTTGGGATAAAGGGCACTGTGCAAGATGTTGAAGATGAGATGAATCATATGATGGATGCTCATTACATAAATGATGTGGGACTCAAAGAAGGTGTTAAGGATTATCTCGATAATCTTAAGAGAGCAGGTGTGCACATGTGCGTTGCCTCTGCCACAGCAGAGGAACTGGTTGTAAAGTGTCTTTCGCGATTAGGTGTATATGAGTATTTTGAATTTGCCGTTTCCTGTGACAGTGCAGGTGCAGGGAAAAACAGTCCGGCAGTGTACGAGATGGCAGCAAAAAAGCTTGGTGCTTCTCGAAAAGAAACTGTTGTGTACGAAGACGCATTTTATGCAGTAAAGACTGCTAAAAACGCAGGATTTTATGTTATTGGTGTTTACGATGAAAATTCCAGGGAGCGCTGGGATAAGATAAAGAAAATTGCAGATGGAACAATTTGCGATTTTAAAAAATTGAAAGGAGAAATATTATGAGCGCAAGTATAGCATTACAGGTATTACCTAAGGCAGAAAACGATAAGGAACTTTGCCGTATGGTGGATGAAGTTATAGCTTATATAAAAAGCACAGGCCTTAAGTACGAAGTTGGACCTTTTGAAACAACAATCGAAGGTGATGATTATGATCAGCTGATGGATATTGTTAAAGAGTGTCAGCATGTGGCAATAAAAGCTGGTGCGCCTCAGGTATCTGCTTATGTTAAAGTAGTATACAATCCGGAAGAACAGATTCTTACCATTGACGATAAAATAGGTAAATACAGATAAAGTCTAATGTCTGCGGAAGTTGTCTGAAAATTTGTCCCGTGATATAATGTAGAAAACATATCAAGGAGGATGCGAATTTGGAAATCAAGCTTGTAAAGGCATATCATATGCACGACGATGTAGTAGAACTGTTTTCCGAATATACGGATATGCTCAGAGAAAACGACAGGGAGATGGCAATGTATCTCGACGTTCAGAACTATAACGAAGAGATAAAAAATCTAGAAGTAAAATACGGAATGCCAGAAGGCAGACTGTATGCAGCTCTGGTTGATGATCAGGTTGCAGGATGCATAGCCTTAAGAAAAATAGATGAGGAAAACGCAGAAGTCAAAAGGCTGTTTGTAAAGCCTGAATTCAGAGGATATAAGCTGGGTGAAAAGTTGGTAAAACAGCTTATAGAAGATGCTAGAGAAATAGGCTATAAGCATATGCTTTTAGACACTCTGCCTTTTCTGAAAAGTGCCATAAAGCTCTATCAAAATTTAGGGTTTTACGAGATAGATAGCTATAACGGGGCACCGCTTGGACATCTTATATATATGAAATATGACCTGTAAAACGCGACTTGATTTGAGGTGATAGCGGGCCTTGGAAAAAGGAGGGCTTGTTATGAAAAATGTACTTTGGGATCAGGTAAATCAATGGCAGAAGGAAATGAAATGGGTGGATCTTACCCGTGAGATGAGTCCTGAGACTGCTCACTGGTCAGGATTTAAACCTATGGAAGTTGAAACTATATTTACATTGGCAGACGGTTTTTATGTAAATAAGTATACAACAGTTTCACAGTATGGTACTCATATTGATGCTCCGATTCATTTTATTGAAGGTGGACGTTATCTGAATGAGATTGAGCCTATTGAAATGGTATGTCCTCTGTGCGTAATCGATAAGAGCGACAAGGTTAAGGATAATGTGGATTATGCTTTAACTGTTGATGATATTAAGGAATGGGAAGCAGAGCACGGACAGATACCTGAAAACGCATTTGTGGCTTTCAAATCGGATTGGTCAAAGAGGCCAGACAGCGAACTGGACAATGTGGATGCTGATGGCAATAAGCATTATCCGGGATGGAGCGTAGCTGCAGTGGATTTCCTCGTAGAGGAAAGAAATGTAAGGGCAATCGGTCACGAAACAAGTGATACTGACCCGGCAGTGGTTGCAGCATCTGAAGGATTCCTTGCGGAAATAGCAATCCTTAAGCATGACAGATATCAGGTTGAGCTGATGATAAATCTGTCTGAGGTTCCGCCTACAGGAGGCATAATATTTGTAATGGCTCCTAAGGTAAAAGATGGACCGGGATTCCCAGTAAGATGTATTGCCGTATGTCCTAAATAGGATTGGTAAAACGCAATAGCTTATAGTTTACAAGTAAATATGATATTTCAGCCGGAGTATAGTTGCTCCGGCTGTATTTTGAAAAAGATATTTTAATATATGAAATGGAGGATAAAATGGATTTAAAAGAATTTAAGGAGTATGTTAAAACAGGAGAAAAGATTGTAGGCGGATCCGAAGTGCATCAGTTTATGCATGATATAAGTGAAGAAGCTTCAGCTCTATGTCATCAGTTAAATGACAGTCCTCATACGGCTGAAGAGATAAGAAAACTTTTCTTTCAGATAACAGGTGATCCTGAAGATGAGACTTTTGCCATGTTTACGCCATTTTATACTGAGTTTGGGAAAAACATTCATGTTGGTAAAAATGTTTTTATAAATGCCGGATGCTTTTTTCAAGATCACGGTGGCATATATATCGGTGATGGTAGCTTAATCGGTCATAATACAGTTATCGCAACCCTCAATCACGCCATGGCACCTGAAGATAGAAAATCGCTCTTTCCATCGCCAGTAAAAATCGGTAAAAATGTTTGGATAGGAGCAAGCTGCACTATACTACCAGGTGTTACCATAGGAGATGGAGCTATTGTTGCCGCAGGAGCAGTTGTTTCAAAGGATGTGGAACCTAATACTATAGTTGGTGGTGTACCAGCTAAATTTATTAAGAATATAGAATAACTTGATGTGATATAATACAAAATAAGGATAACAAATAAAAGGAGGTAATGGAAATGAAGGTTACAGTATTGGTTGGTAGCCCTAGAAAAGGCGGAAATACAGAACTTATGGTTGATGAATTTGTTAAAGGTGCAAAGGAAGTAGGCCATGAAGTGGAAAAGATTTTACTGGCTGATAAAAATGTTGGCGGTTGTAAAGCCTGCGAATATTGCTTTGCCCATGATGGAGAATGCGTACAGAAGGACGATATGACAGAGATAATTAAGAAACTCGATGAAACAGACTGTCTAGTGCTTGCTTCCCCAATATATTGGTTTAATGTAACGGCTCAGATTAAAGCTGTAATCGACAGACTTTATGCAAGAGCTTCCAAGGGATATAACATCAGCTGCGCGGCAATGCTGCTGGATTCCACTTCCGACAATGTATACGGCGCAGCAGAAAAGATGTTTGAAGATCTGACAGGATTCCTCAAATGGGAAAACAAGGGAGTAATCAAAGCTCCTGGCATGGCAAAGAAGGGAAGCATGCTTGAATCTCCTAAGATGAAGGAAGCCTATGATATGGGCAGAAACCTGTAAATGCAACCATAAGATTGACAAAACACTCGAAAAGTAGTTTAATGAATTAAATGAATATGCATGGGGAGCGTAACAGCTGAGAGGAAGCTCCGAAAGGAACTTCGACCCATATACCTGATTCGGATAATGCCGACGTAGGAATGCGAAGTAAATTGTATACACGTAAAAACGTAGCGGCAGTATCAGAAAAAGGTACTGCCGTTTTTATGTGAATCTTGCTATTTGCAGATTGCATAAAATGGTGGAGCGGTATATCGGGGGCACCACTTTATATCGCATAACAAAAGTGCTTATGCACATATGCTTAACACAGCGCATTTTGCGCAGGCGCCGATAATCACACATAACAGATAAAGCTGATAGTGCGGTATCGGTGTTTTATCTCTCGGACAACGAATAGGAGGATTTAAAATGAGAGAATATAAAACACAGATGCAGGCAGCGAAAATGGGTATCGTTACCGAAGAACTAAAAAGAGTTGCAGAAAAGGAAAGAATGACACCAGAAGAGCTTATGCCGTTGGTGGCAGCAGGCAAAGTGGTGATATGCGCCAACAAAAATCACAAATGCCTTGACCCTGAAGGAGTAGGCTCAATGCTAAAAACCAAGATCAATGTAAACCTCGGTGTTTCCAGAGACTGTAAGGATTACGATGTGGAAATGGAAAAGGTTATGAGCGCCGTAAATCTCGGAGCACATGCGATTATGGACCTTTCTTCCCACGGAGATACGATTCCTTTTAGAAGAAAGCTAACCAGCGAATGTCCTGCAATGATAGGAACAGTGCCTGTGTACGATTCGGTTATTCACTATCAGAGAGATCTGGCAACATTGACTGCAAAAGACTTTATCGATGTAATAAGACTTCATGCCGAAGACGGTGTTGACTTTGTGACGCTTCACTGTGGAATAACAAGAAAGACCATCGAGCAGATAAGAAAGCACAAAAGAAAAATGAATATCGTATCAAGAGGGGGTTCTTTGGTATTTGCCTGGATGTCAATGACAGGTGAGGAAAATCCTTTCTACGAATACTACGATGAGATTCTTGAAATCTGCAGAGAATACGATGTGACTATATCTTTAGGGGATGCTTGCAGACCGGGATGCCTTGCAGATGCAACGGATGTATGCCAGATTGAAGAACTGGTAAGACTGGGTGAACTGACAAAGAGAGCCTGGGCAAAGGATGTTCAGGTAATGGTCGAAGGACCGGGTCATGTGCCTCTCGATCAGATTGAAGCAAACATGAAGGTACAGCAGACAATCTGCGGAGGAGCTCCGTTCTATGTACTTGGACCTATCGTAACAGACATTGCACCGGGATATGACCACATAACATCTGCCATCGGCGGAGCGGTTGCAGCAGCGGCAGGAGCTGCATTCCTCTGTTATGTAACGCCGGCAGAACATCTTGCACTTCCTAATGTGGATGATGTAAAACAGGGCATTATCGCATCAAAGATTGCGGCCCATGCGGCAGATATAGCTAAAGGCGTAAGAGGGGCAAGAGAAATAGATGATAAGATGGCGGATGCTAGACGAGAGCTGGATTGGGAGGCTCAGTGGGCATGTGCCATGGATCCGGAAACTGCAAAGGCAATCAGAGATGACAGAAAGCCGGAGCATGACGATACATGTTCCATGTGCGGAAAATTCTGCGCTGTAAGGAGTATGAATAAAGCCTTAGCTGGAGAATATATAGATATTTTGTAAAAAATATAGTATGGTTTTAAAATATCAGATTGTTAACTGCTTTAAAGCGTAGTATTATTAAAGTAACAAATGAACTTGTTGATTTTACTATAAATCAACGAAAGGATGAAAGAGAGGTAGCAATATGATGATTTCAAAAAGTGAAAACAAGTCAATGGTAAAGAAGCTTTTAGCTCTGCTTCTGTGTTGCGTACTGGTTGTTATGACCATGACTTCCTGTGGAAGCCCAAGCACACTTGAAGAGTACATCGCAGAAAACCCAGAAGCAGAAGAAGGAATTGACAGCGTAGCAGCTTCTTCCGGAATGGAAATAGAGATAAAGGATAATACTCTTACTTATATTTACAAGTACGATACAACCTATACTGCTGAACAGGTTGACTACATGAAGGGTATTATGGATTCAGCGCTTGATAACATGGCTTCAACCTTTGAATCCCTGGGAACTCAGCTTGAAGATGAAACAGGCATAGACGGTATAGTAATTAAAGTTTTATATCAGAACGGAGATGGCTCCGCTATACTTGAAAAGGATTTTGAATAATTTATAACCGATTATAAAAGTTTATGAAAAATCTAAGACCCGCAGTCACATGGCTGCGGGTCCTTTTTGTCCTATAACCCTATAATTCTTATTTGCCTGAGTTTTCTTCGGGCTCCGGCTTTTTATCGGTTATTGGCATGGAAATCATCAGCTTGAAGTCTGCCTTGTCAAAACTGATGAGTCCTTCCTCCTTCATTTTACCTAACTCCTTAGACATGGCGCTTCTATCCACAAAGAGATAATCGGCAAGGTCCTGTCTATCCAAAGGAATAGTAAATTCCCTCTGCTCGTTTATATGATACTGCTCCGAAAGATAATCCTGTATGCGCTGGCGTGTGGTGCGATGTATCCTGTCAGTCAGCTTGTCGGACATGTAATAGGCCTTGCGGGCCAGCACGAGTGATAAATTATGAAATACCTTTGCGGCAAAAGGCGATACATGCTCTTCGTGGCGAAATAAGCTTCCAGCGGAAAGACATAGCACGGATGAATCATCCTTTGCCATAAGGGAAACATTCATGGGATAACCGCCTATGGCATTCATTTCTCCAAAGGAATCTCCGGGGTTAAAAATCTGAATTATGCAATTGACACCGTTTTCGTCAACTCTTTGTGCATAGATATCTCCGGAAAGTACTACACATATATTTTCCATCATATCTCCTTCGTTTTTTAAGATATTTCCTTTGGGAATTTGTACAACTTTTCCGTTGAGATAATTTATCATACGGTCTATTTCATCGTCTGTAAGCCCTCTAAACAGTATATTTTTCTTAAGTATATCCTTTCCCTCAATCATAATGTGTCCTCCTCTCTGTTGTCTGTGACACATACTCTTAATCAATCATACCATATAATGTGGACAGATAAACATAACAATTGAATGTAAAGTGAATAGGAGGAAGAAAATGTTTAAGAATTACGAGTTATGGACACCGAGAATATCGGGAGGCATCATATATATACTGGCGGGACTGATAATAATGCTGTATCCGGCAATGACCGCATTTCTCTTTGCCAATGTTGTATCGGTTTTGATACTGATATACGGAGTGTCGGGGATAATGAAATGGGTTAGAAGTCGTAAGGAAGGAGAAGCCTACGGCAGAGACCTTGTGTCAGGAATTATAATCGCTTTAGCCGGACTGGTGATGATATTCAATATTCCGTGGGTTGTGGCATTTCTGCCGGTAGTAACAGGCGGATTACTGATTGCCGATGGAGCTGTAAAAATACCTTCTGCGGTAGCGGTGTATAAGGAACACAAGGCTTCACTGTTACCATTGATATTGGCTATTGCTCTTCCGATCATACTGGGGATTGTACTGATTGCTTATCCTATAGCAGGAATTGCAGCAATGGTAGCATGCTTCGGAGCATTTATGACAGCGGTAGGTGTTATGGATATTATAAGCATTATGATGATTAACAGAGTGATAAGAAAGGAAGCTGGTGTTTAAAATGAGAAATTGCATATGTGAATTGAAAGAAAGCACCGATGCCTTAAGGGACAGCTTGGCAAGAATGCCGGTTCCGGAAAGAGAATTCGGAAAAAGCTCTATGGTATATGAAATGATGGAACATTGGATAGACATAAACGGACTGATAATATCGGAAAGATTGTATGTAGATGACAGTATTATTAAAAAGCGTACGGAAAAAACAGGAGAATTGATAAAGGAAATTTAAAAGAATCCTCTCTGAGTATAATTACAGAGAGGATTTTTTATTATCTTGCTTTGATTTGTCCTCTTTAATCAGCTTTCTTGTAGAGGAAATAGCAAAACCGAAAGTAGATGCGTTATGTAGAAATGCGCTAGTTCCCGGTTGTAACAGTCCAAGAAGCCCACCACCTATTAGAACGCTGTTAAATGTAACTATTCCTGTATAGTTGTTTTTTATTCTATTCATGAGACAAACGGAAAGTTCTCTGAATGTTACTATATCTGCAAGGTTTCCAGATGTAAGGGTCACATCTGCAAGTTCTCTAGCTATATCAGAACTATCCTGCATTGATATTGATACATCGGCACATGATAGAGCCGGAGTATCGTTGACTCCGTCACCAACCATTACAACGGTGTGACCTTCGGATTTAAGTTGCTTTATGTATTCAGCCTTGCCTTCAGGAAGCATTCCCGAACGATATTCGGTTATTCCCAATTCATCGGCTATATGGGATGCAGCATTTTCACAGTCGCCTGTCAGCATGACAATATGATTAAATCCTGCTTCTCTTAGTTGTTGAACTGTGGCAGCAGATTCTGGTTTAAGAGGATCATATATGCTTATGATTCCTGCAAGGCTGTCACCTACAGCAAGGTAGATTAGAGAGTTTGCTCCTTCTTTTTGCAGAGTTTCAATCATCCCATCAATTTCTGCAGTGCGTTTGATGCCTTCGTCCTCGAATATAAAATGCTCACTGCCGATTATGGTGCGCTTACCATATAAGCTTGTGGCTATCCCGTGGGCTATAATGTATTCAACCTTTGCGTGCTCCTCACGATGATTTAAGCCTTCTGTTTGCGCTTGCTTTACAATGGCATTGGCTACGCTGTGAGGAAAGTGCTCTTCTAGACATGCTGCTATTTTTAGAACCTCATTTCTAGTATAACCTTCACATGGCATTACCGTTTTTACGAAAGGAGATGCGTTAGTGAGAGTTCCTGTTTTATCAAATACTATAGTATCCGCTTCTGCCATAGATTCGAGATACTTACCACCTTTAATCATTATAGATTGTTTGCCGGCTTCCTGCATAGCGCTTATGACTGATATGGAAGTGGATAATTTAATTGCACATGAGTAATCCACTAAAAGTACAGAACAAGCCCTTGTCAGGCTACGGGTTGCAGCTAGCAGTCCAAAAAATGCCAGAAAACTATAAGGAACGATGGAGTCTGCCAGATGTTCTGCCTTTGACTGTATTGAAGCTTTAAGTGATTCGTTACTGTCAATCATATCAACAATCTTATTGATACGGCTTTCGCTTTGAAGATTTCTCACCTTTACGAATATGCGTCCTTCTTCAACAACTGTTCCTGCAAATACGGTGTCATCGCAAGAGACATGTTTACTGAGAGGTTCGCCCGTAAAACTTGATTCGTTTATCATCGCTTCTCCGGCCTGTATTTCACCGTCTACAGGGACCATTTGACCGGTATTTACGATTACTATATCTCCTTTGTTCAGTTCAGCTGTAGGGATTTGAATTTCCTGCTCTTCACGCAGTATCCACACTTTGTCGATATTTAGAGAGAGTGTTTCTTTAAGCTGTAGAGATGTCTTTTTCTTTGTGTAATCCTCAAGAAGTTCTGATATTGATAGTAAGAACATGATATCTCTTGCAGTTTTGAAGTTGCCGTTAAGCATGGAAGTTGTTATGCTAGTGGCATCAAGAACAGGAACATCAATATGTCCGGATTTAAGTGAAATAAGGCCAGCTTTAATATATTTTGCTGCTTTAATGGCAATCATCACTCGTCTACATGGTACAGGCAACAGTAACCTTAATATATATCTGCGCCCTATCATTTTGGCAAATTTCTTTACATATGCTCGGGACATTTCCTTTTGCATAAGCTCATAGGAATTATTTTCCCTAATTAGAGCCATATAAGGCCTTTTATCAAAACCGTCTAGATCGAAATCGTCTAGATAAGAAATAAGCTCATCTCTGTTTTCCTGTTCATAGGTTATAAGAAGGCTACCAGTGATATCGTTTGCCTGGACATCTGTTACGGGAGCTTTCCTTTTAATTTCATATCTTAATGCTACCGCTGTTTCGCTGTCAAAAGCGTAGTTACCATATCTTATGCGAAGGCGTCCGGGCATATCAAAAACTATTTTATAGGATTTCATATGTGTATTGTCTCCAGGTTAGTTTTCTTCATCTTTTTTGGTTTTTGCTTCGTAGCAAAGGTCCTTTGCATCTTCTTTGATTGTTTCAAAGGCGGCCATTGCATCATCTTTGGCTTTCATGCCTTTTGCCATGGAAGTTACTGCAACCTTTCTAGCTGTATCACTTTTAACAAATTTGCTGCCTGAAAGTGCCGCGATTGCACCTCCAACGAAAGGTATTACTGTTTTCTTTGAAAAAATATCTTTGGCTTTCATTTTTTATTCCTCCTTAGAACTGTTAAATACTTTAAAATTTTTATTTTATAGCGCACGTTAGTTAGTCTAAACTATCCACTCATAAGAATAACGCTTTTTTATTATAGAGTCAATATTTATATTGAAAACACAAGGTGGTTTATATATAATACATCTATGACTTTTCAAGGATTGTAATCGTTTTGAAAGGAAACGGTAGTGATGGAAACAAATAAGCTTATTCAATTCAGAAACATAGTAAAAGAATTCGATGGCCAGGTAGTGTTAAAGAGCATAGACCTGGATATATATGAAAACGAATTCGTGACTCTGCTGGGACCGTCAGGCTGCGGTAAAACGACGCTACTGAGGATACTCGGCGGATTTTTGGATGCCAACGAGGGACAGATAATCTTTGACGGAAAAGACATAAGCAGCGTTCCGCCTCATAAAAGGGAGGTCAACACGGTGTTTCAGAAATATGCCCTTTTCCCTCATATGACAGTGGGTGAAAACATCGCCTTCGGTCTTAAGATTAAAAAGATGAGTAAGGATGTCATAGATCAGAAGGTCATGAAGATGTTGAGACTCATCGGTCTTGAAGGTTTTGAAAATAAAAATGTAAATCTGCTTTCCGGAGGACAGCAGCAGAGGGTAGCTATCGCAAGGGCGCTGGTAAACGAGCCTAAAGTGCTGCTTTTGGATGAACCTTTAGCTGCTTTGGATTTAAAACTCAGAAAAGAGATGCAGTATGAGCTCAAAAGAATTCAGCAAGAGGTAGGTATCACATTTATATATGTTACCCACGATCAGGAAGAGGCCCTGACTATGTCAGATAAGATTGTCGTTATGAACAAGGGTGAAATATATCAGGTGGGAACACCTCAGGAAATATACAACGAGCCGGAAAATAGATATGTTGCTGATTTTATTGGAGAAAGCAATATAGTATCCGGAATAATGCTTGAGGACTATAAGGTCAGATTTGATGATATTACCTTTGACTGCGTTGATTTCGGATTTCGTGAAAACGAAAAAATTGATGTGGTTATACGACCGGAAGATATAGATATAGTAAAGCCGGAAGAAGGTAAAATGACAGGAACTGTAGAGGACGTGTTCTTTAAGGGTGTTTATTATGATGTGACCGTTGAGACGATACCAGGAACAAATGTGACTGTTAATATGCATGTTATAACGGAGCATGATGTTACCAGTGAAGACGGAAGTGAAAAGATATCCGCAAATGACTTTTATGTGGATTTAGAGGATATGGCAGAACTAGATGAAAGAGAAATTATTGCAAGGGCCGATGCCCAGGCATGGGATCCTGCAACCGATGAATATATTTCAATTTCCAAAATCGAGTATGAGCTGGAAGAAAAAATAGGAGCATATCCTGTTAGATTTTCAACTTCCGCAGGTACAAGCATAGAACGAAAAATTTATGTCATTGATCAGCCATATGTTTCAAATGAAAAGGCCAATGAAGCGGTCAGTGCATTTAACTTCTACAAAACTCCGGAGGAAATTTCAGAATCAGCAGCCCTCGACAATGACCTTAAGATGTGGGCAGGCGCTCAGGGCTGGAAGCTGAGCAACGAAGAAGAAGCTGTAGAAATTTATGTGGATTACAGCTTTGATGCCGATGAAATCACTCCAGGCATATATCCGGTAACATTTATGACTGCCGGACGTGAATTTAAAATTAACACTACAGATTACGTCGAAGAAGGAGCAGAAGTTGGTCTGACCTTCTTTCCGGAAGACATCCATGTGATGAAGAAAATGGTTTATTAGGATTATGAAGAAATTTTCGCAGTTGACAATTCCATATATAGTCTGGATCGTCCTGATGATTGTACTGCCTATGCTGCTTATTGCATTTTATTCGGTAACGGATAGCGGCAACGGAATCGTGGATGTAAGCTTTACCTTTGATAACTATAAAAGGTTTTTTACAGATCCAGATTTTCTTATAGTTTTATGGCGTTCTGTTAAAATTGCCATAAAGACTACGATTATATGCGTGATTTTAGGATATCCAATTGCATATTTTATTGCCGGCAGCAAGCCGAGGACTCAGGGTGTTTTGATACTCCTGGTAACTTTGCCTATGTGGATAAACATGCTGGTGAGAACATATGCATGGATAGGTATTCTTTCTGAAGGCGGTATAGCACAAAAGCTGTTACAGCTTATCGGTCTAGGTAATGGAGATTTGCTGTATACAGAGGGAGCCGTTATGCTGGGTATGGTATATAACTTTATACCGTTTATGATATTGCAGATAAATTCGGCTTTAAGTAAGATGGATAAATCTCTTATAGAGGCGGGAGCTGATCTTGGAGCGAGCAAATTCCAGATATTTAAAAGGATTGTACTGCCTCTTTCCATGCCGGGAGTAATAAGCGGAATAACACTGGTATTTTTACCTGCGGTAAGCTCATTCTTTATACCTAAGCTTTTAGGAGGCGGACAATACTTCCTGATAGGTAATGTAATCGAAAACCAGTTCATAACCGTTGGAGAATGGTCCTTCGGCAGTGCTGTTTCAATGATTATAGCCGTAATAATGATGATAAGCATTTGGGCTGTAAGAAGCATCGAAAACAGGAACAGCGGTGTTAAGAGGAACAGAAAGGCGAGGGTGAGCGATGAAGAAAGATAGACGAATTTTCGGTAAAGTGCTCATCGTCCTTACGATATTGTTCTTTTACCTGCCGATTGTATATATGGTGGTGTTTTCCTTTAACTCGTCAAAATCGCTGACGAGCTTTGAAGGATTCAGCATGCAGTGGTATGTTAAAATGCTGGAAAGCCACGATATGATGACTTCACTTTATACAACGATAATCGTTGCGATATTGGCGACGTTGATTTCCACTTTCGTTGGAACGATAACGGCCATTGGACTGTCAAAATCCAGAAAGGCCGTAAGAAATCTGGTTTCACAGATTAACGATTTTCCTATAATGAATCCGGAAATCGTTACAGCCATAGGCCTGATGCTGCTGTTTATAACCTTTAGTATAAACAAAGGCTTTATGACTTTGCTTTTGGCACACATAGCATTTTGTATTCCATATGTAATACTGAGCGTTATGCCTAAGATAAGAACCCTTGACCCTAATCTTGCAGATGCGGCCATGGACTTAGGTGCAACACCTTGGCAGGCAATCAGAAAGGTGATCATGCCGCAAATTGCACCGGGAATATTTGCAGGGGCTATAATAGCCTTCACCATGTCCTTTGATGATTTTATCATTTCTTATTTTGTAACGGGGGACGGAGTAAAGAACCTCAGTATAATGGTATATACCATGAGCAAGAGGGTAAATCCGAGCATAAACGCCATATCGACACTGGTGGTTGTTCTTATAACCATAGTGCTGATACTGGTAAATGTGATTCCTGCCATACGAAAAAAGATGATGAAGGAGGAAAAGATAGCAAGCCATAGGGGAGCAAAGGTTACAGCGGGAATTCTCGTGGTGGCTGTACTTATCGGTTTCTTTGGTATAAGACATGTAGTTACTCCAACAGGTGAATACGAGGGACAGACTCTTCATGTATATAACTGGGGCGAATATACCGGTGAAAACATCATAGGAGACTTTGAAGAAGCCACAGGGGCAAAGGTGGTTTTGGATATTTTTGATTCAAACGAGCAGATGTATATCAAGGTTGCAAACGGTGAAAGCTACGATGTGCTAGTGCCTAGCGACTATATGATACAAAGATTGATTGAGGAAGACAGGCTTCAGCCTCTGGATCATGATAAGCTGGACTGCTTTGAAAAACTGTCTGAAGGCGTATTAGATCTTTCCTACGACCCGGGCAACAAATACTCAGTACCGTATTTCTGGGGTACAGTGGGTATTGTATACGACAAGACAAAGGTCGATATTGAGGACTTGGAAAGGGAAGGCTTCAATATATTTAAAGACCCTAAGTACAGAGGAGAGACATACCTTTACGATTCGGAAAGGGATTCCTTTATGATGGCTCTGAAGGCTTTAGGCTATTCCATGAATACTGACAGTGAAGCGGAGCTTAACGAAGCCTATGAATGGCTGGTAGAGTGTGTAGAAAACACTGATCCTGAAATCGTAACAGATGAGATAATAGATAACATGGCCCAGGGCAGGAAAGCTCTCGGACTCATATATTCCGGTGATGCTAGCTATGTAATGGCAGAAAATCCAGATATGGGATACTATATGCCGGAAAGCGGAACAAATCTGTGGTCCGATGCCATGGTAATTCCGAAAAATGCCCAGAATGTCGATCTGGCTCATGAATTTATCAACTTTGTATCCGCCTATGAAGGGGCTATGGATAATTCCTCATATGTGGGTTACACTTCCCCGAACGAGGAGGTCATGAATGAGCTTAAGGGCCCTGGCGGAGATTATGAAGGTATAAATGCCTATGTTCCTAGAACAGACAATGAAAACGATGAGATATTTACCTACAATGAAGATACTAGAGTAATAATCTCAAATCTCTGGAGCAAGGTAAAGCTAGCGGCATCGAACAACTGAGATGTTTGACTGAATATGTATTAAGGAGGCTATCGTAATGATGCCTCCTTATCTGTTTATAATCCAAGTTTATTTCTTAATCCCTCTTGAAGAATCTTAGAAAGACTAAGATGTTCCCTCTCAGCAGCTTTAGCGAGCCAAGCAGGTATAGACAGGGTCTTTTTTACAGAATGATTGTTTCTGATGTATCGGTTAATATCAACAGCTACATAAGAAGCAATTTCTTTTGTGCTTATATCTTTAATTGAAGAGGGGACCGGAATATTCTCACCGTTTTCTATAAGGGTGGCAAGATATAGGCCAAGAGCTTCTTGAGCAAGCTGCATAGTTTCTTCTAAAGTGCTTCCATAAGTTTGACATCCCTCAAGATCAGGGAATTCCACCCAGTACCCGCCTTCTTCATGAAATATTGCAGGATATACTTTTAACATTTATATACCTTCTTTCTATACTAATTCTCTTCCTTTCATTTCACAACCTCATAATATTACGTAATTTACGTAATGTCAATCCGCTTAAGCAGCATTTAATCAGTGAGTAAAATAAAAATATCATAATTGGAAAATAATGTAAATAAATATTTTCGGATTTTTCTTGACAATTCCTTAAACTGGTGGTAAGGTACTGTAAACCGATGAAGAAGAGCAAGTACTTTTCGATACTTGTCCCACAGAGAGCTGCGGTAGGTGAGAGCGCGGCGGATAAAGGCGGAGAGGAATGGGCTTCCGAGGGCGAGCTGAAGGGCGCAAAAGCGTAGGTAGGCGAGACGGAGAGAGTACTTCGTAATCAAACGAAGCATATGATGGTATGCTCATAAGTGGGCGCGAGGACGCGTCAAGCCGGGTGGCACCGCAGGAGTTGTGTATATTTACTCCTGTCCCTGCAGTTATTTGTTGGGGACAGGAGTTTTTTTATGACCTATCCCGATTTATCGTAGAGAAATCGCGGAAGGTCAAACACAGAAATTGCGCGGCTTCAGATGCAGGGTAATTTTTCAGTTAGCCGCAGTGCAATTCTTCAGTGATGACCTAACCCAATTTACCGAAGGTAAATTGCTGTCCCATCTAGGAAGCCGGCACATTGACCGGAGAAAGGCAGGAAAAGACTATGACTGAAAAGAAAATACCTTACAAAATCTATATTGAAGAACACGAAATGCCTAAAGAATGGTACAATGTCCGCGCTGATATGAAAAATAAGCCGGCACCGCTGCTCAATCCAGCAACACATAAGCCGATGACAGCTGAGGAATTGGGTGAGGTATTTTGTGATGAGCTAGTGAAGCAGGAAATGGATAATGATAACAGGTATATTCCTATTCCAAAGAAGATAAGGGATTTTTATCTGATGTACAGACCGGCACCTTTAGTGAGAGCTTACTGTCTTGAAGAAAAGCTGCAGACACCGGCTAAGATCTATTATAAGTTTGAAGGCAATAACACAAGTGGCAGCCATAAACTTAATTCAGCCATTGCCCAGGCCTTTTATGCAAAGGAGCAGGGGCTTAAAGGCGTTACCACTGAAACGGGAGCAGGTCAGTGGGGAACTGCACTTGCTATGGCATGCGCATATTTGGAAATGGATTGCAAGGTGTATATGGTTAAATGCTCCTACGAACAGAAGCCATTTAGAAGGGAAGTTATGAGAACCTATGGAGCTGATGTTACTCCTTCACCATCTATGACTACGGAAGTAGGTAAGCAGATTCTTGCAGAGCATCCAGGTACAACAGGAAGCCTTGGCTGTGCAATCTCTGAGGCTGTAGAGGTTTCATCAAAGGACCCGGGATACAGATATGTTTTAGGAAGCGTTTTAAACCAAGTAATGCTTCATCAGTCTGTAATCGGTATGGAAACTAAGATAGCCATGGACAAATACGGCATTAAGCCTGATATAATCATAGGCTGTGCCGGAGGTGGCTCAAATCTGGGAGGCCTTATCGCTCCGTTTATGGGTGAGATGCTTCGTGGTGAAGAAGAATATAAGTTTATTGCAGTTGAACCGGCTTCATGTCCAACTCTTACAAGGGGTAAATTTGCTTACGATTACTGTGATACAGGAAAGGTATGTCCGTTGGCTAAGATGTACACCTTGGGAAGCGGATTTATTCCGTCGGCAAGCCATTCGGGAGGTCTTAGATATCACGGCATGAGTCCGGCGCTTTCCCAGCTGTATCATGATGGATATATGGAAGCAAGAGCCGTTGAACAGACAGAGGTGTTTAAAGCAGCGACGGAATTTGCCAAGGTGGAGGGAATACTTCCTGCGCCGGAAAGCAGCCATGCCATAAAAGTCGCCATAGATGAGGCTATGAAATGTAAGGAAACCGGAGAGGAAAAGACTATACTCTTTGGACTTACAGGAACAGGTTACTTTGATATGGTGGCTTACGGTAAATTTAATGATGGCGAAATGCAAGATTATATACCTACAGATGATGAACTTCAGATAGGCTTTAATGGATTGCCGGATATGAGTGATATAGATGAATAATCATTAGACAAGATAAGAAAATACAATCAAGCAAGTTATGAAGTGGCACTTTTGTTAGCACTCTATCAAAAAGAGTGCTAAAAAAGTGTTGCTTTTTGATTTGATTGGGGTACAATTAAATCGTGGAGGTGAAATGACATGAATATAGAAAGATACACAAGCAAGACCCAGGAAGCTCTGCTGGATGCACAAAACATTGCCATAGGGCTTGGAAATTCCCAGGTGGATAGTGAACATGTTCATATGGCACTGCTTCAGCAGAAGGATGGTCTGATTCCAAAGCTTTTGACATATATGGAAGTTAATGTTGAAGCGATAAAAGGTGACCTGCAGCGCGAACTTGACAAGCTGCCTAAGGTAACTGGTGGAGATCAGAACATATATGCTTCCAGAAAATTTAACGAGCTATTTATGAAAGCCGAAAAAATTTGCGGCGATTTTAAAGATGAATATGTCAGCGTTGAACATGTTTATCTGGCTCTTATGGAGGAAAGAGGTACTGTCAATGCAAATCTCTTTAAACAGTACGGAATAAATAAAAATGATTTTTTAAAGGCCCTTGAAAATGTAAGAGGAAATCAGAAGGTAACAAGCCAAAATCCTGAAGACAATTATGAGGCTCTGGAAAAGTATGGTCGTGACCTTGTGCAGATGGCAAAGGAAGGCAAGCTCGATCCGGTAATCGGAAGGGATGAAGAAATCAGACATACTATACAGATACTTTCCAGAAGGACAAAGAACAATCCTGTCCTTATAGGTGAGCCGGGCGTAGGTAAAACAGCTGTTGTTGAAGGCTTGGCCCAGAGAATCCTTAAAGGAGATGTGCCGGAGGGCTTAAAGGATAAGACAATATATGCCCTTGATATGGGTTCTCTTATAGCAGGAGCAAAATACCGTGGAGAATTTGAAGAAAGACTGAAAGCTGTTTTAAATGAAATTGAAAAGAGCGAAGGAAGGATAATCCTGTTTATCGATGAAATCCATAACATCGTGGGAGCAGGTAAAACAGAAGGCTCCATGGATGCCGGTAACCTGCTCAAGCCTAAACTTGCCAGAGGTGAGCTTCACTGCATAGGAGCAACTACTTTGGATGAGTACAGAAAGTACATCGAAAAAGATGCAGCTCTGGAAAGAAGATTCCAGAAGGTGCTGGTGGATCAGCCTACTGTTGAGGATACAATTTCTATACTTAGGGGACTGAAGGAAAGGTTTGAAATTCATCACGGCGTAAGAATAACCGATAATGCACTGATTGCCTGTGCTACACTTTCAGACAGATATATAAGCGACAGATTTTTACCGGATAAAGCCATCGACCTGATGGATGAAGCCGCTTCTAAGATAAGAACTGAAATAGACTCAATGCCTGAAGAGCTTGACCAGATATCCAGAAAGATAATGCAGCTGGAAATTGAAAAGCAGGCCCTCGGTAAGGAAGATGACAATGCTTCTAAAAAGAGAATGGCGGCCCTTGAGGAGGAACTTGCTCAGCTGAAAAGCGAAAGCGACAGCATGAGGGCTCAGTGGGAAAATGAAAAGAAGGTCATCACCAGAGTCAAGGAGATAAAACAGGAAATAGAAAATGTAAGGCAGGAGATTGAGGACGCAGAAAGAAACTACGACCTTGAAAAATTGGCTCAGTTGAAATACGGAACTCTTCCTGAAAAGGAAAAGGAACTTGAGGAAGCAAAGGCAAAGGCCGATGCTGCCGAGGAAAACAGAATCCTCAAAGAAGAGGTAACCGAAGAGGAAATCGCAGAGGTAGTATCCTCATGGACAGGTATACCTGTGTCAAAGCTTGTTGAAAGCGAAAGAGAAAAGCTGTTGCATCTGCCGGAAATACTCCATAAGAGAGTAATCGGTCAGGAAGAAGGTATAGAGGCAGTAAGTGAGGCTATACTCAGAGCAAGGGCAGGACTTAAAGACGAAAATAGACCGATAGGTTCATTCATATTCCTTGGTCCTACAGGCGTCGGAAAGACTGAACTGGCAAAGGCTCTTTCGGAAGCGTTGTTTGATTCAGAAAAGAACATGGTAAGAATCGACATGTCCGAATACATGGAAAAGCACAGCGTTTCCAGACTTGTGGGAGCGCCTCCGGGATATGTGGGCTACGATGAAGGAGGACAGCTGACGGAAGCCGTAAGACGAAGACCGTACAGCGTAGTGCTCTTTGATGAAATAGAAAAAGCCCATCCTGATGTGTTTAACATACTGCTGCAGCTTCTTGATGATGGCAGATTGACTGATAATCAGGGAAGAACCGTAGACTTTAAGAATACAATCATCATAATGACATCCAATATCGGCAGCGCATATCTGACAGAAAATATTCAGGAAGACGGCAGCATAGCTCCAGAGATAAAACAACAGGTGGAAGACGAAATGAAAAAGCATTTCAGACCTGAATTTATAAACAGGATAGATGATATAGTTGTATTTTCACCGCTGACAGAAGGCGAAATCATACGCATTATAAAGCTGTCTTTAAAGGATATAGAGGCAAGGCTGGAAGAGAGAAATATAAAACTCACTTTGACAGATAAAGGTATAAAACAGATTGCAGATGATTCCTACTCACCAAACTACGGCGCAAGACCTGTAAAAAGATATCTGCAAAAACATGTCGAAACAAATATAGCTTCAATGATTATAGAAGGCACACTGACCGGAGATCAGGAAGTGATAGTGGACAGTGATGGAAAAGACCTGATATTCAGTGTTGAAGATACAGAATAATATTGACTTTATAAGCCCGTGAAAGAAAAGTTCCGGGCTTATTTTAATGCTTTTATGCTATAATAATCCGAGAGAGGTTATTATTATGAAAAAAGCAATAGAAAAATATTTTCTGTATTTTATCATGTATGCCATGATAGGATGGATATATGAAGTATTTCTTGAAGTGGTTGTATACAGATGGGGCTTTTCAAACAGAGGAGTGCTGTTTGGTCCATGGCTTCCTGTATACGGCATCGGAGCACTGATTTTTGTTATTTCACTGCGAAAACTTAAGGAAAGAAAAATATATGCAGGAAAGATAAACATCACTCCTGTACTGGTTTTTTTAGGCATTGTGATTATAGCCACTGTTATTGAACTTATAGCAAGCTATATTATGGAGCTTACCAGAGGTGGATGGATGTGGGACTATGATAGGTTCGCCTTTAATTTTCAGGGAAGGATTGCATTGAATCCAAGTATAAGATTTGGAATAGGCGGCATGATATTCATGTATATTCTGCAGCCTCTGTTTGAAAAGATGACGGGAAGGCTCTCGGACAAAGCACTTAATATCACAGCAGGTGTGACAGGTGTACTTTTTCTGGCTGATGTGCTGCATGCGTTTTTATAGAGGAGCGGAATGATGGACATGATATCCCCGGGAATGTATATTTTTGTGATATTCATAGCAGGTATAGCCGGATTTATAGATGCGGTAGCCGGAGGAGGCGGGGTAATTACTCTGCCTGCATATATGTTTGCCGGAATACCCCCGCACAATGCATATGCCATCAACAAACTGGCTGCGGTAACAGGCTCTGTAACAGCCGCAGTTAAATATATACGCGGAGGAGCAGTTGATATAAAGGTATCTGTTATTGCTGCTGCAGGAAGTGCAGTGGGTGGCCTAGTATCCGCCGGTGTTGTAATGCTTTTATCAGACAGGGTGCTAGAGATACTTGTATTTATAGCGATTCCTCTTGTGGCTCTTGCTATGGTATTTCATAAAAACGATCCGGACGGTGAGCATGCTTTAAGAAAGCTGACCTTCAGTAAGGTTTTAAAAGCTGCCGGTATCGGACTGGCAATAGGTGCCTATGACGGCCTTATCGGCTCAGGCGTGGGAACCTTTGCGATTATCGCATTTGCTTCACTGATGCATTATGATTATATTACTGCGGGCGGCAATTCCAAAGTGATAAATGTAGCAAGCAATGCAGCTGCCCTTGCGACTTTTATTTTAAACGGGCTGATGATTTTTTCAATCGCAGTGCCGTGTGCAATTGCTGCTTTGTGCGGAAGCTGGATAGGAAGTAAAATGGCATTGAAAAACGGTGCAAAAATCATAAGGCCTATGATGTTTGCAGTGGTAGCGATGATGATGATTAAGATGATATATGACATGATAGCGGGGTGACCTATGGATCTTATTATTGCTTTTGGAGTATTTATGGTGCTGATGATAGTTTGCATCGCCATGAACCTTTCAGTGGTGATAGCTCTCATCGGCGGTTTTATTTGTTTTTTTGCTGTTGCTGTGGCAAGAAAGTACAAGCCTCGTCATGTATTTAAAATGTCCCTCGAAGGAGTTAAAACATCTTGGGTTGTGTTGAAACTTCTCTTTCTCATAGGATGTCTTACTGCATTGTGGCGCGCTAGCGGTACGATAGCATTCTTTGTTTATTACGGCATGGACATAATAACGCCGCAAGCCTTTATAATTATAGCTTTTTTACTTACTGCACTTATGTCATATTTTTTAGGAAGCAGCTTCGGTGTAACAAGTACTGCGGGAGTTATGCTTATGATATTGGCAAGATCAGGGGGCGTAAATGAGTTTATAACTGCGGGAGCTATACTTTCCGGGGCTTACTTTGGAGACAGATCTTCTCCGGTATCATCTTCAGCCTTTCTGACTGCGACCATGTCAGGAGTCAGTCCCGAAGAAAATAAAAAATGGCTGCTTAAGACGGGCGTTTTCCCGCTGGGGGTTACTGGAATAATATTTACTGTTCTTTCCTTTAAAAATCCTATCAGCGGTGTTTCGCAGAGCGTAATGGAATCCCTTTCCGGGACATATGATATATCCCTGTGGGCGGCGGTGCCAGCCATTGTGCTTTTAGTTTTGCCGTGGATGAAAGTCAGTGTCAGTAATACGATACTTATAAGTGCAATTACTTCCTTTGTGGTGGCTGTTATCTTTCAAAATCAAAGTCCGGCTGCTCTGGTCACCTATATGGTAACAGGATATGAGCTGGATTCGGCGGCTTTGGGAGATATTATGGCAGGAGGCGGTGTCATTTCCATGGTGGAGGTTATGATAGTTGTTATTCTGTCCAGCTCCTATGCGGGAATCTTTGAAGAAACGGGAATGCTAAATAGCCTTAAGGATAAGATGGACAAGGCGGCAACTAAGATTGGGCTGTTCGGTTTGCAGTTGGTGTTTTCGGTGCTTTCCGTTATGATTTTCTGCAATCAGACCATAGCAACTATACTTTCAGTGCAGCTGCTAGGGGATACATATAAGAGAAAGGGAGCCAGCAATGAGGAATTGGCAATGGACATCGGAAATTCGCTTATAACCATCTGCGGTCTTGTGCCGTGGTCCGTGGCATGTGCAGTACCTCTTTCCATGTTGGATATAGGTAACGGTGCAATACCGTGGTGCATATTCCTTTACATGAATCCGATATGCTATATATTTACGAAAAGATTATTTTTTAAGAAAAGATAAAGAATACTAATATAAAACGGAACTCCGCTTTAATGGAGTTCCGTTCAGACTGTAGACAAAGGTCCAATCTCAATTTTGAGATTGGGCTTTTTCTTTTGCATAAAACACATATAAATCGTTGAAATATCAACGCTTATGGCGGTATTTATGATATAATATTAATATAGAAATT
>NZ_JADCKA010000011.1 GCF_014982745.1 Gallibacter intestinalis | reverse complement strand
AACAACAAGATAAAAGTAATCAAGAGAGTATCTTATGGAGTCAGAAATTTTAAGAGATTCAGAGCAAGAATCATGCATTCATTAACATAAAGAAACTGACAGAGTGAATATACACTCTGCCAGCCTATGATCTCATTTTATGAGTTCTACCCCAACATTTGACATAGAACCAAAGTAAAATTAAAACGACCGGTTAAATCGAACCGGTCGTTTTGTACTATCTAATTTTTCTTCTAGTGAAAGTTATCGATAGATCGATTAGCAAATGCCCTGAGCCAGCATAGCGTCAGCAACTTTCAGGAATCCTGCGATGTTAGCGCCTGCTACCAGGTTGTAACCAAAGCCGTATTCTTCAGCAGCTTCTTTACATTCTTTATGGATGTTAACCATGATGTCTTTCAGCTGAGCATGTACCTGTTCAGGTGTGAATACAGTCTTGCCTGCGTTCTGTCCCATTTCGATGCAAGAGCAAGCAACACCGCCTGCGTTTGCAGCCTTAGAAGGTCCTACAACTACGCCGTTTTCCTGCAGGTAAGCGATTGCTTCGTTTGTGGAAGACATGTTAGAACCTTCGCAGAGGAACTTACATCCGTTAGCAACAATCTGCTGAGCGTCTTCGATTCTGATTTCGTTCTGAGTTGCGCATGGGATGTAGAGGTCAGCCTTAACTTCCCAAGGCTTCTTACCAGCAACGAATTTTGCGTTAGGATACTTTTCTGCATAAGGTGAGCAGATGTTCTTTCCGGAAGCTCTGAGTTCGAGCATGTAGTCAACCTTGTCACCGGATACGCCATCTTCATCAAGGATGTATCCGTCAGGACCGGAAATTGTGATAACCTTTGCACCAAGTTCGTTCAGCTTGCAAACTGTACCCCAAGATACATTACCGAAACCGGAAACTGCAACTGTCTTGCCTGCCAGCTTTTCGCCGCATGCTTCGAGCATTTCGTTTGCATAGTATACGATACCGTAACCTGTAGCTTCAGTTCTGCCGTTCAGGCCGCCCCATGAAAGGCCTTTACCTGTAAGAACGCCTTCGTATCTGTTTACGATCTTCTTGTACTGACCAAACATGTATCCGATTTCTCTTCCGCCAACACCAAGGTCTCCTGCAGGAACGTCTGTAGAAGGTCCGATGTGTCTGTAAAGTTCAGTGATGAACGCCTGGCAGAATCTCATAACTTCTGCATCGGATTTACCAGTTGGGTCGAAGTCAGCGCCGCCCTTACCGCCGCCGATTGGAAGACCAGTCAGGCTGTTTTTGAAGATCTGTTCAAATCCGAGGAACTTGATGATACCAGGATATACGTTTGGAGCGAATCTCAGACCGCCTTTGTAAGGTCCGATTGCGCTGTTGAACTGATATCTGTATCCCTTGTTTACATGGATTTTACCGTTATCGTCTACCCATGTTACTTTGAAAGTGATACCTCTTTCAGGCTCTACGAGTCTTTCGAGGATAGCGTTTTCTTCGTATTCTGGGTGCTTTTCGATAACTGGTTCAAGTGAACGAAGAACTTCTTCTACTGTCTGATGAAATTCAACTTCACCCGGATTGTTCTTTTTACAATCTTCGATAACTCTTTCAATGTACTTGTTTGACATCTCCGTCGTCTCCTTTTTTGATTAGAATTTTAAATTAGATACATTTAACACTAATATAATATCATTATCGCCGTAAAGCGTCAAGATTGTATTGATTGTATACAATTTGCGTAAAGCGTTGATATCATATATGTAGAGATTATATGAAGATTTGCTGAATTCATATAACGAATGACTAATTATTTCTTGAAAAAACAGGCAGAAAAAAGTATAATTTTTTATGTATGGTAACGGAAAGGAGGTCTCATTATGGATGAAAAGAAAACATTTGATGAAGCCGCAGAAGAAATAGTATCTTTAGCCGGCGAAAAGCATTTCAAAACCATAAGAGAGAAACTCCTTGTTTTTAATTCTCCTGATATTGCTGAAATACTGGAAGAGGTTCTTGAAGAAGTGGGAATTACGGAAACAGTCATTATTTTCCGTCTGCTTCCAAAGGATATATCTGTTGAGGTTTTTTCATATCTTCCGTCTGATGACCAGGTGCGAATCATAAATGCCATTACAGATACGGAAATATCATATATTATAGATGAACTGGATTTTGACGATAAAATCGACGTTCTAGAAGAACTGCCGGCTAATCTGGTGGATAAGATTTTGGAAAAGACGCCTAAAAACGAAAGAAGTCTTATAAATACATTCCTAAATTATCCTGAGGACTGTGCCGGCACACTTATGACTCCGGATTATATAAGTTTGGAACAGAGTTGGACCGTTAGGAGAGCTTTGCGCCATATAAAAAATGTGGGAATGGATTCGGAGACTGTATATACATGTTATGTAAAATCCGCAGGCAGAGTGTTGGAGGGAATAGTTTCTCTAAGGACTCTTGTTGTAAGCGATGATGATGTGCTTATTTCTGACCTTATGCATACGGATATAGTTTCTATAAATGTATATGAAGACCAGGAAGAAGTTTCAGAGAAATTTAAAAAGTACGGTTTTATTGCCATACCTGTTGTTGATAATGAAAAGAGATTGGTAGGTATAATCACCGTCGACGATATATTTGATGTCATTGAAGAGGAAGCCACTGAGGATATGGAAAGGATGGCCGGTGTATTGGATGATTCGGATACCGAGTATCTGGATATGAGTGTATGGCAGCAGGTTAAGAACAGATTTCCATGGCTGTTTTTCCTTATGCTTTCTTATATCCTTACGGGAAGCATAATCTCAACATCGGAAGCGACGCTGGCTTCCGTACCGGCACTTATAATTTACATGCCGATGCTTATGGGCACAGGAGGAAATTCCGGCTCCCAGTCGGCGACTCTGGTAATAAGAGGACTTTCCGTGGGTGATATAGAGCTTAAAGATGCACTGAGAGTTTTATGGAAGGAATTTAGAATAAGTTTTGTAATAGGGCTCAGCTTAAGCGTTTTAAATTTTGTCAGAGTTATGATAGAACAAAGAGGTGATCCGTTACAGGTTCAGATTGCTTTGACGGTATCAGTTGCCATGGTAGCGATAGTTGTTGCGGCGAAGTGCATAGGTAGTATGTTGCCTATGGCTGCAAAGAAGGTAGGTATTGACCCGGCTCTTATGGCAAGTCCGATGATATCTTCTCTGACAGATATGGTTTCCATAGGAACTTACCTGCTGCTTGCAGGGGCATTCCTAGGCGTGATAGGTTAATACAAGTGTAAGAGGTGAAAAAGAATGAACGGAAATGTTCTTAAACCTAGAAAAATACAGAGCCACAAAGGCGATTACGGCAAGGTTTTAGCTGTGTCCGGTTCTGTGGGTATGGCAGGTGCTGCAGTTATGTGCGGAAGGGCAGCTATCAGATCTGGAGCTGGTCTAGTAAGGTTTGCTGTTCCGAAGGAGCTCTTTAATATTCTTCAGATATGCGTGCCTGAAGCAACATGCCTTGAACGTGATTTTGAAAATGTAATAGATATTAACGATTATGAAGCTATAGCTTTAGGCTCCGGCTTAGGATTGGAAAAATCAAACATTCCTATTCTTAAGAAGGTTCTAAACGATTATAAGGGAACTTTAGTGCTTGATGCTGACGGACTTAATTGTGTGATGAAGTATTCATTATACGGAAATTTAAAAGCTTCTCAAGCAGATATCATACTGACTCCTCATATGGGCGAGGCAGCAAGGCTTTTGGAAGTGGAAAGCATAGATATAAAGGATAGGGAAAAGGCAGCCCGTGAAATACAGGAGGCCTTTGGTACAACCGTTGTGATGAAGGGTGCCAATACTTTGGTTCTTACGGAAAATAAAATCTATGTCAATGATACAGGAAATCCTGGAATGGCAACAGGGGGTTCCGGTGATGTGTTGACAGGAATAATAGCTTCTCTGGCTGCTCAGGGATACAGCGGATATGAGGCTGCAAAGATAGGAGTATATATCCACGGACTTGCAGGAGATATATGCGCTGAAGAGATAGGACAAATTGGCATGACTGCCATGGATATAGCTGACAGAGTGCCTGAAGCATTCAGGCGACTTGCTTCAAATAGTAATGATGGGAGAGACAAATGAGTACCGTTGAATTAAAGGAAATCGCAAGAAACATAAGAATGACCGTTATTGAAGCTGTACATGCTGCAGGCTCAGGCCATCCAGGTGGTTCTCTTTCTGCGGCTGATATAATGACAGTGCTGTATTTTGACGAAATGAACATAGATCCAAAAAATCCGCAGATGGATGAAAGAGATAGATTTGTACTTTCAAAGGGTCATGCAGCACCTGTACTTTATGCGGCTTTAGCTGAAAGAGGATTTTTCCCTAAAGAGGATGTTCTAACTTTGAGAAAGCTGGGAAGCAAATTCCAGGGTCATCCTTCAAGAGATAAAGTTCCTGGAGTTGAAATGTCTACAGGTTCACTGGGACAGGGAATTTCTGTTGCTGTAGGTATGGCCATTGCAGATAAGCTTGATAAAAAGGAAAGAAGAGTATATGCACTTCTCGGTGATGGAGAAATACAGGAAGGTATAGTATGGGAAGCATTTATGGCTGCTTCTCACTACGGGCTTTCAAATCTTACAGCAATCATCGATTGGAACGGCCTTCAGATAGACGGCAAAAATGATGATGTAATGACTGTTAAGCCGATTGATGAAAAGCTTAAAGCCTTCGGCTGGGATGTAACTGTTATCGATGGACATGATATAGACGAAATAAAGAAAGCATTTGAACATGCAAGAGGCGAAAAGAACAAACCATCTGCCATTATTGCAAAAACTCATAAGGGTAAAGGAGTATCCTTTATGGAGGATCAGGCTGGATGGCACGGTAAAGCTCCGAACGATGAACAGTTTGAGCAGGCGATGAAGGAACTGGGAGGTGACAGATAATGGCAGACAAAATAGCAACAAGGGAATCCTACGGAAAAGTTCTTGTGGAAATGGGAGCAAAGAAAAGCGACCTGGTTGTAATGGATGCCGACTTGTCCGGTTCCACAAAGACGGGAGAATTTAAAAAGGTATACCCTGAAAGATTTTTCAATGCAGGTATCGCTGAACAAAATCTATACGCCATGGCAGCAGGCATAGCCCTTTCTGGAAAGACAGTTTGCGCTTCCACATTTGCAATGTTTGCTTCTGGAAGAGCATTTGAGATCATAAGAAACTCTATTGGATATACTGGAGCCAATGTAAAGGTATGTGCAACACATGCAGGAATTACTGTGGGAGAAGACGGAGCAAGCCATCAGACTTTTGAGGATCTGGCGCTTATGAGAACTATTCCGGGTATGACTGTAGTAAATCCTTGTGACGATGTAAGCGCAAGAAAGCTTCTTACTCAGGTAATAGAAATGCAGGGGCCTGCTTATGTAAGACTTGGCAGAGCTGCGGTTCCCGTATTTTATGATGAAGATGTAAAGTTGGAAATAGGTAAGGGCCATAAACTTAAGGATGGTAAGGATATTACAATCATCGCCACAGGTATCATGGTAAACGAAGCCATGAAGGCTGCGGAGATTCTTGAAAAGGATGGCCTTGATGTCAGAGTTATAGATATTCATACAATTAAGCCTGTTGACAAGGATATTATAATAGAAGCAGCGAGAGAAACCCGCGGCATTATAACAGCAGAGGAACATTCAGTAATCGGTGGACTTGGAAGTGCTGTTGCTGAAGTAACTTCCATGTATGCACCATGCAAGGTTATAAGGGTAGGACAGATGGATACCTTCGGGGAATCCGGTAAGCCTACAGAACTTATGGCTAAATATGGAATGGATGCTGACGAAATAGTGAAAAAAGCAAGAGAGGAATTTTTATAATGATACGTTTTGATCACGTTACAAAAAGATACAGTTCCAATGTCGGACTTGAGGACGTGAGTATTGATATTGAAAAGGGCGAATTTGTCTTTTTGGTTGGTCCTAGCGGCGCCGGAAAATCTACTTTTATCAAACTCATAATGAAGGAAATTGAAGCCGACGAAGGAAGTATTCAGGTGATGGGACAGGAGGTTGTGAACCTTTCCAGCAGAAAGCTGCCCCAGCATAGAAGAAATATAGGAATGATTTTCCAGGATTTCAGATTGCTGCCAAATAAAACAGTGTTTGAAAATGTGGCATTTGCCATGGAAATAGTTCACAAATCCAACAGACAGATAAGAAAACAGGTTCCAAGGGCCTTGAGCCTTATGGGTATTTCAAGTAAAGCTAATATGTTTCCTGATGAGCTTTCTGCAGGTGAGCAGCAGAGAGTGGCAATTGCAAGGGCAATTATAAACAAGCCTGCTGTTATCATAGCAGACGAACCTACGGGAAACCTGGACCCTGCCACTGCATGGGAAATTATGACTCTCCTTGAGGAAATCAACAGAAGAGGTACAACAATCGTGATGGTAACCCATGCCAAGGATATAGTTGATAGAATGAAAAAGAGGGTTGTAACAATAAATCAGGGCAGAATAGTAAGAGACGATGTGGGTGCATACGCTCTCAGAAGCGAAAAACCGGCGGCAACTGAAATAAAAGCTGCTGCAAGTCAGGGAGGTGAAGCCGATGAATAAATTCATGTACTCTCTGAAACAGGCACTTAAGCAGATTGGAAGAAACAAAGGTATGACATTTACATCGGTGTTTGCCATAACGGCAATGCTTATCATACTGGGACTTTTCTTTATGGTAATCGTAAACATAAATACAGCTGCCGAAACAATTAAAAATGATTATAATAATATAGAAGTTTTCTTTAAGGACGATGTAACTGATGAGGAGATAAAAACCATACAGGCTGATGTGGAAGAATGGGATCAGGTTGACACCGTTACCGTAAGAACAAAAGAGGAAGCTTTGGAAATTCTGAAAATCAGATGGGGAGATAATGGATATCTTCTGGATGGGCTTTCTGAAAATCCTTTGCCTAACTCGATTGTTATAACGGTGGATGCCCTCGATAAGGCAGATCAGGTTGCCGCTCAGGCAGAAAAAATCGAAGGTGCTGAGGATGTCAACTTCTACAAAGACACTGTAGAAAAGCTGATATCAGCCACAAAGGGATTTCAGATTGCAGCCATAATAGTAATGATATTCCTGATAATAGTTTCGACTGTGGTGGTATCTAACACTATTAAGCTTACGGTGTTTAATAGATCCGATGAAATCGTGATTATGAAATATGTCGGTGCTACAAACTGGTTTATACGGGCTCCGTTCTTGCTAGAAGGTATTATAATTGGCCTTATATCGGCCATAGTATCTTCCGGTATAGTAGCCCTAATATATGCGGGTGTAATAAAAGTAATAGGAGGAGAGGTGCTAGCTATTCTCTCCACTTCTCTGGTACCTTTGGGATTCCTTGCCTTTAATCTGGTATGGATATTTATAGCTCTGGGAGTTAGCATAGGTGCTTGGGGAAGTATGATTTCCATGAGAAGATTCCTTGATACTAAATAGTAGTAGGGTAATAGTGAGGTTGTTATGAATAGGACATTTGGAAAGACCATATGTGTGCTAGTGGCATTTTTCATGGTGCTGGCGGTGGCATGTGGAAGTTATGTGGCAAATGCTAAGGAAACTCAGCAGAGCCTCCAGAACAAAATAGATAATGCCCAAGAACAGATTGACGAAAATAACGAAAAGAAAAAGAATATAGAAGGAGATATGTCTGATCTTGAAGATCAGATAAAAGATGCAGAAGCTGAAGTCAGTGCTTTGGAAGCAGAAGTTGCAGATGCCAACGCACAGCTTCAACAGACTGCGGACGATTTGGAGGAAAGTGAAGAAGATTTAGGCGATAGACTGCGCACAATGTACAAAAGTGGCAGTATGGGCTTTATAGATGTTTTATTCAGCTCTGAAAATGTATCCGAACTTATGAACAATTTTTCAATCGTTCAGTATATATTTAAAAACGATAAAGATATTGTATCCGATCTTAAAGATAGACATGAAGAGTTAAATGAAATGGCAAAGGCTCTTGAAGCAAAGCAAAGCGAGCTTAATGCCAAGCAGGAAGCATTAGGTGATAGTTACAGTCAGTTAGCATCAGCTAAAAAAGAGGTAAATGCCGAAAATGCAGACCTTCAGGAACAGATTGACCAGTGGCAGGCTGATTCTGCAGCAATAGCAGCTCAGATAAACAATGCTCAGCAAGGTGGAGGCGGTTATCAGCCGCCTGCAGGTTCAGTAAGCAGCAGTGGCTTTGCGTGGCCTGTGCCAGGTCATTCAAGGGTATCATCTGAGTATGGATGGAGAATGCTTAACGGTAAAAGCGATTTCCATTTGGGAATAGATATACCGGCACCTACAGGAACTCCTGTGGTGGCAGCTAAGGACGGTATGGTTATAGCTACTGGCGGACAGCATTGGAGCTATGGTAATATTGTAATAATAGACCATGGCAATGGTGTGGCTACTGCTTATGCCCATAATAGCAGCATACTTGTTTCTGATGGACAGATTGTAAAAAGAGGTCAGACTATAGCTCTTGCGGGTAACACCGGTAATTCCTTTGGTTCACATTGTCACTTTGAAGTGCGAATTAACGGACATACGGTTAACCCTAGGAACTATCTCTAATATAAAATTTATCTAACATAAATTTATCTAACATAAATTTATCTAACATAAAACCGAAACATGGAGTAATCAATGTGAGGAGTGAATGTATGAAAGGAAAAACGACATCTGAGGGGAAAATGACAGCAAAGAAAATTATTTGTTTGGCTACTGCGTTTCTGATGACATTTGGAATAGCCTTCGGTAGTTATTCAGCAAATGCAAAGGAAACTCAGCAGAGCTTGCAGAACAAAATCAATAACGCTCAAAATCAGATTGACGAAAACAACAGTAAAAAATCAGAAATTGAGGAAGATATGTCTGATTTGGAGAGTAAAATTGATAAAGCAGAAAGCGAGGTCAGCGCTCTCGAAAGCGAGGTCGCTGAAGCCAATAGCAACCTTCAAGATGCTGCTAATGAGCTTGAAGAAGGTAACAAGGCACTCAACGACAGATTGAGAACCATGTATAAAAGTGGCAGTATGGGCTTTGTCGATGTAATACTGAGTTCAGAGAATGTATCTGACCTAATGAACAACTTTTCGATTGTTCAGTACATATTCAAAAACGATAAGGATATTGTAACTGAGCTTAAGGAAAAGCATGAACAGTTAAATGAAATGGCAAAGACTTTGCAGGCAAAACAAAGCGAGCTTAATGAAAAGCAGCAAGCTTTAAATGCTGACTATTCAGCTTTAGCCGATGCAAGAGCTGAAATACAGTCTGAAAACGCTGATCTCAATAGACAGATAGAAGACTGGAGAGCTGACTCAGCTGCATTGGAAGCGATAATAAACCAAGCACAATCTTCAGGAAGCAGCGGCAGTAGCGGTGGAGGAGGAAGCTCCGGAGGCGGATATAATCCACCAGCTTCTGTTTCAGGACAGGGCTTTATTTGGCCATGTGCCGCAGGTGGATATACTTCTAGAGATTTTGGGAGTTTTGATCCTGCATGGGATGTAATTCCTCATCTGGGAAAGGACATTGCCGGTATTCCATATGGTTCAGCAATACTTGCTTCTAAAGGCGGTAGAGTTATTTACGCAGGTTGGCAGGGAACCTACGGAAATCTTGTTGTAATTGATCATGGTAACGGTATCTCTACAGCTTATGCTCATAACAGTGGAATCGCTGTAAGCGTTGGACAGACTGTAAGTCAAGGCCAGACCATAGCGTATGCTGGTAGTACAGGTAACTCATCAGGAGTACATTGTCACTTTGAGGTACGTGTAAATGGTAAGGCTGTAGATCCGAGAAATTATTTATAATATATGAAAAAAAATATCAATGAAATAGTTTTAAATCTACTTTATAAGAGAGGTATCACAGGAGACAGGGATATAACGGAATTCCTGTCTCCTAAGCCTTTACGCACATATGACCCGTTCCTCATGAAAGGTATGAGAGAAGGGGTCTTACTTATAGTTGACGCAGTTAAAAATAATAAAAGAATATGTATATACGGCGATTATGATGCTGATGGTGTAACATCTGTAAGTGTTCTTAAATCTATTCTCGATGATATATCTGAAAATATCAGTTACTATATTCCTGGAAGATTTGATGAAGGATATGGGCTTAATATCGACGCAATAAAAAACATATATGAACAGGGGACACAGCTGCTGATTACAGTTGACTGCGGTATAACCTCAGCAGAAGAAGTAAGCTATGCAAAGAAGCTGGGAATGGATGTTATTGTTACTGATCATCATAACATCGGGGAAAATATTCCTGACTGCATTGTTATAGATCCAAAACAGAAAGACTGTCCTTATCCCTTTGACGGCCTTGCAGGATGCGGTGTGGCATTTAAGCTGGCACAGGGTATACAGAGGCAGATGGGACTTTCAAAGAATACGATAAACAATCTTTTAGATATAGTAGCTCTAGGAACTATCGGAGATGTGGTGCCTTTGGTTGACGAAAATAGAACTATTGTAAAGTATGGAATAAATCGTATTAGAACCAATAAAAGACCCGGACTGGAATATCTTATAAATAAAATAGGAAAGGGAAGTCAGTTTATGACCGCTGAAGATATATCCTTTGGAATAGTTCCGAACTTAAATGCTGCCGGACGCATGGGAAACGCGGATATGGCCGTTAAATTTTTTACTGTATCGGATACTGTTAAGTCTAAAGAGATAGCAGATAGCCTCATAGAACTTAATGCATTGAGAAAGGAGATTCAGGAAAGGGATTACCAAAGATGTATTACTGTATATGAAGTGGAATATAGTAACTGTCTTTTTCCACTTATAGTTTTAGAGGGAGCCCATGAGGGAGTTGCAGGTATAGTTGCAGGAAAGATGAAGGATTATTGCAATAAGCCTGTGGCAATTCTTACGGAAAAGGATGGAACTTATAAAGGGACCTGTCGCAGTACTGAAGATGTGGATATCCATGAAATTCTTTCCAAATGCCAGGAGTTATTTGAAAAATTTGGAGGTCATAGGGGAGCCTGCGGTTTTACAATCAAGATTGAAAATCTTAATCTTTTAAGAGAAGCCGTTGAAAAAGAAATGACTGAAATTCATTGCGATATGGCAGATAAAAAAGATTGTGAGATTAGCTTTGATATGGAACTTTCCGGTGGTGATGTCACGGATAATCTTGTCGAAGAGTTGGAACTATTGGAGCCTTTTGGAGCGGGAAATGAAAAACCTGTATTTGCAATAAATAAGTGCAGGGTGGTTTACATGAGCTACATGGGTTCTGATAATATTCATATGAGATTTACGGTGGAAGCAACTGACGGAAACAGAGTCGCCTGCGTGATGTTCAATGTACCTGAAGAGGTAACATCTAAAATGGATAAAGGTGTTTTGTTAAATATAACTGGAACTTTTGCATTTAACAGATGGAACGGAAGAAGGGATATACAGATGACAGTGAAAGATATCTCTTTCTGTTGACGGTAACTTTACTCGATGATATAATTACTGCTGTAAAGTGCTAAAGCACAGAAAGGGGTGTAGAAATGTCCTACGAATCAAAGCTAAAAAGAGAAGATGTGGATGAACTGTTTGATGCGGTACTTTTGCTGAAGGACAGGGAGGAATGCTATAGATTTTTCGAAGATATATGTACTGTTAATGAAATTCATGCTATTGCCTAAAGATTGCAAGTGGCAAAGTTACTGAACAGCGGTAGGACATATAATGAAATCGAACAGCAGACTAAAGCTTCCACAGCAACCATAAGTAGAATAAACAAGTGCCTGCAGTATGGAGCAGACGGTTATAAAATAGTACTTAAAAGAATGCAGGAAGAAGAAAAATAAAGGAAATAAAAGAACGGGTTTGTATGAAATTACAGTTTCATACAAACCCGTATTTTAGTAATTGATAAGTGCCTTGGCATTTTCCAAAGCCACATCAGTTATACTGTCACCGCTGAGAAGTCTTGCAATTTCTTCAACCTTTTCGTGCTCTGTAAGGTGTTTTATAGTGGCATTTGTGGTAAATCCATAGGATTCTTTAATTATCTTGTAATTGTTGTTACCTAAGGCAGCTATCTGTGGCAGGTGAGTTATGGATATAATCTGATGTTTTTCGGAAATATCCAAAAGCTTTTTACCAACGACGCTGGCGGTCTGACCGCTTATACCGTTATCGATTTCATCGAATATCATAGTACCAATACCGTCATATTCGCCAATGATATTTTTAAATGCCAGCATTATTCTGGACATTTCACCGCCAGAAGCGATTTTAGACAACGGTTTTAAAGGTTCGCCCACATTAGTGCTTATTAAAAACTCAGCTCTGTCAATTCCATTGGCAGTATATTTGTCCATGCGTGTTATTTCTATGCTTACCTTAGCGTTGTCAAACTTAAGATCAGAAAGCTCTTTTTGAATCTTTTCCTCAAGGGAGGCGGCGCTTCTTTTTCTTAATTCGGACAGCTGATCGGTGGTGCGCTTAAGCATTTCACCTATGCGTTCCTGTTCAATCAACATACTTGAAATATCTGAGTCCAGATTATCTATCTTTCCGATTTCAGATTTAAGCTTGTCCGCATAGTTCAGTATATCGTCTATGGTATTTCCGTATTTTCGCTTGAGGAAATTAATGGTGTCTAGGCGTCCTAAAATGTCGTCAAGTGAATCTGAAGAGTAGGAGAGCCTGTCCTTGCTTCGTCTTACGCGGCTTATGATATCGTCAAGTCTGTAATAGATGTCTGAAAACTCATATTCCAATTCGGCGGCATCCTTTGAGATGTCCTTGATGTCTTTTAGAGAACTTTGTATAGCATTTACATGAGAGAGAATGGAACTTTCTTCTCCGCTGCAAAGGTTATATGCCTCTTCAAAGCCTCTGTAAATCTTTTCTTTATTTTTTTCTTCCGTAAGCCTTTCAGTAAGATCTGCATCTTCACCTGGCATAAGGTCTGCTGAAATGATTTCGTTATATTCGAATTCCATAAGCTCTTTTTTTCTGTTGAGCTCATTTAGAGTTTCCTGTCGCTTATTTATTCTGGCAGTAATTTCTCTGTAGGAATTATACAACTCACTGACCTTTGACTTATAAGGAGCTATTGTATTCTTTTCATACTTATCAACTAAATCCAGATGTCTTGATGAATCAAGAAGGGATTGGTTATCATACTGGCCGTGAATATCGGCAATTTTGCCTGTCAGTTCTTGAAGCTGAGACAGACTTACAATTTCTCCATTGATTTTACATATATTTTTGCCGTTGGTGGAAAGCTCTCTAGTTATTACATATTCAGTATGGAGATATTCTGCCACCATTTGGATTACAGCTTTTTCAGCTCCGGTTCTTATATACGATGAATCAGCACGACATCCCAGTGCCAGACTCATAGCTTCAACTACAACGGATTTTCCGGAACCGGATTCGCCTGTAATGATATTTAGACCCTTGTTAAAATTGATTTCCGCATCTTCAATTATTGCAAAATTTTTAATGCTTAGATGATTTATCATTGCTATCCTTCTTCCGTATAAGATTTCATGAGAGTATTTCGTTGAATTTTTCTAAAATGTCAGGAACACATTCCTCACTTTCGGCCACCAGTAAAATGGTATTATCTCCTGCAACGGAGCCTATGGTATTTGGAATACCAAGTGAGTCAATGGCTTCGCCGGCAGCATTACCACAGCCGGCCAGTGTTTTGATTAAAACTATATTACCAGCACTTTTTACGCTTAAAATCGTCTCTTTAAAGATTTTAACGAACCTGTCGTTGGCAGGACCGTCTGCTGCAGTGGATACTGCATATTTATACTTTCCTTCTGAAGACAGGGTTTTAACTAGCTGCAGTTCTTTAATGTCTCTGGAAACAGTTGCCTGGGTAACATCGTAGCCGCTGCTTTTAAGTAACTGGCAGAGTTCTTCCTGTGTTCCAACCTCGTATCTTGAGATAAGCTCGAGGATTTTATTCTGTCGTGAATAACGCATTTTAATCTTCCTTTTTTATAGCTACTATCTACACAATCCAATGAAATAATTATACATTAGAGGTCAGTTGCTTTCAATATCAAATGTGGACAAACATATGTTTGTATGGTATAATCTCGTGAGTAAAACAGGAGTTAAAAATGAGGATATTAGGCATAGATCCCGGTTATGCTATATTGGGATATGGGATCGTTGAGAAAAAAGGTAATAGATTTGAAGTCATAGATTACGGTTCTGTGACCACCGATGCCAAGGAACGTATGCCCGACAGGCTAAAACATCTCTATTATTCTCTGATGGAGATTATAGATGAGTACAATCCTGATGCAGCGGCGGTGGAAGAACTTTTTTTTAATACCAATACTAAAACTGCAATCAAGGTAGGACAGGCCAGAGGAGTAGCTATTTTAGCCTGTGCCAACAGCGGAATCGAAATAGAGGAGTATACACCTCTACAGATAAAGCAAGCTCTTACAGGTTACGGCAGAGCTGATAAAAAGCAAGTGCAGCTTATGGTTAAGACCATTTTAAATCTTAAGGAAGTGCCAAAGCCCGATGATACGGCAGATGCCCTAGCGGCAGCCATATGTCACGGTCACAGTGCTTACGGTAGAAGAATGATGAATCAACTTATGAAAGGCGGAATAAGGTGATAGATTTTGTTAAAGGCAGCTTAACCTATAAAGGCGACAGCACTATTACGGTGGAAACTGCCGCAGGAATAGGATATGAGATAAATGTGGCGGCAAACAGCCCATTCTTTTTAAAAAACACCGGAGAATCGGTTATGGTGTATACTGTTCTCATGGTTAAAGAAGACGATATGAGTCTTTATGGTTTTTCTGACAGAGGCTCTCTTTCTGTTTTTAGAAAGCTTATCAGTGTAAGCGGAATAGGAGCTAAGGCCGCAATGGCAATTTTCAGCGTTATGCCAGCCGAAGAAATTAAAAGAGCTATTGTATTTGAAGATTCGGCAGCCTTTACAAAGGCATCGGGAATCGGTAAAAAGACTGCACAGAGAATAGTTCTTGAACTTAAGGACCATTACGGTAGCGCAGATATAGCTAACAGCAGTTCATCGGCTGTAAAAGCTAATGCTTACGGAAGGGTATCGATTTCCGAGGAAGCAATAAATGCACTTATGGAGTTGGGATATACAAGAAACGAAGCAGCTGATGCAGTGGCATCGGTCAGCGGCGAAAATCTGACTATTGAAGATTATATCAGAGCTGCTTTGAGGAATTTTTAATATTTTATAACGGAGTTTATATATGTTTGATGATGAAAGAATAACGGATATACATCAGAATATAAATGAGGAGAGAAGTGAATTTACACTAAGACCTCAGCATCTTGATGAATATATAGGTCAGAAGGCCGTAACAGATAATCTTAAGGTTTTTATTGAAGCTGCAAAGCTGCGAGGAGAGCCTTTGGATCATGTGCTTTTTTATGGACCTCCTGGTCTTGGAAAGACTACGCTCGCCGGTATTATAGCAAAAGAACTTGGCGTTGATATAAGAATCACATCAGGTCCTGCCATAGAGAGAGCTGGAGATCTTGCAGCAATACTCACCAATTTAAATGAAAATGATGTGCTTTTCATAGATGAGATTCACAGATTAAACCGTTCCGTTGAGGAAGTACTGTACAGTGCAATGGAGGACTATGCCCTTGATATAATCATAGGCAAGGGTCCCTCTGCAAGATCAATTAGGCTGGATCTTTCTAAGTTTACACTTATAGGGGCAACTACAAGAGCTGGAAGCCTTTCGGCACCATTAAGAGATAGATTTGGAGTTATGGCAAAATTTGAAAGCTATACTACAGATGAGCTTATGACAATTATAAGAAGGTCGGCAGGACTTTTGGGCATACAAGCTGACGAGGAATCATTGCGAGAAATGGCCATGAGATCCAGAGGAACTCCCCGCGTTGCCAACAGAATGCTAAAGAGAGTTAGGGATTTTTCCCAAGTGGAAGGTAACGGAACTATCGATATTGATATAACTAAAAAAGCCCTTGAAGCGCTAGGCGTGGATATGCTAGGTCTTGAAAATATAGACAGAGAGATTTTAAGAGTTATAATTGAGAGATTTAACGGTGGCCCAGTGGGAATCGATACCATAGCAGCTTCCATGGGTGAGGAAAAGGTGACCATAGAAGATGTTTACGAACCCTACCTTATACAGCAAGGATTACTGCACAGAACTCCTAAAGGAAGGGTTGTATCGAAGGAAGCATATGAACATCTGGGCCTTGAGTACCAGGAATAGCAATGAAAAATGAGGATTATATAAATGAAGGTTGAAGAATTTGATTACGAACTACCGGAAAGATTTATAGCTCAGAAACCGGTAGAAAAGAGGGACAGTTCAAAGCTTATGGTTCTAGATAGAAATAATGACACCATAAGCCACAGACATTTCTCAGACATACTTGAATACTTAAATGAAGGAGACTGCCTTGTTTTGAATAATTCAAAGGTAATTCCTGCAAGGCTTTTTGGAGAAAAGGAATCCACCGGTGTAAAGGTGGAATTTCTTCTTATAAAGCGTATTGAAGGAGATACCTGGGAAACTATGGTTCGTCCAGGAAGAAGATTAAAAAAAGGCGACAGGGTAAAATTCGGAGAGGATTTTGCAGCTGTTATCAAAGATTACGGAAATGATGGTACACGTATTGTAGAATTTGAATATAAGGGAATCTTTATGGAAAGGCTTGAGGAACTTGGCAATATGCCTCTTCCTCCTTATATAGAAAGACCTGATAACAGCGATGATAGAGAACGATATCAGACTGTCTACTGTAAGGACGAAGGCTCTGTGGCAGCACCTACTGCAGGATTGCATTTTACTGAAGAACTTTTAAAAAAGGCAGAAGAAAAAGGCATAAAACTAGTTTATGTAACCCTACATGTGGGGATAGGAACCTTTAGGCCGGTAAAATGCGAAGACGTTGAAGATCATCATATGCATTTTGAAGAGTATCATATTGATAAGGAAGCAGCAGATACAATAAATAATGTTAAAAGAAGCGGCGGCAAAGTTATTGCCGTGGGGACAACATCCACAAGGACACTGGAAAGCGCCGCATATTTTGATGAAAAGGAAGGAAGGTATTTGCTTAAGGCTGGAACAGACAGTACGGGAATATTCATATATCCTGGATACGAGTTTAAGATGATAGACAGCCTTATAACCAATTTCCATCTTCCTAAATCAACACTGCTTATGCTTATATCTGCCTTATATGACAGAGAAAAGATATTGGTAGCCTATGAAGAAGCAAAGACACATGACTACAGATTTTTTAGCTATGGTGACGCCATGCTTATACTGTAGCTTAATTTAAGATTTTTTTAAGACTGAAAGGATAGGATAATGTCGGCATTGACATATAAATTGATAAAAAAGGATTCTAAGAATAAAGCAAGAAGAGGAGAAATCACAACTCCCCATGGAGTGATTCAGACTCCTGTATTTATGCCTGTAGGTACGGCGGCAGCTGTTAAAGCTATGAGACCGGAACAGGTTGAGGAACTGGGTGCAGAAATAATACTCAGCAATACTTATCACCTGTATTTGAGACCGGGTCATGAGATTGTTCGTGAAGCAGGCGGACTTCATAAGTTTATGAACTGGAACAAGCCGATACTTACAGATAGCGGCGGATTTCAGGTCTTTAGCCTAGGAGATCTGCGTAAGATAACTGAAGAAGGTGTTGAATTCAGATCATTTATCGACGGTTCAAAGCATATGCTGACACCTGAAAAATCCATTGAAATACAAAATGCTTTAGGCTCAGATATAATAATGGCCTTTGACGAATGTGCACCATATCCTGCTGGAAGAGAGTATGTTAAAAATTCTTTGGAAAGAACCACACGCTGGCTTAAAAGATGTAAGGAAGCACATAAGGATACGGAGAGACAAGCTCTTTTCGGAATAATGCAAGGCGGAATGTATCCAGATTTAAGAAAGCAGAGCGCAGAGGAGATAACGCAGTTTGATTTGCCAGGCTATGCCATCGGAGGTCTTAGCGTAGGAGAACCAAAAGAGGAAATGTGCGAAATTCTCGATTATATCGATGAGTGGCTTCCAGAGAATAAACCGAGATATCTTATGGGCGTCGGCACACCGGATTATCTATTTGAAGGAGTCGAAAGAGGTGTCGATATGTTTGACTGCGTTTTGCCTACAAGAATAGCAAGAAACGGTACTGCTATGACAAGCAGTGGTGTTGTAAATATTAAAAATGCAAAATATGAAAGAGACTTTACTCCTCTTGATCACGAGTGTGATTGCTATACATGCAGAAATTACTCAAGGGCATATTTGAGACATATGTTTAAATCCAATGAAATAATGTCATCTATGCTTCTTTCTGAGCATAATCTTCATTTCTTGGTAAATACCATGAAAAATATGAGAAAAGCCATAGAAGAAGACAGATTCAGTGAATATAAAAGGGAATTTTATGAAAAGTACGGATATTGATGTAAAAAAAGATTATGAAGCAGTTGCAAAATGTCCTCATTCGGAATTTTGCGGAGGTTGCTCATCTGATGGTATTCCATACAGCCAGCAGCTTTCTGTAAAACAGGAGCAGGTGGATGAACTGATTTCATTAAAACGCCTTCATATTGACAATCAGGATGAAATTCAGGCTGCACCGGAACAGTTTAGGTATAGAAATAAAATGGAATACACCTTTGGAGACATGGAAAAGGGCGGTCCAATAACCTTGGGAATGCATGTTAAAGGGAAATTTATGTCCATAGTAACCGTGGATAGATGCAGGCTTGTACACGAGGATTTTAATATAATTTTAAAAGAGGTATTGGACTGGACTGTTCAGAAGGGATACACCGCTTATCATAAAAAATCTCACAAGGGCCTTATGAGACACCTGGTTTTAAGACGAGGCATTGCTACAGGAGAGATACTTGTAAATATCGTAACTTCCGATGAAGAAGGCTTTGACGAAAAAGGTTTTTTAGAGCTCATAAACGGTCTTAAGCTAGAAAATAAAATCGCTGGAGTTTTAAGAACTATAAACAGCGCAAAGGCAGATGCTGTAAAGTGCGATGAACTTCGCATGCTTTATGGAAGCCCTTATTATAATGAAGAAATTATGGGATTAAAATTTAAGGTGAGCGCATTTTCATTTTTCCAGACAAATGTAAAAGCTGCCGAAAGACTTTATAAGGAAGCTCTAAACCTTATAGATAATCTTGAAGGCAAAACTGTTTTTGATTTGTTCTGCGGTACTGGTACAATCACCCAGGCTGCAGCCCTTAAAGCAAAAAAAGCAGTTGGTGTTGAAATCGTAGAGGAAGCGGTAAAAGCCGCCAAAGAAAATGCCATGATAAATGGTATTTCCAACTGTGAATTTATAGCTGGAGATGTTTTTGAAGTATTGGATAGCTATAGCCACAAACCGGATGTAATTATTGTGGATCCTCCAAGAGCAGGTATTTCAGCTAAAGCACTGGATAAAATTCTTTCTTATGGTGTGGATCAAATTGTATATATTTCCTGTAATCCGAGAACTATGGTGGAAAATCTCTATTATTTGCAGTACAATGGATACCGCATTAGATATTTAAAGCCATTTGATAATTTTCCAAATACAAAGCATACTGAGTGCATCTGTCTTTTGGAAAGGAATAAATGATTATATAAATGCTGTTTAAGAAAGAAAAAGGAGGAACAATGAAAGCGTACATATCAGAATTTATAGGTACCTTTATTCTAGTACTGTTTGGCTGTGGTAGTATGGTAGCTGCCAATTTCCTTGTGGGAGCCATGGGCTTTATGCTTCCGCTGGGAATAACAACTATGATATCTGCAGTAGCATTCGGTATCACCATGGCGATGATGTATTGTATATTTGAAAAGGTATCCGGTGCTCATCTGAATCCAGCAGTTTCCGTGGCTGTTTTAATCGATGGAGGATTTGAGAAAGTAAGTAAATTCATCGGTTATATCGTAGCTCAGTTTTTGGGAGCGGCAATTGCCATCGGAGGTATATGGCTGATGACTGGTCAGACTTCAACTTTGGGACAGACAGGATATGATTCCTTAAGTCCTCTTTATCTGAGCATTGGACCTGTAATAGCGGTTGAATTTGTGATTTCATTTATATATGTGCTTGCATTTATGAATGCAAAGGATAGCGCAAAAACTGCTGCAGGAAGAGGAGCTGTTATAGGTGCGGCACTTACAGCAATATATCTGTTCGGCATACCATATAACGGCGGAGGAGCTAACCCTGCAAGAAGCCTTGCACCAGCAATCTACGCCCTAGGTGATGCCATTGAGCAGGCGCCGATATTTATAATAGTGCCGGTAGTTGCTGCAGCTTTAGCTGCGGTTGTATATAAATCAGTTATTAAAGGGGAAAAGCTGAGTAAAACTAAGGAAGAAAAGGAAGCCGCTAAAGCCGAAAAAATGGCTGCTAAAGAAGCTAGAAAAAAGGCTAAGGATGAAATGAAAGGGAAAAAAGCTGGAACTTTAGGAGAGTTTGGCAATAATCCGGAACAGGGAGAAAAATGAAAAGAGCATTAACAATGCTGCTGGCAGTTACTCTTGGCTTAACATCTGTTATGCTTACGGGCTGCGGCGGCTCGAAGGAAATATCCAGTGAGGATATGCAAAATGACATTTCGGTATATCAGGAAGAGCTTGAAGCTATGATGAATGAATCTGAAAACGAGGTTCAGATGTCAGACAGCCTTCTTGATTATTGTATGGAAAAGGGCTTTAGCGTAAAAAAAGCCAAAGGATCAAATATTGTGATAACCTCTAAAGCCACTGAAAATAACGGCAAAGCACCAAAGGATACATTTTTAGTGGAGTTTAGAAAGGATACGGCTGAGGGCTCCTGCGCTGCTATGGCAACGGGACTTGCTGCAGTTAAAAATTCAACACAGCATGGAGATATTACATTGGTGCTTTCTCCGTATTCGACTGATGAAAGCATCGGAGTTTCAAGCCTTAACAGTAAAACAATTTCAGGGGACAGGGTTATAGATTTGACTCGTACATCGTCATCAAGTCTGATGGACGGTTCTGTGGGAAGCAGAAACTATACTATGTCAAAATATCTTGATAAGCGTAGTCCACAGGGAAGTCTGGCATATAAGATAAGCATAACCGGTCTTACTGCGGCAAACAGCGGAGACAGGAGCAGTGATCATATTAATCCTATAGTATTTATAGGAGACATCTTATCTGATGCTAGAGCAGCTGCACAAAATATAGAGCTTGCTTCTTTTAATAGCACAGGTGACACTTTTAATTATTCAACATCAGCGACTGCTGTTGTTGTAATAGATGAAAGTATCAAAAATAAGTTTGAAAGCAGACTTGAAAAAGCTCAATCTAGATTTGAAGATAAAAAGGGTGATAACGAAGAAGCCGCTGCCTTTACATATGAGGTTGTTGAAATGCCTTCGCTGGTATACTCATATGATGATACGGCAAATGTGCTTTCCCTTATCTATACTCTTATAGATGGTGTGTTTGCAACATCTGAGCCTGATTATGAAGGGGATGTGCTGGGACTATCATCCATATATGGAGTAAGTACAGAAGGCTCATTTAAAGTTTCTGTGTTAGGTAGGTATACTGATAGCGATACTCTGACAGAAATGGATACTACCTTTGATACTATTGCCCAGCTGTCCGGCTTTGCTGTTGAAAGCGAGGATATGACAAATCTGTGGAAGCAGGATGATAACGCTATTCTGAAGGATGAAGACTTTGCTACGGCTTTTGAATCATATCATCCGGAAAGAGGAGCTTTATACTCATTTACTTCTTCTGTTTGCAGCGAACTTGCGGAAGATTTTGACGGTATTTCTGTAATTTCTATAGGTATTGAAGAAGGAAATGAAAGTGATACTGCCATGGATATTTTGGATTATCTGAAAGCAAGATGTGAGACAAAATAATCTAATCTTGAGATATAAAGATGTTTTAAAAGAGTGCGTATATATGCACTCTTTTTCTATTGACTTTGCTTTTATATACGCTATAATTAGTAATGCACAATATAAATGCTACTATATGTAGTGCATATACGGTAGCGTTATTTTATTTATAAAATACAGTAGTCAAGGAGTAATTATGGATCAGATTAAAAAAATAATTAAGAGAGACGGAAGGACAGTAGATTTCGATATTGATAAGATATCCAGTGCTATTTTCAAAGCTGCCCAGGTTTTAGGTGGAAGCGATAAGGAAATGGCAGATGAGCTGGCCTCACAGGTGGAGCATTATCTTTTAGAACAGAAAAACAATGATATGCCTACTGTAGAAGAAATCCAGGATGCCGTAGAAAAGATTCTCATAGAAAATGGTCATGCTAGAACGGCTAAGGAGTATATTCTTTACAGAGCTGAACGTACCCGTGTTAGGGACATGAACATGAAGCTCATGAAAATATACGAAGACCTGACTTTTAAAGATGCTGCTGAAAACGACATTAAGAGAGAAAACGCTAACATCGACGGTGATACAGCAATGGGCACAATGCTTAAGTACGGCTCTGAAGGTGCAAAGCAGTTTTACGAAATGTTTGTTTTAAGCCCTGAACACAGTCAGGCTCATATTGAAGGTGATATTCATATACACGATCTGGATTTTTATACTCTAACAACTACATGTTGCCAAATAGATTTAAGAAAGCTTTTTAAGGACGGATTCAGCACAGGACATGGATTTTTAAGAGAACCAGGAGATATTGCCTCATATTCTGCTCTTGCATGTATAGCTATCCAGTCCAATCAGAATGACCAGCACGGCGGTCAGTCCATTCCGTATTTTGATTACGCTATGGCAGACGGCGTAAAAAAGACATACAGAAAGCTTTACTGGGCTGATTTAGGCAAGATTATTGATATAGAGACCGATACCTTTGACAACGCCGAAAAGGTAAAGAACTTTGGAAAAGAACTTTTAGCCGAAAAAGATATTTATCCGATAATGGCAAAGGACAATGGTTATCAGGATGAGGAATTGGAATTTCTCAAAAAGCTGCTTCCTGAAAAATCAGAAGCAGAGTTGAAAGGCTATCAAGAAAAAGCCTTTGCCTACGCAGATAAGGAAATCGTTCGCTCTGTATATCAGGCAATGGAAGCCTTTGTACATAACTTAAATACAATGCACAGCAGAGCAGGTGCACAGATTCCGTTTTCGTCAATAAACTACGGTACAGATACTTCTCCTGAGGGAAGACTTGTTATGCAGCAGCTGTTGCTTGCAACAGAAGCAGGTCTTGGCAACGGGGAAACACCAATCTTTCCGATTCATATATTCAAGATCAAGGAAGGTATCAATTACAACGAGGGAGATCCTAATTACGATTTATTTAAGCTGGCATGTAAAGTTACTGCTAAGAGACTTTTCCCTAATTTTTCGTTTATTGATGCGCCTTATAACCTCCAGTATTATAAGGAGGGCGATCCGGATACTGAAATTGCATATATGGGATGCAGGACAAGGGTTATAGGAAATGTATATGATCCTGACAGACAGATAGTAGGAGGAAGAGGTAATCTGAGCTTTACTTCCATAAATCTTCCGAGAATTGCCATAAAAGCACACGGCAATCTGGATTTATTCTTTGAGGAGCTGGATAGAAAACTGGACCTTTGCATAGATCAGTTAAATGCTAGATTTAAAATACAGTGCAAAAAGAGAGTTAAAAACTTCCCATTCCTTATGGGACAGGGCATATGGCTAGATTCCGATAAGCTGAAATATGACGATGAAATTGCGGAAGTTCTAAAGCACGGAACTCTTTCAGTGGGATTTATTGGTCTTGCAGAAACTCTTAAAGCGCTTATCGGTGTGCATCACGGAGAAAGTAAGGAAGCTCAAAATCTCGGACTTGAAATTATCGGTTACATGAGAAAAAGAATGGATGAGGAAGCGGCTAAAACAGGCTTGAACTATTCACTTCTTGCAACCCCTGCAGAAGGATTATCGGGAAGGTTTGTAAGAATTGACCAGAAGAGATATGGAATTATAGAAGGAGTTACCGACAGAGAGTACTATACAAATTCATTCCATGTACCTGTATATTATCCAATAGGTGCCTATGATAAGATAAAAATCGAAGCACCTTATCATGCATTGACAAATGCCGGTCATATATCCTATGTGGAGCTGGATGGCGACCCTGCAAAGAACCCAGCATCCATAGAACAGATTGTTAGATGGATGAAGGAAACGGGCATAGGTTATGGTTCTGTTAACCATCCGGTGGATAGAGACCCTGTGTGTGGCTATACGGGCATAATAGATAATGAATGTCCATGCTGCGGAAGAAAGGAAGGGGAAGATATCGGCTTTGAAAGAATAGAGAGGATACTTCCATGAGTTCTCTGAGACTTGCCGGAATAATAAGAGAATCTATAACTGACGGGCCAGGTATACGATTTACCGTATTTGCCCAAGGGTGTCCCCATGGCTGTTTTAAGTGCCACAATCCCCAGACCTGGGATTTTGACGGAGGTACTGATGTTGAGGTGGATAAGATTGCTAAAAAGGTTATGGAAAATCCAATGATTAAAGGGGTTACCTTTAGCGGAGGAGAGCCATTTTGTCAGGCGGAAGGCTTTTTAGAACTGGCAAAGATTCTTAAGGAAAAAGGGATAGATATTGTAATATTTACAGGTTATCTTTATGAGGAGCTTCTCGAGTCTGAGGATAAGAATATACATGAGCTTTTAAAGGAGGCTTGGCTTGTAATCGATGGTCCCTTTGACAATGACAAAAAGGATATTTCCCTTAAGTTCAGAGGAAGCTCAAATCAGCGTATTATAGACTCTGCAGCAAGTATTAAAGCGGGTAAAATAATTCTTGCAAATGAGTATATGGTATGATACAATAACATCTGTTCGATTGAAATAATGCTTTTAAGCTTGAGATAGCAAAGAAAAGGAGGTGCGGCAAATGTCAAGAAAATGCGAAATTTGCGGTAAAGGTCAGGTTTCGGGAAATAGCGTATCCCATTCCAACAGACATACCAAGAGAAAATGGAACGCTAACATCCAGACAGTAAGGATTGAAGAAAACGGCAGAGTTAGAAAGGCTAATGTATGCACAAGCTGCATTAGATCAAACAAAGTTAACCGTGCCAACTAATTGATTTGATTTTGAAATTCTGCACTAAGGTGCAGAATTTTTTCTTATAAGAATTTTTTGGGAGACGCCAGTGAGCAGCATATATAAAGAAAGCAATGATTATGGAACAATAAGAGTTTTAGACAGCGTTATATCGGATATAATCATTGAAGAAATTAAAAAATATAATGGCAAAATAGATATCACTAACAGTCGCGGACGATCGGTACCGAAGTTGTACAAATCCGTTGGCGGTTCTTCGGCTGCTAATATTCAGATTGATACCGATGATGACGGAAGGTTAGATATAAAGCTTCATATCGTTTTGAAATTTGGTATGAGTATTAAAAAGACAACCGATGAAATAGCCGAAAGCATTAGAAAACAGATAAAAACAGCCACAGGCTCAAATCCTGCAAGGATTACATTGATAATTACAGGTGTAGTTTCAAAGAAATTTGCAAGAAGAAATATAGAGGTTGAAAAAATCTATGAAGATTGATACCTTAAAGGGCGTTGGCCCTAAAAAGACAGTCATGTACGAGAAAATGGGCATAAGGACAACGGAAGATCTTTTAAATTATTTTCCGGACTCTTATGTGGATTACAGAAATCCGAAGGCTTTAGATCAGCTAATGGATGGAGAAAAGGCTCTGACATGCGGAGAGGCTGTGCTTTTGACACCTGACAGGAAGAGAGGACCTAAAAGCACTCTTCGTATTCTCTTTAAAGATGGTAGTGATAAAATGGAAGTTGTGTTCTTTAACAGTCCATACCTTCAAAAAACTGTAAAAATCGGTAAAAAATATTATTTATACGGCAGAGTTGGCACCTTTAACGGTAGACGTAATATGGTCAATCCGATTATTATGGATGAAAATGTCGTAAAAAAGGAAATATTGCCGGTATACAGAACCGTAAAAGGCATATCTCAAAGCGAAATGAGAAAGAATGTAAAAACACTTCTTTCTCAGCTGAAAACAGAAGAGTACTTGCCTGAAGAGATTGTAAAAAGAAACGGCTTGTGTCCTCCGGACTTTGTGTTTGAAAATATTCATTTCCCAAAGAACAGAGAACATTTTAAAGCTGCCATGTATAGAAAGATCTATGAAGAGCTGTTTATAATGCAGCTTGGCATGGAAATGATGAAAAATCCCCAAAGGGATGGTATCGTGATGGAGGCCTCTGCAAATGGATATACAGATCTTCTGCCCTTTGAGCTTACTGATGCACAGAAAAAGGTCTTAAGGGATATTGAAGAGGACATGGAGTCTGGAATAAGTATGAACAGGCTGGTGCAAGGTGATGTTGGTTCAGGTAAGACTGCGGTGGCAGCCGCTGCCATGTATAAGGCAGTAAAAAGCGGCTATCAGGCAGTTTTGATGGCGCCGACGGAGATTTTGGCTAAGCAACATTTTGAATCCCTTGCTCCCGTATTTAAAAAGGCAGGAGTAAGTGTAAGACTTCTCACTGGAGGCATGAAGGCTGCTGAAAGAAGAGAAACTTTAAGTGAAATAAGAGAAGGCAGCTGTCAGATAGTCATAGGAACACATGCATTAATAGTGGATGATGTGATTTATAATAATTTAGGTCTGGTTATAACAGACGAACAGCATAGATTTGGCGTTAATCAGCGTATTAAGCTAGGCGAAAAGGGCGAGTCGCCACATATACTTGTAATGACGGCAACTCCTATCCCAAGGACTTTAGCTGTGATATTGTACGGTGAACTGTCAATGTCTGTAATAGATGCTCTTCCAGCAGGAAGACAGGAAATAGTAACAAAGGAGATAAAGGAAGAACAAAGAGCAGAGATGTATCTTTCTCTTAAAAAGGAATTTGCAAAAGGAAGACAGGCCTATGTCGTTACACCTTTGATTGAGGAAAGTGAATCCCTTGAAAATGTAAGCTCAACGGAAACTTTGTATGGTGAGCTGAAGAAACTCTACGGTGATTCTGTGTCAATGGCAATTGTTCATGGCGCAATGAAGCAGAGTGAGAAGGATAGTGTTATGGAGAATTTTTCAAAGGGAAAAATTGATCTTCTCATAGCAACCTCTGTAATCGAGGTGGGAATAGATGTACCTAATTCTACGGTGATGGTCATTGAAAATGCCGAAAGATTTGGTCTTGCCCAGCTTCATCAGCTTAGAGGCAGAGTGGGCAGAGGAAAGCATCAGTCCTATTGTTATTTGATAAATAAAGGCACAGGAGATGTTGCTAAAAAGCGCATGAAAATAATGTGCAGCAGCAGCGACGGATTCTACATTTCCGAAAAGGATTTAGAACTGAGAGGTCCGGGAGAAATCTTTGGTGTAAGGCAGCATGGTCTTCCCGATGAATGTATCGTTGATGCTGTAAAGCATGTGGATATTCTTGAAGCAGCACAAAGGGATGCAAGGGAATTTGCAGGCAAAACAGGAAAGATAGTTAATTATAAAGTGGTAAAGATGTTCGATGGGAATTTTTCCATCGGACTTTAGTAATAATGAAGGAGTTATGTAGGACATGAGAGTCATAGCTGGAGACTTTAAGGGAAGAAAACTTGAAACACCCTTTGATGACAGAGTTAGACCGACATCTGACAAGGTTAAGGAAGCTTTGTTTTCAATACTGATGAATGAGACAGGGGATGCGGTAGTCTGTGATCTCTTTGCAGGCACTGGGAGTCTTGGCATTGAAGCACTTTCCAGAGGAGCTAAAAGATGTTATTTTGCAGATGCAGCTTCTTCAAGCATAAAACTTGTAAAAGCTAATGTAAAAAAATGTGAAGCTGAAAATATGAGCGTGATTATTCATGGTGATTACTTGAATGCTCTTGGTAGAATCAAAGAAAAGGTAGATATCTTTCTTCTCGATCCTCCATACGGCAACGGTCTGGAAATAGAAGCAATTAAGGAAATAGAAAATAGAGATTTGCTAGCTAAAGACGGAGTAATTGTTGTTGAACATCATAAGGACGATAAAATGCCTGAAACTATCGGTAAATTTACCATGTATAAAGAGAAAAAATACGGTAGAATTGTATTGTCTCTTTACATATGATATAATATTACGAATTTATTTTTTAAGGAGCATCATTTATGAGAAAAGCATTATATGCAGGCTCGTTTGATCCGCTTACATGCGGACACGCAAATCTTATAAGGCGAGCGGCAAAGCTATGTGATGAACTGGTGGTGGGCGTTATCAGCAATCCTCAGAAGACACCATACTTCACGTCGGATGAAAGAGTTGAAATGATAAAGGAAGCCATTAAGGATGTACCTAATGTTAAAGTCGATGCCTTTGAAGGTCTTTTGGCTGACTATGTAAATAGAAACGGTTTTAACATGGTTGTCAGAGGGCTTAGAGGTGTGTCTGATTTTGATAACGAAATCAATATGGCTCAGATGAATGCTGTGCTTTATCAGGAAAAAGTGGAAACGGTATTTTTGATGACAGACCCTAGATTTTCGTTTATCAGTTCGAGCATGGCCAAAGAAGTTCACACTTTAGGCGGTGATCTTAAAGGACTTGTTCCCGATAATGTTTTGAATGCTATGGAGGAAAAGAAAAATGATGAGAATAGATGAACTTATCAAGGAAATTGAAGAAATAGTTAATACAGCGTCGGGAGTGCCGCTGACAGGTAAGGTAATGGTAGAAGGTGAGGAAATAATAAATATACTCAACGATATTGAAGCATGCCTTCCTGATGAAATAAAGCAGGCAAGATGGATACAGAGTGAAAAGGACAGAATACTGTCAGAAGCAAAAAAAGAGTATGAAACTGTTGTAAACGATGCTAAAAGACATGCGGAAAGTCTGGTTGAGAAGAATGTTATTTTGGCCAGAGCGCAGAAAAGAGCTGATGAGCTTATGATGGTTACGGAAGAAAATGTAAGAAGGCTTAAAATGAGCACTTACGATTATATTGATAGCGTTCTTTATAAATTCCAGGAACAGATGGCTCAGCTTAACGATATGTATGCAAAGATGTTTGACGACCTTGAAAACACTTTCAACAGAGTTGAAAATATGCTCAATGCCAACAGAGATGAAATAAAGGATATGGCATACAGAACTCAGATGGGACATGATGGAAACGGCAACAGCAATCATGGAGAATAGAGTTTTAGGTATTATAGCTGAATACAATCCTCTGCATAGCGGCCACATTTATCAGATGAATGAATGTAAGGCCGCCTGCGGAGCTGATTATACGGTGATAGTGATGAGTGGCGATTTCACGCAAAGGGGTGAACCGGCGCTGACCGATAAATGGAGCAGGACAAAAGCTGCTCTTAGGGCGGGCGCAGACCTTGTTGTGGAACTGCCATTTTATTATGCCTGTAATGGGGCAGGTTACTTTGCATCGGGAGCAGTAAAAATATTGGATGCAATGGGAGTAGTAACCCATCTTGGGTTTGGCAGCGAAGCAGGAAATATTGAAGAATTAAAAAGCGTTGCTGAAGCTTTAGCAGAAGAGACATCTGAGATATCTGACAGAATGAAAGATTTTTTATCAGTAGGCTACAGCTATCCTAAAGCAGCTGAAGCTGCCTTTGGCTTTGAAAGCAATATAGGTTATGAACCAAATAATATTCTTGCTTTAGAGTATATAAAAGCATTAAATTCCATTCACAGTAAAATAGAGCCGATTACAATAAAGCGAAGAGGTGCTGGTTATAATGATATAAAAATATCAGAAGATATGATTTCGGCTAAGGCAATTAGAAATAATCTTTTAAATAATAAAGAGTTTATAGCTGAAGGCGGAGATTTGGCTATACCGGGGTTGCCGGATTTTTCTTCCGATATTTTAAAAGAGGAAAGAGAATTTCTCGTTTTAGAGGAGGACAGCAGATATTTTGATTTATTAAGGTCTGCAATACTCAGTTCAGAGTCATGGGAACTGAGGAAAATTTTTTCCGTAACGGAAGGTATGGAAAATAAAATGAAAAACGAGGTAAGATACGCTAAGTCATTAAATGATTTTATAGACAGACTTAAAAGCAAAAGGTACACAAGAACAAGAATACAGCGTATGTGTGCACATACGGTGATAGGATTTAAAAAGAATGCCGTGATTCCAGAATACATAAGAGTTTTGGGCTTTAATAAAAGAGGCTCTAAGCTTATAAAGAAGATTAAGGAAAGCGACAATCTCAAGATGCCGGTTATCTCAAATATTAACAGAGAAAAGGCGAAGGGGATAGAAATTGATATTAAAGCATCCGACATATATAACTTGATCTGCGGCAAGGATTTGTACGCTTTTAGCGATTATGTCAAAATGATTGAAATATTCGGATAAATCTGAAATGGAGTCAATCGGTTGACTTGAAGTCGCGCAGATATATATAATATCATTGTGAAAAAATAATTCAATCTGGGAGGTATCAGAAATGTTTAAAATCACAAACACAACAAAAGCCCCTGCGGCAATAGGACCTTACTCACAGGCAATAGAATGGAATGGCATTCTGTTCGCATCCGGACAGGTACCTATCAATCCTGAAGTAGGTGATGTTACAGCTGAAGGCATCGTAGACCAGGCTGAGCAGGTTATGAAAAATATCGCAGCTATTCTCGAAGAAAACGGACTGGGATTTGAAAATGTAATTAAGACTACATGTTTCCTTGCAGACATGGGAGACTTTGCTACTTTCAACGAAGTATATGCTAAATACTTCACAGGTAAACCAGCTCGTTCATGCGTGGCAGTAAAAGAATTACCTAAGAAGGTATTATGCGAAGTAGAAATTATTGCTATCAGAGAAAAATAATTATTTATTATATTAAAGATTGGAGAAAAGAAAATGGTAACACTTGATTTGATTAAAGAAGCAGCAGAAACGCTTAAAGGTACGGCTCGTTACACTCCGCTTATTTCAGCACCAAAGCTGGGAGATAATGTGGCTATAAAGGCTGAAAACCTCCAGCTGACAGGTTCCTTCAAACTGAGAGGAGCTTTCAACAAGATTTCTTCTCTGACTGAAGAAGAAAAGGCAAAGGGCGTAATCGCATGCTCTGCAGGTAACCATGCTCAGGGTGTAGCTCTTTCTGCTACAAGAAACGGCATTAAATCCGTTATCTGTATGCCTGCAGGAGCTCCTATGCAGAAGGTAGAAGCTACTAAAGGATACGGCGGAGAAGTTGTGCTAGTTCCTGGCGTTTATGATGATGCGGCAGCTAAGGCTGAAGAACTGGTAAAAACTGAAGGATATACATTTGCTCATCCTTTTGATGATGACTATGTAATCGCTGGACAGGGAACAATTGGTCTTGAAATCCTTGAACAGAATCCTGATGTAGAAGCAGTATTTGTTCCAATCGGCGGCGGCGGACTTATCAGTGGTGTTGCATGCGCAATCAAGTCAATCAAACCTGAATGTAAGGTATACGGAGTGCAGGCAGCCGGAGCTCCTTCAATGTATGATTCCATCAACGAAGGAAAGATTATCGGTCTTGATAGTGTTGCGACTATCGCAGACGGTATCGCAGTTAAGAAGCCTGGCGAAACTACTTTTGCTATGTGCCAGAAGTATGTTGATAAAATCGTTACAGTTACAGAAGACGAAATCGCTACAGCTATTCTGACTCTGATGGAAACTCAGAAGACAGTTGCTGAGGGTGCAGGTGCTACAAGCGTTGCAGCTGTTATGTTTGATAAGGTTCCTGAAGCTAAGGGTAAGAACACTGTATGTGTTGTTTCAGGCGGTAATATCGACGTTACAACTCTTTCTAGAGTAATTACTAAAGGTCTTGTAAAGACTGGCAGAATCACAGAAATCGAAACAAAGGTTGTTGACAAACCGGGTCAGCTGGCTAACCTTCTTAAGATCGTTGCTGAAACAGGTGCAAACATCATCAGCATTGAACATCACAGAGAAGATGCTAAATCCGAAGTTAACTCAACTGTAGTTTCCCTGGCTCTGGAAACAAGAGATACAGCTCATTCTGAAGAACTTTGCAAAACTCTTCAGGACAACGGATACGAACTGTACTAATTTAAACAGATAAGAGAAATAAACATTCTCAATCTGATGACAAAATAGAGCAGTTAAAGAAGGTCAAAAAGCTTAAACGGCTTTTGGGCCTTCTTTTTTTAATTGATTTATCAATATCTTTAATGTATACTATATGAGGTATCGGCAAGAATGATACGACTTCATGATAAAAAATATCGTCAATCTATAATAACGGAGGAATTCAAATGAAAATTTTAGTAATCAACTGCGGAAGTTCTTCACTGAAATATCAGGTCCTTGATATGAACGGTGAAATACTGCTGGCAAAGGGTCTGGTTGAAAGAATCGGTATGGACGGTTCTGTAATCACTCACGAAAAAATCGGAATGGATAAAGTGAGAAACGAGACTCCTATGGAAAGCCATAAGGAAGCTATCCAGCTGGTTCTTGACGCAATAATCGATCCTGAACACGGCGTTGTTAAGGATATGAGCGAAATCGGCGCTGTAGGACATAGAGTTGTACACGCAGGAGAAAAATACGCTTCTTCAGTTCTCATCGATGACGATGTAATTCAGGCTCTGGAAGAGTGCGTAGAGCTGGCTCCGCTGCACAATCCACCAAACCTTCTCGGTATTGCAGCATGTCAGGAACTGATGCCTAATACTCCAATGGTAGGTGTATTTGATACAGCATTCCACCAGACTATGCCTCCAGAATCATATATTTACGCTATTCCTTATGAATATTATCAGAAACATAAGATCAGAAGATACGGCTTCCACGGAACTTCTCACAAATATGTGTCTCAGAGAGCAGCTGATATCATGAACTGCAACCTGGACGATCTTAAGATTATCACATGCCATCTGGGTAACGGTGCATCCGTATCCGCTATTAAGAGAGGCGTATGTATCGATACTTCTATGGGATTCACTCCGCTGGAAGGTCTGGTAATGGGTACAAGATGCGGAGATATTGACCCTGCAATCGTTACATATATCAGAGAAAAAGAACATCTTGATCAGGGTGTTGCTAATGAAATTCTCAACACTAAATCCGGCGTACTGGGTATTTCCGGCGTATCTTCAGACTTTAGAGATCTGGAAGAGGCAGCTGAAGAAGGAAATGAAAGAGCTCAGCTGGCTATCAAGGTATTTGCTCATAAGGTTAGATTCTACATCGGAGCATATATCGCTGAAATGAACGGCGTTGATGCTATCGTATTTACAGCTGGTGTAGGTGAAAACGATATCGCAATGAGAGATATCATCTGTAATGACCTTGGTAACCTGGGCATTAAGCTTGACCTTGTTAAGAATAAGACTAGAGGTAAGGAAGCAATTATCTCAAGAGATGACTCTAGAGTTAAGATTATCCTCATTCCTACAGATGAAGAACTTATGATTGCCAGAGATACACTGGAAATTGTAAAGGGGTTAAATAAATAGTTGACAGCCATTTACGATTATTGTATACTCTAATAGTTGCAAATTACATTAAGTTTGAATATATACATCGATGTGAAGGAGGTGTAGAAATGGCAGTACCTAAGAGAAAAACTTCAAAATCAAAGAGAGACAGCAGAAGAGCTCCTAACATGAAGATGAAAGCTCCGGGCTTATCAGAATGCCCACAGTGCCATGAGCCAAAACTTCCACATAGAGTTTGTCCTAACTGCAACTACTATGATGGCAAGGATATTATGGCTGACTAATGCTGATGAAATCAACCGGTCCGCAATTGCGGATCGGTTTTTTCGTGTATAAAATGAAGTTGCATTGTGACGCTTTTTTCATTTTAACGTCACGACACTGTCACCGGTCTAATATATACTACAGTTGTGTGAAAGGGATAAGAAAGATAATCACAAAGTAGCACAATAACCTCTCTATATAACGACTCATTCGAAAACAGGCGGCCCCGTTCGGCCGCCTGTTTAATTTAGGGTTATAGGACAAAAAGTGTTGATAGACCCTAGTCCCAATAACTAGGGTAGTCACCTGATCTATGGAATTCAGTCCATACGATTGCATCTCCCCATCCAGGAATTGAATCAGATAGTTTTTCCTGTCTAGTCATCTTCCTGTAAATGTCGGAGATACTCCTATCTGTTGGCATAACTTTCAATAATTCATTAGCTGAAAGCGCCTCTGGTGAGTGCATATAGCACCACCAGAAGACCGCTTTTATTCGTCTTTCAATAGAAAGGCCTCTATGACTCCTCAACATTTCTCTAAGTCTTGCCTTTACTCCACCTTCAATTTGATTAGTCGTAGCTGGTATTCTACCGATTTCTTCTATCAATTCCTCATCTAAATAGGTGAACAGTGTTCCTTCCTTTATGAGCTTTAATGTAGACCTCTGCGCTCTAATTAATCGCTCATGTGTTGGTCTTCCATTTCCAAATTCGTCGTATGTCATTTGACTTAAGAAGCTGTTGTATCTTCTCATCCAATCAATAAAACGGAGTGTCCATTCCTCTGCTTCTTCCTTGTTTTTTAAATGCAATAGATCCTTTGCTAAATTGTAAAGTTCAAATCCTGCAGAAGTCTTTGGTTTTGTTGTTGTGTACCGTCTAATCTGACAAAAGGCATGAAATGTACATCTCTTTTAGATTCAACAATTGGAGGCATTGGCCAAATATCCCAAAACATTGATGTTTTCCTTCTAAAAGTTCTACCTTCGCCGGGCATTTCCCTTTGAGTTTGCTTACTAAATAACCATTTCAAGAATATCTTTAACTGCTTTGCTGAGTTGTCGATTTTCTGTGTAAAAGTAGCGGAACAACTTTTACACAGCCATCTTTGAGAACCAGATGCTGTTTTGCCATTTCTAACACAATTATTACCACATACAGGACAAATTACATGTTTCATATATCTTCCTCCGTAACATGTTGATTTCTAAGAAGATATATTGCGAATTTGCATTGAATTTTCAATCTTTTCAACGAATTTTATCAACACTTTTTGTCCACCCTATAAGTTGTCAAAAACAACTTAAAACCGCCATAGCCGTTGAAAATTCAATAGCTATAGCGGTTTTTATCAACACTTTTTGTCCTATAACCCTGAAGTTTTCACAGGACATTTTCATCATTGATTATTTGCTGTATTTTTTCTTTCTGCTGTATGCAGTTGCTCCGAACAAACCAGTTCCTGATACAGACAGCAGGGCAATCCAGAGTGTCATATTGCTGCTGTCACCGGTTTCAGGAACATTGGTGTCTCCTTTATCAGGATCGGTTGATGTTACAGGTGCTTTCTTTTCCAATGCGTTAATAGCATCCTCGATAGCTTTTGCCATAGCGTCTACTTCCGCCTGTTCGGTAATTTTTTTATCACGAACCACCGCTGCAATAGCAGCTTCCACCTTTGAGAAGTCCTTGTAGTCATCCTTATTCAAATCATTAGCTTTTGCAATCGCTGCGTTCACCTTGCTATAATCCGCATTCTTGTATTCCAAAGCCACAATAGCATCCTCAATTGCCTTTGCCATAGCATCTACTTCCGCTTGCTCAGCTTTGCTCTTATTACGATCTACTGCTTTAACAACAGCCGTTACAGCATCATAGTTTGAATACAACTCGGAATCAAGAGCATTCGCTTTTTCTATGGCTTCATCAACCAATGTATAATCAGCTAAAATAAGCGTATCCTGCCAATGAAAAACAGGGGTACCATCTTTGCCTTGCACCCAAGTAATACCACTTGAAGCATTTGCATTGAGTTTTTCCAGCAGTTCAGGAGCAGTAAAATCCGCTACACTTTCGCCACATATACTTTGATCGAAATTAGGATCAGCTTCCGCTATTCCAAGATCCCAGTTAACAATAAGTCGTGCAACAGCGAGTCTGTCCCCGTCAGGCCAAAAGCAATTCTTTACAGTTGCATCTTCATCTACTGCTGCAATATATGTGATGTTATCAGGATTGCCGCAAGTAATATTTGTCGTGGACATAATGCAGTTAGAAATAGTAACACCCGGTTTTCCGTCAAAATCAAAGCAAGCTCCCAAAATACCGCCACATGCCGCCTGATTACTTGTCACTGAAAGAGAGCCATTGAAATAACAGTTAGAAATCAAAGCGTTCTCGCCTGCATTCTCAAACTGCCCAACAACTCCACCAACCGTTGGTGCCCGATCGCCTATATCACCTTTGGGATAAGTGCTTATCACATCAACACTTGCGCCGCATCCGATAACACGAGTATCCCCGGTGCCTTGTCCGATAAAACCGCCAATAAGCACATCAGTTGCAACTTCAACCTTACCGGAAGCATAACAATTTTCTACAGTTGAAGAAGAAGCCCATGAAATAAGTGCACCATACTCGATGCGATTGCTATCAGAACCTGCTGTTATTGTTGCGTTATAAAGATTTATATTTTTAATAGTTGCATTATGCACAGTACCAAACAGGCCAAGTCTTTGCGTTGAAGAACTACTATTCAAATTATTGATACTATGACCTTGCCCATCAAATGTTCCTGAAAAAGATGAAGTAGTGGAATTATTACCATCTTCAGAAATTGCTACCCAATTATAATCCTTCAGATCGATATCTGCATCAAGATAGACTGTTTTTCCCGTAAAAGTTATCGGTTTATCCTGATTCGTCAAGGCGGCTAAACCCGCCAACTGCTCTGCTGTTTTGATATGAAATTCTGTATCGGTTTCATTATACCAGCTTGTATCAGCTGTTCCGTCCCAAACATCTACATCATTTTCCGCAGCAAATGCAGTTGTCGGAATAATCATAAAGACCGTAGCAATCGCCAACAGCATTGCTAACCATTTGTTTCTTTTCAAAATAAAAACCTCCTTCGTTTTTTCTCGAAGGAGGTTGGATTTTTTAGTGCTCCTCCGAGAGCATATCATTCCTTTGCCCTCAGAGGTGTTGCCCTCAGAGGTGTTGCCCTCAGAGGTGTTGCCCTCAGAGGTGTTGCCCTCAGAGGTGTTGCCCTCAGAGGTGTTGCCCTCAGAGGTGTATATACCTATTAAAAATTATGCCATTTTTTTCTGCGCTTTGCAAGTGTTTTTGAAAATTCCTCTTGACAAATTTCATTTTTTATGATATGTGATTTTGTTTTTGTTCTTTGTTATAGTCTATACAACAATACAGGCAGGAGTTTTTCCTGCCTGTATTGTCTTTAAGCAAAAATCAATTCTCGGTTTATTGATTCTTCTGCTCTATTTCGAATATTATTCATTTTTCCAATCCAACACAATGGATTCTCGGATTTCAGTTTTTCAGTTATGCCTTCTCGTTCTTTCATTTGCTCAACCAACCGAAAAAACATATCCTCAGCCTGCTCATCAATATCAGCAAGGTAACTGTTCAGTTTACCGCTTGTCAGCAAGTTAATATACTGTACTTTATGATGCCTTTTAAGATACCTTGCGTGCCGCTGTCCCCATACGCCAATATGCTTTTCTCCTTTTTGGGAGGGTAATATGAGATCAGTGAAGATAATAATCGCCTTGCTTTTCGTACCAAAGACCGTTTTTTTCATCGTAAATGTACGGTTTCATTCTGTAATCCTCCATTATAAGTTGAATTATCCTTACACTTCAATCAGTTTGGCTGACTACAAAAGCAAAAGGGAGAGAACTTCCTTACGAAGTCTCTCCCTTCGGCCGCCTGTTTAATTTATTAGCTATTAAATTGTTATTTTATCAGTACTTCTGCAATCTGCACGGTGTTTGTGGCAGCACCTTTTCTGATGTTATCTGATACAACCCAGAGGTTAACTCCGCTGTCCACAGAAAAATCTCGTCTGATTCGTCCTACATAAACTTCATCTGTTCCTGCTGCGTTTCTGGCAAGAGGGTAGATACTGTTGGCAGGGTCGTCCTGTACTACTATGCCAGGTGCCTTTGCAAGGACTTCTCTAAGCTCGTCAAGATCAAAGTCATTTTCAAATTCAATATTGATTGATTCACTGTGACTGTCAAAAACAGGAACTCTGACCGTAGTTGCTGTAACTTTTATGCTGTCATCACCGAGAATTTTATGGGTCTCGTTGATCATTTTCATTTCTTCTTTGGTATATCCGTTTTCAGTGAAGACATCAATTTGCGGTATGCAGTTTCCGGCTATTGGATGAGGATAAGCATTTGTAGTATCATTTCCTGCAAGACCATTTTTAAGATCTTCAATGCCCTTTACACCTGAACCGGATACGGCCTGATAAGTTGAATATACTACTCTCTTGATTTTGTACTTATCGTGAAGTGGCTTTAATACTACCATTGCCTGTATTGTGGAACAATTAGGGTTTGCTATGATGCCCTTGTTCCATTCAACGTCTTCAGGATTTACTTCAGGTACTACAAGGGGCACTTCAGGATCCATTCTCCACTGGGAACTGTTATCCACCACCGTTACTCCATGAGCTGCGGCTATAGGTGCATATTTTTCGCTGACACTTCCACCTGCGGAAAAGAGGGCGATGTCTATATCCTTGTCGAAGCTGTGCTCGTTCAGTTCCTCAACGATGTAGTCCCTGCCCTTGAAGTTAATCGTTTTCCCGGCGGATTTTGCAGATGCCATCATATATAGCTCGTTGAAAGGGAAGTCTCTTTCTTCGAGCACTTTGAGAAAAGTCGATCCTACGACACCGGTTACTCCCACCAGGGCTACATTTGGTTTTTTATTCATTTTTTTTCCTCCTGTGCGTGATTATATTTGTAAAATTTGACTTAAATTATAACATCTAATTATGTTAATTACAATTAAATAGTCGGAATATACTGAATTTCATATACTTTTATATTTTTCAAATGTATGTTAAAATGTTGTCATACTAATTTTGGAGGATATAAATTTGAGCGTTGATTACAGCAAAAGAGCAAACTGGCTGTCATTACCGGAAAGCGACAGGGATGTGGATACTTTTTATCTGTATCCTTCTTCTTATGTAAGCCCAAAGGGTGAAAATAAGCCTTTTGCAGATATAAGAGATGAGAATATGGTGAGAATCGCAGGCACGTGCCTTGATATCCAGGGCAGCGCTTTTAGCGGTAGCACAAATGTATATGCACCTCTTTATAGACAGGTGGATCCTTTTATGGGATTTCGGTTTATAGAAGAAAATAAACAGGACTTAGTAGACGAGGTTATTCTTACCGATGCTATAGACAGCTTTGATTTCTATATTAAAAACTTCAATAAAGGTAAGCCTTTTATACTTGCAGGACATTCCCAAGGAACTACACTTTTAATGAAGGTATTGGCTACATATCTTAAAGATAAAAAAGAATTGTTAAATAAAATGGTAGCTGCATATATGATAGGTTATGGTGTTACAGAAGAATACATGAAAGAAAATAAACATCTTAGATTTGCAAAGGGCGAGACAGATACTGGTGTTTTAATTTCTTGGAATACGGAAAAACCTGAACTTGAAGAATCAACACCTATCGTAAAGGAAAAATCATTATGCATTAATCCTTTGAATTGGCGAAGAGATGCAACATATGCTCCTGTAAACATGAATTTAGGATCACTGATTAAAGGTAAGATTGTAAGACCCGGAATTGCAGATGCCAAAATCAATGTTAAAAAGGGGACATTGGAATGTAGTACTGTTAAACCGGAGGATTATCGACAGGTGTTTGATATATTTCCTGTTGGTTGCTATCACAGCATGGACTATGGATTTTATTACGAAAATATAAGGGTTAATGCGGCCAAAAGGATTGAAGCTTTTAAGAAGAAACTTTGATAATTTGTTGACAAAAATCAATTAAAAAATGCGAATGTAAATATTTATTTGAAAGGAGGCGGAGATTGTGGAATCGAGTATAAACAGAGTCTACGATGATCTGCTTGAAAGGATTGTAAATCTTTCGCTTCTGCCTGGAGAAAAAATTAGCGAAAACAAAATGAGTGAAAGATATGGCGTTTCCAGGACGGTGGTAAGAGGAGCTTTTCACAAGCTGCAGCAGATTGATTTTTTGGAAATCAGACCGCGCAGCGGTACTTTTATCACGAAGATAGATTTTGAATATATAAGATCGGCTATGCTTCTTAGACTTGCATTGGAAAAGGAGCTTATGGAGAGGATAATTGCTAATCCGAGAGAAAAGGCCGTACTTATAAAAAAGTTAAAGGAATCCTTTGAAAAACAAAAGAGTTGTGTCTCTGGAAAAGAAGATATGATAAAGTTCAACAGGTATGACAATGAATTTCATGGAGCCATATATGACGGACATAACGGAACTGATACAAAAGGGCTTGTAAACAGTCATTTGCTACATTTCGCTAGATGGAGAAATCTTACATTAAAATACGATGTGTCGCTAGATGAAATTATGAGCGAGCACGAAGATATTATAAGATTTTCCGAAGCGGGAGACATTGAAAAATTAAGAAGAATTTTAGATAAACACATTAACAGAACAGTGTACAGTATTTTTTCTTCAGGTGAAGGATTTGCAAGCTATTTTAAATGATATATTTTGATTGCAATTTTTTTAACAATCCTTTATACTTATATTCGAGGGAGATGAAAACTTGTATACAAGATTTTCAATAATAAATCAGTAATAAGTTATACAAGAGTTTCGGAGGATAGAATTGAGATTTATCGAAAAGACCATAGGCCAGGTACTGGACATGAGAGCCGAATGTACTCCGAATAAACCTGCCCTTGTAGTAGAAGATGGCATATACACATGGAAAGATATCCGCAATATTGTAAACTGTATCTGCGGAGAGATGCTTGAAATGGGCATAAAGAAAGGGGACCATGTTGGAATAATCGGAATTAACAGCGACAGTTGGATCTTTCATTATTTTGCTGCGGTAAAACTGGGAGCGGTCGCTGTTTTATTTAATACGAGATTTACAAGAGCCGAGATTGAAAGATGCGTGGCTTTAACAGAACTTAGACACTTCTATTACTCAAGAAATTTTGAAGATATAAGATACGAAGATATAATGGAGCAGCTCCTTTATCCGAAAAGTACCGTTAGAAGTTGCTGCTTTATGGAAAAGACATATGAACAATGGCAGACAATAGCCAAAGAGGGTGAAAGTATTGATATAAAGCCTTCAGAGGACTATCGTGCGACAGCCAGTATTCTTTTCACTTCGGGTACGACAGGAAACAGCAAGGGTGTTCAGCTTACCCATTATAGCCTTATGAATAACGCTATTGCTATGGCTGAAAACATGGGCTGGAATGAAGATGATAGAATGCTGACAACTGTTCCTCTGTTTCATACCTTTGGGATAACCGGATGCATACTGGCAATGCTTCATTCCTGCTACGGAATGTTGCTTTTGCAGAGCACCAGATCGATAGATATTTTTAATGCTATACAAAAGCATAAGTGCACAATTATGAACGGCGTGCCTACAATGTTTTTAGCAATGCTTAGAAATGAGCACAGAAAAGAATATGATATTTCGTCGGTAAGAAGCGGAATAATAGCCGGTTCTCAGATATTTCCGCAAGACTATCTTGATATATGTGATATGTTTGACGGAATAGAGTTGCAGCCTTCTTATGGACAGACGGAGACATCCCCATGCGTAACCATATGCAGACCTGATGATTCTCCTGATATAAAGGCCAATACAGTTGGAAGGCCGATTCCGGGAGTTGAGATTAGAACCATGAAAAAAGGTGCCGATAAGCCGTGCGGTATCAATGTGGAAGGTGAAATACAGGTCAGGGGCTATAATGTTATGGAAGGATATGTAGCCAATCCTGAGGAAACAAAAAATGTTTTCACCGATGATGGATGGCTTAAGACCGGAGATTTAGGTTACATCAGAGAGGACGGCAATCTGGTGGTAACTGGTAGGTTTAAAAATCTGATAATCAGAGGTGGCGAAAACATATCGCCTGTTGAAATAGAAAGAGCAATTAAAGAGGTCATAGGAAAGGCCGAAGTCAAAGTCTTTGGCGTACCGACCATTGTTTTGCAAGAAGAAATAGTTGCCTGTATAGAAGGAAAGGGAAGTGAAGATGATAAGCAAAAAATCATTGACCACCTTAAGGGCAGAATCAGCGGATATAAAATCCCGAAATATATCTTCTTTATAGAGGATATGCCTAGGAACAGTACAGGTAAAATCAATGAGAAGTTCCTTAAGAATAAAATCATCGCCGATATCAACGGTGAAACGAGAAAGGGACGTACCAGATAACAAGGGGCTATGCTTTACTTGATAAGTAAAGATTGATATAATAATACTGATAAAACAGTATATTTTAAGCCAACTAAAAGTTTTGTTCAAACTAAGGAGGATAAATAACGATGAGTAACACAAAAAAGCCATTGGAAGGCGTTAAAGTAGTTGAATACGCTACATTTATCGCCGCAGCTACAACAGGCAGATTTCTTGCTGACCTGGGTGCCGATGTTATCAAAGTAGAAGCCGCAAAGGGCGATCCACTGAGATACACAGCTCCAACTGAAGGAAGACCTTCCGATAAGTGGTCTCTCTTCCATGAAAACACTACATGGGATCTGGAAAACGCTAACAAGAGATGCGTATCCATTAACACTAAAGATCCTGCAGGTAAGGAAGCTCTGTTCAAGTTGCTCGAAACTGCCGATGTATTCATTACAAACAACAGGGTGCAGTCCCTCCAGAAGAACGGACTGGATTATGATTCTCTTAAAGAGAAATTCCCTAAGCTGGTTTACGCAATGATCACAGGATACGGCGAATTTGGTCCTGACAAGGATCTTCCGGGATTTGACTTCACTGCATTCTTTGCAAGAGGCGGATATCTTGAATCCCTCAGACAGAAAGGAACTGTTCCTATGAACGTTGTACCTGGTCTCGGTGACCATAATGTAGGTATGAACCTGGCAGCCGGCGTTCTGGCAGCTCTTTATCATGCTGAAAAGACTGGCGAAGGTGAAAAGGTTGAAACTTCCCTGTTCGAAACAGCTATCCACAACATGGGTATGATGGTGCAGTCCGCTCAGTACACTGATATCGGAGTTACTTACCCAATCGCTATCAGAGAATCCGACAATCCGTTCAATGCGGCTTGGGAAACAAAAGACGGCAGATTTATCCAGATTTGTGCGCCTGACTACAATACTTATTATGACAAGATCATGACAGCAATAGGCAGAACTGATCTTATCGGTGATGAAAAGTACTTCCCAGTATCCAACCTTCATGCAAACGGACTTGGAACTGAAATCTATGACCTGGTAATGTCAGCATTCAAGACTAAGACTGCTGAAGAATGGAATCCAATTCTTACTGAACAGGATATCGCATTCGGTCTGGCTCAGTCTTGGGAAGAAATCCTTGTTGATAAGCAGGCATGGGCAAATGAATGCTTCTATACAATGAAGTACGATAATGGCGCTGAAAGAACTCTTGTAAGACTGCCGGTTAAGTTCCAGGAAATGGGTATTCCTGAATACAACAGAGGACCTATGATCGGTGAACATTCTGAAGATGTTCTCAGAGAAATCGGATACTCTGAAGAAGATATCGCAAACTTCAAGGCTAACGGCGTAATCTACATCGGAGACCAGTAAGGAGACCGATATCACATGGATAAAATTTACACGTTAGGAATAGACATAGGCTCTACTTCTTCAAAATGCGTGGTGATGGCTGACGGCAGCGATGTCGTCAGCAGCGCCATAATTGAAAAGGGAGCCGGAACTGATGGTGTTGACATAGTGCTTGAAAAAGCTTTGGGCGATGCCGGTATCACCATGGATGACATCAAAATGACCATATCAACAGGATACGGCAGAAAGAGTTATAACGGTGATAAGGACATGAGTGAGCTAAGCTGTCACGCCAAAGGGGGAGCCTACATATTCGGAGAGGTTGCCACTATCATTGATATAGGCGGACAGGATGCCAAGGTTTTGAGACTGGACAAAAACGGACAGCTTCAAAATTTCGTTATGAATGATAAGTGCGCAGCAGGTACGGGACGTTTCTTGGAAGTTATGGCCAATGTGCTTCATGTTGACCTTAACGAATTCGGAGAATACGATGCCCAGGCTACCGAAAGAACTCCGATATCCTCAACCTGCACGGTGTTTGCCGAATCTGAAGTGATTTCTTGTCTGGCAAACAATGCTGATGTTAAAAACATCATAAAGGGAATACATTATTCCGTTGCAAGCCGCGTTGCAGGACAGGCAAAAAGAGTAGGTGTGGTGCCTCCTGTAGTAATGACCGGCGGAGTATCAAGAAACTCCGGCGTTGTCAGAGCTTTGGAGGAAGAACTTGACACATCTATCGCGGTGTCGGAAGACTCACAGCTCGCTGGAGCAATAGGAGCCGCGATTTATGCTTATGAATCTTATTTAAAAAACAAGTAGAAGGGAGTATGACATGAGCAACGTAGAAGCTAATGTAGATGCTAAGCCAAAAGCTAGAGATCTGTTAAACAAAATTGTTGCTGATCATTATCAGGGTGCTTGGGATGCCAAGAATGCCGGCGAAAAAGTGGGCTGGTGTGCTTCAAACTTCCCACAGGAAATTTTTGAAACAATGGGCATTAAGGTAGTTTATCCTGAAAACCAGGCAGCAGCCATCGCAGCAAAGGGCGGCGGCGAAAGAATGTGCGAAACAGCTGAAAACAACGGATATTCCAATGATATCTGTGCATATGCAAGAATCAGCCTCGCATACATGGACGTAAAGGATGCGCCTGAACTTAACATGCCTCAGCCTGATTTCGTACTGTGCTGTAACAATATCTGTAACTGCATGATTAAGTGGTACGAAAACATCGCTAAGGAACTTGATATTCCTATGATTCTCATAGATATCCCTTACAACAACGATTATGATGCTGAAGAAGACAGAATCGCTTATGTAAGAGGTCAGTTCGAGCATGCGATTAAGCAGCTGGAAGAAATCACAGGAAAGAAATGGGATGACAAGAAGTTCGAAGAGGTAATGGAAATTTCTCAGAGAACAGGTAGAGCATGGCTTGAAGCTACAAGCATGTGCAAATACACTCCATCTCCATTCAGCGGATTTGATGTATTCAACCATATGGCAGTTGCTGTATGTGCAAGAGGTAAGAAGGAATCAGCTGAAGCTTTTGAAGCTCTTCTTGAAGAATTCAAGGAAAATGTAAAGGAAGGAAAATCCACATTTAAGGGCGAAGAAAAGTACAGAGTAATGTTCGAAGGTATCGCTTGCTGGCCACATCTGAGACACACTTTCAAGACTCTGAAAGATGCAGGTGTTAACGTAACAGGTACAGTATATGCGGACGCATTCGGATATATCTACAACAATACAAACGAACTTATGCAGGCGTACTGCAGAACTCCAAACGCTATCAACTTTGAAAGATCAGCGGATATGAGACTTAAAGTCCTCAGAGAAAACAACTGCGACGGAGCTATCATTCATATCAACAGAAGCTGCAAGCAGTGGTCCGGTCAGATGTATGAACTGGAAAGAGTTATAAGAGAAGAAACAGGTATACCTACAGCTGTATTTGACGGTGACCAGGCTGACCCTAGAAACTTCTCAGAAGCTCAGTACGATACAAGGATACAGGGCCTTGTTGAAGTCATGGCCGCAAATAAGGAGGCGAAATAATCAATGAGTAATGTTGCAAACGTATTAGGTAAATTCGATGTTAGCATAGCTGAATTGGTAAAAAAATATCAGGCAGAAGGTAAGAAAATGATAGGTGTTTCTCCTATCCATATGCCTGTTGAAATGGTATACGCTTCCGGAATGATCCCAATGGGTCTTTGGGGCGGCAGCGGTGAAGTATCCGCAGCAAAGGAATATTTCCCAGCTTTCTATTGTTCAATAGTTCAGAGAGTTATGGAAATGTCCCTGACAGGTCAGCTTGATTGCCTGTCCGGTATCATGGTATCCATTCAGTGTGACTCTCTGAAAGCACTTGGACAGAATATCAGAAGAGCTGTAGGTGATAAGATTCCTTACATTCATGTAGCAATGGCTCAGAACAGAAAACTTGAATGCGGAGTTGATTTCAACGAAACTCAGTACAGAAAAGTTAAGAACCAGCTGGAAGAAATCAAGGGAGATTTCTTCTCAGATGAAGATATCGAAAAAGCTATTAAGCTCTACAACAAGTCCAAGAAACTTATGCAGGAATTTGTTGCAGTTGCAGCAGATTATCCTCAGATCATAACTCCTTCCAAGAGAAGCCAGGTTCTGACAATAGCTAACTATATGGACAGAGCTGAATATGTTGAACTTCTCGAAGAGCTCATCGCAGAACTCAAGAAGGAAGAAGTTAAACCTTGGGACGGAAAGAAAATCGTAACAACAGGAATTATGACAAGTCTTCCTAGCCTCAATGAGATTCTTGAAGAAAACAAACTCGCTATCGTAGAGGATGAAGTTGCTGAAGAATCTAGACAGTTCAGAACACTTGTTGACGAAGATACAGACAATCCTATCAGAGCTCTCGCTAAATACCTGGGAGACATCGAAGGATGTTCGGTTATGTATGATGCCGATAAACTGAGAAGCGATATGATAATCGAAAAGGTTAAGAAGTCCGGAGCAGACGGTGTACTTTATGTACAGACTAAGTTCTGTGACCCAGAAGAATTCGATTATCCTATATTCAAAAAAGCCCTCGAAAATGCCGGCATCAAGATGGTTATGATAGAAGTGGATCAGCAGATGACCAACTTTGAACAGGCACGTACATCATTGCAAACTTTTGCAGAGATGCTATAGTATATATATTTAAGGAGGATTTTTATGATTTTCGAAAAAGAACATGAATTAGTCCGTCAGCTTGCAAGATCTTTCGCTGAAAACGAAATCAAGCCAATCGCGGAAGATGTTGACAAGACAGCAGACTTTCCAATGGAAGTCTACAAGAAGATGGGCAAAGCCGGATTCTTGGGAGTTAAGACTCCAGTAGAATACGGCGGATCAGGCGGAGACCACAGATCTTATGCGATAGTAATGGAAGAAATCGCAAAAGCATCAGGTGTTGCTTCCATCTACATTTCTGGTAACAACTCCCTGTATGCGGCTCCTCTTCTGAAATTCGGTAACGAAGAACAGAAGAAAAAGTTCCTTCCTGCACTGTGCAGAGGAGACATCGTACTGGCCTTCGGTCTGACAGAACCGGGTGCGGGTTCTGACGCAGCGTCCATCTTGACTACTGCTGTAAAAGACGGAGACGACTACATCCTTAACGGAAGAAAGACATTCATCACAGCAGCGCCTTTCTCCGATTATGTAATCGTCTTTGCTAAGACAAATCCTGCCAAGGGAGTAAAAGGTATCACTGCATTCATCGTTGATTCCAAGGCAGAAGGAGTATCCTTCGGTAAGCCGGAAGATAAGATGGGTATGATCGGTTGTGCAACTTCCGACGTTGTACTGGAAGACGTAAGAGTTTCTCCAGAAAACATTCTAGGTGAAGTTGACAACGGATTCGTAAACGCAATGAAAACTCTTTCTCTGGGAAGACTTGGTATATCTGCTCAGGCTCTGGGTATCGCTACAGGCGCTATGGAAGAAGCTAAGAGCTATATCAAGGCAAGAAAGCAGTTCGGTAAGAAACTGGCTCAGTTCCAGAATATCCAGTTCCTCATTGCCGAGATGGAAACTAAGCTTTGCGCTATGAGACATCTGGTATATGATGCTGCGTATAAGATGGATATGGGCGAACCTGGTGATAAGGAAGCGTCAATGGCTAAGCTGTTCGCTACTGAAGAAGGTAAGTGGATTGTAGACAGAGCGCTCCAGATGCACGGTGGTTACGGTTACATCAAGGATTACCCAATCGAAAGAATGTACAGAGATATCAGAGTAACTTCCATCTACGAAGGTACTTCGGAAGTACAGAAGATGGTAATTTCCAAAGAAGTGCTTAAGTAACTTGTAAAGTATTTATATTATTAGGAGGAAAAAAATGACTAAAGTTATCGCTTTGAAGGAGCCTAAGGGCGTTCAGAGATTCGGGGTAGAAAAACCTGAAGGTATGGAATTTGATTTTATCGAATGGCCATGCTCTGATGAAGAACTTAAAGAAGCGCTTAAGGATGCGGATATTCTGTGGACAGGTCCAGTGGACTTTATCAGAAAAGACGTTATCGACAGCGCAAAGAACCTGAAACTTATCCAGTCTCTTGGAGTAGGTTTTGATAAAATCGACCTCGAAGCTGCAAAGGCAAACGGTGTTTATGTCTGCAACAACAGAGCCGTAAACGCTAAGTCTGTAGCTGAACATGCCGTTGGTCTTATGCTTGCGTGCCTGAAGAAGACAGCACCTAATGACGCAAGAATTAAGAACGGTGAATTTGACAAGTGCTTTGCTGAATTTAAGGCAAACGGACATAAGGAACTGGGAACAAGAACAGTTGGTCTGGTTGGTCTTGGAGCTATCGGTAAAGAAGCTTGCAAATATCTGAAGGCTTTCGGTTCCAAGGTTCTTTACTACGATGTAGTAAAGGCTGACGAAGCATTCGAAAAGGAATACGATCTTAAGTATTGTACTCTTGACGAACTTTATGAACAGTGCGATATCCTTTCTTACCATGTACCTGTACTTGACTCCACAAGAGGTATGGTAAACAAAGCAGCTATCGCAAAGATGAAGAAGGATGTTATCATTATTAACGTTGCCAGAGGAGAAATCGTTAACAACGATGATCTCAAAGAGGCTCTGAACAACGGTAGGGTAACTGCAGGTCTGGACGTAATTGCACCAGAACCACCTGCTCCTGATCATCCATTGTTTACTCTCAATGAAGTGGGTAACAATCACATTACTATTACTCCTCATATCGCAGGAACTACTGACGATGCATTCATCAGAATGGTACAGTGGTCTTACGATAACATGAGAAAAGTAATGGCAGGCGAAAAGCCTAACAATGTAGTTAACGGACTGTAAAAAAATCCGTAACTAATACTAGTTTTTTCTAAAAAAAGAGAGGTTTCAAAAATGCAAAAGAACAAGACTAAAGACATTATAATTGTCGGATTCGCGTTATTCGCAATCTTCTTTGGCGCAGGAAACTTGATCTTCCCGCCATATCTGGGCGTTATGTCAGGTAGCGACTGGGCTACATCAGCTATAGGCTTCCTGATTGCTGACCCTGTATTCCCTGTACTTGGTGTAATCGCTACCGCTATGGTAGGTGGTATGGCCGATGACATGGGTAAGAGAGTTGGACACGGCTTTGCCGTAGCTCTCGGATTCATTTCCGTAACAGTTCTGTGCGTACTCTTCGCAGTACCAAGAACAGCGGCTACTACTCACGAAGTATTTACAGTTCAGGTATTCGGAGACGGAACTATAGAATCTGTTTCCCCATGGATTACTTCCCTGATCTTCTTCATCCTCAGCTGGATTTGCGTAGTTAGATCTGCTAAGGTTGTGGACATCATCGGTAAGTTCCTTACACCTGTACTGCTCATCATCCTGATCGGAACAATTATCATTGCGATATTCAATCCTGCAGGTGAAATGGCAGCAGGTTCTCCTGGTCTTGAACAGGGAATGATCGACAGCCTCTTTATTAAGGGCTTCACAGAAGGTTATCAGACAATGGACGCTCTTGGTTCTGCTCTGATGGCTGGTATCGTTGTAACTGACCTTATCAACAAGGGATACAATGATGAAAAAGAAAGATTCAAAGTATCCATCGGTGTTGGTATCGTTGCAGCAGTACTGCTGGCTATCATCTACGGCGGACTTACTTATGTAGGTGCTACAATGTCCGGTGATCCTATGTACGCTAACGAATATCTGCCAGCTGACAACAGAACTGGTATCCTGGTAGGTATCTTTACAGAAATGTACGGCGCTGCAGGTAAATGGGCTATAGGTATCGCTACAGCTCTGGCTTGCTTGACTACTTCCGTTGGTCTGACAGGCGTTGCAGGTAACTTCTTTACAAGGGTATTTAAGAAGGATGAAAAATTCTATCAGATCATAGTAACATGCAGTACTATCCTGGCATTCTTCATCTCCCTGTTCGGAGTTAACACAATCATCAACTTCGCAGTACCTGTACTGGCTATACTGTACCCAATCTACATGTGCCTGTTCGTTGTAACTCTGTTTGACAAGTTCATCAAGTACAACTGGACTTACACTGGTGCTGTAATATTCGTAGCAATCATATCTATCCCTAAGGGAATAGCACAGCTGTTCGCAATGAACGGATGGGAAACTCCAGGATTCCTGGTATCCATCACAGATCTGTATGCTAAGATTCCACTTGCAGGTATCGATATGAACTGGATCATTCCAGCTATCGTAGGTATGATAGTATTCACTATCATCAGTGCAGTTGGTCATGTTGGCAAAACAAGAGACAACCAGTAAGCGCAATACGCGATAATTATTAATTAGTGCAAAACTAACTTATTAAGCTTCCACGAAGGGTAACCTTCGTGGAGGCTGTAAAAGAAAAGAGGGTATTTTAAATGAACTTTAACAAAGATATGTATGGCCTGGGCGCTGCCCCATCAGTAATCAGAGAAATTGCTAACTATGGTTGGCAGAGAGCTGCAGAAGTAGGCGCAGAAAACGTTTACAACTTTTCTATAGGTGACCCTTCTGTACCTGCTCCTGATGCAGTAAAGCAGGCAATGTTAAAAATCATAAACGAACAGGAACCAACTGGATATCATGCATATACTCCAGGTCCTGGTGCTCCTGACACAAGAGCAGCAGTAGCTGAAAACCTTAACAAGAGATTTGGTGTTGACTTTACAGCAGATGATATTTACATGACATGCGGAGCAGCAGCTTCTCTTAATATCACTCTTAGAGCACTTATTTCTGATCCTAAGGATGAAATTATAGTAGTAATTCCATACTTCCCAGAATATAAGGTATTTATCGAATCTCAGGGTGGTGTTCCTGTATTCGTACAGCCTGATGAACATATGAATCTTGATGTTGAAAACCTCAAGGCAGCAATTACACCTAATACAAAGGCTGTAATCATCAACTCCCCAAACAACCCAGCAGGCGTTATTTATCCTGAAGCTCTGATTGAGGAAGCTTGCAAGGTTCTTGAAGAAAAGGGTAAAGAATACGGTCATCCTATTTATGTAATTGCCGATGAACCATACAGAGAACTGGTTTTCACTGAAGAAAAAGTTTCTTTCATTCCTGCAGTATATGCAAACACAGTAGTTTGCTACTCTTGGTCTAAGTCACTTTCTCTTCCAGGAGAAAGAATTGGTTACATCGCAGTTCCTAAGGGATTCGACGGATATGACGAATTCATTCCTGCAATAAACGGTGCAGGAAGAGCGCTTGGATATGTAAACGCTCCATCCCTCATGCAGCAGGTTGTTAGAGATTGCATCGATGTAATGCCTGACATCAAGCCTTATGCTGAATGTAGAGAAGCTCTTTATGATTCTCTCGTTAACATGGGTTACACTGTTGCAAAACCATCAGGTGCATTCTACATGTACATCAAATCTCCAGATGGAAATTCTGAAGACTTTGCAGAAAGACTTAAGAAGTATGATGTACTGGTAGTTCCAGGAACTGGATTCGGAACACCTGAATATGTAAGACTCGCATACTGCTGCCCAGTAGAAAGAGTTAAGAAGGCATTACCTGCATTTGAAAAGGTTATGGCTGAATACAAATAATTGATTTTATCAATTTAATTTAAATTTACTTTTCGAAGTAAATATTCAATCGGTACTTAATATTCTGGAAGCGCGGATTAGCTACCCGCACTTCCGTAAAACACCGGCGTTCGTCTGCCGGTGTTTTTTTGGTTCTATGTCAAATGTTGGGGTAGAACTCATAAAATGAGATCGTAGGCTGGCAGAGTGTATATTCACTCTGTCAGTTTCTTTATGTTAATGAATGCATGATTCTTGCTCTGAATCTCTTAAAATTTCTGACTCCATAAGATACTCTCTTGATTACTTTTATCTTGTTGTT
>NZ_JADCKA010000010.1 GCF_014982745.1 Gallibacter intestinalis | reverse complement strand
GCAGTATTTAAGAAATATTGTAACTAAACCGATACCAATTATGAACTAAAGCCACCTCTAAAGTTTTATGTGGGAAAAAGAAAAAGCCCAATCTCGAAATTGAGACTGGGTCTTTGTCTACGGTCTGTGCAATGTGCATTTTTTGCACATTGCTTTCTTTAATGAGTTCACCTTCTTTAAAAACATTGTTAACATGTCTTGTAATTACTGTCCTATCTACACCAAACAATTCTGTCATTTGAGACTGCGAAAGCCACACCGTTTCTTTTTCAACAGGGACCTCTAGTTTAATTGTATTGTCTTCAGTTTCAAAAATTACAAGTTCTTTCTTTTCATTCATTTCCTATTCACATCCTTTTCTTTATTATATAAATCACTAACTTCGTTTTTGGGTTCATTATAAGTCAGATTTTCCGAGTAGTAAATGTAAATTTTGTTGGCAGAATTGTTGGTGAACAAATAGTTTTTTCTCACCCACTCCGTGGGTTCTCTTCCCATTCCATTGTTATACTAAAAAAAACAGGCACTCGCCTGTCTTTTTTACTATGGCGGAGGACAACGTTCGCTTAGCTCTCTCCGACTCGTGCTGTCGCACTCCCTGCTGTCGCATTTCGTTGCAGCTCTAACTCCTATCGTCGTTTTCGCTGACGAAATCCGCATGGGACTTTCTCTCCCACTCCGTGGGTTCTCGCCCCATCCCATTGTTATACTAAAAAAGACAGGCTTATCACCTGTCTTTTTTACTATGGCGGAGGACATGGGACTCGAACCCACGGGGCTGTTACACCTTACTCCCTTTCCAGGGGAGCTCCTTAGCCACTCGGTCAATCCTCCGTATCGCTATCTGTTTAGCATATTCACTTTTGCTGAACAAATGATAATATACCATAAAAATCGTCACTTCTCAAGGGGAAATTATGTATTTGCCCTCTGTTTTTTTGCAGTAAGGCGCTTCCATCTCCATCTGGTCATAACGCTAACTCGTATATCTCTTTTCTGGCCTATGAGCTCCGAATATGCACCTTCCACAGTAGTCCTGTATTTAAAGCCGCATTTTTCTTGGACTCTGGCTGACTTTGCATTTCCGGTAAAAGAGCCGCACCATATCTTTTTAAGGCCAAGATTTTCAAAGCCATAGCGAAGCATTTCCTCGACCGCTTCAGGTATAAGGCCATGTCCCCAATAAGGCACACCTATCCAGTAGCCGATTTCCGCTTCAGTTTCTGGAATACGAAAATTGCTGCGTGAGCCTATCATAAGACCGATGCTTCCCACAGGTTCGCCCGTTTCTTTAAGCACTACGGCGTAGGTTTCCGGCGCGGAAAGCACATCCTTTATTATTTCTCTACTGTTTTCTACGCTGGTATGGGGAGGCCAATCGGCTATTGGCCCCACATCCGGACTTTTAGCGTACTTGTACAGCGTTGGAGCATCCTCTTCATTCCAAGGTCTCAGTATAAGTCGTTTTGTTTCTAATTGTCTTTGCTTTTTATATTCCATATCATTTCTCACTTAAATTTTCGATTGTTTCTTCTTTGGTTTTCAGTCTTCCCAGGAAAGGGATTATCAGACTCAAAGCTACTATCATGGCGCCTAGGTCTGCAATAGGAGTTGCCCACACTATACCCTTCACTCCTGCCAGATGATTAAGCAGGAACATAAACGGAATATCCAGTCCGCCTTTTCTCAGCAGCGACAATATGCCAGGCTCAAGCTTTTTACCAACCGCCTGAAACATCGTAATCGACAGCATTGTTACTGCGATACACGGGCCTGTAATGCATATTATCCTCTGAAACAGCCTTCCGTATTCCACGGTCTGCGGATCGTTTATAAATGCCTGAACAATCGGGCCTGCGCAGGTAAACAGCAGCACTGATGTAATTATTGCCACAACAAAACTCAGCACGAAGTCCACCTTAAAGGCAGCCTTCATGCGCTTATAATTTCCCGCAGAATAGTTATAGGCTATCAGCGGCAGCACGCCCTGGGACATGCCCGTGGAAATGGCAAAGGTCATCATATCTATCTTCTTTGCAACGCCTATGCCTGCCAGTGCGGTATTTGCGTATTCTGCCATCAGCTTGTTTATAACAACATTTGAAAGAACTCCCATGAGGTTCATCAGACAGCTTGGTAAACCCACCAAAAGCACTTCCTTTGGTATACCCCTTGCTAAGGAATAATTTTTAGGATTAAAGGATATATCTGTTCCTTTACCTTTAAAGCAGATAAATACTATAAAATACATGGTAGCGATAACATTGGAAAGCATTGTAGCTACCGCTGCTCCGGCAATCTCCATTCCAAGAGGAAAGATAAATATCGGGTCCAAAATTATATTTAAAACTCCACCTAAAGCGACACCGAAGCTAGCTTGAGCCGAATGGCCCTCTGCCCTCACCAGATGCGCCAGCGTCTGATTTAAAACCGTCGGGACAGCTCCCACAACGATTGTCCAAAACAGATACTTTCGGCAAAACTCATAGGTCTGAGCATCCGCCCCTGCAACAGGAAGCAGCACTGACTCGGATAAAGCCAATATTATGCCATATACAAAGGCTGTAGCTGCAGCTGTCCAGATGCTGAATGCTGCTGTTTTCCTAGCTTTTTCTACATTTCCTACGCCCAGACTTCTTGCCATAAGGCTGGAACCACCTATACCAAAGAGGTTTGCCATGCCTGTCAGGAATATGAACATCGGCATACACAAAGAAACAGCCGCCACCTGATTTGGGTCTCCTATCTGACCGATAAAAAAGGTGTCTGCCATATTGTATATTACCGTAATCAGCTGGCTTATAACCGTCGGAACAACAAGAGACAGTACTGCACGGCTGACCGGAGCTTCTTCAAACAGGTATTCCTCTCTGGTTTTCAATTTCATCGCCTCCCCAAACGATGTCTTTATTTAATTCTATGCCTGACACAATCCCCTGTCAAACCTCGCCCACAGCAAAATAAAAACCGGGCAAAAACGTTTTCGTATCTGCCCGATTATATGCTTCTAAAAGGCTTTAATATTATCTCGATTATCTTGCCTATGAGCCTACAGACAATCCTTTACGGCCTGAGCCATCTGATCTATGTCAAGAACTCCCGTATGGAGCACAGGCTTTTTATCAAGATCCTTAAGTCCTGAAGGTACAGGTACTCCTGTCGCCTCGTTTACTTCCCTTACATATTCAAAGCCGTCCTTGCACTCTGCTAGGCCTATAGCCTTCGCCACGCTATCAGCAAACTTATATGGGCTTGCTGTGGAAGCGATTACTGCAGGAATTTTGTCTCCGGTGGCATTTTTGTAATCCTCATAAACCTTATATGCTACTGCCGTATGGGTATCCATCAGATAGCCGGCTTCCTTATATACCTTTCCGATGGTTTCGTTTGTTTCCTCCACTGTGGCAAATCCGCCGTAGAACACCTTGAGACCTTCCTTAATCTTATCGCTAACCTCATAGACCTTCTTGCCGTCAAGGTCTTCCATAAGAGCCTTTATCTGCTCTCCGTCATCGCCACTCAGATGGTAGAGCAGCCTTTCCAGATTGCTGGAAATAAGTATGTCCATGGAAGGAGAATTTGTCAGATGGAATTCCCTTCTTATATCGTAAACTCCTGTGTTGATAAAGTCTGTCAGCACTTTGTTTTCATTTGAAGCGCATATAAATCTGTTTACAGGTATTCCCATTTTATACGCGTAATACGCCGCCAGAATATTGCCGAAGTTTCCTGTAGGCACCACTACATTCATCGGCTCGCCGTTTTTAATGGCTCCTCTTTCCACCAACTTTATATATGCATATACATAGTAGGCAACCTGCGGCACAAGTCTTCCGATATTTATGGAATTAGCGCTAGAAAGCTTAACCCCCTTTGCTGCCAGCTCCTCTGCGATTTTATCGTCGTTAAATATAGCCTTAACTCCGCTCTGGGCGTTATCGAAGTTGCCATTAATGGCAAATACATGGGTGTTGGCGCCTTCCTGGCTGACCATCTGTCTTTCCTGAACCTCCGAAACACCTTCGTTAGGATAAAAGACTATTATTTCAGTTCCTTCCACATCTGCAAAGCCCTCCAGTGCAGCCTTGCCTGTATCGCCGGAAGTGGCTGTAAGAATGCAAATTTTATGGTCTTCCTTTTCCTTTTTAATCGCAGTCGTAAGCAGATATGGCAGGATTGAAAGGGCCATATCCTTAAATGCTGCCGTTCTGCCGTGATAAAGTTCTAGGAAATGTGTGTCCGCTGCATCAACTAGAGGCACAACATCCTCTGCCTCGAACTTTCCGTCATAGGCTCCGTCAACGCAATGTTTCATTTCCGTATCGGTATAATCAGGGAAAAAGGCTTTCATAACCCGAAAGGCAATCTCTTTATATGTCTTTCCCTGCATGTCCTCTATCTTAAAAGGCAGCTGCGGAAAGCTATCAGGAACATAAAGGCCCTTGTCTTCGGCCAGTCCTGCTATTATTGCCTCAGGCGCTGTCTTTGTATATATGCTTCCTCTTGTGCTCTTATACTTCATTTTGCTTCTCCATATTAACATTTGCTGTATCTTTCAGAATATTTTTATTATATCAACAGCCCCTGTATTCCGTCAATGTAGGTAACCGGACTTTTATCCCATTCATTAAATTTACTTTTCCCTTATACCGTTATATACTTTAAGCAGATAGCATATGGAGGTATAAAAAATGGAATATAAAAGAATAGATAACACTATCATTGCCCGCATCGACAGAGATGAAAGCATAGCCGAAAAGATACAGAAAATAGCTACGGCAGAAAACATTAAAACTGCGCAGGTGTCCGGTATCGGTGCTGCCAGTCATCTTGAAATTGGTTGTTATCAGGTTTCTGAAAAGCAGTATATTAAGCATGTCTACGACGGTGATTTTGAAATCACATCGTTATTAGGCAATATATCTCAAAAGGACGGAGAATTCTATTTACATCTTCACATAAATGCCGCAGACGAAAAAGGCACCGCCTATGCCGGTCACTTTAATGAAGGCATAATTGGCGGTACCTGCGAACTGTTTATAAATATTATAGATACTACCGTTGAAAGGCAGTATGATGATGAAACGGGACTAAATGTATTCAAATTTTAAAAGGGAGCCTTTATCAACTCCCTCTTTTTTTACATATCTTTTTGAACTTCCTTTATCGCCTGCTGCAGCTGCGCATCATTTGTATCCTCTGCACTCGTCCTTGTATCTTCTACAGTTACATCAGGCTCAATACCCTTCTCATGAATTTCTCGATCCTTCGGCGAAAAATATTCAGAAACCGTCAGCTTCACTCCGCTTCCATCAGACAGTGGGAAGAGCTGCTGAACAATACCTTTGCCAAAAGTCTTTGTGCCCACTATGCTGCCCAAATCATAATCCTGGATGGCTGCGGTAAAGATTTCCGACGCGCTGGCGGTATATCCATTGACTAGCAATGCTAGCGGCTTGTCGAAATAATGCTCGGCATCGGAGTCTTCCTCTTTGACATTGCCATTTTTATCCTTGGTGTAAACAATCTTACCTTCTGGAAGCAGCTGATCCAATATCTCACAGGTAGTTGTCACTACTCCGCCAGTATTGTCTCTAAGGTCTATTACAAGGCCTTCCATGCCCTGCTTTTCAAGTTTTTTAAACACCTCTTCAAACTGATTGTAAGTTTCATTGGTAAATTCGCTTATTTTAATATATGCGATACCGTCGCTCATCATCTTACCTGTAACAGTCTGAACTGTTATCTTTTCTCTTTTTACGGATTTAGTGTATTCCTCTCCGTTTTCTCCTTTAGTGAAAGTGAGCTTAACTTCTGTACCTTCCTCGCCTTTTATATTGGATGTTACGGCATTGAGATCTTTACCACTGACTTCTTCGCCGTTGACTTTAACCAGTATATCTCCCTGGGATATACCTGCCTTTTCCGCCGGAGAATCCTCATATACATTATTTACACTTATCTGCCCCGTATTCATATCCTGTGTGAACACCACACCGATACCGTAAAACTCACCGCTGATTGTGCTGTCCTGAAATGCGGCAAATTCCTCCGGAGTATAATAAACGGAATATTTATCTCCCAGTCCTGAGATATATCCTTTGTATGTTCCTTCCAAGAGATTATCCTCGTCCACATCGTCGGCATAGAGGAACTGACTTTCCACCAGGTTTTCCAGAGCATTCATCTTACTGTCCTCATCCATTCCAGAAGGCCAGAAATGTATACCTCCTGCCACAAGAGCAGTTGCTACAATGCCTAGAACAAACCCTTTCCAGAAGTTTTTATTGCGTGGCTTTTTCTCTTCCATAATCCTATCCTTTAATTAAAATTTCGTAATATCATATGGTGTATTCTGATATACGTAATAGTTAAGCCAGTTGGCAAAGAGCAGGCTGCCGCAGCCTCTCCATGTTATAACGGGCTCTTTTTCCGGATTATCATCCGGGAAGTAATTTTTTGGAATTGCAATATCGATGCCCTTGTTTACATCACGAAAATACTCCTGAGCCAAGGTATCTCTGTCGTATTCGTGATGACCCATAACATAGATTTCCCTGCCGTTTTCCGTGGAAATGATATGAGGTCCAACTTCATCGGATTCTGCTAAAATACGCAGTTCAGGGCACTTTAAGATTTCCTCCTTCGGAACCTCTGTATTTCTGCTGTGTGGTGCGTAAAACACTTCGTCAAAGCCTCTCATAAGCGGATTGTGAGGTCTTGTAACATTCATTGGAAATACTCCAAAAACCTTGTGGTCGAGAATCTTCTTCTGCAGCCCATGGTTGTAATAAAGTCCCGCCTGAGCGCCCCAGCAGATGAACATACGGCTATATACATTTTCTTTGCTGTATTCCATCAGCTCCTTAAATTCATCCCAATAGTCCACTTCCTCAAACTCAAAAAACTCCACTGGCGCTCCGGTAATTATCATGCCGTCAAATCTCTTCTTTTTTATCTCCTCAAGGGTCGTATAAAATGACTCCATGTGATCTTCAGACACATGCTGAGATTCGTGGCTTTCCATGCGCACCAAAGTCAGGTTAACCTGCAAAGGCGTATTTGACAACGCCCTTGCAAGCTGGGTTTCTGTGGCTATTTTTGTCGGCATCAGATTCACTATGGCGATTTCCAGAGGACGAATATCCTGAGTTACCGCCCTGCCTTCTTTCATAGTGAATATGTTTTCCTCCTGCAGTTTTTCGGCCGCAGGCAGTCCGTTAGGTATTATTACCGGCATTTTTTGCTCCTTCTTTTACTCAAATTTATCTAACTCAAATATTCTGTGTATATCCTATTTTACTTTTTCCAAAGCCTGTGCAAAGTCAGCTTCAATATCTTCGTAGCTTTCGCATCCCACGGAAACTCTTATAAGCTCAGGTCTTATGCCTCCTTTAATCTGGTCTTCTTCGCTGAGCTGTCTGTGAGTTGTGCTGGCAGGATGCAGAACGCTTGTCCTGATGTCTCCCACATGAACTACGATGCTGGCAAGCTCAAGGTTTTCCAAAAATTCCTCGCCGGCTTTTCTGCCGCCCTTAACGCCAAAGGAAAGTACACCGCTGGCACCCTTTGGAAGGTACTTTTTAGCCAGTTCATAATGCTTGTTTCCTTCAAGACCCGGATAGATCACCCAGTCAACTTTAGGATGGTTTTCCAGGAATTTTGCCAGCTTGTATGCATTTTCACTGTGTCTTTCCATTCTCAGCGGAAGTGTATCAAGGCCCTGGAAAGTGAGCCATGCGTTCATCGGGCTCATTGTGCAGCCTAAGTCACGGAGCATCTGCGCTCTCAGCTTTGTGCAGAAAGCTGTGTTTCCGAATTTTTCATAGAATTTAAGTCCGTGATAGCTTTCGTCCGGTTCTACCATTCCCGGGAATTTATCAGCGTATTTATTCCAGTCAAAGTTGCCGCCTTCCACAACCATTCCGCCTACGGAAGTTGCATGACCGTCCGCCCACTTAGTTGTACTGTGTGTTACGATGTCAGCACCGTGCTCCAGCGGTCTGCAAAGGTATGGAGAAGCCAAAGTATTATCAACTACCAGAGGTACTCCCGCTTCCTTTGCAAGGGTTGAAAACTTTTCAAAATCAAGCACGCACAGTGCAGGATTTCCTAAAGACTCTGCAAAGAGAGCCTTTGTATTAGGCTTAAATGCCTTTCTTATCTCTTCAATAGGTGCGTCCTGATCCACAAATGTTGTTTCGATACCCATCTTTTTGAGAGTAACATTAAACAGATTGTGAGTTCCGCCGTAAATTGCTGATGAACTTACGATATGATCTCCGCACTGGCATATATTAAGCATTGTTATCAGATTCGCCGCCTGGCCTGCGGAAGTTGCTATACCTGCAGTACCGCCTTCCAGCTTTGCCATCTTTTCCTCAAGGGCGCTTACAGTAGGGCTTCCCAGTCTGGAATACATGAAATCTGCGCTTTCCAGGTCAAAGAGCTTAGCCACATCTTCGCCGTTGTAATATCTGTAAGTTGTATTCTGCACGATAGGCAGCACCTGAGGCTGTCCGCTTTCCGCTTTATATCCTGCATGAATGCATTCGGTTTCGAATCTGTAATCCTTCATTTTGTCCTCCATTCTGCGCTTATAGCACAATTTCTGTCCGTTTTGCTCTGTCAAAAAAATACAATTTGATAACTGCCATTATACCATACCATCGACCTCTAATCTATAAAAGAATAGATTAGAAATCATATCCAGATGATATAAATTCAAATTAAGAAGTTAATTTAAGACCGATTATTCCCACTAAAAGCACCAGCGCAAAAAACAGTCTTGCAGGATTTGCCGATTCGTTAAAGGCTATAATCCCTACTATAACCGCTCCCAGCGCCCCAATTCCCGTCCATATGGCATAGGCTGTGCCTAAAGGCAAGCTCTTCGTCGCCTGAGCAAGAAAGGCAAAACTTAAAATCATCCCAAGTACTGTTATAATTGTGAATTTCATAATTGTAAACCCTTCGGAAAGCTTCATGCTCACCGACCATACAACCTCAAAAATTCCTGCTATCATTAAGTATATCCACTGCATGATTTAACCTCCTTTGCCTGCCATTAATTTATCATTATAAAGCAACAGGCGACCCGTTATCGAGCCGCCTATTCCGTTAGTTTGATTCTAAGTCTGTTATATTATTAGGATGATAATTATAAACTATTTTGTGTAGTTGTCGAAGTATCCCTGGATGTAAATGATCGGTGTACCCTTGTCTCCGGAACCTGAAGTCAGGTCGCACAGGGAGCCGATAAGGTCTGTGAGTCTTCTTGGAGTAGTTCCCTGAGCCACCATGCTGTCTCCCAGGTTTTCGTCCTTGTTTCTGATGTAGTCAGAGATTGCTTCCTTAAGCTCTTCTCCGCTGAGATCCGCAAAATCGTTGTCAGCAAGATACTTAAGCTTAACTTCGTTTGGAGTTCCCTCAAGTCCCTTTGTGTATCCAGGAGATACAACAGGGTCAGCAAGCTCCCAGATCTTTCCTATAGGATCCTTGAAAGCACCGTCACCGTAAACCATTACTTCAACAGTTTTGCCTGTGGCATTCTTGATGTTTTCCTGAATCTTGTAAACGAACTGAGTGCAGTCGTTAGGGAAAAGCTTGATAGTTTCCTCAGTTGCCTTGTTTGAACCAAGCAGACCATACTTTGTGCAGTATCCGCTGCCGTCAACGCTTTCTGTAAGAATCTGATCAAGACCATAAATCTTTTCTGCGCCTGCTTCTGCCAGAAGTCTCTTTGTTCTAGCTCTTGTATGAATATCGCAGTTAAGAACATTCTTTGTGTATTTAACAATTGCCTTAGGGCTGTTTGCAAAAATGATTTCCGCTTCAGCGCCTTCTTCTTCTATGATGCTCTTGTAGTATGAAACGTAATCCATTCCTGTAAACGGATGCTTTGATTTACCGAAAGCCTTTTCAAATTCTGCTTCAGAAAGCACATCGCTGTAAGGATTGATGCCGGCTTTGTCAACCAGGTCGATGTCAAGCAGATGATTTCCCACTTCATCGCTAGGATAGCTGAGCATAAGAATGATTTTCTTTGCTCCTCTTGCTATACCTCTCAGGCAGATAGCAAATCTGTTTCTGCTGAGGATAGGGAAGATTACACCAACTTCCTCTCCGCCAAACTTGTTTCTAATGTCTGCCGCAATCTGATCAACATTTGCGTAGTTACCCTGAACTCTTGCTACGATGGATTCTGTAATACCAACAACGTCTCTGTCGCCAATTACAAATTCTCCTGCCTTTTCAGCACCGAGAATCACATCAGTAACGATTTTTTCCAGGTCATCTCCTTCTCTGATGATTGGAGCCCTCAGGCCTCTTGATACAGTACCGATTACTCTTTCCATTTCCAAGTCTCCTTTTATATTCCTTATGGATAAACAATTCATATCAATTTAAGTACATTGAAACAACACATAGATTATATGTTATATGATAGCAGATAGCAATATAAACCGTTGTCAGATTGATATTATCTATAGGTTTCAGGCTGTCCTATAGACGCCCTAGGTGTTATACTTATGCCATTGCGGAGGTATATGAAATGAAATTTTATGTTATAGACACTTTTTCGTCGGCTTCCTTCGGAGGAAACCCTGCCGGCGTAATCATAATAGACGAGGGAAAGGACTTCCCAAACATCGATACCATGCTGGAAATGGTAAGCGATAATGGCTTTTCTGAAACGGTTTTTGTAAAGCAACTTTCCGATAAAGAGTTTCATCTTAGATATTTTAAAAACTCCTGCGAAGTGGATATGTGCGGTCATGCTACTATCGCAGCATACACAGCGCTCATGCGTGAAGAAGTCGTAACGGACGGCACATATATCAACATATCCCAAGCAGGCACCATGGAAATCTATATTTCTGAAGACTTTGTGACAATGCAGATGCCTGTTCCCGGAGCTGAAGGCGACTTTATAGACAGCCCGGAGCTAATTGATAGCATCTACAGCCGCATGAGCCTAAAATACGAAAAGGTTGTTACGGAAAGTCCTTCCAAGATGATGTCTGGTCATCTGCCCCCGATACTGGCAACGGCTCTACCGGATATAACGATGCCTGTTTTAAGCGGTGATGTGATGTCCCTTATCGCACCGGAGCTGCAACTGATGTCAGAAGATCTTGATATTGATTTAGAAATTCACGAAAACAACAATCCCGAAGAAGCCAAACGGCCTTCTCGCCTAATCGGTAAAACCGAGGAAGTCAACGGTATGGTAAATGTTCATATAGGCGGTGCCGGCATCGTACTGGCAGAAGGAAATATATTCGCATAAAAAAATTACAGTGACTTAAATAAATTTTTAACAAACCTATTGCATACAATAGTATTATGTGTTATCTTATTCCATGGTCGGAGCTTGCGAAATGACATAATTAAGTCGTTAGCGAGACGACGGCCACGCGATTTGATTTATACAGAGCCAGAAGTGAGAGTTCCACAAGTCAAGCATGAAAAGATGTACAACGGAGTGGAGATACTCTCCGGCATAAATTGGAATCCATCAACTATTAAACATCATAAAAGACAGGTCTTGTGACCTGTCTTTTTACATTTCTTTATTCAAGCCCTCTCTTATTAAAGTACTTGCTGTACTTGTCAAAGGCCATTTTATAATATCTGTTCACCCTGAGCTTTCTGAAAAGTCCTCCGTCCTTATCATACTTCAGAGTAAAATCGTACTTTCCTGCATCAATAAGACTCTTAACCTCGTCCTTTACCTCGCCAGGAGTGTATTCCATAACCAGTTTTTCAGGTACGTGGAGCCACAGGAAAGGATTATCGTGATAATGAATCTCCTGCAAAGGCTTCCCTTCTATTACATCCTCTGCCAAGATCTTTGCGATGTTACAGCCGGAAGCTGTCGTAAAATAAGAGCTTCTGCCCTGCCTTATGTTTATCTCAAAGACCTTAAACTTTCCATCTCTTTCATCGTATTTCATATCGAAATTGGAAAATCCCACATAGCCGATTTCTTCGAGGAAGTCTCTGTATCTTTCATAAACCGCCATATCTCCATGCTGGATGATAGCATTGTAATTTCCTATACCTGCAGGTGTGTAATCCTCAAGCACGCAGTGGCCTAAGCACATGGCTCTTACTTTGCCATCCAGTCCCGAATAACTGTTAAGCACCCACATGGTAGCATCATCCCCCGGAATGAAATCCTGAACTATGAGATTGCCATTGTATCCGGCAGCATAAATCATATTTACGATTTTTTCAAATTCTTCGTAGGTATCCGCCTTGTAGCCCTTTTTCTTTCCCTCAAAGGAAAGCTCAACATATTCGATGGAGTCGCTGGCCTTTACCGCCACAGGAAATCCAAATGGCAAATCATGGTGTTGGCTGTAGTTTTCCTTTGTAATTATGTATGTCTTAGGATAATCAAGGCCGTACTTTTCGCAAATTTTATAAAAGTCTTCTTTGTTTTCCAGCTGCTCTTTCATTTCCCTGGAAATATATGCGAACACAAAATATTTTTCCAAAAGCTCCCTGTTGTTGACTATAAGCTCCGTGTAGTGGTCTCCGCAGGCAATCAAAAGCAGCTTTTCATAATACTGCCCGTAGGTTTTACCCACTTCTTCCATTTTCTTTGCGAAGTTTTCCTGTCTGTCAAAGCCCGGCTCGGCATCAACTGTCACAATTTTACTGTTGGCAGTTTCCATAAGATTCATTACCCCCAAGCTCAGGGACTTAATACCGTAAGCCTTGTGAAATGATTTTGCCATACCGTAGGCATTAGCATCGGTACCCAGCAGCACCGGAAGGAATTTTTTATCCTCATTTTTTACCAGGATTTCCATAACATCTCCTTTGCTATTGCACATTCATCGTAGTTAAACGATTAAAATTTAAGCGTTCTTTTTAAGGGACGGATCATCTATAAAGTAAGCCTTGTACCATACTAGGAAAGCATAAACCGTATAGATTTTTCTTCCGTTATTCTTTTTCTGCGCATAGTGATCTTCCAGCAGCTTCAGTATTGCCTTCTGTTCAAAGAACTCGCTAACATAGTCCGCTGAGAATATGCCCTTTACATATTCGTACCATCTTTCTTCCAAAATCCACTTTGAGAACGGAACTGGGAAGCCCTTCTTAGGACGCTTTGCCCATTCTTCCGGCAACACTCTTTCTGCGGACTTTCTCAGAACATATTTGGTCAGAGGTCCGTGGAGCTTGTATTCCGTCGGAATGTGAGCCGCCAGTTCCATAACCTTCATATCAAGGAAAGGTACTCTTGCCTCAATGCAATGAGCCATTGTCATCTTGTCCGCCTTGAGCAGTATATCGTTTGGCTGCCACAGATGCAGGTCAAGATACTGTTTTTTGGACATTTCATCGTAGTCCTTTACCTTGTCGTAGAAAGGTTTTGTTATTTCCTTTGGCGTAGGGCCGTTTTTATATTCATCAGTTACTATCTTCTTTGCTTCCTTTTCGTCAAAGATAAACGCCTGACCTATATACCATTCCTCCACAGGAAGTCCGTTTCTTTCCAGGAAGTCTCTTCCCCTGAACTTAGGCAGATGTGTGGCAAATTTACCTGCCAGATGTCTCAGTCCCTTAGGCAGCTTTCTGTATTTCTGCTCGTAAGCCGCCACATTGTATGAATCATAACCGCCAAAGAGCTCGTCTGAACCTTCACCGGAAAGCACAACCGTTACATGCTTTCTTGCCATTTCCGCCAGGAAGTACAAAGGTACTGCCGACAGGTTGGCGTGAGGCTCATCAGAAAAATACTGTATCTTTTCTAGCTCTCCGAAAAATTCATCAGGAGTAACCGTCTTATTTACATTTTCCGCACCGAGAATCTCAGAAAGACCCTCTGCAAATTCCACTTCCGAAAAACCTTTATTTTCAAATCCCACGGAGAATGTCTGCTGAGGCTGCAGGCATCTTGTAATGTAAGAGGAGTCGATGCCACCGGAAAGGAATGACCCTACAGGCACATCGGATACCGCATGGTATTCAACGGACTCTCTCATAACATCCTCAATCTCCTGAACATAGTCATCAAAGGATTTGCTTCTGTCTGGATCAAAATAGAATTTATTGTATTCCTCAATATCCATTTTACCGTCTTTCCATGTGAAGCAGTGTCCCGCTCTCAACTTGTAAACACCTTTAAAGAAGGTTTCATCAAGAGCCGAATACTGGAATGTCAGGTAAGGCTTTAATGCATCTTTGTTAACTTCCCTTTCAAAGGAAGGATATTCCATAAAGCTCTTTATTTCAGAGCCGTACAAAAAGGATTCACCATTGTTCATGTAATAGAAAGGTTTGATGCCGAACATATCTCTGGCACCGAAAAGCTCTTTTTTTTCAATGTCCCATATTACAAAAGCAAACATTCCTCTGAGCTTATGAACCACATCCTTGCCGTATTCCTCATATCCGTGGACGATAACCTCAGTATCGGTATTTGTCTTAAAAATATGGCCCTTTTCTATAAGTTCTGCTCTTATTTCCTTAAAGTTATATATTTCTCCGTTAAAGGTAAGCACCAGATTGCCTGTTTCGTTATATATAGGCTGGCTTCCACCTTCCAAATCGATGATGGAAAGTCTTCTGAAGCCTATGGCAGCACGCTCCCCTATGAACATGCCTTCGCTGTTAGGGCCTCTGTGACGGATTCTATCCATCATTGCCTTTAATATAACTTCTTTTTCTTCTTTACTTCGGTTGTCGATAAAACCAACAATACCGCACATATTTGCACCTCATTTCCTACTGGTAGAAATAAAATCCTTCAGCCACTTCTCCGCCGATGGCGTTGACATTATGTTTTTCCATGACCTTAATGAATTTCTTAACAAGGCTTATACCCCTGTTGGAATCGTCATAGTCAGTTGTATCTGCAATGACTGTGGCAAGTTCATCTCCTCTTTCCTTTATAAAGGAATCGCTTGCCACAATTATATATGCAGGAATGTCGCTTTTAAAGTTTTCCTGCCACAGTGAAGCCAAATCAAAAATCACCTTGGCTTCCTTGTTTTCGTCAGTAACCTTTTTTATCTCATCGGTAGTTGCCAAAGAAATCGCATTGTAATATCCAGCCTGTGCAAGGAAAGTCTCCTCATCAGAAGTCCTAACTTGTCCACTGTAAAGGGTTCTATTGTTTGCTGCCAGCAGAGCTCTTAAGGCTTCCTCTGCCATGGTGTCCCCTTCAATGCCATATATAATATAGCCGCTTATGTCTGTCAGCTGTCCAAACTGTCCGTCCATGTAGTTGTTTTTAGCAAGCTGCCAATTTCCTGTGGAAACAGCTGTCACTGCTTTAAATCCTCCGTCTTCGTTATAGAGACTTGCAGCTTCAATTGGCGTCATAACCGCCAAATCAAAATTGCCTTCCTTTACAGCTTCGCTGATTTTTTCGGAATCCTGCTTCTTTACCTCATAGTCTCCCGGAAGCTCGGAAAGTTCAGCTATATTACTTTCCTCAGGAATCAGCATTTCAACTTCTCCGCTGAGGGCTGCTTTGTCCCCCGACGGCTCACTGGTCAATGATGATTCTTCATCACTGCCACATGATGTCAGCACAGATACGCACATCAACATGGCAGTCGCAAAGGCTGCGCATTTTTTAAGATGTTTCATAGGTTTTCTCCGTATATACTTTTAGGTATATCTTATTGCTTACTTTTGTCGCTTAATCTTCTTCCCTTGCAAGCATTTCTATTCTTAAGTTTGCTTCGCGGGCCATATCCTCAGCCATCTTATCAGGATATCCGCTTCTTACAACAATTCTGCTGATGCCCGCATTTATTATCATTTTGGCACAGATAATGCACGGCTGATGGGTAACATAGATAGTTGCACCTTCGATGCTCTGACCTAAAGTTGCCGCCTGAATTATGGCGTTTTGTTCAGCGTGAAGAGCTCTGCAAAGCTCATGTCTTTCTCCCGAAGGTACACCGAGCTTTTGCCTTAAGCATCCGCCCAGCTCCTCACAATGAGGAAGTCCCTTTGGAGCACCGTTATATCCCGTTGCTATTATGTGTTTATCTTTTACGATAATTGCGCCCACATTTCTTCTGAGGCATGTGGACCTTTTGGCGGTCAGCTCCGCCATCTGCATAAAGTATTCGTCCCAGCTAGGTCTGTTCATTTCACTCACCTCTGAATTTCTTTAACTTAATTTAATCAAAATATATTTCCTTTAGAAAAAGCCCCTGAGGCGGTGCGGTATGTCCCGCCTTGCACCTGTCAAGACTTTCTATGGCATCTTTTACTTCCTCCGGCTCCAATTTGCCAAGCCCCACATCGACAAGGGTTCCTGCGATGATTCTTACCATGTTGTAGAGGAATCCGTCTCCCGTCACCCTTATGGTTATATCCCTTGGAGCAAACCATCTGTCATCGCTTTCGTCAGGCATTGCCCTTTCCGGTGACCACTGGCTTACATCCACGGAAATATCCGACACAGTCCTTACGGTTGTACGCTTTTCCTCGCCGCCGCTGGCCTGAAAACACTTAAAATCATGGGTTCCCAAAATGTGCGCTGCGGCTTCCTTCATTTTATCGGTATCCAGCTGTCTGTTTACGAAATAACAGTAGTTTCTCTGGAAAGGATCGCACTCTCTGCCGTTGTGAATTCTGTACTCGTAGGTCTTGCCCTTACAGTCAAAGCGAGCATGAAATCCAAGCTCAACTTCTTTGACCTCCGTTATCTGAATCGCAGGGTTGAGCATGCTATTAGCTGCCCTTTTGATGTTTTCCGTAGGAATGGCAAATTCTCCTAGGAAGTTGGCTCTCTGCCCCAAAGCATGCACCCCAGCATCGGTTCTGCTGGTGCCGTTGATTTCTATATCATCGGCGCACAAAACTCCAAGCACTCTTTCCACTTCCGCCTGCACCGTCGGTACATTGGGCTGCCTTTGCCAACCGGAAAAATCCGTTCCGTCGTATTTAATTGTAAGAAGTATATTTCTTATCATATTTCAATCTTCTGCTTGTCCTTGTCGTGGGAACGTCTGTAGAGGGTAAACTTTCTTCCAATGGCCTGCACAAATTCAGCTCCCAGCTCATCAGCCAGCTGATTTGCAGTCTCCTTTGCCTTAAGCTCACTGCCTTCCTGGATTTTTACCTTTACAAGCTCCCTTGACTCAAATCCAGTCTCAAGTTCGTTCTTTATATTTTCAGTAAGGCCCGACTTGCCGATGAAAACCGTCGGCTCCAAGTCGTGGGCCAATTTTTTTAAATAACTTCTCTGCTTTCCTGTCAGCATATGTTCTCCTATTTATTGATTTTAAAGCTGCTCTTTAGGTCAACAATCTTGTTAAATACCTTTTCTGTATCGGTTGTCAGCTTAGTGTCCGCAATGTAATACCCATGTCTAAAGAACTGGAATCTCTCGCCTGGCTGTGCTTCCATCAGTGAAGGCTCAGCGTATCCAAAGGTTTCTTCTAGCGAATCCGGATTAAATACATCATCTCCGTTTTCGTCCTTTTTCATGAGAGTGCCGTAGTTTCTGATCTTTACCTTTACGGCCGTCTTAGCGTCTACCCAGTGGATTGTGCCCTTTACCTTTCTGCCTTCAAAGCCTTCTCCGCTCTTAGTGGCAGGGTCGTATGTGCACAGCAGTTCCTTTATGGAGCCATCTTCGTTTTTAACCACTTCGTTGCAAGTGATAAAGTAAGCGCCCTTAAAGCGAACTTCATTTCCCGGGAAAAGTCTAAAATACTTTTTAACCGGTACTTCCATAAAGTCTGCGCCGTCTATCCAAAGCTCTCTGCTGAAAGGAACCGTTCTTACTCCCAGCTCATCGTTATTTCTGTTGTTTTCCATTTCCAGCTGCTCTGTCTGATCCTCAGGATAGTTGGTGATTATAACCTTAATCGGGTCTTCAACAACATTTCTGGATTCAACCTTGTTCTGCAGATCGTCTCTGAGGCAGTATTCCAAAAGACCTTCGTCCACTGTGGAATTTGCCTTAGCTACGCCAATTCTTTCGCAGAAATCCCTTATGGATTCCGGAGTGTATCCTCTTCTTCTGATACCTGCGATTGTCGGCATTCTCGGATCGTCCCAACCTTCAACGCTGCCGTCGTCCACAAGCTTTTTAAGCTTTCTCTTGGACATGATTGTATTTGTTATATTAAGTCTTGCAAATTCAATCTGCTTTGGCGGAGTCGGCCACTTACCCACTTCGTTGAGAGTCCATTCATACAGCGGTCTGTGATCTTCAAACTCCAAAGTACAGATGGAATGAGTTATTCCTTCAATGGCATCCTCGATAGGATGTGCAAAGTCGTACATAGGATAGATGCACCACTTGTCACCGGTGTTGTGGTGGCTTGCGTGAGCAATTCTGTAGATAACAGGGTCTCTCATATTGATGTTAGGAGAGCTCATGTCTATCTTTGCTCTCAGCACCTTTTCTCCGTCCTTGTACTTGCCCTCTTTCATTTCCTCAAAGAGCTTGAGGTTTTCTTCAACGGATCTGTTTCTGTAAGGACTTTCCTTTCCCGGCTCCTTGAGAGTTCCTCTGTAGGCCTTCATCTCTTCGGCGGTCAGGTCATCTACATATGCTTTGCCTTTTTTAATGAGGATGATTGCGCTTTCGTACATTTCGTCAAAGTAGTCGGAAGCCCACAGTCTGTCATCCCATTCAAATCCGAGCCACTTTACATCCTCTTCGATGCTGTTTACATATTCTTCGTCCTCTTTAAGAGGGTTTGTGTCATCGTATCTGAGGTTGCACTTGCCGCCGTATTTCAGTGCAGTACCAAAATTAAGGCATATGGACTTGGCGTGACCGATATGCAGGTAACCGTTTGGTTCCGGTGGGAATCTGGTGTGCACCTTCTGTCCGTATGTGCCCTCCTCAAGATCCTTATCTATGATGTTATATATAAAGTTAGTGGTTTTCTTTTCTTCTGTCATTTATATATCCTCCGTACGGGTAGTAATTTAACTAATCAATTATATCATAAAGGGCGGGATTTTTATCACATTATTTAATTTTGACATTTTTCCAACTGTTTTTATAGGTACTTTTGACACTTTTCTAACCTTTTTTAATGTTGTTTTGACATTTTTCCAACTATTCGTGTGTGTATGATTTACTATCATATTTGATATAATAAACTTATCATTACAACATAGGAGAAATTACTATGATTAACCTAACCGACATATTCAGATACAAAACCCTAAACCTTTCAAAGGCCGTTGCCTTCGGCTTTACCAAGCCCGACGAAAATGGCGTTATACGATACCGCCGTATCATAAACGACGATCAATACGCAATAGATATCATCATCGCCAAAGATGGAAATGTTGACTACAGAGTAATTGACCTTGCTGATAACTCACCCTATGAGCCGGTAAAAATAGAAAGTGCCCACGGGGCCTTTGTAGGTGAGATACGCGAAAAATGCGAAGCTCTTCTTAAGGAAATTGCCAATTCTTGCTTTGATTTAAATCTTTTTCAGGCAGAGCAGGCTGGTCGCATTACAGACCTTATAAAAGAAACCTTTGGGGTGTCTCCTGATTTTCCGTGGGATGACTATCCCGACTATGCAGTTTTTCGCCATCAGGACAACAACAAGTGGTTTGCCGTTATCTTAACCGTGGATATAAAAAAGATATATCCAGAAAGCAAGGACAGCGGCAACATCAGAATCCTTAACCTTAAAGCTGCTCCACAAGTCGTGGCAGAGCTTATTGCAAGCTACGGCTATGCTCCTGCCTATCATATGAATAAAAAACACTGGTACACTGCGCCCCTCGAGGGTAGCTTCTCCGATGACGAGCTTATTAGGCAAATCAAAGAAAGCTTTGAAATCACTCTTACCGTCAAAAAGCGTCGGCCAATTGGCAAATAAAAAAGAAAAAACAGACCTTCCCGGTCTGCCTTTTCCGCATATTTAAGAGAAAATGAGTCTACATCGTATTTCGATGTCCGTTATTCTTAATTTCGCAGTCAGTTAATTTCTTTTGTCATGTTTTTTAAAGATCAGCGCCAATGCTATAGCTGCGAAAAATGTAAGTATCGCAACCGTAAGCATAAAGTCGCTGTCGTTATTGTAGCGCTCACCTGGCGCTAGGTATAAGCCTCCTGTCGAGAGTATGCTCTGCATATTTCCCGCTATAAGCACCAGTGCCAAAACCGCTACCCCTATGCCGGCCATTATGGTCAGCTTCCTGTTATCGAGTTTTCTGTTGTTCATTTCGATCACTCTCTTTCACTATCACTCATTTTCTTTGTTTTCTCTCTTCCTTTTACAGCTATATTTTCCCACCGAAAGCAACTACAAAAAAGCATGATAGTGTTAAAAACTCCGTTAAGTTTTTGCAAAAAGTGTTAAAAATGTTACGGAAATTTTAAGAGCTTACTAATGTCATCAAGACAACAGCCAATCTGGCAGATAAAAACGCAGGCCAATTAACAATTCAGCCTGCGATACATGTATTATCTATATTATTTTTAAATCTTACGCTCTTATAACCGTGCTTAAAAAGCTTTTAAGTCTTTCGTTTTTAGGATTTTCGAAGATTTCCTCCGGAGTTCCCTCTTCCACTACCTTGCCGTGATCCATGAAGACAACTCTATCTGCCACTTCTCTGGCAAAGCCCATTTCGTGAGTAACGACTACCATTGTCATATGCTCTTCGGCAAGTCTTTTCATTACCTCAAGCACCTCTCCTGTGATTTCAGGATCCAGAGCCGATGTAGCTTCATCAAAAAGCATAATATCCGGTTCCATGGCAAGAGCTCTTGCTATTGCAACTCTCTGCTTTTGGCCTCCGGAAAGGTGATTTGGATAGTCGTCAGCTTTGCTTGCCAAACCAACCATATCTAAAAGTTCCATGCCTTTTTTATATGCCTCTTCCTTGTCCATCTTTTTAACCTTGATTGGAGCATATGCCACATTCTTTATACAGGTCATATGAGGAAAGAGATTAAAGTGCTGGAATACCATGCCCGTAGTGCCGCGAAGCTCAATGCTGCCGCTGGTTATGGTGTTAAGCCCGTTTATACATCTCAAAAGAGAGCTCTTTCCAGAACCGGAAGGACCGATGATAGCTACGATTTCCCCTTTCTTAAGAGAAAAATCAACCTCATGAAGAGCCGTGCAGTTATCAAATTCCTTTACTATGTTTTTCATTTCCAGGATGTTTTCCATGCTACTGATCTCCTCTCTGGTCATATCTTCCGAAGTATCTTTCTATTTTATTTGCTCCGATTGTAAGCAGGAAAGTCAAAATCAGATAAATTGCACCTGCAACCACCAGTGGAGTTATGGAGCTTGTCCTGTTTACGATGCTGTTGGCGTTTTTCATTATGTCTGCCACGCCGCCTATGGACATTACCAACGCTGTATCCTTAACCAGTGTTATTACTTCATTAAAAACAGGAGGCAATATCGCCTTCATTGTCTGCGGAAGCAAAATGCCGAACATTGTCTGGCGCTTTGAAAGTCCCAGCGCAAAGGCAGCTTCATGCTGACCCCTATCGATGCTCTTAAATCCACCTCTGTAAATTTCCGCAAAGTACGCAGCGTAGTTTAATATAAATGTAAGTATTGCCGTAGGAAGGGCATCCAACCTTATATTAAGCACTATCGGGAAAAAGAAGTAGAAAAAGAACAGCTGAAGCATCAGCGGTGTTCCTCTAAATATCCACACATATGCTCTGCACAGGTATGCCAGAGGCTTAAATTTTACTTCCTCACCTAGGGCTATTGGCAGTCCCAATGGAAGGGAAAAAATCAGTGTTAGTGCAAATATTACTAAAGTTATTAAAAGGCCGTCCATAAGGAGCGGCATGTATCCGATTATCTCAGACATCTGCTTGTTTTCCTTTCAGTCATTTAAGTAAAAATTGCCTGCCGCCTTATCCCGTATCTTACGACATCATGGGCAGCGCGACCTGCATATTATAACACACACAGCGGCTGATTCAAAGTATCAGCCGCCAATGTAGTTATTCTTTTATCTTTTAATTTCCTGTAATATTATACTTCCTCAAAGATTACGATGTTTGTTCCGAACCATTCATTGCTTATTTCTTCTGCTGTTCCGTCATCTATGAGTTCTTTGATGGCATCGTTTACGGCATCTCTGAGAGCTGTATCATCTTTTCTGAAGCCGATAGCGTAAGCATCTTCACCAAGGGAGTATTCGCAAACCTTAAGTGCTCCGTCCATGTTGTTGTTCTTGTATTCACCAAGTACCTGGTCGATGGCTATTACATCAACTCTGCCTGCCTGCAGGTCGAGGATTGCTGTGTCGTAGCTGTCATAAGTAGTGATATTTTCTGAGAAAGTATCATATGCTTCATTTCCTTCCAGCATTTCCAGTGCTGCTGAGTCAACCTGAGTACCGATATTCAAATCTGCAAGCTGATCTGCGGAAGTTACATCCACATCGCTGTCAGAAAGAGTCATAAGGATGATGTTATTGTTCAGGTATTTGTTGGAAAGAGAATAAGCCTCTTCTCTTTCAGGTGTTACTGACATACCGTTCCAAATGCAGTCGATGTTGCCGGAGCTAAGTTCCAAATCCTTTGCATCCCAGTCTATAGGCTGGAATTCAACATCCACTCCCAGCTTTTCTCCAACAGCGTTGGCAAGGTCAATATCAAAACCTACCAAATCTCCGTTTTCATCTCTGAAGCCCATTGGGGCGAAGGTATCGTCCAAGCCAACAACCAGAGTTCCTTCGTTGGAAAGCTGGCTCATTGCATCGTCTCCTGATGAGCTGCTCTTGTCGCTGCCACAGCTTGTAAGGGCGAATGTTCCCAGTACCATTACTGCTGAAAGTGTAACTGCTGCTATTTTTTTCATATTTATCGCTTTAATTTTCATTTTATTTACTCCTTTGTACTTCCCGGCATCTGCCGTCCTTTGTGTTAACCGTTTTTGTTTTGTTTCGTTTGTTCTACTTTAATTATCTTGATTTTTTCTTAATTTCTTTTGTGGTTAATGTCGGGTTGTACAATGTCGTCTTGTTAAGTTTATGAGTTTCATCGTTTTACCTCTCTACCTCGTTATCGTGCTAAAGTGCTATCGACATGCTTTACTATAGCACTCTACTAAGGTAAAGTCAACACCCTTTTTCAAAAAAAATAAAAAGACTGCCAAAAGAACTTTACCCAAGTCCCTTTGACAGCCATATAAAGGTGTATCTTTAAGCTATTTCCAAAGATCCGTATTTGTTATGCCGACATCCTCTGCCTTGAATACAGGAGTTTCTTTTCCTGCCTTTCTCTGCTTTTCGTAGTCCTTGATAACCTTAACAGCTTTGTTGCCCAGTAGGAACAGCGCAATGATGTTTATTGTAGCCATGAAGCCCATTGTTACATCGGCCATGTTCCATGCCAAAGTCAGGTTGATGTTTGCACCTACGAAAATAGCCGCGATTGCCAGTATCTTCATAATCAGCATAAATGTCTTGTTTGTGCTGATGTACTTGATGTTAAGTTCTACATAGTAGAAGTTACCAATCAGTGAAGTAAAGGCAAACAGCACAATACTTACTGTTATAAAGTGTATACCTATCTGTCCGAACTGACTTTCCAGTGCAGCCTGCACGAAAGGAATACCGTTAAGCAGTTCGCCATCAGCTCCCAGAGCTCCTGTAGGACCTGCCAGGATAGCTATAAATGCTGTAGTTGAGCAGATTAGTATAGTATCGATGAATACTGACAGCACCTGTACCAGACCCTGCTGTGCTGGATGCTTAACATCAGCGGTAGCCGCAGCGTTAGGAGCAGAACCCATACCGGCTTCGTTGGAGAACAGACCTCTCTTGATACCCTGTACCACGCAAGAACCTGCAAATCCACCGAAAATTGCCTGCCAGTTAAACGCAGAATCAATAACTCTGCCTGCAGCCGCTGGCACCTTATCAAGATTCATAAACAGAACGATAAGTCCTACTGCAATATAAAGGATTGCCATAATAGGCACTATTATCGAAGAAATCTTACTGATTGCCTTGGAGCCTCTAAAGAACATCCATCCCGCAAGGGCAGCCACGATGATACCGATTACTATCGGAGCCATAGTGTGTGAAAAATCATCGATGTACACTTCAAAGGCTGAAGTCAATGTGTATGACTGCAGTCCGTTAAATCCAAAGGCATAAGTTATTATAAGTATGATGGCAAATATTATTCCAAGCCATCTCTGACCCAGAGCTCTCTGGATATAGTAGGCAGGACCGCCCTTGTATCCGTCTCCGTCCTTTTCCTTATACACCTGTGCCAGTGTAGATTCTGCGAAAGCCGAAGCACTTCCTATGATAGCCATAAGCCACATCCAGAAGATAGCTCCCGGACCACCAAGTACGATGGCTGTTGCCACACCGGAAATGTTTCCTGTTCCCACTCGGGAAGCGGTAGCAACCATCAGTGCCTGGAAGGAAGATACCTTTCCTTCCTCTCCCTTTTCCATAACACACTTGATAGAGTTAGGGAAAAGCCTGATCTGCGCAGCTCCGGTCCTTATTGTAAAGTACAGACCGCAGGCAACGAGTATTATGATCAGGAACTTACTGTACATGAAATCGTTGAGCGTACCAATGTATCCGTTCAACACATCCATTAGTTTATCCATTGTCACCTCTCCTTTAAACTTTTCAAACCATTGTCTCTGTAATATAATATCTTACACATGCTATATCATTATAATGCAAAGGAGATATTATGACAATAAAAAACTTGCAAAACGGCAGTGATATAAGAGGAATAGCCCTAGAGGGAATCCCTGGAGAAACGCCTAATCTGGGCAAAAAAGAAACTATACTTCTGTCCATGGGTTACATAAAATGGCTCACAGCAAAAACTGAAAAGCCTGTAACTTCCCTTAAAATAGCAGTCGGTACAGACTCCCGAATTTCAGGGCCGGAGCTTAAAAAATACATGCTAAATACATTTGCCTATTGCGGTGCAAATGTACTCGATTGTGATATGGCTTCAACTCCTGCAATGTTTATGTCAACCATTTTTGACGAAACCCTCTGCGACGGAGCAGTAATGATAACCGCTTCACATCTTCCTTTTAACCGTAACGGCTTTAAATATTTCAGTAAAGACGGCGGTCTTGATAAAGAGGATATCGCAGCAATTATCAAAACAGCAGAATCTCTCATGGACAGCTATGCCGATATTGAAGCTGCCATTGACGCCCACAGCACGGAATTTGAAAGCACCATTCCAAAACTGGATTTAATAGAAATATACGCAAATCACCTTCGCAGCCTCATCAAAGACGGTATCGGTAGCGCCTGCGATAATCAGGCAAAGCCTTTAGAGGGAATGAAAATAACAGTTGATGCCGGCAACGGCGCAGGAGGCTTCTTTGCGGATAAGGTGCTTGCCCCTCTCGGAGCAGACATCACGGGAAGCAGATATCTTGAGCCGGACGGCACCTTCCCTAACCATGCCCCAAATCCCGAAAACAAGGAAGCCATGGCTGCCGCCTGCGAAGCAGTTATTGAAAGCCATGCGGACTTTGGCCTCATATTTGATACGGATGTGGATCGCTCTGCGGCTGTGGACGGTAACGGTGAAGCTATTTCAAGAAACGAAATAGTAGCCCTTGCCGCCGCCCTTATATCCGACGAGCATCCGGGAACAACAGTTGTAACGGACTCCGTTACATCGGATCATCTAACCGACTTCCTTGAAGGCTCCCTAGGCCTTAAGCATCTCCGCTTTAAGCGCGGATACAGAAATGTAATCAACAAGGCAGTTGAGCTCAATGCCTCAGGCACAGACTGCCAGCTGGCTATAGAAACTTCCGGCCACGCAGCATATAAAGAAAATTATTTCCTTGATGACGGAGCATATCTTGCAACGAAAATAGTGATAAAAGCTGCCCTTCTCAAAAAGGCCGGCTCATCACTGGAAGAGCTCATTTCTTCTCTTAAGAAGCCTGCCGAATCAAAGGAATTTAGAATGAAGATAAAGGCAGATGATTTTGCATCTTATGGTAAGGATGTGTTGGAGGCACTTTCCTCATGGGCGGATAGCCACGGCAACGGAATTTCCAAAGTTCATCCAAACTTTGAAGGGGTGCGCATCAGCTTTGACGAAACCCATGGAAATGGATGGGCTCTATTGAGGATGTCTCTCCATGACCCTATTATGCCTCTTAATATTGAATCAGATACAAACGGAGGCACAGAAATCATAGGAAAGATTCTTAAGGATTTTCTCAGCGGCTACGCACAGCTAGATTCATCGGCTCTGTAAATGACAAGCCTCAATCCTATAAAAAGTAAAAGACGACGCCTATCGTTGTTTAACGATGCGTCGTCTCTTCTTTTGACCTATAACCACTTCTTTTATACTTAACCTATATTATTAACCCAAAAGCATGTATATGCCTAAAACCGCCATTACTGCACCTAAAACGCCTCTAAAAACCTTCCCGGCCTTTCCGCCTTCTCCTCCATTACACTGCAGCCTGTTGGCAAATCCCACGGAAGTTCCGGCTATTACTATAATCACTCCGTGACCGATGGAATAAAAGAGCAAAAGTATCACCGCTAGCATAAAGCTCCCACTTTGAGAAGCCAATGTCAGTAGCATAAGTATCACAGGTATGGCACAGTGGGATGAGAATATTCCTCCCAGCATCCCTGTAAAAAATACTCCCACAAAGCTCTTTTTCCTTTTTACCTTTGAATCTCCATGACAATGCTCATGCTCGCTCTCACCGTGAGCATGGGGGATGATATTTATAACTCCCCACATTTGCAGAGCCATAAGCAGCATCAAAATTCCCAGTATTATATGTAAAATTTCCGAATGTCCAAAGGCGATACCTGCTTCTGCAGCTAAAATCCCAAGTATTATGAATGTGCACGCAGCACCGATGGCAAAAATCAGTGACATTACAAGGGATCTTCTTGTGTCGCCTTCCCTATCGCCTGCTGCCACAAATCCCGTAATAAGCGGTATATTTGACAGACCGCAAGGCGTAAGAGAAGTGCACAGCCCGGCAATGAGCGCAAGCAATGGACCTATCCACATATTATCCTCTATCATAGATATTATGGTATGAGAAAACTCTTCAAACATAAATATTCCTTCCTTATCTCACAACTAAATTTCTGCCAAGATAAATTCCCACAACACACAGTAAAACACTTGCCGCTATATACAAAATAGCCGTTGCCAGTCTCCCGGAGTCTATTAATCCAACTGACTCCAACGCAAAGGTAGAAAAAGTGGTAAATCCACCGCACAATCCCACCTTAAGAAATAACATCAATTCACCGTCAACAGAAATGTATTTTTCAGAACAGCCAACAATCAAGCCTATAAAAATCGCTCCCAAAACATTTACTAGCAAAGTGTGAAATGGCACGCTTCCCTTTGTCAGTACTGGAATGCATCCCACCAGATACCTTAACACCGACCCTATAAATCCTCCGGAGCCTACAGCCAGACAGTTTATAAGCATATATCTTCCTCCAAATAAAAAGACCCCTGCTTCATTGCAGAAGTCATCAGCTCAACAGCGGTTTCGGCAAAATGCCGCGGGAGAACTTCATTCCCTTGATTTAATATTATATAGTCCTCATTTAAATATTTCAATATATGACAGAATATAAATATTAGAGTCACTACCCTGTCACCGTCATATATTATTATGAACTTGTAAATCAGAAATGAACAGCATAAACACCTCTCTTTAAAATGACTCATTTGTAAAAAGGCGGCCACAGAGCCGCTTTTTTTATCTCCTATAACCCCACCCTTTTAATTTATATCCCATGTTGTCTGTGACACATACCGTTTTTAACTTCCCTGATATCATCATCTCATAGTGAAAATGTAATAAGAAAGAAAGGATGATGATATATGAACGAAAAAATACATGGCCGCCGGCTTATGATAATACTCATATGCATGGCCAGCCAGGCTATTCCATTTACCATAGCTCAAAGTATACAGCCTCTGTTTGTGCCGTATGTTGTAAAGACCTTTGATTTTTCACTGGCCTCATACAGCTTGATTTTCACTTTCGGAGCTGTTTCATCGGCAATAATTTCTCCTATGATTGGAAAAATACTGCCAAAGATTAACTTTCGTGTGATATATCTGACAGGTATAATATTGTCAGCTATAGCTTTTGCGGGATTCGGACTGGCCCGAAGCCTCCCTCAGTTCTATGCTGTAGCCATATTTTGTATGATTGGCTCTGTATTCTTTTCGGGCCAGGGAATACCGTGGATTATCAACCACTGGTTCCCAGGCAAAGGACGAGGTACAGCCCTAGGTTTAGCCTTTGCAGGAGGCTCCATAGGCAACTTCTTTATGCAGCCTGTAGCAGCGGATCTTCTAAAATATTTCGGAAGCCCGCACTTGCCATACATCATACTCTCCGCGGCTATACTGGCTTCTGGACTGATAATTTCCTTCTTTATACGCCTGCCGGGCCCTGATGATATACCTCAGGAAATCGCAGACAAAAATGCACCTACCATTCCAGTGGATGCTTCAAAACGAGAAGGACGGGAAATCAAGGACATTATGGCGGACAAATGGTTTTGGATTTTCAGCATCGGCTATGTGCTTATAGGCATGGGAATCGCACCTATGGCTAACGATTACGCCGTATATCTGAAAGCTCACATGAGCATCAGCGTAGTAGGGCTGATAGGCTCGGTATTTGCCATCGGCTGCCTTATCGGAAATATCGGAGGCGGCATGCTCTTTGATAAATTTGGAAGCGCAAAGGTCATGGCCGCAGCAGGCATACTGGATATAGCAGCAGTACTGGCAATGCTGGCCGTAGGTACATCACCTGTACCGGCCACAGCAGGTTTTATCTTTGCCATCTGTTTTGGTCTGGCTGTGCTATCATATATGTCAGCTCCCGCATTTATGGCAGGAGATCTGTTCGGCATGAAAAACCAAGGAGTAATGCTAGGATTTGTAGGACTTTCCTACGCCATAGGCTTTGCTGTAGGCACGCCTCTCTTTGGTCTTATATCCGAAGAGTCAGGATTTGCAGGAGCATGGATAATCGTACTTGCTATGATAACCATAGGTTATGTACTGCTTGTGGCAGCAGCCGTAAAACTTAAAAGAAAAGTAACTCCAAAACATTTAAATAACGAAAGGAAAGCAACCATGAAAAACACAACCGAAAAATATAATACTGCATTTGAAGCAAAGAAATTCGATGCAAAAGGACTTGATGCCGGCTGCTCCTCAGTTGCATGGACAACGGAAGACGGCAAACATATCTGGGCCCGCAACTTCGATTTTAACAGGATAGCGGAGGGAAGCCTCGTAACATTTATTCCGAGAGAAAAGGACTACTATATCTGCGGAACCACCACAGAAGGCACAGCAAAACCTAAAAATCTCACAAAAACAAAATACGCTTCCATAGGTATTGGCTCCATAGCCTTAGGTTCAACACCAGTGCTCTACGACGGAATGAACGAAATGGGACTCATGGGAGGACAGCAAAACTATAGAGAATTTGCCTTCTTCCCGGAAAAGGAAAAACGAGGCACCAAAAGACTACAGCCACCTTTTGTTGTAACCCACGTACTTTCCCAGTGCGCTACCGTAGAAGAAGCTACCGCACTTCTTGAAAATGAGGTAACCATAGTGGCAGAGCCTATGCTCGGCACAGTACCTACACTTCACTGGGTATTTTCCGACAGAAGCGGCGAAACCATAGTAGTGGAATCCGATATCGATGGGCTGCATATATATAGAAACACCGTTGGAGTTATGACAAACAGTCCGGGATATTCCTGGCACAAGCTCAACTTGCTTAACTATGCCGGCATTCGCGATCTCGACCATGACACATACACCATAGATGGTAATACAATCAACCAGGCTTTCTCAGGCAGCGGAGCCTTTGGTATGCCTGGCGACTGGACTTCTCCTTCAAGATTTGTGCGGTTGGCCTTTTTAAAGGAATATTGCACAAAGGGTAAAACCGAAGAAGAAGGCATAACATATCTTATGCGAATCATGACAAACGCGGCCTTTCCTCTTGGTATGGTACGCGTATCAGATCCCGGTCATATAACCGAAAAAGAAAAAGATATAGTGCCATTTGACTATACAATATATACATCTGCAATGTGCGCGGAATCACTGAAATTTTACTGGATTAGCTACGAAAACCAGAGAATACAGTGTGTAGATATGAATATGCTGCTTGATGCAAAAGACTATATGCAATTCCCTCTCAAACGCGAAATTGATTTTGCTTATCTAACCGAAAAAGACAGCATATGATTCATGCCCACCGCAGCATGACAACGGCGAGGATTTCTCCCCGCCGTTTTTGTTTGCCTTCCTTTTATGCTTTTGAATACACTTTTTATGTTGTATCATGTACTTATGATAATAAATACAGGTAACAGAACGGACATACCTGCCTTTTACAGCAGATGGTTTATGAACCGCATTCGGGCAGGCTATGTTATGGTGCGAAATCCTTATGCACCTCAAAACATAACAAAATATCCATTGGTACCGGATGTCATAGACATCCTCTGTTTTGGTACAAAAAATCCGGAGCCCATGTTAAAGCATCTTTCCGAGCTCACCGCATATCATCAGTTCTGGTCTGTCACAATAACGCCCTACGATAAGGATATAGAGCCCCATGTGCCAGACAAGACAAAGGTTATAGATTCTTTTTGCAAGCTTTCATCTGTTGTGGGTATCAAATCCGTCAGCTGGCGATATGACCCTGTATTTCTAAATGAAAGATACGATATCGATTTTCATATTAGAGCTTTCTCAAGCATGTGCACAAAGTTTGAAGGCAACACCGATAATTGCGTTGTCAGCTTTATAGATCTTTATGAAAAAACAAAAAGAAACTTCCACGGTATAAGGGAAGTTTCCCATAATGAACAAGAATTTCTGATTGAAAAATTCGTTGAAATCGCCGCAAAACACGGCATCAAAGTAATTACCTGCTGCGAAGATCCCAAGCTTGCCTTTCTTGGTGCAGATGTTTCAGGCTGCATGAATAAAATCATTTTAGAAAGAGCCTGTGGATTTTCTCTGGATATTCCGCAATCCTCTCTTTCACGACTTATGACCAGAGAAGGCTGCAACTGCCTTATAGGAAACGACATAGGTGCATACAACACCTGTGGCCACGGTTGTCTTTACTGCTATGCCAATTACGACAGCAAAACCGTAGCTGCCAACATAAAAAAACACGATCCCGAATCTCCTCTTTTAATTGGAAGACCGGGACCGGAAGATATAATTCGTGACGCACGCATCGAAGTATATAGGGATTTACAGATTAAGTGGCTGTAATACCTATTTTAATATAGCTCCTTTATCTGCACTGAGTACATCCCTTGCATATCTTTTAAGGTAACCTGTAAGTTCTTTTGGCTGATAATGCCAATTATCCTTACGCTTTGCTAATTCTTCATCGGAGACATGAAGTATCAACTCTCTGTTTATTACATCTATTGTTATTTCATCGCCATCCTCTATTAAAGCAATTGGACCGCTCGCCGCTGCCTCTGGCGAAATATGTCCCACAAAGCATCCGTTGTTTGTGCCGGAAAATCTGCCGTCTGTAATGAGGGCTGTGCATTTATTAAGTCCTTGCCCGTATAGCAGCTTCATCGGTTTAAACATCTCCGGCATACCAGGAGCCCCTTTAGGTCCCACATATCTGATAACCACCACATCTCCGGCTTTTATTTTCTGCTCTTCAATGGCCTGATTAGCTGCTTCTTCACTATCAAAGCAAACAGCTCTTCCTTTAAATACACGTACTTCTTCCGAAATTGCAGCAGGTTTTGCAACAGCCGTATCCGGTGCAATATTTCCGTGCATTACCGCAAGTCCCGCCAAAGTTGAAAAAGGCTTCTCCAGAGAAGTTATAACTTCTTCGTTTTTTCCATAAAGATTGATGTACTCATTGTAATTTTCTTCGGCCATTTTACCCGTTACTGTCATACATCCCTTTTCAATGATGCTGTCTATTTCCTTCTGAACTGCAGGTACTCCTCCCGCCTTGTAGAAATCCTCCGCATCGTATTCGTAAGAAGCAGGATTGATTTTTGCAATTAAAGGTACACTTTGACCGTATTCCTCAAACCATCCCATTACCTGATCTGTAGAAAGACCGATTTCATGGGCTATGGCGCAGATGTGAATAATGCAGTTTGTGGAGCCTCCCACCGCCATCATCAGTTTTATGGTATTTCTTATGGAAGCCGGCGTTATTATATCTCTAGCAGTCAGCCCCTTAAGCACCATCTCTACAATGGTCTCTCCCGTTTTAAATGCAGCTCTGAGTCTTTCGTTATACACCGCCGGAATCATCGCTGAACCCGGAATGCTCATCCCCAATGCTTCGGCAATGATGCACATGGAGTTAGCTGTTGCCATATGCTGGCATGAGCCTGTTGTAGGACAGCATGCATCTGAAATATTCATCAGTTCCTCATATGAAATCTTTCCCGTCTGATACATTCCCTGGGCTTCTTGTGCCGATGTGGAATCCGATTTTCTTTTTTCTCCGAAGGCAGGACCTCCCAGCATGCAACCACCTGCAATAAAAATGCTCGGTATGTCCAGACGCGCCGCTGCCATAAGCATCCCCGGAACTGTTTTATCGCATGAGCCCACAAGTACCAGTCCGTCCAGTTTATGAGCCCTTGCCATAATTTCTATCCCATCAGCTACAATATCTCTGGAAGGCAACGAATAATTTGCACCTTCATGAGTTGTGCATACGCCGTCGCAAACCGCTATACATCCGAACTCAACAGGTGTACCTCCTGCTCTGTAAATGCCGTTTTTTACTTCCTGGGAAATCTGTCTGAGATTATTATGTCCCGGCACTATATCGGAAAATGAATCGCATATGCCTATAACTGGTCTTTTAAAATCATCGTCGGTAAAGCCGTTGGCTTTGTACAGGGTTCTGCATGAGAGCATTTTATCGCTGTCAAAGGTTCCTTTATTAAATTTATCCTGCATGTCAATTCCTCCTTGTTGATGTCTGCGTATATTATAAACTAGTATAAGAAAATAGAGAACTATTACACATAAAAACATAATCCCGAACTTCCTAAATAATAGGAAATTCGGGATTCTATCCGTTCATTATTATTTCACTTATTTTTCACTGACTCAAAATGCAGTCCATCTGTAATCTGTTTAAAAAAATCTAAGTGCCGTTCCACCATAGAAGGCAACTTTCTGAAAGAAGCCCGCTCGAGAAAGTCCACATAAAACAATTTCCTGCATAATTTCTTTCATAGCATTTTTCTGATCATATATATTGTCTATCTTATAATTTTTCAACATTTGCTCAATCGCCGTATTCATCTTTTCATCCTCCGCAATAATGATGCCATTTTCCTTACATTTCCAGAATGATAATGATCTGCTAAAAATGATATTTTATCTGCATCTAACTTACACAATTCTGTTTTCTCTATTCGCAGATTCTCTGTGAGCAGCTCAAAGAGTTCTTTATGATTCGCTACTGGGTGCATTGTATACAGTTTGTCACACAATGCTTTTTCAGGTTCTGCTATACGGTAAAAATACTCATTTTCCCGTACGATTTTAAGATTCAACGGAAAAGCCTCAGATGGAACATCGCGGTAAATAAATGTTCCAAACATTGTCTCATATCTCTTTTTCTTCTTTTTTTCAAAGGTAGCACATGTGATAGTATAGACAGTTTCTGGAATTAAATTATAATATGCGAGTGCATAATCAAACGAAATATATGACGGTCCATAGATACTGCCAGCCAATAGGTATCCCGGAACTGTTCGCTCTGGCTCATATAATCCTCTTACAATTGGAAAACACTCTCCTTGTTTTGCCATCCGGGAAAGCTTTGCCATCGGGTGAAAATCAAGCATTTATTTATAGTTGACCAAGTTATACTGTGCTCATTAAAAAAAAAGAAAACCTCGGATAAAATCCGAGGTTTTGCAGTCTTTGCCATACGTCGTTGGTCGCCGCAACTATCTCTTTGAGAACTGGGAAGCTTTTCTTGCCTTTTTCAGACCGTACTTCTTTCTTTCCTTCATTCTTGAATCTCTTGTCAGGAATCCTGCTGCCTTCAGCGGAGCTCTGTAGCTTTCGCTGTCAGCCATGCAGAGTGCTCTTGAGATACCGTGTCTGAGAGCTCCGGCCTGTCCTGTGTATCCGCCACCTTTAACTGTAGCGATAACATCGAACTTACCTTCGCATCCTGCGATCTCAAAAGGTCTCTTTACTTCTCTCTTAACGATTTCCAGTGGAATGTACTCGTCCAGAGACTTCTTATTGATTGTGATGTTTCCAGTGCCCGGGATAAGTCTAACTCTGGCTACTGAAGACTTTCTTCTTCCTGTTCCATAATACTGAATGTTTGCCATCTGTTATACCTCCTCCCTTAAAAATTCCATACTTCCGGTTTCTGAGCCGCATGTTCATGTTCAGGACCTGCGTAAACCTTCAGTTTCTTGTACATCTGTCTGCCGAGTTTGCCGTTAGGCATCATGCCCTTGATAGCATGTCTTACAACTTCGGTTGGATGCTTTTCCATCAGCTGTTCGAAAGTCATCTCTCTGAGTCCGCCTGGATATCCAGTATGTCTCTTGTAGATCTTTTCCTTTCTCTTCTTGCCTGTAACCTCTACCTTTTCAGCGTTTACGATGATTACATAATCTCCGCAGTCAACGTGTGGTGTGTAGATAGGTTTTTTCTTACCTCTGAGAATAGAAGCCGCTTCAGATGCCAGTCTTCCGAGAGTCTTGCCCTCAGCGTCGATGACATACCATTTACGCTCTACTTCATGAGGCTTTGCGATAAATGATTTCATTTCTTTTCCTTTCTTCCTACTGGGATACTTTCGTATCTTTTTCGGACGTGTCTACTGAGATTCCGAAGAATCCTTTTCGATACCTTACTAAAATAACTTTAGCGCAGAGCCACGGACGGAATCCCATCCTGCACTCATGCCTTTATATTTTATATGCTTGCAATTGCAAAGTCAACACAATTTGCAATCCGGCGGTAATATTTTTTATTTTTGGCATATGCCGTTTTTATTATTGACATATGCCATTTATGAGCGTAAGATAATTTATGGAAGGAGGCTGATGTGATATGCCAAGACCATGTAAAAAACGAATGATATGTTGTCATCCGGGAGAAAAGTTCTTCGGTCCCAAGGGCAACCGTACGGCACCTACTGTGGAAATGACCTTAGACGAATACGAAACCCTAAGGCTTATAGATGTTGAAAACTATACCCAGGAGGAATGTGCAAAGTCCATGGATGTGGCAAGAAGCACTGTGCAGGCCATATACGCATCTGCAAGATACAAACTCAGCAATGCCCTTGTAAACGATATGAACATTGCAGTTAAAGGTGGCGACTATGAAATCGCCGGAGGCAACGAGTAAGTCAATAATAATCAATAAAGGAATTTAATATACACGGAGGTAACAAAATGAAAATAGCGGTAACTTATGAAAACGGTCAGGTGTTCCAGCATTTCGGACATTGTGAAAACTTTAAGCTCTACGAAGTGGAAGACGGCAAGGTAGTTTCTTCAGAAGTCCTCGGTTCCGATGGACAGGGTCACGGTGCCCTCGCTACACTTCTTGGCGCAAACAATGTTGATGTTCTCATCTGCGGAGGCATAGGCGGCGGCGCCAAGATGGCCCTTGCAGAAGCTAATATCGAACTTTATCCTGGAGTTAACGGGGATGCAGATCAGGCAGTAGAAGCTTATCTTGCTGGCAATCTCGTATTTGACCCTGACACTTCCTGCAACCATCATCACCACGAAGGCGGAGAAGGTCACAACTGTGCTCACGGACACTGCGGAAAATAAACATACTTTTTCTTTATATACGAAAACGGCATGATGCTCTGCACCTTGCCGCTTTTTCGTTTTTGAGTTTTATGGATTCTTATTTAGGATAGAATTATCAGTTCGATTTTTTCTTTACACCTGCTGCAACCATTGTAACTCCCGCCACTGTCATAAGCAGCATCAATGCCATTACATCTGTGCTATCTCCGGTTATCGGTGTATTAGTAGATGTATCCGTCTGATTATCTGTTGAGCTACTATTTGCATTTGTCGCCTTTGCTAATGTTGTCTGATCTGTTTCATCGTCAACAAATGGTGTATTTGAACCTAATATTGCATATTCGCTCAAGTGGTCAGTTACAAATACCAGTATATCCCCTTTTACTGTCGCATTTATTTTTTCTACAATCTGTCCGTTTTCAAGATATGCCACCTGATAGTATTTATATCCCTTCATTTCTTCCGAAAGAGGTATCTGTATTTCCATAAGGTTATCTGAGATAGGTATTATATTTCCATCTTTAAGTGCGCTTATATCAACTACTGCCAAAAGATTATCTATACCTTCATATGCGTCGTTATTAACATCTTTAAATTCAACTGTTATCTGACTTCCTTCAGGCAGTGGATTAGTGAATTCAACTGTAACATTAGTACCTGTGTCTACAAAGTTTGTATCGCTGCTTTCAGGCGCCGCTACTTCCTTAACCACCATGGAAGTTGAATACTGTTCAGTTTTTGGCTTGTCAAAGGTTCCTGCGATATTTGCTGTACCAGTTCCTACACCCTGGGCAGAAACAAGTGTTGCATCTGCAGGTGCTATTACCGCATAGTCATTTGCCGCATATCCTGTTGTCTGTGTTATAGTTCCGTCAGCTTTTTCAAATACGTATACGATTTCATCGTAAAGATATGAAAGCTGTTCAGTATCCGCTGCAACTACTTTGCCGTTTTCTGCATCCTCATAGTATTCAAGAACCTTAGTAAACTTACTGTCTATGGCTTTAGCAATACCCTTTGATACCATGTTTGTGCATTCCACATGCCTGTCGAGGCTGTAGTTATCTACCATGTTGTCTTTATATGTGTGGTTTATATCTTCAATGTCATCTGATTTATCTGTAACCCTAATCATGCTTGCTGCATCTATGCCGCTATCTTGGAAGGATTGATGATCTGAAGAACCATACTTAAACCACCTGAGGTTTTCAGTGCCTTCTATAAACTGCATGTCTTCTGAGCCTGTTATTATCAGTGCTGCAGCGATATTAAATGTAGCAGACTTCCCTCCGGCAATATCAAGGCTTACCGCATTTAGTTCTTCACCGTAAAATGTTCCTGTAGAAGAAAGCATATCCATATTGAAGTTAATGGCGATGGCCTTGTCTTCTTCAGGAATCTGACTTACAAAAGCTGCTGAGCCGAGAAGGCCAGCTTCTTCACCACCGAAAGCTACAAAATGAATTTCAACTCCACCAGTATCAACATCCTTATACTGCTTTGCCAGTTCCAATACCGCTGCTACCGCAGATGCGTTGTCAGTAGCACCCGGCGCTCCCATTACACTATCTAAGTGGCTTGTTACATAGATAATGGATTCAGGCTCTTCTGTGCTAGCTTCCTTAACTGCTTCTACATTCCAAGATATAGGGCGCTCTACTTTGCTGATGCTGATATTTCCTGCATTGCTTATCAACTCTTCACCTATAACCGTATTAGCTCCTATTACTGGAATTGTGTTTCCGCTAACTTTTACACTCTGCGACCTAAGGCCCGTATCGTTATATATTACAATGGCTGACGCATTTGCCTCTTCAGCTTTATCTACTGCTTGATTTATGAAATCAGATGACTTCAGCGCTGTTTCTGTCCCGTCAGTTTCCGCCTGCACCTTTGATAATGCCTCAAGATCACTGAACAAACTGCTGTTTACAACAACTAAATCTCCTGCACTGATATTCCATGTAGATATAACATCCAAATCTTCTTGTGTAGGCTCACTTAATGTGCAATTACTGATATTAGGATTTATTATTTGATTCATTTCACCAGCATAATAATAATTTGCGTAATGCTGTTTTTCTCCTATGTCAATTGCCGCAACTGCAGACGCATTTATTGTATACTCTGAAATCTGTCCATCATATCCGTAACTATCCAACTGACCTTCTATATATTCAGCTGCTGCATATTCATTAGGAGTACCCATGAGTCTGACTCCGATGTCCTCCGAAAGCGCTGTTACATGCTGTTTTAAACTTGCTGCGTCCGCGGCTTTATAAACATTTGCCGCTCCGGTATCCGCCATGGCTGATGCGCTGCTTGCCATAAGTAATGTACATACTGCTGCTGCCATGGTCATTGCCACCGGCTTTTTGATTTTCTCTGTAAAAATCATGGTTACCTCCTTTTACTCATTTTAGTTTTATTAAATCGTCAATATTTATACTTTGTTATGTATATTTATTGGCATGATGTGAGTATAGCACAAGGAAATTCTCAATGCAACAACTTTTTAAATATTTTTTCATAATTATTTATATTTATTCCATTGTATACAAAAAAACACACCTGGCCAAGGGTTTTAGTCAGGTGTATTTGAATATTTACTGTATGTTATTTACTTATGCGTTCTTCCATAGCTTCAACTTCCTTTGCCAGATATTCAGGAAGCTTGTCGCCGAATTTTGCATAAAATTCCTTTATGCTCTTGATATCTTCCTTCCAGTATTCCTTTTCCACCTGAAGGATTCCTGTAAGAGCATCAAGGTCTATATCGCAGCCTTCAATGTTTATATCCGAAGGTTCAGGAATAAATCCGATTTCTGTTTCCCTTGCTCCGATTTTACCATCTGCTCTCTTGAGTATCCATTCAAGAACTCTCAGGTTGTCACCGAAGCCAGGCCAGATGAAGTTACCTTCTTCATCTGTTCTGAACCAGTTTACATTGAAGATTTTAGGCGGATTTGAGATTTTCTTTCCCATATCAAGCCAGTGCTGCCAGTAGTCTCCCATGTTGTATCCGCAGAACGGAAGCATTGCCATAGGGTCTCTTCTTACTACTCCAACCGCTCCTGTTGCCGCCGCTGTTGTTTCGGATGCCATGATTGAGCCTACGAATACGCCGTGATCCCAGTCTCTTGACTGATATACCAGCGGAGCAGTCTTTGCTCTTCTGCCTCCGAATACGATTGCTGACAGAGGCACGCCTTTTGCATCATCAAATTCAGGTGCGATGCAAGGGCAGTTCTTTGCCGGTGCTGTAAATCTTGAATTTGGATGAGCCATAGGTTCACCTAAAGCAGGATCCCACTTCTTGCCTGTCCAGTCCAGTGAATTTGCAGGAGGGTTCTTATCCAGCTTTTCCCACCATACTGTATTGTCATCCAGATTAAGTCCGACATTTGTAAAAATTGTGTTCTTTCTTGTGGCTGCAAGGGCGTTAGGATTTGACTTTTCGTTTGTTCCCGGAGCCACACCGAAGAATCCGTTTTCAGGGTTTGTAGCCCAGAGTCTTCCGTCTTCACCTATTCTGATCCAAGCGATATCATCGCCTACGCATGTAACCTTCCATCCGTCTTTTCGGTATCCTTCCGGTGGTATAAGCATCGCCAGATTTGTTTTGCCGCATGCGGAAGGGAATGCCGCTGCAATGTATCTCTTTTCTCCCTGAGGATTTTCTACGCCGAGGATAAGCATATGCTCAGCCATCCAGCCTTCCTTCTGTCCAAGATATGAAGCTATTCTCAGAGCCAGACACTTTTTACCCAGAAGTACATTTCCGCCGTATCCTGAATTGATGGACATGATAGTGTTGTCTTCAGGGAAGTGAACGATGTATCTTTCTTCCGGATCAAGGTCAGCTTTGGAATGAAGTCCTTTTGTAAACTCGCCGTCTTCACCGATGGCATCAAGAACCTGTGTACCGATTCTTGTCATTATGTTCATGCTGACTACTACATAGATGGAATCTGTAATCTCGATGCCGTATTTGGCGAAAGGAGATCCCACAATACCCATGGCAAAAGGAATGATATACATTGTTCTGCCCTTCATGCAGCCGTCATACAGCTTGTTGAGCTTTAAGTACATCTCCTGCGGATCCATCCAGTTGTTTGTAGGACCTGCGTTTTTTTCTTCCTTGCAGCAGATGAAGGTTCTCGCTTCAACTCTTGCCACGTCTCTGGTATCGCTTCTGTGCAGATAGCAGCCCGGAAGCTTTTCTTCATTAAGCTTAATCAGTTCACCGGTGCTGCAGCCTTCCTTTCTAATCTCTTCCAGCTGCGCTTCTTCTCCGGTAATCCATACGACTTTTTCCGGTTTTGTGAGTTCGGCAACTTCCTGCACCCAATCAAGAAGAACTTTATTGTTTGTCAGACCGTTCTCCTTAATTCCATAATTTTTCACTTTAATATCCTCCTAAATAACTAACGGTAATAGTAACTTTTTATCAAAAGGCACTTACTTTGTGCCATAGAGTCTGTCTCCTGCATCGCCAAGTCCTGGCAATATGTATGCGTTTTCGTTGAGTCTTTCGTCCTTTGCTGCAATGTAAATGTCCACATCAGGGTGAGCTTCGCTTAATGCTTTGATGCCTTCGGGCGCTGCGATAAGGCACATAAATGTAATGTCCTTTCCACCCTTCTCCTTTACCAGAGAAACGGCATCTGCCGCAGAACCGCCTGTTGCCAGCATCGGGTCAACTATGAAAATCTTTCTTTTATCTATATCCTGAGGCATTTTGCAGTAATATTCCACCGGCTTATGAGTCTCAGGATCTCTGTAAAGACCTACATGTCCTACCTTTGCGTTTGGAACCAGTGACAGCATTCCGTCTACCATTCCCAGACCTGCTCTAAGGATAGGAACTATAGCTATATCCTCTCCTGCGAGAACATTCACTTCTGTTTCACACATAGGCGTCTTAATAGTCTGTTTTTTAAGTTCCAGTTCTCTGGTTGCTTCATATCCCATGAGCATTCCTATTTCTTTAGCCAGATCTCTGAAATCCTTTGTAGTAGTGTTTTCGTCTCTAAGCAGTGCCACCTTGTGCTGAATCAGCGGATGATCAAATACATATATCTTTCCCATTTTCTTTCCTTTCTCCATTTCTTTTTTAATAACTGTTCAGCTGATCCACCCTTCTTTGGTGTCTGCCTCCCTCAAATTCAGTATATAGGAAAGCGTTTACTATGCCAAGTGCCTGTTCAGGAGTAAGAATTCTTCCTCCCAGAGCCAGTAAATTGGCATCGTTATGCTTTCTTGTAAGCTCTGCCATTTCCACGCTAGTGCAAAGGGCACATCTAGCACCCTTAACTTTGTTTGCCGCCATGGAAATTCCTATGCCTGTACCGCATATCACTATGCCTAAATCAGCATCTCCGTGAACAACAGCCATTGCACATCTGTGTCCGTATTCGGGATAGTCAACCGATTCGGTGCTATTGGTACCTAGGTCAAAAATATCATGGCCCATTCCCAGAAGGAATCCTGCTATCATTTCCTTAAGTTCATATCCGCCGTGGTCACATGCCAAAGCAATCTTATACATCTCACTCTCTCCTCAATTATACTTTAATTACATTATTACCTGCAGATTTAAGCATACGGTTCATTACCGCATATCCAAGGCCTGTTTTTTCAACGGCTCCTGCCAGTATCACATCAACCTGCTGCTCGTCCATTTCTCGCAGCCTTGCAAACAGGTCATGAGCCGCTTCATCAAAGTCCTTTGTTCCGAAAAAAATAACGCCGACCTTTTTCCCTTCGCTTTCCAGGTCTTTTTTTCTCTTTTCTATTTCTGCCTTTACTTTGTCGGCTTCGCCTTCGATGACAAGCATCTCCGCATCAGGAGCGTAATGCCTGTATTTCATTCCCGGCGCCATAGGTTTAAAGTCCTTATCATCATTATCTGAAGAACCTTTACCCTTTTCATCTTTGTCCAGAGCGATTGCTGGGTCCACGGAAACCTTAAGTCCCGTTACAGCCTCCATATCGGCCGCAGTAATCTTTCCTGGCCTTAATATTACTATCTCATCGTCTTTTACCGATACAACCGTAGACTCTATTCCCACGGCACAATCACCGCCGTAGATTATGGCATCAATCCTGCCATCCATATCGTGAGCTACATGACTTGCCTTTGTAGGACTCGGCTTTCCGGAAAGATTTGCACTCGGTGCTGCTATAGGTACTCCGGATTCCTTTATTAACGCCCTTGCAGTGGGATCCGAAGGCATCCTTACTCCCACCGTATCAAGGCCCCCTGTTGTCACATCAGGCACTTTGTCATTTCTCTGAAATATCATGGTGAGCGGTCCGGGCCAAAAGGCCTCTGCCATTTTAATTGCGTTATCGCTTATATGATCTGTTATTTCCTGCAGCTCCGAAAGCTCGGAAATATGCAGTATCATCGGGTTGTCGCTAGGTCTGCCCTTAGCTTTATATATGCCCGCTGCCGCCTTAGCGTCAAGACCGTTTGCCCCAAGGCCGTATACTGTTTCTGTCGGGAAGGCCACAAGCCCGCCTTTTTTTATTATTTCGGCGGCTTTTTTTATATCTTCTGCCGTCTCTTTAAGATGCAAAGTTTTCATACTATCACTTCTTTCTTAGAAGTTCTTCATCTTTTCCGCCTGATCGCTGGTGATAAGGCCGTCGATTATCTCGTCCATATCTCCATCTAGGAAGTTATCTAGCTTATAAAGTGTAACTCCTGTTCTGTGATCAGAAACCCTTCCCTGTGGGAAGTTATACGTTCTAATTCTCTCAGATCTATCTCCAGACCCAACCTGGCTCTTTCTCTGCTGTGAAATCTCGTCGTTCTGTTCCTGCATTTTCAGGTCATAAAGTCTCGATCTGAGAACCTTAAAGGCCTTTTCCTTATTTTTAATCTGGGACTTTTCGTCCTGGCATGTAACAACAAGACCTGTAGGCTCATGGGTAAGTCTTACCGCAGAGTCCGTAGTGTTTACGCACTGGCCACCGTTACCGGAAGCTCTGTATACATCCACTCTTACATCGTTTGGATTGAGATCAACTTCCACATCATCCACTTCTGGAAGCACTGCAACCGTTGCCGCAGAAGTGTGCACTCTGCCTGATGATTCGGTTTCAGGCACTCTCTGTACCCTGTGGGCACCGGACTCATATTTGAGTCTTGAATAAGCACCTTTACCTTTAATGAGCATAACGGCTTCCTTAACTCCGCCAATGCCTGTTTCATTGAGCTCCATCAGTTCTGTTTTCCAACCGGCTCTTTCTGCGTATCTTGTGTACATTCTAAGGAGGTCTGCGCCAAACAGCGCCGCTTCATCTCCTCCTGTGCCGGCTCTGATTTCCAAGATTACATTCTTATCATCGTTAGGGTCCTTTGGAAGCAGCAGCACTTTAAGCTCTGATTCCAGAGGTTCAACCTGGGCCTCGAGTTCCGAAAGCTCCATCTTTGCCAGTTCCTTAAGCTCATCGTCAAGACCACTTTCCCCAAGAAGTTCCTTATTATCGGCTATGCCTTCCTTGACTTTTTTGTATTCTTCATATTTTTTTACGATCGGTTCCAGCTCTCCCAGTTCTTTGGCGTATTTCTGCCATTTGCTCTGGTCTGCTATGATATCCGGATCGGACACTTTTTTTGTAAGCTCATCATATTTCTCTGAAATAAATGAAAGTTTATCGAACATTTTTTAATTCACTCCTAATTTTTCCACAGTTTTCGACAGTCTATTTTATCATAGGGGCAAACTTATTGCAATAAAACACAAGTCGGGATTTCAACTGTTCCCGACCTGTTATCTTTAGTTTATTTTACATTGCCTTCGGTGTCAAATACAGGAAGCGGTGCAAGGACCGTTATATCATCTCTTTCCATGGCATCCCCTTCACCGAGAATTGCCATTTTGCCGACGATTTTAGCTCCCGCTTCATTGGCAAGGTTTTCCAAAGCCTGTAAAGATTCTCCTGTGCTTATAACATCGTCTACTATAAGCACTCTTTTTCCGCGAGCTCTGTTCACTTCATCTTCTCCCAGATACAGATACTGCTGTCCGTGGGTTGTGATGGAGTTTACCTTTACGGAAATAGGCTCCTTCATATAAACCTTTACACCTTTACGGGCGATTATATAATCGTTCATGCCCGCCTGAGAAGCCATCTCATATACCAATGGAATACTCTTTGCCTCCGCAGTCATAAGAAGGTCAAACTCCGGTGCTTTTTCAAGAAGCTCTTTTGCTGCAGCCTTTGTCATTTCCACATCGCCGAAGATTATAAATGCTGCAATCTGTGTTTCCTTGTCCACCGGAAAAAGAGGCAGCTTCCTCTTAAGTCCGGCAATTTCCATTTCATAAAACATTATCTATCACCTCTTACTTTATTATAAGTGTGACTATCTTAAGCGCAAACAGTGCCGCAGATATCCACATAACAGGGTGAATGTCCTTTACTTTACCTGTAAATACCTTGATGATAACGTAGGCCAGTATACCGAACATGATACCGTTGGCGATGGAGTATGTGAAAGGCATCATTATGATAGCCAAGAATCCGCCAACTGCACCTGCCATATCTTCGCTAAAGTCCATATTCTTTACGGAGCTTATCATAAGAAGTCCTACAAATACCAGTGCCGGTGTAGTTGCAAAGCCTGGTATAGCTATGAATATAGGCGAGAAGAAAAGTGCAACTATAAACAGACCTGCAGCTGTAACCGCCGTAAGACCTGTTCTTCCTCCCTGAGCTACGCCTGCGCTGGATTCAACATAGGATGTAACTGTGGATGTACCCATGCAGGCACCTACTACGGTACCGATGGCATCGGACATCAGCGCTCCGCCTACCTTAGGCAGGTTGCCATCCTTATCCAGCAGATTAGCCTTTGAGGCCACACCTATGAGAGTTCCTGCAGTATCAAACAAGTCCACAAACAGGAACGAGAATACGATTACCGCAAAATCTATCAGATGACCTGATACATATGAGAAATCGAAGGCAAACATGGTTGGTGCTGTAGGTGCAAAGCCTCCGTCAAAGCTTGGGAACAGTGAACTGTTACCGGCTTCAGGATTTACAACATACCAGCCTCCTACCTGTGCTATCATGCCAAATATCCATGTTACCAGGATACCTATGAGGATTGATCCCTTTACATTGAAATGATACAGCACTGCAATGATAATCAAACCTACAAGTGCCAGTACAACCTGAGGACTTGATACATCACCGAGAGTCAAAAGCGTTGATGGTTCAGATACTACTATGCCTGCTCCCTTCAGCCCTACAATGGCGATAAACAGTCCTATACCCGCTGTGATTCCCAGTTTCAGATTTGCAGGAACCTTATTTACCAGCGTCTCTCTGAATTTTACCAGGGAAAGAAGTATGAAGATTATACCTTCAACAAGTATAGCCGCCAAGGCTATTTTCCATGGGTCCTGAATACCCTGTTCCGCCAGTTCCGTACATACTGTGTATGAGAAGTACGCATTAAGTCCCATACCTGATGCAAGGGCTATAGGATAGTTGGCTAAGAATGCCATAAGCAGTGATGCAATCGCTGCAGACACGGCCGTTGCAGTAAATACCGCCGCAGGGTCCATTCCCGCATCACCTAAAATACTAGGGTTTACAGCAAGAATGTAAACCATCGACAGGAATGTGGTAAGTCCTGCCGTCAGCTCGGTCTTAACCGTGGTGTTGTGTTCTTTGAGTTTGAACAGCTTTTCCATGTTTTCCTCCTTTATATAAACACTCTTTTCATCGAAATTCCGGCATTCTCCGGAAAATATAATTATATTATATCTTTCTATCCGGTGCAATTATCCATAGATAGAAATTATTCTTAAACTTTATTTGTATATTTTTTTAATATATAAGCCACAAAATAAGTGTAAAAGACTTGCATTTTCTGTAAAAAAGTGTAACTTTTACTATAGTCCCTAATGTAATAATCTATTAGTTTTTGTGAGTTTCGTTTAAAATACACTTATGTTTTTTGTTCATTAAAGGAGTTGTGTCTGAATGGTAAAATTAAATGCTTTAGAATTATTACAGAAAAAAGGTAAGACAAAATACTGGCTCTATAAACAGCTGGGTATGAGCTACCAGAATTTCAACAGAATGGTAAATAACGAAACAAAATCGATTCAGTACGAGATGATCGACGCAATGTGCACAATATTTGAATGCACACCAAACGAGCTGCTTACCTTCGAAGAAGAGAAATAAGCGGAAAGGGATCGTCTTGCCCCTCTTGGCGGTCCCTTTTTTCGTTGAGAATTTCTGTTGACAAAGAAATTTTTCAGTGTTATTGTAAAAACAGTCAAATACAAAACCGTTGATGGGGGAATAAAACCGATTAAACGGCTTACAGCGAATCCGGGATGGTGGAAGCCGGAAAAGCGACAGTTTCGGTAAATGGGCCCCAGAGGGCGAAATGAACAGCCGGTCAATCTGGCTCAGTAGTGGAGACGCGAAGCCGGCGTTACGGGCTGGGAGTGTGATAGCACTCTGCTGAGTGGGCAGTTTTACTGTCAATTAAGGTGGCACCGCAGGTTTAACACCTGTCCTTAAGTTTAAGGACAGGTGTTTTTTTATGAAAGGAGATATCATGACAGAAAAAAATACTCTAAATGCAAAACCAAGAGATATTTTCTCCTCCAAATTCGGATTCATCATCGCATGTATCGGATCTGCCGTAGGTATGGGTAATATCTGGCTGTTCCCATATCGTGTAGGTCAGTTCGGAGGAGCAGCTTTCCTTATTCCGTACATCATATTCGTAGCACTTTTAGGTATGTCTGGAATCGTAGGAGAAATCACCTTAGGAAGAACCATGAGAACAGGTCCTCTGGGCTCATTTAAGAAAGCCCTCGAAATGCGCGGGCTTAAGGGCGGCGAATTTATAGGTCTGATACCTGTAATCGGCTCCCTTGCCACAGCCATAGGCTATACCGTTGTTATGGCATGGGTTCTTAAATTCTTTATAGGCTCTGTAAGTGGAGAAATGATTAAGTCCGAAGACAGCGGTGCATATTTTGGTGAAATTGCCACTGATTTTGGCTCAGTGCCATGGCACATTATCGTATTGGTTGTAACTTTTGCTTTTATGGCCTTCGGCATCTCAAAGGGTATAGAAAGAGTAAACAAGGTTCTTATGCCTCTGTTCTATCTCCTATTTGTAATCATCGCCATAAGAGTTGCATTTTTACCGGGTTCAGGTGCAGGCTACGACTTTATGTTCAACCCTGATTGGAGCGCCCTGGCAAATCCTCAGACATGGGTATTTGCTCTAGGCCAGGCATTTTTCTCACTGTCACTGGCAGGCTCCGGCACTGTGGTTTACGGAAGCTATCTGAGCAAAAAAGAAGATATCGTATCCAGTGCAAAATACATAGCAATCTTTGATACTCTGGCATCCATGACAGCTGCCATGGTAATAATTCCGGCGGTATTCGCCTTTGGTACAGACCCTACTTCAGGTCCTCCGCTGCTGTTCATAACTATGCCAAGTATATTTAAAGCAATGCCTTTAGGTCAGATAATAGCTATAATATTCTTCCTGGCGGTAATGTTTGCAGGATTTACTTCTCTTGTAAATCTTTACGAAACCTCCGTGGAAGCAATCCAGAACAAGTTTGGACTTTCCAGAAAAATATCTGTAGGTCTGATACTGCTGCTGGGTCTGGCTGTAGGTCTGTTCATAGAAAACGGCGACACAGTATCCACATGGATGGATATTGTATCAATTTACATCGTGCCTCTGGGTGCTCTCCTTGCAGCCATAATGACATACTGGGTTTGCGGCAAGAACTTTGCGAGAGAAAATGCACAGATTGGCCGTGAAAAGCCTATCGGCAGATGGTTTGAACCACTGTCAAGATATGTGTTCTGCGGTGTAACTATCGCCGTATACATTCTGGGAATATTCTATGGCGGCATAGGCTGATAACTAACAAAAATAAAAAAACTATATGCAACAAATAACCTCCGGCTATCGGATTTCTATCTATCCGCTTCCGGAGGCTTCTTTTTCTAAATATCCACTTTTACATTAGCATAGCTTATTTCCATTGGCAATTAACTTAAACTTATAGCCAAGTACTTCTGAAGCCCGCCTACACATCATCATACGCTGTAAAAATATTTCGAAATAGTCCATCACAGTACACATGCTATCGTCCAGCTCCAGTTCCATTTGAATTATCTTTTTATCCTGCCTAAATTTCAATGATGAATTCAAAGCTGCATAGTTTACACGGTCATGTATATCAAAGCCTGAAATAACAGGATTTTGCACCCTGTTTCTGCGCACGTCAGTTTTATCTGCAAGAATCAGTGCTGCCGATACCACATCAACTGCTGTACCGGTTTCTTCATCATGATGTCCTATTGCCGTAACTATGGTTAATATATCGTCAAAGGGCATTTTCATTTCGTTGAGTATTGTATAGGCAAGGATAGCACCGCTCTGAGCATGGGCATGTCTGTTTATGCTATTTCCTATATCGTGCATGTATCCTGCGATTTTTGCAAGTTCGACGATGTGCCCGCTGTATCCAAGCGCTTCCAAAATTTCACCTGCTCTGTGAGCTACCTTTGCCGCATGTTTTTTTGAATGTTCCGTGTAACCTATCTCCTTAAGCACACTGTTCCCTTTTTCCAAAAGGCCATTGATTTTTTCGTTTTCTCTAATTACCTCGTATGTTATCTTGTTTTTCTTATCAGCCAATATTAATTCCTCCTTTACAGTCGCTGTATAGCATCCATTGCCAGTTCGGATCTTTCACATTCCGAAGCGGTGAGTGTTATTTGCCAACACAGACTGCTTCCTTTCATATGCTCTGCTGCATAGCTCAGTCCATTTGTCCTCTCATCGAGAAACGGTCTGTCTATCTGATTAGGATCGCCTAGCAAGATTATTTTTGTTCCTTTACCTGCTCTTGTTATGATTCCTTTCGCCTGTGCAGGCGTCATGTTCTGCGCTTCATCTATTATTAGGTACGTTTTTACTATAGATCTTCCGCGAATGTAGTTTAAAGCTTCAGCTTGAATCATACCTCTATCAAAGATTTCATCTATCTTTCCAGCAAGTTCCATTTCATTAACATATCTTTCATTTTCGTCTGAATCTATCAGCTGCTCAAGATTATCTATCACTGGTCGCAATAACGGCGATATCTTTTCCTGTTCATCTCCCGGTAAAAATCCAATGTCTTCATCAAATTGAGCATTTGGTCTGCATATCAGTATCCTTCGATATTCTTCCCGCTGTTCATTCACAACCTTTTCGAGCCCTACCGCCAGAGAATAAAAAGTTTTACTGGTGCCTGCCATTCCTTTGATTATAACCAACGGCGCTTTATCCGCAGGCTGCATCAGAGCTTCCTGCATAAAATACTGGCCGGAATTCCTTGGAGAAACTCCGTATGGTTTTTTCTTTTGAAAGGCTAGCTTGCGTATCATGCCTTTTTCCACTCTACCAAGGTGCGTCTTTTTCGATGATTGATCGGCTTTGAGCACTATAAATTCGTTTTCATAAAGCTCAGGAGTGTATTTTTTTCCATTTTCATCAATGCAATAGACTTCTTCTATCTTTACACCTTTTTTCTTAAATTCAGAAAAGCATTCTTCCGGTACAAATACCTCTTCTCTTCCTTTGTACTGAACTTCGTGTTCTACAACCTGTTCTGTTATAAAATCTTCTGCGTTTATACCTATAAGCTGTGCTTTAATTCTCAACAAAATATCCTTAGTTACCAACACCACTGGTTCTTCTGAAGTCGATACAAGCCCTTTACACACTTTTAATATTCTGTTGTCTGATTTGTGTTCGCTGAAATCCTCTGGCAGTTCCACATCATGAAAATTCGTTTCCACTCTGAGCGTGCCTCCGTTATCCAATAAAACACCATCCTTTATTATATCTCCTTTTTCTCTGAGCTGTTCAAGCATCCTTATGGCTTTACGAACATTAGCTCCCCGCTCGCCATCATCTTTTTTGAGATTATCCAGTTCTTCCAATACCACCATCGGAATCACAACAGTATTTTCCTCAAAACACTCCATAGCATAAGGAGCCTGTATTAGGACATTTGTATCCAGAACATATTTTTTATTCATATCATTACCTCTTTTCCGGTTTAAGATATATTTTGGGCAATAAATCCCTTATATATTAAATATATCAACCAAAGATTAAGAAAATAGGCTTGCTTCTGTTAAAATACGGTAAAAAAAGAAGCGCAATCCGAAGATTGCGCCCTTCTGTCGTTGTTAGTCCAGATTGTACTTGTTCTTGAACTTTTCAACACGTCCACCTCTGTTGATGAACTTCTGCTGACCTGTAAAGAACGGATGGCAAGCTGAGCAAACGTCAAGTCTCATTTCTTCTGAAGTTGACTTAGTCATAAATGTGTTGCCGCATGCGCAAGTTACTTTACATTCCTTATAGTCAGGATGGATTCCCTGTTTCATGCTTCTACCTCTTTCCTGCTCAGGCTGTGCCTTTGCATAATTTATTTGCTGTTTTCTAACAGCTTATCTAATATATCACAATCGATTTGGTATTTTCAATAGTTTTACTTGTTTTTTGACAAAAATGTTTCTATTTTTTCTTTTTGCCAGCAAGATATGCCTTAACTGCTCTGTCATGCCCTGCCAGATCCTTTGTTATTTCAATATCTTCAAAGGCTCCCGATGCCTTTAACAGTTCAGCAACGGCAGTTCCCTGATTATATCCGATTTCAAATATGATGCGTCCCTTCTTTTTTAGATGCTCCGGCGCTTCGTCAATTATCCTTTTATAGAAATCAAGGCCGTCCTCTCCACCGTCAAGGGCTGTTAAAGGGTCATAATCCTTCACCTCCACATCCAGCGTCGGGATAACATCACTTTCAATATACGGCGGATTTGAAACGATAAGATCATATTTCTTTTTCTTAATCGGTTCAAATAAATCCCCCTGTGTAATTTCCAAGCGCACTCCATTAAGCTGAGCATTTTCTGCAGTGAGTGCCACGGCTTCCTCGCTCATATCCGATGAGGTAACCTTCAAAGTCTTTTTATTTTCGGCGGCTTTTTTCATAAGAGCAATACCTATGATGCCGCTGCCGCAACATAAATCCAGGACGCTATCCTTATTCTGGGCGATTTTTTCCGCTTCTTCAACTACCACTTCCGTATCCATTCTCGGAATAAGTACATTTTCTCTTACTTTAAAAGGATAGCCCATAAATTCCGTTTCACCGAATATCAACTGAATCGGTTTGTGAGTCGCCCTTTGGGCCACTAATTTAAAATAGTTTTCCGCTTCAATTTCTCCGGCTTCCTTGGACCACTGCATAAAAAACCTCATTTTATCGAAGTTTTTCATAAGGCAGTAAATCTGCTCCGCCTGCTGCTTTGCCTCGTCTATACCGGCATCATGAAGCTGCTTTTCCGCCATTTTTATAATGTCTGATACTAAAAGATTAGCCATTTATCTGTTTTACCCCTCTTTATTGTATTTTAGTTTACTCAAAACGCAGTTTATCTATAATGTCGACAAACTCCTTATTGTTCTTTGTAAGCATAAGATTGTCGATGATGGTTTCTGTGATTTCCTGAACTGTTCCCGAAGAAAGAGCCTTTCTCATGCGCCATACAGCAGCAAGCTCATTTTGATCCATCAGCAGATCTTCCCTTCTTGTTCCCGATCTATTTAAATCTATGGCAGGGAAGATTCTCTTTTCCGACAGACTTCTGTCCAGATGAAGCTCCATATTGCCTGTGCCCTTAAATTCCTCGTATATCACATCATCCATTCTGCTACCCGTATCAACCAGCGCAGTTGCTAAAATTGTGATGCTGCCGCCTTCCTCGATGTTTCTTGCCGCTCCGAAAAATTTCTTAGGCTTGTATAAAGAAGCAGGGTCAAGACCTCCAGAAAGAGTTCTGCCAGATGCAGGCACCACCAGATTATATGCTCTTGCCAATCTTGTGATGCTATCCAAAAGCACTATTACATCTCTTCCGTGCTCCGCCAGCCTCTTTGCCCTAGCCAGTACCATCTCCGCAACCTTTACATGATGAGCCGGCTGCTCGTCAAATGTGGAATATATAACCTCGCCATCGTTTTTAAGACTGCGTTTCATATCGGTTACTTCTTCTGGACGTTCATCAACCAAGAGAATTATAAGTTCCGCTTCAGGATGATGCTTTTCGATGCTACATGCAATCTTTTTTATAAGAGCAGTTTTTCCCGCTTTAGGAGGTGCAACGATAAGCCCTCTCTGTCCAAAGCCTATTGGTGCCACCAAATCTATCAGTCTCATGGAAAGATCTGCCCCGTCCTCCAGATTTATTCTCCTGTTAGGGAAAATCGGTGTCAGCTTATCAAAATCAGGTCTCAGCTTAGCCTTTTCAGGATCTTCGCCGTTAATTGCCTCTATCATCAAAAGAGCTCCAAATCTTTCACCCTGTCTCGGCCCTCTTGTTGTACCTCTTACCTTATCTCCTGTTTTAAGGTTAAATCGTCTAATTTGGCTGTTTGCCACATATACATCATCATCACTGGTGAGGAAATTATCAAATCTTAAAAAGCCGAAACCGCCCTCTGCGATTTCAAGTATGCCTTCTATGGTTTTTTCGGTATGCTTTTCCGCATCCTTTTCTATATTCTTTTCTTCGTTGTTGATTATTTCAGTCATACTAATTTCTCCATCAAATATCCAATAAACAATTTATTATACCACACTATTCGCCGATTTTTTTCCATTCTTTTGTTGAAAAATCCTGTGCGCCGACTTATAATATCTGCGTATTGTATTATATCTCAGCTATTACGAGAATGATAACAAGGAGACAGAAAAATGAATACTTTAACACAACACGGTACATCAAAGCGTACCCTCGGGCTGGTTCAGCTTTCGCTTTTCAGCGGTATTATAGTCATAATGGCATTTACGCCTTTCATCGGCTATATACCTTTAGGCTTTACAAGGGCAACCATAATACACATTCCTGTGATAATAGGTTCTCTGATGATGGGTCCAAAGAACGGAGCGATTCTGGGCGGGGTGTTCGGCCTGACAAGTCTTATTAACAACACCATCAATCCGACGGCAACGTCATTTGTATTCTCACCATTTATTCAGATAGGAGATATACATGGCGGTCTTGCCAGCATCATAATTTGCTTTGTGCCTCGTATACTGGTAGGTGTGATTCCTTATTATGTTTACAAGCTTATAACTAAACCGGGAAAAGGCGAAGTCAGCAAAAAACGCCAGAGCATCGCTCTCGGTTTTGCAGGAGTTTTAGGCTCACTGACAAATACCCTTTTGGTAATGAACATGATATATCTGTTCTTTAAGGATGCCTATGCTCAGGCTAATGAGGTTGCAAGCAGTGCGGTTTACACATTTATCATGGGAATAATCGGCATAAACGGCGTTCCGGAAGCAATAGTGGCCGGTATAATAGTAATCGGTATAGGTGCCGCTCTCATGAAAACAAAATTTGCTATAAAATAAAGAATATCATACAATACATTTTATAAAAGCGTTCCATGCGGACGCTTTTATTTTATCTGACGTTTGACAGTCATGTTTTTTGTGATAAATTATATGTAGTTATTAAATAAGAAGGAGGCTTTACCATGCATTGCGTAAGAAAAGTTACTGATGATATCTACTGGATAGGCGCCAACGACAAGCGTCTTCATCTTTTTGAAAATATCCATCCAATCGAGGATGGTGTTTCCTACAACTCATATGTTCTGCTTGATGAAAAGACAGTTCTTCTGGATGCAGCAGACTGGTCTGTGGGAAAGCAATTCATTGAAAATCTTGAATTCGTATTAAACGGTCGTCCTCTGGACTACATGATTATAAACCATATGGAACCGGATCACTGTGCTTCTATGGAAGAAGTGCTTTTAAGACATCCTGAAACAAAAGTCATTTCCACCGCAAAAGCTTTCAAGATGATGGAACAGTTCGGATTCTGCAATCTGGGAGAAACCATCACCGTCAAGGAAGGTGATGAGATGAACTTCGGAAAGCACACATTCACTTTCATCAGCGCGCCTATGGTTCACTGGCCGGAAGTAATGGTTACCTTCGATACAACAGACGGAGTTCTCTTCAGTGCCGATGCCTTCGGTTCATTCAAATCTCTTGACGGGAAACTCTTTGCCGATGAAGTTGATTTTGACAGAGACTGGATCGACGAAGCCAGAAGATACTACACAAACATCGTAGGTAAATACGGCCCTCAGGTTATGAATCTCCTTAAGAAAGCCGAAGGCATAGATATCAAGATCATATGTCCGCTTCACGGTCTTGTATGGAGAAAGGGCATCGGTTACTTCATCGACAAGCACATCAAATGGGCAACTTACGAACCTGAAGAAAAGGGTGTGCTTATTGCCTACGCTTCAATGTACGGCAATACCGAAAACGCAGCGCAGATACTGGCTGCGAAACTGTGCGAAAAAGGCGTAACAAACATCAGGATGTACGATGTATCAAAAACTCATGTATCATACCTGATAAGCGATGCTTTCAAGTACAGCCACATAGCTCTGCTCTCAGTTACATACACTAACGATCTTTATCCGCCTATGGAAGAATTTATCCGTGATATGCAGCGTCTTTCTCTGCAGAACAGGACTTTTGCCATAGTGGAAAACGGCACATGGGCTCCGCAGGCCAACAAGGTTATGTGCAAGATGATAGGAGAAATGAAAAACATGACCCTCCTCAACGAAAAGCTGTCCATGCTCTCCTCCGTAAAGGAAGATACATATGAAGCTTTGGACGCACTGGCCGATACAATTGCAGAATCATTGAAATAGCAGATTCTTTTAGAACAGCACCATAAAAGGAGGGGTTATAGGACAAAAAGTGTTGATAGACCCTAGTCCCAATAACTAGGGTAGTCACCTGATCTATGGAATTCAGTCCATACGATTGCATCTCCCCATCCAGGAATTGAATCAGATAGTTTTTCCTGTCTAGTCATCTTCCTGTAAATGTCGGAGATACTCTTATCTGTTGGCATAACTTTCAATAATTCATTAGCTGAAAGCGGCTCTGGTGAGTGCATATAGCACCACCAGAAGACCGCTTTTATTCGTCTTTCAATAGAAAGGCCTCTATGACTCCTCAACATTTCTCTAAGTCTTGCATTTACTCCACCTTCAATTTGATTAGTCGTAGCTGGTATTCTACCGATTTCTTCTATCAATTCCTCATCTAAATATGTGAATAGGGTTCCTTCCTTTATGAGCTTTAATGTAGACCTCTGCGCTTTAATTAATCGCTCATGTGTTGGTCTTCCATTTCCAAATTCATCATATGTCATTTGACTTAAGAAGCTGTTGTATCTTCTCATCCAATCAATGAAACGGAGTGTCCATTCCTCTGCTTCTTCCTTGTTTTTTAAATGCAATAGATCCTTTGCTAAATTGTAAAGTTCAAATCCTGCAGAAGTCTTTGGTTTTGTTGTTGTGTACCGTCTAATCTGACAAAAGGCATGAAATGTACATCTCTGGTGTTCTGCTTGGGGCCATATCTGTCTAAGTGCTTTTGGAAGACCTGTTCCTCCGTCTGATACTACTATTCTTGGTTCTGCTATTCGAGATAAAAGAGCTTTCCAAGCCCGAGAATGTTCATATCTACACAGATACCATCCTAGAACATGTTTATCATCGCAACATATTAAAACACAGGCTTTACGACCAAGATAAATTCCATCTACATAGAGTACATCTTTTTTAGATTCAACAATTGGAGGCATTGGCCAAATATCCCAAAACATTGATGTTTTCCTTCTAAAAGTTCTACCTTCGCCGGGCATTTCCCTTTGAGTTTGCTTACTAAATAACCATTTCAAGAATATCTTTAACTGCTTTGCTGAGTTGTCGATTTTCTGTGTAAAAGTAGCGGAACAACTTTTACACAGCCATCTTTGAGAACCAGATGCTGTTTTGCCATTTCTAACACAATTATTACCACAGACAGGACAAATTACATGTTTCATATATCTTCCTCCGTAACATGTTGATTTCTAAGAAGATATATTGCGAATTTGCATTGAATTTTCAATCTTTTCAACGAATTTTATCAACACTTTTTGTCCGCCCTATAAGTTGTCAAAAACAACTTAAAACCGCCATAGCCATTGAAAATTCAATAGCTATAGCGGTTTTCATCAACACTTTTTGTCCTATAACCCAAAAGGAGCCGATTGTGTTTCGGCTCCTCTTTTATTTTCATAGGATCTTTATGATTCCACCTTATTTGTTATATACGAAGAATCCTTCACCTGTCTTCTGTCCCAGCTTACCTGCTCTTACCATCTTCTTGATAAGTACATGTGGTCTGTACTTAGGGTCACCGTATTCAGTGTAAAGTACGTTCATGATAGCCAGAACAACATCAAGTCCGATCAGGTCGCCCAGTGCCAGAGGTCCCATTGGATGGTTAGCACCAAGTTTCATAGCGTTATCGATACCTTCAGCGTCAGCAACTCCGTCTGCCAGGATGCCTGCAGCTTCGTTGATCATTGGGATAAGGATTCTGTTTACAACGAATCCTGGAGCTTCTTCAACTTCTACAGGAGTCTTGCCCAGTATCTTTGCAAGTTCAACTACTGTGTCTCTTGTTTCGTCAGAAGTCAGCATACCCTTGATGATTTCAACCAGCTTCATTGCAGGTACAGGATTGAAGAAGTGCATACCTACAATCTTATCAGGTCTCTTTGTAGCTGCTGCGATTTCTGTGATGGAAAGAGAAGAAGTGTTAGTAGCTATGATAGCTTCAGGTTTGCAGAGTTCATCCAGTTCTGCAAAGAGAGCCTTCTTGGATTCCATTTCTTCTGTAGCCGCTTCAATGATAAGATCTGCGTCCTTAACGATTTCGATATCTGTTGAGCCATGGATTCTGGAAAGGATTTCATCTTTTTCTGCTGCTGTAATCTTTTCCTTTGTAACCATCTTTTCAAGGTTCTTTGTAACCTTTGCGATACCGCCGTCAACAGAAGTCTGTCTTCTCGCTCTGAGTACTACTTCGTATCCGTTCTGCGCAAGTACCTGGATAATTCCGGCACCCATTGTACCAGTTCCCAATACGCCAATTTTTTTCATCGGTCTGTCCTCCTTAAAATAGATATTTCCATAAACATGATAGATTGTTAAAAAATCGTCAATCTGTATCCTTATTATAACATAAGTAATCACCTTGTAAAGCGGTATTTGAAAATAATATTGATTTTATATTTATGTGGAGAGTATAATTTGAGCCAAAGAAACAGGGAGAAAACCGATGTAATATAAAAGGACTGGAGGGATAAACATGAAGCTGAAAGTTTTAGTTGATAACAACACCTTCATCGATCAATACTATTTCGGGGAACCGGCATGGTGTTGCTACATTGAAGAAAGCGGAAAGAAAATACTTCTAGATACCGGTTATTCGGATATCTTCCTAAAAAACGCCGAGCTTATGGGCATAAACCTGGGAGATATTTCAACCCTTGTCATTTCCCACGGCCACAACGACCACACCTGGGGAATGCCATACCTCTTTGACCGCCACGACATGTCCAAAGTGGACCTTGTGGCCGCTCCCGGCTGCTTTGACCCAAAAAGATTTGAAAACCTTGAAATCGGTTCACCTTTTTCCAAGGACGAACTTGCCCAAAAGGTCAACCTCATCGAAACCGACATACCTTACGACATAACGGACAACCTGGTATTCTTAGGTACGATTCCGGACATCTTCGATTTTGAAAAGAGACTTGTCATAGGAGAAAAGCAGGTCAACGGTAAATGGATAGAAGACACCAACATGGAGGACAGTGCCCTTGCCCTTAAAACAGATAAGGGACTTGTTATAATCACCGCCTGCTCCCACAGCGGCATATGCAACATCACCGAATACGCCAAGGAAGTCTGCGACGACAAGCGCATCCGCGGTGTCATTGGAGGTTTTCATCTCTTTGATGTGGATGAAAGATTAGAAAAAACCACCTACTATCTGGCCGCGCAAAATCCTGAATTTATGTATCCGGCTCACTGCGTTTCCCTAGCAGCAAAAATATATATGAGCAAGAAGCTGCCGGTAGGCGAGGTTGGAGTGAATTTCGAACTGAATATCGATTAAACTTATAAAACATCACAAAAGCAGGGCTTTAAACCAAACCCTGCTTTTTGCATGCTTTAATATTCCTTTTAGGGTTATAGGACAAAAAGAGTTGGTGACACCCTAGTCCCAATAACTAGGGTAGTCACCTGATCTATGGAATTCAGTCCATACGATTGCATCTCCCCATCCAGGAATTGAATCAGATAGTTTTTCCTG
>NZ_JADCKA010000001.1 GCF_014982745.1 Gallibacter intestinalis | reverse complement strand
AATCTTTGACTACTCTATCATGTGATAGTTTAGTATTATGAGGTATTAATATCCGTTTCCAGATGCTATCCCTCTGCAAAGGGCAGGTTGCCTACGCGTTACTCACCCGTCCGCCGCTTTCCGCTTTCAAAATCTACCGAAGTTTCATTTAAAAGTTTCTCGCTCGACTTGCATGTGTTAGGCACGCCGCCAGCGTTCATCCTGAGCCAGGATCAAACTCTTAATTAAATGGTATATATACTTCCCATTAGAAAGTTTATATCTTGCTCAAGTTACGCCAGGCTTTTATTTCTTAGCCCGAATTATTGTTTTGAGTCTCTTAGAAATTGTCAGAAACCTCTATTACCTTACTGGCATAGTCTGTTTCTTATCTTCGACTTGTTCTTTATACTATGAAGTTTTTTAGGTTCTGTCCGCTTCAGCGAACATTCTTTATATTAGCAGAGCTCGGCTCCTTTGTCAAGGACTTTTTTGAGGCATTGCTCACCAAAATCCTATATAAGAAAATTATAAAGCTTTTTTCTGCTGCCCTCTTTTTTAGAGAGCTTTTATAGTATACAAAACATGACATATGATGTCAATGATTTTGCTTCAGTTTTTTGATGTGCGACTATTTCTTTTTCCTTCTGCCAACAAATATTCCGGCTATGAGGCCTATTGCTGACAGCGCCACTAGCACCGATACTATAATGATAGGAAAATTATCGTTTGTATGAACAGGTATCATATTTTGCACCTCCCTGTTTTTATTGCTGCAAACTTTAACAAAAGACCCGCATTGCTGCGGGTCGTGATGTCAATAGACAAAGGCTCTTATTTCTGAGCTGCTGCAGCCTGCTGAGCTGCAACTTCTGCTGCGAAGTCTTCTTCCTTCTTTTCGATACCTTCACCAACTTCGTATCTAACCATAGAAGCGATGGCCATATCCTTACCAACTTCCTTGGCACATTCGTCAACATACTGTTTAACGGTAAGATCTCCGTTCTTAACGAACTTCTGATCTACGAGGCATACTTCCTTGAGTTCCTTCTTAATTTTTCCGTCAACAATCTTGTCAACCATGTTTTCAGGCTTTCCTTCGTTGAGAACCTGATGTCTGAGGATTTCTCTTTCATGCTCAATGTAAGCAGGATCTACAGATGTTTCATCCAAGAACTGTGGGTTCATGGAAGCAACCTGCATAGATACATCCTTACCTACTGTAGCTATTTCGTCAGCTGTAGCATCTGTCTTAATACCTACAATTACACCGATCATGCCGTTTGTATGAGTATATCCGGCATATACAACTCCAGGTTCATTGTATTTTACAAATCTTCTGATGTTCAAATTTTCACCGATAGTGGCAATTTTATTTGTAAGTTCTTCGCCAACTGTTGCACTGTCGCTGTATGGAAGAGCCTTAAGAGCTTCAACATCAGCCGCATCATTTTCCAGAGCAATCTTAGCGATGTTTTCAACAAAAGTGATGAATTCATCGTTTTTAGCTACGAAGTCTGTTTCAGAGTTTACTTCCACCAGTGCTGCTGCTTTGCAGTCATCGGAGAAAGCTATTCTAACAAGACCCATTGCAGCAATTCTGTCTGATTTCTTTGCTGCCTTAGAAAGTCCTTTTTCTCTCAGATATTCAATGGCCTTATCGATATCGCCATCAGTTTCTACAAGCGCCTTCTTGCAGTCCATCATGCCTGCGCCTGTGATTTCTCTAAGTTCTTTTACAAGTGCTGCTGTTACTGCCATTTAGTTTTCCTCGCTTTCTGTTGCCTCAGATACTTCCTGTTCTTCAATTGCTTCAGGCTCTGATTCGTCAAAGCTTTCGCCCTGCTTTCCTTCAATAACGGCATCAGCCATGCTGCTTGCAATGAGCTTTACGGCTCTGATAGCATCGTCGTTGGCAGGAATGATGTAGTCTACATCGTCAGGGTCGCAGTTTGTATCAACGATACCAACTACAGGGATACCCAGAGTTCTTGCTTCTTTAACTGCAATCTTTTCCTTTTTAGGGTCAACTACAAATACTGCAGCTGGCATTTCCTTCATTTCCTTGATGCCGCCCAGGAACTTTTCCAGTCTTTCAAGTTCTCTCTGGAGCATGAGTACTTCTTTCTTGCTGAGCTTTTCAAAAGTACCGTCTTCTTCCATCGCCTTGATGTCGTTGAGTCTCTTTATTCTTGTGGAGATGGTCTTCCAGTTTGTGAGCATTCCGCCCAGCCATCTCTGGTTAACATAGTACATTCCGCATCTCAGAGCTTCATCCTTAATTGCTCCCTGAGCCTGCTTTTTAGTTCCTACAAAGAGAACCGGTCTTCCGCTTTCGCCTACTTCTCTCATGAAGGCGTATGCTTCATCAATCTTTCTTACTGTTTTCTGAAGATCGATGATGTAGATACCGTTTCTTTCTGTGAAGATGTATGGAGCCATTTTAGGGTTCCATCTTCTTGTCTGGTGTCCGAAATGAACACCTGCTTCTAAAAGCTGTTTCATTGAAATTACTGACATGTTTTTTCCTCCTGGTTTTACTCTTCCACCGTCGTCTTCCAAGACAGGAGCCTTAACAGGCACCGCCTGACCTGTAACGCGGTGTGTTGATTTACCCGGTGAGTCCAAAATGGCATCACCGGGTGATATATTAACATATCCGCTTGTAATTATCAAGCATAAAGCACTATAAACCGCAAAATTTCTGTGATTTTTGTAAATCTAGATATTTAAAAGCGATTTTCTCAATCTCAAGGCAGCTGCATAACACATGCCTATACTGTGACCGCTGTCAAACAGCACTTCATTTTTACACACTTCCTTTATTTTGTCTTTGTTTACAATAAGGTAACTGTGACATTTAAAAAAGCGCTCTCCAAGCATTTTTTCAACATCTCTGATTTTGTGTTTTCGCAGCGTATACTCCCTGTCACTGGTCACTATACTTATGTGACGACCATTCTGCTGCAGATACAATATGTCATCATTTGTGACACGATACACATTTGCATTTTCTTTTAGATACAGCATATTCTCCCTCTTTCATTTTCTCTTTAATATAATATAACTTACATAAAAAATAATTATGAAAAAAAGCATCCCTTCGTTTCGGGATGCTTATAGAGTCTGTATTCGCGCCTTACACTCGTCTTGTTGTTTCTTGCCTGTTATCTCTTGTATGTTATATAGTCTTCAGCTATCTCTTCAGCAGCTACCGAAACGGGCTTTTCTACATTTCCATCTTCAACCAACATAGGTTTGCCGTCAATGATGTCTCTTGCTCTCTTTGCAGCCAGTACAACCAATGTGTATCTGCTGTCCGCTTTTTTTCTTATTTCGTTAATTGATGGATATAACAGCATTTCATATCTCCTTCCTGTAACTATCTATTACTTTAGCTATATTTTGCGTTACTTTCAAATGTTCTGCAACGATTATCGATTCGACCTGCTTTACAGCCTCATCAAGATCATCGTTTATTACGGCATAATCATACTTGTCGGCATAGGTTATCTCGTGCATTGCCTCGCCAAGTCTCTTATTAAGACTCTCTTCACTTTCACTTCCCCTATTTATAATCCTGTTTTTTAACTCTTTTAAGGAAGGTGGAAGTATAAAAATCAGCACAGCCTCAGGATAAGCATCTCTCACCTGCATGGCTCCTTGCACATCTATTTCCAAAAGCACATCGTTTCCTTTGGATAGCTGATCTATAACAGGCTTTTTAGGTGTACCGTAATAGTTATCAAAAACCTTGGCATATTCGAGAAATCCATCTTCACTAATCATCTTTTCAAAGTTACTTTTTTCGGTGAAGTAATAAGACTGTCCGTGAATTTCTCCCTCTCTTGGATTTCGAGTTGTCATCGATACTGAAAATACGATGTTTTCAAAATCCTCAAAGAGTTTTTTACATATTGTACCCTTTCCGGTGCCGGAAGGGCCTGATATCACCAGCAGCTTACCTGTTGTCATCTGTTTCCCCTTATCTTCATATGCCCGGTTATTTTCATAATATGTCCTAACCTGTTTATCAGGCAATATATTATACTACTGCAGTTTTTGTTTTTCAATAGTTATTCTATATTCTGAACCTGTTCTCTGATTTTTTCCACTTCGCTTTTTATTTCAAGCATAATGGATGTAATATCAAGATCGTTTGCCTTAGAGCCTATGGTATTTGCCTCTCTATTCATTTCCTGAACAAGAAAATCCAACTTCTTACCTTCAGGCGAATCGCTTTCTATAATCTTTTTCATCTGAAGCATGTGGCTATCCAGCCTTACCAGCTCCTCAGTTATATTTGATTTATCGGCAAATATAGCAGCTTCCATGGCAATTCTCTCTTCAGGAATCTGCACATTATCCCCTAGAAGTTCCTTTATTCTCTCCACCAGTCTTCCTGCATATATTTCCTGAAGCTTTGGCGCCCTCTGGCCAATGGAATCCACATAGTCTCTAATAAGATTTCCTCTGTGAATCAAATCCTCTGCCAGCTTTGCTCCTTCTGTCATTCTCATTGTTTCAAAGCCATCTAAAGCCTGAGATACGGCAGCTAAAATAGCTGAAGCTGCTTCTTCCTCATCCTCTACATCCGGAATGGCTTTCATAACATCTGGAAGGCTTGAAAGATATTCAAGAGTGATTTCTCCATCAAGTTCAAGCTCACCGGACAGTTGCTTTAAATTGTCATAATACTGCTTTGCCACCGCTGTGTTGAGTTTGATATTTACATCAGCATCGCCGATGTTTTCGACCATTACGGATACTTCAATCTTTCCTCTTCTGGCCTTTTCCTTTATAAGATTTTTAATTCTATCCTCTGCAAAGACATATCTTCTTGGCATCTTTACATGGATATCACAGTAACGGTGATTTACCGAACGTATTTCCGCAACAACATTTCTTTTATCGTCGGCATATTCTCCTCTGCCGAATCCTGTCATACTCTTTATCATATAATCTGCTCCGTTTTTCTTTTCCAATAATTTATGATAATATTAAATATTATAACACAGCAAAACTTTTACGGAAAGGAAATCAAATGGCTTTTGACGGTTTTGTTACAGGGGCTATGGCCAGCGAATTAGCTGATAAGCTCACATACGGGAAAGTAGACAAAGTTTACCAGCCGGAAAAAAACGAGCTGGTTCTTTTCATACATACAAAAGAAGGCAAACACAAACTTTATATTTCAGCCGATACAAATCATGCCGGCATTTATATTACCGATGAAGATTTTACTAATCCAACTGAACCACCAGCATTCTGCATGCTTATGCGAAAGCATCTTATCGGCGGTAGAATATCCGAAATCCGCCAATATAACATAGAGAGAATTATCGAGATTATCTTTGAAACAAGAGATGAGCTAGGCTTTGACAAAAACAAAAAGCTTGTTGTAGAGATCATGGGTAAGCACAGCAACCTTTCCCTGGTTGATATGTCCAGTGGTAAAATTATCGATTCCATAAAAAGAGTATCTGTTGATGTCAGCCGTGCAAGACAGACTCTCCCTGGAATGCTCTATGAATACCCACCTTCACAAAATAAAACTCTCCCAGAGGATGTCGACCAGCAGATTTTTGATAATGCCACTGACAGCAGGGATATATTAAGTGCCATAGAAGGCATTTCGCCTATTCTTTCACAGGACCTCTTTGAATGTAAAGATCCCCTGTCAAAACTGCAAAACTGGAGTGATGCACTCAAAACCGGTGGTTCTGATATACGAGTATACCTTAAGGAAGACGGTACTCCCCAGGACTTTCATGTGGTAACTATAGAGCAATATCGCGGACTTTCTTCAATTTCCTTTGACACAGTAAGCGCCGCAGCTGAATATTACTATTCCCACAGAGAGGTCTCCAACAGGATAAGGCAAAAATCCGCAGACCTTTCTAAGCATCTAAATCAACTGCTCAAAAAGCTATATTTAAAAAAGCAAAAATTATCAGAGGACCTTATGGAAGCAGAAAACTCAGAAAAATACAGGTTATATGGCGAGCTTCTCACCGCTGGTATGCACGATATCAAACCTGGAGCTGAAAAAGCAACGGTTTTAAACTATTACACCGGTGAAATGATAACTATCCCTTTGGATAAGAGATTTCACCCGTCAAAAAACGCGCAAAACTATTTCAAAAAATACAGCAAAGCAAAAACTGCTGTTGTTGAAAAGAAAAATCAGCTGGCACGCACTGACGGTGATATATCATATCTGGAATCTGTATTGAACTTTGTAAACTCGGCAGATAGCATTGCCACTATAGATGAAATAAGAGAAGAGCTTATAGAGGGAGGATTTTTAAGGCGTCGCAGTAGGCAGCACAAACAGAACAGGAAAAAAGATGTGCTGCAGCCTTACACATACAAGACCTCTGACGGTTTTATCGTAATGGCCGGACGTAATAATAAAGAAAACGACGCTCTCACCATGAAGAAAGCGTCGAAAAATGACATGTGGTTTCACACAAAGGATATTCCCGGTTCCCATACAATACTATTCACAGAAGGAAAACCAGCATCTGATAACTCCATCTTTGAAGCTGCAGCCATTGCTGCCTATCACAGCAAAGGTAGAGAATCGGAAAATGTTCCTGTGGATTATACCCTTGTTCGCCATGTAAAAAAGCCAAACGGCGCAAGACCGGGTATGGTTATATTTACAGATAACAGAACTGTTTATGTAACTCCAAAGTTACCTGACGATGCTGATTAAACAGTGGTAAGCTTGCATATCCATGAGGCTGCCTTTTCTATAACTTCAGTACCGTCACTATCAGGACCTCCATTGTGGATTTCATGATAAAGACCTTGCCACCTGATATATTCGCAGGTGGCTTTTTGATTTTCAAAAATCCTGTCACTTCCTGCTATATCACAGATTTTATCGCAGTCCCCATGCATTAAAAGCATAGGCCTTTTTCGTCCTTCCCCTGATATTTCATGTGTATCTTCATAAAGAGCATTGCCTATATCAAATCCGTCAACAGCACATCTTAAGGATATCCTTTTATGTACCAATTCATCCTTTTCATAAGCCTTGTTATGAATAGGATTTCCAAGAACTGATGTATTAACAGACGAACTGATGGTAAGAGTTGGTGCAAGCTTTCTTGCAGCCTTCACAAACACATAAAGAGGCTTAGGTACGGATCGCACCAGTTTAACCCACGGTGCGGAAATAACATAGCCTGCTGCATCGCCGTTATACTTGCCGCGATTTCTGTAATCCAAGGCGATATTTCCTCCCATGCTGTGTCCGTAAATAACTACAGGACAATTAGGATGTTCTTTTTTAATCTCATCAATAAGTGCATCGACATCTTCCAAGACAGATTTCCTAGGAGCACAATCTCCCCGTTTGCCATCTGTCTTGCCATGACCTCTCAAATCCATGGCAAATACGGCGATGTTGTTGTCATTAAAAACCCCAGCAAGCCTATCATATCTGCCAGCGTGTTCTCCTATGCCGTGTATAAGGCATACTGTCTTATCAGGATTTTCCACATCCCATTTATACCCTTGTATTTTATATCCGTTTTCGCGTTCTAAAGTAAATTGTTTCATATTGTTCATCAAATATCACCAACAATCTCATATATTATCTTTAAATGTATCTTATTTATCTTATATCTTTATCTATATTGCATAGCCAAATTTTTTATTCTATACTTCCCATTACAGAACGGATGACGCAGCCGTTAATAAGGAGGAAGCAAAATGAAAAGATGTAGCATATGTAATCGGGCATATCATATTATCCCTTTTCAGAATGGTTTTATATGTGATAACTGTATTAACTATATTAAAAACAGAGAATATATCACCATTAAAGACAATTATATCTAATTATCTCTAAAGGGGAACCTAAGTACATAAACTGCAATAAACCGAATTATTTTCTTTTACGCTTTGCTCTTTTCTCTCTGTTCAGCCGTTTTCTTGTCTTCGGCTTCATCACCGAAAAACCAAATCTGCCAAGAGACCTTTTGGAAATTCCCAGGTATTCACCGTGGCAGTAACTGACAAGGCCGGCATCTTCAAGGCAGATTTTGCCTTTTTCATCCACTATGTCATCCGCTACACTTACATTAATTATCTCCGCCACAAACATATGGTGGCTGGGATATTTTTTTATTTCTTTAATCTCGCATTCAAGTATAAGGGGCGATTGTTTTATTCCGGGGCTTGGAATCATTACAGATGCTTCAGGCTCAAGTCCTGTATCAGCCCATTTATCAACATTTTTACCTGATCTGACACCACAATAATCCGCAGCCTTTGCCAATTCCTGTGTAACGAGGTTTATAGTAAAATTACCTGCTTTTTTCAAAAGCTCATAGGAATATCTTTCAGGCTTTACGGATATATATGTCATAGGCGGATTTGAATTTACAATACCCGTCCATGCTATCGTTATTATATTTGCACCACCTTCACCGTCATCTACAGCCGCCATTACCACAGGCAGCGGATTTAGCAAAGTTCCAGGTTTAAAATTAGTTCTGCTCATTTTGTTTCCTCAGTTTATTTAATACTTCCGAAAAATCTTCAGGAAGTTGACTGTCAAATTCTATATATTTTCCCGTTGACGGATGAACAAATCCCAAGGTTTTGGCATGAAGCATCTGCCTTTTCGCTCCTGCTGCAGACTTTGCAGGACCGTATACGCTATCTCCTAAAAGAGGATGCTTTATATATGCCATATGTACTCTTATTTGATGTGTTCGTCCCGTTTCAAGCTGACATTCGACCAAAGTAAAAGAACCAAATCTCTCCAATACTCTCCAATGGGTGACAGCTCTTTTACCGGTATCATCATACATTACACTCTGCTTTTTTCGATCCTTTGGATGGCGTCCTATGGGAGCATCTACAATACCATCATTTTCTTTAAGATTATCCCATACTATCGCCACATATTTACGAGTGATGCTGTGTTCAGCTAGCTGCTGTGCAAGGCTGTTATGAGCTGCATCATTCTTAGCAACCATCAGAAGCCCGCTAGTATCCTTATCTATACGATGAACAATGCCCGGTCTTATAACTCCATTGATAGATGAAAGTCTGTCTCCACAATGATGCATTATTGCGTTAACCAGTGTTCCCGTGTAATTTCCAGCTGCAGGATGGACCACCATTCCCGCCGGTTTATTTATAACAAGCACATCATCATCTTCATAAACGATGTCCAATGAAATATCTTCCGGAATAATATCCGGCTCCTTTGCTTCCGGCATTTCCACTTCAATTATATCCAAAGCTTTTACTTTATATTTCTTGGAGTCACATACGCTACCGTTAACAAGCACCATTCCCTCATCCAGCAATTTCTGAAAAAAACTCCTAGAACGCTCCGATATCTTTGATGCCAAAAATGAGTCTATCCTCTCACCTTCGTTTTCTTTTTCCACATCTATTTTAAATATCTTTTCCTCTATCATTTACCGTTCCTTCTTCTCAAAAAACCAGATGCCAATTACTATCAATGCACAGCCCACACAAGCACATATGTCTGCGAAATTGAAAACGGCAAACCATTTCAGACTCAGATAATCCGTAACGCTACCCAATAAAACTCTGTCAAACACATTGGAAAGCCCACCTGCAATAACCATAATAACGCCTATTCCTAAAACAGATCGATAATTCTTACCGTATTTTTTCCATAGAAAAAAAATAATCGCCATTGCAATTATCGGAAGAATTACTAAAAAGAGCCTGCTTCCTGACATCATTCCGAAGGCCATTCCGGTATTTTCTATATATTTAATACTGAACAAGTCTCCTATGATAGGTATTGTTTGTCCCAGGCTCATTGTTGAACGGACCACAATCTTTATAATCTGGTCTATAATAATTAGCCCGGCTAAAGCAATATAATAGTACATAAAAACTACGGGGCATCAAGTGCCCCGCCTCCCTTTATATTTTAGTTTATTCGTATTTGATGTTGACTACTGTTTTTCTGTCGTCATCATCGCTGTCCTGAGAATCTCTGATGATTGTCTTTTCAAGTTCAGATGTAGCATCCACATCGGATTTTGCATTTTTGCTTTCCTCGATAAGAGAATTAAGTCCGTCGATATCGATATTTGCCGAGATGCTTTCAAATTCCTCAAGATGCTTTGTCAGCAGGTTCTTATACTCTCTTTTGAACTCTTCATAGCTTCTTGTCAGCTGTGAGCTTTCTGCTGCCACCTGTTCTGCCTTCATCTTAGCATCTTTAATTATGATAGCCGCATCCATTTCGGCGTTTTCAACCAAAACCTTAGCTCTCTTTTCAGAGCTTACTGCCAAATCATCCATAATTCTCTTAGCAGTCTCAAGGGTTTCCTTTACAGTAAGGTCACTGCCGCCGATAGAGTCCTGATCCTTTTTGAGAGTAGCAATCTGTGCTTTAAGATTAAGGTTTTCCTTCATCAGTTTTTCCAGATCCAAAGTTATAAGATCCAGAAACATATCTACTTCTTCTTCATCATATCCTCTGAAGCCTTTAGTGAATTCCTTGTTCTGAATATCTGCAGGTGTAATCATAATTTACCTCCAATTATCTGTATCCATTGTAGCAAATTCAAAATCGCTGTCGCTATTGTTTGCTTCGTTAGAAGTTATATCCACATTGTCCGGTGCAAATACAAAAATATTATTTGCCACCTTCTGAACATTACCATTAAGAGCGTATGTTGCTCCGCTTAAAAAGTCAAATATTTTTCTAGCTGTTTCAGAATCAATTTTTTCCAGATTGATTATAACAGGCTTTCTTTCCTTAAGAGAATCAACCAGTTTTGGAGACTCTTCAAAGGATGACGGTTCAATTACTACAAGCTTCATCATTTCGCTGGATATACCTCCCATAGGCACAACATTGCTTTCTCTTCTGGAAAACTTAGGACGCTCATGCTGTCTTTCCTGCTGCTGACGTTCTATTCTTCTTTCCGCTTCTTCGATTTCCTCTTCGGTTATCTCATCATCATAATAGTCGTCACCAATGCCTACCAGATCTTTAAACTTACCAAATACACTCATGTTTTTCCTCCTGAAAATTTAATATACTCTGCTGCCGAATATGGCACTGCCAACTCGCACCAGGTTTGCCCCTTCTTCCATGGCTGTCAGATAATCATGGGACATTCCCATGGAAAGATATCTGAAATCCAATCTCGGGTGGCTTATTTTACTGTATTCATTATACATGGCTGCAACCTGAGCAAAATATCCTCTTACTTCTTCTGGATCTTCTGCAAAAGGAGCCACGAACATCAGTCCCTTTACATTTACATTCGGGCAGTTATCAAGAATTTCCATAATCAATTCTTTAACACTGCCAGGCTCAATTCCAAACTTTGATTCTTCTCCTGCGGCATTCACCTGAATTAGTATGTCCATGGTGATACCGTGACGCTGAGCTTGCTTTTGGATTTCCTGAGCAAGTTTCATAGAATCCACCGAATGTATAAGGCTTACCTTGTCTATAATATATTTGACCTTATTGGTCTGAAGATGACCTATCATATGCCATCTTACAGGCTTTACCTTATCATATTTGTCTAAAATTTCCTGAACCTTGTTCTCTCCTATATCGGTAACACCAGCATCGATTGCTTCGTTTATCTCCATAGCTGTATGGGTTTTAGTCACCGCTACCAAAAGAACTCCGTCCTTGAGATTTTTTTGTACTTTTGCCAGATTATCTCTGATATTTTCCAAAGAATTTCACCTTCTTTGATAATTATTTACTTTTACTATCGCTGTCTTTACTGTCATCGGCTTCAGGGTTTTTAAGGATTTCATCATAAACCTTGACGGTTTCCACCATCTGCCCTTCCTCATCATAGAAAGTATTTTCGGAAACCACGGTCTTTTCACCGTCTGTGCCCAAAGCCTTTATCTGCACAAACTTAGGATCACCGGTTGTCTGAACCACATATACTCCGGTTTTACCATCCTTTGTAGTCAGATATTTATTGTCTATAATAATCCCATCTATATCGGTGGTTATAAGCTTCACATCTAAATCGCGGAACTTGGCAAAATCCTTATAATATCTGTTACTGGAAAGGAGCAGCTTCCATTTTTCGCCTTCCTCACTGATTTTTTCAACGGTGAAAACCACATCGTCTGCTCTTTCATCATCAAATCTTACGGTTACATCGGCGCCTACCTGGTATCTGCTGATATCCTCGCCATCTATCCAGCATATCATATGCCACTGACTCTGATCAGCGATTTTATAAAGAGGCTGTCCTTTGTCGACATCGCTTGACTTGACATCTTCAATTTTGCCTTTTCTTTCCATTGCCTTGGCTTCGGTTATTTTATCAAAGTTTTCTGCTGTAAAATAACTTTCATAGCCATCTATATAAGTTGAAAAAACACCCTTTCTATTGGCTTTTGTTATATTTTCAGAAACAGCTTTATCACCGAGCCGGTCTGCTATATCCTGAAACTTTATCTCCTTTTCAGGATCCGTATCCGATTTACTGCTCTGAAAAGTCAAAACCTCTTTGCCGACTTTAATCTGTGTCCCTTCATCAATGTTGTATTTTACACTTCCTGCCGAAGGAGCTGCATATACGGTTTCATCTCGCAGGGCATAACATGTAACATCGTCTTCCACAAGAAGATTTCCATACTCTATAGTGGTTGTAGGAGTCGCTTTTGAGACAAATCCCGGTATCGCCTCTGTCACTACATATAGTATGAGGATTGCCAATATGAGAATGACTATTTGCTTGCGTTTTATTTTAGGCATAAAATAATTCTCCAGTTTTATTTTACACTAAGTCCTATACTTTTCCAATAGATTTTTTTCCGCTTTGGTCAGAGAATGTTGTGAATTGCAATATTTCTCAAAGAGATCAGGGCGCCTTTCCTTAGTCAGTTTAAGAGCCTGCTCATACTGCCACAGATGTATGTTTAAATGATGTCCGGAAAGAAGCACCTCCGGTACAGCCATTCCGCGGAAGTCCCTAGGTTTAGTATACTGAGGATGTTCCAAAAGGCCGGAATAAATCGACTCATCTCTGACGGATTCTTCATCTCCAAGGACTCCGGGTACCAATCTTGATACAGCGTCCACCAAAACGATTGCCGCAGGCTCCCCGCCTGTAAGTATATAATCGCCAATCGATATTTCTTCTATATCCCAAGCATCAAGTACTCTCTGATCTATTCCTTCATAATGACCGCATAATATCACAAGCTCTTCTTCCTTAGAAAGTCGCTCTGCTGTTTCCTGATTTAGGATTTTTCCCTTAGGTGACATATATACGATTTTCTTTTTTTCTGCTTCTACAGATTCCAGACATCTGAATATAGGTTCTGCCATCATAAGCATCCCCACGCCGCCTCCAAAGGGATAGTCATCAGCTCTATTATGTTTGTCCAGTGTATAGTCCCTTATATCCACAGTATTTATATCCAGAATTCCCTTTTCTTCCGCTTTTCCTAGCATACTTACCTTTAAAGCAGAAAACATCTCAGGAAATAAAGTGAGTATATCAATCTTCATAAAGTCCCTCTATCACCTTTACCGTTATAACTCTATTGTCCATATCAGTATCAAGTATGAACTCATCCACTCCGGGAATGAGAATATCCGGTTTTCCCGGTCTTGCAACTTCATACACCCTCTGAGCCGTATTGGTATTTATATCCTTTAAGGTTCCCAGTTCGACTCCACTGTCCGAAACCACCTTCATACCGATAAGGTCCTTGATATAATACACACCCTCCGGAAGCTCTTCCAAATCTGCTTCATCCATAAGAACCATTAATCCTTTAAGGGCTTCTGCAGCATTTCTGTCGGTTACGCCATCCAAAGTAAGAATCACCATATCCCCTTTGTATCTAACCTTTGTAACTGCATATTCAGTGTTTTTTTCCTCGGTTCCAAGAAAGATTTTTTCAAGTCGTTCAAATCTGTCCGGCTCCTCAGCGTAACTATAAACCTTTACTTCGCCTTTAAGGCCCACCACATTTACGATTTTTCCTATAACAATCTTATCCATATACTTCTTTTACCTATATGCCAAGAGCACATATAAAAATATATGTGCTCCTTAAAATCATTGAACTATCTGAACCACTATCTTTTCGTTGGTCTTTGAAGCCGCAGCCTTTACTACGGTACGCAGAGCCTTGGCAATTCTGCCGTGCTTGCCTATTACTTTTCCCATATCATCCGGCGCAACTTTGAGCCTAACAACAGTGGCCTGTCTCTCGTCTTTTCTGGTCACCTCAACGGCATCCGGATCGTCGACGAGCGCTTTTGCGATCACTTCAACCAGTTCTACCATTAGTCTCACCGCTTTCTTTAGTTATTTTATAATGCCGGCCTTTTTGAAAAGAGCTTTTACGGTATCTGTAGGCTGTGCACCGTTTGCCAACCACTTGTTTGCCTTTTCTTCATCAATCTTGATTACAGGTGGTTCAGTCAGAGGATTGTAATATCCAACTTCCTCGATAAATCTTCCATCTCTTGGAGATCTTGAGTCAGCTACTACCACTCTATAAAAAGGCTTTTTGTTAGCTCCCATTCTCTTAAGTCTAATCTTTACCATTTGAAATTTCCTCCTCTAATATATCATTTAATTATAAACTAAAATTGTAAACCTTATTGAATTATTAACTTACATGCCTCTAAACATTCTCGGAAGTTTAGCCCCTGGCTTTGAGAATTGCTTCATCATCTTTCTGGCTTCCTCATAGCGCTTTACAAGATTGTTTATCTTGCTTACGGGCTGTCCGGAACCTGCGGCTATTCTTTTACGCCTACTGGCGTTTAATATCTTAGGATCGTTTCTTTCTTCCTTTGTCATTGAACAGATGATGGCTTCCATCTGACGGAATTCTTTTTCACCCTTTTCGATGTCCTCGTCCTTGATACCGGCGTTGCCCATTCCTGGCATCATGCCCATAAGTTTACCAAGTCCGCCCATCTTTTTAATTTGACCCATCTGTTCCAAAAAGTCTTCTAAAGTAAACTGATTCTTTTTTAACTTCTTTTCAAGCTTTTTAGCCTGCTCTTCATCATAGGCAGCTTCGGCAGTTTCAATAAGGGAAAGTATATCTCCCATGCCGAGGATTCTGCTGGCCATTCTTTCCGGATGGAAAGGTTCAAGGGCATCCATTTTTTCGCCCATACCGATGAATTTAACCGGCTTGCCTGTTACCTTCTTTGCGGAAAGTGCAGCACCGCCACGGGAATCACCATCCATTTTAGTCATGATGATACCGTCTATTCCGAGTTTTTCGTTAAAGCCTACAGCTGCATTAACGGCGTCCTGACCGGTAAGAGCATCCACCACCAGAAGTATTTCATGGGGTTTAATCTCTTTCTTTATATCGGCCAGTTCGTCCATAAGCTCTTCATCAATCTGCAGTCTACCTGCCGTATCGACGATAAGCACATCGTAGCCTTTAATCTCAGCTTCTTTTCGTGCTGCCTTTGCAATTTTTACCGGGTCCTTGCAGTCTCTCATTGTAAATACCGGTGTATTTACACTCTGTCCCACAACTTCCAACTGATCTATAGCCGCCGGTCTGTATATATCACAAGCACAAAGCATAGGCTTTTTACCGTTTTGCTTAAGCCATGCGGCAAGCTTACCGGAAGTTGTAGTTTTACCTGTACCTTGAAGACCGACCATCATAAGCACCGTAAAGCCGCTCGGCGAATATGTCAGTTTACTGTTGACACCACCCATAAGCTCGGTAAGCTCGCTGTTAACGATTTTTATTACCTGCTGAGAAGGTGTCAGAGATGACATAACCTCCGCGCCCATGGCCTTTTCCTTTACGGAAGCCACAAACTCCTTAACAACCTTGAAGTTTACATCAGCTTCAAGGAGTGCCAGCTTGACTTCGCGCATGGCAGTATCTATATCGGCTTCAGTCAGTGAACCCTTGCCTTTAAGTCCGGCAAAGACATTTTGCAGTTTTTCGGATAATCCTTCAAATGCCATTATTACCTCCGTGGGCTATTCTTCAAGCCCGTCTATTATGGCCTTTACCCTAAGGAGCTTTTCTCTGATAGCTGCATCTGCAGTACCTGCTCCAACGATTTCATCTATAAGTCTGTCTATATCATCGACGGCCTTTTTTGTTTCTTCAAATCTTTTTACTAGACCTAACTTTTGTTCATATCCGGTCAGAGACTTTTCGGCGTTTTTAAGGGCATCATGTACGCCCTGTCTGCTTATGCCAAGCTCTCCTGCTATCTCCGAAAGAGAAAGGTTTTCTCCGTAATACAGATCCATCACCTGAGCCTGTCTTGATGAAAGCAGCTGACCGTAAAAATCATATAAAAGATTTATCTTGGTTACTTCATCAAACATAGTTTTTACCACTTTTTAATGATATGTGTCAAGTTTTGAAACTTGTCACTCTGATAAGATAGCACAGACAGCGTGGTGTGTCAAGTAAAATTGCTGAACAGCATATAAAAAAACCGGCCCTTTCGGACCGGTTTAAGTCTATAATTGTTAGGTGATTATTCAGTATACGCTACCTTAGATTCGATTTCATCAAGAATTCTTTCTTCGAAATCATCAATACTCATTTCACCTATTTCACCCTTGATGTTATGTCTCAGGCTGAGAGTATCAGATCCTTCTTCCTTGTCACCGATAACTGCGATGTAAGTAACTCTTTCGTTTCTAGCTTCTCTGAGCTTGTAGCCGATGCTTTCGTTTCTATCGTCAACAACAACTCTGATGCCCTTTTCATCAAGTCTTTCTGCCAGCTTATGAGCATATTCTGCATTTTTTTCTGTTACTGTCAGAAGCTTAACCTGAACAGGGGCCAGCCATACTGGGAACTTACCTGCATAGTTTTCAGTCAGGATACCGATAAATCTTTCGATGGAGCCTAAGAGCACTCTGTGAATCATGATAGGTCTGTGCTTTTCTCCGTCTGCTCCAGTGTATTCAAGATTAAATCTTTCAGGCATCATGTAGTCGAGCTGGATTGTTCCGCACTGCCATGTTCTGCCGATGGAGTCTTCCAGATGGAAATCCAGCTTAGGACCGTAGAATGCTCCGTCACCTTCGTTGATTACATATTCAATACCCTTTTCTTCCATGGCTTCTCTCAGAGCATTTGTTGCCTTTTCCCAAAGTTCAAGAGTTCCGATATGGTCTTCAGGCATTGTGGACAGCTCAACATGATAGCTAAATCCGAATACATCACTGTACATGTAATCGATAAAGTCAAATACGCCTTTGATTTCATCCTTAATCTGTTCAGGAAGCATAAAGATATGAGCATCGTCCTGAGTGAATGTTCTTACTCTGAACAGTCCGTGAAGCGCTCCGGAAAGTTCATGTCTGTGTACCTGTCCAAGTTCTGCAACACGCATTGGGAATTCCCTGTAGCTGTGTGGCTTTCTGGCATATACAAGACAACCGCCTGGGCAGTTCATCGGTTTAATGGCATAAGCTTCACCATCGATTTCTGTAAAGTACATATTGTCTTTGTAATGATCCCAGTGACCTGAAGTATGCCACAGTTCTTCATTTAAGATAAGCGGAGTCTTGATTTCCACATATCCTCTCTTTTTATGCTCCTGTCTCCAGAAGTTTTCCAGTTCGTTTCTTAGAACCATACCGTTTGGCAGGAAGAATGGGAATCCAGGACCCTGTTCCATAAGGTCGAACAGATCCATTTCCTTACCAATCTTTCTATGGTCTCTCTTCTTTGCTTCCTCTATTCTGTGAAGATGCTCATCAAGTTCTTCCTGGGAAGGGAAACTTGTTCCATAAATTCTCTGAAGCATCTTGTTGTTGCTATCGCCTCTCCAGTAAGCACCAGCAACGCTTTCCAGCTTAACAGCCTTAATGTCGCTTGTCTTTTCCATATGAGGGCCTGCACACAGGTCTACAAAGTCTCCCTGCTTATAGAAGGAAATAACTTCACCTTCAGGAAGGTCTTTAATAAGCTCAACCTTGTAGTCTTCGTTTCTGTCTTCCATGAATTTTATTGCTTCATCTCTTGGAAGTTCAAATCTTTCCAGAGGGTATCCAGCCTTAATGATTTTTTTCATTTCCTTTTCGATAGCTTTCAAATCCTCGTCTGTGAATTTGTGTTCCAGATCTATATCATAATAAAATCCGTTTTCAATGGCAGGTCCTATTGCCAGCTTTGCTTCAGGCCAGATGTTTTTAATAGCCTGAGCCATTATATGTGAAGTAGTATGTCTGTATTTATCTCTAACATTTTCATCAGCAAAATCAATTCTCTCTTTAGCCATTTTAAAATTCCTCCATTGCAAAATATATCAGTTTATCTATCAGCTCACTATAGCTGATGCCCATGTCCTGCCACAGCTGAGGATACATACTTATACTTGTAAAGCCAGGCAGGGTGTTTATTTCATTAAATACGATTTTACCTTCATCGGTGTAGAAAAAATCAACTCTGGAAAGTCCGCGGCAGTCAAAAGCGTTAAAAATGTCTACCGCTGTCTGTCTTATCTCTTTTTCCACATCTTCAGGCAGATCATCTACTATAACTGTTTTCGATGCGCTGTTATGATATTTTGCCTCATAATCGTAAAGCTGATCATTAGCTGAAAGTATCTCTCCGATACGGCTCGCCTTCGCATCTTTGTTGCCAAGTATAGCAACTTCTATTTCCCTTCCTGTTATGGTTTCTTCCACAAGTATTCGATGATCTATCTCCGCCGCCAGTTTTATAGCTTCAAAGAGTTCTTTTTCATCGTTTACTTTAGTTACACCCACAGAAGAACCGCTGTTGGACGGTTTAACAAAGAGCGGATACTCTCCATTGAATTTTTTCTTTATATTTTCGATTTCGCCCAAAGGGTTCTTGGAAAATCTGTATCTGTCAGTAGCATAGTACGCCGCCTGCGTGACTCCCGTGGAAGCCGCTACAAGCTTTGCCGTGACTTTGTCCATACCCACTGCCGATGCCATGACCCCCGGTCCTACACACGGAATACCAGCAATCTGCCAAAGTCCCTGCATACTTCCGTCTTCGGCATTTCTGCCGTGCATAACAGCAAATACGCAGTCAATAGGTATGTCCTCACCATCAACCGTTCGAAGTCCTTTACAAGTGCCCGTCAGATTTACCGTGACTCTCACATTTGATCTGTCGGTTTCCCATGCACCGCTTTTAATATCACTCGGACTTGCGCAGGTTACAAACCACTCACCGGTTTTAGTGATGCCTGCCTTGGTTATCTCGTACTTTTCTTTATCGATGGCATCCAGAATGGATGCCGTGCTCATGCGCGACACTTCATGTTCGTTGGATACTCCACCGAAAAGAATCAACAGTTTCAGTTTCCTGTCCATATCGACCACCTTTGGTTTCTGAAAATTAACTTACTATATTAAAGCAGCTCTAAAAATTCCCCTACTCTGTTTCCGATGTCTTCAGCACCGAATATCGAGGAACCGGCTACAATGATATCCGTTCCGGCATCGCATATCTCTCTCACATTGGAAAGATTAACGCCTCCGTCTACTTCTATCTCAAAATCCAGATTATTTTTTTTACGAAAATCATCCAGTTTTTTTATCTTTGTAAGAGCATTATCTATAAAGCTCTGTCCTCCAAATCCCGGATTTACAGACATCACCAGCACCATATCCAGTTTATCTGCCACATACTCCAGAGTCTGTGGAGGCGTTGCAGGATTTAGCGCAACTCCTGCCTTTACACCAAATGATTTTATAAATTCAATCGTTCTGTCAAGATGTGTACATGCCTCCTGATGCACTGTAATGTATCCTGTATTTTCCGTTACAAAATCCGGAATATACTTATCAGCATTTTCTATCATAAGATGCACATCAAACGGCAGCTTTGTCTTGCCTAAAAGGCTTTTCATAACGGTTGCTCCGTAGCTTATGTTCGGAACAAAATGTCCGTCCATCACATCTACATGTATAATATGGGCTCCTGCCTTCTCTATTTTTTCCGTCTCTGCTCCCAGCTGGGCAAAGTCAGCTGAAAGTATGGATGGAGCAAGTTTTTTCATTTTATCCTCTCTATTTTCTATTTAATATCTTTTTTTATTTCTTATTTCTTCTATTTGGTTCTTATATGAATCATATCTGCTCTGATTTATTTTACCCTCAGACAGCGCTTTCAAAACTCCGCACTCAGGTTCCTTTATATGCATACAGTTATCATATCTGCAGTTTCCGGCATATTCCATTATATCCGGATAATAATGCTGCAGCTCTGCTTCATCTGCTTCAAGTACATCAAAGGAAGTGAATCCCGGTGTATCATATACCATGGCCCCGTAATTCGTATGGAAAATTTCCACATGCCTCGTAGTATGTCTGCCCCTCTTTGTCTTGCCGCTTATTTCTCCGGTTTCCAGAGAAAATCCAGGCTGAAGTGCATTTATAATCGTGGATTTTCCTACTCCCGACGGTCCCGCAAATGCTGTCTTTTTATCCATTGTCACTTCACGGAGTTCATCTATCCCGACACCTGTGCTTCCACTGATTTTAATAACAGTATATATTTTTTCATAAATTTTTGCAATTTTCTCAATATCTTTTTCTTTTGCTGTGTCACATTTATTTATGCAGATGACAATTTCAGTGCTGCTTTTTTCAGCCATAACCAGAAATCTGTCAGTTATAAACGGATTGAATTTCGGTTTGGAAGCCGATACAACCACAGCTATAAGATCGACATTTGATATGGGTGGGCGGATAAAGGAATTCTTTCTCGGATAAATTTTTTCCACAACGCCTTCTTCATCATCTACCATAGAAAATTCAACTTCATCTCCCACATAGGGCGTTATGCCTTCATTCTTAAATACGCCCCTGGCCCTGCACTGAATGCGTCTGCCTTCGTCGTCTTCCACATAGTAAAACCCGCCGACACCTTTGACTATGAGACCTTTCATTTATTCTCCTAAAAATCTATCTTTTGTACTATTGGTTCTGGGTCACTATCAAAATAAACTCTCACTGTACAGCGTCCTTTCCCGATTACATTTACAGGATAATTTGAATATTTATCTGAAGAGTCCACATTAGACACTTTATCTCTCCATATTACATTGCCGCTTTCATCTGTAACCACAATTGTTAAAGTTGTTGTATCATTTTTAGCTTGAGATAATGGAACTTCTATAGTTTTTGTAGAAGTCTGTCCTCCGCTTATTCTGATATCTATGGCAGTTCCTTTTTCAACGGAAGTTCCCGCATCATACTCCTGCCACATAACCTGTCCGTTATCATAGGCTGAACTTACACCTTCAGAAATATCTCCAACTTTAAAGCCAGCTTCCTCTATAGCAGCTCTTGCCTCATCTTCGCTCATACCGAGAACATAAGGAACTTCTCCCATTTCCTTGCCGCTTCCGTCACTTATTGTGATGTTGATTGTATCTCCCTGCTTACCTTCGCTTCCGGCAGAAGGATCCTGTTCAATAACGGTTCCCTTTTCCTCGTGGCTTTCCTTTTCTTTAACAGTACCTAACTCAAATCCGTAATCTTCTATCATCTTTTTAGCATCTTCTTCGCTCTTTCCGATGAGATTCGGAATCACACCTCTTTCACCGCCCTTGGAAATATCTACAGTCACCGTATCTCCTTTGGCTACCATTTCGCCATGGTTAGGATCCTGATCCATTATCTGGTCCTGTTCATATTCAGTTGAAAATTCATATTTTCCGATTTTCACTTCTATGCCCAGATCTTCAGCTTTATCTTCAGCCTCTTCTATAGTCATGCCCCTAAAATCAGGCACTTCTATATCCTTTTTATCAAAAAGTCCGGTAGCAAATCCTATTCCTACAAGTGCAGCCAAAGCTACAATTACGGCAGCAGCTATTATTGCGATTTTCTTTTTGTTTTTAGAGCCTTTGCCTTTGCTCTTTTTGTTTCTGCCGGCTTCCTTATTCAGTTCCTCACGGCCGAAACTATATGTATCGTAATTGTCGTAGTTGTCATACGCTTCATTGAGTTCTTCTGCTCCGTCATATATGGAATCGCCCACAACACGATTTACCACTTCCATTTTATCCAGAGCATCAATCATCTCATCAGCAGAATCAAATCTATTCTTAGGCTGCTTTTCAACGGCCTTCATAACGATTCTTTCCAGTCCCGGTGGCACATTGTGGTTAAACACCGAAGGCGGAGTAACCGGTTCATTAATCTGCATCAGAGCAATCGTTACAGGATTATCTCCATCAAAAGGCACCTTTCCTGTAAGCATCTCATAGAGAACTATGCCCAGAGAATATATATCCGATTTTTCATCAACATTGGCTCCTTTTGCCTGTTCCGGTGAGAAATAATGAACAGAACCCATGACATTGTCTTTACCGGAATCCACAATAGTAGTGTTTGTAACTGCCTTTGCGATACCAAAATCTGTTATCTTAGCAATGCCGTCCTCTGTCATCAGTATGTTATGAGGTTTAACATCCCTGTGGACAATGCCCTTTTTATGAGCCGCAGAAAGTCCCGCCGCCACCTGTTTTGCAATGTCGGCTGCTTTTCTGTAATCCATAGGAGCTTCCTCTTTTATAAGCTCATTGAGTGTCTTACCGCTTACTAGCTCCATAACAATATAGTTTATATTGCCCTCCTGGCCCACATCGTAGATGCTTACGATATTTGGGTGGGAAAGGCTGGCAGCCGCATGGGATTCCTTACGGAAATTTTCCACAAACTTTATATCCTGAACAAATTCAGGCTTAAGTATCTTTACGGCGATAAAACGTTTCAGCAGTCTGTCCTTTGCTTTATAAACGATGGCCATTCCCCCATCACCGATTTTTTCTATAAGCTCATATCTTCCTGCCAGAACATTTCTTTCACTCATTGAAATATCCTCCTTCGACCTTTAAACATACAGCAGTTACATTATCTCTGCCGCCATGGCAATTAGCCATTTCCACAAGCGTAGCCGCAAGCTCGCTCATATCATCTGTTTTTTCTATTGCTTCACACAGCTCCTCCTCCGGCACTTCTCCATAAAGTCCGTCGGTACAGAGCAGTATTATATCCCCGTTTTTAATATCTGTCTGATAATAATCAGCTCCCACTTGATTCTCAGCGCCAAGAGCCTTTGTTATCATATTTCTCTTTTCATGGCTCATAGCTTCTTCTGGACTGATGGCTCCCTTTTTAAGTAGGCTATTTACAAAGCTGTGATCTTCGGTAATCTGACAAAGCTCACCGCCTCTTAAAATATACGCTCTGCTGTCTCCGGCATTTGCAAAATAAGCCTTATTACCTTTAACACAGCACATTACTATTGTTGTAGCCATGCCCTTGTTTTCAGGGTGCTTTATCCCGTAGTTTATTATTTTCCTATTGGCAAGTTCAACACAGTCCTTTAAAATCCCTATAACATCTTCGTCTTTTTTCACGGAGAGGGGACTTTTCTTTTTTATTCTCTCTGCAATTGTGGAAACCGCAAGTCCGCTGGCAGTTTCACCGCTGTTGTTGCCTCCAACACCGTCTGCCACCATATAGACCTGCTCCCGCGGCATCATAAAACACGAATCCTCGTTGTTTTTCCTTTTCATGCCTATATCGCTTTTAAAACCCGCGTGAATCATTTTTTCTTTGCCTCTTTTCTCATCAGACATATGTAAAATCCGTCTGTGCCGTTAACATTAGGCAACAGCTGAATTCTGTCTTCAATTTTAAACTCCGGATTTCTTCGTACAAAGTCCTCCGCTACTCTTCTGTTTTCGTAGTGATTAACAGTACATGTACTGTACATGAGCAGTCCGCCATCCACAAGATAATTTGCAGCAGTTTCCAGTATAGCTAGCTGCTTTACCGGAAGCGATGCCATCTGCTCGTTATTTTTTTTATATTTAATTTCCGGCTTGCGTCTTACAACTCCCAGTCCAGAACATGGTGCATCCACAATAACCTTATCAGCTTTACCACAAAGCTCCTGTCTGAGTCTTGTGGCATCCCATGTTTTAGTTTTTATATTTAGAAGACCGAGCCTCTTTGCCTCTCTCTCTATTATGTCGGTTTTACCGGCATATATATCCTGTGCCATTACAGTTCCGTGTCCGTCCATTCTCTCTGCACTGGCTAAGGTTTTTCCTCCCGGCGCAGCACATACATCAATAACAAGTTCTCCGGGTCTTGGATCCAGCAGCTGCACTGCCACCTGGGAAGCTTCATCCTGCACTGAAAACTTTCCCTTCTTATATGCCTCCGTTTCTAAAAGGCCTTCTCCAATAACCTTTATGCCTTTTTCGGCCAAACTGCATTTTTCAGCTTCAAAGCCTTCTTTTTTCAGCTCTGCTATAAGCTCGTCCCTTGATATTTTACCTGTATTAGTTCTTATTGTTAGAGGTGGTGTCTGATTTCCAGCAGCCAACAGGCTCTCTGTAAATTCGGCATCAAATTCCTCCATCCACAGCTTTATTATCCATTCCTCGTAGGAATATTTTACCGACAGATATTTTACCAATTCTTTTTCCCTATCCGGAAGGGTTATGTTGTACCTGTCTCTTATATATGAGCGCAGCACGCCGTTAATAAACTTATCCCTGCCTCTAGCATATTTTTTTGCCAGCTGCACACTTTCATCCACCGCTGCATACTCAGGTACCGACGACATCTTTGCTATCTGGTATATACCCATGCGCAAGATTGTAAGGTCCGGCGTTCTGACATTTTTAAGCTTTCCTGTTATAAGTTTTGAAATAACATAATCTAAAAGCTTTTTATTTTCTAATACTCCATATACCAGTTCCCTTACAAAGGCTTCTGATGTTGGCTTTTCCCTTTTTATATTGTGATTAAGAGCAATATTTGAATACTGCTTTTTTGTTTCCACCGCCATTAAAACAAGGTATGCGGTCTTTCTGTTTATATCCATCAGTTCCTTCCTCTGATTGCAAGAAGTCTTATCAGCTGTACCAGTGCCGCTGCCAAGGCCGCCAAATATGTCATAGCCGCTGCCTTAAGCATTTTTCTGGCTCCTTCTGTTTCATCTTTAAACATTATGCCCTGCTCACGCATCTGAACAAGTGCTCTTTTGCTGGCATCAAGTTCCACCGGCAGTGTTACCAAATGGAAAACCACCACTGCAGCAAACATTATGATACCTATATCCAAAAGCCAGTTTCCCTCCATATACATGGAAGTTCCAGTCAGCAATATTCCTATTATAATGAATACCCATGCGAGTTTACTGGCCCAGCCAACAGGTATCGCTATGGTATTTCTCAAGGATAAAAGTCCATATTTTTCGCCGTGCTGTATGGCATGACCGCTTTCATGGGCAGCTATGCTTATGGCTGCTAAAGTGCTCGCATTGTACACTCCTTCTGAAAGTCTCATTACTCTCTTTGAAGGGTCGTAATGATCGCTCATAACTCCTGGTGTCAATTCTATCCTGACATCTGTAAGTCCATTGGCGTCAAGTATCTTCCTTGCCGCTTGAGCTCCTGTCATTCCTGTTTTATTTCCTATTCTAGAATATTTAGAATATGCCCTCTTTACCTTTGCACTGGCGTACATGCTAAAGAGCAAAGATGCCAAAAGGAGCAGAGGGTATGGGCCGTAAAATCCGTAAAACATTTGGCTTCCTCCATAATAGATATTTTATCCTAAAACTGTTCCGATTTCAATTTTATTGCCCCTCATATAATCTTCAACACTCATTCTCTTTTTTCCCGGCACCTGAAGCATCATAACCTTTAAAATTCCTTTGCCGGTTGCTATATCTATACCTGACGCATCTGCTGCCAGAACAGTACCCGGTTTTAAACCCTTCGCATCTGCATTTTCCACTGCTTTAGCCTGCCATATCTTAAACAGCTCACCGTTTAGATATGTAAAGGCTCCCGGCCACGGATCTAGTCCTCTTACTTCACATGCCAACTTTTTGGCATCTTTACCGAAATCCAACTTGCCTTCTTTTTTTGAAAGCATCGGTGCATAGCAAGACAGGCTGTCATCCTGCTTTTCGGCTGTTATTCTGCCCTTATCGATGTCATCAAGCTTTGATACTAGCAGCTCAGCCCCAAGTCTTGCGAGTTCATCATGAAGCTGTCCCGAAGTTTTTTCAGCAACTGGAGTTTTAGCAACGGCTATCATATCTCCAGTATCCAGTCCCTCGGCCATATACATAAGAGTAATTCCTGTTTCCGTATCGCCTTCCATAACCGCTCTTTGAATAGGCGCAGCACCTCTCCATCTTGGAAGAATCGATCCATGGATATTGATGCATCCGCATCTTGGAAGCTCCAATATCTCTTTAGGGATTATCTTTCCGTAAGCTGCCACAACTATTAAGTCCGGAGCATAATCCTCTAAAGTTTGCAAAAACTCCTCATTATTTTTAATTTTTTCAGGCTGCAGCACTGTAAGTCCCAGTTCCATAGCCTTTGCCTTTACCGGTGTAGGCTTCAGTTTTTTACCTCTATCCCTTGCCGCATCAGGCTGACTTACCACATAGCCTATCTCATTGCCGGAGATTGCCAAAGCTTCAAGAGCAGGTACAGCAAAATCCGGCGTACCCATATAGACAATCTTCATTAGTTTTCCACCTCTGTCATATCTTCCTGAGGCTCCTCGCCTGCTTCACGCACATTTGTGGCCTTATCCACAAAGAGTACCCCGTCAAGATGATCTGTCTCATGGCTTACCACAACCGCTTCAAAATCAGTGAATTCTTCAGTCTTTTCGTTGCCATATCTATCAAGATATTTAACTACCAATCGCTGAGGTCTTACCACATCACCTATCATCCCAGGAACGGAAAGACATCCTTCCGTAGAAAGCTGTTCACCCTCTGATTCAAGAATTTCAGGGTTGATAAATTCCACAAGTCTTCCTTCTTCAGGTTCTATAATACATACTCTTCTTGCTACGCCCACCTGAGGTGCTGCTATGCCAACACCCATATCCTCTCTCATGGTTTCAGCCATATCATCTAGCAGAGTTATTATACGGTCATTTATTTCCGTCACCTCTCTGCAGTGCTTTGTCAATATAGCGTCTCCTCTTTTTACAACATTTCTCAGAGCCATAAATCAATTCCTCCATAATGTGTACGGGTCCGTATCTATAATAAGAGCGACTCCCGTTCTGTTATTTCTCATATATTCTTTTAATTCCTCCGCCATTTGAGCGAATTTGTCATATTGTTTCCTTGAAAACTTTATAAGAATCATCACCCTTAAGTCTTCTTTGCTTCTTGCATGCTTTTTAACGCCTACAATCGCATCTTTACCAAAGCTTTTTTCAGTGGAATTAAGACACAATTTTGCAATCCCATTAACGGCTTCATCGGATTTTCCGGTTATTGAAAACTGACCGAAAACTCCAAAAGGTGGATACCCCATAAGCTCTCTGATTCTTATTTCGTTTTTATAAAATTTATCAGGATCCTGTTCAGCTCCGCATCTTACGGCAAAGCTGTCCGGCTGATATGTCTGTACTATTACCTTTCCTCGCTTTTCCCCTCTGCCTGTTCTCCCAGCAGCCTGAGAAATTAGTTGAAAGGCTCTTTCCGAAGCTCTGTAATCTGGAAGATTTAACATCGTATCCACAGCAAGAATTCCGGCTAAGTCGACATTTCTGTTATCTAGTCCCTTTCCTATCAGCTGTGTACCTACCAGTATATCAGTCTTACCCTTTGAGAAGTTTTTCAGGATTCTGTTCATATCGCTTTTCTTTGAAGCTGTATCAAAGTCCAACCTGTCAACTACAGCATCAGGAAAAAGTTTTTTCGTTTCAGCTTCGATCTTTTCCGTACCTGTTCCAAAAAACCTAATGTATCCGCTGCCGCATTCAGGACATATGTCAGGAATTTCAGCGGTTTTACCGCAATAATGACACACAAGCTTATTTCTATCCTTATGATATGTCATAGGTATTCCGCATTTTTCGCATTTAACCACATAGCCGCACTGCCTACACGAAACAAAGGACGAATATCCTCGCCTGTTTATAAGGAGTATTGTCTGTCCTCCCCCGGCAAGAGTGTTTTTTATTTCGTCATATAGCCTTCTACTAAAAACTGAACGGTTTCCTTCTTTTAGTTCTGCTCGCATGTCCTCTACAAATACCTGTGGAAGCGGCATACCGTTATATCTTTCCTTAAGGACCAACTTTTTATATATGCCGTCTTCACACTTTTTCATGCTTGATACAGACGGTGTAGCGCTGCCCATAATGACGCATCCTCCGTAATATTCCGCTCTTTTAGCGGCAACCTCGGCTGTGTCGTATTTAGGGCTCATATCCGACTTATACGAGGCCTCATGTTCCTCATCAAGAACTATCAGACCTATATTTTTTACAGGTGCAAAAACAGCAGATCTGGCACCGATTACTATTTTAATGTCACCGTTTTTTATCTTCTGCCACTGGTCGTATCTTTCCCCTGCCGTAAGTCTGCTGTGCATAATTGCTATGTTTTTTCTGCCAAATCTTGCAATAAATCTTTCTATCAGCTGACCTGTCAGAGAAACCTCCGGAACAATTACAACAACGGTTTTTCCGTTTTTTATACATTCCGATGCAGACCTCATATATATTTCAGTCTTACCGCTTCCCGTGGCACCCTGAAGAAGAAATCTATCTCCTCCCTTTTCCATGGAAGCAATTATTTGTGCCATAGCAGCTTCTTGCTCAAATGTAAGTCTTTCTATGTCCTGTCTTTCTCCTTCAAACTCATCTACCGGCTCTTTTATTTCTCTGCGCTTGGCCTTGCTACCAACGGGAAGAAAAAGTTTTACGGCGTCAATATATCTGCAAAAATACCTTTTTCTCATCCACTTGACAGTGGTAACTGCTTCTTCAGTAAGATATACATCTTCATCAATTTCTTCCACAGTTTTAAGATTGGCAATTTCTTTTTCAAGGTCATCTCTGACTGAAAAAACATAGGCTTCTTTTATTTTATTGCCTCGATTAAATGGCACATATACCTTGCTGCCTGTTTCGACATTTTCTATAGGGCATCCATAGGTGTAAAGGGTATCGGTATTATCATTTTTGTTGTCAATTACGACATCAACATACTTCATATTAAACAGACCGCCTTTACAGCAGGAATATATCGTTTTCCTCGCACTGCTTTATCATATCCTCAGGCCATACAGATACCTGTACTTCTCCTATGTGGGCCTTACGCAAGAAATACATGCAAAGTCTGCTCTGACCTATACCGCCTCCTATTGTGTATGGAAGCTCTCCCTTTAAAATTGCTTTATGGAAATCCAGATTCTTTCTTTCTTCATCTCCTGCTAGCTTGAGCTGTCTTTCCATGGATTCCTCATCTACCCTTATACCCATGGAAGATATTTCAAAGGAATCCTCCAGTATATCGTTCCAGAGGATAATATCTCCGTTGAGTTCCCAATCATCATAGTCAGGAGCTCTACCGTCATGCTTTTCCCCCGACTTGAGTTTTCCTCCTATCTTGGAAATAAATACTGCTCTTTCCTTTTCTGTTATCGCCTTTTCCCTTTCCTCAGGAGTCATTTCAGGATACATGTCTTCAAGTTCCTGGGATGTTATGTAAAAAATTTCGTTAGGAAGCTCAGTTCTTAATTCAGGATAATGTCTGTTTACAAAATCTCCGAGGTTTTTAAGAGCCAGATAAATTCTATCCACTACTTCCTTAAGATATTCTTCGTTTCTGTCCTCTTTTCTTATAACCTTTTCCCAGTCCCACTGATCCACATACACGGAATGAATATTATCCAGTTCTTCATCTCTTCTGATGGCGTTCATGTCCGTATATATACCATAGCCCGGCTTTATGTTATATCTGCCAAGAGCCATTCTCTTCCATTTTGCCAGCGACTGAACTATCTGAACTTCTGCTTCATCCATATCCTTTATAGTAAAGTCCACAGTTCTTTCTACGCCGTTAAGATTGTCATTAAGACCGCTCTGCGGGGTAACAAAAAGTGGAGCAGAAACTCTTCTTAATCTGAGGCCATAGGCCAGCTCCTGCTGAAAAAAGTCCTTAATCTTTTTTATGGCTCTTTGACTTTCCATGTAGTCTATAACCGGGGTATAATCCTTGGGTATAAGCAGTTTTGACATAATTCCTCTCCTTTTCTCTCATTTATCCCATACGGAAAACTCACATCCGCAATAGTTCTGTCTGTATATGCCGAATTGCTTCGACAGTTCGATGCTTCGCTTAAAGCCATCCTTCTTTTTAAAATTACCGTCAAGATAACCTACTCCGTACTTTACCGCCAGCATATTTCCTATACGACTGATGGTTTCGTAGTCCTTATGTGGACTTACTGTAAGAGTGGTAGTAAAAGTATCAAAGCCGTTCATTCGAGCAGTAAGAGCTGTTTCCTCCAATCTCATGGAAAAACACAGTCCGCACCGTTTGCCACCTTCCGGTTCATTTTCAAAGCCTTTTACCTTTTCGTAAAAAGCATCCGGCTCATAACGACCTTCCATAAAACCTATTTTATTGGTACATTCCGTCATTTCGTTAAACCTATCTATAACGCTGAGCTGTGCATGTCTCCTTTTTACATATTCGTCTCTATCGGTAATATTGGGATTATAAAAGAACACTGTCACCTCATATTCATTCATAAGTCTTTCTATTACCGCCGTACTGCATGGTCCGCAGCAGCTGTGCAAAAGAAGCTTAGGATGTGCCAGTTCTTTTTCTCCTCCAAGGTCTGCATATGTAAGGTTGTTTTCCACGCTTGCCCGTCCCATAGATACAGCCGGTGCAGGCTTTTTTTCATACTTCATAGCTTTTTTCCTCCGGAAAAAACTTGTACTTTTACAAGCAAGTATTATATCATATTTATTGTCAAATAACTATATTTAAACGGCTGATATAACATAAGAGAGTTGTAACATTTTTCAAATTTCAAAACAAAAGGAAAACAATGACAAGAAGAATTTATACTATAAATGATTATCTTAAGGAAAAGTTCAATACTAAAATTGCAAAGCTGTCCCTTCCCGGCGGCACAACCTGTCCCAACCGTGACGGCTCAAAGGGCACAGGAGGCTGCATTTTCTGTTCCGAAAGCGGCTCAGGAGATATGGCAGGAGATATAGATGAGCAGATTGCCCTGCTTTCAGAAAAGTGGCCAAACGTTCATAAACATCTGGCATACTTTCAAAGCTACACTAGCACATATGATCCAGTCGAGGTTTTACGCAAACGTTTTTACGATGTGCTTAAGCGCGACGATATAGTGGGAATCGCAGTAGCTACAAGACCTGATTGTCTAGATGACGATGTCCTTGAACTTTTGGATGAAATAAATAAAACTCATTTCCTTTGGGTCGAGCTTGGTCTCCAGACCATAAATGATGATACAGCTAAAATAATAAATCGATGCTATGATCTTAAGGTTTACGATAAGGCGGTCAGTGATTTGACACGGCTTGGCATCAGATATGTCACCCATCTTATTCTTGGACTTCCTGGCGAAACTAAACAGGATATGATAAGCTCCGTTCGCTATGTATGCCAAAATGACATCTTCGGTATAAAGTTGCATATGCTTAATACCGTTAAGGGCTCAACCATGGAAACATTGTATCCTGGATACACTTCCTTTGAGAGTATAGACGAGTATATAACTTTAGTATGTGACCTCCTTGAAATAATACCTTCAGATGTAACAATACATAGGCTTACAGGCGATGTGCCAAGGCCTCTTCTTATCGCACCGGAATGGAGTTATAAGAAAAGAACTATTCTCAACGGGATTCAGCGCGAATTAAAAAACCGCGACAGCTTTCAAGGCATAAAAAGCTGCCGTTCATAAAAATAGGCTAATATAGCAAAAACGCGGAGCAAAATCCGCGTTTTATCATTTTAATATTCATCATCGGGCTTAAACCTGCCGTCATTATAATGCTTTCGACACAGGGAAACATACATATCGTTTCCGCCAACCATAATCTGTTCGCCTTCCTTTACAAACTTTCCATCAACTATTCTGGCAACCATGGTGGCTTTTTTGCCGCACCAGCATATTGTCTTAATCTCCTCAATTTTATCTGCATATACAAGCAGATAATATGATCCTTCAAAGAGCTCGTTTTTAAAATCATTTTTAAGACCGTATACCATTACAGGCACATCGCAGCTATCTACGATTTCCACCAGCTGCAGTACATGATGCTTCTTTAAAAACTGTCCTTCATCCACAAGAACACAGGCAATCTCATGTTTTTCATTTTCTCTCATAAAAAGGCTTAAGATATTTGTGTCTTCAGCGATAGGAAGAGCCTGTCTCTGAAGTCCTACCCTTGAAGTTATAACGCCTTCACCATACCTAGTATCGGTTTTCGGGGTAAGACATAAAACCCTTTTGCCTCTTTCCTCGTAATTATATGCCACCTTTATAAGCTCAATGGACTTACCGGCATTCATTGTACTGTACTTATAAAATAGCTGTGCCATTATTCCTCCTTAAGATTACCCTTCTTAATATTATTTCTAATTATCTGATCCGAAATCTCAAAGAGTTTTTCAGATCCCTGCTTAGTTTTATTATGTCTCTTATATATCTGAGTCGATGTCACACAATGCTCCCTCCAGTCGCCTCCATTGTTGCTATCATTGAGCAATAAAGGCTGCAGATTATCAAGGGCATGGGCAAATTTCGCCTCTGGACTTTCATAGGCTTCAAATTCATCGAAAAGAGCTATCAGCTCTTTTTTCTGGTCTTGAGGCAATATTGAAAATATCCTTTCCTTGGCAGCATCTTCTCTTTCCTTTTGCGTGCTTAATGCATCCTCATCATAAGCATAGGTGTCTCCTGCATCAATTTCGATTATATCGTGAATAAGACACATTATCATGACCTTTGCTATATCCACCTGTTCATTAGCATATTCCTTTAACAGGTAAGCCATTACCGCCATATGCCAGGAATGCTCAGCATCGTTTTCCTGCCTGCCGCCGCCGGACAAATGGGTCTGACGAAAAATATTCTTTACTTTATCTATTTCAAGAGAAAATTCCAGTTGCCTTTTTATACGATCATCCATATTATACCTCTTGCTTCGAAAATCCATAAATGCATTTTTATATCGCAATATGCAGAAAGCTTCTCTGAATTAACAGAGAAGCTTCTTGATGGTGCCCAGACCCGGAATCGAACCAGGGACACGAGGATTTTCAGTCCTCTGCTCTACCTACTGAGCTATCTGGGCATAATATAAAATTTGGTGGGCCATCAGGGACTTGAACCCCGGACCTGCCGGTTATGAGCCGGACGCTCTGACCAACTGAGCTAATGGCCCCAGTTTAAAAAAATGGTCGGGGTGGCAGGATTTGAACCCGCGGCCCACTGGTCCCAAACCAGTTGCGCTACCAAACTGCGCTACACCCCGATATTAAATTAGATGGCAGGGGTAGTAGGACTTGAACCCACGGCACGTGGTTTTGGAGACCACTGCTCTACCAACTGAGCTATACCCCTATGATGGCGGAGAAGATGGGATTCGAACCCATGCGACCCTTAACGAGCCCTAACGATTTAGCAAACCGTCCTCTTCAGCCTCTTGAGTACTTCTCCAAATCGGCGATTCAAATTGTCCTGCTTGTCCGTTTTGGCGGAGGGGGTGGGATTCGAACCCACGGTCCCTTTCGGAATCACTGGTTTTCAAGACCAGCTCCTTAAACCACTCGGACACCCCTCCATGTGGATTCTACTGAGGTTAATTGGTGACCCATCGGAGATTCGAACTCCGGACACCTTGATTAAAAGTCAAGTGCTCTACCGCCTGAGCTAATGGGTCTCATCCATGTTGTTAGTCATTCATGGCTGGGGTAGCAGGACTCGAACCTGCGAATGACGGAGTCAAAGTCCGGTGCCTTACCACTTGGCTATACCCCATCGTCCCCTGTCAAAATAAAATGGTGAGCCCACAGGGATTCGAACCCCGGACACACGGCTTAGAAGGCCGTTGCTCTATCCAACTGAGCTATGGACCCACGCTGTATGCCAACCTGTATACCACAGGAAGTTGAAAAAAATGGAGCGGATGATGAGAATCGAACTCACGTCATCAGCTTGGAAGGCTGAGGTTCTACCATTGTACCACATCCGCATAAATATGTTATGGCTTTCGCCTATGGAGCGGAAGACGGGATTCGAACCCGCGACCCTCGCCTTGGCAAGGCGATGCTCTACCCCTGAGCCACTTCCGCAAATATTTAGTTGGTGGAGGAGAGTGGATTCGAACCACTGTAGACTCAGTCAACGGATTTACAGTCCGCCCCCTTTAGCCTCTCGGGCACTCCTCCTAATTTGGAGCTGGCAGAGGGACTTGAACCCCCAACCTGCTGATTACAAATCAGCTGCTCTACCAGTTGAGCTATGCCAGCATATGAACTATTTAATAAAAATTGGCGATCCGGATCGGGTTCGAACCGACGACCTCCAGCGTGACAGGCTGGCATTCTAACCAACTGAACTACCGGACCGTATAATATGGTGGGCGCTATAGGGCTCGAACCTATGACCTCCTGCTTGTAAGGCAGATGCTCTCCCAGCTGAGCTAAGCGCCCCTGTTGAATGTTCTTGCGAACACATTTATTTACTATACAGCAGTTCCAATAGTTTGTCAACACTTTTTATTGTTCTGGCAAAACTTTATTATTTCATCTGCGAACAGTCGAAATGCTTTGCTCTAGAACCTGTGCAGTACCATTTGTAATGCCTGCAACATGCTCTATTATATTAGCAACATTTTCCGGTTCTGTCAAGAACTCAACAGTAATTTTTTCCTCGTATTTTATCTCACCTAAAGAGAAGTTTTGAGTTTTGGCAGCATTCTGTATTCTTTGTAGATAAGTATAATCCATTTTAATATTAACGGAAGCCATTTCAACCACTTCGCAGATACCGGCCTCCTCTAGTCCAGCCTTTGCGCTTCCCGTATATGCCCGTACAAGTCCGCCTGTGCCGAGCTTTATACCTCCAAAGTACCTTGTTACCACAATAACAAGATTTGTTAGACCTTGATTTACCATAAGCTGCACCATAGGTGCTCCGGAAGTGCCCTGTGGTTCTCCATCATCGCTGGCCCACTGTATCTGCTGCTTATCACCAATTACCATGGCAGGCACATTATGTGTGGCATCCTTATATTTGCTTTTAATTTCCTTTATAAATTCTTCGGCTTCTTCTCTTGTTTCCACAGGCTTAACATGAGCTATAAATCTCGATCGTTCAATCACCTGTTCAGCCTGCGCTTCCTTTCTCACCGTTTTATAAAGTATCATACTCTCTTACCTTTCCGTAGGCTTCCTGAGAAAGCCTGGCTCTGATTTTTGTCCCTTTTTCCGTGTAATCCGTCTCAACTACAACGCCTCTGTCGCATATATACGATACGACATCACCTCTGTCGTAGGGCACAAGGAACTCGCCTTCTATCTCTTTTCCAAAGAGCTGTTCATCTACGATTTCAAGCAGCTTGTCCATGTTGTACCCGGTCTTAGCCGAAACATATATATGCTCTCTGCCACTGGCATCCACTAGCTCGTCCCTTATAAGATCGATTTTGTTGTAGACGATTACAGTATTCTTTCCTTCCGCTCCCAGTTCCTTTAATACACTTTCAGTAACTTCTATCTGAAAATCATAGTCCTCATAGGAAGCATCCACCACATGAAGCAGCAAATCTGCGTAAACCACTTCCTCCAGTGTCGCCCTGAAGGCGTTTACAAGGGCATGGGGCAAGTCGCTTACAAATCCCACGGTATCTGTCAGTACAAAGCTTTTTCCGTTTTCCCTTTCGACGCGTCTTTGGCGCACATCAAGGGTTGCAAAAAGCATATCCTCAGAAAACACCTGCTTGTCTTCTCTTCCTGCTTCGCCTAGGAGTCTGTTCATAAGTGCGGATTTGCCGGCATTTGTATATCCGACTAAAGCCACCACGGGAACTCCAGCTTTTTGTCTCTTTGCTCTCTGAACATCCCTTGTGGCTTTAACATGCTCAATTTCCGCCTCTATATCATCCATGCGTCTGGCTATATGTCTTCTATCGGTTTCCAGCTTTTTTTCGCCCGGACCCCTTGTACCTATACCACCGCCCAGCCTCGAAAGAGCTTTACCAAAACCCATAAGCCTCGGCATTCTATATTTTAACTGAGCCAATTCAACCTGGAGTCTGCCCTCCCTTGAGGTGGCTCTGGAAGCAAATATGTCAAGCACCAATACAGTTCTGTCAACGATTTTCATTCCGGTCATGTCCTCTAAATTTCTCATCTGCATGCCGGAAAGTTCATTGTTGAATATAATCGTATCAGCGCCTGTATTTTCGCACATAAGCGTCAGCTCTTCTATCTTGCCCTTTCCCATAAAAGTTGCTGGATTAACCCTATCTGCCTTCTGTACCATAATACCGATAACCTCGGCACCGGCTGCTTCGGCAAGTCCTTCCAGTTCCTCCATGGAATGCTCGATATTACCCCTTCCCAAATCGAGGCCCGCCAGTACGGCTCTGCATTCTTCTTTTTTTACTGTTCTGTTTTCTTCGTCAAATCTAATCATGATTAAACAATAAAGCACCCCGGCCTAAAGGTCAAGGTGCTTTTAAACTTATTTAAATATAGCAGTTATCAGTTTTCTTTAAGATATTCTAGAAGTTTTTCATTGATTACTTTAATATGTGTGCCCTTCATGCCAAGGGATCTTGACTCTATAACGCCGGCACTTTCAAGCTTTCTTAAAGCGTTTACGATTACCGATCTTGTTATGCTGGATTTATCGGCAACCCTGCTTGCGACCAGGATTCCTTCCATGCCATCAAGCTCTTCAAAGATACGCTTTACGGCTTCGTTTTCAGAATAGGATAAAGTGCCAATGGCCATCTTTACCATTTCCTCGTTTCTTTCATCCTCTTCAGCTTCAATGTTCTTTTTACGCTGAATTTCGATTCCTATGGTTGTGGCTCCTATTTCAGCCAGTGCAATATCCTCTTCGCTGTATTCAGGTTCGTATCTTGTTAAAAGAAGCGTCGCCCATCTTTCTCCACCGCCGAGAACAGGAATAATCATATGCCACTTATCCTTTGTATCCGCTTCATTAGGGAGAATCTCAACTACCTTATCGCCCTGGAAGTTTGCAAAGGTCTCTCCAATTTCCATAAGATTTTTATTATATTCTTCAGGAATATAATCTGCTCCGTTTTTCTTTTCCAACATTGAAATACCATCTTCCGCAATAAGCAGATGGTATCCCAGAAGCTTTCCGTTTTTATTGGTCAGGTATATATTGGAATCCGTCAATTCACTGAGTATTTCGCAAAGCTGATTGAATGAAAAAACACCTTTAGGTGATTCCTGCAGCACCCAGTTCAGCTTTCTGACTTTGTTCAGAATATTTTTTTCCATAAAAAACTCCTTTATCTTAAAAAATACCGACAAATATATATCTGTCGGTATTTTACCATATTATTAGATGCTATTCCAATAGACTTTTTGTATCTTTTCAAAATTTTTAAAATATTCAGCGATTCATAAACGATTCTAAAGAATGTATCTATCCAAGTCTTCGCTGTGAATAGTATCTGAAAAGCGTTCTGCCACATAGTCTTTATCTATGACGATTTTATCCTCTTCAACATCAGGTATGTTGAATGAAACATCTTCAAGAAGTTTTTCAAGAACAGTGTGAAGTCTTCTTGCTCCGATGTTTTCCGTCTGTTCGTTCATCAGGAAAGCAATTTTTGCTATTTCCGCAACACCATCATCGGTGAAATCAAGCTCCACGCCTTCTGTCTCCAAAAGAGCTTTCTGCTGCTTTATAACAGCGTTTTCAGGTACAGTAAGAATCTTAAGGAAATCTTCTTCTGTAAGGCTTTCCAGCTCCACTCGTATAGGGAATCTACCCTGAAGTTCAGGAATAAGATCAGTAGGGCTTGATGTCTGGAAGGCTCCGGCACCTATAAACAGGATATGATCCGTTTTTACAGGGCCGTGCTTAGTGTTTACTACGCTTCCTTCAACAATAGGAAGGATATCTCTCTGAACTCCTTCTCTGGAAACATCTGCACCGACTCTGTATCCCTGACCTGAAGCAATTTTGTCAATTTCATCGATAAAAACTATACCGTTCTGCTCCGCATTTCTAAGAGCTTCATCCACAACTTCATCCATATCGATAAGATTCTGTGCTTCTTCTTCTCTTAAAATCTTTCTAGCTTCCTTTACGGTAACTCTCTTTTTCTTTGTCTTTTTAGGCATCATATCGCCAAAAATATTTCCTATGGCAATAGTCATACCTTCATTTGCCATATCAAGCTCATTTCCCTTAGGAGCGCTTGTCACTTCAATTTCAATATACTGATCTTCAAGCTGGCCTGCACGAAGCTGCTCTCTTACCTGTTCTCTAGCAAGCTGAACATCCTGCTCATCTTGAGGGTTCTGACTTCTTTCCTTTTCAGCCTGACTTTCCTCATACTGCTGCTTCTGGCTTACATATCCTCCGCTGCTGAGTATGAAGTCAAATGGATTGCTTGGACTTCCCTTTCCTGTAGATGATTTCTTGCTAGGAATAATAGCTTCAATAATTTTGTCCTCAGCCATCTGATCTGCTACGGCATATTTTTCTTCAAGTTTAGACTGCTTTGTCAGTCTGATAGCCGCTTCAGCCAAATCTCTTATCATTGAATCCACATCACGGCCCACATATCCAACCTCCGTAAACTTAGTTGCCTCAACCTTTACGAAAGGAGCATCCATAAGCTTTGCCAGCCTTCTTGCTATTTCAGTTTTACCTACACCTGTAGGTCCCATCATCAAGATGTTTTTAGGAGTGATTTCTTCCTGAAGCTCTTCAGAAAGAAGACTTCTTCTGTATCTGTTTCTCAATGCTACAGCCACGGACTTTTTAGCGTCATCCTGACCGATTATGTATTTATCTAGCACCGCCACAATTTCCTTTGGCGTCATGTTGTAGAGTTTATTCGCCATCACGCACCTCCAGAGCTTTTGTTTCTTCCTTGGCTTCATGTTCCGGCTCAAGTTTTTCTACGGATATATGATTATTCGTATATACGCAAATGGAAGCTGCTATCTCAAGGGATTCCCTCACGATGGCTTCTGCATCCATATCTGTATGATTGAACAGAGCGTTAGCTGCCGAATACGCATAATTACCGCCGGAGCCTATTGCAATAAAGTCCTGATCCGGTTCAATAACTTCACCGTTACCGGAAATGAGCAGCATGCTCTCCTTATCTGCAGCTATCATAAGAGCTTCAAGGCCTCTCATGCCCTTGTCTGATCTCCAGAGCTGTGCCAAGGAAACCGCTGCCTTTTTCAGATTGCCGCTGTGTTCTTCCAGCTTCTTTTCAAACTTTTCCGTAAGGGAGAAAGCATCTGCCACAGAACCTGCAAAGCCTGTCAGCACTCTATCCTTATAGATCTTTCTCACCTTTTTAGCGTTGTTTTTCATAATGGCCGTTTCACCCATTGTTACCTGTCCGTCTCCCCCGATACAGATATCATCAGGTCCGCGCCTTACTGCGCATATGGTCGTTGCGTGAAATTCTACCATTTTTACACCTCCGTTTTTTCTTTATATCCACATTCACTGTTGGAGCATACGAGCCCCTCAAAGCTTTTTGTCTTTTTTTCCGTTAAAAGTGCACCGCACTTAGGACACTTTTTATTTACCGGTTTATTCCAATAGGAATTATCGCATTCAGGATACCCGCTGCACCCGTAAAAGATTCTGCCTCTGCGGCTTCTCTTTTCCACTATAGGTTTACCGCATTTAGGACAATCCACACCTATTTCTTTTACCACAGGTTTTGTGTTTTTACACTCAGGATATCCGCTGCACGCCAAAAATTCACCATATCTACCGTGCTTTTTAACCATATATTTTCCACACAGCTCACACTTAATATCGGTGATCTCTTCATCGTCCATTTTTTCTATATTTTCATCGGCTTCTTTAAGTTCCTTTTCAAAGTCTCCGTAAAAATCTCTTAAAATCTGTTTCCAATCGCTGATGCTTACGCCAACTTCATCAAGCTTGTCTTCCATTTCCGCTGTGAAACCCACATCGACAATTTCTTTAAAGTATTCTGAGAGAAGGTTAGTAACCGTAAAGCCTAAATCCGTAGGTTTAAGGCTTTTACCTTCTTTTTTAATATACCTTCTGTCTGTAAGTGTAGCTACAATCGGAGCATAAGTACTTGGTCTTCCTATGTTAAGTTCTTCCAAAGTCTTTACCAAAGAAGCCTCCGTAAATCTTGCCGGCGGCTGCGTAAAGCTCTGTTCGCCTCTTATTTTTTCAGCTTTAAGCTTCTGCCCTTCCTTAAGATCTGGAAGCATTTTATCCTCGTCAATATCTGACATTGAATACACCTTAAGGAAACCATCAAAGGTTAGCTTTGAGCCTGTGGCTCTGAATATACACTGACCGTTTTCTATGTCCGCAGTAACTCCGAAATATTCGGCATTTGTCATCTGACTGGCAACAAATCTGCTCCAAATAAGGCTGTACAGTTTATATTGATCTGTTGTCAGAGAGTCCTTGATGCTTTCCGGATCCAACGCTACATTGGAAGGCCTGATGGCTTCGTGGGCATCTTGAGCATCCTTGTTTTTGTTAACATATATGATACCACCATAGTAATCGGCTCCAAATTTTTCGGTTATATATTCCTTTGCAGCTGCTCTTGCTTCCTCTGAGATTCTTGTGGAATCCGTTCTGATATATGAAACAAGACCTATGGTACCATGACCTTTAACTTCTACACCTTCGTAAAGCTGCTGTGCAATCTGCATAGTCTTTCTGGTATTGAAGTTGACTCTATTTGCCGCATCCTGCTGAAGGCTGCTTGTGGTGTACGGAGCCTGAGGCTTTCTGCTTCTCGTCTTTTCCTCCACCTTAGCAACAGTAAACTCTCCAGCCTTTACTTCCTTTATTATACTGTTGCTTTCAGCCTTTGTTCCGATGGTTCCGTTTTCAATTTTCTTTCCTTTATATAGAGTCAGTTTTGACTCAAAGGTTTTTTCTCCCTTTAAGTCCGCAAATATGTTCCAATATTCAACGGGATTAAATTCCAGTATTTCATTTTCTCTGTCGCATATAAGTTTAAGGGCAGCAGACTGTACTCTGCCGGCGGAAAGTCCTCTTCTTACCTTTCTCCATAAAAGAGGGCTTATGGAATATCCCACAACTCTGTCCAGAACTCTTCTGGCCTGCTGTGCATCCACAAGACCCATATCAATCTTTCGAGGATTTTTAACGGCATTTTTAACGGCTGTCTTAGTTATTTCATTGAACACTATCCTGCACGGCTCTTCGGGATCAATGCCCAGAAGATAAGCAAGGTGCCATGAAATTGCCTCACCTTCACGGTCCGGGTCCGTTGCAAGGTATATTTTACCTGCCGCTTTTGCTTCTTTTTTAAGAGACTTTATTACATCTCCCTTTCCTCTTATGTTTATATATCTCGGTTCAAAATCATTTTCTATATCAATACCCATGGTGCTCTTTGGCAGGTCTCTTACATGTCCCACCGAAGCTATCACCTTATAGTTGCTTCCAAGGAATTTTCCAATGGTTTTAGCCTTGGACGGCGATTCCACTATGACAAGGTTTTTCTTTCTGGTTTGCTTTTTCTTTGCCTGTGCCATAAGCACTCTACCTCCATTGTGATTTCTATATCGCAAAATTATATGCTTTTTTAGTTTATTTTGCAACAAAAACTTTTCCCATGGAAGTGCGCACAAGCCCCTTCATTTCAAGGACTGCTATAATACCGTTGACATAACCCGGCGCTCTTTTAACCCTTCTGCAAACCTCATCCACCGATATTTCTCCGCCGAATTTTATTTCCATATACACCTCTTTTTCTGCGTTTCCAAGTACGTTTTCTAAATTGTTATCACCGTTATCCACTTCATATATCCCCATGCTTTCCAGCACATCCCCTATAACAACCACTGGTGCTACACCGTCGGATATAAGCTTGTTTGAACCTATGCTGTACGGACTGTTTATATTTCCCGGAACCGCCATAACTTTACCATAACCTGCTGCAGCCAGCTCTGCCGTTATAAGCGCTCCGCTGTTTAATCCGGCTTCCACCACCACAACAAGCTCGGACAGTCCTGCTATTATTCTGTTTCTCTTTGGAAATGTCCACCGTTTTGCTTCTGTTCCCGGCGGATATTCGCTTATAACAAGGCCATATGCCACAATATCCCTCTTAAGATTTCGGTTTTCAGCTGGATAACACATATCTATCCCACACCCAAGTACAGCTACGGTTTTACCTCTGCCGTCGATTGCTCCCAGATGAGCTGCAGTATCAATGCCCTTTGCCATACCGCTTATCACCGTAATGCCACTGTCACTTAAGGCTTTTGCTATACTTTCGGCGGCCCATTTCCCGTAGGTGCTGCTTTTACGGGAACCGACAATAGCAGCCATTCTGTTTTCCAGAAGTGAAATATCTCCCATACAATATAGTTTTTCCGGAGGATCACTCATCTCCATCAACCTCTTTGGATAATTGTCGTCACCGTATTTTATGATTTGTATATCAGCCATATCAATCACCTGTTTTTTACCGACATTTCACCGGAGCCGTACATATCAAAGAAACTTCTATAGCTTAAGGCTTCTGCCAAATGCTCTACTTTTACATCAAAGCTGCCTTCAACATCAGCCACAGTCCTTCCGATGCGGATTAGTTTATTTAAGGATCTAGCGCTCATTCCAAAGCCTGCTCCGGCTTCCTTTATAAAATTTATTTCTTCTTTACCCAGCTTTATTTTTTCTCGTGCTAAATCATCATCCAATCGGCCATTCAAAAGATTTTCCCCGTATCTTTCCTTCTGCATTCTTCTTGCAAGAAGCACCTTTTCTTTCATGGTATTGGTGTCCATACCATTTCGCCTGATGCCGATTTCCTCATATTTCACCGGTGCCATAGTTACATGTAAATCGATTCTATCCAGTAAAGGTCCCGACAGCTTTCTTCTAAAGGATGAAATCTGTGTTTCAGTGCATTGACAAATCCTTTCATCATTTCCCAGATATCCACATGGACATGGATTAACGGCACATACGAGAATAAAGTCTGCCGGAAACACCACGCTTTCACGGTTTCTTATAATTTGCACTTTGCGCTCCTCCACAGGCTGTCTTAAGGCTTCCAAGCAGTCATTTTGAAAGGTATTAAGTTCATCTAAAAAAAGTACACCCAGATGAGCTAAGGATATTTCGCCCGGTCTTATTTTAGCTCCGCCTCCAATAAGGGCGGCTCTGCTGACGCTGCCGTGGGGTTTTCTGAAAGGCCTTTCAAATATCGCAGGCCTTTCCCTGTCCAGCAGCCCAGCGATGCTGTAAATTTTCGTAACTTCTCTACATTCCTCATAGGTCATCGCCGGCAAAAGCCCCGGCAGCCGTCTTGCGATCATGCTCTTTCCCACTCCAGGACTTCCCATCATGAGCATGTCGTGGCCGCCTGCGGCGGCCAGCAGAGCCGCCCTTTTGGCAGTTTCCTGACCAAACACCTGGGAAAAATCCAACTCTGACATCTCCTCTTTTGATTTTCGATTCTTTATTTCACCTAAACTGTCCATGTTTGACAGTCTGCCTTTTACAGCATCAATAGCATCCCACAAGCACGAAACGCCTATCACCCTGCTATTTTTTACAAAGGATGCCTCACATATATTTTCTTCAGGTACGATGATATTTTTAATATCGTTTTCTTCTGCACACATGGCAAGTGGTAATATACCAGGTACGCCTCTTATGCTACCGTCCAAGGAAAGCTCACCAAAAAAGGCAAAATCTTCTTCGACAAAATCAATATCTTCCCTTGCCGCCTTTAAAAGAGACATGGCAACGGCAAGATCGTAATGGCCTCCGCTTTTCCGTCTATCTGCAGGAGTAAGATTAACGGCAATCCTTCTAATAGGAAAACCGAGATTGGAGCTGTTAATGGCTGCCCTTATTCTTTCCGCAGATTCCTTGATAACAGTATCAGTCAGTCCAACAATATGAAATCCAGGAAGACCATTTGAAATATATGTTTCAACAGCTGTCATTCTTCCCTGAATCCCGGACAGAAAAGCTGTATATGTTCTTGCAAACATCAATACCTCCTAAAATGCGTTTTCTATGTGATTGCAGTTTATTTCTATAACATCAAAGCCAACTTGATAATTTGTCACCTTTTCCCACATCATATAAACCGCAGCAACCTTTCTTATCTTGTCCTTTTTTGCTTCTGTGACTGCCTCTCCTGGAGTTCCGCAGGCATCGGTGGTTCTAGTCTTAACCTCACAAAACACAACTTGGTTGTCCTTTTTACATATTATGTCTACCTCTCCCAATCTGCACCTGAAATTCAAAGCAAGTATCTCATAGCCCTGAAGCTTCAGATATTCTGCTGCCGCCTCTTCTCCAAATTTACCTAATTCCTTCTTATTCATAACTTCCTCCAAAACACAAATGTCATATTTTACCATTTTTATATCAAAATTTTACATTATTTACCATCTAATTGTCAATATCCTCGCTGTGGGTTTGTTAATATTTTCCATCATTTCTGCATATAAAAAAGGCGCCTTAACGCCTTTCTTACCTTAGTATTTTTACATTCCAAGTACGAACTTTTCCACTGCCTTGGCGACACCATCATTTTCATTGGTATCCGTTACATAGTCTGCAACTCCCTTTACCGCCGGCTCTGCGTTTGCCATGGCAACCGCCAGACCAGCCACCTTTAACATGGCCATGTCGTTTAAGCTGTCACCGCAGCACATCATTTCCTCTTTTTTTACACCAAGCTGCTCCGCCAGCTTAGCCAGAGCCGACGCCTTGCTTGTACCTTCCCCTCCAATCTCAATATTGTACGGAAAGGAAGATGTAACCGTAACATTTTTCAAAACGGAAAGTTCTTCCCATATAATAGGTTTTTCATCGATATTTTCAAAGAATATGCTTATATTTTCAATTTCTCCGGCATGCTTTTCTGCAAGGGCTACCACATCATCCACAGGGATTCTCGTTTTGGTCACATAATCCTTTGACCTGAATGTCACACGGCCTGTTACCACATCGTCGTATTCCTTCTGCCCTATGTATGCTCTCCCATCTATAAAGACCTCAGCACTGCGTCCGCTTTGCTTCAGGTACTCAACTATATCCATAGTTTCTTTTTCCCCTATAAGGGACTGATATATTAACTCGCCGTCTGCTGCTCTCCTTATATTAGCTCCGTTGGCACATACAACATATTCGATTCCCTCTACGCTTTTAACATTATTCGGTACAGACTTAAAGCCTCTGCCTGTGGCAATTACCACATGCACTCCCTTGTCATGTGCCGCTTCAAGGGCATCCACCGTTCTTTGGGAAATTTCCTTATCGTTTTTAAGTGTTGTACCGTCAAGGTCAAGGGCTATAAGCTTAATATTCCTTTCCTTGCTCACATTATTTACATTGCTCATCTCTTTGCGTACTCCAATGCGTCTTTAAATTCCGGGTTATTTTCCTTAACTTCCTTCATTGTAGCGGAAGGACCATGGCCGGGATAAATTGTAATATCATCAGCAAAATTATCTCTGATATATACACAGCTTTGAGCCATTTCCTCTGGACTTCCGTCATCAAGATTTGTAATTCCTATTTCTACGGCAAAAACAGTATCTCCCGTAAATGCCAGTTTATTTCCTTCGTCAATTAGACAAACTCCGCCCTTTGTATGGCCGGGAGTTAAAAGGCTGACAAGTCTTATATCACCAGCCTTAAATTCATCTCCAGCATTAAAAGCCTTGAGTCTTGCAGCTCCATCCTTTAAGGTTTTTTCCGCCCTTTCAAAATCCCTTTTCTCAATATACATATCGCAGTTAAGAGCTTCTGCCACCTTTGGTCCAGCCGTAATATGATCATAGTGATGATGTGTAAAGATAATTCCTAAAGCATTAAGCTTCTTTTCCTTTACAAATCCGATGAAATTATCAGGTTCATATCCCGTATCTATAAGCCAGCAGTCGCCGCCCTCATGGTCATATACAACATAGCCGTTGGACAGAAGCTGACCTGCTTCAAATCTTTTTATTTCCATAATATACGCCCTCCTGTCGCGTCATTTTTATTATATTGCATTTTCTTTAATAAGTCATGTAAATTCCTGTTGAAATCTTCGGCAAATGCTATACAATGTGTATGTAGCTTAATATTATTTCCAATTATAAATTATGTATAAGTGAGAGGTAATCAAAAAAATGGATATAGCGATAGTGGGAGCGGGAAAGCTTGGTAAAAAGCTTGCGTACACCCTCCTAAACGGAAATCACAATGTTACGGTAATAGACACCAACGAAAAAAATCTTCAGAAAATGGCTCTCCAGATGGATATTATGACCCTCGTGGGTAATGCCAAGGAAGTATCCGTCCTAAATGAAGCCAACATTTCCGACTACGACTATCTCATAGCCACCACAGGAAATGATGAAATGAACATGACAGTAGCATCCTTTGCAAAAAAGCTAGGCTGTCGTTATGTTATAGCAAGAGTAAGAGATCCTGAGCATATGCGTCAGTTTGACTTTATCAGAGATGCAATGCATATAGACCATCTTATAAATCCTGATATGGCAGCAAGTAATGAAATATATAAATATCTAGTTGAAAAATACACATTAAGCAACGGTGTATTTTCTTCAGGTAAAGTATCTATTATAGAATTTAAAGTAAAGAATTATTCCATTCTCGCCGGCAGGAAAATCAGTGAAGTCGGCAACATTTTAGACAATATGTTGGTTGTTGGAATTTCCCGTAAGGGTAAAGTTATCATGCCTCGCGGCGATGATGTGTTGGAACTTTCAGATGCTATATATGTCATCGGAGAACGCAATCCTATCATAGAACTTAATTCCAAGGTACACGAATCCGGAAAATACAATGATATAACAAAGGTCATGATTATAGGCGGAGGTAAAACCGGTTTTTATCTGGCAAAACAGCTTTCCGAATTTGGAGTAGCTGTAAAAATCATAGAAAGAGATATGGCAAGATGCCACTACCTGGCAGAGCGTCTTGAAAACGTAATGATATTAAACGGTGACGGAACCGACAACCAGCTTCTTGAAGAGGAAAACATTCATGATATGGATGGTTTTGTAACGGCAACTGGATATGATGAAGATAATCTGCTTTTGGCCCTCACAGCCAAGGAATACGGCATACCTGATGTTATAGCCAAGGTGAGCCGCGGCATTTATACCGAACTGGTATCTAAGCTTGGTGTGGATATGGCAATCAACCCTATCGACATCGTCACAAGCAACCTGGCAAAGATGATTCAGGGTAAGAGAAAAATTGTCTCAAATCAGCTTATACAGGGACAGGCCGAAATCACTGAGATAATCGCCAGCCACAATATGAAAATTGCAAACAAGCCTATTCGTGAGCTGGATTTGCCTGACGGTGTAATCATCGGAGCAATTCACAGAGGTACAGATGTTATGATACCTGACGGCTCCACTGTCATTAAAGAAGGCGACAGAGTACTTATATTCTCACTGCTGTCTGCCCTTCCTGAAATGGCCGCTTACACCAGAAACTGATATCATATCGGAGGTTGTTCCTTAAATGGACATAAATTACAGAAATTCTTTTAAAATATTCGGCGCTATAATGCTTGTAATGAGCCTTGCAATGATGCTGCCACTTATCGTAGCCGTAATTTATGGCGAAAGTGACTGTATCATTGCCTTCGCCCAAGTAATTGTACCGTCTGCCATCATTGGTCTTATGCTTATGAAATTAATCAAAAGCAAGAAAAAAGCCCTTAAAATGCGCGACGGTGCTTTTATAGTGTCTGTAACATGGATACTTTTCAGCCTTATAGGTTCAATACCATTTATGCTGACAGAAAGTATTCCCAATTTTGCCGATGCATTCTTTGAAACAGCTTCCGGATTTACCACAACCGGTTCAACTGTGGTAAGCGATATCGAAAGTCTTCCGAAAGCAGTCCTATTTTGGAGAGCGCTGACACACTGGCTGGGAGGTATGGGAATACTTATATTTACCATAGCACTTCTGCCTGCCCTGGGAATGGACGGACAGCAGGTGGCCTCTGCAGAAATGCCAGGGCCTACTCTTTCAAAGATTACGCCTAAGCTATCAGATACAGCCAGATACCTTTATATTCTTTATATACTGATGACTCTGGCTGAAACTGTACTTCTGATGTTCGGAGGCATGAGTCTTTTTGACGCGTTGTGTCATTCTTTTTCATCCCTTGGTACAGGAGGGTTCTCTAACTACAATAACAGCATAATGCATTTCCAAAGCGGATATATAGAGGTCGTTTTAGCTCTCTTTATGTTCCTTGCTGGAATGAACTTTAATCTGTTCTTTATATTTTTCAGAAACGGCATAAGCGCCTTTATTAAGGACGGGGAATGGAAGCTTTATGTGGGCATAGTTGCCTGTTGTACACTGATAGTAGCAATTCCTTTATATGTAACAGGAATCTATGGTCTAGGAGATGCTTTGAGACATTCCTTCTTTCAGAATGTCACAGTTATAACCACAACTGGTTTTGCTTCCGCTGATTATATGCTGTGGCCGGTATTTTGTCAGAGCATTTTATTTCTGCTCTTCTTTGTGGGCGGAAGCACATCATCCACAAGCGGTGGTATAAAGGTTTTGCGTATTCTCGTATTTGCAAAAATGGTTAAACGCTCTCTTGTGTTAAGATTACATCCAAATGCCGTTGTTCCTATAAAGGTTAACGACAGACAGGTTTCCAGAGATACGGTTTCCCATATGTCAGGCTTTCTGTTCCTTTACATAGGAGTAGGTGTTTTGTGCACATTTATAATATCATTTGATGGATTTGATGCTATGACAAATATAAGTGCAGCCTTCAGTTGCCTTGGTAACATTGGACTCGGTTTTAATGAGGTTGGTCCTTCCGGCAACTTTGGTATATTCTCCGACTTCTCAAAAATTGTGATGGCCTTCACCATGATAGCCGGAAGATTGGAGCTGTTTACATTGCTTGTACTTTTTACCAAGAGATTCTGGAGACCATTCAGATAGGGAGGATTTATGAACATAAGCAGAAGAAGAATAATCCGAACAACCGGATATACATTTATCGGGGTGGCTTTATTCATGGTACCTTCCCTTTTATATGCTTTTTTTACCGATGATCTAGTATGTGTAAGAGCATTTGCCATACCGGTATCCATTATGCTTTTACTGGGGCTAATTATGCGATTTGCCGTAAAGCCTCCTAACGGACATATATGGATTAGAGACGGATATCTGAATATATTTATCATCATGTTTATAAGTGCCATAGCCGGTGCTGTTCCTTATTTCTTAGGTATTCCCGAATGCGGACCGATTGATGCCATATTTGAATCCACTGCCGGATTGTCAACTACCAGTGCTTCAGTTTTATACGAGCCATCGCTTCCTTATAGTATGATGCTTTGGAAAGCCATAGAACACTGGATTGGCGGGCTTTGCGTGCTTATCTTTATAATATCTCTTCTGCCTCAGTTCGGCCTTGGAGACCAGCAGATAAGTACTGTAGAATCCCACGGCACATATATAAATAAAATTGCACCTAAATCATCACTTATAACAAAATATATTATCGGTATTTATACAGGCTTTACAGTAATAGCCTTTGTATATTTTATGATTTGTTGTGACGCTCCATTTGATGCTGTGATGTTGGCTTTGGCATCGACCAGTACATCAGGTGTTCTTATACATCCTGAGGGAATCTCCTACTACGACAGCTTTCTTGTGGAAACTGGAGTATCAATATTTACAATTCTCTCTTCCATAAGTTTTGTACTGTATATACACATTATTAAAAAGCATTACAGTGAAGTTAAACGAAATATTGAAATTCGAGCTTTTATAGGAATTATAGTTGTCAGCACATTTATCATAGCTTTGATACTGTTTTTCTCAAATACGGGAAAGAATTTTGTCACTTCCCTTAGAGATAGCTTCTTCCAGACAGCATCATTTATCACTACATCAGGCTTTGCTTTAGAGGATTATACCGCATGGCCATCGGCAGCCTGCTTTGTACTTATGCTTATGATGCTCATTGGAGGATGCTCTGCTTCAACTACAGGTGCCTTTAAAGTCATTAGACTTCTAATAGTTGAAAAGCTTATCGAACGCGGTTTCTTAAAGCATATGCATCCGAGAGCAGTGCGCGCCGTAAAGGTCGGAAACAGTACAATCAGCGCAGATACTGCAAGCTCTGTAACATCCTTTGCAATACTTTATCTGGCAGTTATAATAATAAGTACCGTTATATTAAGTCTGCAAAATATAGACCTGGAAACATCTTTTTCAGCGGTTATAGGCACGATTTCCAATGACGGTATCAGCTTTGGTCAGATAGGTATGGGAGGCGACTACAGCATGTTCCATCCGCTTCTCAAGATATATCTGTGCTTCTTAATGATAGTAGGAAGACTTGGTCTTATGACCATGCTGCTTATATTCCTGCCGTCATTTTGGAAACCAAATAAAAAAAGCAGACATCATGTTGTAAAAGCATAAATGTCCGCTCATTGTCAATAATTTATTTGTTTTTCTTCTTTCTGGCGTTAACACATTCGCTGAGAAGATACTCAACCTGGCCGTTGACGGAGCGAAAATCCTCTTCAGCCCAGGCTGCAATCTCGTTGTAAAGACTCGGAGAAAGTCTTAAAAGCATCTGCTTTTTGGACTTCTCCTTTTCTTTTACGCTTTTTTCACGCTTCTTTATCTCTTCTTCCAGCTTTTTTATCCGTTCGAGGCGCGCCTCGAGCAGTTCTTCTTTTTTATCTATATCAGTCAACTCGGGCACACCTCCTTTTTAGTAAATGCTACCGCTGTTTACGATAGGCTGAGGATCCTTATCACCGCAGAGTACAACCAGGAGATTTGAAACCATTGCTGCCTTTCTCTCATCATCGAGGATTACAAGCTGGTCTTCCTCAAGCTGCTCTAATGCCATCTTAACCATTCCGACAGCACCTTCCACAATCTTTTCCTTTGCTGCAATAGTTGCCGTTGCCTGCTGTCTTCTCAGCATTGCTGCAGCAATTTCCTCTGCGTATGCAAGATGAGTAATTCTAACTTCCATTATCTCAAGACCTGCATTTTCAACTTTATCCTGAAGATCCTTTTTCATCTTATCGGCTATTTCAAGACTTGAACCTCTGAGAGTCAGCTCCACATCATCGCTTTCAAAATCATCATATGGATATGCTCTTGCAGTGTTTCTTATAATGGAATCGCTTTGTATGGAAAGATATTCCTCGTAGTTTTCCACATTAAATACTGCTTTTGTAGGATTTACAACCTTCCATATAACCACCGCACCGATGATTATAGGATTGCCGTTTACATCGTTTACCTTTTGCTGAGCATTGTTGAGTGTCATGGTTTTCAGAGAAACTCCTTTACCGGTACTTGTGTGTTTTCCGGTTTTATCCTTTTTCTTGCTTTTGTCAAGTTCCTCTGCAATCTCATCTGCCCAGGACTTTGCTGCAGGATTAAAGGCTGTTGTAAAAGGATTTACATAAAAGAAGCCTTCTTTTTTAATGGTGCCGTGGTATTTACCGAACAATGTGAGTACCAAAGCTTCATTAGGTCTTACAATTTTAAGTCCTGCCATAAGCACCAAAAATACCACAAACAGTACGATTCCGACTATTACCGCTATAATAGTTAGTCCGCCTTCAAATACTGCAAATCCCGCTGCAACCAATGCAATGGATGCCAAAACTCCCAGTATCAATAAAAACAGCATTCCCATGCCGGATATCGGCTTTAACTCTCTTTCCACAATTCCTTCACCGCCAGAGCCTGTGTTGGTCTTTCTTATTTCATCATTCATCTTAATATCCTCCTAAATCTTATAGGCGTACGCAATTTAATATATGATATCATTTTGATATCATCATTATATCTCATGCGGATTATTTGTCAATATCCCTCATGATGAAATTTATTTCTCTTTCTCTGATATATACGCTATCGACCTTTATTCTGACTCTGTCGCCAAGGGTGTAGGTCTTATGGGTTCTTTCCCCTATAGCCCTGTATTTTTCAGGCTCGTAGTCGTAATAGTCATCCCTCATGGTCTCATATCTTACCATTCCCTCAACACAGTTATCAAGCTGCACATAAATTCCAAAGCCGGTAACTCCGCTGATTATGCCGTCGTACTCAAGGCCCACGCGTTCTAGCATATATTCAGCCATTTTAAGCCTTTCGGCTTCTCTTTCTATTTCTATGGCTTTTCTTTCAGTTGCCGAAGAATGCTCTGCAGCTGCTGCGCACTTTTCTGCAAACATCTTAATTCCCTTTTCATCCAGCTTACCCTTTAATATTGTCTTAATTACCCTGTGAATCATAAGATCCGGATACCTTCTTATAGGCGAGGTAAAATGACAATAATATTTAAGGGCAAGTCCAAAGTGTCCGCTACATTCCGTTTCGTAGGTAGCCTTTTGCATGGAGCGCAGCATCACGGTATTTACTACATTTTCATAGGATTTTCCCGATATTTCCTTAAGCACTGCACTAAGTGCATCAGGCCTTATCTGGGATAAATCTCCTTTCAATGTAATCCCAAGGCTTCTTAAAAAGGTCCTCAGCTCTTCCATTTTTTCGATGGAAGGTCTTTCATGTACTCTATATACAAATGGAACCGACATCCAGAAAAAATGCTCTGCAACTGTCATGTTTGCCGCCAGCATAAATTCCTCAATGAGCTTGTTGGCAACTCTTCTTTCTGCCACCTTTATATCCGCCACATTGCCCTTATCATCTAAGGATATTTCCGCTTCGTCTATATCAAAGTCTATGCTACCTTTGGCCTCTCTCTTTTGGCGAAGAATTGCCGCAAGCTCGGCCATATCAAACAGATATCCGTTTTCTTCAGTTCTGTTACCGCTTTCGATGATATCTGAAACATCATCGTACACAAGTCTTTTATGGGAACGGATAACACTTTCATAGATTTCGTGTTCTTTTATTCTACCCTTTTCGTCAACTATCATCTCGCAAGTAAGCGTAAGCCTGTCCTGTTCAGGATTTAAAGAGCATATTCCGTTGGAAAGAGCCTCCGGAAGCATAGGAACAACCTGATCTAGCACATATACGCTATTACCTCTCTCAAAGGCTTCCTTATCGAGAGCAGAATTTTCTTTTACATAGTGAGCCACATCGGCTATATGAACACCTAGCTTATATGAGCCGTCGCTGAGCTTTTCAACGGAAACAGCATCGTCAAAGTCCTTGCTGTGAGCTCCGTCAATGGTAACCGTGAAAACATCCCTTAAGTCTCTTCTTTTCTTTATCTCATCTTCGGTGATACCTTCCTTTTGTGCTTTAGACGCCTGCTCAGCTGCATTTTTAGGAAATACTGTATTTATTCCGCTGCCTCTTATAATAGCCTTAACATCGGCATTTTTTTCGCCCTTTCTCGCTATTATCTCGCTTATCTTTCCTTCGGCACTGTCTTTTCCTTCAGGATATTTAATTATCTTGGCAACTACCTTATCTCCGTTTTTAGCTTTACCGAAATTCTTTTTCCTTATAAATACATCGTCTCGGATTTTTCTATCGTCAGGCACCACAAAGCCGAACTTTTTACCCTTTTCAAAAGTCCCAACAACCTCCGCCAGATTTCTGTTTACGATTTTCGTTACGATTCCTTCCGGCGAATTACCCCAAAGGTATTCCGGTATAAGATCGATTTCAACGGTGTCTCCATCCATGGCTCCGTGCATGCTGCCCGGCGAAATAAATATATCTCCTAGCTCACTATATGGAGAATCCTCCGGCAAAATTACAAAGCCGAAACCTTTTCTATGCTTTTTTAATGTTCCTGTTGCAACGGATCTGTTGCTTTTTTTCTTTGCCATGTCTTTCCTTCCATTCAGATTTATCAAATGTAAATTGGGTTAGGTCATTCGCCGTAGAGTGCCATACCCGTTCCGGGCACAAGCGCACTATCAGCGTAATTTCTGACGTTTGACCTTCCGCGATTTATCAAAGATAAATCGGGATAGGTCATAATAAATAAGGACGGTCGTTTGACCGTCCTTAGCGATTTCTTAACCTCTCACTTCCAAAGTGACTATAACAAGAGACAGTATTATGAATAATACAGCCGCTACCAGCGATATTCTGCTGAGTATGGCATCATAACCTCTGCTCTTCTTTTTTCCGAACAGCTGCTCGGCACCGCCCCCGATGGAACCGGATAATCCGTCGCTGTTGCTGGACTGCATCAGTATGCTGAAGATAAGCACAACCGACGCTATCGCCAGTATTACCATTAGGAATGTCATATCTATCCTCCCATTTCAGTCAATTAACTATGATAGTATATCATAGCATTTTGGCATAATCAAGTATGTTATTTCAGGTTGTAGAAGGCATCATTGCCTGCATACTGAGAAGTTCCGTCAAGCATTTCCTCAATTCTCAGAAGCTGGTTGTACTTTGCAATTCTATCAGTTCTAGAAAGAGAACCTGTCTTTATCTGACCTGCGTTAAGACCAACTACAATATCTGCAATTGTAGTATCTTCAGTCTCACCGGATCTGTGGGATACTACTGCTGTATATCCAGCCTTCTTAGCCATTTCGATGGCATCAAAGGTTTCTGTTAAAGTACCTATCTGGTTTACCTTGATAAGGATAGAGTTAGCAATACCCTTTTCAATACCTTCTGCAAGTCTCTTTGTGTTTGTAACAAACAGGTCGTCTCCAACCAGCTGCACTTTGCTGCCCAAAGTATCTGTGAGAAGCTTCCATCCATCCCAGTCGTCTTCTGCAAGACCATCTTCAATGGAGATAATAGGATACTTGTCGCAAAGCATCTGGTAGTATTCAACCATTTCAGCTGCAGTTCTTGTAACGCCTTCGCCTGTCAGCTTATATACATTTTCATCTGCATCGTAAAATTCGCTGGCCGCTGCATCAAGGGCGATTTTAATATCATCGCCAGGCTTATAGCCTGCCTTTTCAACAGCTTCAATGATAACAGAAATAGCTTCTTCGTTGGTTGAAAGATTTGGAGCAAAGCCACCTTCATCACCTACCGCTGTATTCATGCCCTTTTCCTTAAGCACGCTCTTGAGGCTATGGAATACTTCAGCACCCATTCTCAGGCCTTCTCTAAAGGATGGTGCACCTACAGGCATAATCATAAATTCCTGAATATCCACAGTGTTGTCCGCATGGGAACCACCGTTAAGGATGTTCATCATCGGTGTAGGAAGCATCTTGCCGTTAACTCCGCCAAGATATTTAAACAGTGGCAGACCGAGAGCCTTTGCAGAGGCATCTGCTGCCGCCATGGAAACGCCCAGTATAGCGTTTGCACCCAGCTTACCCTTGTTTTCTGTTCCGTCCAGCTCGATGAGGAACATATCAAGGCCAACCTGATCCATCGGATTCATACCGATGATTTCTTCAGCTATGATTGTATTTACATTTTCAACTGCTTTAAGAGTACCCTTTCCCAGATATCTGGACTTATCGCCGTCTCTTAATTCAACTGCTTCGTGTACTCCTGTGGAAGCTCCGGAAGGCACAATGGCTCTTCCAACAGTACCGTCGTTTAACATCATTTCAACTTCCACTGTAGGGTTTCCTCTGGAATCCAGTACTTCCCTTGCAATCACATCTTCGATATAAAACATTTTTTCCTCCTAAAAATCTATGATTGCCATGAAATCCACCGGCTTTAAGCTGGCACCGCCCACCAGGGCTCCGTCTATTTCAGGCATATTCATTATCTCGGTGGCGTTGGCAGGTTTTACGCTTCCGCCGTACTGTATTATAACGCTGTCCGCAGTGTCCTCGTCGTACAGCTTTTCAAGGCCTTCTCTTATAAAGGCACACATCTCCTCAGCCTGCTCAGGTGTGGCGGTTCTGCCGGTTCCTATGGCCCATACAGGTTCATAAGCTATTACAAGCTTAGAAGCATCTTCCTTTGAAATTCCGGAAAGTCCCTCTTCAAGCTGTCTTCCAACAACCTCAAAGGCCTTTCCCGCATCTCTTTCCTCTAAAAGCTCACCAACACACATAATCGGCACTATATCCGTTTCAAAGAGCTTTTTAAGTTTCTTATTTACAGTTTCATCTGTTTCCCCAAAGTACTGTCTTCTTTCGCTGTGACCTACAATACAGTAGTCAACACCGATTTCCTCAAGCATTTTAACGGAAATTTCTCCTGTGAAAGCACCCTCATCTTCAAAGTGAACATTCTGCGCTCCCACTCCTATGTTTGTATCCTTAAAGGCTTCAACCAACAGCTCAAGGTCTGTGAAAGGCGCGCATATTGCCGTTCTCACATCTGTTCCCTGATACAGCTTTACAAATTCCTTTGCAAACTCAGCAGCTTCAGCCTTTGTTTTAAACATCTTCCAGTTGCCTGCTATAAAAGGTATTCTCATGTAATCCTCCTTTTATCCGTCTATTTGTCTTCCAGCACTGCAATTCCAGGAAGCTCCTTACCTTCAAGGAATTCCATGGAAGCACCGCCGCCTGTGGATACATGGGTCATCTTATCTTCAAGACCAAACTGCTTAACTGCAGCTGCACTGTCGCCACCGCCGATTACCGTAACTGCGCTGCTTGCTGCCAGTGCCTTTGCGACTTCCTCAGTACCAACTGCAAAGTTAGGCATTTCGAAGACTCCCATAGGTCCGTTCCAAATTACTGTAGCAGCCTTAGCTACTTCTCCTGCAAAGAGTTTAACTGTTTCAGGTCCTATGTCCATTCCCATCATATCAGCAGGGATGCTGTCAGCACTTACTGTCTTTTTATCTGCATCGTTGGAAAACTCGCTGGCACATACCACATCCACTGGAATAAGCATATTTACGCCTTTGCTTTCAGCGTCCTTCATAAGCTTATCAGCAAGGTCTATGCTCTCTTCATCAAGAATTGATGTACCTATTTCATATCCCTTAGCTTTTAGGAATGTATATGCCATACCTCCGCCGATGAGCAGAGTGTCCACCTTGTTTAAAAGGTTTTCGATAAGCTTGATTTTATCTCCTACCTTTGCACCGCCCATAATGGCAATAAGAGGTCTCTTAGGATCGTCCACCGCACTTCCCAAGTATTCAACTTCCTTTTCAATAAGGAATCCGGAAACTGCCGGCAGATAATCAGCAACCCCTGCTGTAGAGCAGTGAGCTCTGTGGGCAGTACCGAAGGCATCGTTTACAAATACATCTCCCAGAGCAGCCAGCTGCTTTGAGAAGGCTTCTTCGTTTTTGGTTTCTTCCTTTCTGAATCTTGTGTTTTCAAGAAGCATAACCTGGCCTTCAGAAAGTCCTTCTGCTGCCTTTACTACAGCATCATCCACAACCTGAGGAGAAGTTACAAATATAACATCACAGCCCAGCAGCTCGCCCAGTCTCTTTGCAACCGGTGCAAGAGTGTACTGCATATCCGCTTCTCCCTTTGGTCTTCCCATGTGGGACATGATGATGATTTTAGCTCCGCTGTTACGGAGATACTCTATTGTAGGCAGAGCCGCTCTGATACGGGTGTCATCTGTGATTGCTCCGTCCTTCATAGGAACATTAAAATCGCATCTTACCAGCGCTCTCTTACCTTTAAGTTCGATATCCTTTACTGTCTTTTTCATTGTAAAAAAATCCTCTCAACGCAAGCAATGCCGTGCCGGCAAATCCGGTACGGCATAGCATTTTTTTATACTTATTTGTTATCAACCTCGTTCATGTGCTTCATCATATCAAGGCACTTGCAGGAATAACCATATTCATTATCGTAGAAGGCAACCAGCTTAAAGAAATGTTCATTAAGCTCGATACCCTGTCTGGCGTCAAAGATGGATGTACATGGATCACCGATAAAGTCTCCGGATACAACCTCATCGTCCACATATTCCAGTATACCCTTCAGATATGTTTCGGATGCTTCCTTAACCTTAGCACAGATTTCCTCGTAGGAAGTCGGCTTTTCAAGAATCAGGTTAAGGTCAACAAGGGAAACGTCTGCAGTAGGCACTCTGTAAGAAATACCTGTCATCTTGCCCTGCAGCTGAGGAATAACCAGACCAACGGCCTTAGCAGCTCCTGTAGTTGTAGGAATAATGTTGCCAAATACTGATCTTCCTGTTCTCCAGTCTTTCATGGATCTTGCATCAACAACCTTCTGCTTTGCTGTAGCCGCATGAATTGTAGACATGAGACCTTCCTTAATGCCCCAGTTGTCCTGTATTACCTTTGCAAGAGGTGCCAGGCAGTTTGTTGTACATGAAGCGTTAGATACTACCTGATACTTGCTTTCATATTCTTCATGGTTTACACCAACAACGAATGTAGGTGTTTCCTTATCCTTAGCCGGTGCAGAAATAAGAACCTTCTTTGCTCCAGCTTTTATATGATCCATAGCCTTTTCTGTTGTGGTGTAGGCTCCTGTACCTTCCAGAATGTATTCTGCGCCACATTCACTCCAAGGAATGTTAATCGCCTGTTCTTCACTGTATACAGGAATCTTTTTACCATCTATCATAATGCCCTTATCATATCTTTCCACCTTGCCCGGAAATCTTCCGAATGTGGAATCATATTTGAGCATATACACAAGATAGTCGATGTCCGCATTACGCACATTAATACCACAGATATCGATATCGCTGTCTCCGTACGCTGCGCGTATCACAACCCTGCTTATACGCCCGAAACCGCTAATACCAACTTTGACTGCCATGTTGTCCTCCTTAAATCTCTTAAATAAAAAGTAATTTTATAAATTATTTATATCAATACTTCCTGCGTTTTGAGGATGAGCCAATGCCCATTTCCTCACGGTATTTTGCCACCGTACGCCTAGAAATATCCATACCCATTTTACCCAGCTCCAAAGCCAGTTTTTGATCACTTAAAGGCTTTGTGCCATCTTCCTTTTCTATCATTTCCGCAATGTATTTTTTTATGCTCACCGCAGAAACGCCTTCACCGCTACCGTTTTCCACGCCTGCGGAAAAGAAATATCTCATTTTATAGACACCACAAGGGCACTGTATGTATTTATCCCTTATAGCTCTGCTGACAGTGGATTCTGCCATGCCTATGCTTTCGGCAATCTGACCCATAGTCATAGGCTTAAGAAATTTTTCGCCCTTTTTAAAGAACTCCTCCTGGAAGCGTATGATTTCCCATGTTATGTCCATCATGGTCTTTTCACGACGCTCTATTGCCCTTATCAGACGAATTGCCGCTTCAATCCTCTCGGAAAGATATTCCATGACTACTCCGTCCTGAGATTCATCCCTTATCAGCTTTTCATAATATGAGCTGAGGCATAAAGACGGAATAACAGTTCTGTCGTTTTCAACCACTAGATTGCCTTCATCATCTTTTTTGACAATCACATCGGGAAAGATATATGCCCTTTCGCTGTCTGCAGCAAATATACTGCCCGGCTTTGGGTTTATGCTCTTTATCAGCTCAGCCGACTGCTTGACCGCTTCTATTGAGATACCCATATCACGGCTTATCTTTTCAATCCTATTTTCGGCAAGATCTTCCAAGTGATATTCCACAAGCTTATCTGTCATACGGTCAAGGCGTCCCTTTTGCTTCAACTGACGCCTGACGCAATCCTTAAGATCCGTTGCAGCTATACCCGGTGGATCAAACTGCCTTATTACGGAAAGGACTTCTGCTACGGATTGTCTATCCTCGTTCATCGCCTTTGCCATCTCGCATTCCGTCATGGTTAAATATCCCCACGGATCAATGGAATCGATGATGAACTCTCCGATTGATATTTTATGTTCGCATTCAAAGGAAAGCCGAAGCTGACTTTTAAGAAAATCATACATGCTTTCCTCAAAGGCCGCCTGGCGCTCAGCAATATGGTCCTTGACATCATCCGCTTTAATCGGCTTTAGCTCCCTTGCAGGTTCGGCAATCTCAAGAGCCGGATTTGTTAGGAGTTCTTCCTTTATGTAATCTCCTAGCTCCGCTCCACCTGCCTGTAATATATTAAGAGCCTGGATACGTTCAGGACTCATCACCATTTTTTGCTGTTGTTTGGTACCAATCGCGTATCCCAGTTTCATCTTTCACCTCAAATGTCTATCAAAATTATTATACAATAAACTTCCCTGTTATTTCAAGCCAGGAAAGCCCATTTGACGCAGTGCTTCAAAGAGTATAATGTTGCCGCAGTTAGCCAGATTAAGCGACCTCATTCTAGTCTCTTTGCTCATCGGTATCCTAACCGTCATTTCCTGATTTGCAGCTATAAAATCCTTCGGAAGTCCCGCCGTTTCTCTGCCAAACAGGAACATATCCCCGTCTTTGTATTCCGGCTGAGTATAAAGCCTGCTGCCCTTGGTAGTTACCAGAAATTTTCTGCTGCCAGCATATTTTTTAAGGAAAGCTTCAAGGCTATCATGAACTTCCAAATCCACATACTGCCAGTAGTCCAATCCCGCTCTCTTTACGGTTTTATCGTCTATGTTAAATCCCAGCGGTCTAACAAGATGCAGCTTTGCTCCGGTTGCCGCGCAGGTTCTTGCTATATTACCTGTGTTTCCCGGAATTTCCGGTTCCACAAAAACTATATGAAACATCTAATATTCTCCTTTCCGCGCACCTTCTATAATAATAAAAAATTAGCTTAATATAAAGACAAAACCGCGTTTTTGATATATAATTTCATAGATGAACCACCAAGGAGGTAAATATGATGAAAACGATTAAAGTCGGAATGCTCGGTTTCGGTAATGTAGGAACTGGAACATATCAGACTCTTGAAATGAACAGGGAACTCATAGAAAAGCATGTCGGTGCATCGGTGGAAATTTCAAAAATCCTCGTAAACGATGTAACAAAGCCTCGTCAGGTTGTAACCCCAGACGGTGTTTTGACGGACAATGTAGCAGACATCATTGATAACCCTGAAATAGATATTGTGGCAGAAGTACTTGGAGGCATTGAGCCTGCATCCGAATACATGCTTAAAGCGCTTAACAACGGCAAGCATGTTGTAACGGCAAATAAGGCAGCAGTTGCAGCAAACTACGATAAGCTTTTTAAGGCCGCAGCAGATAACGATGTAAGCCTGAGACCGGAAGCCTGTGTTGCCGGCGGTATACCTATTCTCAACGCCATCACCACAGTACTGGGAGCCAACAAATTTGACGAAATCCTGGGTATTTTAAACGGAACCACAAACTATATCCTAACCCAAATGACAGATAACGGTCTTGATTATGCCGATGTTTTAAAGGATGCTCAGGCAAAGGGCTTTGCAGAAGCAGATCCTACCGCCGATGTGGAAGGCATAGATGCGGCAAACAAGCTATCTATTATGATGGCTCTTGCCTTCGGTCACTATGTACATCCTGATGATATTCCTACAGAGGGCATCAGCAAAATCACCAAGGCCGATATTGACAAGGCAACCGCAGATGGTTGCAAAATCAAGCTGATCGCTTCTGCAAAAAATGAAGACGGCAAGCTCAGTTATTCAGTTAAACCAGTTGCTCTGCCGACAGATCATCCCCTTGCTTCGGTTTCCAATGAGTTTAATGCCGTATTCGTAAAAGGTAACGCAGTTGGTGAGCTGATGTTCTACGGTAAGGGTGCAGGTCCACTGCCTACAGGAAGTGCAGTTATGGGTGACATACTTATGGCTGCAAAGGAAATTGCAGAAAGCAAATAATTTATAACAAGATTTCAATTTAGGAGGAAATATATAAATGGGTTTATACAAAGAATGGACCAACCTATTAAATGGTCAGACAAAGGACACTTTTGAAGATTTCTGGAAGGAATACAGCGAAGGCGAAACTGCCATCTACAAGGACATCCTGGCAAACAAGATGAACAATGTAACTGGCAAGGTTAGCGACCTGGCTGCAAAATATGGTGTAAGAGAAGTTATCTTCATGGGCTTTTTAGACGGCATCCAGACTAGCATCAACGAGCCAACAGACCTTGACAGCGTAACTTCCGATACAGAAATCAGTCTTGACATCGACTTTGAAAAGCTGTTCTTTAACATGCTCAAAGCGGAAGCAGATTACCTTTTCACACTGGAAGAATGGGACGGCATTTTCAGCGAAGAAAAGAGACAGGAAATCGCAACTGAATACAGACGTTCTAGAACAGTTGTTAAAGGTAAGAAGATTGGTAGAAACGACCCTTGCCCATGCGGCAGCGGCAAGAAATATAAGCATTGCTGCGGTAAGAATGCGTAAGTATTTATTAACATTTGACATCAACCATTAAAGTGTTATAATATTTTTAAGCAGATAAATATGCTAACAAAACATAGATATTACGACATAGGAAAAATCCCACGGAGTGGTAGTCCGTGGGATTTTTATTATGCTGTGCTGTTATATTATAGCTTCCGATCCAGCCATTTGTAGATGAGATGACAAATCACACCCACTATGATCGAATTTAACATAGATATTATAACCGACATAGAATTCACCTCCTCTCCGTTGCCAGAGATTTGGTATAACAGCAATAAAAGTATATCACGCCTTTGAGTTATTTCCAATAATTTCCATTTAATGTTTCATCAAAATAAAAATACCCGCAGATTTTTCCACGGGTATATTTTCTAATCATATATTGTATGTTTGATTAGTTTGTCATATATAGGTTAGTTTAGTTTTTCTTTCTGTTTACTACAAGTGTTCCACCAATACCAAGAGCTGCGAGCATCATGATTACATATCCGAGTACCATTGTATCATCGCCGGTCTTAGGGGAATCGCTGTCAGCCACTTTGTCAGCATCAGTTTTATCACCTGTTGTCTGACTCTGATCACCTGTTGCAGGTTTATCTGTTGATGGGTTGTCCTGAGGATTATCAGGATTTACAGGTTCTGTAGGTTCAGTTGGTTCTGTTACAGTAACTGTTTCTCCTTGAGCTAATTCTGTATCGTTAACAACAATGTTATTTCCACTATCATTTGAAACTTCAATACCAGCTGGAACTTTCAGTTCTAATCCTTCGGATGCTTTTACCATAGTAACAACAGTACCTTCACTAGCATTTGTTAATGCATTGTTGATATTAGAAAGTCCTACAACAGTAGATACATTTCCATTAGTTTCAACTTTAGCAACTTCTGTAGCAGTTATATTAACATTAGTATTAATATTTTTAAAAGTACCGCCTCTTATATCAATATTTGGATTTTCAGTTGAATTAGTTGTAGCCTCTATCGTACCAAATTTTCCGTTTCCATTAATTGTTAATTTGTGAGTATCTGCATTAGGGCTATCATATACAATCTTACCCTTGACAGAGCCTGAATAATCCTCAGCAAAAGTTACTTTTGCACTTGGATAAGATGCAAACTTACAAATATCAAAAGCTATTATATCATCACTTGAAGATATCACACTTGTATTTCCTTTAAATACAATATCTCCATTATTAAAGCTTAATGCGTAATTTTCACCGCCAGCCTGATTAGCACTATAGAATGTCATATTTTCCAATGTAAGATTTGCATAGTTCTGAATAATACGTTTAATATTATTTGCATTAGGCGCTATTTTAATAACACCATCACGGAATGTAATATTTGAGTCCTTTAGTAATTGAAATCCATTTGTTTCCGTACCTGTAGAACCTGCTCCGGGCCCTATTAAAGTGTATGTATGTCCATCAAAATCAATTGTAAAATTTGATCCGGATGGTACTGCCATGCCTGTTGCATTATCAATATCAGCTAAAACTGTAATAGTTTCGCCATCTTTTACATTCTTAACAGCTTCATTTAATGTTTTGTATCCTACATTACCTATCTGTGCTACATCTCCTTCAGCAGCAAATGTTGTCACAAAACAACACGACAAGATTACTGCTACTGCAGAGAAAATAGCTACTGACTTTTTTAAAATGCTTTTCGTCATCCTATTTATTCCTCTCCTTCTATCTAACTTATATATAACTATATCTCAATATTACCCCCCCCCTATTCAGTTTGTCAATATGTTAAAATCTCAACTGTTTATCTAAAATATTAAATTAACTTCCCGTTTTTGTACTATAGAGAATTTACTTTGAGAATCCTTTAGGGGATTCTTTTTATGTTAGAATTATTTCACTTTGATACGGGTATGATTAGAAAGGACATACACCATGAATAATTCTAAAAATATGAGTTTTAATAAAAAGCATAAACACCTTACTTACAAGGATCGTTCCATAATCCAAGAGTTTCTCACTTATGGACACTCTTTTACCACCATTGGCAAAAGAATCCACAAAGACAGAACTACCATTGCTAAAGAAGTTAAGCATCATCGTTTTGTTCGATATTGCTCTGGCAGAAGGACTGTCGTATGCAATAAGCTTTCTAAAGCTCCTTATGTATGTAACGGTTGCAATCTTCTTGTAACCTGCAAGCAGCCCAAATATCTTTACGATGCCGCTGTTGCTGATCATGAATACCGCTCTACTCTTTCTTCAACACGCTCTCGCTTAAGACTTACTAAAAGTCAGATTGCTGATATCAATGAGGTTATATCTCCTCTCATGATACACAAGCATCATAGCGTTAATCATGTCTATGTTTCTCACCCTGAACTTCTTCCTTTCAGCAAATCAACTTTCTATCGCTATGTTGATTTAGGTCTTTTTAATGTTAAGAATATTGACCTCCCTAGAAAGGTTAGATTCAAGATTAAAAAAGAATATGATTATTCTCGTAAAAAGATTGATACCAGATATCGTCTTGGTCGCCAGTATCATGACTTTCAGGACTATATCGAATGGGATCCTCAAGCCTCTGTTGTTGAAATGGATACTGTTATTGGTACTCCTGGTGGAAAAGGGGGCAAGTGCTTTCTTACTCTTCTTTTCCGCAACTTTAATTTTATGCTTATATATCTTCTTCCCTACAGACGAAGTCAGTATGTTACCGAAGTATTTAATGAACTAAAAAAATCTCTCGGTGATTTTGAATTTTCAAGATTATTTGAAGTTATTCTTACTGACAACGGTTCAGAGTTCTCTGATCCCGAAAGTATTGAATTTTCCTCAATAAATGGAGAAAGGTTGTCTTATGTCTTCTTCTGCGATCCAAACGCATCTTGGCAAAAGGGCTCTATTGAAAAGAACCATGAGTATATTAGATATGTTCTGCCCAAAGGTACATCTTTTGCTGGTTTATCACAACAAGATTGTTATCTTCTTGCTTCGCATATCAACTCTGTGCCAAGGAAGTCATTAAACAACCATTCACCTTATGAAGCCGCTATTGGCTTCATTGGTGAGAACAATATCCATAAGTTTAATATCACCCAAATCCCTTATGACGATATTGATCTCACTATTAGATTACTAAGAAGATAAGTTACACTCAATTAACACTATCACCCGTATCAAGTAACAGATTTTTATTAAGCGATTAGGCGGGCATTTACTTGTATTCTTTTTAATTTTTTCAAAATTCCCGTCCTGTTAGAGTGCAATTTTTTCTTTTTAGAATGACTTCATTATACATTTATTTCATATTGATTTGTAAAAATGCTTTGAAAAAAACATATTTTTCGGGATTTTAAATATGAAAATCTCTTTGTGTCTTCATAGAGACGTTATTTTAGGATTTAACCATTTTAACTGTTTAGCGTTTTCAACCAAATGTTTCTGTCAGAGCTATTTGCTCAAATAAAAATACCCGCAGATTTCTCCACGGGTATAGTTTCTAATCATATATTGTATGTTTGATTAGTTTGTCATATATAGGTTAGTTTAGTTTTTCTTTCTGTTTACTACAAGTGTTCCACCAATACCAAGAGCTGCGAGCATCATGATTACATATCCGAGTACCATTGTATCATCGCCAGTCTTAGGGCTATCGCTTTCCTTGTCTGCATCGGCCTTGTCGCCAGTTGTCTGTTCCTGGTCTCCTGTAGTTGGTTTGTCTGTTGAAGGTTTGTCCTGAGGGTTTTCAGGATTTACAGGTTCACTTGGATCTGTAGGTTCTGGTTCTTTAACAACCGCAGTTACGCCATCAGCAACTGTAACATTATTTATGGTCATATCTGCACCTGTGCTATTTGTTACTTCCACACCTTCGGGAACGATGTATTCACTTCCTGCAGCCACCTTCTCAAAAACAATCTTATCTCCTTCTGACATATTATTTAAAGTATTCTTTAATGTTCTTTCTCCAATAATATATCTGATAGAGCCGTCTACAGCAGTGTATGTAGCTTTAGTGTCAACAGAAGCATCAAGATATTCTTCATTTACTTTTTCTGAAAAAGAACCTCCAGATATAAATTTTTCTTTATTCTGACTGTATACAATACCTTCAAAATCACCATCCTGAACATCTACTTTTATCTTATCAATTGCGGCTGCATCATTTTTCTGAGCATTTTCTTCAAATAATGCTGCACCCCCAGTAAAAGTACCATTTGCTACGGTAATTTCAAGCGGAAGTTTTGTAGTATGCTGAACAACTGCTAAAGCAACATTACTTGTTGTCGATCCGTTACCATTAGGCTGAACAGTAAACTCACCAGTTCCTCCGGCTACAATGCTATTTTCTATATACAATTTACCAGCTCTTATTTCAATACCGGTATTGCCCTCCGCATTACTTGTAATAGTCGAATTAATTATTCTTGTATCAGCAAATCCTGCCAGATATATACCGTTGCCAGCCTCTGTATTTAATCTAGCACCATCCAAAGTAATCTTTGGTATATTACCTTCTGTAGCTACAAGCGTTCCATTTACATATAACGCGTGTCCTCCAGCACCTGATGTATCTCTTACACTGTTAAGAGTTCCATATACATTGGCAACTATACCATATCCTACATTTGAGCCATTATCTACAATATAATCAATAAACAATCCAGACCAACCTGTAAGTGTAACATCTTTTCCAACTGTTACTGTAGTATAGTTCTCATCATTCGGATTAGCCGAACCTTCTAAGAACACAGGAGCATAGTATGGACTGTTTTCCTTTACTTCGCCTTCTCCTGTAAGTTCAACATTTCCATGAGTGATTTTTATAACTGTGTTTTTCGCACTCAATGTATTACCATTGAGATTAATAATCAGAGTTGATCCGTCACTAATAACTAAATTATCACTAAGTGTAACATCTCCTTCTAAAGTTATAGTATTATTCTCATCTTTTGCTGCTAAGAACTGAGAAGAGGACATTGTACCCGATACACTATTCTCAGCAAATGCCATTGATGGCATAAAAGCCATTATCATAGCAAATGCTAAAAAGATTAGCATTATCCTCTTTGAATAAGATTGACTTTTATTATTCATTTTAACCTCCATATTCTAACTTATATATAACCTATTCTTAATGTTACCCCCTCCCTATCCAGTTTGTCAATATGTTAAAACTTCAACTGTTTAGCGTTTTCAACCAAATGCTTCTGTCAGAGCTATTTGCTCAAATAAAAATACCCGCAGATTTCTCCACGGGTATAGTTTCTAATCATATATTGTATGTTTGATTAGTTTGTCATATATAGGTTAGTTTAGTTTTTCTTTCTGTTTACTGCAAGTGTTCCACCGATACCAAGAGCTGCGAGCATCATGATAACATATCCGAGAACCATTGTGTCATCGCCAGTCTTAGGGCTATCGCTTTCCTTGTCTGCATCGACCTTGTCGCCAGTTGTCTGTTCCTGGTCTCCTGTAGTTGGTTTGTCTGTTGATGGATTTGAAGGATTTGTTGGTTCTGTTGGTTCAGGTTTTTTTACAATAGCAGTAACACCATCAGCAACTGTTACATTATTTATAGTCATATCTGAACCTGTGCTATTTGTTACTTCCACGCCTTCAGGAATTTTAACGTCAGTATCATCGGCAACAGACTGGAATTCTATCTTATCTCCTGCTTTGAGCTCCGCAATGGCGTTTTCCACCGCCTGCTTTCCGATAACTACTGTCGTTTCACCGCCGGAAGTCACTGTCGCCTTCATATCACTCTTCACTATATTTTCCGCAATGTCTGAAGAAAAGCTTCCGCCCTTCACATTCACAGTGTCGCCTGCTTCGGCCCATTCGTCCTCCGTCTTATTTGCATTGTTAAAAGAATACGCCTTGACCACTTCCACATCTGCCGCGGAATTGAAAGTACCGCTTTCTATATTCACAGTTCCCAGGTCTTTATACCCTTCGCGATTGATTATGGATACGGCAGCGCCGTCTGCGATCGCGCCATCGTTATCCGTTTTTTCCTGAGGCTGTCCCGTTACTGTGATCACGGTCTCCCCTGTTACTGTGAGGTTCCCCGCGCAAATCTGCACGCCTGCATGCTTGGCATTGATCGTTGAATCTTCAATGATCACATCGCCATCGGACGGAAAGTAAATGCCGAGGCCGTTTTTTACATTCAGCACGGAATTTTTAAGCATCACCGTATTACCTGTTTCGGTGCCGTTCGTAGCGATGCCGTATGTATCACCGGGCACCGTCAGTTCCACTCCGTCAAGTATGAGGCCTCTGTTATTCATATTGCCTTCGCTGCTTTCGATGCCTCCCGCCGACTTACCTATCAAAACAGCACCGGCAGTATTTTCATCTGTGACAACTATTTTACCGTTTTTCACGGTCAGCGTTACATTCGGGTAATTTACATCAATGGCGGATCCATTGCCTGTATAAGTGTACGTATGTCCGTCTAAATCGAGTACGGAATCCTTAGAGCCGGATGCGATCTTATCGCTTCCTTCATAATCATGCAGAAGAACTATATTTCCGTCTGCCGATCTCCTCGCCGCATTCGAAAGATTTCCGTAAATATAGCTGCTGCCGTCCGCTTCTTTTACTGAAAATCCGCCGTTAGGAACCAGCGCACGCGCGCTATCTGTATCTAGCAGTTTAGCACCTGTTCCAAGTTCTATCCCCAGCGGAGTTTCTCCGTCTATGTCACGGAATACTATATTCCCTTCTATTTTGATGATCTGATTGTATTTACCATTCCCGCTGCCGGTTATGATCTGGTAACTGCTGCTTGCCAAAACAGACTGCCTGGTTGTGCTGCTGTTTTTGATCGTTACAGTGTTATCACGCGCTCCCGAAGATTTCTGTGCCACCTTCAGCGCATAGCCATATTTAATACTTTCCTTATGGGAAGTTACGCTGTATCCGTTTAAATCAATTGTGATGTAACGTGCAGTTAAAGAGATACCAAAGTTATTTGTACTATCCACTGAAGAATCATAATCTTTTAAAAGCTTTAACGTATCCCCATCTTTTATGGCATCGCATGCCGCTTTCACGGTTTCATACTGAGTTGTTCTCCCATCTTTTGTCATGATTTCACATGCATAGCTGTCATCCGCAAACGCAGTCGGCGGTGTCATTGTGAACACCATGATCACGGCCAGGATCAGCCCCAGCCATCCTTTTCTTCTCATAAAAAAACCTCCTTCTTGCTCTCGAAGGAGATCATTCGCTGTATTCCTGTTACCGCAGCTAAAATGCATCGGGTGTCCCTCCGAGAATCCATACTATGATTCGGAGGTTTCGGGGTACGTAATACCCCCTCCCCCGATAGTTATAATTATTATGCCATATAAGAAAGTTCCCGTCAAGAACGCCTAGTAAATTATTTATTTAACGTCCCGAATTTTCACTTTCGGGACGTTACCTCTAAAAGCACCTAGGGGTGTTTTGCTGTATAATAATCTTGTATTTTGGCTATGCAGTAGTAGAAAGGAGATGTAGATTATGACTACTCCAAAATACAAGCACTTTAAGTTCGAAGATCGTTATGTGATTCAGGAATTTCTCAGATTGAACTACTCTTTCGCTGCTATCGCCAATCGTCTGAAAAAAAGATCGACGTGCTGTCTCTAAAGAAATTCTTAAGCACCGTTTCCTTAAGGTGGGAGCCAACAAGCGTAAACTTGACTGCACCAAGCCAGACAAACCTCCTTACGTCTGCAATGGCTGCCTTAACAAAACATCCTGCAAACAAAACCAATACATATACGAGGCTTCTATCGCTCAGAACGAATACGAAAAGACTTTAAGACAGGAACGCAGCAGACTTCAGGTATCTAAAGAAACCATCGCTGCAATTAATGACATTATCGTTCCTCTACATTCGATACATTTTGCCTAAAGGAACTTCATTCGCAGGTATTTCGCAACAGGATGCAGACGTTATTGCTTCACACATTAACAGCACCCCTTACCTGGGACGTTATCTCTAAAACTAACGGAATTTACAACGAAAAACAGCATGATAAACTATTGTTATCATGCTGCCTTCAAATGTTTTATATAAGTTTATAATGAAGAATTGATATAAACTTATTCTTTGCTTTTATTATTTTAGTCACCACTCACGGCTATACCGCCGGTACATTGCCTTCCACAACAAAAGCGTTATAGATGGCCTGTATAGCCTTTTCGAAGTCCTTGTTTTCCACTCCGACGATAATGTTCATTTCGCTGGAGCCCTGGTCTATCATTCTGATGTTGACTCCTGCCTTTGCCAGTGCAGTAAACAGCTTAGCTGATACACCTGTCTTAAAGGCCATACCGCAACCAACTGTTGCTATCAACGCCATGTTGTCAAAGACTTCTATGCTGTCCGGCTTGAGCTGACGGTCAAACTCTTCTACAAGTTCTTCGACCTTGCCGTCAAGGGAGTCGTTAGACATAATTACCGATACAGAATCGATGCTGCTCGGTAGATGCTCAAGGGCGATATCCATATCCTCAAGGATACCTGCAAGCCTTCTTACAAAGCCTCTTTCAGCGATAAGTCTGTTTTTATGCATAGCCACAACTGTAAAGTCTTTGCTTCCCGCTATGCCTGTTATTACTCTGTCTTCCACATTTTCGGGTTCTGCCAGTATCATTGTGCCCTTATCCTCCGGTCTATTGGTATTCCTGATGTTGATTGGTATGTTTGCTATTCGTGCAGGGTAGATTGCATCCTCATGAAGCACAGAGGCTCCCATGTAGGACAGCTCTCTGAGTTCCCTGTAGGAAAGGGATTCTATAGGCTGCGGATTATCTACAATCTTAGGGTCAGCCATCAGAAAGCCGGATACATCTGTCCAGTTTTCGTATACATCTGCACCAACGGCTCTTGCCACAAGAGAACCTGTAATATCAGAGCCACCTCTGGAGAAGGTTTTTATGCTACCGTCAGGCTTACTTCCATAAAATCCCGGCAGGAGAGCCTTTTCGTGTTTAGCAAGCTCCGCTCCCAGTTTTTCGTTGGTTTCGTCAGCAAGAAATCTGCCCTTTTCGTCAAAGCAGATAAGTCCTGCAGCGTCAACAAAGTCCATTCCCATGTATGCGGCTATGAGCTTTGCATTGAGGAATTCTCCTCTGCTGGCAAGATAGTCTTCTGTCGCTCCCTTTTCGATTGCTTCCTTTATTACTTCAAATTCCGCGGTAAGTCCAGCTTTAACGCCGAGATTCATTTCCACCGCCATAAATCTATCACAGATTACCTGAAAAAGCTGGTCGTAAGGCAGATTATGCTCTTTATGCATCATACAGGAATAAAGCAGGTCCGTTATTTTGCTGTCCTGGGCAAACCTCTTGCCAGGGGCAGAAACTATAACATACTTAATGTCCTTGTCGGCATCGATTATCTCCTTTATCTTGCCGATCTGGATTGCATCCGCAACGGATGATCCTCCGAATTTTGCTACTTTAATTCCCATTTGATTTTTCTCCTTTTGCTAAATATTCTAAATATTTACTATTTTATGCTATATAATACCACTTTAAAGGGAACTTTTCCAGATATTTCTACGTTTCTACAGTTCCTTTTTAAGTTCTTCAGCCTTATCTGTCTTTTCCCACGGAACATATATATCAGTTCTACCCATATGTCCGTATGCAGCCACCTGTCTATAGATAGGTCTCAGCAGATCCAAATCTCTGATAATCGCTGCCGGTCTCAAATCGAAATGCTTATCTATGATTTCCGCCAGTCTTTCGTCGGAAACCTTACCTGTGCCAAAACTATCCGCCATAATTGATACAGGATGAGAAACTCCGATAGCGTATGCCAGCTGCACTTCACATCTGTCAGCCAGTCCTGCGGCAACTATATTCTTTGCCACATATCTTGCTGCGTAAGCTGCGGACCTATCCACCTTTGTAGGGTCCTTTCCTGAGAAAGCACCACCGCCGTGTCTTGAGTATCCGCCATATGTATCAACGATTATCTTTCTTCCTGTAAGCCCGGAATCTCCATGAGGCCCACCTATTACAAATCTGCCTGTAGGGTTTACAAAGATTTTGATTTCATCGTCCATCAGCTCCGCTGGAATAACGGCTTTAATAACATGATTGATGATATCTTCTCTGATCTGTTCATTTGTTGCTTCCGGGTCATGCTGTGTGGAAATCAGCACCGTGTCGATTCTCTTAACCTTGTCATCATCGTATTCCACGGTAACCTGTGTTTTGCCGTCAGGTCTCAGATACGGAACAGTTCCGTTCTTTCTCACTTCTGCAAGTCTTCTTGCCAGCTTGTGAGCCAAAGAAATAGGCAGCGGCATAAGCTCAGGTGTTTCGTTGCAGGCATATCCGAACATAAGTCCCTGGTCTCCTGCACCTATGGAATCCAAATCATCTTCATAGCTTGCCTTATCCTTGTCAACTCCCATGGAAATATCCTGAGACTGTTCGTCGATGGCTGTAATTACAGCACATGTCTGACCGTCAAAGCCGTAGTCGCTTTTTGTATAACCTATATCATTTATTACATCCCTTGCTATCTTCTGGATGTCAATATAGCAGCTTGTGGATATTTCACCCATTACCATGGCGTATCCTGTGTTAACAGTGGTTTCCGCAGCGACTCTGCCGTTTTTGTCCTCTGTAAGGATTGCGTCGAGGATGGCATCGGATATCTGGTCACAGATTTTATCCGGATGTCCTTCGGTAACCGATTCTGATGTAAACAGTTTTTTCATTTTCTCCCTCCGTCATTGTAAATAAACAAGCCTCTTCTCAAAAGAAGAGGCCAGTTGCTTCAAGTTTATACCTCATCTTTCAGAAAAATTCTGTAGGATTTGGCACCGTTGCGCATCTGCGCAGGTTGCCGGGCTTCACAGGGCCTATTCCCTCCACCTCTCGTAATAAGGATTTTTATTTAGTTGTTCTAAATACTTTGTTAAGTATATACGACAGCCTATGCTCTGTCAATAACTTTTATATCTTGATTTTGTCATGGGTTTAATGTATGATTATATGGCGGCTTTGAAAGCCTACAAAACCAATATTTGGAGACGTATCGAAGTGGTCATAACGGGGCGCACTCGAAATGCGTTAGCCTTAACGGGCACGTGGGTTCGAATCCCACCGTCTCCGCCAACATTTATCCGGCATATATAGTGCCGGATTTTAATTTCTTAATATTAACCGAAAAACTTTTATATTTTTTATGTTTTTCAACCTACGCCCGTATTTTTTAGTATAATTACACAATCTTAAATGATTTTCTTTGAGTTTTCCATCTGTTAAGTTATAATTACATTATGATTAACAAAACAGATTTAAGAGTAATTGAGGGCGGCATCCGCCCCAAGGAAGAATGCGAAAAGCGCTTCATATCTTCATATGTAACAGATACAAGGCTCATGGGTGCCATGGGTCTTTTCATACGCTGGGAAGTTGTAAACTGTGCCGAATGTGACGAGCTGATGCAGTTCTTTTATCTGGATACAGAAGAATACGGACTGGAAAACTATTTCGGCATCTGGGGCTACGATATGCCTCGTATGCGTCACATCGAACGCACAACCATAGATTGTCTCGGTGGCAAGCAAATTAGTCTTACTGAAAAAGAAGCCTGCAGCCTTGTAGCTCACTATCACAATCTGAGCATCAAATGGAATGTTGAGCTGCCTAAGGAATGGTCTGAGTATCAGTTCGTTTTGGACAGAGCAACAGAGCTTAATCAAACAGAACATCAGGAGCTTGTTGAAAAGATATGCACTCCTATGGTTTCAGATATACAGGTTGCCAACTATTATATGATGAGAGTGTTCGGAAAGGACTTTGACGGAGCTTCATATATTTATGACAATGGTAATCATAATAATCATGAAGAAAGCGTTTCCGACACGAGCATCCATAATCTATTTCCGGAATTTCCGCCATGCACTATGTTCAGAAATTCCGTAACCGGTGATAATGGTGCTTATCTGTGCGAATCTCTGATAAACGATGATTTTAACTACTATATATGCACTACGGAGCTTAACATTTCCGACGGCAAAGTCATTTATGCAAAGCCTTTATCATCATTTCAGGTATCTCACAGCGAAGCGGCTCTTATACTTTCAAGAAGAGAATTCATCTCCGTATATGATGTTGCTGAGGACGAAGTGCCACCAAGTGCAGCTTTGGAGCTGGATCTTCCGACAACCTGCACATTTTATCCAAACGGTAAGCTTTTAATGGTTTTTAAAAACAACAACGACCATGTCAAAGAACCGGTATTTTTACTAAACAACGATATATACGGCACATATTTCATTACCCCTCTGGGACAGTTTGTTGTATCCGCATATACTGCCGAAAACATCAGAATGCTGGAAAACAGTCTTACAGACAGTTCCATAGGTCCGTATCTTGATATTGCCGGCAAATTTACCTTCAGAGAACCCGTAATCAATGAATTTATCGGCAGTGATTTCTTTGATTTTATTGACTTTATGGACGCCATGGACCTATAGCCATGGCTCTGTTTTATTATTTTGAAATATGAGTTGCGCAATATTATTCATTATGTATTATGTCAACTTATGTTCTTTTGTTCGCTTTTTTATTTCACAGCTAACAAATCCCGATGTTTTAAGGCTTTAAGTGATTTTCCACAGAAATACACAAATTGTATACAATTTAATCCAAAGCCGCATGTGGATAACTCCACACCTCGTTTTATTTATAATTTCAACATGTTTAAGGATTTTGTAAATCCTTTCCAACAAGTTATCCACAAGTTTGTTCGCAATTATTTTTAAGCGTCAAATAAGTGAATTATCAGAAATTTTTAGCCCTTAAAAAATACATTTTTACAATTTTTCAATGGTTTCTGCCATTTGTAAAATATTGTAACAAGGAGGTCTGATGTATGAATACTATAAAATTATACAATGATAATGTATATTTATCCGAATGCACTGCAACTGTTACAGATGTCACTGAAAAAGGTGTTATCTTGGATCGTACAATATTTTTCCCTGAAGGCGGAGGTCAGAGTAGCGACATCGGAACACTTATAAATTCTTCCGATGAAACCACATATCCTGTCACTCATGCATCAGAATCAGGAGATGCTATAATTCATGAAATCTCCAATCACAACCTTCAGGTGGGTGACAAGGTAATATGTCGTATCAACTGGCCCCATCGTTTTGATAATATGCAAAGACACTGTGGAGAGCATCTTCTTTCCGGAGCTATGTATAAACTTTTTGGCGGCGTAAACCGAGGCTTTCATATGGGCGAACACTTTATGACTGCAGACATCAACCTTGAAAAGGATCCTTCATTTACCGAGGTTACATGGGAAATGGCCATGGAAGCAGAAGAACTGGTTAATTCACATATATGGCAGGATCTTCCCGTAAAGGCAGAAGAATTTTCCACAGGAGAAGAAGCAGCAAAGATGCCTTTGCGAAAGGAGCTTGCTGTGGATGAAGATGTGCGTGTCGTGACCATAGGAAATGACGATGTAATCGCAGACTGCGTCGCCTGCTGCGGCACTCATCCTACATCAACGGCGCAGATTGGACTGCTTAAAATCTATAAAGTCGAAAAAAACAAAGGAATGTTCCGCATTTACTTTGAAGCCGGTAAAAGAGCCATGGAAGACTACCGTGCAAAGCATGACATTCTCACCGCTTTAAGCAACAGATACTCCACAGGCATTGATGAGCTTACAGATAAGATAGAAAAACAGGAAAAAAGACATGAGGAAACTAAAAGCACCCTCAACAAACTACGCAATGTGCTGATTTCACAGAAGACCGAGGAAATAAAAAAAGAACTCAGTGCAGGAGTTCCTTTTATCTCAAGGTTTTATGACGAATTTACACCTGAGGATATAATGAAAATCGGTAAAAATATACTTCAGGATATAAAGGGACTTGTGGTTGCCGGTGATTTAAACACAAACACCCTTATACTATTTTCCGACGGTACCAATGACTGCGGCAAGCTGGTTAAAGACAACGCCGGTGTATACAACGGCAAAGGCGGCGGTAGAAAGGACAATGCCCGCGCACTTTTCCCTGACTATGATAGTATGATGCTCTTTACAGACGCATTGGAAAAGCTGCTTAGATAGAATTTAGGCTCAGGTTTAATATTCCTGAGCCTTTGTTTTATTCGATATTTATTTCCGCTTCAGAGTAAAGGGCTGCTTTGCCTGCCATCAAAATATGCTCTCCTTCAACGGTGCAATATAATTCTCCTCCACGCTTTGAAGCTTGATAAGCTTTTATCTCATTTCGTCCCAATCTATCTGCCCAATATGGAACTATGTGACAGTGGCCTGAGCCGCATACAGGATCTTCTGTGACATTCAGCTTAGGAGCAAAGGATCTTGATACGCAGTCGTAATCCTTTCCCGATGCCGTTACATGCATGAGAAGGCCTTCCGTTTTAAGCAGCTTATCCATATCCGGTTTGAGATTTCTCACCTGGGATTCATCTTCCAAAATGCACAGGCAATCTCTACCCATATACGCCGCCTTAGGAGTTACACCAAGTGCATCAACTATATCTTCTGTTACATCTACAGGTTTAAGCTCATAAGCAGGAAAATCCATTTCGTACAGGTCGCCTTTTCTTTCCACAATCAGCTCGCCGCTCATGGTGTCAAAGCTTACCTTTGTAAGTTCAGGCTCGATGAAATTCATGATTACATAAGCCGTTCCCAAAGTGGCATGACCGCACAAATCTATTTCTCCTCCCGGCGTAAACCATCTTAAATGATATCTATCGCCTTCCTTGACCGTAAAAGCAGTTTCAGAAAGATTATTTTCACATGTTATTTTCATCATCACATCTTCCGAAAGCCATTTATCCATTACGCAGACTGCTGCAGGATTGCCTGCAAATACATGGTCTGTGAAGGCGTCAACTACATACTGTTTCATTTGTGCCCTCCTATGCAAACTGTTCATTTTAAATATCAGTTAATATTATCTATTTTGCTTCCGATGCATCATTGGCGATGCCCAGCTTATCTATTATTGCAAAGATAAGTCCAAGGAGCATTCCAACAACTGTCGCTAGCGCCATACCTGTAAGCTGTACGCTTCCTATTTGTATATATGCACCCGAAAGTCCAGTTACAAATACAACAGAAGTCAGAGCCAGATTTCTCGGTCTTGAGTAGTCCACCTTTTCATCCACAAGAAGTCTCAAGCCCGAAGCTGCAATCATACCGTAAAGCAGGAAACTTACGCCTCCCATTACAGGAGAAGGAATTGTCTGAATCAGAGCAGATGCCTTTCCTATCCATGCCAACAGCATTGAAAATACTGCAGCGCCTCCTATAATCCATACGCTGTAAACCTTTGTTACAGCCATTACGCCGATATTTTCGCCGTAGGTTGTTGTAGGTACAGCTCCGCAAAATCCCGAAAGAGTTGTGGATATACCATCTGCCGCCAAGGAACGGTGCAGACCAGGATCTTTAAGAAGGTCCTTTCCAACTATTTCACTTGTAACAACCTGATGACCTATATGCTCTGAAATAACCACTAGAGAAGCGGGTATTATAATCAATATGGCATCAAGACTGAATTTAGGTGCTGAGAAATTAGGCACTTCTATAACAGAAGCCTGAGTTACTGCCGAAAAATCCACCAATCCGAAACATAGGGCTGCCACATATCCCACAATTATTGCAATAAGTATCGCTATGGCAGCGGCAAAGCCTCTGAACAGCACCTGTCCAAATACTGCAACAGCCAAAGTTATGATAAATACTGCTACAAATTTAGGATCTATCTGCGTATATGTATCGCTTAATATAAGTCCACCGTTGGAAGCAGCAGAACCAGCAAGCTCCAGTCCTATAAGAGCGATTATCGGACCCATGGCAGCAGGAGGAAGTATCACATCTATCCAGCTTGTGCCTACAAACTTTATCAAAACAGCCACCGCTATAAGTATAAGCCCTGTTACTATAAATCCGCCTAGCGCGTATTCATATCCCATATCTGGATTTGACATAATTAAAAGGGTCGGCGATATAAACGCAAAGCTGGAGCCAAGATAAGCCGGCGCCTTCCCCTTTGTCATGAATATAAACAGCAAAGTACCTATACCGTTCATCAGCAGTACCACCGACGGACTTATACCAAACATCCAAGGTACAAGCACCGATGCACTGAACATAGCAAAGGTATGCTGTATGCTCAGCGGTATTCCCCTAAGCAGAGGCACTCTTTCATTAACCTGAATAATCTTTTTTTCCACTCTGTTCCTCCTCATTCTTTCCTTAAATATACTACATATATTTCGTCAATCCGCCAATCACAGCGTCTTGAAAAATGCCATAACCTCTCTAAAATGTGAGGAAAGCCACAGTCCCTGCATGGTTTTAACGCTTTCGCCTTCTGTGGTTGCGCCGTATTTATCCGCATATCTGCTGACCCTGTACTGATGATAACCGTCTGTTACAGTAATAAAGTCTGTGCTTAAACCTTCCTTTTTTGCAAGTTCCACTGAAAGCTTCATGTTTTCCTTAGTATTTACCGCTTTGTTTTCCTCATGTATTCTGTTTTTATCTATGCCCTGCTCCTCCAAATAACGAGCCATAACGCTGCTTTCAGGCATAATTTCATTTCTGCCTTGGCCTCCGGTCACAATGCACTGTGCCTCCGGATACTCCTTCATCAGCTCAGCAGTCTTATCAAGCCTTTTTTCTAAGGAAACAGAAGGTCTGTCACCTTCAATCTTAGCGCCTAAGGTCACTATGGTCTGGCCTTCGTAATTTCCGTCAAATTTATCCGCTCCCGTATATATCAGCACGGATACAGCGATTACGACAATCGCCAAAAGACCTGTAATTATCCATACAACTCTGTCGATTTTAATTCTGGTCTCTCTGGAAAACACCAGACCCGGAGTTGCACGCATATCATAATCCTCATCAAAGGATTCAAGCCTATCCTTTTTTACTCCAAAGATAACAGGCATCCTGAGGCTTCTCTTTTTGTTACGCACGCCACATCTTGCCATGGCGACCTCAGCCTTGTATTCGGCATCCTGCTGATTTTTCCACGGAATATCCTCAATGGGATATTTTAAAGACAGCAGGCAGTAAAAGGTCAATGCCAAGGCGTACAGCATCGGCAGCACCATTCCCATATGAATAACTCCCATAAGCAGCGGTGCAGCACACCAAAATGCCACAACCATGCTTAAAAAAGCAACTATTCCGTAAAGAGCTTTTTTCCATGTGCTCATTTATCTTTCTCCATTTCGTTATATATTCTTAAACATTTTTCTTGAGGTAATCTATTTCCTGCTTTGTCAGCTTTCGGTAATGCCCCGGACTTAATCTGCCGAGCCTTATATCTCCTATGGAAATTCTTTCAAGTTCTTGTACTGGACAACCTACAGCTCTGAACATTTTTCTTACCTGTCTATTCTTGCCTTCGTGGATTGTTATTTCCACAACCGTTGATCGTTCCATCTGCTTTACGACCTTAACCTGGGCCCTTGCAGTCACATAGCCGCCTATGTCAACACCCCTTCTCAACTTTGCTAGCTTAGTATCAGAGAGCCATCCTGCTACGCGCACCCTATATGTCTTTGGTACCTCATGCTTTGGATGTGTCAGCTTATATGCCAAATCTCCGTCATTGGTGAGAAGCAAAAGTCCTGTGGTATTGTAATCAAGTCTTCCTACAGGAAAGACCCTTTCCTCAATATCCGTAACCAAATCAGCCACCGCCGGTCTACCAAACTGATCCTTCATTGTCGTTACATATCCCAATGGCTTATTCATGGCGATATACACCTTTTTATCGCTAGCTATAATTCTGCTGCCGTTCACTTCCACAGTGTCATCAGGCTGCACCTGATAGCCAGGTTCCTTAACCACCATGCCGTTTACTCTGACATTTCCGTTGAATACCAGTTCATCCGCCTTTCTCCTGCTAGCCGTTCCGCTGGCTGCTATATATTTGTTAAGTCTCATTTTTTTCTCCTGTTTTACAAACAATTTGTCTGTCCGTTATATGCCCTAGTACGGGCACACAACACTATACATATTATCATATTGTGCTGTTCTTTTCATCATATTCTTTACATCAAAAATACCCTTGTGATATACTCAAGCCGAAGAAAAACGGAGGTTTAAAAATGATTACTCAACGACAACAGCGCGGCTTTATGCTAGCTATAATATCCGGTGAAATAATGATGAAAAGCGGCGGTGAAATATATAGAGTTGAAGAAATAATCACTCGCATATGCCGAGCCTGCAATATAAAATACGTAGAAGTATTTGCAACTCCCACAGGTATCTTTGCTTCTATAGGCTCTGGTGGCGAGGAAGGTGACATTAAAACATATATGAAATCGATAAAGTCGCGTTCCACAAATCTAACTAAAATTTCGGAAATCAATAACCTTTCAAGAAAGTTCGTCAACGGCGATATAGATGTGGAAGATGCCATAAAAGAAGCTAAAGCCATAGATGCAAAAAAAGCTTACCCTTTGCCGATTATATCAATTGGCGCCGCGTTGACCGCTTCAATCTTTTGCGGTCTTTTCGGAGGACAGATTATAGACTGTGTTATTGCTGCCGCACTCGGCACTCTTACTTATCTATTTTCGGTGTTGCTTTCGAAATATGGAATCAGTTATTTTATAAATTATTTCGTGTGCGTTGCAGTCGCATCCTTTGTTGCTTTAGTATCGGAAGCTTTTAAAATAACCACTGGTCACGATTTTGTTATAATAGGAATTTTAATGCTCTTTGTGCCCGGCGCCGCGCTTACCAATGCCCTCAGGGATTTTCTGACAGGAGATATGCTTTCCGGAGTTTCAAGACTCACGGAAGCAGTTGCCATAGCCGTATCCCTTGCTGCAGGAGCCGGTATCATCCTCACATTGTGGAATTCCATAGGAGGTGTATTTTCATGAATATACTTCAGCTTGTAATCGGTCTCATAGCCTGCGTGGGTTTTTGTATTCTTGTAAATGTACCTAAAAAAGCAATTATTCCGGCTGCCGCCACCGGCGGTATAGCCTGGTTTGTATATCAGACAGCTATGACCATGGGATACTCAAAGGCAGTGGCCGCCTTTGTAGCCACCTGCATAGTAACTATAGTAAGTGACATTCTTTCTCGAAAGGTAAAGGAAGCCGCAACGGTATTTATAATTCCGGGGATCCTGCCCCTTGTGCCTGGTTCTGGAATGTACTACACAATGTCAGCCATCATCGAATCCGATTATTCCACGGCAGGAGCAATAGGTACAGAAACATTCTTTACAGCGGGCTCAATAGCACTGGCTATACTTATCGTCGGTTCCGTGCTGCGATTGTTTACGGCTGTTAGGAAAAAGATTTACTGGAACTGACAATCCAATGATGATATCGTATATACGAAAATACCGGAAAGCCCCAATCTACTTTCCGGTATTTTTGTTATTTAATTTTGTTATTAAATTTCGCAGATTACATGCTTATATTGACTTCTTCAATATTTATCTTGTAATCATCAAAGTAGCTCTTAAACTCATCCTGAAGAGCAGGCAGTATGCCGTCTTCCTTTTCCACATAATCGTATGTGCCAGGTGTTGTCAGAGTCATGCTGTACATGTAATATCCGTCTTCATCGTAGCCTGAATCGAAGTTTGTGTACATTCCAATGTATCTTGTCTTCTTGACATTTCCTTTGCTTTCGATGTCATAGGTTTCATAAGTTTCCTGGAAAATAAATACCAGATCGTTATTGCCGTATGTACCGTCACTTCTCTGCTCTGTCACATAATATGCCTTATAGAATTTGCTCTGATTGTCTCCGTATGTACGATCTTCAGCGGATTCAATGGCTTCCTGATATGCTTTATCGTACAGTTCCGGATCTATATCAGCTGCGCTGGCATATTTTTCGATAAGTCCGGATACCTCAAACTCTTTGCTTTCCTCTTTGAGCTTTATGTCAAGTCCGTCGGCTGTTGCTTTAGAGTACTGAACGGTAATCTTTACCTTATCTCCATTGCTCAACTGACCGTTATTTTCAACATCGTAGTACAGACTGTTTACAAAGTAGCCTACACCTGGTTCATTCATATCATAATCAATATCTCCGGCCGAAACATAAGCATATCCCTGACCGTTATCGCCAGTGTATTCTATCTGAATATCTTCAAAGGCATCTATTTCTGTCTTGTTGAAGAAAACAGCCCACACTATCAAAGCTACGATTATCACTGCAGCTGCTATGATAGCACCCAAAGTGATTTTGCCCTTCTTTGTCTTAAAGAACTTTTCCTTTTCTGCTGCAGGCGCTGTGCTAGCTGCTGTAGCTTCAGTTGCTTCGATGGTTGCATCATTTCCGCCGCCGTCATCTTGTCCGCCTTCATTTCCTGCACCGGATACAGGGACAACATTTTCCGTCTCTGTATTTATCGCTGCACCTACCACCTGTTCTGTCGGTTCATTATCAGCTGCAGTCTCAGGCTGACTTTGTACTTCAGGCTGAGGCTGAATTTCAGGTGTTGTTTCCGACTGCATTTCAGCCACTGGCTGAGGCTGTGCCTGTGTTGTTTCAGCTACAGGCTGAACTTCCACCTGTGCAGCTGCAAACTGAGGCTGTGCTGCAACGCCAGCTGCTGCCGTCTGCGCCACATATTCTTCCATTCCCTTTACCTTGATAACATCCATAACGCACAGAATCAGTCCTATCTGCAGTACCGCATCCGCTATGGCCACTATAAGTATTATCAGACTAAAGGCTCCCGATGCTCCGCTTTCACCAAGCAGATTCATCAGTACCGACAAAAGAATCAATACTCCCAGCACTGTGTTTACAATAGTATTTATAAACATCAGCTTGTTTCTTCCGTATTTGCGATCAAACATAAACATCATAATCGCAATGGCTATAATGCCAGCCATGGCCGCTATCAAGAATATCGCCCATGTAACGATTCCACTGATAAGTCCCATGACATTACCGGAGCTTAATCTTATATAAATTACTACTATGCCCAAAGAGAATATCAAAGCACCAACTATATTCATCATTACAGGCCTTGCAGATACACCTATTTCATTCTTTTTAAGAGAAGGCATAAGCTTGCAAAGTCCTTCCGCTTTGATGTTTCCTCTCATGCAAAGCAATATGATTACATCAAAGACTACAACCACTGCAATAATTATCAGCGCAATAACCATAAATACAGTGGAAGACATCACACCGGAATATACAGATGAACCGTAAAGCAGCGATGATATATTCATTAGCATTGATGTCAGTTTAGAGAAGAATGCCAGTATCAGCACCACTCCTACAAATCCTGCTGCCGCACTTATGATTACCGCCGGTTTTCTTTCACGCATGATAAAATACAAAATTCTTAATACCGTCAAGGCAATCATTACAGCCGCCGCTATCATCATAAGATAAATTACGAACTGATATCCACCCTGCGTAGCTCCCAAAGCTGAATAATAATTTCCGCTTTTAAGTCTACCAAATGGCAGATAAGTGAATAAAACACCAATAAACAGACAAATATCTGTCACTATGCAGGCTATCGCCAAAGGCGTATATTTAAGTTTCTCTCTCATAACGACTTCCTCCATTCAATGTATGTAATAAGAAACTCTTTTCTTGATTATACCATATATATCAGGTTATTTATGTATTTTAACATTAGTTACAGTTATTTGTTCAATTTAAAAGAGGCGAAACAACAAAGCCCTTTACGAACTTGTATTCCGCCTCTTACAGTTTATTACTTGAAGGATATAAACGCTTATATTGCAATTATAAATCCAACTTATAGTCTCCCACCTTAATTTTACCTGCTTTCTTAAGCAGCCTGTCAAATATGATGGAAAGCACCACCGGAAGCGCTATCTGAAGCAGTAATACCTCTAACAGCACTGTAACGGAAAATCCCATATCGGTGAAAGTTCCTATCTGTCCAACAAGCCCGGAAGTTCCCATACCTGCACCCATGGCGTTATTTGTCATCTTAAATACACAGGTGCTTAGCGGTCCTATAATGGCTCCTGCCAAGGTCGGCGGCACCAGTATCCACGGATTTTTAATTATATTTGAAACCTGCAGCATGGAAGTTCCTATACCTTGTGCCACAATACCTCCGATACCGTTTTCTTTGTAGCTGATGGCTGCAAACCCAACCATCTGAGCACAGCATCCCACAGTTGCCGCACCTGCCGCAAGGCCGGAAAGATCCAGCATCATGCAAAGAGCTGCACTGGAAATAGGTGCTGTCAGCGCAAGTCCTACAATAACTGAAATAAATATACCAAAGGCAAAAGGCTGCCATTCCGTAGCTGTCATAATAAGACCACCTAGCCAGTCCATAAATGCACCTACTGCTGGGCCCACAAGAGTTGCAGTTAGACCACCTGTAAGCATTGTGGTGGCAGGAGTTACTATAATATCGACTTTAGTTTCTTTAGATACAGCTTTACCGAATTCCGCTCCGACTGCAACTGCGATAAATGATCCTGCAGGGCCACCTAAAGCTGCTCCAAGCATACCGGTAATCGCACTCGTAAACATTACAAGCGGTGGCGCTTTAAGTCCCCATGCAACAGCCACACCTATAGCCGCTCCCATCAGGTCCATCGCCTGGTTACCTGTATCCATCAGAAAAGACGATACGATATTTTCACCAAAGAGGTTTACAGTCTGTTCACCTATAGTCTTGATTATCAGCCCTATGAGCAAAGATGAAAAAAGACCCAGCGCCATTGCAGAAAGGGCATCCTGCAGATAGCGTTTAGCTGAAAATTCTATGTCTTTTCTTTTTAAAAAACTCTGCTTTTTTTCTACTGTTTCTTCCATCGTTCTAAACCTTTCTTTTTTGACTCTAACGTGACAATGATAACAGATGTAAATATATGTGTCAAGACACCTTTAATTTGCTATGTATATATGCTATACTGCACATATGGATACTAACGAAAGAAGAAGAGAAATAATTATTCAGCTGACAAATTCAAATACACCAATCAGCGCATCTACCCTCGCTGAACATTTTTCAGTGAGCAGACAGATTATAGTTGGAGATGTGGCTCTTTTGCGTGCAGAAGGCCACGATATAGTTTCTACTCCGCGAGGATATATTATTAAAGCTACAGATACCGACTATCCATATGTCGGAATGATTGCCTGCAGACACGACAGCAGGCAGATGAAAGACGAGCTTTACACCATAGTTGATTTCGGCGGTACAGTTATAGATGTGACTATCGAACACAGCATATATGGTGAAATTTCAGGCCTGCTGAATCTTTCCTCCCGATATGAAGTCGACATGTTTATAAAAGATGTCAGCGGAGAAAACGATAAACCCCTCAGCACCATTTCCGGCGGCATCCATCTGCATAGAATCGGATGCAAAAGTGAGGAGATTTTTAATTTAATTAAAGAAAAACTAAAAGAACAGGGAATACTTTTGTAATTCACACTCCGAATTTAAATAGGTAGGACACGCTATGAACAAATCAAATACAACAAACAACAAACCGTCATTTCGCCACGCACAGCGAAATGACGTTCCTTTAATACTGAAATTTATAAAAGATCTGGCAGACTACGAAGGTCTTTTAGATGAAGTAATCGCAGATGAAGCAACTTTAGAGGAATGGATTTTTAATCGTGAAAAAGCCGAAGTTATATTTGCCATGGAGGGCGATACGGAAGTCGGCTTTGCGCTGTTTTTTCATAACTTCTCCACTTTCCTGGGAAGAGCCGGCATCTATCTTGAAGATTTATATGTTATGCCTGAATACCGCGGAAAGGGATACGGAAAGGCTCTCCTTTCCAAACTAGCCCAAATCGCCCTGGAAAGAGGCTGCGGCAGATTAGAATGGTGGTGTCTGGACAGCAACACTCCAAGCATCGATTTTTACCTTTCTTTAAACGCTGAGCCTATGGATGAATGGACCGTTTACAGAATAGCAGGCGATACACTTACAGAGCTAGCAGGAAAGTAGCAGAAGTGCAAGAGGAGCATTACAGCAATATGAATGAGAGAACAAATCTAAAGGAAGTAACAGAATACATAAATAGATTACTTGAAGAAGTAATCAACACTAATGATTTTCAAACTTTTGACGAAACCTTGGCCGTAGTAGCCTCACGCAGTACGATTACAGATACTAATAATCAAGTGGAATTTGAAAGATTTCTTTTGGATTTAGTTATTTCTATCGAAAGAAGCACTGAATTGAACTGGTTTGAAAAAAGCGGCTTTTTTTCCGTTCTTCTCAAAAATCTCAAATCATGTTCCGAAGAGGCTTTAGCTATCGCAAAGATTTATATGGTAGATCATCTAGTAGTTCCTGAACATAACTGCTCCACTTTGCAAAAAGAAGAGCTTGATGATTATCTATCGGAAAACTCCTATGACTTCTTGTTTGAAAGAGCTGATAATCTTAAATTATTGTATATTTCAATTCATGGTTTCAACGAGAAATTCACAAGCCCTCTTATTCGTCCAATAGATATCGATTTTTACTTTAGACATATGTTCATTTTAGACCCGAATTATGCCGCATCCGAGTGGGATGACCTGGCACAAATATACAAAAATACTTCTGAGCTAAATGACAATGACAAATTGTATTATAAGTTGATTTTTCAGGATATACCTTCAGAATTGAAATCATGCTTAGATGACGACAACTACATAAAATTAGTTATTAATTATCCTGAACTATGTAAGGCAACCGCTGAACAAAATCCTGAACATATTCCGTATATTATAAATCAAAGCTTACGCAAAAAACTTGCTGATGACGAAGATTTAGGCGACTATCTTGAAATGATTTTTGCAGATAAGTTCGACAGGGACAAGTTTAACTCCTATTTCAAGGATTATGAAACAAATGACGCTCTTCACCGGGAAGTCTATCAGCCTAACCTTTGCACTGTTATACAATTTCCTCCTCTGGATGACGAAATACTTGCTTCCATGGGCCTTAATGTTACTCTGGATGAGTTCTATTACAGATATATAGAGCAGCTTTCCACGGAAGATCCATCAATAACTATACGTGTCGATATTGACGACTACTTAGATTTCATTGCCAGCGGAAACTACATAAGTGAAGACGAAGATGATGATCTTGATGATGACGACGAAGATGATGAAAATGAAGAAGATGACGAAGATGATGATGATGATTTTGCTTTAGATGATTATGACGACATATGGTCGGAAAACGATTTCAGACATGGCAACTACAACAGCATCGGCCGAGGAGATTACTGGGACAGCAATGGCATCCATTGGGATGAAAATGATAATATCTTAGATTAAACTGTATATAATTCAATTCAGTCATTTTTAACGAAATGACTGAATTGAATTTAAAATGACGAAATTAAAACCGGTCACACACGACCGGCTTTTCGTTTTATCTGTTTATATTCCACCCTGAATCACTTCAAGTTGCCCATTTTCATCCTCTTTAGCAGTACATCCGCAAAAGTCGCATTTAAACGTGCCGTCCTCCTGCTTATTCATAAAACCGCCGCAGTATGGGCACTCGTAATTGCTGTTAGCATATGCACTGTCTGATTCAGCATTTTCTTTCTTATCTCCGAAAGCATTAGCCTCTTTATCCAAAGATTCGTCGGACAAAGCGCTGCTGAGCCCCATGGCGCTCTTTTCCAGTTCCAACAGCTTGTTGTTGATTTCCGCAAGTCTTGCAGGACTATCGCTGCGATTTGCCGAAAGGCTTGCTCTGTAAAGAAGATCTTCCATATCAAAATGCAAATCTGATATTCTCTTTCTTACGGCTTCGAGCATTTCCTCATCGACCATCTCACGAATGCGCTCGTCGTGGCTTAGTAATGTACCTGTTTCCAGTTCGTATTCTGATACTTCAGTTACCACCGTAGGATTCATACCGGTTTCCTGTCTGATGGATTCGGCCAAATCCATCTTTGCCTGCTGCTCACCGTGAACTAGGAAAAGCTGTTCCGGCTGCTTCTGAAATCCCTTAACCCATGCTAAAAGTCCATCTCTATCCGCATGCCCTGAAAAACCTTCAAGATTATAGATTTCAGCGTTTATGTGTACCTGCTCTCCAAACAGGGTTACATCTGTAGCACCGTTTATAATCAGTCGTCCCAAGGTGCCTTCTGCCTGGTATCCAACAAATACCACACTGCATCTGCTATCCCACAGACAGTGCTTGAGATGATGTCTGATACGACCCGCTTCACACATACCGCTGGCAGAGATTATTACCTTCGGGCTCATACTTGCATTAAGAGCCTTTGACTCCTGGGTGGATTTAGTAAATTTAAGCCCCGGAAAATCCAGAGGATCATCACCCTTCATAAGATAATCTCTGGCCTCTTCATCAAAGACCTGAGCGTTTGCCTTAAACACCTCAGTGGCATTGGTGGCCATCGGGCTGTCTATATAAACCTTTAGTTTATCCAGTTCCTCTTTAAACTCCGGTCTTTCTGCGTAAAATCTGTTAAATTCATATATAAGTTCCTGGGTTCTACCCACAGCAAATGAAGGAATAACAACGCTTCCGCCTCTCTTGGCGGTTTTGATAATAATGTTTATGAGATCTTCAATGCTGTCCTTTCCGGGAGGATGGACTCTGTTACCGTAGGTGGATTCCATGATAACCACATCGGCTTTCTTTATGATAGTCGGATCCCTTAAAATAGGTCTTCCTGTAACGCCTAAGTCTCCGGAAAATACAATCTTTGATGTTTTATCATTTTCCGTTGCCCAGACTTCAACTATGGCAGAACCGAGGATATGTCCCGCGTCATTAAATACTATGCTTATTTCATCATTTATCTTTATAAGCTGATCATAGAGCACAGGATATACATATTTCAGAGAATCAACGGCATCATTATATGTATAAAGGGGCTGCACTTCCGGCTTTCCTGCTCTTACAGCCTTTTTATTCTTCCACTCGGCTTCCTTTTCATGAATATAGCCGCTGTCCTTTAACATAATATCCAAAAGCTGAGCCGTCGCATCACTGCAATAGATATTTCCCTTAAATCCCTGTTTAACCAACAGAGGCAATCTGCCGCAATGATCTATATGGGCGTGAGAAAGTACAACACATTCTATTTCCGCCGGATCAAAAGGAAACGGCTCATAGTTTAAGGCTTCTATGGATTTGCCGCCCTGAAACTGCCCGCAATCGAGCAATATCTTATGTTCACCGACGGTCAGAAGGTGACACGAGCCTGTAACACCTGCCGCCGCTCCGCAAAATTTAATCTTCATTTAAACACCCCTGTCGAAAGATATCTCTCCCCTGTATCCGTAAGCACAGCAACTATTCTTTTACCTTTGTTTTCTACTTTTAAAGCTTCCTTTACCGCCGCTGCCACTGATGCTCCCGATGAAATACCACAGAGTATTCCTGCTTTCTTTGCAAGCATATCTGTCATTTCGTAGGCTTCATCATCGGTTATGCATATAACTTCATCATATACATTTCTGTCAAGGACATCGGGAATAAAATTGGCTCCTATTCCCTGAATACCATGGGCTCCCGCCTCGCCGCCGCTTAAAAGCGGTGATGCAGACGGTTCAACGGCCACAACCTTTACTTTCGGATTATTTTCTTTAAGGTATTTTCCGGTACCTGTCAGAGTACCGCCTGTGCCCACCGTTGCTACAAATATATCCACTTTGCCTTCCGTATCATCCCAGATTTCCGGTCCCGTAGTCATGTAATGAGCCTTTGAGTTAGCATCGTTTTCAAACTGACCGGCAATCCATGAGCCAGGTGTTTTAGCAGCAATTTCTTCTGCCTTTTCTATGGAAGCCACCATGCCTCCGGCTCCGTCTGTAAGTACAATTTCCGCGCCAAAGGCTTTAATAAGGCTCTGCCTTTCAACGCTCATAGTATCAGGCATAACTATAATGCATCTGTAACCTCTTACAGCAGCTATGGCAGCAAGACCTATGCCGGTATTTCCAGAAGTAGGTTCAATGATTGTGCCGCCTTCCTTGAGAACGCCTCTTTCCTCTGCATCCTTTATCATATACAATGCAGCCCTGTCCTTGGCGCTGCCTGTGGGATTTTGTCTTTCCAGTTTAACAAGGATTTCTGCCTTATCACCCTGTCCCATATCCGGCAGCTTCATAAGAGGCGTATTTCCTATAAGCTGAATCATATTTTCATAAATCATATACAATCCTTCTCTTTCCCTTTGCAAAGTGTTACCTTTAGGCAAACTGTAAATATGGCGCGCAAACATAAGCCTGCGCGCCGCTAAAATTAACCTTCTACTTTAATTGTCTTAATTATCACATCTTCTAGAGGACAATCAGCAAAATCCGTTTTCACGGAAACGATTTTATCAGCAGCTTCAATACCTTCTGTTACTTTACCGAAGGAAGCGTACTGACCGTCAAGGTGCGGAGCATCCTCTACCATAATGAAAAACTGCGAGCCTGCTGAGTTCGGGTCCATAGCCCTTGCCATGGAAAGAACTCCTCTTTCATGCAGAAGTCCGTTAGGATGTCCATTCATAGTGAACTCTCCTTTAATTGTATATCCTGGACCTCCTGTTCCGTTGCCCTTAGGGTCTCCTCCCTGAATCATAAATCCAGGAATAACTCTATGAAATTTCAGGCCGTCATAAAATCCTTCGTTTGCAAGTTTTTCAAAATTTTCAACAGTTATCGGTGCAACATCGGGATAAAGCTCACCTTTCATAACATCGCCGTTTTCCATTTCTATGATAAATGTTTTCATCTGTCTTCTCCTTTTCGTCATTTATATTATATATATTCGCGGAATCTGAACACTTCATTATCCACATAGTCAGTATATTTCAGATACCACAGTTCATCCTTAAGCTGAGGAGGAAATACGTTTTCCAGTTCCTGCATTTCTTCCTGGGAAACAAATCTTACTTCTCTGATTCGCTGATGTTTGCTGTCAAATTCAGGATCAGCACCCATCTTAAGTTCACCGCCTACTATTTTAGCCAAGAAAAAGTTAACGAACCTCTGACCTCTTTCTGGACGGCTCGGGTCAACTTCCTCCACATGCCATACCATACGGCCCACTTCAACATCGAGGTTTGTTTCTTCTTTCATTTCTCTTACCGCAGTCTCCACGGCGGTTTCTCCTTCTTCGATGCCGCCTCCCGGCACCATCCATATGTCTCTGTCCTCGTGATGCTGTCTTATCATCAGCAGTCTGTCATCATCGTCGAACACTATTACTCTTACTCCGCCTACCCACATAATAAACCTCCTGCTACTGCCATGATCAGAGTTATAACTATAGGATTTATCTTAAATTTGCCTGACATAACGACCGTCGCGGCAAAAATTATCAGCGGTATTGGGGCAAATGTCATTTCCCGCGCAAGAAAGATAACACCGGATGCCACCAGTCCGATGGTCGCCGGTCGTATACCCTTCATTACATTCATTATAATACGGTTTTCCTTAAATTTGTCTAAAAATTTAGTAGCTGTCATGCATATGACAAGAGCCGGCAGTGTAACACCTATAGTTGCCGAAAGTGAGCCGGCAAAACTTGCCACATTAAAGCCCACATATGTTGCGGCATTTACCACCACAGGCCCCGGTGTCACCTGACTTATAGCCACCAAATTTGCAAACTCTCCTGCCGTCATCAGACCGTGCTCGGATATTGTCTGAAATATTACCGGGAGCATTGCAAGACCGCCCCCGAAGCTAAAGGCTCCTATTTTAAAAAATAGGATAAAGAGAAGAGCGAGGCTTTCTGTCATTCAGACTTCCCCCTCTCTTCAAAGTCCTTGGCTTTAATCACATTGTAATATATGATACCGGCCAGGGCTGCACATATTATCACTATTATGGCATTAACATTGAAAATTGCTACGCATATAAATGCAGCTACAGCCATTACCCACTGAAATGCATTTTTCAATGTTTTTTTACCCAAATCATAGGCAACGCAGATAACAAGTCCCACTACGCAGGCCTTGATTCCTACCATCGCGCCTTGCACGAAATGATTATCGTTTACGGCGTTTATAACATTGGCAAGGGCTATTATAATCACCAGGGAAGGTACGGTAACCCCTAATGTCGCCATTATGCCGCCCTTAACACCTCGTTTTTTATATCCCACATATGCTGCTGAATTTATGGCTATTACTCCGGGAAGTGACTGACCCAATGCTATGCAGTCCAGCATTTCCTCCTCGGTTATCCACTTCTTTTCCTCCACCACTTTTCTGGATATTAGCGGAATCATAACAAGCCCGCCTCCGATAGTGAAAAGACCTATCTTAAGAAACATCCAGAACAGTGCGAAAAGGCTCGGTGTCTTTGAGTTCTCCATAATCTATTTTGAAACCTTTCCCAGATGTATATCCATTTTAAAACTTATCATCCTCACTGCAAATGTAACCCCACAGCATATGTACATTGCAGTAATCTCATCGGTGTAATGAATTGCCGCAGCATAGACCAATGCTCCGATAAGAGATGCCACGGCATAAATTTCCTTTTCAAATACGAAAGGGACTTTACCTACACAGACATCTCTGATGGCGCCTCCCCCTGTACCCGTAAGCATGGCAAGGGTTATTATTACAAATAATCCGTCATGACCGCTGGTTATTGCAGCATCAGCTCCAATAGCTGTAAATGCTGCCAATCCCAAGGCATCACACCAAGTAATAAGACTCTCCATACGCAGGATTTTCTTATAAAAGAGAATTACCACCAGTGCGGTCACAAGGCTTATAATTACATACACAGGATTGTCCACCGAAACCGGTAAATCCCTATCTATGATAAGATCTCGGATTATACCGCCTCCCACGGCAGTTATAACCGCAAGGAAACAGATACCGTAATAATCCAGGTCTTTTTTGATTGCCGTAAGGGCTCCCGTAATTGCAAAGGCAATTGTACCTACAATTTCCATAAATGAGAGTATTTCCATTGCGGCGCTCCCTTTATTTTTCGCTGTTTACTATTTCTATAGCTTTGGCAATTGCTTCGGCCACTGGAAGTTCTTCCTTTTCTGCATCACGCCTGAGCTTGTATTCTACAACACCGTCTGCAGCACCTCTACCAACTGTGATTCTTACAGGAATGCCTAAAAGATCCGCATCCTTAAATTTTACTCCTGGTCTTTCATCTCTGTCGTCCAGCATTACCTCAACGCCGGCTGCGCAAAGCTGCTCGTATATATCCTCAGCAACCTTCGCCTGAGTTTCATCTCCCGGCTTAACCAAGCTTATAATTACATGGTAAGGAGCAACGGACATCGGCCAGATTATACCGTTTTCATCGTGATGCTGCTCAACTATAGCCGCCATAGTTCTGGAAACACCTATTCCATAGCAGCCCATAACAATAGGCTTTTCTTCCTGATTTTCATCCTTGTAATATGCACCCATGGCTTCAGAATACTTTGTTCCCAGCTTAAATACCTGTCCCACTTCAATGCCTCTGGCATGCTTTACAGGGGCGCCGCATACAGGACAAGGGTCACCTTCCAGCAAGGTCTTTATGTCAGCGATAATATCACCTTCATAATCCCTACCGTAATTCATGTTTATATAGTGGTGGTCCTCTTCACATGCACCGGCACACATATTTTTAAGTCCCGGAAGTTCGCTGTCCACAACAATGGTACAGTCATGAAGACCCATAGGACCTGTAAATCCGCCTACACAGCCTGTCGCCTGACTCATCTCTGATTCATCAGCAAATTCTATTGCATGTTCAGGTATACCAAGAGCGTTGACAAGCTTGATCTCGTTAAGCTCTCTGTCACCTCTTACAAAAGCAGCTACATATCCGTCTTTATTACCTTCATCATCATATTTTACGAAGAGAAGCGCCTTTATAGTCTGCTTTTTATCAAGTTCGAGGAAATTAGCCACATCTTCGATTGTCTTTGTTCCCGGTGTCAGCTTCTTTTCCAGCGGAAGCATCTCAATATCATCCTGAGGTGCAGCATCTGTTACCTCTGCCCTCTCAGTTGTAGCTGCCATATGACAATGCTCACAGTAAGCTATTTCACTTTCGCCCACTTCTGAAATTGCAGTAAACTCATGGCTGTTGCTGCCGCCTATGGCACCGGTATCAGCCTCAACAGGACGGAATGTCAATCCGCATCTTGTAAATATCTTTTCGTAAGCCTCATACATTTCCTGATAGCTCTTATCAAGACCTTCCTGGTCCCTGTCAAAGGAATATGCGTCCTTCATTATAAATTCTCTGGATCTCATCAGTCCAAAGCGAGGTCTTGCCTCATCTCTGTACTTTGTCTGTATCTGATAGAGGTTCAGCGGAAGCTGTCTGTATGAAGAAACATCATTTCTGATTATATCTGTAAAAATTTCCTCATGGGTAGGTCCCAGACAAAATTCTCTACCGTGTCTGTCCTTAAGTCTCCAAAGCTCAGGACCGTAAGCAAACCATCTGCCAGACTCTTGCCACAGCTCCGATGGCTGAATTGCGCTCATAAGTATTTCCTGAGCGCCGGTTTTATCCATTTCATCCCTTACTATATCCTCTATTTTTTTAAGAGTTCTCCAGCCAAGGGGCATAAATCCGTAGACGCCGGAAACCAGCTTTCTTATCATGCCTGTTCTGAGCAAAAGAACATGGCTCGGCAGTTCCGCTTCACTTGGTACTTCTCTTAATGTTTTCAGATGCATCTTTGAAAGTTTCATCGTTTAATTTCCTCTCCTCATCTATATAATTGTTAACAATTTGTTCTCACTTCGATTTTGAAATTTATAGGGTGTTTAAAATGCAGACCGCCTCTGCGGCAATGCCTTCCTTCCTACCCGTAAATCCCAACTTTTCTGTTGTGGTTCCTTTGATGTTGATTCTATCACTATCTATTTTAAGTGCTTTAGCAATATTTTCAATCATTTCTTCCACATAAGGGGATATCTTTGGTCTTTCGCATATAACGGTAGCATCGATATTCGAAATGCCATATCCCTTTTCCCTTATCATATATCCCACCTGTTCCAGCATTTTTATGCTATCCGCATTCTTAAACTGTTCATCACTGTCCGGGAAAATTCTGCCTATATCGCCTAAAGCTGCTGCTCCTAAAAGGGCATCCATTATGGCATGGGTAAGCACATCTGCATCGCTGTGTCCCAACAAACCTTTTTTATTCGGAATATCCACGCCGCCTATTATACATTTTCTTTCTTCCACAAGTCTGTGTACATCAAAACCTTTTCCGATTCTTGTGACAGACGGTAGGTCTTCTCTAGTTGTAAGCTTTATATTAGCATAACTTCCCTCCACAAGGGCAGGATGCACTCCTATTCTTTCCACAAGACTGGCATCATCTGTACCGTAATATCCATCAGCATATGCCTTTTCGTACGCATTCATGAGTAGGTCAAAACGAAATCCCTGTGGTGTCTGAACGATCATAAGACTTCTTCTGTCCAAAGTTTCATCTACGGTTCTTATGGTGTCCTTAGGTCTTACACATACTATCGCCGCATCCCTTGACTCGGCCGCCTTAACAGTGGTTTCAATTATCTTACCTGTTACAAATGGTCTTGCAGCATCGTGGATGAGCACATAATCCACACCGCCCTGCTCCTTTACAGCAATAAGGGCATTATATACGGAATCCTGTCGTTCATTTCCTCCGGAAACTATACCTCCGAATTTCTTTAACTGCTTTGTATCAAGATACGGCACCATATGATTTTTGCACTGCTGCATCATATCCTCGCCTGTCACCACATAAATGACATCTATCATATCGCAGTCAGCAAAGGCTCTATATGTTTTAGCTATTACCGGAATTCCATCCACATTTAAAAACTGCTTAGGCTTGTCTCCTCCCATACGGCTGCCGGAGCCTGCCGCAGCTATTATTGCTCCAATACGTCTTCCTTTATACATATTCCATCCTTTTTTGCATATAACAAAGAAGTGACCTTTGTCAGATCACTTCGCATATCATCTTTTCCGCTTCTTCTTCGGAGATATTTTTAACCAATACCAGCTCGCTTTCCATGATCTGAAGGGCGCTCACCAGCATTTTCTTTTCGCCATTGGAAAGGCTCTTTTCACGCTCGACCCTGTAAAGATTTCTGGCCACCTCCGCCACCTGGAGAATATCTCCGGTTTTCATCTTGTCCATATTGGCCCGGTATCGCCTGTTCCAGTTGGTTGGCATCGGTGTAGACTCAGCTTTAAGAACTTCCATAAGCTCGTCCACCTGGCTTTCTTCTATAATATCTCTAACTCCGATTTCTTCGCATTTTTCTATCGGAATCATAACCTTCATACGGCCATGAGTCCTAAACACATAGTATTCTCTCTGAACACCGAGTATCTCTTTAGTCTCTATACCTTCTATGATGCCTGCTCCGTGCATAGGATATACAATTTTATCTCCTACGTGATACATCTCTACTCCTTTCGGGAGCCAGTACAGCTTCCCGATTAAAGTATAATATATTTTTTTGCTTCGTGTCAACGAAAAATCTCTAATATTATCATAAAAAATATATAGTGTCAATACGTGCAGACCATTTATTTTGTGCCTTTATTTTATCGCTATTTTATATCTAGCACTTCGTATCCTGCTTCCGTAACAGCCTCTTTAAGCACATCATCGGAAACTTCATCTTTGAGAACCACCTCTGCTTTTTTGCCGTCCAAATCAACTTCCACAGAATCAACTCCTTCGACTTTGGAAAGTGCGTTAAAAACATGTTTTACGCAATTCTGGCACATCATTCCTTCAATCATCATTGTCTTTTTCATTTTATTTTCTCCTTTCATATCAGCGTAACCTTCGAATAATCTCTTAGGTTTGAAAAATCTAAGTCTTAAAGCATTGGAAACAACACACACCGAGCTCATGCTCATAGCAGCGGCTCCTATCATCGGGCTCAGCTTAAGTCCAAATGCCAGATAAAACACCCCTGCCGCAACAGGTATTCCTATTATATTGTATATAAATGCCCAGAAAAGATTTTCTTTTATGTTTCTTATAACCTTTCTGCTAAGCTGTACCGCTGTGGACACATCCAAAAGGTCATTTTTCATCAGCACTATATCTGCCGACTCCATAGCGACATCGGTACCGGCGCCTATGGCTATTCCAACATCGGCTCTTGCTAAAGCAGGGGCATCGTTGATACCGTCGCCTACCATCGCCACTTTTTTGCCTTCTTCCTCAAGGCGTCTCACATGGCTTTCCTTATCCTCAGGAAGCACCTGAGCGATAACCTTATCAATTCCTACCTGTGAAGCTATGGCCTTTGCCGTCTTTTCATTGTCCCCTGTGAGCATGTAAACATCTATGCCCATAGCCTTAAGTTCTCGCACCGCTTCAGCGCTGGTTTGCTTTATGACATCAGCCACAGCTATCATGCCTATTACGCGACCGCCAGCTGCAAAATACATAGGCGTCTTGCCTTGGTCAGCGTATTCTTTACCCTTTTCAATTAAGTCGGCATCCTGCTCTGCAGAAAGTTCTTCCTCCATCAGAGATCTATTACCTCCCAGACATATCTCACCATCCACTCTGCATTTAAGGCCTCTGCCTGGAATTTGTTCAAACTCTGTCACTTCTCCCTGGGATGTTCCACGGCTTTCCGCATATCTTACAATGGCATCCGCCAAAGGATGTTCAGAAAGTTTTTCCATGGAATATGCAATCTTTAAAATTTCCTTTTCTTTTATACCTTCTGCCGCTACAACATCCGTCACTTCCGGTCTTCCCTCTGTTACGGTACCGGTTTTGTCAAGTACCACAGCATCTATAGAATGAGCTGTTTCAAGAGCCTCTGCGGATTTAACCAGTATACCGTTTGTTGCTCCTTTGCCTGTTCCCACCATAATCGCCGTAGGTGTGGCAAGACCCAAAGCACAAGGACATGAAATCACAAGAACCGAAATTCCCATGGAAAGGGAAAACTCAAAGCCCATGCCCATTATCATCCATATGATAAATGTCACAATGGCAATGGCTATTACCGCCGGTACGAATATGCCGCTCACTTTATCTGCTGTATTTGCAATAGGCGCCTTTGAAGAAGTGGCCTCATCCACCAGCCTTACAATCTGAGCCAGAGCTGTTTCATCACCGATTTTTTCAGCTTCCATAAGGAAATATCCGCTCATATTTACTGTGGCACCGATAACTCTATCTCCGGCTTCTTTATCAACGGGAATGGACTCACCTGTTATAGCTGATTCATCCACAGAGCCATGGCCTTCGGTAACTACGCCATCCACTGGAATTGACTCTCCTGCTTTAACAACGACAATGTCGCCCTTTACTACATCTGAAGCCTCTACAACTTCCTCCTTGCCGTCTCTTATTACAGTGGCTGTTTTTGGTGCAAGGTCCATAAGCTTTGTAATCGCTTCGGAGGTTTTGCCCTTTGCTCTAGCTTCAAAATATTTTCCCAAGGTAATAAGGGTCAGTATCATAGCCGCCGACTCAAAATATACATCCATTGCAAAATGATGTACAGTTCCCATATCCCCTTGTCCGATAGCAAAGGCTATTTTATATATTGCATATATGCCGTAGGCTATGGATGCACCGGAGCCTATGGCTATCAGAGAATCCATATTAGGTGCTCTTTGTATCAGTGTTTTAAATCCTATTCTGTAAAATTTAAAGTTTACAAAAACCACCGGCAGCATCAATATAAACTGCGTAAATACAAATACAACTGCGTTTTCATCGCCGAGTAAAAAGTCAGGAAGCGGCCATCCCATCATATGCCCCATGGATATATAAAATATAGGCAGGGTAAATATAATTGAGATTATAAGCCTGCGTTTCATCTGCTTAACTTCTTCTAAAGCCGCATCCGCTGCTCCGCTAGAAGTTGAAGCATCTCCGGTGCCACTTTTAGCACTGCCTGCCACGCTGGCTCCGTATCCTGCTTTTACAACTGCTCCTATGATGTCCGCTTCACTTACGGCATTCTCATCATAGGAAACAACCATGCTGTTTTTTAACAAATTTACGCTGACATCACATGTTCCTTCCATCCCTGCCACGGTTTTTTCCACCCTAGCAGAACACGCAGAACAGGTCATGCCCGTAACATCAAATTTTTCCTTTTTCATTGAAATTCTCTTTCTTTCCGTCCTTATTTCATTATTCTTCCTAGCAAGGAAACCAGTTCTTCAATTTTTTCTTCCTTTTCTTCCCTGGTTTCAGCTTCATTAACGCAAACCTTAAGGTGCGCCGTTAAAATCTCCTTATTAACTTTGTTTAAGAGGGCTTCTGTTGCCATCAGCTGATGAACAATATCAATACAATAGCGGTCCTCTTCCACCATTTTAAGTATACCGTCCACCTGGCCTCTTGCTGTTTTCAAAAGCCTCGTTATCTGTTTTTTATCCGCCTGCATAAGTTACTCCTTTTGTCTGTTGCTGACACCCCTCCGGGGTATAGTATAATATTACCCCTTGTTAGGCACGCCTGTCAATGTTAAATTGTGAAAATCTCTTAAAATGTGCTATAATTAAACGACCTTTTTTACGAATAGGGGAGAAAGAAGGAGGATATCAACAGTATGAACAGATTACTTGTAGTGGACGACGAAATGAATATCAGAAAGGTTATCCGCGAATACGCTGAATTTAACGACTTTCTCGTAGACGAGGCCGCCGACGGCGAGCAGGCCGTTGAAATGGCATATAACAATGATTACGATATCATAGTAATGGATATAATGATGCCTAAGCTGGACGGCTACAGCGCATGCAGAGAAATACGCAAAAGCAAAAACACACCGGTGATATTGCTTTCTGCACGAAGCGAGGAATACGACAAGCTTTTCGGCTTTGAACTGGGCATCGATGATTATGTTATAAAGCCTTTCAGTCCGAAGGAGCTGATGGCGAGAATAAATGCCGTTATTGCAAGGTCCAGGGCTATGAATGCCAGAGCCGCTGCGGCAGCTTCAGCCAGTGCCTCGGAAGAAAAGGAGCAGTCACTTAATTTTGAAGGGCTTCACATTGACAAGGCAGGCCGTTCCGTTACCGTTGACGGTGAAAAGGCAGAGCTCACTCCAAAGGAATACGAGCTTTTGTGCTATCTGGCAGAGCACAAGGGAATTGCTCTTTCCAGAGAACAGCTTCTTGAGGATATATGGGGTTACGATTTTTACGGTGACGACAGAACCATAGACACTCATATTAAAAATCTCAGAAATCATCTCGGTCCTTATAGGGATCACATCATCACATTACGAGGGGTAGGATACAAATTTGAATTCTAAATTTAACTTTAAAAGCGTACGCTTTAAAATATGGATTTATTTCCTTGTGATAGTAGTAGTTATTCTGTTTTTAAACTGGTTTCTTCAAATATTTTTCATGAACAACTACTATGACAAAATGAAGATAATCAGTTCCGAAAAAAAAGCCGCTCTTATAACCGATGTTTACAACAACAGCGATAACAGAAAAGAATTTATCGACGGCATCCAGGATATACTTTCCAGCGATGACATATATCTGCAGATAGAGCATAAGGGTAATCCAGTTTATTCGTCAGACAGCCGAACGGAGGGTTACCAGGCGGAGCTTGATCAGGCTAGGGATAGTCTAAACGAAGCTGCTCCAAATAAAAGCGATATAGCCCTTACACTGGTGACCGATAAGACCCAAAGGGAAACATGGGTGTATGCCGGATATCTTGACGCTTCCCACGATACAGCCATGTATTTGCTATCGCCGCTTTACCCTGTAGGCACCACCGTTGAGATCATGCAAAATCAGCTGGTATACATCACCTTGGGCTCTTTGATTTTCGGACTTCTTTTTGCGGTTTATGCTTCCATCAGAATTGCACGACCTATTGACGATATAAACAAAAAAGCAAAAAATCTGGCAAAGGGAGATTACGGTATCACCTTCCCTACCAGATATTCATACTCAGAAATAAATGAGCTAGCTCAGACATTAAACAAGGCATCTTCAGAGTTGGAACGTTCTTCAAATCTTCAGAGGGATATAGTTGCAAATGTTTCCCATGACCTGCGCACACCTCTTACCATGGTAAAATCATATGCGGAAATGATAAGAGATCTTTCCGGAGACAATCCAGAAAAGAGAAATGCCCATCTGCAGATTATCATAGATGAAGCCGACAGACTTAACAGCCTTGTAAACGATTTGATGACTTTATCCGATGTACAGGCAGGAACCTTGCAGCTGAATATAGAAAGATTCAGCATCAAAGGTCTGTTTGATTCCGTGCTACAGCCATACGGTGTTTTACAGCAAAAGGAAGGCTACAGCATCGTATTTAACTGCCGACAGGATGTAGAGGTAATAGGAGATTCGGAAAGAATAAAACAGGTTGTTGCCAACCTGCTTTCCAACGCAGTTAAATACTGCGGTGATGATAAAAAGATTTTCATCAATGTAAAGAAATGGGGCAAGCGCGTCCACTGCGAAGTCGTGGATCACGGCCCTGGTATAAAAGCCTCAGAGCTACCTTATATCTGGGAAAGATATTACAAATCCAGCAACAATCATGTGCGTGCCAGCAAGAGTTCCGGTCTGGGGCTTTCAATAGTCAAGGAAATACTCATAGCCCACAACGCCCGCTTTGGTGTTGAAAGTAAGATGGGACGAGGTACCACCTTCTGGTTTGAACTGGAGGTTGCTCCGGAGCCTAAGGCTTCTAAGGGAAGCAGACACGGATTGCTTCACCGATCTCACTAACCCCTATAATACGAACATCTTCTCCCGCCGCGGATGCCAACTTTACGGCATTTGCCCGCGGGAGAATTATTTTTTTGTATCCCATTCTCACAGCTTCTTTTACTATCTTATCCGCGTGCTGAACTCCGCGAAGCTCTCCCGTAAGACCTATTTCGCCGAAAACGATCGTTTTTTGTTCAGGTTCTTTTCCCCTATATGAGGAATACACCGACATGGCCACACTCAAATCAGTATATGTTCCTTCCGGGCGAAGTCCTCCCACAACATTTACATATACATCCTGATTTATCATGGATATTCCGGCTTTTTTCTCTAATACAGCCAAAATCATGTTAAGTCTGGAAAGATCAATGCCTATAGCTGTTCTTCTTGCAAAACCAATATTAGTCGGTGAAGTCAGAGCCTGTATTTCCAAAAGAAGAGGTCTTGTTCCCTCGTAAACCGCAGACACTGTCGAGCCTTCCCTGGCCTCCTCGGTGCCTTCAAGAAAGGTCTGAGATAGGTTTTCTATTCCCTTAAGACCGTCCTGAGTCATTTCAAAGGCTCCTATTTCGCTGGTGGTTCCAAATCTATTCTTGAAAGAACGCAATATCCTTAGCTCATGATTTCGTTCTCCTGTAAAATGCAGCACGCAATCTACCAGATGCTCAACTATTTTAGGTCCTGCCAGTTCGCCGCTCTTTGTCACATGGGCAACTATAAACACAGGTATACCGCAGGTTTTACCTAGACGCATCAGCTCATTACCGCAAGCTCTCACCTGGGATACACTTCCCGGTGCAGAATCAAGGGCAGAAGAATAAACGGTCTGTATGGAGTCCACTATAATAAATCCCGCCTCTGTTTCAACGGCACACTGAGCTATGTTCTCCATATTTGTCTCAGAGAGTACCATAAAATTATCACTTATTTCACCGCATATGCGGTCAGCTCTCATTTTTAGCTGTATTTCAGACTCTTCTCCGGATACATAAAGAACTTTACGGCCGCCCTTAGATATGCTGTCTGCAGTCTGCATAAGCAAAGTGGATTTACCTATGCCCGGTTCTCCGGATATAAGAGTCAAAGAGCCTTTAACCATACCGCCACCAAGAACTCTGTCAAGTTCCTTTGAGCCTGTTGCAATTCTCTCGTCGGCATCACTGCCCTTTACATCAGCAAGTCGCCCTGCCTTGTTTATTCCTCCTAAATGACTGGCACCTATACCTGTACGCCTTCTGGGGTCGTTTTCTTCCCCTGTAACTATCTTCTCCTCAACAAAGGAGTTCCATGCGCCGCACACGCACTGTCCCATCCATTTAGGGCTCTCATATCCACATTCCTGACAGACAAATACAGTCTTACTCTTTTTAGCCATATATTTAACTCCCAAAATTTATAATTCAAGCGCGCGAACATTTGTTCTTATTTAGTATTATATTATTTTGCCATGTTTGTGTCAACACAAAAGCCCGCACCTAAATGTGCGGACTTTCGTCTGCTTGATATTAAGTTCAGGCACGCATTTGCCTAATCATTCACATAAACTATTTATTCTGTCCTTCCTGATATGCACTGATAATCTTGTCAGCTAATTGCTGAGGCATCTGTTCATATCTTGCAAAGTCCATTTCAAAATGTCCTCTTGCCTGTGTCATGGATCTGAGAACAACGGCATAATCAAAGAGTTCTGCCTGAGGTGCTTCTGCAACGATCTTCTGTTCGCCGTCAGCCTGAGGTTCCATACCCAAAATCTTACCTCTTCTCTTGTTCATATCGCCCATAACATCGCCCATGTAATCTTCCGGAACATATATTTCCAGCTTCATGATAGGCTCTAAAAGACAAGGATTTGCTTCCATGATACCTTTCTTAAACGCCAGGGAAGCGGCAATCTTAAATGCCATTTCGTTGGAGTCCACGTCATGGTAAGACCCATCGTAAAGGTCAGCCTTGATATTAACTACCTTACATCCTGCCAGAGGGCCCTTTTCCATGGATTCAATAAGTCCCTTTTCAACTGCAGGCACATAGTTTTTAGGAATTGATCCTCCGAACAGTGATTCGGTAAATTCAAATTCCTCCTGGGAAGGTGAAAATCTGATATGAACATCACCGTACTGTCCTGCACCGCCGGACTGTTTCTTATGCTTACCCTGTACATCGGAAGTTCCTCTGATTGTTTCTCTGTAGGCTATCTTCTGAGGTACTGTCTTAACTTCAACACCGAATCTATCCTTAAGCTTTGCCATGATGATTCCAAGCTGAATTTCACCCTGTCCGCCTAAGAGAGTCTGATGTGTTTCGTTGTTTCTTTCGATTGTGAAGGAAGGGTCTTCTTCTCTCAGTTTAGCAAGACCGGAGAATACCTTATCTTCATCCTTTTTATCAGCAGCCTCAATAGCCACATAAAGGGAAGGCTTTGGATAATCCAAAGGCAGATATCTGATAACATCGCTCTTGTCGCAAAGAGTATCACCGGAAAGTGTATACTGAAGCTTAGCCGCTGCAACGATATCTCCTGCTTCTGCGTAGTTGAGTTCTTCCTGCTGATTTCCTCTAAGGAAGAACAGCTTTCCTATCTTTTCCATCTTGCCTGTTCTTTCGTTGAGGACTTCGGTACCGGCATTCAGTTTACCAGATACCACCTTCATGATTGAAATCTTACCAACAAACGGGTCGATAATAGTCTTAAATACGAAAGCTGAAACAGGTCCGTCAACCACAGAAACCTTTTCAACAGGCTCGTTTTTATCGTTAAAGCCCTGATAAGGACCATGCTGAAGAGGTGTAGGAACATATGTTACCAAAAGGTCCAAAAGTCCCTGGGAACCCTTCTGCAGTTCGAATGCTGCGGACAGTACAGGTACCATGGCACCGTCTGCTATACCTTCCGCAAGACCTTTTTTGATTTCTTCTTCAGTGAAGTTATCGCCGTTAAAGTACTTTTCCATAAGCTCATCGCTAGTCATGGCAATGGCTTCCTTAAGTTCTTCATCTATCTCTGTTGTAATAGGCCAGCTGAACGGAATCAGATGATCTCCAAATTTAGCCTTCAGTTCGTCGAATGTCTTGTAGTAGTCAAATTCGTCCTTATCTCTTTTATTTATTACTATGAAACGCGGTTTTTTGTATCTTTCGCACGCTTTCCATGCCTGCTCTGTACCAACCTGAACACCGGCTCCTGCATCCACCAGGATAATGGCAGCCTCAGCCGCTCTCAGGGCAGCATTTACTTCTCCCACAAAATCAAAGTAACCCGGAGTATCTATGAAGTTTATTTTGTTTTCCTTCCAGATTACCGGCACCACCGATGTATTGATGGAATATCCCTTTTCCTTTTCCATCTTGTCATAGTCGGACACGGTGTTACCTTCGTCCACTTTACCCATCCTGTCTATGGCTCCTGTTTCCTTGAGTACCGATTCCAGGAAAGTTGTCTTACCGCAGCCGCCATGTCCGACCAGCGCCACGTTTCTGATAGTTTCGCTTGTGTAGCCTTTCATATAAAAGCCCTCCTGTTCCAATAAATAATCTTAAATTGAGTATATCATTATTAGGGCCCGTTATCAATAAAAAGGCTTTGAGCTGTATGTGGCAGATTTATATATCCGTTCTTGCAAGTATCTGTGCAGGTGTTTTTCTAACGGTTCTCCACACCGGTAGCAGACCGAATATCAGATTTACGCCGTATATTACCACAATGGCTGTGATTACCATTATAGGGTTAAATACAAACTGCTCCGCAAAGGTGTCAACACCTGTTATCTTGTAAAGTACATAACACATAAATGCAAGCCCAGGAAGCCCTGCTATTGTTGTAATAGCCGTTATTTCACCTGTGAACATCCTATATATATCACGCTTTTTCATGCCTATAGCTCTATATACGCCCACTTCTCTTATTCTGGAAAGGAAGGATGCTCTCATAATCAGATATATCTCTATTACTGAAATAACAAACATTACCGCCGCCATCACGATCATGGCTATGGTCTGATTTTTTATGGAGCTCATATACTGCGCCTTTGCTATTTCATATGTATCCTCCGGTTGCTGTCCCATTTCACCTAAAGCTGTCTGAGCTACATCTCTGTCAGCGGCATATATCATCATACCGCCGCAGTTCTTAATACCCTTTTGTATATTTCCGTATTCCTGAGTTTTCTTATTCACAATTCTTATTTCAGCACCGGCAATATCATCGGAAAGTCCCGAATAGTAGCCGGTAACCTTAAGCTTCTTTCCGTTTATTTCATCTTCAAGAACAGAGCCTATAGCAATCTCGTTTTTATAATCAGCATTTATTAAAACCTCATAATCCTCATCAGGGAGGCTTCCTCCTTCCAGCTTAAACCTGTCTGATAGGGCATCGGCGCTGATATATTTTGTCTGGGCACCTTGACTGTCTTCATTGTCGCTTCCAAAAGTACCGGCGCTAGCTAAAATATCTTGAAAGAGACTGCTGTCCGCATAGATTCCCGGACTTTGTCTGTCAACGATACCTGCTATGGTGAATTCTCCAAGAGCCCCTATAGTAACCTTTTCTCCAACCAAATCGGATTTTTTAAGATAGCCTGCTTCTCTTACGGTGCCTTCCATACTGTTGAAATTACTTTCCAATGCCATGGTATCCACCAGTATTTCTCTATCCGATGACGGTCTCTTTCCTGCGATAATCTCATCATCTGCCACAGTATCAATATCGCCTAAGGAGCCGCTTATCAGTTCATAGCCGGAAGCAGTCTGCAAATATCTGTCCATAACAAGCTTCGTATCTATTCGGCTATCTCCCGGAATTGCGTATTTCACGCCTTCCGCAGCCTGATATTTTTCATAGTCAGCTATGCTCATCTCCGAGTCTGAAATGTTCATATAGTCTTTGTTTACTGTCACAAACTGCTTGTCATCTGGAGTCATAAGTCCCATAAGATTGCTTATGGCATATGTCATAAACATTGCCGCCACCAGGAAGCCTACAAGAAGCAGTTTCTTTGTCCTAGAGTAATTTTTTACCTTTTTAAAACCTCCCCTTATCATTTCGCCAAAGCTTATGGTTGTGGAATATTTTACAGGCGCCTTATGCTCAAGGACGGTTCTATCAAACTGATATGCCTCCTGCTCCTCTTTAGTCATCTCCCTGTAATGACCTTCGACAATCTCCATGCTGCTGTTTTCATCAACGATTTCCACACGGCTGTTTGGATCCTTACTCCTTATATAGATATTTCCGTTTCTGACAACAATATCGATGTCCGCCTTGGCTCTTTCGTTTTCACCGCCGTAAAATCTGACATCGGCGACATCTCCGGAATACTGTTCTTCCCTTTTCATGTCTCCCAGATAAATCCTGTTGTCCATAACATAATCAAGACCCTTTTCATGATTATTCGGCTCATCGGAAATAACGCTACCGTCTTTTATCTTTATAATCCTGTCAGCATAGAAGTTTGCAAGGTTTTCCTCATGGGTAACGAGTATAACTAGCTTATCTCTTGAAATGGCTTTTATTATATTCATAACCTCCAGGGTGTTTCTGCTATCCAGATTTCCCGTAGGCTCATCGGCTATTATTATCGGAGGATTTTTTACAATCGCCCTGGCTATGCCTACCCTCTGTCTCTCGCCGCCGGAAAGCATTCCCGCATATCTCTTTCTGTAGCGGTACATGCCTACCTTTTCAAGAACATAATTCACCTTTTCTTCTATCTCAGCCTTATCTTTAATACCCAGCATCTTAAGGACAACTGCCACATTGTCAAACACGGTCATATCGTCCACCAGATTATAGTTTTGGAAAATGTAGCCTATATATTCGTTTCTTATGGCATCCTTTTTCCCTGTCCTTGCTTTCGCTATGGAAACGCCGTTTATTACAATATCTCCGCTGTTTATGCCGTCAAGGCCTCCTATTACATTGAGAAGTGTCGTTTTGCCGCATCCCGACGGACCGAGAAGAGCCACAAGGCCGCTGGCGTCAAAGGTTAAATCGGTATTATCTATTACATGTATCTGATTTTTCTTTCCCTTAAAGAAGTATTTATTTACCTTTTCAAGCCTGATCATTACCTATGCCTCCTCTCTGAAAGTATCCATCGCCGACTTTTTAAACATACTCTTCGCAAATTTTGCAGAAATAAGATATACCATAAGTATTATTATCAGATACAGCACTGCAAGCTGCGGCACGCTGAGCATCGAAGCCAAAGTTGCAATAAAGGAATTTCCGAAAAATCCGTTTTTAGCTATGATATAAACAGCAATGAATATCAGATATGCTACCGTGGCAACTGTCATAAGCTCGATGTCCAAAAGCCTCTTTGTATTCTTGCCGTTCATACCAAGTATTCTGAGTATTACAAAGTAGTCGCTTCTGCTTCGCAGTATCAGCTTTACTACAAAGTATGATATAAAGAATACCGCTACCAGTAAAAACAGTATCACAGGCACCTGCACGATATTAAACATCGCTTCGGAAATCTGGTCAACATACACAGCTCCCTTTAAGGAAAGTGGATTGTATCCCATCTCATTTAAGGATTTAAGTGCATTATCCACATCCTTTAAATCCTTAACATAAGCCGAATACTGATACTGTGCATCTCCTGCAATCCTTGCCATATCATTTGGATTTACAAAAATAGCACTGCTGTACATGTCGTAATCATCTATTCCCATAAGGCTTTCCATGGTTTTTCCGTTCATAATCCTGCCTACGGAAAGCTCCGTTTCACTATCTGCGTATATATTTGATGTCCTTACTGTTATGTTTTTACCTGTTGCCTGTCCGTCATCAAAGAAACCGTTAAGGGCCTCTGTGGAATAAACCTCTCCTTCAGGTACCTTATCCGATGCCACCAGATACATTTCTCCTGCAGTTAAATCTATATCACTGTTTCCCGAAGTTATATTTATCTGTGAATTAGTCAGTATCACATCAGCCTCGGCAGTTTTCAGAGTATCACCGTTAAGATAGAGAGTACCAGTCCATGTATCCAAGCTGTCATCAATTACGACTCCCACAAGCTTTAAATCTCTCATGGTGAGATCCTGCGCCGAGGAACTGTAATCCTCCACATACACGTTGGTATCCAACGACTGATTTATCATATCCTGATCTGAAAAATACCAGTTATCACTGCTGACGCGAATAACGGTTTCACTATCATTTTCAGGCATTCTTCCGTAATCCACATTTTTAATATTATCGAGGCTTGACAGATGTACCGTAAGGCTGAACATATCTCCTCCTGCCCAGTATTCACTGTCTTGCAGAATGTCATTTTTTTCAACTCTTTCTATTCCGCTCACGGCGCTGATAGCATTATAATCGCCTGTTGTCATAGCTTTACCGTCATCACGATTTATAACTATCCTATCTTCTGAGTAGTTGGTAAAGTAGGAATTTCTGCCGTTGGCACTGAGTTCCGCTTCATTTTTACTGAGTGTTGCGTACTCTCCTGCCACGGAAAAAATCAGGAACATAAATACAAGCAACAGAAGAACAAATTTAGGAGCAATATTAAAGGCATTCCTCAAGCCAAGCCTTATCTTTGAGGAAAGGTTTATCTGTGCACCTTCGCCATCTTCATTTTCGATGGCAGCCTTTGCATCCTTTAAAGCCTTCTTGTCCTCGCCTCTTTCTCCTGTCAGCCGTGCCAGGACTTCTGGACTAGGCTTAGGTTTTGAAAACACTTCATCCTCTGTGATTCTGCCATCATTCATCTTGATTCTTCTTGTGGCATATTTTTCAAACTGATCGTAGTTATGAGTTACCACCACAACAAGCTTGTCCTTTGCAGCTTCTCCTAAAACCTTTATTACAGCTGCCGCAGATTCGCTGTCCAGATTTCCCGTAGGCTCATCTGCTACAATCATATCCGTTTCCTTGGCAAGGGCTCTGGCAACAGCAACCCTCTGTTTCTGTCCACCGGAAAGCTTTGATGCCTTAGTGTCGGTAAACTCCTCAAGGCCTACCTTTTTGATAATATCCCTGACCTTTGGCTCCGCCTCTTCTTTTGTGTAGCCATTGATTAGCAGTATCAGTTCAATATTCTGGTATACGGTATAGCTGTATACCAAATTGAAGTTCTGAAAGATATTTCCCACATACTTTTTTCTGTATCTTTCAAAGTCACTTTCGGTGTAATGGCTTGTCTCCACACCGTTGACATACATTTCGCCTTCTTCATAGGTATCAAGGCCTGATATGACATTTAAGAGCGTAGATTTACCACTACCGGATTCACCTGTGATTACCACAAACTCTCCCACATTCAGCTCAAGATTTACCTTTGAAAATCCGCTGGTTATCATGCCTTTGCTATAGTAGAACTTTGAAACGTTCTTTAACCTTATCATGGTGGTCTCCTTTCTCTTCTTTGCGTTTAGTGTACTACGACAGATAGTACACTGTCAACAGTATTTTATTTTCTCTTTTATGGGAAAGGACTTCCTTATTGTTTTCTAAAAAAAGAACAGGCCTTACGCCTGTTCCATGTAATTTTGATATTTTAATCACCGTTATTTTGCCTCTTCCTCTGAAATAGCTTCCCAGTTAGGATGAGTGTTTATATCTCCTGCTGCTCTGACCTTAACCATCATTCCGTCAGCACCGGCTGCAAGCTGGTATTCCGAAGCCTTATCGGCAGTCATAACCGTTGTTTTTTCTGCTCCATCTACACTCATTTTGATAATAGTGTCTGTAACTGTTCCACCAGAAGCCGTAACACAGTCTTCATAATAGATATATCCGTCATAGATATTAATTGCATTTGCTCCTGTCTTTGTATTCTTATTAACTGCAGTAATTAACTTCTGATCTTCGCCAGACATTGAGTATTTATATATGCCGTAGGCTTTATCCACAGTTCCAATTAGATAGATAGCAGAAGAATCCACGATTACTTCTCCGTCTTCAGGAAGCGCCATCAGCTGCTTTTCGTTGTTGCCGTCGTTATCATAGCTGTAGAGAAATTCTCCTTTATCGGTTTTCTTTTTAACATATATATTGTCACCAGCACATCCTATTAGTCTTGCTTTTTCAATAAGCACCTTAGGCATTGTGCTGGATAATTTAGTGTCTGTAACCTTCATCCTTACAACGCTGTAGTTGTCCGAATCCTCCAGGTCATCGCCGCCCTGTCCAGTCAGCACTGAAGCATATACATTATCCTTTGACACAGTAAATGCATCACAGTAAAGTTCTGCAATCCATTCTTCCCTATCACCTTCGGAATTAACCTTACATATGGTGCTTATTTCATTATCGTAATAATAAATCTTATCTCCCACAATATTTACAAGACCAATATCGCCTTCTTTTATAACTTTTCCTTCTTTAGAAACGCTATCGGTTTTATATATGTCACCATCTTTAAGATAATAGGTTGAGCCGTTTTGAGAAGTTACTTCCCCACCGTTTAACATATTACCCACTGTGGCACCCACCGTGTTAAACTGAGCTCCGCAGGAAGCCATGGTCACTGCTATGGCAGCAGACATAAATACTGCACAAGTCTTTTTTAAAATACCTTTCATAATATATCTTTTCCTTTCCATTCATCTACCGCTAAAACAACCCGAATCCTGCTATGGACATCATAAAGTTCATAACTCCGTTTATAAGCGGTGTCAGTACGGTATCCGTCACATTAAACAGTATCAGAAGCATAAGGATAAAAAAGCCGTTCTGATACAAAGTGTAATACCAAGAATATCTCTTAAGATCAAATATCTCCGTAACAATATTAAATCCATCTAGCGGCGGTACCGGCAACAGATTAAAGAGCATAAGTATCACATTCATATATATTATATAAAATATAATCCAGCAAATATATCCGCCTATGCCGTCCGTATACAATCCTATTCCCGCTGACTGGGTAACCAGCTTGTATATAAAGGCAAATACCACCGCTATGATAAAGTTCATAGCCACACCTGCTATTGCCACAAGAAATTCATCTCTTCTTGGCTTTTTAAAATTATAAGGATTTATTTCCACCGGTCTACCCCAACCAAAGCCTACAAAAAGCAGTGCCAAAAATCCTATAGGATCCAAATGAGCACCGGGATTTACCGTAAGTCTTCCCTGAAACTTAGGTGTGGGATCCCCCAGTTTGTACGCCACGATACCATGGGCATACTCATGAAAACAAAGTCCTATAATAATTCCCGGAAGCATCAGGAACTCATTGATAATCCATCCGCCCGGATCTCTTCTGATTGCCTGACTAAATGTCAGAGCCAACAACACCAGCAGCACCAATGCTGCAGGATTCATAAATCTTTTCACTTTCTTTCCTCCCGTATCACATTACAATACATCGGACAGTATTCTTGAAAATACTTCCTTTATCTTTATCCACGAGCCTCTCTGGTCATAAAGCTCCTGAGTCAGTTTATAACTCAGCTTTATATCCTCTTTAAACGAATCCACTATCTTACTTGTAAATTCTGCATCATAGATAAAAGCGTTTGCTTCAAAGTTAAGTTTAAAGCTTCTTCTGTCAAAATTTGTAGAGCCCACCGTACATATTTCATCGTCAACTGCCAGCACCTTAGCATGGAGGAAGCCGTTATCATATATATACACATTGACACCCTCTTCCATGAGCTCCGCAACATATGAATATGTGGCCCAGTATACAAACATGTGGTCCGGCATACACGGAATCATCACATTTACTTCAACGCCGGATTGAGCTGCCATCTTAAGTCCTTCCAGTATCGGAGCATCTGGCACAAAGTACGGAGTCTGTATATAAATGCTTTTTTTAGCCGATGTAATCATCTTAAAGAAGCCATGCTTGATTTCTTCTCTTGTATTGTCCGGTCCGCTAGAAACAATCTGAACGCCTATATTACCGCTGCCCTCCTGTTCCTCCATGAACACTTCTTCCATATTGAATTTTTCTCTTGTGGCACTTCGCCAGTCCAAAAGAAATCTAGCATTTAAATCAAGAACGCTTCCGCCTCTTATTTTCAGGTGAGTATCTCTCCAATAGCCGAATTTACGCTTAAGTCCAACGTATTCTCTGGCTATATTAAATCCACCAACATATCCGATTTCATTATCTATAATCACAATCTTTCTGTGATTTCTGTAATTAAGCTTTGTATTAAACAGCTTAAACTTACTTGGGAAAAACTCCGCATAATGTCCGCCGCTTGCCTTAAGCTCTCTTACCAATTCCTTATTTATCCCTCTTGAACCAAGGGCATCCACCAGCAGCCTGACTTCAACACCTTCCATGGCCTTACGGATGAGCAGTTTTAAAAACGCATCACCTACTATATCCTTTTTGATAATAAAATACTGTACATTAACATAGGATTTTGCATTTTCAATATCGTCGAACAGAGCCTTCATTTTTTCTTTACCATCGATAAAGAGTTCTATGCTGTTATCCTGCGTAAAATATGCGTGACTGCATGACTGATTAAGCTTAATAAGGTCTGTCCATTTTGCTGCGATTTTATTTTCAAATTCAAATGTACCTTCTCCGATTGCCTCACTTTGCTTTTTTAATGAAGCAGAAATCATCTCCTCTTCGTTTTCATACAATCTAAATATCTTTTGTCTTGAAATGTTCTGCGAAAAAACAATATAAAAAATCGTTCCTAAAATAGGTATAAAAAGAAGGACCATTATCCATGCCAGCGTTGCGGATGTGTCCTTTCGCTCCAAAAAGATGATGGCCAAGGCTATGAGTATATTTATAATCAGTATCACTTCAAACATAGCTTTCCTCTACCCTTTTCCTTCATTTCAATACAGTAATCGTATTATACCACTTCGACAATTAAATTAAAACAGTTCTTTAAAGTATCCTTGATTTGCTCACATTTGGGGATTATACTGTAAATATAAAAGGAAGTTATATTTTTGAAGCGGAGAAAGGAAGGGATATTGAAAATCGATATGCACTGCCATACCAGGGCCGGCTCCATCGATTCCAAGATCTCACTCGACGAGTATATAAGACTTCTGAAAGAACAGGGTTTCGGCGGTATGATGATTACCGACCATACCACCTCAAAGGGGTGGAAGGTATGGGACGAAATCCGCAACGAAGAAGAGTTTAAAGACTTTGTAGTTCTCAAAGGTATCGAATACGATACAAGAGATGCAGGTCATTTCATAGTGGTACTTCCTGACGGAGTACAGCTCAAACTCCTCAATGTACGCGGTCTTACCCTGAAACACCTTATACAGATAGTACATCAGCATGGCGGTATTTTAGGACCTGCCCATCCTTACGGGGTAAAGAGTTCCAGCTTTATGAGTCTGAGAGCAGCAAGGAAAAACGCCTCACTGATAGAACAATTCGATTTCATCGAAGTCTTTAATACCTGTGAGACGCCCCAGGCCAATGAACTCGCTTCACAGTTGGCCGAAAAGCACGGTAAGCCTGGACTGGGAGGTTCAGATTCCCACAAGGCAGACTATGTCGGCATGGGATATACCGAGTTTGACGAAGATATAACATGCAACGACGATTTAATAAGGGCTGTCAGAGAAAACAGAATCGTAGGTGCCGGCGGTCGCGAACGCGAAGCAACACCGGGTATGGCACGAAAAATGCACTGGACTGCAGTGTACGGATTTATGGCCTACAATGTAGGACTTGGTTATCTGTTTACACCATTTAGGAAATTCAGAAAGGTCCAGGAGCTGACACTGTAAAACTTAATAAGGTAAGAAATCAAAGAGGCTGCCTCGCACTTGCGTGACAGCCTCTTTTGTGGGCTACAGCCCTATTTATCATTTTTATCCCAGGGGTTTTCGTCCTTCCATCGCCTTTAACAGCGTGATTTCATCTGTGTATTCCAAATCTCCTCCCACCGGAATTCCGTGAGCAATCCTTGTAACCTTTATCCCCGATGGATTTATAAGCCTTGCTATATACATGGCTGTAGCTTCTCCCTCGATGTTCGGGTTTGTGGCAAGAATTATCTCCTTTACATCATCATTTCCCTGAAGCCTTTTAATAAGGGATTTGAGATTTATATCCTCAGGTCCTATGCCCTCCATAGGTGAAATAGCTCCGTGGAGAACATGATACAGTCCCTTGTATTCTCTTATCTTTTCCATGGCGGCAACATCCTTTGGACTTTCCACCACGCAGATTACGCTTTTATCCCTGCTGTGGTCAGTACATATTCTGCACGGATCCTCATCCGTAAGATTGCCGCATATCGAACAGTACCTCATTTTAGCTTTAGCTTCGGTTATGGCACCTGTCAGCTTTTCCACTTCCTGGTCTTCCAGAGAAAGAATATAAAAAGCAAGTCTCTGCGCCGTCTTACCGCCTATACCCGGCAGCTTTGACAGCTCTCCTATAAGTCTGTTCAAAGGTTTAGCATAATATTTCATATTGCGATTTTCTCCTACAGAAGTCCAGGAGGAAGCCCCAGACCGCTTGTCAGCTTGCTCATTTCTCCGCTGGATATTTCATCCATCTGCCTCATTGCTTCGTTTACCGCAGTCATAATCAGGTCCTGAAGCATTTCAATATCATCTGGGTCAACAACTTCCGGCTGAAGGGTTATGCTTTTAATTTCCTTATCTCCGTTCACAGTTACTGAAACTGCTCCGCCGCCGGATGTGGCTGTAGTTTCCATTTCACTTATTTCAGACTGCAGCTGCTCCATTTGCCTTTGCACCGCCTGCATCTGAGCCATCTGCTGTTTCATATTTCCTGCTCCGGCTTTTTTAGGCTTTTTGCCCGCTCTCATATTTCTACCCATTTTTTCCTCCCGATTTGCTCTAATCTTCTATCTTTACATGAACGCCGAGTATATCTTCTACCATATGTGCGGTTTCCTCGACATTCTGTCCTTGATCCTCTTTTTCATTATTTCCGGCTATCACGATATGCATATTGCTGCCAGTCTGCTTTCTGAGAATTTCAGTTAATTTTTCCTTTTCCTTTTCAAGCATCATTACAGCTGTGGTATTTAAAGCACCGATTACCATTTCACCGGATGTCATCTTCTTTGGAAAGGTATGTTGCTGCACTACTATCAGCATCGGATTCTTTGACACAGCCTCATTGCACACATCTCTCCATACCTCTTCCATGTCCATATCAGCCACATTCTTAGGTTCGCTTTTAACCTCTTCTCTTTCAGGTTCATCCGTTGGCTTCACTTCGATGCTACCCTGTGATGGAGCTGTTTTTTTGGTTTCCGGTGACGGCTTCATCTGCTGTGCCTGTTTTACCGGCTGCTTTGATTGCATCTTGGTACCAGGCTGCATCTGTACCATCTGCGACATTCCCGTTGCCAGCTGCACCACAGCCAGCTCCAAAAGAACTCTTGGCTGTGTGGAATATGTCATTTCTCCTGCTGTCTTTGACAGAAGTATTATGGCGTTATTTATCTCTGCGGTATCAAGTCTCTGACACTGCTCTCTTACTCTCTCCACATTTTCTAGGGACATATTTAAAATATGCTCCGGCTTTTTAACATATTTCGTGAGAAGAAGATTTCTGTAATGGTTTATCAGTCCTCCCATTACCTGTCTTGCATCCTTGCCTGCAGAAAAAATTTCATTTAAGCTAAGTACGCATTTTGAAACATCGCCATCGGCAATGGCATTTGTCATATCTATATATGTTTCTTCACCTACAGCTCCAAGGGCATCAAGCACATCATCCCTTGTGACCTTCCCTTCCCTTCCGGAAATGCACTGTTCAAGGAGTGTAAGACCGTCTCTCACCGATCCATCGGCATTTGTAGCCACCAGTTTAAGAGCATCTTCATCTATTTCTATTCCCTTTCGCTGGCAGATTTCCTTCATTCTTGTTTCCAAATCTGCTTCAGATACTCTTCTAAAATCCATTCTAATACATCTGGAAAGAATTGTCTGAGGCAGTTTCTGCGGCTCCGTTGTTGCCAAAATGAACATTACATTTTCCGGAGGTTCCTCCAAAGTCTTTAGAAAACCGTTAAAGGCTTCCTTGGAAAGCATATGCACCTCGTCTATGATATACACCTTTTTTCTTCCCACTGCCGGTGGGAAATTTACGCTTTCCCTTAATTCTCTTATATCATTGATACCGTTGTTAGAAGCGGCGTCGATTTCAATGAGATCCATAAATGTGCCTTCCTTTATGGCTCTGCAATTATCACATTTTCCGCAGGGTTTTTCGCCCTCAGAAAGACAGTTTACCGCCTTCGCCAAAAGTCTTGCAGTGGTCGTTTTACCTGTTCCTCGAGTGCCGCAAAAAAGATAGGCATGATTTACCGAATCGCTTTCAACCTGCTTTTTTAGTATTTTTACTATATGTTCCTGACCGAGCATTTCTTCAAATACTTCCGGTCTGTATTCTCTATATAGTGCTTTATACATTTTGCTATCTCGTCTCCTATCTAAAATTGCCCCTTGGTAGCCCTACAAAAAACGGAAAAGGCTGATCTGCGGCACATGAGTTTATCCGCTTATTGCTGCTTCCTTCCGGACCTGACAAGGTTCACAGACTCTCATTGCGCAGGACCCCAACCGTATTTGTAAGGCTGCCAAAAGGCAATTCACATTAGTTGATTATAAATGCAAATTACCTACAAGTCAACATCAGACATAAGGCTATTTTACCGCCTTGTAAAGCTCGTCGCTGGCAGGGGGCTCCACAGGACTTTTTATCCCGTTTTCTTCAATCATTATTCCATCTTCTGGCGAAGCTATAACACCGATTTCGCTAATCGCAACGCCGGCATCTTCCACCGCTTTTACAACAGCATCCTTTTTTTCACTGGAAGCCACTATCAGCATACATCCGCTGGAAATCAATCTTAACCAGTCTATATCATAAAACTTCGCTATCTTTTCTGTAACCGAGTCAACTGGAATTCTATCCTTATATACAAGGGCACCCTTTCCTTCCACAGTGCACATTTCCCATATTGCCCCGAGAACTCCGCCCTCGGTTACATCATGCATACCGCAAGTGCCTACGCTGCCCGCCGCAACGCCTTCCTCAACAACGCTTACTTCATTGAGAAAGCCCTTGGCGATTTCAAGTTCCTCATCTGTGAGAACTTCCTTAAGCTCCTCTTCATTATCATTTGCGATAACTCCAGCACCTTCTATTCCCGCTCTCTTGGTGAGTAATATCGCATCACCAGGCTTCATGTTTTTATGGGAATTTTTTTCACTGTCACGGGATATTCCTATCGCCGTGGAAACTATTACCGGCTTATTTACCGCTGCCGTTATTTCCGTATGGCCGCCGATAATTTCAACCTGCACCTGAGCTGCAGTTTTTCCCGCCTGTTCCATCATAAGAGCAATATCTTCTTCTGTGGTTCCTGGAGGAAGCATGGCTGCTAGCATAATACCCACAGGTCTTACTCCATTGCTGGCTATATCGTTACATGTAATGTGTATAGCAAGTCTTCCTATTTCATTGACAGCTGCCGTTATCGGGTCAGTGGACATAACGCAGTCGCACTGTCCGAAGTCTACCACTGCACAGTCTTCTCCTATGCCCGGTCTTGTTTTTACTTCCGGCCTTCTATATGTGATTTTATCAAACACTATTTTCTTTAATAGCTCGCTGTCTATCTTTCCAATTTCCAGCATTGCAAAAATTCCTCCTCGGTAATAACCGGAATTCCCAGTTCCTTTGCCTTTTTATTTTTTGCGGAAGCCGACTGACTGTCGTTGTTTATAAGATAGTCTGTATTTTTGCTTACAGAGCCGGTCACCTTGCCGCCATTTTTTTCTATCAATTCTTTTAGCTGACTTCTTGATTCAAAGCTATTGAGACTGCCTGTTATTACGAACACTTTGCCGCCCAGCTCATCGGAGCCCTTATCCTCTTTAACAAAATTAACCTGAGAAAGTATATCATCCACAATCTCGTTGTTTGTCTCATCGCTAAAATAGTCTATATAAGCCCCGGCAAGAACATCTCCTACACCATCTATGGCCACCAGCTCATCGTATGTCAGATTTCTGGCCCTTTCAAAATCGTCATCCGCTGCTGATGCTATAACAGCAGCATTGGCAGCTCCTATACCCGGTATTCCCAAGGCATATAAAAGCTTTGCCGCAGTGGTTATCCTAGCCTTTTCTGCAGATTCCTGCAAATTTTCATATGACTTTTCTCCAAAGCCATCCATAGCTACAATCTGATCCTTATATCTATCTAATCTAAAAAGATCTGCCGGCGTCTTTACAAATCCCGCTGAAACAAATTTTTCCAGGGTTGCTTCAGAAAGGTTTTCCATATTCATGGCATCCCTGCTTACAAACAAAGCGAAGGATTTTATTTTTTTTGCAGGACATTCGGGATTTACACAGTGAAGAGTCTCCACTCCCGCTTCAGCCTTAAGCTGTGTCCTGTGTCCACATACGGGACATGCATCAGGCAGAGGATCCGGTCCGCTTTGAGTGATGTTCTCCTCAATCTGTGGGATTATCATATTTGCCTTATAGACCTTTATTGTATCCCCTGTGCCTAGCTTAAGCTCCTTTAATATGCTCACATTGTGCACCGAAGCTCTGCTTACCGTAGTGCCTTCCAATTCCACAGGCTCAAAAATTGCAACGGGATTTATAAGACCTGTTCTGGAAGGACTCCATTCTATGCTTTTAAGAGTTGTCTCTCTGATTTCATCCTGCCATTTAAAGGCTATGGCATCCCTTGGAAATTTTGCAGTGGTTCCCAAGGATCTGCCGTATTCTATATCGTCATATATAAGCACAAGCCCATCGGAAGGAATATCCATACTGTTGATATTTTCTTCAAACTTCTTTACTTCCTCAGGCACCTGCCTTCCCGTAAGCCTTACATATTCCACAATCTCAAAGCCCTGGGACTTTAAAAACTTCATCTGGTTTTCCCGTGAATTTTCAAAATCCATTTCAGAGCCGTCCTCTTTTGTGGCTTCCGTTAGGGAAAAGGCTGCAAAGTTTACATTTCTCTGAGCCGTAATCTCATTGTTAAGCTGCCTTACAGAGCCGCTACAGAGATTTCTAGGATTTTTATATTTTGCTTCCACATCATCGATGGTTTTATTTATTCTTTCAAAATCAGAATACTTTATAAAAGCTTCTCCCCTTACGGTAAGTCTTCCCTTAAATGGAATTGACAGAGGCAGATTTTCAAACACCTTAGCATTAGGTGTAACCACTTCGCCGATTACTCCATTTCCTCTAGTTACCGCCTTTTCCAGTCTTCCGCCTTCATAGGTGAGCACTATGGTAAGACCATCTAGCTTCCAGGAAAGTAAGCCTTCTCTGTCTCCCAGCCAGGCAGCCAGTTCATCTATGCTTTTAGTCTTATCCAAAGACAGCATCCTTGAAGGATGTTCTTCCTTTGGCAGTCCTTCCGATGTTTCATAGCCAACCTTCTGAGTGGGACTTCCGGAAAGGACTATACCTGTCTCCTTTTCCAAAGCTTCCAGCTCATCATACAGAGCATCGTACTCCAGATTGGACATTATTTCGATATTTTCTTTATAGTAGGCCTCAGAAGCTTTGTTGAGCCTATCGGCCAGTTCTCTCATCTTCTTTTGCTGATCTGACATACCCGTAATTTCTCCCTTGGGATAAATGCAAATTAAATTTTCTTAAGGGGTGCGATATCCGTAGCCAGCTTTTTTTCACCGGCTGTATCAAATCTCACTACGGCAACATTACCGTCAACCTTAATGACGGTACCCTCTCCGAACTTGCCGTGGGATACTCTATCTCCCTCGCTGAAGGTTTCCGTATTTTTAACCTTTTTCTTTACCGCTCTGCTGGCTCCCTGAGCCGTTGCAAAAGGCATATACGGCTGAGATGCTCCGTAACCATCCAAAGGCTTTCTTTCTCCCAAAGATGCCTCATTCTTTTTCTTGAACACACCGTCTCCGGTCAGAAGCTTAGGATCCACTTCTCTTAAGAACTGAGACTCCCTTGTAAAGTTACCCTGTCCGTACATCACGCGATATCCGGCACTTGTTAGGCAAAGTCTTTCCTTGGCTCGAGTCATTCCCACATAACAGAGTCTTCTTTCCTCTTCTATGCCCTCCTGAGAGTCCAGACTTCTCCATCCAGGAAAGAGTCCATCCTCCATGCCCGGCATAAATACAAAAGGAAATTCGAGGCCCTTGGCACTGTGCATCGTCATAAGGGTCACAGCGTCCTCGTCTGGATCATGGTTATCCACATCGGAAAGCAGCGCTATCTTTTCAAGGAATTCACTTAATGACAGCTCACCTTCCTCTTCAAAATCGAAAATCACCGACTTGAATTCCATAAGGTTTTCAGTTCTGCCATCGGCTTCCGGTGTGTTTTGCTCTTCTAAATATTTCAGATATCCAGACTGGACTAAAAGTCCGTCATATATATCGGATACTCTAAGGTTTTCCACTTCCTCGTGATAGTGAGCAATGGTCTTTGCAAACTCCATTCCCGCTGCTGCTGCCTTTGCCGGAAGCTCATCTGTTATATTTTCGTCTAACAATGCATCAAACATTGTGATACCGTTAAATTCCGCAGCATTTCTAAGCTTTTCCACGGAACTTTGACCTATTCCCCTCTTAGGAGAATTTATAACCCTCATAAGGGCCAATTCATCGGCAGGGTTTGCCACAAGCCTCATATATGCAACCATATCCTTAATTTCGGCTCTGTCATAATATCTGACTCCGCCTACTACCCTGTAAGGAATATCCTTTCTCGAAAGGGCATCTTCAAAGGTTCTGGACTGGGCATTTGTTCTGTAGAGAATTGCAAAATCGCTGTACTTTCTGCCGCTTCTCATAAGCCTGTCGATTTCCTGGGCGATATATCCTGCTTCCATCCTATCGTCATCCAGTCTGGCATAAACAACCTTACTGCCTTCCTCCGCCTGAGTCCACAGTTTTTTATCCTTACGCCTGCTGTTGTTTGAAATAACCGAATGGGCAGCAGCCAAAATATTTCCCGTAGAACGATAATTTTGCTCAAGCTTTATTACCTTTGCTCCTGGGAAATCCTTTTCAAAATTTAATATATTGCTTATATCGGCTCCGCGCCACTGGTATATACACTGGTCATCATCGCCTACTACGCAGATATTCTGATACTGCTCTGCCAGCATACTGATAAATTTATACTGCAAGGTATTTGTATCCTGGTATTCGTCCACCATGATATATCTGAATCTTTCCTGATAATGCTCCAGCACATCCGGTTCCTGTTTAAGCAGCTTTACCGTATTGAGCAATAGATCGTCGAAATCCATGGCATTGTTTTTCTTAAGAACTCTGTCGTAACCTTCATAAATTGAAGCTACCACTTCATCCCTGTAATTTGAAATCATGCTTTTCATGGTATATGGGCTGATTTCCGATTCCTTTGCCTTACTTATGGCCGACAGAATGCCTGCTACTGGAAACTTCTTTTCTTCGATTCCCTTTTCCTTCATGACGCTTTTTATAACCGCTTTCTGGTCCACAGGGTCATAAACCGCAAAGGAATTTGTATATCCCAGACGCTCTGCATCTCTTCTTAAAATTCTGAGACATGCTGCGTGAAATGTCATTATCCACATTCGGGCATCGTCTCCGAGAAGCGCTTCAACCCTTTCTCTCATTTCTCCTGCCGCCTTATTTGTAAATGTAACGGCCAGGATGTTGTACTGTGGTACATTACAGCCTTTAACAAGATGGGCTATCCTTCTTGTCATAGTGCTTGTCTTACCGCTGCCGGCTCCTGCCAGTATAAGCAGAGGTCCTTCCGTGGTAAGCACCGCTTCCTTTTGTTTTTCGTTAAGTCCCTTTAAATATTCCATCTATTATTCTTCCTTATTCTCATTGTTATCGTTATTATCGTTATTTTCATTACTCAGGCTGTCCATGGAAATCTGATGAATTTCCAGACTGCCTTCCTCTTCATAATCGTAAATCTCTCTGTCTCTGTCTTCAAGCTGTGGTAGATCATCTATGCTCTCTATATCCATATATCGCAAAAACTCATCGGTGGTTGCGTACAGTATCGGCCTTCCTAAGCTGCTGCTTCTGCCTGCTTCCTTTACAAGACCCTTTTGTACCAGTCCGTCGATGACCCTTTCACATTTTATGCCTCGCACGGATTCTATTTCACCTCTTGTTACAGGCTGTCTATAGGCTATAATCGCCAAAACTTCCAGTGCCGACTGAGTCAGTTTTCTCTTTTTAACAGGTGTACACAGCTTCCTTATATATTCATAGTTTTCGCTGTATGTCACGATCTGAAAGCTTTTGTCAACGCGCCTTATGCGAAGACCTCTTTCGTAGGCCTCATATTCATCCTGAAGTTCCATGAAAAGATCGTATACTTCCTTCCACGGCATATCCACCACATCAGCTGCAGTTTTGACATCCAAAGGCTCTCCCCAGACGAACATCATTGACTCCAGTGCGGATTTTATTCTCTCTTTATTTGTCATTGTTTTCTTCCTCCTGATCAAAACGTTCGCCCTTGGCTACTTTGATGTCGCCAAAAAGTGCTTTCTGCTCCGCCCTCACCTGTCTTTGCTTTACCATTTCCATTATGGATGTAAAGGAAAGAGCAATATCGTATTTATCTTGACTGTCCTTTACAGTCTCTCTAAAGGAGTACACTGCATCAGGCTGCTGTCTGAAAAGCATCTTGATGAAGCTTACTCTTTCCTCAGAGGTTATTTTTCTTTTCTGTACATTTTCATAGTTTTTTCTAATTTCGGAAACCTTTTTCCTTCGTCCTAGGAAAGCCTCAAAGGCATTTATCAGCTGATCCGTATCAAGCTGCAGGATTTCTTCTGGGTCATCTAAAAATGCGGAAATATCCTCCTGTGGCTTGCTTTCCACCATCGCTCCCTGATCCTCCATCTGGGAAAAAAGTTCAGCAGCCCTTTTATATCTCCTATACTCAAGGAGTCTTTCGACAAGTCCACTTCTCGGATCTTCGCTTTCGATTTCCTCTCCTTTTTCGTCGAGCCTTGGCAGCAGCATCTTTGATTTGATTTCTATAAGGTTTGCCGCAAGCACCATAAATTCGGATGCGGGCTGCACATCCAGCTCCTGCATCCGTTGCAGATGTTCCATATACTGTTCGGTAATTTCCGATACCTTTATGTCATAGATGTCCATTCGAGCGCTTTCTATAAGGTATACCAGCAGATCGAAGGGACCTTCAAATGTCTTAAGTTTTACTTTGTATCCCATAGCCTTCCTATTATACCATCTTTTTGACAGGAATGCTTATTTTTGTGAGATAATCCTTTTCATTTCCTGCGGTGAGATTGTCAACTATACTGTCTTCAAAGCTGTCGCCCGATATTATGTATCCATCTTTTTTTATTTCCTCAATGGCCTTCACATATGTGCTTGGCGTTTCAGCATATGCACCCTTATGATAAAAAACAGCATAGACCCCTTCCTCCACCACAAGACAATGCTCAGATTCAGCGGTTTTTTCCATTACCGTATAGGCCTTTGAAGCTTCCGTATATTTACCTTCGAGGATCTTTTTTAGAGGTATGACAGAGCCTATCTGATAGTTATGCTCTATTTTTTCTCTGGACGCTTCCTCAAACAATGTTTTTATAGCAACATCCGTATCAAAAAGTGTAAATGGCTCCTTAACATCCTCCGCATATAGATACCGTCTTTTCTGAAATTCATATCTGACCTTGTCTGTTCCGGATATTTCCGCCGCCTCTTTAAGCTGCGCAATTTTTGCTTTAATACGACGATTAATTCTCCTCTGCTTTTTTATCTTTTCAGTCAGTTTTTCATTTTCCTTTTCCAGCAGCAAAATAGCACCTTCGACGCTTCTATCATCCATATATTCTCTAATTTCCGCCAGAGGCATTCCCACTTCCTTGAGCATTGATATGGTATCTAAAACCTCCATCTGCTTTGCGCTGTAGTATCTGTATCTGTTATTTTCATCCACATAAGCCGGTTTTATAAGGCCAATTTTATCGTAAAACAGCAGCGTCTGCTTGGACATTCCATGGATTGCAGCAAACTCCCCTGCAGTAAAATATTTTCCCATAAGTGCTTTCCTCCCTTGACTATATAGTTACTATACCCTTTATACTTTTACCTGTAAATATGAAAGGAAATATCTAATGAAAAAAATAAATCCGGCTTTTGCCAATTCAATAACTTATAAGGAATATATAAGGTATCTGCTGCCATCGGTGATTTCAATGGTATTTTTGTCATTTTATACTACCGTTGACGGTTTTTTCGTATCACGATTTGTAGGCTCCGATGCCCTTGCAGCGATAAATATCGTCATTCCTATAACCTGCGTATTTTTCGGTGTTTCGGTTATGCTTGCCACCGGTGCCGGCGCCATAGTTGGAGTCAGACAGGGAGAAGGTCGTTTTCATGAAGCGGACAGCTTTTTTTCCTTTACGGTTACAGCGCTGATAGTCATAATCATAATTTTAACAACTGTCGGTGCACTGTTCCTTGAGCCTATACTTCGTCTATGCGGTTCCACGGACATATTGATGCCATATACTAAGCCATACGGAATCTGTCTGGTCATAATGACTCCTGCCATGATATTAAAGTTATTTTTTGAATACTTTACTCGTACCGACGGTCACCCTTCCGTGGCTATGGCAATGTCTGTAACAGGACTTGTACTCAATGTTATTTTGGACTTTATCTTTGTGGTTCCGTTAAACATGGGAATCCTTGGAGCCGGTATTGCAACGGCCATTGCCATGTATATTTCCGCAGCCATAGGTATCTTCCACTTTGTTTCCGGCAGAAGCAATCTGAAATTTGTAAAACCTAAAGTGGAAATCGGCAAACTCTTTCACGCTTGCTATAACGGCATCTCTGAAATGATGACAGAACTTTCTACAGGAGTGACAACTCTCCTCTTCAATCTGACCCTTTTAAAAATTGCCGGTGAAGACGGAGTTGCATCCATGTCCATAATCACATATTTCTACTACTTCTTTACATCGGTATACTTTGGTATAACCGTGGCAGCTCAGCCGGTGATTTCATATAACATCGGCGCCAGAGCCCAGAAAAAACTAAAGGAAATAGTAAGACAGTCCATGGTGTCAATTACGGCAGTCTCTGTTGTCATCGTTGCCATCTGCCTATTATTTGCAAAACCGCTGGTAATGATTTTTTCCACGGAGCCGGATATACTGGAAATGACCGTACCTGCATTTAGAATCTTCTGCCTGGCGTTTATCCTATGCGGATTTAATATCTACATTTCCGGTTATTTTACCGCCATCGGTAACGGAGGCATGTCAGCTCTGGTTTCATTTTGCAGATCCCTTATCTTTGTGGTAGTATTCTTGGAAACAATGCCACTCATAATAGGAATCAACGGGGTATGGTCTACTATCCCTCTTGCGGAAGTTGCTACGGCAATAGTAGCCATACCGCTGTTTAAAAACTTTAATAGACATGACGACAAGCATTTTCCTAAACTCGACAAGTCAGTTTAGACACATAAAATAAAAAACAGAAAAAGCTGCTTACCGATTGAGCATTTCGGCTAGCAGCTTTTTTTCTGTCAATTTATTATATCTTAGAGGTAAATGGCATTATTATTATCTAAATGTTTTATGATTCCAGTTTTTGAATATATTTTATTTCGTTCGTACCGTTTTATACAAATTTTCACTGTTTTGGTTTATAAATGAATTTTTATACTAAAGCCTTTCCCAAGGCTACGCATGCTTCTTCTGCCGCAGCATCCGGAGCTTCGTTACAGATTACAAAGTCACAGGCCATTTGAGCACCATCCTTTATACATCTTTCCTCCCAGTTGCGCATCCATTCTCCGTCTCCCCATCCGTAGGAACCGAAAAGGGCTATCTTTTTACCCTGAAGCTTCCCTTCGCATGAGGTGAACATCGGTTCAAATTCACTTTCCTCAAGGACCTCAGAACCCATGGAAGGACACCCGAATGCAACCGCATCAAAATCATCAAGCTTGTCTGAAGCAAACTCTGACGCAGTAAACATTTCAGCTTCTCCGCCTGCCGACTTGATACCTTCCAGCACTTTAAAAGCCATCGCTTCTGTGTTTCCGGTACCGCTCCAGTACACTACAGCTACTTTACTCATAATCTTTTTCCTTTCTTATCCGCATCACACCGCTACCGCAAGCTGTGAGACGCACTTACCCTTTTGCCACATTTCTTTATATACTCTGCGGCATTTTTCAAACTGTGCGAATTTCTTTATAGCCTGACATTCGTTACAGTATACCTTCCAGCATCCGCTGCATTTACTGTTCTTACCCGCATTAGCGATAAAGCCTATTACATCACCAAGGGGATATCCAAGGAAAAGACCTATTTCATGGGGAAAGTCATCAATATTTTTGAGGCGTTTTGCCAATGTCTCGATTGCTTTGTCGGCATCTGTGCTCTCATAACCGTATTTTTTCATAAAGGATGCGACTCCCGGTCTGTTAAGGTCCTCCTGCAAATAAGACTTTCTGCAGACATATACCAAAGCTCTGTTTCCTTCTTTTTTAAGCACCATCAGCACTATGCCCTTTGATTTGAGCCCGTCGTTAAGTCTGTCTATCTGCGCCTGAAAATCGGTTTCGGCACCTATATTCATACTAAACAGATTTGCTGTTTTCAATGATGCCAATGTCGGCGAGCAGTGTTCTATAAGGTATTTGTCCAGCATGTCTTCTCCTTTCGATTTATATTAGGCTTACCTAACACTTTAGGGGGTTTATTGGGGATGTCACAATAGACATCCCCGGTATGTCATGAGCCAAAAGTGTTTTTGATGAGTTAGTTTATCCTAACTTGGTTATAAGTATATCACATATGCCTTCTTTTGCAAGTACTTTTTTAAAAAAATTTATGATATAATTTTACAAAAAGTAAAACCATTGAAATTTAAGCTTTGGAGGCTTTTTATGTCAGGCAAAAATACAAATAAAAAAGAAATGAAAACCAATGTTATGAGAATTTTAGATCAGAAAAAGGTAAAGTACGACCATTACTGCTATGCAGATACAGATGCCGTCAGTGGCGTGGAAGTCGCCCATGTATTAAATCAAAATCCCGCACAGGTCTTTAAAACCCTGGTTACCGTAGGAAAAAGCGGAAACCATTTTGTTTTTGTCATCCCCTGTGAGCGAGAACTCAATTTAAAAAAGGCAGCCAAAGCTGCCGGTGAAAAGTCTATAGAAATGATTAAATCAAAGGAATTACTCGGTCTTACTGGGTACATACATGGAGGTTGCTCTCCAATAGGAATGAAAAAATACTTCCCAACCTTCATAGACAGCAGCGCAACTTCCTTTGACCACATTATATACAGTGCAGGCAAAATAGGCTATCAGGTTTCAACTTCCTTGGAGGACTTGTCCAAGATTATAAGATTTGAAATCGCTGACTTAACCGACTAATCAACGCACCCCGGCGCCCCGTTACCTGCAAATCAATAATATGCATTGTAAACTATGGCTCCCCATATCCTAAGGGCCAGTTCCACAAAGTTTATCACTATGCTGCATATGCATATGATGCGTATTGTTCGATATTTGCTGTAATGGGTCTTATTGAAAAACATCACCATAAGCGCGATAAAAAATCCCAACGGTGCAATCAGCGATATGACGCTTATTATCATCATCAACTGACTTTCATCCGTATGGTGATTATCAGGATCGTTAATTACAATTGCCTTTTCTTCTTTCAGCAATTCATCCAGGGAAATATCATATATATCGCTGAACATTATTATGCTTTCGATATCCGGAAAGCTCTTTCCCGTTTCCCATTTGGATATGGTCTGCCTGGATACATGCAACCTGTTTGCCACATCAATCTGAGAAAGGCCCTTTGCCTCTCTGCAGTTCTTTAAATTATCATGTAATGCCATTTTTCTTTATTCTGTCCTATTCAACTCTCACATTGTACCGTATACACCACATGATAACATGAGTCTCTTAAGAGCGCAATGCAAAAGACCGCATCCTTAGGAACTTCCTAAAGAATGCGGTCTTATTACCTATGGTTATATAGTCGCGTATGAGTTAGTTATTACATCATGCCTGGCATACCGCCCATGCCCTGAGGCATTGCAGCAGCAGGTTCGTCCTTTACAACATCAACTACACCTGCTTCAGTAGTGAGAAGCATTGCGGATGCAGATGCTGCATTAGCCAGTGCGGATTTTGTAACCTTTGCAGGGTCTACTATTCCGGCGCTAATCATATCCATGTATTCTTCGTTGTAAGCGTTGAAACCTGTTCCAACTTTACCTGTCTTAACCTTTTCAACAACAACGCTGCCTTCAAATCCTGCGTTTTCAGCAATCTGTCTAACCGGCTCTTCCAGAGCTCTCATTATGATGTTTGCACCTGTCTTTTCATCACCGGAAAGAGTCTTAACATATTTTGCAACTGCAGGAATAGCATTAACCAGAGCAACTCCGCCGCCCGGTACGATGCCTTCTTCAACACCGGCTTTAGTGGCATTAAGGGCATCTTCTATTCTCAGCTTTCTTTCCTTCAGTTCAGTTTCTGTTGCTGCTCCAACCTGGATAACCGCTACGCCGCCTGTGAGCTTAGCCAGTCTTTCCTGGAGTTTTTCTCTGTCGAAGTCAGAAGTTGTTTCTTCAATCTGTTTTCTGATGGATGCAACTCTTGCGTCGATTTCATCCTTATCTCCGCTGCCGCCTACGATTACAGTGTTGTCCTTATCAACCTTTACTGTAGCCGCAGTTCCCAGCATATCGATAGTAGCTTCCTTAAGCTCATATCCGAGTTCCTCTGCAAGAACTGTACCGCCTGTAAGAACAGCGATATCTTCCATCATAGCCTTTCTTCTGTCACCGAATCCAGGAGCCTTTACAGCTACGCAGTCAAATGTTCCCTTCAGCTTGTTTACAACCAGTGTAGCCAGTGCTTCACCTTCAACATCATCAGCTATGATAACCAGTTTTCTTCCTGTCTGTACAATCTGTTCCAGCAGTGGCAGGATTTCCTGAATATTGGAGATTTTCTTATCTGTCAGCAGGATATATGGGTTTTCCAAAACTGCTTCCATCTTTTCCATATCAGTTGCCATGTAAGCAGACAGATATCCTCTGTCAAACTGCATACCTTCAACAACTTCCAGATTTGTACCCATGGATTTTCCTTCTTCAACGGTGATTACGCCGTCTTTTCCAACCTTTTCCATGGCTTCTGCTATAAGTTCGCCAATCTGTTCATCAGCAGATGATACGGAAGCGATGTTTGCGATAGCTTCCTTTGTGCTTACTTCCTTGGCGTTATTTTTAATTTCTTCTATAGCCACATCTACAGCACCCTGAATACCCTTTTTAAGAATCATAGGATTTGCGCCTGCAGCTACATTTTTAAATCCTTCGTTAATGATAATCTGTGCCAGCAGTGTAGCTGTTGTTGTACCATCACCGGCTACATCATTTGTCTTTGTGGCAACTTCTCTAACAAGTGCCGCACCCATATTTTCAACGGGATCTTCCAGCTCGATTTCCCTTGCGATTGTCACACCGTCATTAGTAATGAGAGGTGCTCCGTACTTTCTTTCCAGAAGCACATTTCTTCCCTTAGGTCCCAGTGTGATTTTTACCGTGTTAGCCAGCTTATCAACGCCTCTCTGGAGCTTTCTCCTGGCGTCTTCTCCGTAATACAAATCTTTTGCCATTTTAATTCACTCCTTCTTATTCACTAATTACTCAACTGTTGCCAGAATGTCCTTCTGGTTTAAGATAATATATTCTTCGCCGTCGTATTTAACAACTGTTCCGGCATACTGGGAAAAGATTACTGTTTCCCCTTCCTTAACCTGCATTTTAACATCTTCAGTTCCCGGGCCAACTGCTATGACCTGAGCCATCTGAGGCTGTTCCTTGGCATGTCCTGTAAGAAGAATGCCGCCGGCAGTCTTTTCTTCAGCTTCTACTCTTTTAATAACTACTCTATCGCCTAAAGGCCTGATTCCGAAACTCATACTGTATACCTCCATCTGAAAAATTTATTAGCACTCATTATCTCTGAGTGCTAATTATATTTTACTCTCTATTTATTCATTGTCAATAGTTTTTTCCGTTTTTTCCACTATCATTTCGGAGATTCTCCTGTTTTCAGTGGAAAGCACATGAATCTTAAGATCCTGAATTTCAACATCAAATTCTTTGCCGTCTTCAGGTATCTCATCGATGATTTCGATTACCAGACCGCCCATGGTTACATAATGGTTGTTGTCGGTTTCAATTTCATAGTCGGCTGCAGCCTCAAATTTCTTTATGGAGCAATCGCCTCTGAGTTTCCATTTGTTTTCTGCAAGCTGTACTATGTCCTCTTCGACTTCCGGAATGTCCGTTTCATCGTAGATACTTCCAACGATTTCCTCAAGCAGGTCCTCCATAGTCACAAGACCGTTTATAGAGCCGTATTCGTCTACCACGATGGCCATGTGCATATTATTGAGCTGCATCTTTTTAAACAGCTCTGAAGCCTTCATATTCTCCGATACGAAGTATGCCTGTCTCATAAGAGGCTCAATGCCCTTTTCTCTTTCCTCATCACCGGCTAGCAGATAGTCCTTTGCGTGAAGGATACCTACAATATCATCTTCATCTTTTTCTCTGTCATAAACCGGGATTCTTGAGCATTTGCTTTCTCTGATGGTTTCCAAAATCTTTTCCTCGTCATCGTCCAAATCAACGGTTACCATATCGGATCTCTGGGTCATCACTTCCTCTACGGTTATATCGTCAAATTCGAACACATTTTTAATCCAGTCACTTTCGTCCTTATCCAGCACGCCTTTCTTTCCGCCCAGCTCAATCATCATTTTTAATTCTTCTTCAGTTACGGACTCTTCTTCAGTTTCCGTCTTCATTCTGAGGAGCTTAAGCACTGCGTTTGTGGAAAGAGAAAGGAAAATTATAACCGGTTTCATAACCGTTGCCACCGCCGAAACCACTCCGGAAGTAAACTTCGCGATTTCATAAGGCTTTTGCATGGCTATTCTCTTAGGCACAAGTTCGCCCAGTATAAGCGTTACATAGGAAAGTATGATAGTGATGACTATTACGGATATTGTGTTCAAGGTTTCCTGAGACATTCCCCTGTATCCAAGGTCATCATATACCCAGTTTACGAGATATCCCGAGAAGTTATCTGCCGCAAAGGCACTTCCTAAAAATCCCGCCAGGGTTATGCCTATCTGAATCGTGGAAAGAAATCCCGAAGGTTCTTCCACCATCTTTAAAAGTCTCGCTGATTTTTTATTTCCCTCTTCGGCTTCCTTTCTTAATTTAGCGCCGTTTAGGGATATTACCGCGATTTCCGTCGCTGCAAAAAACGCATTTAAAAATATCAGTATCAACTGTAATAAAATTTGTTGCGGTATCGTGTCCATTGAATTTTTTTCCACTCCTTTTTTGATAATACATAATTCATTTTCAACAGTACCTTTTAATTATTATATACGATTTTATATTCGCGTACACATTCAGTCAAGAGCTTTATTTCTCATATAATAAAACAGATATTGCTGAGCGATTCCTGCCACATCACCGAAGGTTTCCGATGCAAATTTTTCCATACCCTTTACATCCTCTTCTTCAAATCCGTAAAGGTGATTCATAACCTTTTTCATCCACACATCTATAGGAAAGGCATCTCTCTTTTTCAATGAAAATAAAAGTATGCAGTTTGCAACCTTTGGGCCTACACCCTGCAGCTGGCTTATCTTTTTAAAGGCATCCTCATAGGAAACATCTTCACCCTTAAGCTCTTCAAAATATTTGTCACCAAGCTTTGTGTACATCTTCGCCGTATTGATAATGTATTTTGCCCTGTATCCAAGACGGCACGGCACCAAGTCGTCCGTTGTCAAGGAAGCCAGCTTTTGAGCAGTAGGAAAGGCATATCTTGTTTTACCTCTATATCTGCCTATTTTTTCACCGAAGTTTTCACATAGACTCTCTATACAGCCCTTTATTCTCGGAATATTGTTATTGGCGGAAATAATAAAGGAAATTATCGTCTCCCATATTTCCTGATCCAAGAGTCTTATACCTTCCCCTTCATCGATGGCCTTCCCTATTACCGGGTCCTGCGCCCTGAGAGCGTCTTTGATTTTGCCATAGTCCGTATCCATATCAAAATAATCTCTCCAAAATTCTTCAAAGTCATCGGATGTGGCATTATCTATTACAAGACTTTTTCCCGAAAGGGCGACATTGACTGCTCTGCCTCCGGCAACTCCCGTATAGCTGCCGTCATCTTCTGCGTTCCATCTAAAGCACTGTCCGCAGTCGAATATATGCTCAAGGTTAAAATCCTTAACTTCATCTAAAACTATTCTGCTCATACTATTCCTCTCACTTCTATATTCATTTCACTTATATTAAAAGCCGTCATTTCAACGATCATATTTGCACTTTTTTTCTGAAGCTCTCTAGCAGCCTCTATGACGGAATATCCCCTTCTCATTACCAGTCCTACATTAATCACAAGCTCATCTACGCTGTTGTCATAGGAAACCTTTGTCACATCTCTCACACCCTTTATGCCCATAGCAGTGCATTTTACGATGTCCCCAATGACTCTTTCGGCAATCATAAAGTCACCCATATAGCTGTATGTAGGTCTTACTACGGATTTTTCAGTGAAGCTGCCCTTTCCTGCTCCTATGCCCTTAAATATTCTCAGTGGGCTTAAAAAATATCCAGAAAACTGATGCTTAATCTGCACAGAAGAAACTGGAATAACATGCTTTCCCTGTCCCTTTCGCTGTTTTTCGGCTATTTTTCTTTCATTTTCCGTGGTTATATCCTCTATATATATCTTTTCATCAATAGGAGCCAGCTCCAACCTTTTGGCGATTTTTTCCACCATTCCGTCGGATGTTCCTATGATAAGAACAGACTCCGGCTGTATCTCCTTTATCTTTGCAAGGGTCTGCAGATAATGTTCTTCATCGGTAAAAAGGGCTGTTTTAATGGCTCCGATTTTAGTAGCCTCCCTCTTAGCCGACTTACCTGCCATAGCCTTACCTCTGCAGATAAAAAGGCCGTCGTCTATTATACTTTCAATATCTCTGTCACGACACAAATTGATTGCTTGATAGCTTTTTCCGGTGCCGCTTTTACCAACCAGAGCATAAACTTTCATCTTTACATACCTCTTTACATCCAACTTTTATGGTGTTATACTGACTCTATCAATAGTTAAGATATATCTTACAAAGGAGGAAACAACAATGGCTTACAAAATTACAGATGCTTGCATCAACTGTGGAGTATGCGCTGGCGAATGCCCTGTAGAAGCTATCTCTGAAGCAGATGGAAAGCACGTTATCGACGCTGAAAAATGCATCGACTGCGGAGCTTGCGCAGGAGCTTGCCCTGTTGACGCACCACAGGCTGAATAATTAAATTCGGTATAACTAATACCCGTTTCATACGAAACGGGTATTTTTATTGCCATTTTATCTTTTGGACATATGATATGCCAACGAGTGCAAGCTATCCGAAAGATGAACGTTTTCTATGGATACATGCGGCGGTATTTCCAAATCCACCGGCGCAAAGTTCCATATACCGCTGACACCTGCAAAGCACAGCTTATCAGCAACTTCCTGAGCGTTTTCCTTCGGAACGCATATAATTCCTATGTCTATTTTGTTTTCTTCCACATAAGGAACCATATCCTCGTAATCAAGGACATTTCTGTCGTTTATCCTTAAGCCTATCATCTTCGGGTTCACTTCGAATATAGCGTCCACGATGAACCCCGTCTTGTAATAATATGTATAGTTTGCGATGGCCTGACCCAGATTGCCTGCGCCGACTATTACCATCTTATAGTTTCTGTCCAGTCCCAGGATACCGCTTATCTCTCCGTAAAGATCATTTACATTGTAGCCGTAGCCCTGCTGTCCAAAACCGCCAAAATTATTAAGATCCTGCCTTATCTGGGAAGCGGTGTATCCCATAAGCCTGCTAAGCTCATTGGACGATACCTTTTCCACTCCTTTTTTACGCAGCTCTGCCAGATAACGCCTATATCTCGGCAGCCTTTTTATGACCGCGTTGGATATTCTTGCCGGTTCTTTACTATTGCCGTTGTTGTTTGGCATCTTTATTTGTTATCCTCCACGTAATTTACCAGATCAGCAACTGTCTGGAAGTTTTCCGCCTCTTCATCAGGAATCTCGATGTCGAACTCCTCTTCGATGGCCATGATAATTTCCACCGCATCCAGGCTGTCTGCCTCAAGATCCTTCATAAGGTTTGTATCCATTGAAATGCTGTCTTCTTCCACGCTGAGCTGCTCGGCGATTATCTCTTTTATCTTGTCAAACGTCATCTGTATTCCTCCTTGATATGATATTAGAAATTATAATTTACAGTTCTTCGTATTGCAACCACTTTTCATATTTTTTTTGAAGCTCATCCTTGAGTTTTGTGAGTTTTTCACTGAGTTCCGCAAGCTTAATATAATCCTCGGCAGCCTCACCGCACATGAGTTCCTCTATCCTTGCACACTCCTGTTCATCCTCTTCGATTTCCTTTTCCAAAGCTTCCTTTTCTCTCTGATTTCTCCTTCTTTGAGCTTCCTTTTCCTTTTTAAGGCGCCTTTCCTCCTCGGAAGAGAGTTTTGCTTCGCCGTCCTTGGCTGCATCTTCCCTTTCCATGGCACTTTCGCCCATTTCACCGGTATGCTCACCACCGTTACCAAGTTGTTCCTTCTTTTCCCTGTAGTAATCGTATTTTCCCAAATACTCGCTTATGCCTTCTCTGTTGAGTTCTAGTATCCTGTCAGGTATTCTGGAAAGAAAATATCTGTCATGGGTAACTATCAAAGCAGTGCCCGGAAATTCCAAAAGGGCATCTTCAAAGACTTCCTTGGACTCTATGTCCAGATGGTTTGTAGGCTCGTCCATGAGAAGCAAATTTGCACCGGACATCATCAGCTTAAGCAATGAAAGCCTTGCCTTTTCTCCCCCGGAAAGAGAGCCCACCGGAAGATATATCATGTCGTCCTTAAACATAAATCTTCCCAGTATTCCTCTTATTTCCGATTCGGAATACAATCTGTAGGAATCATGAACCTCCTCTATTACCGATAGATTATCGTTTAATAAACGCTGTCCCTGGTCGTAATATCCGATTTTAACATTTGTCCCGGTCTTTATATATCCTTCCGAAGGCTGTATTTCCTGCATTATCATTCTGAGCAAAGTTGTCTTTCCGACACCGTTTGGGCCTAGCAGGCAAACCTTTTCTCCCCTTTTAATGTCAAAGCCGGCATTCTTAAAAAGCTCTGTGGCAGAAGGTCCGTATCCGAAACTCTTACCTAATCCTTCAGCAAATATAACATCCTTACCGCTCTGAAATTCCTCTTTAAAGCGGATTTTCATGCGTCCCTTTTCGCCATCCGGCCTCTTTACCACATCCATAGCCTCAAGACGTTTTTCTCTGGATTTAGCCCTTTTAGCTAGCTTCTCGGTGCCTCTTTGCTTAAAGCGGCGTATCATTTCTTCCTGTCGCTTTATTTCCTTTTGCTGGTTTTCGTATTTTCTCAGCTCACTTTCTCTGAGAGTTCTTTTCTTTTCGGCGAAGGCGCTGTAATTACCTTCATATATATCGAGCCTGTGATTTCTCACTTCAAAGATTCTGCTTACGGTTTTATCCAGAAAATATCTGTCATGGGAAACCACCATAAATGTTCCCTGATAGCTCTTAAGATACTGCTCAAGCCATCTTAGCGTGGCAATATCCAGATGGTTTGTTGGCTCGTCCAAGAACAGCAGGTCCGGCTTTTTTAAAAGCAAGCAAGCCAAGGATAGTCTTGTCCTCTCACCGCCAGAAAGGGTTTTAATCTTTTTATTGAAGTATTCATCGGTAAAGGCCATGCTGCTCAGCACTCCCCTAATATCGCTTCTGTAGGAGTATCCGCCTTCCCTTTCAAACTCCACGTTGAGCCTGTCGTATTCCGCCATAAGGGATTCTGCTTCCTTGTCGCCGTTGCCGTAATCGATGTTTGCCATCCTTTCAGAAAGCTCCAACATCCTTTTTTCCTTTGCTGCCAAGTCCGAAAAGACCGCTTCAGCTTCCTCAAGCACCGTATTTTCAGGATTAAAGCCATCAGACTGCTTAAGATACCCTATGGTTGTATCCTGAGATACGAAAAAATCACCGCTGTCGCTGGCAAGCTCACCGGTCAATATTCTTAACAAGGTGGACTTTCCGGCACCGTTTAAGCCGACTATTCCAACTCTATCGCCCTTATTAACATGAAAGGAGATGTTATCCAGGATAACATCTGTTCCATAGCTTTTACATATGTCCTTTGCACTGAGTATTATCATAACGGTAAATCTGCGTACGCATCCATATCCAGTCCATCTCTGTTACCTGCCTTATAGCTGTAATAGGCAGCGCAGCCTATCATAGCAGCGTTATCGGTACAAAGCACCGGAGAAGGATAGTACACCTTTATCCCTTTCTTTTTACATTCATCGGAAAGCATCTGTCTTAACTTGCTGTTTGCGGCAACTCCCCCTGCCAGCACCAATCTGTCCTTTTTAAGAAGTTCAGCAGCTCCCACTGCCTTTGCAACGGTTACATCAAGCACAGCCTGCTGAAAGGATGCCGCAACATCAGCCACATTTATTTCTCTTCCCGCCTGTTTTTCTGTATTTACATAATTGAGCACACCGGTTTTTATGCCGCTGAAGCTAAAATCAAAGCTATCCTTTTCAAGGAACACCCTCTTAAAATGAACTGCTTCCGGGTTGCCTTCCTTTGCTATCTTATCTATCAACGGTCCTCCCGGATATCCTAAGCCTAGCACTCTTGCAACCTTGTCATAGGCTTCGCCTGCAGCATCATCTCTGGTGCTTCCCAAGATCCTGCAAGAAGTATAGCTCTCCATTTCCGCAATGTATGTATGACCTCCGGAAATTACTAGTGCAGTAAATGGCGGTTCTAAATCCTTATGCTCTATAAAGTTTGCGCTTATATGACCGAGTATGTGATGCACTCCCACCAGCGGAAGGTTTAACGCCGCCGCATACGACTTTGCGGCAGCCACTCCTATAAGCAGAGCTCCCACAAGACCAGGACCCTTTGTCACGCCTATCATATCCACATCGGAAAATGAGCAACCTGCTTCAGACAAGGCCTGATTTGTAACATGATTTATATTTTCCAAATGATGCCTTGAGGCGATCTCTGGCACCACTCCTCCATACTGCTTATGTATATCTATCTGCGAAGATATTATATTTGAAAGTATTTCTCGACCGTCTGCCATAATAGCCACAGAGGTCTCGTCACAGCTGGACTCCACCGCCAGCGTGATGAATTTTCCGTCTTTCATTTATTATCCTTTCTCTCTTCAGTATACAGCCACATTATATATGCATCCTCACCGTCTACATAATATCCCGGACGGATGCCTGCAATCTCAAAGCCGTGGCGTTCATACAGGCTTATTGCCGGACTGTTTGAAACTCTCACTTCCAATGTAAAGGAAATCATTCCTCTCTCCATTGAATTTCTCACAAGCTCTCCCACAAGCCTGTCTCCTATGCCTTCTCTCCTGCGCTTAGGATCGACGGCTATATTCGTTATATTCCCTTCATCAAAAATCTGCCACAGACCGGCATATCCTATCACCTGTTTTATATCCGTATCTTCAGCAACCATATAAAGTGACATGGGATTTTTATCAATTTCATCCCTTATGGCTGCCCTGCTCCAGGGATCCTTAAAGCATACCTTTTCCAACTCAGCTATGGTATCTATATCTGCGGAAAGGGCTTCTCTGAAAACTATATTATCGTAGGTTTTCATTTAAAGTCCCTTCAACCTTTCTTCAAGTCTTCTCTGCGCTTCCGGTTTTCTCATATATTCCGGCTTAAGTTTCTCGTAATTCACCGTTTCATTTTTTTCATACATTTCAAGGGCTAGCTTTGCCACGGCGCCGGCCTCCTGATATGTTTCCCTTTTAATATCGGTGGTAAAGCCATCCTTTTCCATGGTTTCATTTATAAGGTCTTCATATGGCACAGTTCCATCTCCCGCAAATATGCTTTCGGATATGTTTTTTTCATTCATTGCATTTTTGACCTTATCCAAAAATTCATCGGGGTCATATGCACCGGAAGAAACCACCTCTTCATCTCCTATCAGACAGCAAGCGTATATCTGCTTTCGTCTAGCATCAAATACAGGACATACAGCCTTGTCACTGCCAGCATTTCCCTTATCCCTCAAGCCTATTGCAAAAGCCTTAAGTGTAGGAACCGGTATACACCTGATACCCAATATCTGAGCAAGGCTTCGCACCGTCGTTACTCCTATCCTTATCCCCGTAAAGGATCCCGGCCCAATTGATGCTGCTATTGCTGATATTTCCTTCATATTTATAGAATTTTCTTTAAGCAGCTCTTCTGCCATGGGCATAAGAGTTTTTAAATGGTTTAATTTTTCGCTGGATTCTTTAACTGATATATTTCCTTTTTCATCTATTAGAGCCACGCTGCAAAAGGGCCCTGTAGTCTCTATTGCAAGGATTTTCATAAGATTTTACCTTCCTGTTTTTCTCTTATACAACAAGTTATTTTATCATAAAAAATGTTTTCACGCGATAAATTATAAATTATAGGTAAAAAAGGCTTGAAAAAAATAAATATTGAGTTAGAATAATCCAGTGAGTTAAAACAAAAAATATCACAGTGAAAAACAGCAATAAATACTATCTCAGAAGGAGGGAAATTTATGGAACAGACTATTTCCATAATCGTATTCCTGGCCGTTATCGGCCTCATTGTGGTCAACAAGTTCCACGAAGCTGTTATAGCCGTGGCCGGAGCAGTGGTCCTGCTGCTGACTCAGGTACTGGATGTTGAAACCGCAGCCAGCTATATCGACTATAACACCATCGGCGTACTGATTGGTATGATGCTCTTTGTAAACGTGCTTAAGCATTCGGGCATGTTCGAGTATATCGCCATCAAATCCGCCAAAATCGCCAAAGGCGACCCGTGGCGAATAATGATGCTCTTTGTCATCGTTACCGCTGTTTTGTCCGGATTTTTGGACAACGTTACAACTGTACTGTTGATTGGTCCAATGACTATTTCCATTACAAGAATCCTTGGTCTCAATCCTGTACCTTATCTGATGTCACAGGTGCTGGCATCCAACATGGGCGGTACGGCCACACTCATCGGTGACCCTCCGAACATCATGATCGGTAGCCAGGCAGGTCTGTCCTTTATGGACTTCATATGCCATGCGGCTCCTGCTATCGTGATTATAATGATAGTATTCATAATATGCCTGAAATTTATATACGGCAACAAAATGCAGGTTGAACAGTCTGCCATCAATCAGGTAATGCTGCTTGACGAAAAGAAAGCCATCGAAGATCCTGCTCTTATGAAGAAGGGAATCGTAATGATTATCCTGGTTGTTCTGGGATTTGTATTCCACTCTCAGCTTCATGCCGAATCCAGCACAATAGCTCTTACAGCTGCTGTTATAATGATGCTTATCGGTAAGCAGAAGGCAGAGGATATCATTGCAGATGTTGAATGGACTTCCATAATCTTCTTCACAGCACTGTTTATCGTTGTAGGCGGTCTTGTAGAAACAGGTGTTGTAGGTCAGCTGGCACAGGTTGTTATAAATGCAACATCCGACAAGCCTATACTGACTATGCTGGTTATACTTTGGGCATCGGCACTGCTGTCAACTATACTCAACAACATACCGTTTGTTGCAGCCCTCATTCCACTGGTTATCGATATGGGACAGAGCGGCATGGATATATTCCCTCTCTGGTGGGCAATATCCCTGGGTGCTTGTCTCGGTGGTAACGGTACTTTGGTCGGAGCTTCAGCAAACATCGTACTTGCAAACATCAGTGCAAAGCACGGTCATCCGATTTCATTTGCGACATTCTTCAAATTGGGCTTCCCAATGATGCTTATGTCCATAGTGATTTCATCCATATATTTGGTGCTCAGATACGGAATATTCTATTAAAAATATGTAACTTAAAACCGCTCCCGATTCGGGAGCGGCATTTTTATGCATATTATATTTCTTATTTATCCATATTTCTGATGAGATCTATCATCTCAATAGCTCCTGTAGCACAATCAAAGCCTTTGTTTCCTGCCTTTGTTCCTGCTCTTTCTATGGCCTGTTCGATATTTTCTGTAGTAAGAATTCCAAACATCACCGGTACGCCGCTTTCCAAGGAAACCATGGCAATCCCCTTAGCCACTTCATTGCATACATAATCGTAATGGCTTGTCGCCCCACGAATTACCGCTCCAAGGCATATTACCGCATCGTACTTTCCGCTTTTTGCCATTTTAGAAGCGATAAGAGGGATTTCAAAGGCTCCCGGTACCCACGCCACATGGATATCCTCTTCCTTAACATCGTGTCTTAAAAGGCCATCCATAGCTCCAGAAAGGAGCTTAGATGTTATAAACTCATTAAAACGAGAAGCAACAATTCCGATTTTTATATTTTCCGATACAAGTCTTCCTTCAAATTTTTTCATTTTTAATTATCCTTTCTTTAATTATACTAATCGCTTATTATCTCCATTTATTTCATCCATCAATATTCGAGCATATGCCCCATCTTTTCCTGCTTTGTCTTAAGGTATGACAGGTCATAGTCAGTGGCATCCATCTGGATAGGAACTCTTTCAGTTATCTTTATACCGAATTCCTCCAGCTGATATATCTTGTCTGGATTGTTTGTAAGAAGCCTCATTTCCTTAACTCCCAGTTCTCTGAGAATCTGAGCCCCAATATGGTATTCTCTTTCGTCACCGTCAAAGCCCAATGCCAGGTTTGCTTCAAGAGTATCCATACCCTTTTCCTGAAGCTCATAGGCACGGAATTTATTTACAAGACCGATGCCTCTGCCTTCCTGTCTCATATAGAGCATGATGCCTCTACCTTCCTTTTCTATCTGAGTCATGGCTGCAGCAAACTGTTGACCGCAGTCACATCTGAGGGAGCCAAAGGTATCTCCTGTAAGACATTCCGAATGTACTCTGCATAAAACGTCTTTTCCGTCCCCTATTTCACCTTTTATTAGGGCAATGTGATGTTCTCCGCTTACGCGATCAACAAAACACTTTGCTTTAAAATCGCCGTATTTTGTAGGCATGGAAACCGTTGCGACTTCATCTACCAGTTTTTCATGGCACTTTCTGTACTTTTGCAAATCCTTTATAGTGATGAACTTTATGCCCATTTCCTCAGCCATGGCTTTAAGTTCAGGGGTCCTCATCATTGTGCCGTCTTCACGCATTATTTCGCAGCAAAGTCCGCACTCCTTAAGTCCTGCCAGGCGACACAGATCCACTGTGGCTTCAGTATGTCCATTTCTCTCTAAAACGCCATTTGGCTTTGCCAAGAGAGGAAACATATGACCCGGTCTTCTGAAATCCTCAGGTCTTGCGTTTTCTTCCACACAGGCCATGGCCGTAATAGATCTTTCCGCTGCGGATATTCCTGTGGTTGTGCTTACATGGTCAATGGATACCGTAAAAGCCGTTTCATGATTGTCCGTATTATTGGTTACCATCTGCGGTATCATCAGTTTTTTTACGTATTCTTCGGACATCGGCATACATATAAGGCCCTTTGCATGGGTTGCCATAAAATTTATATTTTCCGTTGTAGCAAATTCTGCAGCACAGATTAAATCACCTTCGTTTTCTCTGTCAGGGTCATCCGTTGCCATTATTATTTTTCCCTGTCTCAGCTCTTCAAGAGCTTCTTCAATCGTGTTAAACTGTTCCATTTTTAACCTCCTATTATATGATACGGACTAAAATCCGTGTCTCATCAAGAATTCACTAGTTATGCCGCTTTCTGCATTCTTTTTATTTTCTGCTCCTGCAGCTTTGCCTTCGTCGTATTTTATAAGCTTTTCTATGTATTTGCCGACAATATCGTTTTCTATATTCACCATATCGCCTTTTTGTCTGTCCTTTAAAACCGTATTGGCCACGGTATGGGGTATTGCCGATATGGAAAACGTATTTTCGGTGATTTTGGCTACGGTCAGGCTTATGCCGTCCAGTGCCACAGAGCCCTTTTCCACGATATATTTCATTATTTCCGGGCTCGTTCTCACCGTGTACCATATGGCGTTATCATCTTTTCTAATATCTTCGATTGTTCCAGTTCCGTCCGCATGTCCGGCTACAATATGGCCTCCAAATCTCCCATTTACAGGCATTGCTCTTTCAAGTCCTACCCTGTCACCGGGCCTCAGCTTCCCCATGGATGTCCTGTTCATGGTCTCATGCATGACATCTGCTGTTAATCTTCCTGACGGCAGTGAAGTCACTGTAAGGCAAATGCCGTTTACAGCTATGCTGTCGCCTATTTTCGCATCCTCAAGAACTTTATTTGCTTCAATGGTCAGTGTTGCCGAATGCCTTCCCCTTGTGATATCGCATATCTTTCCGATTTCCTCAACTATTCCCGTGAACATCGGATATCACCTCGCTTTCTATAAGCAGATCATCTCCCAGCTTTGTTATCCTGCTTTCACCTAGCATGACTGCTTCCTGAGGTGAAGGAGCTCCTTTACCTTCCACAGGTGTTTTAGCATCTTTTCCTCCTAAAAGCTTCGGAGCTATGTAGGCCTGTACTCTATTGACAATACCGCTTTTAATGGCTTCCCAGTTGATGGTTCCACCGCCCTCTAAAAGTATGCTGTCGATTTTTTCCTCGCCCAATTTTTTCATAAGGTCATCCAAATCTATCCTGCCGTCCTTTTCTTTGACATTTAATATCCTGCAGCCTTTTTCAATGTATTCTGCTGCCTTCTTTTTATCATTTGAGCAGGTTGCTATTATAACGGGAGCCTCATCGGTAGATAAAACTAAAGATGAAGCTATAGGTGTTCTCAATCTGCTGTCGCATATTATCCTTACAGGATTTCTTCCTCCCTCTATACGGCATGTGAGCATAGGGTCATCAGCTATAACCGTTCCCACTCCCACCATTATGGCAGTATTCCTGTTGCGCTCACCGTGAACATGCTTCCTTGCCTCTTCGCCGGTTATCCATTTTGATTTTCCCGTAAAAGCAGCGATTTTTCCATCCATGGTCATGGCGTATTTCATAGTTACAAAGGGTCTTCCTGTCCTTATATAGTGAAAGAATATATCGTTTAAGGCATCGCATTCTTCCTTCATAAAACCTTCTTCCACCTCTATGCCATGCTCCTTGAGAAAAACCACTCCCTTACCGCTTACCAGTGGATTGGGATCAGATGAGCCTATTATCACTCTCTTTATTCCCGCAGCAACTATGGCTTCGGTGCACGGTGGCTGCTTACCGTGGTGGCAACATGGTTCTAATGTCACATACATGTCTGCACCTTCCGGTGATACACTGCACGATGACAGAGCATTTCTTTCCGCATGGGGCTGTCCATATTTTTCATGATATCCTCTTCCTATCACTTCGCCGTCCTTGACTATGACAGCGCCCACTAGAGGGTTTGGAGAAACTCTTCCTGTTCCTTTCTTTGCAAGAGCAATGGCCTCCTGCATGTATTTTTCTTCAATCAAGAAATCACCTCATTTCATTTATAGTTTGACTTCGAGAAATTGGGTTAGGTACATTTTCCGTCGTAGAGTGCCATACCCGTTCCGGGCACAAGCGCACTATTATCGCAATTTCTGTCGTTTGCCTTTGGGTTAGGTCATGCGTCGTAGAGTGCCATACCCGTTCCGGGCACAAGCGCACTATTATCGCAATTTCTGTCGTTTGCCTTTTTGCACGAAGAGCGTCAGCGATTCGCTATGCAAAACGGACAGCGTAGCACCGTAGGTGCGTAGGTGACCTACCAACAATTTCTCTTCGAGAAATTGGGTTAGGTCATAAAAAAATAGCTCTGAGGTTTAAGTTCAGAGCTATCGTCGCATATCAACTATAATATCTGTTATAAATATCAATGGTATGTTCAGACCTTCTTCCATCCAGACTATACTGTCGGCCCCGGAATCTCACCGGATCATGCCTTTCGGCTCGCGGGCTTTACCGCCGGTAGGGACTTTCACCCTGCCCTGAAGATCATTTTATTTTTAGTTGTTTTAGTCGTATATATCAGCCGTTTAAGCTATCTATATCAAAATTGCATCGGTACACCCTTTCATCAGGTGTGCTTCCCCTGTCTATGGCTATAATCAAAGCCTCCTCAGGGATTATTTCGGAAATCATATCCGCCCATTCTATCACGCATATACCGTCGCCATAAAAATACTCCTCATATCCAAGGTCGTACATTTCTTCAACACTTCCCGTGCGATACACATCAAAGTGATACAGTGGCAGTCTGCCTTCCTTGTATTCACGGACTATGGTAAATGTCGGACTTGTTATTTCACTCTTTATGCCAAGACCCTTGGCTATATATTTTGTCAGAGCCGTCTTACCGGTTCCAAGATCTCCCACCAATGCCAGAATATCACCCTTTTTCAGGCGAGAAGCCAACTTTTCGCCAAAGGCTTTTGTTTCATCTTCGTTTTTTATAATTATCTTCTTCATATGAGTCTATATCCTTGTCGGTCATTTTTTGATTATCTGTGAAGGAACTTAGATACTCTCTTGTAAACCAGGAAAGTAATAAGACCGTTCACACCTGCCTTTATAAGGTTAAAAGCGATGATAAAAGGCAGCAGTGCAGTTACGGCATCCACTGGAACTCCCATAAAGTACGGTGTAATAGTTAAATTAGCCGGCACCATTATTGCAGTCATTGCTAATGTACCTGCTATAAGAGCTATTACAGCGCTCTTTTTACCCTTATGGAATTTGTATATAAAGCCTGCCACAAGCACATATGTGCCAGTTGCTATAATGTGCATCAATATACCGTATAGTCCGCTGGCTGCACTTACAGTAAAGCCTTGCAGCAAAGCGGTTACCACTGTAATAAGGATTCCAGCCGCCGGTCCGAAAGCAAAGGTTCCAATCAAAATAGGAATGTCTGCCGGATCGTATTCCATAAATGCTATAGGCGGAAATATAGGAAAATGTATATTAACAAGCAAAAGCGATATAGCCACCAGCATGGCCATTTTTGCCAGCTTTACCGTTTTCTTTTGAGTCAGTGTTACTGCTCCGGCTCCGTTGTCTGCAGCATTCTGTCCGTTCATATTCTTTCCTCCCTAATAAAAATCCCCGAACCGAATGTTCGGGGACTTACACGCAAAAATAAATAAAAGAAAATCCTTTACCGTTTCTTCCTTCCGGACTTTAACCGTTGGTACCGGATTTTACCGGTTCTGCCTTTCGGCTCGCGGACTTGTAGCCTATGCTCTTCACCGCCAGTGAGGACTTTCACCTCGCCCTGAAACATTCGTTTTATTAACTTACGATGTCAGTATAACACCGGCGAAAAACTCCGTCAATTATATGATTGCAAAATCAGAAAAAAAGTGTAAAATAAGTAATGGTGAATAATGATCACAGCCATAAAAGAATTGATTTTTTTATGTTAAGGAGGAATAGAAAATGGCAAGATCTTCAGTTTCGGCAGATATGCTGCATCTGAGTTTAAAACAGCTGGGCGCTACTAAAATACAGTCCAGCACTTCAAGAGTAGCGGTAGTTAAGTTTGAGATAAATCCTGAGCTTACCGTATCATATTTCTATTACATTAAAGACGAGGAAAAAATATATCTCCAGAGGATCGAACCATATCCTGTAAGAAACTATCGTTTCGAAACTGTGGAAAATATCATCTCGTTTATTAAAAAGGACGTTGAGCAGTTTGAAAACGCATCAAAGAGCTCCAACTTCAAGCTGTTTTTGGAAATCATCCATACAAACTATGAAGTACGTCGTGAACTAGAAGAACTCTTCCTGCTGAATAATGTACCTCATGAAATGTTGGAAGATGTTCTCAAAGAGGAAAAGGAAGTTCTTGAACAGATTAAGAACACAGAACATATCGCTCTTAAGAACGATCCAGGTCGTTATCCGGGAGAAGAGGCAGAGCTTCAGAACATTTTCGACAGCAATATCGAAATGGCTCCTTCCGCTGCAAATAACGCCAGCGAGCTTTACGGAGAGACTTCAGCTCCTCATCCTTCCATAATCGCTTCCATCGTTAAAGATGCAATCGCTTCATCAATGGAAGAAATGAAGCAGGAGCTCAAGGAAGAACTCAGAGAAGAATTTAAAGAAATGAAAAAATAAGCATATCATTGCCACTTAAAGAGGATGCGCAACGCCGCGCATCCTTTTATATTTCCAAATTAAATTTTATCTGCCATGTCTGTGCCCGTGACCGCCATTTTGTCCATTTCCGCCATTTGAGTTTATTTCGGAATTTTGTCCATGATGCTCTCCGGTTCCATTACCTTCTCTGTTACAATGATACTTCATTCCATGGCCGCTGCAGATGCTTTCCACTTCATTTACCATGCTGTCATCCTCAGAAGTCACAGAAAAAGCAAATTCATCACCTTTATTTATACAGCTTTGTATCTGTTCATCGCCTATCAGTTCTTCCATGGCATTCTTGTAGTTAAGGCCTTTCACATCAACTCGATTCAAAAGTTCACTTCCATCGTCATTAAGGCCCGTACATTCAACCACTTTATCCCAACGGTTAATTCCCAGTTCAACGGATGGATTTACATTCATGGTTATATATGACACAGGTTTTGCGTATACATGGTATCCACCGCCTGCAAACACAAGAGCTACTACTAGCACTGCTGCCACCGCAGCAAATCTGCGAGCATTTTTTCTCTGTTTTACGACCTTACTTTTTTCAGGTCGCGTTCTCATCTGAGCTGCAACCTTTTCAAATGTCGCTTCTTTGAGGGCATCATCGGCTTTTATATTTCCGAAGGCTTTTTCTATTTTATTCAAGATCATCACCTCCAAGCCTTTGAGCCAACATATCGCGGCCTCTGTCCAGTAGCTTGTATACGCTGTTTAGTTTTCTTCCGGTTATTTGGGCTATTTCTCCGCCATCATAGCCCTCAAAATATTTAAGGTAAATTACTTCCTTGTATTTAGCGGGAAGTGATAAGACCGCTTCCAGCACATATCCGTCCTGAGAGTCCTCATCAGCAGCCATTTCAGGAATTACATCCGTCAAAGCTATCTTTTTGCGATAAAAGCTTTTCAAAAGATCCCTGCAGGCATTCACCGCCACCTTCATAAGCCATGCCTTTCTATGTTCTTCGGTTTCAAAAGGTTTATCATGCATGGCATACTTAAGAAAAACATTTTGCATAATATCCTCTGTGTCCTGAGGACTTTTAAGATAGAGAATGCATATTCTCTTTATGGAATCCGAATATGTGTATATCGCTTTTTTTACATCTTCTTCCGATCTCATACTTCTTTAACTTCGTATCTGCCAATTGAATTTTTTTATCTGCAGTTCATATGCCTGCCGTTGCCGGCACCATTACCATGGTGTCCGTTTCCATTAGCGGCACCATATCCATTGCCATTACCTTCGCCATGATGTCCGTTTATATCTGCCTTACAATACTGCATTCCGGTGCCATCCTGCGGTCCATTTCCGTCATATGGACAATCTGCGTTGTTCGGACAATTTTCATATCTAGGACAATCCCCATTATAAGGACATTCACCGTCATAGGGGCAATCAGCCTGAACTACCGCCTCAGTCACTATCTCCTTTACGGCTCCGCTATCGGCCGCATCTGCGCTTACCGTTCCATATATGCCGTATGCCATTCCTCCTCCAAACATCAGAGCCAGCGTACATGTTACCGCCAGGGTTTTCTTCACTTTATTCATATTTCCCTTCATCTTCGTATCCTCCTTTTGTTGTCTTCTACAGATAATACGAATCAAGAAAGGAAAATCTGACATTTTAAATGAATTTTTTATTTTTTCTCCTACTAGACGCATAGTCTGTAAATGGCTTCGGCATAGATTTCCGCCGCCTTCATAAGATTTTCAATAGATGCGCTTTCATTTTTCTGGTGTGCCTTTTCCTCTTCATCTGGGAATTTAGCACCGAAAGCCACAAAGCCCTCTGCAGCCCTTGCATAGGTGCCTCCTCCAATTATCATAGGCTCTGCTGCAGTATCTCCGGTTACATTTTTATATACATCCATCAGGGTTACCACCATAGGGTCATCCTTTTCCACAAACAGCGGTTCCTGATATTTTTTCTTTACCACACCGATATCATAGTTTTCCAAGGTCTTTCCCAAAGCTGAGTAAACCATTTCGTCGTCAAGGGTTACAGGAAATCTCACATTGATTGAAAGCCTTGCAGAATATTTATCCGCTTCAATCATTCCTACATTTACAACTGTGCCGCCGGATACTTCGTCCTTAAGATTTATCCCAAGTCTTGTTCCATCGGTTTCAAAGGCAAGTCTTTCGTTATAAAAGCCAATAAAGTCATTAACTCCTTCGTTATCAAATTCAATGTTTTCAGCAAACCCCATAAGAATCGAAATTGCATTAAGCCCCTTCTGCGGCTCTGCCCCGTGGGAAGAAATGCCTGTCGCCGTTATCTCCAGACTCTTTCCTGCACCTTTTGCCTTTACATCATAACCAGTTTCTTCACGATAATCTTTAACCTTATCCTTAATGCCATCGTAAAGGCTCTGGTCCTTAGAGTAGATAACCATCCTTGCGCTGTCTGCCACCATGTTCGGAGCATTTCCTCCGGTGAACTTACGCAATTCGATGCCGGTGGTTCCTGTCTTTTTAAATTTCTGAGCCAGGTCAAAGATAAGGATTCCCTTTTCTCCGTGCACCACAGGAAAATCAGCATCCGGTGTAAATCCAAAATCCGGTGCCTCCTCATGCTCTAAATAGTATTTTATACCTTCCCACTCGGTTTCCTCATCAAGGCCGAGAATCAGCCTTACATTCTTTTTAAGCTCTATGCCGCAATCCTTTATGGCTTTCATGGCATAATATGCTGCTAGGGTAGGACCCTTATCATCCTCTGCACCGCGACCGTATATGCGGCCGTCTTTTATTTCTCCGCCGAAGGGATCAAAGTCCCATCCGCTTCCCGCAGGCACCACATCAAGATGACCCAAGATACCCATTGTTAAGCCGTCAGCATTTTCTCCAGCAGAAAGCTCTATATGCCCGCCGTAATTATCGGTGTTCACCGTTTTAAACCCGTCCTCTTCTGCTTTTTTCAGCATATAAAGAAAGGCGTCCGAAACGCCTTTCCCAAACGGACAGTCCTTTTCGGGCTCCGCAGCTTCACTGTTTATGCCAATCAGCTGTTGCAGTGTGGAAAGCATTTCATCCTGGCTTTCCCTTAATCTCTGCTTTATAGCTCCGATTTCGTCCACTTTTACCTCCGTTATCCGCAGCCTTTAGACTGCTTTCCTGTCTTTACTGTACAGCTTCAACGTAAGCAACATCTTCAGGATATGCTTCCTTAAGGATGTTTTCAACGATACCCTTAAGGGTCATCTGTGCTCCCATGCAACCTGCGCATGCTCCCTGAAGTCTTACGCGAACCACCTTATCTTCAGTGTATTCAACAAATTCCAGATCTCCTCCGTCTCTCTGCAGAATCGGTCTAATCTGATCAAGTACTTCTTTGATTTTAGCTTCCATTTATCTTACCTCCGTATTTTTCAAACATCTACATAAAATATTACCACAAAAAAGCGTAAATTAACATATTTTTTATGTTTAATATGGTCGCCTCAATGGTATAATAAATATCGTAGATTTTGTTTTATATGAGCATACAAATGATAAGAAAAGACAAACAGGAGGTAATAATTATGAAATGGGTTTGCACAGTTTGCGGATATACTTATGAAGGCGACAATCCACCGGAAAAATGCCCACAGTGCGGTGTACCGGCAGATAAATTCAAGAAGGTTGAAGGAGAAATGGTTTGGGCCGACGAGCATGTTGTAGGCGTTGCCAAGGACGTTGATCCTGAAATCGTTCAGGGCCTTAGAGACAACTTCATGGGCGAATGCACAGAAGTAGGTATGTATCTGGCAATGGCAAGAGTAGCTCACAGAGAAGGCTACCCTGAAATCGGTCTTTACTGGGAAAAGGCTGCTTACGAAGAAGCTGAACATGCTGCAAAATTTGCTGAACTTCTCGGCGAAGTTGTTACAGACTCCACAGAAAAGAACCTGCAGATGAGAGTTGACGCTGAATGCGGTGCTTGCGAAGGAAAGAAAGTCCTCGCTACAAAGGCTAAGCAGCTCAACCTTGATGCTATCCATGACACAGTTCATGAAATGGCTAAGGACGAAGCAAGACATGGAAGAGCTTTTGCAGGACTTCTCCAGAGATACTTCGGAAAATAAATAACACGCAAATACGCACTTTAAAGGACAGGTTTTACGCCTGTCCTTTTTTGTCGAGGAATATATAAAATTACTTTATTTCATTTCCGCCTTAATCAGCTCACCGAGTCTTCTCATACCCTCGTCGATCTTTTCAGGACTTACATTACCGAAACTAATTCTCATGGCATTGCTACCCTTTCCATCCTTATCTGTAAAGAATCCTGCACCAGCGATGTATGCCACATGATAATCCGCAGCCTTTTCGAGAAGCTCCGTAGTATTGATGCCGCCCGGCAGTTCAACCCAAGTGAACAGTCCGCCGTCAGGGAATACTCTCTTTGTACCTTCCGGCAGATATTTGTCGATGGCAGCTATCATAGCATCTCTTCTTTCCTTATGGATTGCGATGAGTTTTTTGAGGTTTTCATGGAAGTAACCTCTGTTAAAGAACTCTGCACAAACCACCTGAGCGAAGTTTGATGTATGAGAGTTGGTTGCAGTCTTTGCATCAAAGAGTCTTGCTATAATGTTCTTGTCCGCATATACAAAGCCCAGTCTGCTGCCCGGTGAAAATACTTTGGAAAAGCTGTTGGCATATACGGTATTTCCTGTCTTATCAAACTTTTTAATCGGAGGCAAATCCTCACCGCTGTATCGCAGTTCTCTGTAAGGATCATCCTCAAGAACTATAACATCGTATTTGCTTCCCAATTCTGCTAGCTTTTCTCTTCTGTCCGCAGGAAGCGTCTTGCCAGTAGGATTTTGGAAGGTCGGAATTACATATACGAATTTAGGATTGTACTCTTTAATTTTGTTTTCCAGATCTTCCATTACAAAGCCCTGGTCGTCACACTCAACTGCAACGCACTTTGCCTGGAACATCTCAAATATCTCCACGCAGTGAACAAATGTAGGGGATTCCACGAGAATAACATCCCCCGGATTTATATATACCTGGCACAGCAGGTTCATAGTTTCAAGTCCGCCGTTTACAATCATAACTTCATCGGGATCTGCATCGATTCCCTTCGGTTTGAGAAGCACATCGCATACTGCTTTCCTCAAATCAGGAACTCCCAGCACGGAGCCGTACTGCAGCGCTTCCACGCCTCTCTTATCCCAGGTCATAACATCGTTACAGATTTCTCTCACCTGGTCTACAGGCAATCCTTCGCTGGCAGGTGCACCGCCTCCGAAGGAGATTGTTTCAGGGTCCCCCATGGCATTGAAGAGACCTCTTATTATCTTGGCCGTATCTTCCATATACAGCATTCTATCAGCCATTTTCGGCATAATTGTCCCTCCTTTCGGTCTTTACAAGACCCTACTTTTATTTAAACTTTTCTTCCATTTCGGCAAACAGCTTATCAAATTCAGCCTGATCGCCGGATACTTTATACTTGTGTTCAGGTGCAGGGAAAACTCTTCCCTTAACTTCCTTAATGTATTCTTCCATACCCTTTGTAGCTACTTCTGCTATAGCCGCATACTTTTTAGCAAATTTAGGAGTGAAGTTCTTGAACATTCCCAGAGCATCCGCAGCAAGAATAACCTGACCATCGCAGTCAGCTCCGGCACCGATGCCATATACAGGAATCGGAAGCATCTTATGAACATATGCGCATACTTCTTCCGGCACGCCTTCAAGGAGAAGTGTTCTGGCTCCTGCCTTATATACAGCGATAGCGTCTTCTATAATTGCCTTAGCACTTTCCACTGTTCTGCCCTGAGCCTTAAATCCGCCCATGGAAGCAGAGCTCTGTGGAGTAAGTCCTATGTGTCCGAATACTACCATGCCCGCATCTGTGATAGCTCTAATCTTGTCGGCAACGGTAACTCCGCCTTCAAGTTTAATGGCGTCAACATCCGCTTCCTTATAAAATCTCAACGCATTTTTAACAGCGTCCTCACAGCTAATATGGTATGCTCCAAAAGGCATATCTCCAATAAGGTAGGTGTTCGGTGCTCCCTTTCTCACGCCCTGACAATGGGCGATGCACTGGTCCATGGTTACTGGAACCGTTCCTTCGTTACCGTAAACCATCATGCCCAGTGAATCTCCGCACAGCACCATATCCATTCCGGCTGCCTCTGCATATCCTGCAAATATGGAATCATACAGTACCATCCATACTGCCTGTTCGCCTCTTTCTTTCATTTCATAAAGATCGAGGATCGTCTTTTTCTTAGCCATATTGTCTTCCTCCTTTCACAGTTACGCGCTTTATAAATATATTATATATCAAAAAACGGGCAATGTATGCCCGTTTTCGCAAAATTATCAATATTCAATTAAATCTGCCTTAGTAAATGTCCGCATCTTTGCTCTTATTGTTGATGTTGCCATTGGAAGCGTTGATTTCATATTCATACTTGTACTGCTTGCCATCGTTCTTATCTGTGGCTATATATTCGACGTCATATTCGTTGCTGTCGGCATCAAATTCCTGCTTCACGAAGTTAACATCGGAAGCAGAAAATCCGCCATCCTTTAGAGCCGCATTTTTTGCATCCTCCAAGGTTAATGTGGCTGCAGAGGCTGCTCCGTTAGCATTTGCTGCGGAATTTCCAGAATTTGCAGTGCCATTCTGTGAAGTTCCAGCATTACCGCTCTGTGTGCTTGGAATTGACCTTGTTGTCATTTCCTTATCCTTTATCTTACCGTTTTTGCCGTTTATGGTGTATTCGTACTCCTGAGAACCGTCAGCGCTTATTACATCCACTTCATATTCATTATCCTCATTATCATATGAAACCGTAATCATGGCATTTTCAGCTGTCAGACCGGCATCCTCCAGGGCAATCTGCTGAGCTTCCTGATCAGTTATATCCGGCGTTTTTGGTCTTTCATCAATGTACCACCATATTCCTCCGGCAAGTGCCAATACCACTATTGCCGCTACTGCGCCAGTTACTATTTTCTTGTTTTTGCTCATTTTTTCTCTCCTTTTCACTATTTGGGAAATTCATCCAACTTTTATCTAACTTATATTAACCATCTGCTATATATGATACTGCTTTAGTAAGCAAATCTCAACTCTGCATCTATGCCACCGCCATTAATGGTTAGGGAATTTGTCGCCTTTTGACCGACATACTCATAGATTCCGCTCATTATATTATCATCATAATCGAAATCGCTTCCGTTTACTTCCAGGTCATAAAAGCCGTCGATGTTAATTGTATACTCTTCCATGGAAAGAGCACTGTCCATTTCCACATCTCCGTTCTGACTGCTTATAACATTGTTACCCGCAAATGTACCGCTTAAAACCACATCTCCGTTATCCGAGTTTATATTAAGCCCTGTTGTAGTCAGATTAAGAAGATTAATATCGCCGCTTACACTTGTCACGGAAAGTTCTCCCGGCTGTGTACCGTTAAGGGTTATGTCACCGCTTTCACTTCTGATTTCTGTTTTTGACGACACTGTACCGGAAAGAATTACCGATGAATAATCAGAGTTAATTGATACACTGTCCAGCTTTGCATCCCTTGGACATGTAACTAAAATTTCCGGCCACCTTGTCCTTGCCCCGAACATTTCCATATTTAAAAGGCTTCCAGTTTTGCCGCTATTGCCCTCTGTTATGGAAAGAGTTCCATTTGCTGTCGTTACATCCGGTGTCGGCATGTCATCGGTATATGTCACATCTACTCTAAAGGAATCTCCTTCCACAAATCTTATATCGCAATAGGCATAATTTATATCGATGCTTTTTATATCACTGAGATTATATGTTTCCTGATTTAGATGGTCATAGCCCAGGGAAATAAAATCATATCTCTCGTCAACCTTTTTCAGACCATCTGTGGCACCTCCCGAAGCAATTCCTGCAACGGTCATCACAATGCCGATCAGTATCATTACACCGCATACGCATATCAGCTTCTTAAACTTACTGTTCACTGTCGGCACCTCCTTCCGCCATCAGTCTGGCTTTTTCCTTTTCGATTTTTCTCTTTCTTCTCTTTTCACTGGTTTTATTCATACTCATAACGGTTTTTCTAAATATGGCTCTCGCCGCTGCAAACACTCCTGACAGAGCCAAAACCGTCATACCTAAGGCTGCCAATCCAACACCTGCCAAAAGCAACGCCGCAGGTACCGATACGGGAACGGACATTATGCCGACTACTATAAGCACCACTGCACAAATGCCAAGAGCCACTACGCATATACCAGCCGATACGATAATAGCCAGAAAGGCTATAAGCAGCGCTATTGCTACGCATCCGGCGGCTATTGCCAATGGCGCCACGATTGGAGCCGAAAAGATTCCCAAAAGGGTCCACTTGACCGCTGAAAGCCCTCTCTTTGGAGAATACGACTTTTCTTCTGCTTCCTCATCCATCTGTCTTACCGCATAGTCTGCCTTTATCTGAGAAGCAATCTTTTTCGGATCTCCAAGGCTTTTTATTGCTTCCTCCTCGTTTTCCTTTCCCACATCATCGAGAAATTCTGTGTAAAATTCCATTGCCGCTTCAATTTCTTCCTTCGGAAGGGAAGACAGTTCCGCGGCAAGTTTGCTTAAAAACTGATTCCTATTCATCATTTCCACCTCCGGCAAGCATTTTGTCTATCTTACCTTTATACTCCTTCCATTCTTGCACATACTCTGCATATTTTGCTCTTCCCTTGTCCGTTATGGTGTAGTACCTTCTGTTCCTTCCCTGAAAAGGCTCGTCGTAGGTTGCTAGGTATTCTTCCTTTTGCAGCCTTCTAAGCACCGGATACAGGGTGGATTCGGAAATATCCAATACATTTTTCATGGACTGGGTGAGCATATATCCGTAGGTATCCTCTTTCATAACTACGGAAAGCACGCATGCTTCAAGCAAGGCGGATTCTATTTTAAAACCCATGCCTGTTCACCTCCTGAATCTTCATTTCATATACCTGAGCTTTCTTTCTATGTTATATATAACATTATGTGATTAGCAATATTATATTTCATATAATATACTTGTGCTTATAATATGTCAATGACAATTTCAAAATTGAAACAATAAAAAAAAAAGACCGATTGAACAATATCAATACTACTGTTCATCGGTCTAAAACTTGCTATGTGCATACCGTATAGTCACTATAAGCACTTCCTTTATCTCTTCATCTATCCTGTATATTATAGTGTAATTTTTTACAAACAATTGACGATATCCTCGGTAAGCATATGCACCGCTTTTCCTTTCCGCTCCCCTTTGCGGCATTTCCGAAAGGCTCAAAATTGCTTCTTCTAAAGAAAGGAATATGCTTGCCGCTGTATCTATTGACTTAAATTCATTTTTTATATATGCAAATATGTAATCAAGCTCCCTATATGCCTGAGGAGATATTAATACCTTATACCTGTTCAAAATGCTTCCTCCTCAATTCATTAAAGGCTTCTTTTGCTTCTATCGGCTCACCACCTGCAGCCATTTCAGCTTCTGCAGATGCTATGGCATGATCAGTCTGCGCGATTTTAACTATTTTATCATATGTATCTATACTCATAATTACCAAGTCACTGTAACCATGTTTAGTTACAAAAACCGGTTCATTTTCTTCATGACACATCTTGGAAATATTGCTTGTATCTCGCAAATCTTTTATCGGTATTATTCTGGACATACTGCACCTCCTTTTTCTTGATAGTATCACATGTGCATTAACATTGCAATTTTTATGGCATTTAAATGTACATAAAAATGTAATTTATCTATATATATTACCCATGATGATACTCTAAACGCACAGAATCCAAAAATACCGGATGCTGTCCTTTTACCATTTCATCCCACTTGTCCTTAACCATCTGGGGAAGCAATGCGACTTCATGTATCCTTTCGAGGTCAACCCACTGGCAGTCATCCTGCATATCGTCAACTTCCGTGGGCTCAATCCTCGGCACATCGGTGTCAAGAGAGCAACGGTATATGTGGTACATCTTATGAATGTAATCAGGCCACTTTTCGTGAACAACAGGATCATCGCATATCTCTTCGCCGATGCCCACAAACATTTCAGGAATTACCGTATACCCGGTTTCCTCTCTGACCTCACGAATTATGGCTTCCTCTAAAAATTCCTCAGTTTCCTGGCCGCCTCCTGGAAGCGAATAATACTCACCGTTATGCGCATCGTGACACCTGTTTAAAAGTACCTTTCCTTCATGTATAACTATTGCTTTACATGTACTTCTTACGCTCATTTTCCGTTCTCCTGTTATTTTCCAAGCCCCTCTATTTTCTCTATAAGCGGAGCTGCTTCATCAATCTGATTTATTTCTCTTCTGAAGGAAGCACTGCCTAGCATTCCCTTTGTATACCAGCCCACATGTTTTCTCATTTCCTTTACAGCGGTACGCTCACCTTTAATGTCCATAAGCATATTCAGATGCCTTATCATCATTGCTTTTCTATCATCGGCTGTAACCTTGGCAGGCTTTTCACGGCCTTCCCACAGCGCTAGACATTCTCGGAAGATCCACGGATTTCCAAGCATTCCTCTACCTATCATAACCATTTCACAGCCCGTGTATTCCATCATTCTCATGGCATCCTCACCGGAAAATATATCACCATTACCGATTACAGGAATATCTAAAGCTTCTCTAACCTCTTTAATTGCATTCCAATCCGCCTTGCCCGAATAATACTGCATCCTTGTCCTGCCGTGAACCGCCACAGCAGCAGCGCCAGCTTTTTCGGCAGTCTTAGCAACCTGAACGCAGTTGATGCTGTTTTCATCCCAGCCCGTTCTTATTTTAACGGTAACTGGCTTTCCCGCTTCTGATACAACCGCCTTTACAATATCATAGATAAGTTCAGGAGTCTTCATAAGAGCCGACCCTTCACCGTTTTTTACAACCTTAGGCACAGGACATCCCATGTTTATATCAAGTATTGCATTTTCCCTATCCTTAAGCAGCTTTGCAGTTGTAGCCATGACTTCCGGCTCTGAGCCAAATATCTGAAAAGCAACCGGCTTTTCCTCCTCATATATTCTGAGAAGGTCCTCAGTGTTCTTGTTTTTATATATAAGGCCCTTGCCGCTTATCATTTCCGAATAAACTAAAGCCGCCCCCATTTCCTTTGCCAAAAGCCTCGTAGGGGCATCGGTCACTCCTGCAAGAGGTGCCGCGAGAAAAGGATTATCAAGTTTTACTCCGCCAATCTGTGGCATAATTACCTCACTTTTATCTTAAATCAACTGAGCCACCGGACGGAACCTCCGGCCGATGGCACATTTGTCGCTGTTATAAATTATCCGCTATTTTTTAGACCTTTTATCTCTACGATTCTTTTCATAAAGAATTTCAAGACCTTCCAGGGTGAGAAGCTTATCCACCTCGTCGATGCAATCCACACCTTCGTCTATAAGGTTAGCAAGGCCGCCTGTGGCTATGACCTTAATCTGACTTTCGTCTTCACCCATTTCCGCAAGCTCTTTTTTCATGTGTCTTACCACAAATTCCACCATTCCCATGTGCCCGTAAATAAGACCGGACTGAATGGACTGAATTGTGTTTTTACAGATGACTGTGTCAGGCGCTTCCAGTTCTACCTTAGGCAACTGGGATGTCATGGAGAAAAGAGCCTCACTGGAAATCTTCAGTCCAGGAGCTATGGCTCCTCCAAGATATTCAGCCTTATGGGTTACTGCACAAAAGGTTGTAGCCGTACCAAAGTCTATGAGTATCAGTGGTCCGCCGTATTTGGCATAGGCTGCCACCGCATTTACGATTCTGTCTGAGCCAACCTGCTTAGGATTATCGTATTTTATAAGAAGTCCTGTTTTTACGCCGGACTCGATTACCATGGCCTTTCTGTTAAAGTACTTCATGGACATATGCTGCAAAGTATAAAGCACCGAAGGTACAACGGTAGCTATGATTATATCCTTTACATCGGTTGTCTTAAGTCCTGCATAATCAAAAAGCTGATTTATTATCATACCGTATTCGTCCGCGCTTTTACGGGCGTCGGTTTCCATTCTCCAGTTTTCAAGAAGCTTTCCGTCTTTAAAAACACCAAGAACTATATTTGTATTTCCCACATCGAAGGCAAGAAGCATCTATCGCGTTCTCCTTTCATCGTCTCTTTTTTCCAGTCTGTTAAGAGCCAGAGCTACAGTAAGTCCCGGTATAACTCTGTTTCCCGTGATTTCAACTCCCAGCATCTCATTTATCTTTTTAAGTCTATACTGAACGGTATTTGCATGAATCTCCATAATCTCCGAGGTTTTGCTTCCGTTCATTCCCGCATCAAGCACAAAGGTTTCCAATGTGTCCAAAAGCATTCTGCCCTTTTGGCTTTTGTCCGCCAAGAAAGGATCCAGCAGCTTAAGATACATCTTTTTAATAAATCCTCCCTCGGACTGAATGCGATTGCATCCGGCCACCAGAGAAAGATCGTATTTTGAAAACTTTCTCTTGAAAGGGAATACAGTGCTTGCAGCCTTTGTATTTTCGTTTATAAGTCTAAATGCATCGCATGCACCTTCAACGCCGTCGATTCCCGTTACATGGGATATTTTGACGCCGCCTATGGACTTAATTTCATCATAGAGCTTAGCGCACATGGATACAGAGCAGTTTTCATGACCTGCCATGAGAATACCGAATATCTCATCTCTTTCGATAACCTGAACATTTACGAATCTGTTTTCCGCACAGTATCTGTCCATGGCTACCAGTATCTCTTCTGGATACTGACTCTTACCCACAAAAACGCTTATTATCTTAACCTCTTCTATGCCCGCATCTTCCTTCCTAGAATATGCAGTGCTTACATTGCCTCGGCGCAGAGCTTTGACAAATTCAGAGCGGCTGTCGGAAGCCGGTGTGTATTTCCACATTCCTATGGAAAGCTCTATTATGTCCGCTAGCTTTATTATCTCGTCTATGGAATATGAGTCATTGTTATCTGCCACGAACATATAGTATTCCTGTCCGTTAATTGTAGCAGAGCCCCAGTATGTTACCACACCGTCAACATTTATCATGGTGTAGATGGACCTTCTCTTTTCCACTGCCTTTTCCCTGGCTTTCATAACGGCCCTATCCACCGTTGTTTTCCACTGGGTTTCTATGGAAAGCACCGGATTTAAGTCGCTGCTCAAAAGCACCAGCTGAAAGGCATTTGCCTCTGCTGCAGCCCTTACCGCAGTAGGAAAGTCAGGATATTTTTCAAAGTTCAGCAGATGATATATGCTGCTTGTCAAAAGATTGTCGTCAAACTTATCCCCTGCTCCGTAAAAGAGCTTATGGGATACCTGCTCTATCATTTCCGCAGCAACGCTGCCACCGGAGCTCTTTACAGCTATAAGGGTTATACCCTTCTCTTTGCATGTATTGATAAGAGCGTCCGAAACCTTCTTTATTATCTTGCCGACACCGTGCAGCACAAGGGCGGAGAGCCCGACCTCAGCCAGCTTCTCCGCCAGTTGACACTGTGCCTTTTCATCATCTCTTATTCCGTAAAACCCTGTCACCAGCATATAGCCTTCCAAGGTTCCCGGATTATCGCCTTCCATATCGATATCATCGACACCGGCAGCTTCCAGTACCGATATATATCTTATCGGTCTGTCGGTCATGTCCTCTCCGGCCAGTACCTTTGCATCTGCAAATACCGGCAAACTGAGACAATCACTTAATGTTGTTTTCATTTTCTCCCCTGTCGTCTGTTTCTGTTTCCCCGTTTTCCTCAACGCTGTCTGATGCGTTGTCCTGTGACTCATCATCGGCATTATCGCCATCCTTATCGTCATTCAGGTAGTCTTCGTCGTATCTTGCCAGATCTCTTTCGAGGATTTTAAGTTCCTCTTCTGTTTCCTGAGCCTCCTGTCTGTTTTCGGCTGCTCGTTTTTCATCTTCAGCCCTCGTTTCGGCTATAAGCTCCTCTGCAGTCATCTCACCGCTATAAAGCTTTTCGAACTGAGCTCCGTCTATAGTCTCAAGTTCCATAAGGGCATCTGTAACAGCCAGCAGCTTGTCCATATGCTCATTTATAATAGCCTGAGCCTTTTCGTAGCCGTCGTGAACTATTCTCTTTACTTCTTCATCTATCTCGTTGGCAGTTTCCTCGGAATAAGCCTGTTTAGCTCCAAAATCTCTTCCCAGGAACACTTCCTCTGAGGATGCATAATTTATAGGACCAAGTTTTTCACTGAAGCCATATTTTGTAACCATATCCCTGGCAAGCTCCGTTGCCCTCTGAATATCGTTGCTGGCTCCTGTGGAAATATCGGAAAGCACCAGCATTTCCGCAACACGGCCACCAAGCAGATGAACAATCTGATCTTCCATGCTCTTTTTAGTGTTGTAGTATCTGTCTTCCCTTGGAAGTATCATGGTAAATCCGCCGGCTCTGCCCCTTGGCACAATTGTAATCTGATGTACTGGGTCAGTATCTGGAATGGAATGAGCCACAACAGCATGTCCTGCTTCGTGGATGGCCGTAAGTCTCTTTTCCTTTTCGCTAATTACTCTGCTCTTCTTTTCAGGACCTGCTATAACCTTGGTTATGGCCTCTTCAATTTCTTCCATCCTGATCTTGCGGCCGTTTCTTCTTGCAGTCAAAAGAGCCGCTTCATTGAGCATATTTTCTATATCCGCCGGAGTGAATCCCGGTGTTCTTCTCGCCAGCACCTTCGGATCCACATCTTCGCCCAGCGGCTTATTTTTGCTATGAACTCTAAAGATTTCCTCTCTGCCCTTGATGTCCGGCACACCGATAACAATCTGTCTATCAAATCTGCCCGGTCTCAAAAGTGCAGGGTCAAGTATGTCAGGTCTGTTTGTTGCAGCCAGGATGATGATACCCATATGCTCTGCAAATCCGTCCATTTCCACCAGCAACTGGTTTAATGTCTGTTCTCTTTCGTCGTGGCCGCCGCCCATTCCGGCGCCTCTCTTACGACCAACCGCATCGATTTCATCGATAAAGATGATACATGGAGCATTTTTCTTGGCCTGCTCAAAGAGGTCTCGGACTCTGGAAGCGCCGACACCTACAAACATTTCCACAAAGTCGGAACCGGAAATCGTAAAGAACGGTACTCCCGCTTCACCGGCTGTTGCCTTGGAAATATATGTTTTACCTGTTCCCGGAGGGCCCACCAAAAGCACACCCTTAGGAATTCTTGCACCGAGATTATGGTATTTTCTCGGATTTTTAAGGAAATCAACTATTTCCTGAAGTTCTTCCTTTTCCTCGTCAAGACCTGCAACATCCTTAAATGTCAGCTTGCCCAAATTCGTCTGCATCTTGGCTCTGCTTCGGCCAAAAGACATTGCCTTGCCGCCGCCACCCTGCTGACGCATTATCATTACCCAGAAGAATATCAATACACCTATCATAATAAGGGTAGGTATCAGAGATACTATCCAAGGCTGCTCTTCAGGCTTTGCGTTGGAAACCTTTACCTTGCCCTCAGCACTCTGGGCATCCAGATACTGCTCGTGGAGTCTTTCAACATCGAGGCTGTTATGGATGTATGTATGTACCTTATCTCCATTGTCAAGGGTCGCATTTATTTCGTACTCCTGGAATTCTATATCCTTTACTTCCTCCTTGGCGATGTAATCCACAAGAGTTGAGTAGGAAATATCCTTAACCTGCTCTTTTGGCGTCATATCATAGAACAGCGCCATGGCCAGCACAATAGCCAGAATCAGTATATAAATACCGAAACCTTTAAATATTTTTTTCAATTCTTATTCTCCTTGTATATACATTTGTTGCAGGGCACAAATAAGGCGCCCTGTAAATTAAAATTTTATCACAGGAAATCGCTGATTTCAACAGTAATAACTCTTTTAGTGTCTTGATTCATCCTGTAGCTGGCGCTGTATCTTCCCCTCTGAGAAACAGCCGGTATCCACAGTATTTCGTTGCCGATTCCCACAAGTGGAATCATATCCCTTTCCTGAGCTGGAATCTTCATATCCACAAACAGGTCCTGTATCTTTTTTCTTCCTTGAACGCCAGCAAGTCTGATGTAGTCACCTGGCATCCTAGTGCGAATTTCAATCATCTCCTTCATGCCTGCTCTGCCGTAGGCCGCTTCCATCTGATCTAGGTCAAAGGCTGCAGTACCCGGTCTTTTTTCGTACTGATCTATATCCAGTTCGTTGACTATGAGCTTAGGCATCGCTCTGTGCTCATTTTCACCTTTTTCAAATGGGTTTTTGCCGCATATGACATTGTCGTAGGAAATCCTCATAAGATATCCCTTTGGAAAGTCCGCCCTTTGAGGTGTCACACCGTTCATTATAAGCTCATCGGCCTGCTTTAGGTGGGCATTTGTTATATCGCTTGGCAGTCCCACCTCTGAAAAGGCTTTCATGATTATCCTGTGCCTTACGGAAGGCAGCCTGTCCATGAGTCCGTTTTTATCAAGCCAAATTTCGTTGTCTTCCTTTCTTACAAGAAGCTTTTCATAATCCCTGTTGACCTGCTCCCAGATAAAGTCCCTGTCATCCCTTGAAATCTGGCTTAATCTGTTAACCATATCCTTTATATTTGCGTTAAAGTTTTCTTCAAGATACGGGATAAGCTCCAGCCTTATCTTGTTTCTGGAATATACGGGAAGCTCATTGGTGTGGTCCATTCTCGGCTCCAACCTGTTTTCATCGCAGTAAGCCAGTATATCCTTTTTCTTTACATCAAGAAGCGGTCTTATTACCGTATTGCCGTTTTCGTTTACTCTTATATAGTCAATTCCTGCAAGTCCATCGGTACCTGTTCCTCTTATCATTCTAAAGAGAACGGTCTCAACATGGTCGTCCAGGTTTTGAGCCACGGCAACCTTTATTTTATCCCTGTCAGCTCCGTCAAATACGAGAGATTCGGTAATTTCCGCAAAGAAATCGTATCTTGCCTTTCTTCCGGCTTCCTCCGATGTCATTCCCAGTTCCTCTGCCATCTGCGGACAGTCTACCGCCGTGGACCAGCAGCACACTCCTGCCGACTCGCACATGTTTTCCGCATAGAGCTGATCCTCTTCTGCGGCACCGGGTCTAAACATATGATTAAGATGGGCTCCGTGAAGGGTAAAATCCATTTCTCCGGAAAGCTCAACTAGCACATTAAAAAGGCATACTGAGTCCGGTCCCCCGGAAAGTCCCAGTATTACCACATCGCCCGGTTCTATCAGGTTATATTTTTCTATGGTATTTTTGACAGCTTCTCGTACAATGTCACTGCTCATATAATTACCTTCTCTCTAAAACTTTAAACATTCGGTTTTATCATATACCGAAAAATCTTCTGGCATTTTCGTATGTTGCCTTTGCCGCATCCTCGTATTCCATTTCCTTTAAAAGGGCTATCCTTCTTACGGTATGCTCCACATATGGCGACTTGTTAGTCTTGCCGCGGAAAGGCTCCGGCGTCAAATACGGCGCATCGGTTTCCGCAAGCAGATGCTCCATAGGCACCGTCTGCACAACCTTCTGTGTCTTTCTGTTGTTTTTGTATGTCACAGGGCCTGCTATGGAAATTGTCGCTCCCAGCTTTATGTATTCTGTTGCCATTTCGGCGCTGCCGCTATAGCAGTGAAGCAAAACCTTTGCATCGGCGCTGCCGTCAGGCCTTCTTTCAAACCAGTCCTTTCGCCTTTCGGAAAAAGCATCTTCCTCCTTAAGAATATCCATGGTCAGCTGATCTGCTTCTCTGCTGTGGATTATTATCGGCATCTTAAGCTCATTTGCCAGCTGTATCTGCCTTCTAAACCAATACTCCTGAACATCCCTCGGCGAATAGTCATAATGAAAATCAAGGCCTATCTCACCGATGGCCTTAACCTTTTCCTCTCCGGCAAGCTCCCTTATCCTCATGAGATATGTTTCGTCCATCAGTCTGGCATCGTGAGGATGCACTCCCACCGCCGCATAGCACCAGTCGTATTTCTTGGCATTTTGCACCGCCATCACCGATGTCTCAAGATCGCAGCCCACATCCATAACATAGGCCACATCGGAAGCTTCTATATCGCTTATCAGTTTTTCCCTCACCTCTTGGAGATACCCGTCACTGGTGAGGTGTGTATGTGAATCAAAAAGCATTGTTTTTTCTCCTTTTGGATACGACTTTTAATACTGCGTACCCAGAATATATTTTACCACAAAGAGGATACATATTAAACTTGAATTTACCGTCATGTTTGCTAAACTGTAAGTATATACAATCACCGAAAGGCAGGTGGCATAAAATGCTCAAACCGGGAAAGTTATCATCTGACAGTTCCATATGGTGCGGCTTAAACAGACCGGATTTAAGCTGCGAAACAGCGGATCTCACTGTATTTGGAATTCCATACGACAGCGATATATCAGGAAGGTCAGGAACCGCAAAGGCTCCTGAGGTATTAAGGGAAGTCAGCGCTCAGTCCTCGCCCTTTAATGAGGAATTTTTGAGCTTTGAAGATTTGACCATATTTGATGCAGGAGATTTTGTTCCTTCCGGCGGCATAGACGAATACTTTGCTTCCATCGAAAGCTTCACAAAAGAACTTGTCAGTGGCGGCCATTTCTTTATTATGACTGGCGGTGACCATAGTGCAAGCATTCCTGTTCTTAAGGGAATCGACGATGCCCTTGATGAAGACTTCGGCATCATATATATCGACGCCCACTTTGACCTCCACGATGAGGTACGAGGTGATAAATTTGCAGCAACCTCCGTTGCCAGGAGAGCCCTTGAGCTTAAAAATATTTCCGGACCTGAAAACATCGTATTTATCGGAACGAGGACGGTGGACAGAGAGGAACATGCTTTTATGACCTCCCGCGAGCTGAACTGCTTTAACTCCGTATTGTGCCACCGCATAGAAAGCGACCGTATCGGAACCATGGCCGCAAAGAAACTTAAGGATTACAACAAGGTATACCTTACTTTGGATGTTGACTGCCTCGATCCTGCCTATGCCGCAGGGGTTTCCCATCCACAGTTTGCAGGGCTTTACGGAAGGCAGCTTTTAAATATACTCCACGAGCTGTTCAGAAATCTAAATATTATAGGAATGGATATAGTGGAAATGGCTCCGGACTTGGACCCTTCACTGGCATCAACCTATGCAGCCAGAAAGATTTTCCAAGAATCCTGTGCCCATTATGCGCGAAAACTCGGTAAGCTTAAATAACTTAAATAGCTAAAATGACATAAATAGTTAAAAATCAAGAAAACAACCCAAATGCATGGATTGTTTTCTTTTTATTACCTTATTTACTTATAAATCTTTTAGCAAACTACATTGCCGTCGTCGGCTTCCGTTGTAACGAATTCAAAGCTCATCTTGCCGTCGATTTCGTTATCTGCAAAGAGCAACATACCCTTGGACTCAAGACCTCTCAGCTTTCTTGGGGCCAGATTTGCAACAACTACGACTTTCTTTCCGATTGTTTCCTCCGGAGTAAATCTTTCCGCAACGCCGGAGATAATCTGTCTTGTCTCTGTTCCCATCTTAACTTGGAATACCAAAAGCTTATCAGCCTTAGGATGCTTTTCGGCAGCTACAATCGTTCCTACTCTGAAATCGATTTTATCGAAGTCCTCGTACTGGATTGTATCCTTAAGCTCCAAAGGAATGTTTTCGTCTTCCTTCTTTCCGCCCTTCATAGCTTCCAGCTCTTCCAGTTCCTTTTCGATGTCCATTCTAGGGAATATAGGATCACCTTTGCAAACTGTTTCGCCGTTCATCATGTCAAATACGGAAGCATCATCCCATTTAGCTTCAACCCCTTCAAGACCAATCTGATTTCTGATCTTTGTTGCAGTCTCATGCATAAACGGATGAATCAGCACGGAAACAGTTCTGAGAGCTTCTGCCAGATTGTGCATTACAACATCAAGTCTTGCCTTGTTTGCTTCATCCTTGGCAAGTACCCAAGGTGTAGTTTCGTCGATGTACTTATTGGCTCTTCTTACCAGTACCCAGATTTCCTCCAGAGCATAGTTGAATCTGAACTTATCCATTTCCTCTTCAACCTTGGCAGCTGCGCCTGTGGCTATTTCCTTAAGTTCCTTATCAACTTCCTCTTCGGTTCCCTGGGCAGGCACCTTGCCGCCACAGTATTTTTCAATCATTGAAACAGTTCTGCTTACTAGGTTACCCAGGTCATTGGCCAGATCGTAGTTAAGTCTCTTGAGCATAACCTCGCTGGTGAAGTTACCATCCTGACCGAAGGTGTATTCTCTGAGCAGGAAGTATTTAAGAGCGTCAACTCCGTATCTTTCGATGAGCTTTACAGGGTCAACCACATTGCCCTTGGATTTACTCATCTTGCCGCCGTCTATAAGCAGCCAGCCATGACCGAGCACATGCTTAGGCAAAGGCAGACCCAAAGACATAAGCATTGCAGGCCAAATTACCGTATGGAATCTTACGATTTCCTTACCTACCAGATGATAATCCGCAGGCCAGTATTTGTCGTATTCCTCTCTGTTATCAGGATAACCTAAGGTTGTGATATAGTTGGCAAGGGCATCGAGCCATACATATATTACGTGCTTTTCGTCAATAGGCACCTGAATACCCCAGTCAAAGGATGATCTGGAAATACAAAGGTCATCAAGGCCCTGTTCCACAAAGGCGATCATTTCATTTCTTCTGGACTCAGGCTGCAGGAATTCAGGATTGTTCTTAAACAGATCTAACAGCTTGTCCTGATACTTGCTGAGCTTAAAGAAGTAGGCTTCTTCCTTGGCGTACTGTACAGGTCTGCCGCAGTCAGGGCAGCAGCCGTTTTCGTCCAGCTGGCTTTCTGTCCAGAAGGATTCGCATGGCGTACAGTAAAGTCCCTCGTATACGCCCTTGTATATATCGCCCTTTTCGTACATCTCCATAAATATCTTCTGTACTCTTTCCTTGTGGCGAGGCTCGGTGGTTCTGATGAAATCATCGTAGGAGATTTCCATTGTTGCCCATAAATCCTTTATGCCGGCAACCACTTCGTCCACGTATTCCTGAGGTGTAACGCCCTTTTCGATGGCTATGGTCTGGATTTTCTGACCGTGCTCGTCTGTTCCCGTCTGGAAACGAACATCGTAGCCTGTGGCTCTTTTAAATCTTGCCATGGCATCCGCCATTACCGTACAGTAAGTGTGACCTATATGAAGGTTAGCACTCGGATAATAAATTGGCGTGGTGATGTAAAAAGTTCCTTTTTTCTCTGTCATTATCTTACCTTCCTTTCCCGGGCTAATGAGACCCGGCTACAAAATAATAGGTTGTGTGAATGGTTTAAGAATATCACAAAAGACGGTATTTTTCAATGCATGCAAAAGCCCGGAAAATAATTTCCGGGCCTTTGGTTGAGTGTTTTTTTATGGATTAGCTGTTTGACAGTATAACTCTTTCCACTACCTTTGCCACCTTCTCGCAGGAGTCGCAGCAAAGTTCCAGGTGCTCGTACATCGGCGTCCACTTCATCAGCTCCACAGAGTCGCTGCTGTTTGCGTAGAGTCTGTGCATAGCCTTAAAGTACAGTTTGTCTCCTTCTTCTTCCATATCGTTGATGGAAACGATTGTAGCACCGATGGATTTGGATTTTCTGAAGTTTGGAAATTCCTCCATCATAACCTTGATTTCTCCACAGCATCTTACGATGATGTCTACAAATTCTACGGCTTCTTCCTTAAGTTCTTTAATATTGTACATGTACAGTTTAAGCAGGATTTCCTCCAAATCATCTGTTACATCGTCGATAACATCTGCCAGTTCTAAAATGTCCTCTCTGTCGATTGGAGTTATAAATTCCTTTACCAATTTTTCCATCATATCATGCTTAGCCATATCAGCCGTATGCTCCACATGATGCACCTTGTTTATATTTTCCTGAAGCTTTTCAGGCTCAAAATTTTCAAATGTTGTCTTAAGCATTGTTGCCGCTTCGCAGGCATAGTTAACGCCTTCCACCAGCATAGCAAAATAATCGTGATCTTTTTTGCGTCCCATTGTATTTATCCTCCGTTAAAATAACCACATAAACAGTTTAGCCATAAGGAATCCGATGATTCCGCATCCCGGGAATGTCAGCACCCAAGTGAGCACCATATCCTTTACAACGCCCCAGTTTACGCTGGAAAGTCTTTTAGCGGCTCCTACACCCATAATAGCAGTTGTCTTTGTATGGGTTGTAGATACCGGAATACCCGTAAGGGATGAAAGAAGCAGACATCCTGCGCCTGCCGCATCCGCCGCAAAGCCCTGATGCTTTTCAAGCTTTACCATGTCCATACCTACGGATTTGATGATGCGGTATCCGCCTATGGAAGTTCCAAGACCCATTACAGCACTGCACAGGAGCATAAGCCATATAGGAATCTGGAATGTCTCAACATTGCTCTGTCCGTTGGCCAGGAAAACTCCCAGCATGAACACGCCCATAAACTTCTGTCCGTCCTGAGCGCCGTGCATAAATGCCATGGTGGCTCCGCCGGCAATCTGAGCTCCTCCGAAAAATCCCGTAGTCTTATTTCTGTCCATATTTTTGCATATGGTGTTGATAACCTTGGAGCATATCCATCCGAAGGCAAATCCCAGTATTGTGGAAAGCACAAGACCGTATATAACCTTTATCCACTCAGCTCCATTGATGCCGTCAAGACCGCTGTGCAGAGCGATGGCAGCACCGGAAATTCCGGCTATAAGGGCGTGGCTTTCGCTGGTCGGTATACCAAACCACCATGCGGCAGTTGCCCATGATACGATGGCAAATAGAGCCGCACAGAGGGCTATCAGCGCTTCCCTGCTGTTGCCTCCAAAGTCAACCATGTTGTAGATGGTAGCGGCTACGCTGGCGTTTATCATGGTCATTACAAATACGCCCAGGAAATTAAATACCGCCGCCATTATAATGGCTTTACGCACTCCTATGGCTCTGGTGGAAACGCATGTGGCGATGGCGTTAGGCGCATCGGTCCATCCATTTACCAATATTACCGCCAGAGTCAGCAGTACGGTTATGGCCAGAACAGGATTGCTTATAACCTGCTCAAAAAACGATAAAAACGAAATCGTCATACTTTGACCTCTCTTAACATAAACTTTACTAATTTACACTTCCTTCACGATTATAATCAAAAGGCTCTATTCTGTCACAAGTTTTGCGCTTATTTAACAAACAATTTACTGCCACTTTACATTGGCTTAACAAAAGGGTAGTTTTGTTAAGATTCGATAGATATCAATGCACACAATGCAAGAAGCGGAGACTTATTGTCCCCGCTTCAGACTGTAGACAAAGGTCCAATCTCAATTTTGAGATTGGACCTTTGTGGTCTGAGCAGGCGATTTTCCGCCTGCTGACATTTATATTATATCTTATTTACTTTTCTCTCGGCAATATATAGCGAACACTTCTTCCCTTGCCTTGCTGTTGCAGCAAATTTTCTTCCGACATACGTCTAAGCAGCCTTGATGCCGTAGATGGACTCACATCAAAGATTTTTTCGACATCCGCTCTTGTTATCCTATAATGTTCTTTTAGATACGAAAGAACTAATGCTTCTTCCTCGGAAACATTTTGAAGTTGTTTTATTTCATCTTCAAAAGCATTTACATTTGGCAATGTTACTTTAAAAGTATTACTTGTGATTTCTATTTTAGGCTTCATGCCATATTCTTCATAAGACTGCATCATTTTCTGTATGCCGGTACCGTAAGCTTCTATAAGCTCTAATCTGAAAAATACATTGGCAAGATTTTGATTTCTGCAAAAAGATGCCCCTGTCATTATATCGCTAAGCTCAGCTCCAGTTGCCAAGCCGCCTATGGAAATAAACTCAACTCTGTTATCAAAGATTTTAATCATTGCACTGGCACTGAAAGAATAATCTCTGTGTACCAACATATTAAGAAGAGCCTCTCTTAAAGCCACCGGCGGATAATCCCTTGTATCTACTCTAACTAAGCCGTTTATCTCTCCGCGAGTTTTATTGTAGAGTTCCAGGTATCTGTAAACATCGTTCATCTGTTTTAGCAAAGATCCGGAAAACTCCTGTCTGTCCTTAAACACCATTTGGTCGTTTCCCTGAAATATTGCTGTTTTTATGGTGTAATTACATTGATCTGACATCAGTAGTCCCAGATTTGTATAAATGCCATCGCTATTTATGATGCCCAATGTCTTCTCTTGACTTTTTCCAAATTCTATACCTCTTAAAGCAAACTCCTGCTCTGTTGCATTAAATGTGAGTTCCTGCTCCACGGAACGCATTCCCTCAAATCTATCGCCATCTGTTTCTTTTATCATTCTTCTAATCAATTCTTTTTTTATATCTTCAGTATCTATTTCTTTTAACTCGACAACTTCGCTTTCTCTGAAATTCATATCTTACCTCTTTCTCTTTCTTTTCACAATTATCATTTTATGCTCTAATCATATCCTTTCTCGTCAATCTCGTCAATTATTGACAAACAAATGACGAGAAAATAAAAAGGAGATATGCTCGTCACATATCTCCACTTATTTCATAAACTTCTAAGTTACTAGTCCAATACCAACGAAGGTGCAGAATAAACTCTCGCCTTATATTCCTCGTTAAGAGCATAGAGACCTTTTGCATCTGTTCCGAAAAGCTGATATTTCTTAATCATATCTTCGGCATTTCTCTCTTCTTCTCCCTGCTCCTGAACAAACCAGTCTAAAAACTGCATTGTTCTGTAATCCTTGCATCCTGCTGCAGCCTCATATATATTGTGAACAAGCGATGTAACATACTGCTCGTGCTTATATCCTTCTTCAAGAGGATCAATATGTTTTTCAAGTTTTATATCAGGTTTTGCGATAGCTTCCAGTTCAACACTTTCTCCGTTATTCTGAAGATACTTCATAAACAGCAGAGCGTGATCTCTTTCTTCCTGTGCCTGAATCATATACCAGTTTGCATATCCGTCCAGACCTTCATCAGTATAATAATTTGAAAAAGCAAGATACAGATATGACGAATAAAACTCTTTATTCACCTGATCCACCAGCAGTTCTGTGACTTTTTTATCCAGCATGTTTATTTCCTCCCTTTTGCTATTTATCTTTATTTACAATAATTCCTATATCATTTCTATACTGCGCACCCTCAAAAGAAATCCTCTTAACATTTGCAAAGGCTTTCGCTCTTGCCTCATCATGTGTTTCCCCAGTCGCAGTAACACCGAGCACACGACCTCCCGCCGTGAGAATTTCGCCGTTTTCTCCAGCTTTAGTTCCGGCATGGAATACCACAACATCATCATCTACATCATCAAGGCCAGTTATGACTTTACCTTTTTCATAATCTCCCGGATATCCTCCGGAAGCCATAACCACGCAGACAGCTTTTCTGTCGCTCCATTCAATTTCTATTTCATCCAGTCTGTTGTCGCAGACAGCTTCAAATATATCGTACAGATCTGTTTCAAGCCTCATAAGTACAGACTGTGTTTCAGGGTCACCGAATCGGTTGTTGAACTCAATCACCTTTGGTCCATCTTCTGTAATCATCAGGCCTACAAAAAGAACTCCTTTAAAATCCAGGCCATCCGCCTTGAAACCTTCAAGTGTCGGTGCGAGGATTTCGTCCATTATTCTCTTTTCCAGTTCCGGTGTGAATATAAGAGAAGGAGAATATGTGCCCATTCCGCCTGTGTTAGGTCCTCGATCTCCATCAAATATTCTCTTGTAATCCTGAGCAGATTCCATAGGAACTATTGTATTTTCATCTACGAAGCACAGGCATGAAGCCTCAATGCCTTTAAGACATTCTTCTACGACTATTTTGTCTCCGGCATCGCCGAACACCTTTTCGCCCATCATTTCTTCAATGGCTTTTTCCGCATCTTCAGCGTTTTCTGCAAGAATCACACCCTTGCCGGCAGCAAGTCCATCCGCTTTGATAACCATAGGATATCCGTATATTCCTATATCTGCCTTAAGCGCTTCCTTGTCCGTATATTCTTTATATTTTGCGGTAGGTATATCGTGTCTTGCTAAAAAGCTTTTTGTAAATGCCTTGCTGGCTTCCAGCTGCGAACACTTTTTATTAGGGCCGAATACCTTTAATCCGGCAGATTCCAGTTCATCGGTAATGCCCATTGCAAGCGGCACTTCAGGACCGATTACTGCCATATCTATCCTGTTTTCCACTGCAAAATCTCTGATACCGTCAATATCTTCTGCTTTTATGTCCACACACTGAGCCACCTGAGCTATGCCGGCATTTCCAGGCGCGCAATAGAGCTCATCTACCTTCGGGCTCTGTGCCAGTTTCCAGGCAATGGCATGTTCTCTGCCGCCGCTTCCTACAACCAGTATTTTCATAGTTTGTTTCTCCCGTAAAATTACAGGCCGAAAGCCGGACTTTATGCCCGGCTCCGCCCTTTTGTATTTTAGTGTTTAAAATGTCTGTATCCGCTGAATATCATAGCGATACCTGTTTCATCTGCTTTATCGATGCTTTCCTGGTCTCTGATTGAACCTCCCGGCTGTATGATTGCAGTTACACCGGCTTCTGCCGCAGCTGTCACACAGTCATTAAACGGGAAGAACGCATCCGATGCCATTACACTGCCCTTTGTATCAAAGTTTGACTGTCTGATGGCATTTTCAACAGCCCAGATTCTGTTTGTCTGTCCAGGTCCGATACCGATAGTCATGCCGTCCTTAACAAATACGATAGCGTTGCTTCTTGTATGTTTCACAACCTTCATGGCGATTTCAAGATCCTTCATTTCCTTGTCTGTAGGAGCCTTCTTTGTTACCACCTTAAGCTCATCAAAGAGAGTGTTATCAGCATCCTGTACCAACAATCCGCCGCTAACCTTCTTGATGTCGATGGTGTGCTTGTCCGGCTGACCTAAGATATCAGGCAGCTCAAGAAGTCTTACATTCTTTTTCTGAGTCAGCACATCCATAGCTTCCTTAGAGAAAGAAGGTGCGATTACGATTTCAACGAAAATCTTTGCAATTTCCTCTGCCGTTTCCTTATCCACTTCTCTGTTGCATGCGATTATGCCGCCGAATATGGATGTAGGGTCGCAGGCATACGCTTTTTTATATGCTTCTGCAATAGTTTCTCCGACAGCAACACCACATGGATTTGCGTGCTTAACTGCCACAACTGCAGGTTCTTCAAATTCCTTGAGGCATCCCAGGGCTCCCTGAGTATCGTTGATGTTGTTAAAGGAAAGTTCTTTACCGTGAAGCTGTTTTGCGTTAACAAGAGCACCGCTAAACGGCTGAATTTCTTTATAGTAAAGTCCCTTCTGATGGGAATTTTCTCCGTATCTGAGTTCCTGAACCTTTTCAAATGTAAGAGTCAGGTTGTCAGGCAGCGGAGCGTCTATCTGCTTTCTCAGGTAGTCTGAAATCATCGCATCGTAGGCAGCTGTGTGCTGGAATACTTTGAGAGCCAGTTCATACTTAAATTCATAAGGCACTTCACCTTTTTTGAGTTCTTCCAGAGCTCTGTCATAGTCTGCAGGATCACAGATTACCATAACATCCTTGTGATTTTTCGCTGCGGATCTGAGCATTGTAGGTCCGCCTATATCAATATTTTCGATAGCATCTGCCAGAGTAACGTCCGGCTTCATTATCGTTTCCTTGAACGGATAGAGATTGATAGCAACGATATCAATCGGTGTGATGCCCAGTTCTTTCAGCTGCTCCATGTGTGCAGGCACATCTCTTCTTGCCAGAAGTCCGCCATGCACAGCCGGATGCAGAGTCTTCACTCTTCCGTCTAGGCATTCAGGAAATCCTGTAATATCGGAAACTCCTGTAACCTTTATACCTGCTTCTTCAAGTTTTTTGTGGGTACCTCCTGTGGAGATAATCTCAACACCCATATCCGCAAGTCCCTTTGCGAATTCAACTATACCTGTCTTGTCCGAAACACTTATAAGCGCTCTCATCTTTTACTCCTTTCCGTCCCAGCAGTAAGTACACAGATTGCATTTATCCACGCCTGTGGCTTCCAGCAGATCGTCAAGCTTCTGGAATCTCAAGCTGTCAAAATGCAGCTGTTTTCTTATGGAATCAACCATGTTTTCATGTTCCTTTGTATTTGGATCGGCGTATCTGTCGAGTACATCCTGAGGAACTTCCGCTTCTGCATCGATTCCCTCAAGATCCTTGATGGTACGTCTTGTTATAAGCTCCATTTCGCTGATTGTTCTTGAGAAGTTAAGATACTTGCAGCCGTACATAATCGGCGGACAAGCTGACCTTACATGAATCTCCTTAGCTCCGTTATCTATAAGGTAGGCAACGGTTTCGGAAAGCTGTGTGCCCCTTACGATGGAGTCGTCAATCAGCACGAACTTTTTGTCTTTTATGATGTTGAACACCGGTATAAGCTTCATCTGAGCCACCAGAGATCTTGCCTTCTGGTTTGTCGGCATAAAGCTTCTTGACCATGTCGGTGTGTATTTTATAAGCGGTCTTGAATATGGGATATTGGATTCGTTGGCATATCCCAAAGCGTGGGCTGTACCAGAATCAGGTACTCCTGCCACATAGTCAACTTCCGGCATTCCGGCTTCCTTATCGGCCTTTGCCATAAGTCCGCCGTTTCTGTTTCTCATCAGTTCCACATTCTGTCCTTCGTAAATGGAAGTTGTGTAACCGAAGTATGACCAGAGGAAAGTGCATATTCTCATTTTATCGTTTGCCGGTTTTACAGTTTTTTCGCTGTCAGGAGTCAGAAATGCTATTTCTCCTGGTCCAAGTTCTCTGTCATATTCATAACCGATATTGATGAATGCGAAGCTTTCGGAAGCTGCGCAGTATGCTCCTTCCTTTTTACCGAGTATCAGAGGTGTTCTGCCGTATCGGTCTCTTGCAGCATACATTCCGTCTTCCGTAAGCACAAGCATTGTGACTGAGCCGTCCACTTTTTCCTGAGCGATTCTGATTCCGTCTGTAATGTCCTTTCCTGTGGAAACTATCGCTCCTACTAGCTCGGTATTATTCACATCGCCGCCGCTCTTTGACATGAAATGAGCGTTGCTTTCATTTATGAGCCAGTCGACAAGTTCATCTTTATTATTGATGCGGCCGACTGTTGTAATGGCCCAGTTGCCGAACTTGTTTTTTACCGTCAGAGGCTGAGGGTCTCCATCAGAAATTGCTCCTATACCGTAATTTCCTACCATCGAATCCAGTTCGTCCTCAAATTTGCCTCTGAAAGGGCTGTTTGCTATGCTTCTGATAGTCCTGTGAAATCCGTCTTCCTGCAGTATGCACATTCCTCCGTTTTTAGTACCCAGATGTGAATGATAGTCGGTACCGAAGAATATATCCATAACGCAGTCATTTTTAGATACTACTCCAAATACTCCACCCATGCTTCTTTTTACCAGCCTTTCTCTCTCATAACCATTCTTACCGCTTCAGGCAGTATCTGATGTTCTTTTTTAAGAACTCTGGCCTGGAGCAGTTCAGGAGTATCGCTTGATTTTACCGGAACGATACCCTGTATGATTATTCTTCCTGTGTCTATTCCTTCATCTACATAATGCACTGTCGCACCGGATTCTGTTTCTCCGGCTGCAATAACCTTTTCATGAACTTTAATGCCGTAGCATTCCTTTCCGCCGTGCTTAGGAAGCAGTGCAGGATGCACATTTATAATTCTGTCTTCATATGCATCGATAACTTTCTTTGGAAGTATAGACAGATATCCTGCCAGAACAACCAGATCTGTTGATTCGTTATTGAGAGCTTCCAGAATTGCATCCATTCTGTCTCTGATATCAGCATAGTCATGCTTTGTTATGATGTTTACAGGAATATCGTGTTCCTGAGCTCTTTCAACAGCATATGCAGAAGCATTAGATGAGATAACCTGCACGATTTTAGCGTTTTCAATAGAACCTTCTTCTATGGCGTCGATGAGAGCCTGAAGGTTTGAACCGTTACCGGATACCAGCACTGAAATTCTTATAACTTTTTTCTTACCCATTTATAATCACCTTTTCCTTTTCAAATCTTACAGTTCTGCCTATAACAGACGCTTCTTCACCGGCGTCTTTAAGAGCGCTGACAACTGCGTCAGCATCCTTTTCATCTACGAACATCATCATGCCTATGCCCATGTTAAATGTGCTGAACATTTCCATGTCCTCAATTTCTCCGCACTTCTGGATGAGCCCGAAAATAGGAAGCTCATTCCATGTGCCTCTGTCGATGCTTACGGCTATGTCTTCAGGAAGAACTCTCGGAATGTTTTCAAAAAATCCGCCGCCTGTGATGTGAACGATACCCTTTACATCAAAATTCGGAACTACAGCATCGCAAGCGTTTGCATAAATTCTTGTAGGTCTCAGAAGAGCATCTCCTAAAGTTTCACCAAGCTCTTCAATCTCAGTATCAACGGTATATCCCATCTTTTCAAAGAATATCTTTCTAACCAGAGAATATCCGTTACTGTGTATACCGCTGGAAGGAATACCTATGATTGCGTTCCCTTCACCGATAGCATCACCTGTTATGATTTTTTCCTTATCTACGATACCAACGGAAAACCCTGCCATATCATATTCGTCTTCACCGTAAAATCCCGGCATCTCCGCTGTTTCACCACCGATAAGAGCACTTCTGCCCTGTGCACATCCTTCTGCGATACCGCTTACGATATCAGCGATTTTTTCAGCTGTAACTTTACCGGTTGCAATGTAGTCCAGAAAGAACAGAGGTGTCGCTCCCTGACAGAGCACATCATTTACACACATTGCAACGCAGTCTATACCAACAGTATTATGTCTGTCCATCATAAAGGCAATCTGCAGTTTTGTACCTACGCCGTCTGTACCGCTGACAAGCACAGGCTCCTTCATTCCTTCTACAGGGAGTCTGAACAGTCCGCCAAAGCTGCCCAGCCCTGTGAGCACATTATCGTTAAATGTCTTTTTAACATGCTCCTTCATGAGGGATACTGCGCGTTCGCCTTCTTTTGTATCGACGCCCGCGTCTTTATAAGTTAGTTTTCCCATTCTATATCTCCTCCTGTTACTGTTTTCGATTGATATCTAACCTATCAATATTCTATTTCGCTGTCAGCTTTGAGGATATCTTCCTCCTGCTGCTTTTTATAATCTCTAAATTTTTCTCTCATCTCCGGATACTTCAGTCCCAACATCTGTATTGCCAAAAGAGCCGCATTTTCCGCACCGCCTATGGCAACCGTTGCAACAGGCACTCCCTTTGGCATCTGAACTGTGCTAAGAAGTGAATCCATGCCGCCAAGATCGCTAGTCTTCATAGGAATTCCTATTACCGGAAGAGGTGTGTTTGCTGCAAGCACTCCGCCAAGATGGGCAGCCTTTCCCGCAGCGGCGATTATAACCTCGATGCCATTAGCTTCAGCTTCCTTTGAAAAAGCCTCTGCCTGAGAAGGTGTTCTGTGGGCCGACAGTATTCTTACCACCGGCTCAACACCAAAGTCCTTTAAAATTTGTATACCTTTTTCAACGACAGGAAGGTCTGATTTGCTTCCCATCACTACTCCAACTTTCATAAAATCCTCCAGTCATCAGTCTCTGAAATATTTCACGGCCGCTTCAAAGAGCTTCATGTCCTTTTCACCCGGCACATTTACAAACACGCTCTTTCCGATTCTCTCGGAATGTCCCATCTTACCGAACACTCTACCGTCCGGTGAGCAGATACCTTCAACTGCCATTACAGAATGGTTAGGGTTGTACTTGATGTCCATGGACGGATTTCCGTCAAAGTCCACATACTGAGTTACAACCTGACCGTTTTCAATGAGCTGATTTAACAGCTTTTCGTCGCAGATGAAGTTACCTTCTCCGTGGGAAACAGGAATTGTGTATATATCACCGACTTCGCTTTCGGAAAGCCATGGGCTCTTAACTGAGCCAACCCTTGTTCTTACAAGGCATGAAGCATGTCTTCCGATTCTGTTGTATGTCAGTGTAGGGCTGTTTTCATCAGGCTCTGTAATCTTTCCGTAAGGCACAAGACCAAGCTTTATAAGGGCCTGGAATCCGTTACAGATACCTATTATAAGTCCGTCTCTGTTGTCCAGAAGGTCTGTTACCGCCTCGCTTACCAGAGGGTTTCTGAATACCGCTGTGATAAACTTAGCAGAACCGTCAGGCTCGTCACCGCCGGAGAAGCCACCCGGTATAAATATGATGTTTGCCTTCTTAATCTTTTCTGCCAGCTCTCTTATGGAAGCGTTGAGACTTTCCTCAGAAAGTGTATTTATTATATGTATATCCGCAATCGCTCCTGCTCTTTCAAAGGCTCTAGCAGAATCAACTTCGCAGTTTGTTCCAGGGAATACCGGAATTACAACCTGTGGTTTTTCAACCTTCACCTTAGGCTTTGCAGTGTTTCTATCTGCATAATTTACCGCAGGAACAGTCTCTTCTATTTTATCCTTAGCATCAGCTGTTCTTGTTGGGAATACTCCTTCCAAAGGTTCTTCCCATTCTTTTACGATTTCGCCAAGGCTCTTTTCAAAGCCCTTGCCATCCTCAGTTGCGATGCTTATCTTAGCCTTTTCCCCTTCGCCGGCAGTCTTACCGATTACCATGTAAGGAATATCTCCAAAGAGTGACGCCGCATCTTCTCCTGCAGGAATTTCCAGTATCATTGAGCCGTAGCCTGATGCCAGCATCTGCTTTTCTGTAATACCTGTGATTTCAGCACCAATCATATTACCTACTGCCATCTTTACGGCTGCCATAAATACTCCGCCCTTGCCTACAGGCTCAGCTGCCAGCACTTTGCCTGCGTGGATGAGTTCGTAAACCTTATCCATGGTCTTTCTGTAAGAAGCAAATTCAGGCATAAGATCCGCATCCTTATTCATTTCCAGGTAAACCAGAGTGCTTCCTGCCTTCTTAAATGCCGCACTCATTACCTTGTCAGCCTGACATGTGTCAACGGCAAAGGAAATCAGTGCAGGCGGAACATGGATATCCATAAATGTTCCGGACATGGAATCCTTACCTCCAATGGCAGGTATCTCCAGTTCCTTCTGAACTTTCAAAGCTCCAAGCAGAGCAGCCATTGGCTTACCCCATGCTTCGTCGCTTGCAAGTTTTTCAAAGTATTCCTGGAAAGTAAGTCTTATCTTTCTTATGTTTCCGCCCATGGCAGCAATCTTTGTTACGGAATCCACAACTGCATACGCCGCTCCGTGATAAGGAGAAGCCTTTGCCAGCTTAGGGTCAAAGCCGTATGCCATAAGAGTTGCTGTATTTGTTTCGCCGTTTCTTACAGGAAGCTTTGCAGCCATTCCGGCTTCTGGTGTCAGCTGATACTTTCCGCCAAGAGGCATAAGCACTGTAGCTGCACCTATGGTGCTGTCAAATCTTTCTATAAGTCCTTTCTTGGAGCAGCAGTTGAGATCCTTTAAGCACTGATCTGCATCTCCTGTCATCAGGGCGTCTTCCACAGCACCAATGCTCTTTACCTTTACTGTGGCAGTCTGCTTAGCTCCGTTAGTATCAAGGAATGCTCTGGAAAGGTCGAGGATTGTCTTACCTCTCCACTTCATGCACACTCTGCCCTTGTCAGTTACAACGGCAACTGTAGTGGCTTCCAGATTTTCCTCTGTTGCGTATTTTTTGAATGTATCTTCGTCCTCTGCGGCAACCACAACTGCCATTCTTTCCTGGGATTCGGAAATGGCAAGCTCAGTTCCATCAAGGCCTTCGTATTTCTTAGGTACCAAATCGAGGTTGATGTCAAGACCTTCGGCAAGCTCGCCTATGGCAACGGAAACGCCGCCGGCTCCAAAGTCGTTACATCTCTTGATGAGGTTTGCGGCATCCTTTCTTCTGAAAAGTCTCTGGATATTTCTTTCCACAGGAGGATTACCCTTCTGTACCTCTGCGCCGCATTCGTTTATGGAATCAAGGTCGTGTTCCTTGGAAGAACCTGTAGCTCCGCCGCAGCCGTCACGGCCTGTTCTGCCGCCAACCAGGATAATTACATCGCCCGGTTCCGGTCTCTTTCTTATAACATGGTCGGCAGGGGCAGCACCTATAACCGCACCTACTTCCATTCTCTTTGCTACATAGTCTTCGTCGTAAACTTCGTCAACCTGACCTGTAGCAAGACCAATCTGGTTTCCGTAGGAAGAATATCCCGCAGCAGCCTCTCTTGTAATCTTTCTCTGAGGCAGTTTACCTTCGTGAGTTTCGCTGATTGGCTTTCTCGGATCCGCCGCACCGGTAACCCTCATTGCCTGATAAACATAAACTCTTCCCGATAATGGGTCTCTGATGGCTCCGCCAAGACATGTGGCAGCACCGCCAAAAGGCTCGATTTCAGTAGGATGGTTGTGAGTTTCGTTTTTAAACATCACAAGCCAGTCTTCTTCCTTTCCATCTATTTCAGCCTTAACCTTAATTGAGCATGCGTTGATTTCTTCAGACTCGTCCAGGTCGTCTGCCTTTCCTTCTTTCTTAAGGTACTTAGCGCCTATGCAGGCCATGTCCATAAGGCAAATGTCCTTCTGACGATTTCCGTAAACTTCCTTTCTCATTTCAAGGTATTCGTTGAAGGCTTCCTTTATCATATCGCCGTATCTTCCGTCTTCAAAGTAGATGTCAGTCAGCTCTGTGTTAAAGGTAGTATGTCTGCAGTGGTCGGACCAGTAGGTGTCGATAACCTTAAGCTCCGTCACTGTAGGATTTCTCTTTTCATCGTCGCGGAAATAATCCTGAATGCACTTGATATCATCGGCACTCATGGCAAATTCCATATCTTTTCTGAACTGTTCCAGTTCTTCTTCGTTCATTTCCGTAAAGCCTTCGATTACTGCTACATCATCAGGAATCGTAGTTTCCATATCCAGGCTTTCCGGCTTTTCCATGGAAGCCTGCTGGCTGTCCACAGGGTTTACGCAGTATTTTTTAATTTCTTCAACTTCGCTTTCGGAAAGCTCACCTTCCAGCATGATAACCCTTGCAAATTTAACAACAGGTGTTGCAGAAGGCTCAATAAGCCTTATACATGTAGCCGCCGAATCGGCTCTCTGATCGTACTGGCCCGGCAAAAATTCCACAGCAAAAAAATTAGCAGAAACCATGGCATCGTCCAGTTTTTCCTCGTATACGCTGTCGATTGCCGGTTCTGCAAATACTGAATACTTTGCCATTTCGTAGGTCTTTTCGTCAACACCCTGCACATCGTATCTGTTGATTACTCTCACCCCTGTGAGACCTGCGATGTGAAGGTTTGTCTTTATGTCTTCAAAAAGTCCCTGAGCTTCCACATCAAAGCCTTTTTTCTTTTCGACAAATATCCTTCTTACCATTTTTATACTCCTTAATTTGACTTAATCTTATACAAATTTGATACAAAAACAAACACTTAGCTGTCCATCTTTTCGCGTCTCAAAATATAATATCATAAAACTTTACCTGTTACCTCTGTTTTTTGGATTTTAGCAAATAATATTTCGTTATATTGCGAACAATTATTATTTTATTTTATATTTTCTTCAGTTTTCTTCGGTCTAATGTCAGCTCCTTTCATAATTTGACCCTTTATTCACATCAAATGTATTTAAATTGTCTTTATATGTCTTAAGTTCTTTTATCTATTGACCTTTTGGAAATAAAAGGTTATTTTTTAATTGTCAAATATTTCCAATCCCGCCTGGCTTTATATATGCTAACATCTTTCCCCGCGCCGGGCGGGCCTTATATACTAATCTAACTTATGTATTCTTTTCTCATCAGTAAAAGAATTCCAACCAAAAGGGCGGCTGCCACCAGCACCGCCTTTTCGCCTATCAAAGGCACCAATAACGCTCCTGCCGCTGCACCGATTACAAACCATAAAATTACTTTAAAATATCTCAAACCGTTTTCAAGTATTTTTTTATCTCCTGTTTTCTTCCATGTATAAATATATGCGGTTGCACTTCTCAAATTGCCGGTGCACATAGTCGATACATATGTAATCCCTTGCACTTTTCTGAAAGCTTCCATCTGCATCGCACATACAAAGGAAACTATTATATTTGCTGCGAAATTCCCACTACCGATTGGTATAAATGCAACTGCTGCAAGCGCTATTATTTCAATGGCGATTATAATTTGTCTCCAGTGGGATTTAATATCAGCACGATTCTTTATTTTACTTCTTATGATTTCACATATTATTATTCCAACAACAAAGGATATAATCGGTGTGAAATATGTCAGCACCATATTAAAATTTAAGGTTGCCAATGACGCAGCCATAAGCACTATATTACCTGTCTGTGCATTTGCAAAAACATATCCTCTGCACAGAAATGTATAAACATCTAAAAAGCCTCCCACTAAAGCAAGGGTAGCCGCAGTAATGCGATGCTCCGATGTTTGATAAACCTTTATTGCACCTTTATCTTTATCTTTCTCTCTTATTCTCATTTGACTTTTTCTCCTTACTCACTTTATCCCATTTTATCATACTTACTTATCATCTTTTGAAGCATATTTACATACTTTTCTCTGATATGCTCAGGCGACATCACCTGTATGTTGCTGCCGTACTGAAACAGCAAATAATACAAGCCGTCATTTTCCGCAGTGCTGATGTATATATCCAGTAGTTTCTCTTGTTCTGATTTCACTTCCTGGGTTCTTAGTATGTTGGTTCCAAACTCATCGTACATGTAACCAATCATGGAAGCTGCTGCTCTCAGTACTATTATCGTCTTTTTGCTTCCGCCGTAATTTCGTACAGAGCCCTCGATGAAATCCGCGATACGCTCTCTCCAGTTTTCTCCTAACAGTTCCTTTGGATTGGTAATCGCTTCCTCTGAAATCTGTGGCTGCATCATTCTGTCTAAACGATAATATGATAAATCCTGCATATCGCTGTAGCGGCATACAATATAATATCTACCGTCCATCTGCGTTAGGGCATAGGGATCAACGGTGTAAACAGCTCCACCTCGGCGAGGCTTAAGCTGCAGCTTTCGATCTCTGTCTCCGTACATAAAGGAAAGTCTTTTTCTTTCCTCCATGCAATTTATTATAAGCTTCATCGTGTCCAGGACCGAATTCTCACCGCTTTTTTCGGAACGCTTACTAGATGCCCCACCCCTTGTAGCATCGGATAGAATTTTTTTCATGCTCTCTGAAGCAAGGGATAGTATTTTTGTTTTCAGCTGTTCCTCTTCGCTTTTGCTGAGAATTTCACTTTTATCGACGCTATCTAAAAGGAATTTTAGCTCAACATCGCTAAATGTTCTTTCCGCCAGATAGCAGCCGAGCCTGTTATCCTTGCAGTATTTAATTTTCATTCCCGCATCCATAAGTGTCTTTATATTCCTGCCCACAGTGCGGCGCTCAGTTATTATGCCATATTCATTTTCCAAAATGTCGCATATGCGCCCTGCTGTTATCGGGTGACGGGCATCCGTTCTCTTTAAAATTTGCCCTGTGTATATAAGAGCTTTTTTATTGTCGCTCATGAACTTTTCCTCTCGCATAAGTTTTTTAAAATTTTTTCAAAAATATTTTAACATGTCACAAATTTATGACAAGTACCCAGGGTAAAATATCATATACTCTGCACATAACAAAGAGATAACAACATCAGCACCTGAAAAGGAGGAAGATAAAATGACTTACATAAATGAAATAATGGACATGATCGACGGAAGAGAAGCAAGAAAGTTCTGGTATGAAACTCAGCTTGCAATGAAGCTCGAAGGCGGCGAGTACGACCACGCCATCGATAACGAAATATGGCTTGGAAAGTATTTAAGATGCCTCTGCGACTGATTTGTGATGAATCATTGAATAATAAGACAGTTATTAGTTGACAGCGTAGGATAATATAATAAAATATAAGTAGGGAATTCCCTACTTATCCTACTGAAAGGAGGCGAGTATAATGGCTGATACTTTCATTGAAAACGCAAAAGTCATGTCAAAGGGTCAGGTCACCATACCAAAGGATGTGCGAGAAAGATTAGGCATATCCAGCGGTGACAGAGTAACCTTTATTGTTGATGGCAAAAATGTGCGTATCGTTAATTCCGCTGTTTATGCAATGGAAGTTCTTCAAAAAGAAATGAAAGGCGCAGCTAAAGAAGCCAATCTCGAAACCGAAGATGCTGTCATGGCTCTTATTAAAGAAATAAGAAATGAGGGCTAAGTTATGAAAATATAGTTGAATGATTTGTGACTGTTTTGAAACTGTCTTTTAGTCCTGATTTGCTGTATACTGTACAGGACAGTAATTTTACAGCAAAACAATGATGCCGGGAGGGCAACAAACAAAATGATAATTGAAAAGAAAGAAAGTCTCAAAATCGATTTAGATAAGATGCCGGAGGAGTTTAAGCCGATGGCAATGCAGGCGCAGCGTTTTCTGGAAGTGAGAAACCTGTACCATGCAGCCATCAAAGAGGTAAGTACTAAACTTGAAATCCTCGATGATGAATTTCATGTAAATCACGATTATAACCCTATACATCACATGGAATGCCGTGTTAAGTCCATAAAAAGCATTTTCGACAAGATAATACGAAAGGGCTACGATATGGAAGACGATGCCTTTACTAAAATCATGGACATCGCCGGTATCCGTGTAATTTGTAAATACTCTCAGGATATCTACAGAGTGAGAGATATGCTCCTTAAGCAAAACGATATTGAGCTTATAAAGGAAAAGGACTATATCCAAAACCCTAAGGAAAGCGGCTACCGAAGCCTGCACATAGTAGTGCTTGTGCCGGTGTTCCTTTCCGACAGAGTGGAAAAGGTTCCTGTGGAAGTGCAGATTCGTACCGTTGTAATGGACACCTGGGCAAGCCTTGAGCACGAACTTAAATATAAGAGAAACGGCCAGCCTTTAAGTGAGGATGCCATCGAAAACCTCAAGCACTGTGCCGCCCAGATGAATCTAATTGACGAGATGATGGAAAGAATACATAACAGTGAAAAAGCTGTAGACGAAGACGACAAATAAACAATTACTATACAATAAATTTGGGGATACTTCTTGTAAGTATCCCCATTATTTTGAAACTATATTTTCATCAATTTTTTAAACAACCTATTGGAATTTGGTAAATTCCATCTTTTCTCCTATATCCGTATGGATTATTCCCCGTTATTATCATTTTGAATGTCGGAGGATTATATCCCTTTTCTGTTATCAGTTTTTCTAACTTGTTTAAAGCTTCCGCACCTTCTTCGACAGCTTTTGTTCCACCTAACTTTATTTCTATCAAGGCATATTGTCCATTTCTCAAGGTCAACACCGCATCACATTCCAAACCGTATTTATCTCTGTATTTGTACAGAGAACCGTTTAGTCCATCTGCATACACGCGCAAATCTCGTATGCACATATTTTCAAAAAAGAAACCCATGGTATTTAAGTCATTGGCAAGGTTGCCAGGTCCCAAGTTTAGTGCCGCCACTGCTATTGATGGGTCCACAAAATATCTTGTAGGAGAAGTCCTTATCGCATTTTTAGATCTTATATTTGGATTCCAGCCTGATAATTCTTCTACTACAAATATTTTCTTTAATGTTTCAATATATGATCGCACAGTATTTATGTCCAATTCCTGTTCATCCACAATTTTCATATCTGCTCTTATATTAGTCAAAGTAGACTGACTTCCTATCATTCTCGCATATGACCTTAATAGCAAATCTACATTTTGTGGATTCCTTAAAACACCATCAGCTCTTGATAAATCCGAATTAACTATACCATCGTAATAAGCATAAGCATTCATAAGAGCGTCTTCTTTTGTCTGTTGCATTGCCATAGGCCAACCGCCCCTGCAAATCAGATAACTTATATCATCAAAATCAAGTTTATTTTTGACAGTATCGTTAAATTCTCCCAAAAACAGAGCTTCCAACGAGACTTCTCCAGTAGAATCTCCTGATTCATAAAGAGACATAGGACGCATTGTCATTCTCCAAATTCTGCCTGTTCCTGTGTGAGCTGTCGATTTTAACATTGGCACTGCTGACCCTGTAAGTATAAACTGACCAGGTGCATTACGCATATCCACTTCAAAACGCACAGCATCCCACAATTCAGGAGCCACCTGCCATTCATCCAAAAGTCTTGGTGTATCGCCCTCCAATAACAACTTAGGGCCTATATCCGCCATTTGATTTATCATCGCCGCATTGCTACTATCCTGCATAAATAAGATACTATTGGCTTGTTGCATAGCAGTTGTGGTTTTTCCACACCATTTCGGTCCCTCTATCAATACTGCTCCAATTGCTCCCAATCTTTTTCTTAGTATTTCATCAGCAATTCTCTTTTTATATTCACTCATAATATTTCTCCAAATGTTAACAGCCTATTACGAGCTATATTATACCATAAAACACTGTCGATTTATCTATTATTAGGTGATTTGTCTCAAAATCATTAGAGGATTTGTCCGTATTTTATTATACGATTTGTCTCAAAATTATTAGAGGATTTGTCCATAGTTTAAAATTTAACCGCAAATTCCGTACCCGACAATCCCCTAGGTCCCGCTGCATTGTCGCTTTTTACAATGATTTCAGCCCCGTGAGTATCAGCTATGGTCTTAGCAATGGCAAGGCCTAAACCGTAGCCGGTGCTATCCTCGTGACGGGTTCTTGCGCTGTCCGCCCTGTAAAACCTGTCAAAGAGATGCTCCATATCCTTTGCAGATATCGGCTTGCCGGTATTTTTAACGGAAAGCACCAAATCCGCTGTCAATGAAATTTCAACAATAGGTCGCATATCTGCCGGAGGCTCTGCATACTTTATGGCATTATCCACCAATATATGAATAAGCTGCTTCATCTGAGTAGGGTCCGCTTCAACTACAACGCCATCATCAGCGTGGCCTGTTAGCTCTATCCCCTTCTCATATGCCAAAGGCTCGAAATTAAGAAGATCCGTTTCCACAAGTTCTGTCATATCAACCTTTTCCTTTGATACAAGCATTTCAGCGCTATCGCTTTTGGCAAGAAAAAGCATTTCCTCAACCAGCTTTTTCATGTGCCCGGCTTCCTCTATGGTGCTGTCCACCCATTGGCTTTCCTCAGCGATTGTAGAGTCCTGTCTGTTTTTTAAAATGCCGCCGTTGGCAAGGATAACCGTAATCGGTGTTTTAAGCTCATGACTGGCATTGGCGATAAACTGCTTCTGCCTGTCCCAGCTTTGCTGTATCGGCGCAATCGCCTGTTTTGCAATATATCTGCTTATTAAAAACACCACCACCATGGCTGCCAGCAACACCACCAGGGAAGTGAGTATAGTTCTATGCATTACAGAAAGCATACGGGAAGCATCCACAAAAACCACCACGGCACTTCCATCGGAAAGATATGTCTTCTGATAGATAAGCTCCCGAGTGCCCTTGAGCATTCCCCTGTCGCTGTCCTCATTTAGACTTTCCTTTATGGCAAATTTCAGTTCGCTTCCGCCCAAGGTCGCGCCTCTGGTGTACAGCTGCTTTACATTTCCATCTGCATCAGCCAATGCCACCACAGATGTGAGAAAGCCAAACTGTCCCTCATCGTAATCTCCGCTGGTCAGCGGCGCCTGCAGCGTTCTGTTTATCTCCTTCATCTGCATGCTGTATGTGTTGACGCAAAATACAACCAGCACAATCAGCAAAAGCGCTCCTACCAACACCATATTTGTCAGTATAAATCGGTTTCGCAGGGTTTTTAACATAGCCTGTACCCCACTTTCCTTATGGCATCTATTCCCGTTTCAGAGCCGATGTGTCTCAGCTTTTTTCTGAGAAAGGAAATGTATGCTTCCACATTGTTATCGGTAGCTTCGCTGTCGTATCCCCAAACTCTGACAATCAAGTCCTCCTTTGAGAAAGTGCCATCGGGATTTGACATAAAAAGTTTCATTATTTCAAACTCTTTAAAATTAAGCCTCACCTTTTTTTCGCCGCAAGAAAGCTCCCCTGTGGAAAGGTCAAGCCTGATGTCTCCAAATGTCAGATCGTCAATTACAACTTCTCCCTTTCTCCTGGTCACAGACCTTATGCGTGCCAAAAGTTCCTTTGGTTCAAAGGGCTTTGTCATATAATCGTCGGCTCCACGATCAAGTCCAGAAATCTTGTCATCAATACTATCCCTTGCGGTAAGCATCAGGATAGGAGTCGTTATTTTTTCGTTTCTTAGCTTTTTAACAACTTCAAAACCGTCCATGCCCGGAAGCATGACATCTAAAACTATGGCATCATACATGCCTGTCACTGCATAGTCGTAGCCATCCTTTCCGTCATAGACGGTATCTACCATATATTTTTCTGCCTCAAGTATCGCTCTCAATGCCTGAGCCAGCCTTTTTTCATCTTCTACTACAAGTATCCTCATCGGCTTCCTCTCCGTTTTGGTCAAACTTTGCTTTCTTTACATTCTTTTTTCACATTATACTACATATACCGGAACTAGTAGCCAAATAAAGCTGCCAATATCTCCATAAGAGCCATGGTCGTCTGTCTATCTTCTGTGTATATCATAATTTACACATCCTTTCTTATTTCACATTTCATATACAATTTTTTATTTCTCTATTTCTTATCACATCTACATCCTAACCCACCGTCCTTAAATAAGCCTTAAACATAAAAAAGACACTTAAAAACATTAAAAAGGCCCGCCGATTAAAGCGAGCCTTTCGTTTCCCTAATGTAATTATGTTGTTGTCAGCTATTGCTATTCCTGCTTGCCATCTACCAGCTTTCCGATAGGTGCCGCTACGGCTCCCATTATCCAGCCCAGTACGAGGCCCATTGTAAGTGTCAGGATTACCCATGGCCATTCGGCTATTCCCTGAGAAAATATCGCTGCAAAGCCTCCGAACATCATCGGTCCGTGGGAAAGAACTCCCTTCGCTACATTTTCAGTAAATATTCCCAGATGCACGAAACATGCTATAAGTACCACAACTGTTACAATGATAAGCATATTTGCATCTGCACTTGCAAAGAATCCGAGGCCGAGAAGCCAGAGAGTTAAGCATCCCCAGCCGACGCCGCTGCATGCACAGAGGAAATACTTAGGCATTTCCTTAAGAACAGCTCCTCCACAGAAGTAGATTGGAAGAGAGATAAATCCTATCCACATGTAGTTTTGAACATGTGGTATATGTGAACAGATTACACAGTAGATACCGTCCAGCAAACCGAGAACGATACACCATACAAATGTTGCTTTTTTACTCATTAAACTCACCTCTCATTGTCTTAGATCACCGCAATCCTTCTGCAGACTTTAATCTATTTTGGGCAGATTGCGATGCACCTTGCGGAAAATCCCGCACCGTCCTTTACCTTAGGAAATCCGCAGAAGATAAGGGCTCCAACCGGCGGAACCTCCGAAAGGTCCTTCATCAGCTCAATCTGATATCTCTGCTGATCCAGAATATATGTTTCGCACACATATCCGTGGGCCACCGAGTCAACGGCAGCATCCGTGTCGGAAGTTTCATGGCCTATGGCAGATACATTTCTTTCCTCCACAAGGAACTTTACTGCATCAAGTCCCCAGCCCGGATAATGCTTATTGCCTTCTGCATCGTAATTGTCCTTATCCTCTCTGTGGGACCAGTCCGTTCTGATTGCCACAAAGGCTTTTTCCGGAATCTGTCCGTATTCTGCTTCAAAGGCTTTAATGTCTTCCACAGTCACCGCATAGTCCACATTGTCTTTTACTTTGTCGGTTACATCCACCACTGCCAGTGGCAAAATCATTTCTTCAACATCAATTTCGTGAAGTCCCTTTCTGCCCGGTACAAAGTGCAGCGGTGCATCCACATGGGTGCCGTACTGGCTCACCACATTAAACTGATGGACTCTAAAGCCGTCACTGTAATCGAATAAGGTACTCATTTCCATTGCAGGAAAGCCCGACCAGTGTGGTGTTTCCGGTGAAAATTCATGGGAAAGGTCTACGAATTTGCAGTTTTTCTTCATGTCTTCCATCATATTCCATAAGCTTTTATCCATATCAGTCTCCCTCCTTCTGTCTGTTATTTCCGTAAGTTATAACTTATATAAAGCGCGTTCCGTAATAAAAAACTTTTTCCTAATTTTAATATATGATAATATTTATATTAAATAAAGTGACAGTTTTTGTTGCGTAAGATGACATTTTGTCACCTTTCTTGTGGATAACTCATCAATACAGGAGGGATATATATGACTGACCTTTCTCCATATAAGATATTTGAAGCAGTGGCTGCAACGGGCAGCATGGCAAAGGCCGCTGACATGCTAAACTTGACGCCTTCCGCCGTGAGCCATGCCATATCAAGGCTTGAACAGGATTTTGGCTTTCCTCTTTTTGTGCGAGAAAAGAAGGGCTGTTACCTTACACCCTACGGCGACAATCTACTGCCTAACATAAGGCAAATTTTGCAACTTCAAAATAAGCTGGATTTTGAAGTGGGACTTATGCGAAATGTAGTCAAGGGAAATGTCAACCTGGGCATATTTAACAGCGTTGTCTATCATCTGCTGGGCCCAGAGCTGAGCAGGCTTTCGGAGCAGTATCCTGATTTGCGTATAAACCTGTATCAGGGCGGTTATTCAGACTGTCTTGATCTGCTGCTGCGCCACAAGCTGGATATTTCCTTCGTGCATCCGCCAATCCCGGAAACCGTCCACTATGTGCCCCTGATCAAAGACCCTTTGGTATGTATCACCCCAAGGGATTACCACATAAAGGGTTCTGTTGTTTCCGCAGAGGAGCTTAAGGATATGCACCTTATCCAATCCGATGACGGATACATCTACGACCTTAAGGGCTTCTTTGCTAAAAACAGCTTAAATGTGTCATCAAGGCATTCCATGATAGATGACAGCGCCATTATCGCTTTGGTGGGTTACGGCTACGGCTGCAGTATACTTCCGAAGATGATTGTGGACGGCTTGCCCGGAGATGTTAATATCTATCCTATTGAAAACAATCCAACCCGTACCATCGGCATAGCCACTCACCCGACGAAGTTTATAACGCCGGCCACCAAGCTTTTGTACCGTATCATCTGCGAAAAGGTAAGGGAAGTCTATCCGGACAGCTGCCTTATATAGCATAGTCAGTATGACCAGTATAGCCAGTATAACTAGCATTTCCATAGAAAAACCTCCCGCGTCAGGACGGTACAATGTCTTAGACGCAGGAGGTCTTCCCAAATAGTTTATGTGAGAGTTGTTTCTGGATTACTGAAGTCTTTCAACCAAAGCCCAAAGAGCCTTGGCGCTGTTGAAGTTTTCCGGAACGATATCCGGTGCACTGATTTCCACATCAAATTCATCGTTGATTTCACCTACGATAGCCAGTATGGAAAATGAATCCAAAAGCCCATCGTCAATGAGAGTTTCGCAGTTTTCAAAATCCACATCCGGTTTTACATTTTCAAGTATTTCAATAAGTCTTTCCATTTTACATTTCCTCCTGTTTTTAATTCTTTCTTAATTTCTACAACTCTTTCTTAACTTTTTAAACTCATACAACTATTTTTCATCTATTGCTATCGGCGATCCGCCGTTTAGCACATTAGTTTCAAAGCTTTCCCTCATTAAGACAAAGCCTTGCTCTCTACTGTATAGCCATACCCTTGGAATGTCCCTGCTTAAAAACAGCGCCGGAGTTTCCGTCATGGAATAGGCTCCCGTGTTCATAAATTCAAATATATCTCCCTTTTCCGGGAAGGCTACAGGCATATCCTTTACAAGATTGTCGTTGATTGTGCAAAGGGCTCCGCAAAGGTTGATCCTTTCATTGCAATCTGCATCTCCGTCGTACACTCTGCCATCTTTCTTATGCTGCCTGTAGTATGGCAGCTTCATGGCCATCATCTGTCCGAAGTAATTTACCTGATGCATTCCGCCATCGGCGATACAAAAGTGCTTGCCGTTGTTTACCTTCTCGTCCACCACGGAAGTGTAATATCTTCCGCATGAAGCGGCGATAAATCTTCCTATTTCCAGGGTCACTTTGCCTTGATATCTCATGTCTTCAAGAAGCTTTGCAAAATCCGTAAGCAGCTGGTCTTCATTAAAGGGTTCTTTTGCTTTGCCCTTGGCAGCATCTTTAGCTATTTTTTCCGGTCTTTCCCTAAAGTATTCAAAGTAAAAGCCCGTTCCGAATTCCAAAAGCTGAGTCTCAAAGCCGTAATCTTCCTTAAGGCTTTCTATTAGGCTGTCGCAGTATTCCAGCTCTTCCCTGTAAATATTCATATTGTGCCGCTGAGTTCCGGAAAAATGCTGTATACCTAAAATATTAAGTCCCTTGTATTTTTCACGGTCAGCTATCAGTCTGCGAAGGACGCTTTCGTCCATGCCGAACTGATTTCCTGTGGTTATTCTGAGGATAATATCCACAACTATGCCGCAGCTTTCCGCTTCACGGTTTACCAGCTTAAACTGATTTTCGGATTCAGCTGTATATAGGATTTTATTGCCATACTCGGCGATTATCCTTGTGGTATCTTCCTCCTCCTTAAAGACTCCGGAAAGCACTACCTTTCCTATATCAGCTCCGGCTCTTTCGCATATCTTAAACTCCCCCGGAGAACAAACCTCGTAATGGTCCGTATGCTCGTCAATGGCTCCCACCACAAATGGATTTGCCTTCATAGCATAGCATATGTCAACTGGGCGGCTGCCGGTGTTCAGCCTTTCCTTTATATATACCAACCTGTTTTTTATAACATCCAGGTTAAAGACGTATGCCGGCGTTCCTATGCTATTTACGATCTCCTCATAGGTAGGATTAAAGTCTGTATTTACTGTATTTACTGTATTTACTTTATTCACAGCTCTCACTTCCTTTTCTTTTGCCTTCTTATCTCATTTCTTATTTTCTATTTCATTTATCTGCTATTTATCTGCCGCCTTTAGCGCTGAGCATTTCCTTGAGAACGCCTCTGTCTATTTTGCCGTTTTTGTTTAAAGGAAATTCATCGATTTGCTTAAGCATATTAGGCACCATGAAATCCGGAAGCCACTTCTTAAGTTCCTTTACTATCTCCGCCCTTTGGATTTCACCTTTGTAAAAAGCTATAATCCTGTTGTTTTCAAAGAGGCAGCACACCCTAACCATCTGAGGTATCTTGTACATGGCGTTTTCGATTTCACCAAGCTCGATTCTGTGGCCCATATGCTTTATCTGAAAGTCCTTTCTGGAAGCAAAGCACAGTCTGCCCTGCTTATCGTAATATCCCAGATCGCCAGTTCTGTAGATTATCTCCCTATATTTTTTGTTTAGAGGATTTTGACAGAAGGCTTTTTTAGTCTGCTCGTCGTTGTTGTAATATCCCAGAGAAACGCAGTTTCCGCTTACGCAGATTTCACCAAGTGTACTTTTTGCACCATCATCCGGCTTATTTTCACTTTCATTTGTACCTGGAAGCACAGGCCTATCCTCCTCATCCAGGAGAAATACCCTTTCATTTTCAAAGGCTTCTCCGATTGGAATAACATCGCCATCCTGGTACTCCTCATCTATTACATGGTATGCACAGTTGCATGTGATTTCCGTAGGACCGTAAAGGTTTACATATGTAGCATCCGGCAGATATTTTTTCCATATGTTAAGGTGTTTTACCGGCATAACCTCTCCGGAAAACATAACCTTTTTAAGGCTAGTTGGTACGCGATAGTCAAAGCCCTTTAGTGTGCTTATAATGCACACCGCAGAAACCGCCCAGATTATGGTAGTCACCTTTCTCTCGCACAGGAAGTCTATGAGCTTTGCCGGCATGGAAAAATACTGCTTAGGTATAACCTGCACCGTAGCTCCGGTGCTTATGCCGGAAAAAATGTCTTTAATTGACACATCAAAATCCCAAGGCGCCTGGTTGCCTATTACATCCTCTGCCGTTATATTAAAGGTCTTTGTAAAGGTGCCCATAAAGTCTATAAGGTTGCGGTGGCTTACAACTACGCCCTTTGGCACTCCCGTGGAGCCGGAAGTAAATATTCCGTACAGCGGGTCGCTGTCGATATGCTTTTTCCTTACGGGAGCAAGTATTTCGTCAATTTCATCTTCGCTGATGCCCGCTTCCTTATCAAAGTCCTCAAACATCAGGATTTTACCTTCAAAGCTCATGGCGTGAAGGACTCCTGCGTTTGCTATGTCCGTTACAACGGTATCCGTTTCCAGAGTGGACAGGATATGTTCTAGCCTTGCCTTAGGCTGCTTTAAATCCATCATCACATAAAAGCATCCAGCATAAATCACCCCAAAGAATAGGCTTATGGCATCAACGCCCTTTTCCATAAAGATTGGAACCGGTGAGTTTTTGTCAAACTCCCTTGCCAGCCTTGCTCCTATTCTGCGAGATCTTGCCAAAAGGCCGCTGTAGGTTATCTCTTTTTCGAGATCTGCAAAGGCTATCTTTTCCGGATACTTTGCTGCTGTATTTTCCAGGTATTCAAGTACGTTATACATGCTTTCCTCCTTTTCACATTAGTGAGAACTGCTTCCGGATTTTGCATCTGGGTTTGCTCCGGATTTTAAATCAAAATCCGAATGGCTGCCACTGTCGTGGCTGCTTCCGGTGCTCTCACGATCCTCGGTGTCTTCTCCCGACTTTTTGACTATCTTTGATTTCATATCAAGCCACTTTTCATATTTGTCTATAGTGCCGTCCATAATGTGGTCTATGGCTTTGTAGGTGTAGTAATATCCGCTATTACCCTTTTCCTTTATAACCTTGTCCGCCCAAGCGTAAAACTGAGTATACACATCGTAGTTTTCGTTCCAGCGTTCCACCAGTTCGTCAGAATACTCCCTGTGGTTTTTTACATACTTAGGCACAATGTTTTCATAAAAGTATTTTGAAATCTTTTGCTGCCCGTAGATATTTGGATGGGCAGCGTTGTAAAAGTCATGCTGCTGATCGAGGCCTATGCTGCCAACCAGCTTATCAAAATCGTATACATCGTAGCCGTAGGATTTAACCTTCTTTATGGCCGTGTTTATCTTTTCCTTACTGCCAAGCATCTCCTTATCGTAAAATCTCGGCATATTCACAAAGATTACATTTTTTATATCTTCGCCTTTGAGATATTCCAAAAGGTCAGTTAAATCCTTGTCCGCTTCCTTATCTAGCTTTCTCTCCTTGTTGTAATTTGATATATCAACGATATCTCGCTTTTTATCAGTGCTGGCATTTCCCTGAACGCCGCTGATGGTAAGGAACCTCTGGTCCTTTTTCGCTTTAAATTCCTTCCAGGAAAGCTGCAGGCATTCAGTCAGTCTTGCTACATTGTCGTGGTAGTTTAATATCTTCCAGCGAAAGTTAATCCTGTCCTTTTCGGGAATCCATTCCTCTATGGCCTCTTCCCGTAGCTGCGAATAAGGCATATTATCAAGCCACATTCTGGTATAACCCTCATGGGTGGACCTTTCATCGTCGTACATAGCTCCGTTTAGGGAAATAACCATCAGCTTCGGATTTTGAGTTTCCATGGCCGCCTTAACTTCACTTTTTGCAAGTCTCATGGGAGCTCCCGCCGTTGCCAAGTTGTAGCTTGTAATACCGTAGTTATGCCAGATGTACTCCGGAGAAAATCCCGTATATATCTCGCTGGCGCCGATGTTTACCACATCGATGGCATTTTCATCTTCCATAAAGAAATACTTTACCCTCAGCTCATGGCTGCTGAACTGATGTACCGACAGGAATGATACGAAGGCCACGGAAAGGGCTAAAAGCAGACAAATTGCCGTTATTTCGATTTTATGATGTCTCTTTAATTTACTCATATGCTGCGCCTCCTTTCCTAAAATCCCATATACACAAACTGGCTCTGGTCAAAGCCCGGCCCGTAAATGCCAAGGCCCACGATAAACAGAAAGCCGATAAAGTATATGGCGTATCGGAGGATAAAGCTGCGCCTTTCCAGCCAGCCCCTCACAAACATATGCTCCTGCATCACATCCGCCACAAAGAGTATCAGTATGGATGCCGGTATAACGAAGGCATCTGCCACCACCAGCCCCATGGAAAGGTATTCCTGGACATAGTTTTGCGGAAGCTGCCAAAAATGCATTGACTTTGCAAAGATGTTCCACGCATCGGTCATGGTATCTGCCCTAAATATTATGCAGGCAACGCAGGTAAACCAAAATGTTCTTATTATCTGCCAAAGCTGCCACGGCTTAGACTTTACATTTATATGTAGGGCCCTGTTCATTCCCTCAAACACAGGCTTTAACAGTCCTGATATTGCAATCAAGACGCCGTAGTAAAGTCCCCATATGATGTAATTCCATGCAGAACCGTGCCACACGCCAACCAGGAAAAACACAAGTATGTTACCCAGGGCTATTGGAAGTGTTCCGCCCAGATGCTTGCCAAGGCCAATCTTGCCTTCCTTAGGCTCCTTGGAATGTTCCTTTATCCATTTGCTCATGTTCCTGACCCTGCCGCTTAGGGAGAAAGGATAAAACACATAGTCCTTCATCCACGTACCGAGGGTCATATGCCATCTGCGCCAAAACTCAGGCAGCGTCCTTGAGAAATATGGCCGCTTGAAGTTTTCCGCCATATTGATTCCCATACACTGGGCCGCCCCTCTTGCGATGTCGATACAGCCGGAAAAGTCAGTATAGTCCTGTATTGCATAGAGAAATACGCACAGGGCGACAACGCTTCCGGACATCTGATCGTATCCGCCGTCACCGAACATGTGATTTGCCGCTATGGCCACGCGGTCTGCTATAACCAGCTTTTTAAAATAGCCCCATATCATCAGCTGAATGCCGTATTTAATCTGCTGAGCATCGGCCTTTCTTTCCTGATAGAGCTGAGGCGCCAGATCACCAAACCTTCCGATAGGGCCCTGCAGTATCTGTGGGAAGAATGAGACAAACAGCGCCACCTTTGCGATGTTTCTTTCCGCCCTCACCTTTTTCCAGTAGACATCTATCACATAGGACATTGTCTGGAAGGTGTAAAAGGATATCCCCAGGGGAAGTATCAGATTGAGTCTCGGTATCTGTCCGCCGTCGGTCAGTGGACTGATGATGTGGTTTAAATTTTCCGTAAAAAAGTTAAGGTATTTTAGAAAAAACAATATCCCGAAATTCACAACTAAAATGGTTATGAGAATTCTCTTTCGCTTTTGCTTTTCCCTGGCCTTAAAGTCCTTTTTAATTTCTTTTGTAAAGATTTCTTTGTTTTCTTTTAGAACTTCGCTTTCCCTCACATGGTTTTTGTCAATCATCAGAGCTCCGTACCAGGATGTCACCGTGGTAATGAGCATAAAGATGACGAACTTAGGTCCTGCGTAAAGGTAAAAGAAGTAGCTAGACATCAGCAGAAATACCCACTGAAATCGCTTTGGCACTAAATAGTAAAGCACCAGCACCGCCACAAAGAATCCGATAAAGGTCAACGTATTAAACGTCATTACTAACTCTCACACTCCTTTGTCATTCTTTCTCGCTTATTCACTTTGACTGTCACTTAAATTTTATTGGCGAAATAGTGGGTAAGTAAAGCAACATACCCTTTACATGGGCGCAACGATGCGTTGCTTTAGTATAAAAGTGTGATTTTTATAAGTTGAAATTGTATAATTGTGTGATTTTTAACTGCTTAATGGGTTTTTGAGGCTGTTTTTCGAGCATTTGTGTAATCTTTGATATTTTGGGTGGGATTTTCGCTCTGATTTGCAAATGATCTATTTGGGGCCTTTAATTTCCATTTAATTTGCCTTTAGAGTATCTTCAATTTACCTGTGCAACGATACGTTGACATGATGTAAAGGAACCATTGCTTTACCGAGGGAGATTTTTAATTCATACTGGAATCAGAAAAGAAAGAGAAAAAATAGAACAAGAGAAAGCTAGATAGTAGAAAGGAGTTTTTACACATGTCATACTTTTTTGAAGGGTGGCTGCTTGCAGCATACATAATAATCGCCCTAATTATTACAGCAAAAGCCATTTACAAAAATGAACATCCCATTACACGGAGCATCTGCTTTGTAGGATTCTTTATATATCTTTACTTTCTCATAGATTTAACGCAATTCCCGATATATGTAAGTCCTTCCATGGCAGAAGAACTTGGCGGAAATATCTTTAACAGCTTAAATCTGATTCCCTTTAAAGATATATTTAATATGAGCGGCTTTTATAATATTGTTGCTACGATTCCGTTGGGAGTGCTGATACCGTTGATTACACAAAGGATATGGTCTTTTGAATCAATTTCGCTAATGGGAATATGCACAGGATTACTGCTTGAAGGCTTACAGCTGTGTCAGCTGTTTATAATCGGTTACACCCTGCGCATAGTCGATGATAATGATGTCATCTGTAATGGGCTCGGTGTGATTATTGGATATATAGTTTTTAAAGCAGGTTATACTCTATTGTCTTCATTAGCAAATAAAACCTTATCGAATTTCATTACTGATTATTTTAGAAGCTAGGCTTATGGAATACCGCTAAAATTATTAAGAAAGGAATAAAGTAGACTTATGAAAAGAAATGCACTTCAAAAGATAAGATATTATTTGTTCTGGGTTATTAAGATAACAACGCCTATACTCATATTATGGTGGGTTATCAGTATAATATGGTCTTTGATCCAAGGGGAAAATCCGTTTTATTTTGGCTTTTGCTGGTGGTATGAATAATAAGCAATTATGATTCACTTATCCTTGCTTTCTCTATCAAACTAATAATCATATGTAAAAAAATACTTAAAATAATTGAAATCACAATTATCCCAATATATACAAGCAATTCACATGTATATACGCCTATGTTCTTCATAATCTTACGCAAGCAGACATGAATCATATATAGTTCTAATGAATACTCGCCAACCTTTTCCATGGCACTATTGAACTTCATCCAGTGCAATTTATCAACTATAATACAAACGATCAATATCAAAGCGATAGCATAAAACGTAGTTATAATACGCGACCAGTATTGAGGCATATCAACAAATACATCTGCTAATTTTAATGCTAGTCCTATGGCTATAGCAAAAAATATCATTATCTTATTTTGATTTTGCACATCATTTTTTATCAGATATGCACACAATGCCCCGCAAATAAAAATCGGAAATCTCATAATACCTATCTCTATATTGCCATAAATATTTGGCCATAATTGCCAAATGCCATAATTGATGCCATAAATACCAATCATTAAAATCAATGTCTTTATAATTCCACCTTTAGATACAATAAGTTTATAGATAAGTGGAAATATTAAATAGAAGATAAAAATAATCCCTATAAACCATATTACCCGCTGACCCTCAGTAAAAAAAGTAATAAACGTAAAATCTTTAATAAACTGCACTATACCATCTTTATTTAGAGCAAAATCAATTATACTCCAAAAGATTATTCCTACAATAACATATGGTATTATTAATCTTTTTACTCTCTTTTCATAAAACCTCATAACATTACTGTTGTTTGACATAGAATAAAAAAGACCTAAACCCGAAAGAAAGATAAATATTTCTACACCTATGCTACTTATCACTTTATAATATCCAAAGATAATAAGACTACTGCCAACATTACCATCTTGAAATGCATTTACATAATCCTCACAATAATGAAATAAAATAATGCTTATGATTGAAATTCCGAAAAGAACTGAGCGATATCTGCTTATAATATTTAAAGACATTTAATATCCTTTCTTTTGTATTTTATCTTTTCAAATAACTTGATGTCTTGATATAATTAAACGGTATTCTAAAAGTAGAAACAAGTACTTGAAAAGCGGAGGTGCTTTGCTTGATAAAATACATTATCACTTTAATGAGATTTTTCTTAAATATTATATATGGATTGTTTAAAATAGTAACCCATCCTCACAAAAAAATCATTTTCCTGAGCAGGCAGAGTAATGCTCCATCAATAGATATTACTATGCTGTCAGATAAAATAAAACAACTACATCCGGGATATGAAGTAGTAATTCTCTGTAAAAAAATCGGCGATGGTTTAAGTGGCAAAATCGCCTATTGTTTTCATATGTTAAAACAAATGTATCACTTAGCATCTTGCGAAGTCGTCATTTTAGATTCCTATGCTATTTTAGTAAGCCTTCTTCATCACAGATCTTCTCTTTTAGTTATCCAGATGTGGCATTCCGTTGGCACAATGAAAAAGTTTGCATATAGCATACTCGATAAACCTGAAGGTTCTTCATCTGTCATAGCAAACGCCATGAAAATGCACCATAACTATGATTATATTCTTTGCGCCGGTGAAGGATATAGAGACCATCTGGCGGAAGGTTTTAATTATCCTACAGATAAAATAAAAATATTACCTCTTCCACGAGTGGAAGTTTTACAAAGCGAAGCATATTCTAATTCAACTAAAGAGGTAATATATAAAATTCATCCTGAATTAAAAGACAAAAAAAATATACTGTATGTGCCTACTTTCAGGAAAGATAAAGAAGAAAGTGACAATTTCATTAAAGCTGTTAAAAATCTTGAGAAATCGTTTGTACCATATGGCAATCAGTATAATCTCATAATCAAAGCTCATCCATTAAGCGGATTTGATGGTGGCTATGACGATTTCTCATCTTTTAATATGCTTTTTGTTGCTGACTATGTTATCAGCGATTACAGCTGCATCATTTATGAAGCTGCTATAAGGCACATTCCATTATTCTTTTATACATATGACTACGAAAGCTATATCTCAAAACGAGACATATATATGGATTATAAAAATGAAATTCCAAATAAAATGTTTGATAATCCGTCAGAATTACTTGCTGCCATTGATACTAATAAATTTGATATGGCAAAGCAAGATGCCTTTTTATCAAAATACGTAGAATATAAACGCCCCCATATAACCGCTGACATTGTCAACTTTATATGGGAGCATAAAAATTAATAATTTGTTTCTATAAATTCAACTGTACGTTTAAGACCTTCTTCTAGGGAGTAAACCGGTTTCCAACCAATTGATTTAAGTTTATCACTGCCAAGTATTCCTAAAGTAAATGGCGCACATCCGCTATTACCTGCATCCTTTGGAATATCAAATACGAGACTCAGATTTCTTTCAGGAAATGCTCCAACTAATGTCTCAGCAAGTTGCTTTATTGATACTGTTGAATCTTCACTGGAAATATTATAGACAATATCGTCAGAATCTAACAAAATGTAAAACAAAGCCAACGTAGCATCACCTGCATAAGTGTAAGTTCTTATTGCAGATCCATCGCTCTTCAAAACAATATCTTCGTTGTTTACTACATTTTTCAAAAAGTCCGCCTGAACTCTGCCATCGTATATTGACATTCCAGGTCCAAATGTATGAGCCAATCTTGCAATTTTGGTATTAATACCATATTGCTTATGGTAGCATACGCACATAGTTTCTGCAGCTTTCTTTCCCTCAGGATAGCAAGATCTTGGATCTAAAGGATTAACAAATCCATATGTATCCTCAGTAAACACTCTCTGATTTTCATAAGGTTGTCCATATATTTCTCTTGAAGAAATAAACAGATATCCTTTACCGCTTCCTTTGCGTGCTACTTCAAGGGTATTATATGTGCCTATCGTATTTGCAGCTATCGTACCTACAGGGTCTTCTCTCATAATAAGCGGACTCGCAGGACTTGCTGTGTGTATTACAAAATCAAAAGCTACATCTGCAGTAATCGGATCTGTAACGCTCTGGTTGATTATATTTATATATGGTAATACTTCTCTGTTAAGTTTTTCAGGATGACGCACAAGTGCATAAAGCGACATATTATAATGCTCTCTCTTATTTAATTCTACAAGAGTATATAACATATAACTGCCTATCATGCCACTAGCACCGGTTATAAGCACGTTAGTATTCTTAAACTTATCCCAGTTGAGATTTTCTTTAAGTATATTATCTATATCCTCTCTCAGAATATGGTTCATCATAATGCCTCCATTATTTTTTTAGCTTATCAGGTATTTCTTTATGTCTAAGACCAAATACATCTTGTGTTTCTCTATACTGTATCATAGCTCTGAATATGTAAAGATCCTCCGGAGTAGTGACTTTAATATTGCCTCTGTTGCCTTTTACTATTGCAACTTCTTTTCCCAGACTTCGCATCAAGGTACAGCTATCCACAATACCTTCATATCCAGGATTCTCATGTCGTACAAAATTATGAGCATCTAATATATCTCCCAGATAAAAACACTGAGGTGCCTGAGCTGTATAAAAATCATCTCGCGAAGGAGTTTCTTCTACAATCTTCCCGCCATGACTTACTACAGGAGTTTCATACATTGCTGTACATGTGATTGCAGAGCCATTCTCTATTACACTTTCTATCGCATCATCAATGAGCTCAGATGTTATACAAGGCCTCACTCCATCATGAATAAGAACAATCGCATCTCCAGTATTATTCTCCGCAGCTGCACTAAGTGCATTAAAAATAGAATCCTGCCCTGTAGCTCCTCCCGGAACAATATTCTTTACTTTACTGATCCAATAGCGATCTACCATCTTCTTCAGCTTTCCTATATATTCGCTTTTACACGCAACATAAATCTCATCTATAAGGGGATGGTCTTCAAAAATATCTAAAGTATGGATTATTATCGGTTTACCATTGACTTCAAGAAACTGTTTAGGAAGGCCCGTACCCATACGTGCTCCGCTGCCTCCTGCAAATATTATTGCTATATTTTTGCTCATCAGCGTTCCTCCTTCAAAAGTATAATATCTATCGCTCTATCAGCAGCATGTCCATCATACTCTCCAAAATTGTCTTCTACAAACTTATCTATTTTTTCCTTTTCAAAGTCACCGTGTTCTAAAGCATCTATCAATTCTTCAAATGTATCACATACCTTGCCCGGAGCATGGCTCTTGACATCTCTATGAACGCCTCTTGTCAATTCATAAAATTCTCTGTCATAAGTATAAAACAATACCGGCTTTTTAAGCAGCGCATACTCATAATAGTTAGAAGAATAATCTGTTACCAGAACATCTGTCACATAATACAGATCATTTATATTCTGATAAGATGCAAAATCAAATATACGGTCTTTATATTCTTCCGGTATGTCTATCGAGTCTTTTACAAAAGGATGCATTTTTATTATGAATGCCCATTCATCTCCGCAAAACTCATATATCTTCTTTAAGTCTATTTTGTCGTAATCATAATATGCTGTTTTTTGTCCTGTACCTCTAAATGTCGGTGCAAACAGTACAATTTTCCTATTTTTCAGTTGTGGATACTGATTATAAAAATCATTTTTGAAGTTTTCTATCTTATCCTCATCAAGAAAATCATCTAATCTTGCCATTCCTATCGGCAAAAATGCGCTTTTCTCGATACCAAATACCTCTTCATACACTTTAACAAGATTTTTTGATCCTGTTAACGCATATGTATATGCCTTATGACATGATTCTGATGGAAATGGAGATCCATCCTTGCCAAATCTGCTATATCCAACAGATTTAAAGCCTTCTCCTGCATGCCAAACCTGAATAAGTTCAGTTTTTGGATTTAATTTAAAGAATCCAAATATCGGTGCATAATCATCGATGAATATATAATCCTGCTTTGCTACAAGATATACTGTTTTAATCCAACTCAATGCACTTTTATTGTTTCCGACTGCTTTACGACATGAATATGAAAGTTTAAACTGCTTATCCAGTCCTCTTTCTATTATTCTATCATTTATATATTTCAAATTTCCCCAAAGATAATCTTTTGTTTCAGTCATGAACAGCACTCTTGTACCATCTTTAGGAGTTATACTAGCCATTATATGATAAAAAACTCTAATTAATCTGATGACAGCAAACATATATGTTCTTTTTAATTTGCCCGTCAAAGTGAACGCTTCCTGAATGTATTTTCGTTTCTTCCATTTATTATTTGCTATCATAAAATAACTGTTGATGCAAAGTTCTAAATTTTCATCATCACAATTATCCAAGTCAAATGATATGCTATAAGCATATTTGTTTTTCCCATATCTAAAAACACGGGCCAAACCATCCAATTCGTATGCCACATCATTTGTAACATTTACTATGATTGGTTTATTTTCAACCATTGCACATATTTTCCATCTTCCATTATCTAAAAATGATCTTCCTGCAATAGCTGACACATTCAATGAAAAAGTGTATTCTCCATCGCTATATTGATTATATTCAATAGGAACAATCTGTTCTATTTCTTCTGCGCGATGCTTATGACCATCTTCATTTTCATCTTTAAATAATACAAATACAAAATCCACCTTGTCGTTATAATCTGTCTTAACCACAAAGTTAAAAAATATGCGTTCCCAGTTTATAGTAGTTATTTCAAATAACATTTTATTGTCTAAACTCATTAACTACTCCAATCAATTCATAAAATACAATTTAACTTTTGCTTTCCAATGCCTGATTTGCTTTTTAAAATCATTATTTGTCAATAATGTATGCATAATTACAGATTTACGTCTTGTAACACTTGTAGCATCGTATAAAGAAATCATATCTTTTCTACTGTCATTAGTGAATGTAAATTTTGACTTTCGTAGAAACTCCAGTGAAATCATTTTGTTTGAGAAAGTATTATCTACTTCCTTTTTTATACGTTTATCCTTATACTGAAAAGCTTTATCCACCAAAGGTAAATCTACTAATTGCCTATTTTTCACCCTTTTCATATTCAATGATACCACAGTTTCATTTTCGTCTACTTTTTTCAAAAAAGACTTTATAGTATCAGTTATAGGGAAAATAGATTCTTCAAAGAACATTATCCATTTTCCTTTAGCTGTATTTACAGCATTATTCTTAATTTCGGATAAGTCTTTTCCAGAAAGCACATGAACATTTATTTCATGCTCAACTCTAGTTTTTATATTATCATATATTACTTCATCCACTAAAATTTCGAATTCCGGATATTCCTGCCTGTATATGCTTTCTACGATTAAATCAACATCTTGTAATTTTCTCGTCAATACAAATGTGACTTTTGGATTATTCGCTATTTCTTCTTTTGTTTTTAATCCTTTAGATAAGTCCAGTTGTTTTTCATTATACAAAAACTTTTGCCATTCTATATCATATATTTTACTACGCACATAATCATATTGTTTTCTTAAAATACTATCTTCCTTATCTGTAAGCGTCCATATATGACAATACATATTATATAGAAGATTTTCTCTCATTAGGCGCTTATATAATTCTTGGAAAAATTTCTCTTTATAATAATGTTTTTCCAAGCTTTCATCAGCATTTAAAAATAGCTTATCTGCCATTTCTTCTAAATGACCGATATACTGCTCAAAATAGCCTTCGTAGTATCTGTCTTTTTTTTGTGTAAGTGAATCGGCATTATCTAAAAACAATCTTCTCTTATATATATATACATCTTTAGGACATCCTGCGATTTTCTTACAGTAGCCCATGTATTCCAACCAAAAAACACTATCCTCGCCTAAACTTATGTTTTTAAATCTAATATTATATTCCTCTATAATGCTACGCTTAAATAAACGATTGCATGCAGAAAAAACCCAAACATGCCTATCGTCCATTTTACTAATCTCTTGTTGAGAAATTAATTGTGACAAGCTTGCTGCACGAATTACTTCCATGCCACTATCTAGCACTCGCATTCCAATAGCCATATCTGCATTTTCTTTGGTTATACAATCATATAGATATTCTAAACTTTTCTTAGGTATAGCATCGTCTGGATCCCAGAATACAACATACTCTCCTTTTGCGATATCTAATCCAGCATTTCTCGCTGACGACACTCCTCCGTTTTCCTTAATGATGGATTTGAGTCTGCTATCTTTCTTACAATACTCATCAACAATATTCTGAGTACCATCTGTGGAACCATCATTTATTATTATCGCTTCAAAATCAGTAAATGTCTGATTTATTACATCTTTAAGCATATCTTCAATGTACTTTTCAACATTGTATGCCGGTATAATAATGGAAATTTTCATTTAATCACCTTTTAAATTTTCTTTTATAAAATATTGGCGCCAACGATATAAAGAATAGTGCAGCTATTGCCCACCTACTTACCCAAATCAGTTCTTCAACCAAGCCTGCCAAGCAATATGCAGGGGCAATAAGAACAATAAATAAATCTAATTGTGGCAAACTGTTTTTTCTTTCAATTTCTTCCGTTTTATATTTAAAGAATATTCGTCTAATGATATAACCAGCTACAAGCAACTGTATGATCAACATTATCAGTGCAGGTATTGCACCACAAATATATAAATAACTAATTAGAGTATTATGCGTACCTAAAGTAATGTTATCTTCAGTTCTCTGTTCTTTAGCAGAATCATAATCATGGCCAAAAGCTGTAATATCTTTAGTATAATACTTCCACAATTCAACTCTGCCACTTAAAAATCCATTTAAATTAGTCCCTGTTCTTTCTTCAGATTTTGTAATTACCTTTTCTAAACTATTAGCCTCTTCGGCAGGTTCTATTGTTGTTTCTTCAACCGCAATAGTATCATTTATCGCAGTTGTGCCTCTTGCTACATTAACCTTATCCGTAATAAAAACACCTGCTGCTAAAATACAAATGGCTAATATAACAGATACTAAGCTATTAATGCGCTTTATCTCGAAATTGCTCGAATGAATAATATAATATATTCCCCAGCATATTAGTGAAATAAGACATACAGCTATAGAAGTTCTTGCTTCACATAGCATTATTATACCTATAGTATATCCAGCAATAACCAAATAAAGCCATTTAATTCTATTGCAAATTGAAAATAGATATATTGAACATAAAAATGTTGGTACTAAAGCCATCGCCAAAGTATTAGGATTCGCAAAGCCCGCTTGATATGCAATACTAGTATCTTCGTACGGATATAATAAGAAATTCCCTATATGTAATATCAAGCCAATATTAGCAAAAGAAATCGCAATTATTTTTACTAATGTAGCATAATCATTGCTATACTGAGAAATATAATAAAAAGCTGGGAATATAAATATTACCATTAACATTGATACTTTAATTTCCCAAATAGGATTAGCGACAATCAATGCTACAAGCATGGTAATCGCAAAACAACAATATATTATTTTGCTTATTTTATTATCCTCATCTATCGTTATTTGGCGTTTCATGCTAAACAGCACCAATATAATCAGCATAAAGAAAATAAAGCAGGCTATATCAAAACTACCTATATTTAACTTGTCCTTTATACTAATATCCATCCTATAAAAAATATATATTGCAGCTAAACAATGTGCGGCAATTAAGCATATTATATTTTTTACCTTCTCATTAATATGCACAATGCAATGGTTATACATTGCGTTTAAAATAGCTTTATAAAGATTATCAACTAATTTCATGTCTTCCCCTCGCCTGAGTTAAACTTTCCTCATTTTTATCTTTTTTTGCTAAAAAATCACCTTCGAAAACTCCAATCAACGCCATATAGAACATTAAAACAGGTCCTCTTTCAAAAGGTATTGTCATTACATCAAACATTGCTTCTATAAAATATGCTATCGTTAACAATATTATAAAGATTGTATATTTACGATTAGCGCATATCAATCCACCTATTATTAAAGCAACAACCATTACTATCATAAAAAATGCATATGCAGCTCCTGCTGGCCACCCAAATCGATATGAGATTTCTAACACCGTATTGTGAGCATTGTGATATATCACTCCAGGTGCTATTTCCACTTCGTGATTGGTACAATCATGGCCACGCCAAGAGATTTTGTCTATGTACCATTTCCATATATCTGTTCTGCCAGATGTGAATTCTTCTAACGATTTATTGCTAAAGTCAAATCTATTTTTAACTGCATCAACTTCTGAGTCTGCAATTTGATATGTCTCGCTCATAACAATTTCAGTTTTGGCTTCAGCTACTATATTTTTTTGTAATACTATGTTTGTTAAAAAGGCTGATGCTATCATGATAACCATTGTCAAAGCAACAAAGGCCATACTTCTAATCTTTTCTTTAGGAAAATATGTCCTAACAAATATTATTAACCAAGCTAATAATTGGATTACTAATACTGCAATTGCAGCTCTTGACATTGTCAACCAAATAAAAGTAGCATACACTCCTGTCAAAATAGAATACACTACATAAAATGGTCTTTTTAAGAAGATCATATATAATGATGCTGCTGTTACAGAAATAGAAATCATCCCTAGAATATTTGGATTATCCGTTAACCCTATATATCGCAACCCAACATTTTTTTCACTAAATGGCGCAAACATAATTGTTGCCACAGCAGACAACAACCCTAATATAATCAATGATTTAGCAAACCAATCGTAATATGTTAAATAGTCTTTTCTATTTCCCCAAATAAAATACAGCGCCGGTAATATTAGCAACATCATGATTGCATACGATTGATAAAACTCTCCAGGATTTTGATCAAAGCTCATAATGGTCATATATACGGCTGCTGTAAAATATGGATAAGTAATCCATTTATTCCATTTTACTTTTTTTAATGGCTTATTAACGCTAAAGATGCACAAAAGGATTAGTAAAAATATGCCTCCTTCTGTGCAACCTTTGACATGTATGTCGGTTATCCCTTGACGAGTCAATATCATCAAAACAAAAAACAAAGAAGATAAACCAAATACACATAACTTGGCTATCCATTCGCGAATAGTATAATTAATATGTTTAGTTAATTTAAATACTGTATTAAAAACTAAAATATATATATTCTGAAGTAGATTCATGAAGTCCCCTTCCTTTATTGGAATAATCTTTCCTTCTTTTTCTCTTCCTTCATACGACGTTTCTTCTCTATATCTTCCTGCACCATTTCTTCGTAGAAATCTGCAGCAGAGTCAATATCTCCGTCATAAATAAATTTACCACTCTTCATTACTATTCCTCTACTACAAAAATCTTTAGCAACATTAGTCGAATGAGTAACAAAAAGGAATGTTACTCCGCTTGCAACAATTTCATTAATTTTATCATTGCATTTAACTCTAAAGGCTTTATCCCCTACACTTAATGCTTCATCTACTATTAAAATCTCTGGCTCAATATTCGCATTTATAGCAAACCCAAGTCTAGCCTTCATACCACTTGAATAAGTCCTAACCGGCTGATCAATATATGGACCTAATTCAGCAAATTCAATTATTTCAGGCTCCATTCTATCGATATCTTCTTGATTTATGCCCATAAGTTGAGCTCTAAAATGTATATTTTCTCTACCGGTAAACTCTGGATCAAAGCCTGCAGTAAGTTCCAACAAAGCACTAACTCTGCCATTAATCTTCACTTCACCCTCAGTAGGAAAAACAACTTCTGTAATCATCTTCAAAAGAGTCGACTTACCTGCACCATTTCGTCCAAATAATGCTACTGCTTCTCCTTTTTCTATATTAAAAGAAACATCATCAATAGCTCTTTTGGTATTTGCCTTAATCCTTTTATTGAAAATCGCTTTAAATCTCTGTTTGTCATTTTTAAATAATTTGTATTCTTTTACAACATGTTTAAATTCGATAGCACTACTCATATGATTTCCCCACCATCATTTACAAAACATCTGGTATATCTTTTCGCAATTTTTTGTATGCCCATAACGACAATACAATCATAACAAAATATACAATAAAGAAATTCCTTAATTCACCAAGGTTTTCCCATATCCATTCTTTATATATAAGACTATCTCTAAATCCATTGACAATAATAGTTATAGGATTAAACAACATTATTTCTCTAATAATATCAATTTGAATACTTCCTACTTCATACATGATTCCGGATACCCAGAATAGAGCGGTAACTACTGCCTTCACAAGATTTAAAAAGTCTCGACTCATCGCTGACAGCATTCCTGCAAACAGTGCCCACGAATTAAAAAACAAGAGCATCAAAAACATATATATCGGTATTTGCAGCCAATAAATGTCAGGCATTTTGCCGTAAAAAATAAAAATTATTCCCATAATCAGACAAAGACCTACATTTATGACAAATTGAGAAAGATTAACAAATGTTGGTATTGTGGACACAGGATATTTGATTTTAGTCACCAAATATTTATATCTTCTAATAGAGTCAGAGCCTGCTATAAGCGTATCTCGCATGTAAAACCAAGGCATCATACCTGCAATCAACCACAAAAAATACGGATAGCCTTCAACAGGTTTGCTACTTCGAAGTCCTACCGTAAATGCAAAATAGAACACCGCTACTGTTACTGCAGGTTTTGCTATTGCCCACAACCAACCTAACGCTGCACCTTTATATGTCTTAATAATATCAGATTTTGCTAGCTTAACAATTTGCTTACGATATAACCAATGTTCTTTAAGAATCTCTTTTAACGTATTCACAGATTTATCCTTTCCGCAAAACTTATTTAGCATTTTATTAGTTTAGCATATGGAGGGCTTTTTGTAAATGTTACAGCACAGTGTTTGCATTGAAATTTCACTATAAATCCAATAAAGAGCATAGTGCAAATGACTCCCTGCTCTATGCTCTTCACAATTCAAATATTAGTCTTTAACTTTCATTATTTGCCCAAGTATTCTTTAACTGCATCCACTACTGTTGCTATCTCTTCGTCTTTTAGATATGGATGCATAGGAAGAGACAATACTGTGTCACAAAGTCTGCTTGTAACAGAACAATCCACATGTTCTTCCCCGTTTAATCCAAATGCCTGCTGATCATGCATTGGCTTTGGATAATATACCATGGAAGGAATGTCTTTTTCTTTTAGATAAGCCTGTAGACCATCTCTTACTTTTTTATTTTCAAGCTGGATTGTATACTGTGCCCAGCTTGAATAAAAACCTTCAGGTATTACTGGAGTCTTAACTATATCTCCAAGAAGTTCAGTGTATTTATCTGCCACTTTATTTACATCAACTAATTCATATTCAGCAAAAGCTTTGAGTTTAACAGAGAGTATCGCTGCCTGAATAGTGTCAAGTCTAGAGTTAAGACCTATTCTGACATTATCATACTTCATGCTACCTTTGCCATGGACTCTGATGGATTTAATAAGTTCCGCCCATTCATCGTTATCAGTAAATACAGCTCCGCCGTCACCATAACAACCGAGAGGTTTTGCAGGGAAGAAAGAAGTTGTCGATATATCGCCAAAGCCGCATGCTTTCTTACCGTTAATATCTCCTCCGAAGCCCTGTGCTGCATCTTCCAGAACATAGATGCCGTATTTATCAGCAACTTTTCTTACTGCTTCAAAATCTGCAGGAAGCCCAAACAAATCAACAGCAACTACTGCTTTAGGTGTAAGTTTCCCTTCTTCTTTGACTTTAACTATTGCTTTTTCTAAAGACTCTGCTGAAATGTTGAAAGTGTCATCATCAACATCTACAAATATCGGTGTACCCCCTGCATGGGATACGATTTCTCCTGATGAAAAGAATGTAAAATCCGGTACAAATACCGCATCACCTACGCCGATGCCCCATGCCATCATGGCTATAGTAAGAGCATCTGTGCCGTTACCGCAAGTTATACAATGCTTTACACCTACATACTCAGCAAGCTCTTTTTCGAACTGTGCTACCTGTGGTCCGTTAATATATGCTGAACTTGCAGCCACATCGATCATTGCTTTATCGATATCGTTTTTTAGTACTTGGTACTGTGTTTTTAAATCTCTGAATTGCATGCAATACCTCCATATTATTTTGCCTTATTATATTCTATTTTACTGTTGCGAAAATAAACTAATAACATTATTAAAAGTTTTGTTAAAGTTCCAATTATCACTCCTATACAAAATCCAGTTAGTCCTAAATATTTCCACAGAACAAGAGCACCTAAAAAATAAGTAGCTCCGCCGACTATGTTAATTATAACTTGCCATTTCATATCGCAAAACTTCAGCACAAACGGTGATATAATAGAAGTCAAAACCATTAACATTACATTAATAGTTGTTAGCGGAATATATCGCATAACATCATTTACCCATTGCGGAAAAAGTATATTTAAAACTGGTTTGTAAAAAACAATAGTTACTAAATAACCTACACTGCATAGAAACACCCCAATTAATAATATCTTTGCAATTAACTGCTTATTATTTGATTTCCATTTGCGAATATAGCTCAATATGACACTATTTATTGGGCCTGTAATCATTCCAACAATTTTTCCGAGAATAGATGCGGTATAGTAAATAGATACCGTATACCCTCCCATTAAGGGATACAATACTAATTTATCCGCATAAGTCATAAGATTTCCAATAACTGTTGCTATTATCAATTTATTTGAAGCGCTGTTTAATTCTTTAAACTGGCTTGTTTTTTTCAATGGTTCAAATAATAATTTTGTCTTTATAGTACAATATACGCAACTAAATAAATAACCACAAATAAATATACTTTCCCATATACCTGTAATGAGAGTAAACAGCATGCCTACTATAAATCCAACACACTGCACCAAGTTATTTATGACAATGCTTTTATAATTTAAATTTATTCTAAAATCCACTTCTAAATAAGATTTAGCCATAATAAGAATTGCCACTATAGCTCCCAATCCTATATGAATAATATCAAAACTATTACAATATAAAAGAATTAAAATACCAATAATAATTGCATTAACCAGTTCCCAGCTTAAAATCAATATATTAAAATCGCCTTTTTGATCGTATTTATCGCTATACAATAATCGTATATTATTAAATACGTTACCGAGCGAATTCGAAATCATCATCCAAACAGAATATATGGTAAGCATCAAACCATATTCTTCACCACCAATTTTTTGAGCAGTAATCGGATATACAACTAACTGCAATATTGCCACTGGTACACTCACAGCAATAATATTTAAGATCATGTCTAGAACGATTTTTCTATTCTGTAATATAATTTTCATTTTCACTTGACACTAAATTATTATTTTTTATTTGCTACGATAGTAATTGTTCCAATAGTTATAAATAGCGGAATCATTAAATCCATATATACTGAACCAGAAATTAAATATGATGGTGTATATGATAATGTGAATATAAGCATTATAGCAAAATCCTTGCACTTAATAAGTAGTTTTCTCGTTAAAATTAAAATAGAGATTATTGAAGATACAAAAATCATTGTACCTATTATTCCTGTATCACACATTAATTCGCAAATAGCATTATGTGGGTAATAAGTGTATTTATTTATATAATGATAACACCCATTTCCAAATAGTTTGTTCTTATTGAATTCCATTATCGAAATTTCAATCAATGGTTTTCTAGAAAGCGTCATCAAATCTTCTTCTTCTAATTTATATAATTCATGCAATACACTATCTGCTATCTTTTCTTTATAAATATTTTCTACATTTCCTGTTTTTATATCTTTCAATGCTTTTTTTACGGACTGCGCATATGTTAAATCACTTTCTACTGCGTATTGAAGAATTATACTTCTTGCTTCAATAAATTCTGCCGTTTGTTTTTCTCGTGATTCTACACTTCCTTCAGCTAAAAATCCACTTTCCTCGTACGTTTCAACTACTTCTGAATATGTAATATCATCAATAAATTTTTTTCCAAACCTAGAGCCAGTTGGTTGCCATACATATTGCGCAAATATATTAACAAAAATTATAAATGCCATAAAAAGAAATGTTTTCTTTATATTTTGTTTACATATTATAGAGTATATAAATAATAATAAAGCAAAACAAATTGTAACTAAAATAGCGCCTCTTGTGCCAGTACATATGATACAAATAAAACATAACACTCCACTCAATATACTCAATATTTTATCTTTTCTAGTTTCTGATAGTAGAGCCCATTCTAAAAAAGATCCTAAAAAAATTGGTAAAATAAAATATCCCATTGACATATAATTTAATAGTCCGAAATCAGAATAATTCACTAAGGGATTCTCGGGGAAAGTCATTCTTATTAAATAAAAAACAAAAAAAGGTACTAATAATAAGGCAATATATTTATAATACTTCAAAAATGCTATATCTACTTCCTTCCCCTTAAGCATTATACAAACGCCTATAAAATATACTGGTATTATGAAAACAACATACTTAAATAAATAAACTATTGCATCAAATTCCCAAGATCTCACTATACAATTATATACTTCTGGAAAAATATAAATACACGGTAAGGCAAATATAATAACTTTTAATGGTAATAAATTTATTTTTATTATTGTCTTAATATAAGCCCAGAATATATATATGAAAATTATTCCATAAAAGCAATATTTAATACATTCGACTATCCCGCTTGGTATTTCTATCTTAAAACATTCTGATATTATAGATAGAATCAAGTTAATTAAACCTGTTTCTATAAAAAAACACGCAAAAACAATATTTTTAATTCTTTCACTATTACTCATTAAAGATATGTCCTCAAAATAAAACTTTCTAATTTTTAGCAACTCAGATAATATTAAATTTTATCTTTTACTTGTTCATTCTTATTATGCTCATATATATTAACCTTATTCTCAAATGGAAGTTTTCCATTAATTTGGCAAGGGGATATTAAAGCGTCTAAAAATTCACATATCCCATTTTCGAAATAAAATATCGAAGTGTCTTAGGAATATAATACTTCCAATGTAAATGATATACATCCGCATCTATATTAATAGCTGCATCATATATCCAGCGAGAAAAAGAAAAAAGACGTTTCAGTCTACTATCTTCTCTTTCACCTACCCAAATAACATGAACACCTTTTTTCATCAGATTCACCACAAGCCACTAGATATACTTTATTTTCTATTTTGCTAATGATATGACAGATTTTCATTTTATCTAAACTCGCCCTTCATCTCTATACTTGCAAATTCTTTCAAAGGCAGCTGTATAGCTTTGCTTTCTTTTTGACTTTTATATATAGCCAATACAACTTCAAGAGCATTTCTACCTGCCACAGCATCAACATATGGCTTTCTGTCGTTTTCTATAGCGTCCATAACATCAGCAAAGAGGCTCGTATGTCCGTTACCATAAACGTTACTTGTCTGTTCTTCAAGTCCCTTATTTTTGCTGTCTTCTTCAGTTTCATCAGCAAAATCCCATACATCTATATTGTTTGTAGATGTTCCACCGATTTTTACTGTGCCATTTTCACCAAAGATGTACAACGTTTCTTCTAGATTCTTAGGATATACATTAGTAGTTCCTTCAATTGTTCCGATTGCACCGTTTTTAAATTTAACTACAGCCATTCCTACATCTTCAGCTTCAAGATAATCATGGAACTGCTGTCTTGTTGCTCCATAGATTTCTTCAATCTCGTCGCCCATCATCCATCTAAGTAAGTCGATACCATGGATACACTGATTCATAAGAGCGCCACCATCTTCGGCCCATGTACCTCTCCATTTTGCCTGATCATAATATCCCTTGTTTCTATTCCAACGCACATGAATAGAGCCATGAGAAAGTTTACCAAATCTTCCCGCTTCAAGTGCCTTCCTGAGTTCCTGAATAGCAATATTAAATCTGTTCTGATGACATGCAGAAACTTTTACACCTTTCTTTTCAGACATTTCTATGATTTTATCTGCATCTTCAATGCTCATAGCCATAGGTTTTTCTATAATTACATTCACTTCTTTATCAATGCAATAAAGGGCAATCTCGGCATGTATTCCGCTTTCAGTAGCGATGCTCACAAGCTGAGGTCTTTCTTTCTCAATCATTTCTTTATAATCAGTATATCTTTTGATTTCTTTGTTATTTTCTAATCTATGCTTAGCTAAAAGCTCTTCCATTTTTTCCGGAAGCACATCGCATACTGCTACTATTTCCAAATTATTATTAACTGCTGCTTTCATATGATTTGTGGCAATGCGACCACATCCGATAAGTGCGTATTTCATTTTATCTATACCTCATTTTTACATTTATTTATAGTGCAATAACTTCTTTATAGTGGGTTTAATCCCTTCCGCCATCCTCAAGAGAGGTTTTAGTTTTCGAACATTATAGTATACTTGAGGTTTTGCTCCAAATCCTCTCACAAAGCGTTCTATATCTTCTATCATTGATCCTTCAAAATCAAATAACTCACTATGCTTTGAAGCAAATTTAATGCCTTCCCATACTAGCAACGCAGTAGCACCAGAATTGCGGTATAAAGGATCTCCTCCACTCATTAGATAATAACATCTTTTTTCATCATACACAAAATATGTTGCTGCATGAATATTTTCATCGTCATCAATCGCATATAATAACTTACATGCTTTTTCTTTTTTTAAGAATGTATCTAATTTTTTTATTATGTTTTCATCATATGGTGACTTCCTATTTTGTCGTTTAAATGTTTCATTTAACATTTTAATTAAAATATCAATATTTTCACTTTCAACAACTTTAACTTTTTTCTCGGCTTTTCGTATATCAGTTCTGATATTCTCTTTGAATCCTGCCCATACTACATCTAAATCATCTAGCTTTTCAATTCTATATGAAAATCTGGGCACTACTTTAAAGCCTTTCCACAAAAAAGGTAAAACATATTCATTATTTGCATCTAAATACAAATCATAGCTATAGTTTTTAGGTAATCTATCTATTATTTCAACAATATATTTTTTTTCTTTTTCTAATTGTTTTGATAATTTAGCTCCTGTTCTTTCAATATATAATCCGCATGTTTGAGATAACGGAGGTACAGTAGCTAATTTACATCCAAATTTTTTAGTATAATAAATTGGTAAAGCTGCTGCAATTTCACCATTATTCTTTTTTACAGTGATAATTTCCCAATTATCTCCGCACATCGAAGTTAGCCAACCCTTACTTTCAAAAATTGAATTAATATAAAGACTATTCATTTTGCCCTTCCAATTCTTTAATTGCATCTTTGTATGAAATAAATTCAAAATTATTCTCTTTTAAATAATCTACTAACCATAAATACCATTTTCTATCTGTGTCAAATCCATTGCTAAACATATAATCATGAAAAAGAATAGTTATGTATTGTAAGCCAACAGCCTTTGCATCATTAATAATTTTTTTGGTATTTTGTATTTTATCTTCAATCTTTGGTGGTAAGTAACCATCCATAATGGTTAGCGGAAACTCCCAAATATTATTCACTTTATAAGGTTTCTTTATTAAAAAGCCTTTGTTCTTATCAAATTCTGAACTATCAAATATGTATCCACATTTGTCCAAATTTTTTAATGTAATTTCATTATCAAATCTTACATAATGCATACGAATACCGAAGTCCAAATTATCAACTATTGAATTAAATGTTCTAGCTTCTTTACACATATTATCTAATTCACGATATTCTATACCATGAACTCCTACATCAAAGCCCATATCCTTTACATACTTTATCATTTCTGCTGCCTTAGATCGATTGTAGTTCATGCCTATTCCATTTTCCATTCCAAAGAAAAATGTAGATGGAATGTTATTATTTGAATCAAACTCCATCACCTCAGCTATACGATTTCTGCGTTTTTCAAACGGCGAGAGCATTCTATAGAAATATTCTTTAATACCATATTGTTTCTTTATTACTTCAATAGTGCTCCTTACCCACAATTTTGGATATATTAAATCAAACAAATGATCATTTCTGTATAAATGATCTACATCATGTGATATTATTACTTTCATAAAACCCTCGAGTATATTAAGTTGATCGTTAATTGCTATTTAAAACTACTTCATATAATTCAAATAAATTATGTTCTGCAATAGACCATTGAAATTTTTTTGCATATAAGTTATACCCATTAGCGCCCATTTTATGAATTTCTTCAGGGTTATCCTTTAAATAATTAATTGCGTTAACAACAGTTTCTAAATCTTTAGGGTCCACTGATAGTCCAAATTGATACTCTTTAATCATTTTAGTATTATACGGTGCATTATTTATGATAACCGGCAAATGCATTTGCATATATTCATAGACTTTAACACCAAATGCCGCTAATTTGTAATATTGACCTACATCTAGCAACAATTGTGCACCAACATCCGCCTCCTCATAAATATCATAAACTTCCTGTAAGGAAACTTGTCCTCTGTAATCAACACATTGATAACTAATTTTGTTTTTTAAATACTGTTCATAATTTTCTGATTCAAATCTACCCGCCAATATTAACTTAACATCTGCACGGTAACATGCATCGATTAGAACTTCAATGCCTCTATGCGCTGATAATGAACCAGTATAACATATTCTCATTTTTCTATTTTTATAAATATTATATTGCGTTTTATTCCGTTTAGCATTTTTTTCTGTTGGATAATTTGGTACAATAGCTACATGTTTACATCTAGTCTCATAGTCGTCCCATATTTTTCCTTCAGCATCAATTCTCTTACATACATAGATAAGACCATCTATTCTATTTAATACTTTACTTTCATAAATACTATATAGTTTCCCTACTATATTTTTTAATGGACCTTTAAGATAATCTTTTGTTCTAATTTGATCTCCATAAAATTCATGACTATCAAATATAACCTTTTTCCCTTTCCTTTTTAATTTTTTTGCTATCAATAGCAACTCTGGATCATGCAATTGATATACTTCCGCATCAATGGATATTGCTTTCAAAAAAATTTTTTTTAACTGATATATTCTTTTGAATCTATTAGCTGGATATGAGTTTGTAGATATAATTTTTACACCAGAAACTATTTCATCAGGCAAATCGTCATTAACAATCAAAGTAGTATCGTATCCGTTTTGAGCTAAAGATACACATTCTTTTGCAAAAATTCTATCATCATATCTACTATGTGCACTAGTAATATGGCAAATTTTATACATCACAACTCTCCATTTTCATTTAATTATTGTTTGTTGTTTTCCCTAAACTCCAACTATGGTAACATAATCTTCAGTGTCTTTTATTACAACGCTGCCCATGCCCACAGTAACATTTTTGCCAATTTCCAATTGGTTTTTAATAATACTTGATGCTATATAACTATTATCACCTATATTAACTCCTCAAAAATGCTTAATCATAGTTTTAATACCGTTTTCTTCAGAATATACAAAGCCTGATTCACCTATCACCACATTAGATTGAATAGTACAACGTTTTCCTATTTTAACTTTTCTATTCATTATAGCACCATCTCCGATGATAGTACAGTCATCTAAAATGTAATCTTATGTTGTGTTCACACCTTACTATCTTATATTTCATTTTTCTTCTTTCAATCCATTTTCTGTTTCTTGATAATTTCTATTACATTTGCTGCATTTCAAAGTATCATCCAAAATCTCACCACACTCGCATACCCAGCCAATCTGTTTAGCCGGTACACCTGCCATAAGAGCATGTGGCTTTACATTCTTTGTAACGACAGCACCTGCTGCTATCATTGCCCATTCTCCGATTTCGTGCCCGCATACTACTGTTGCATTTGCTCCTACAGTAGCGCCTGTATGAAGCACTGTCTTTTTATATCCAGCACTTCCTTTAGGGTATTTAGCCCTTGGAGTCAAATCATTTGTAAATACCATTGAAGGGCCGCAGAAGACATAGTCTTCAAGTTCGACACCTTCGTATATAGATACATTGTTCTGTACCTTACAACCGTTGCCGATTTTTACATTATTGGACACATTTACATTCTGACCAAATGAACAATTTTCTCCGATCTCTGCCCCTGACTGAACATGGGAGAAATGCCATATTTTAGTTCCATCACCTATTTTTACATTGTCGTCTACAATGCTTGTTTCATGCACAAAATACTTTCCCATTAGAGCACCTCAATATTTTCTCTGTTTTCAACATTTTTCATAGCATTCTTTGTATCGAATATTGCTTTAGCATTCTTCTGAATCATATCATAATCAAGAACGCTATGAGATGCTGTTATCATAATAAGGTCATATGAAACGATGATATTTTCATCAATCTTTTCTATTCCCTTAAAAATTTCACCATTATCCTTATATTCAGGAATAAACGGATCATAGAAGTCAACATCGGCACCGTTTTCTTTAAGCACATTGATTACATCAATAGCTGGGCTTTCTCTGTAATCGTCTATATCCTGCTTGTATGCAACGCCAAGCACTAATACTTTTGATCCATTAAGAGCCTTCTTATTTCTATTAAGTACTTTGCTTGCTCTTTCTACACAGTATTCAGGCATCTTGTCGTTAATCATCATTGATGCTTCTATCATCGATGTATGGAAACCAAATTCCCTTGCTTTCCATGAAAGGTAATATGGGTCAAGAGGAATACAATGTCCACCGAGACCTGGACCTGGATAAAATGGCTGGAATCCATATGGTTTTGTGCTTGCTGCATCAACTACTTCCCATAGGCTGATGTTCATTTTATCGCAAAGAATTGCCAATTCGTTTACAAGACCTATATTGATATTTCTATATGTGTTTTCAAGGATTTTTTCCATTTCTGCAACTGCAGGAGAAGATACTTCATAAACATCGCCTTCAAGGACTGCACGGTACATCGCCGCTATTACTTCTGTGGCATCTTTACCGATTGCTCCCACAACCTTTGGAGTGTTCTTTGTCTTAAACTGCTTGTTACCCGGGTCTACTCTTTCTGGTGAAAATCCAAGATAGAAGTCTTCGCCGCACTTAAGTCCAGAGCCTTCTTCCAATATCGGCTTTATGAGCTCCTCAGTAGTTCCCGGATATGTTGTAGATTCAAGAACAACCATTGTTCCTTTAGTCATGTATTTTGAAATTTCTATAGTTGAATTTTTTACATAGCTTATATCCGGCTGCTGATGCTCATCTAAAGGAGTTGGAACACAGATAGCTATAAAGTCAACATCTTTTACAAATGAAAAGTCAGTTGTAGCTTTAAGCATGCCTTCTTCTACAAGTTTTTTTAGATCTTCATCAACTACATCACCGATATAGTTATGTCCTGCATTTACCATATCAACTTTAGCAGGCTGCACATCAAAGCCTATGGTTTCAAAGCCTGCTTTTGCTTTTTCAACAGCAAGCGGGAGACCTACATAACCGAGACCTACTACTCCTACTTTTATAGTTCTATCGTCTATCTTTTTTGTCAGTTGTTCTTTTATCATTTGTATCCTCCTAAGCGTTAAGCAATTTATCTATTTCATCTATTATTTTGTTGTATGAGAATCCGTCTCCAAAAGCATGATTTTCATTAATGCTTTGTTTTTTCTCTAATTTATTGAGTATATCATTTTTATCAGGCTTAGCCAATTGATTTCGATTATCTATCATGGTTTCCGGCCACACTATATAATCGAAAACTGTTACGCATTGTTTTTCCGCAAAGAATGCTTCTCTCTGCAACCCTCCTGAATCCGTTACAATTTTTTCGCAATGGTTTACTAAATATACAGACATAAGATATCCTACAGGATTACAAAGCAAAACATTATTGAAATTATTTTGTTTTACTATCTGATATGCTCTCTCTCTGTTTCTAGGATGCACTGGATAGATAGTAGGATAAGGTAAAGAATTCATCGCTTCAAGTATTTCAGTAAGTGTTTTGTCATTGCCTGCGTTTTCTTCTCTATGACATGTCATATAGTAGAAATTATCTGGTATTATTATATCCTTCTCATCTAAGTCCTTTAAAGTTTCAGGCTGCTCATCGCCTACCTTTTTAGAATAATATACAAATGCATCATACATTGGGTCTCCAACGACTTTTACAGAATCTACAATGCCTTCTTTGTGTAGAAATTCCTTTGCAGATTCTGTACAGCAAAGATGTAGCGATGATACATGGTCTGTAAGTATTCTATTTATTTCTTCTGGGTTATCTTTAGTGCCCAGTCTGTTACCAGCTTCTACATGGATAACAGGTATATGTAATTTTACTGCAGCTAATGCTCCGGCTAAAGTAGAATTTGTATCTCCATATAAAAGGACTGCATCTGGTTTTTCTTTTATCAATACGTCCTCAATGGCAATTAACATCTCGCCTGTCATTTTGCCATGTGTACCACCGGATATTCCTAAATTGTAATCCGGTTTAGGTATATCCATTTCTTCAAAAAAAACCTCTGACATATTGTAATCATAATGCTGTCCAGTATGAACAAGTATTTCATGATACTTTTCTCTCAATGCTCTTGATACAACAGCTGCTTTTATAAATTGCGGGCGAGCGCCAACTATGGTAACAATTTTTTTCATTATTATTCCTCCATAATTTTTACAAATTCTTTTGACAAGGAAGTGTAATTAAATATGTTTTTAGCAGCCATTTTACCTCTTTGTCCCATATCTGCCTTTTCTTGCTCTGATAAGTTCATGATTTCTTTTATCCCCGTAATAAGGTCATCTTCACTTTGGCCATTTACTGATATTCCGCATTTATATTCTTTCACAAAATCATTTGGTGCATCCACCATATATAAAATCGGCTTACCACCCATCATGGAGTCAAACAACTTATTCATTGCTATTCCAAATCTAAATATTTTCTGACTTTTTGCCCCAACAAATGTTGCATCTATATAATTAAAAAGATCTGGAATTGATTTTTTGCTAATTGGACCGAAAAATTTAAATGTATCCTCAAAACCTTTACACATACTCTCTAATTCATCTCTATCCATACCAGGCCCTATAAAAGTAACTGCAAGTTCTTGAGAGTTAATCTTTTTAACAGCATTAATTAAAACATCTAAATTATATGTTTTATGCAAGCTTCCAAAAAAACACAAATTAAACTTGCCATCTTTTTTATTCTGCTCGAAATGTTCTTTTATTTCTAAAGGAATTTTTTCGTATTCTTCCCATTCCGAAAGTAATACTCCATTCGTTACATAACGCCAGTGTTCTGGATTCATTCCGTGTTCAACGAAATAATCTTTAGTTGCTGGCAAAAGCGATACAACAATATCTGACTTTTTACAAAAAGAATTTTCTCCGGCTTGCATCACCTGTATAAATGGGTGTTTTGGTGACATCCCACCAATTTCAATTGGACTGATAGGCCACATATCATGCACTTCATGAATAAGTTTAACTTTTTTCTTAGATAGTTTTCTTATTCTCTGTCCAACATATGTGTCTAATGGATAAGTAGATGAACAGATTACAACATCTGGCTCATATTCATCGACAATCCACCTAGCTTTTGACCACAACTTATATACAAACTTTGCCATGGTTTTAACTCGTTGCACACCATTGCCTTCATATTTATTTGTAATTATCCAATGATAATTAATGCCATCTATAACTTCGCTTTGGAAATCTTCTTTTACTTCAGGATTCTTTCTTCTTAAATGGGAATAATCCGCAGCTATTATATCAACTTTATGTCCCATCTTTACCCACTCTCGGGCAAAATAGTATGGACGAAATTCCATTCCCATCTCTGGAGACCCTGCATAATGATTTATCAGTAAGATATTCATATTATTCCTTATTAAAAAACCTCTATAACTGTTTTAAACATAAGTTTAATCTCATTAAAAAATGAAAATCTTTTAATTGCTTCAAGATTATATCTCATTTTATCCGGCAAAACATACTCTATATATGCTTCATCAACGCTCATGCCTGTTGCCGTTTTTTCAGCCATTATATCATCTTCATCTTTATACATAATACTAGCTAAAGATGTTACTCCAGCCGGAAGCAATAAAGTAGCCATCATCTCGTTAGTATATCTATCAACATATTTTCTGACTTCTGGTCTTGTTCCCACAAAACTCATATCGCCTATGAATATATTAAATAGCTGAGGCAATTCATCGAGCCTTACCTTTCTGATTTTAGAGCCGACTTTTGTAATTCTGCTATCATTCCCTACAGTTACAAGACTTCCGATTTTATCCGCATCCTGCACCATAGTTCTGAATTTAAAAATTCTAAAATCTTTATTATTTTTAGTAACTCTTACTTGCCTATAAAACACAGGGCCTTTAGAGTCTGTTTTTATCCATATTGATATAAACAAGAGTACAGGAGATAAAATGACAATCATGAGTAGAGATACTACGATATCAAATATTCTTTTTAATAAAAGGCTACCTCTTTTATGAGATAAAATATCATAATATCTTTTTACTTCGTCATTTTGTAATTTTTCATCCAATTGTTCCCATTTGGTTAGCATTACTTTTTATATTCCTTTAATACTTCCTCTATTACACTTACAACATAATCCAACTCTTCGTCCGTCATTTTACTGTAAAGTGGAAGCGTAATTTCGTTTTTATAATAGTTAAAAGCGTTTGGAAAATCTTTTATATCATATCCAAGATTTTTATATGCCGTGAGCATTGGTAACGGCTTATAATGAACATTTGTTGCTACACCCTTTTCCGCAAATCTATTAATGATATTGTTTCTTTCTGCTTCATCGATGTCATTTACATGCATAAGGTAAAGGTGTCCACTAGAAGTATACTCTTCTGTTTTATGCTTTAAGTAGGTTACATTATAGCCATCTAATACACTATTGTATCTGTTTATTATGGTTTTCCTACGATTTAACATTCTCTCATAGCGTTCAAGCTGTGCTAACCCTATTGCTCCCTGCAAATCTGTCATATTGCATTTGTAAGCCGGAGATACTATATCGTATTCCCATGCCCCGGCTTTGTTTTTGTTTAATGCATCTTTAGTCTGTCCATGAAGTGACAAGTTCATATACTGCCTATATATTTCTTCGTTATCAAAGCCTTCTATATTTCTCCATGTTACTGCACCACCTTCTACAGTGGTAAGGTTTTTTACTGCATGAAACGAATAGCATGTAAAATCAGCAAAGTTTCCTGTCTTTACGCCATTTCTCTCTGCTCCGAACCCATGAGCACAATCACTCATGATTACTATGCGACCAAACGCTTTCTGTATCTCATTAGAAGGAACGAATTTATCTTTATTCCTTTCTACACAGCTATATATTTTATCGAAATCACATACTGCTCCACCAAGATCCACAGGAATTATAGCTTTAGTATGCTCATTTATATATTCATCTAAAGCATCATAATCCATCTCAAAAGAGTCTTTAGAGATATCTACAATAACTGGTTTTGCTCCCACATGGCATATAACACTGCAAGACGCTGTATAGGTATATGCCGGCACTATTACTTCATCTCCCGGACCGACACCAAGTAGTCTGAGTGTCATTTCCATTGCTGCAGTAGCAGAACCAAGACAAACAAACTTTTCTGTTCCTACATATTCTGCAAGTTTCTTTTCAAACTCTTTTGTTTTTGGACCAGTAGTTACCCATCCTGATCTGAGCACTTCACTTACAAGCTCAATTTCTCTTTCTGTTATATCCGGTGGTGAAAAAGGTATATTCATAATAAAATCTCCTATTTGTTATCCGTTATTATATATGTAGTACATACATGTGTCACAAGTTCTTTTATGTTAGGCACATTGTTTTCTGCGCTCTCAATTAAATCATCCAATTCATTAAAGAACTTTTCTTCATCAAAATCAATAGGTTGACCTATAAAAATCATCTGATTTTCAGTTTTGCTGAGGCCTTCTTCATCCATCAGCAATTCTTCGTATAATTTTTCACCCGGCCTTAAACCTACTATCTCAATTTTTATATCTCCATTTGGAGTGTGACCTTTCATTTTTATAAGGTTTTCAGCCAGTTCATAAATCTTAACAGGTTCTCCCATGTCTAAAACGAATATTTCTCCGCCTTTAGCAAAAAGTCCTGCTTGAAGTACTAAGGAAACCGCTTCAGGAATAGTCATAAAGAATCTTGTTATTTCTTTATGGGTGACAGTAACTGGGCCACCATTTTCTATCTGTTTTAAAAACAACGGTATAACTGAACCGTTACTTCCCAATACATTTCCAAAACGAACCGCTGCAAACTTAGTATGCTGAGATTCATTTGCAAACGACTGAACAATCATCTCACAAATTCGTTTACTTGCTCCCATAACATTAGTCGGTCTAACAGCTTTATCTGTCGATATGAGTACAAAATTGTCCACTTCGTATTTATCAGCTAATTTAGCCACATTTAGTGTACCGAGACAGTTATTCTTTATTGCCTCATTCGGAGAATCTTCCATAAGAGGTACATGTTTGTGCGCTGCAGCATGATAAACTACATTTGGCTTATACTCTTTAAATATGTCTTCCATCCTGTCATAATCTCTGACTGAACCTATTAAAGTTTCTATATGTACATCTGGATAATTCCTCTTAAGTTCATTTTGAATATCATATGCACAATTTTCGTATATATCAAAGATAATCAAAGTTTTAGGTACATTGCCTACAATCTGTCTGCACAATTCTGAACCAATAGATCCACCGCCACCTGTTACCAATACTACTTTATCATGGAGAAATTCATGTATCCCCTTTTGATTAACCTGTACTGGTTCACGGCCCAATAAATCTTCATATCTGACTTCTCTAATCTCTTTAGATAAAGATGATGTCAAAGTTGATGATACCGCCGGAAGTATTTTAGTAGGCAGTCCAGTTTTATTGCATAGTTCAATTACTTCTCTTATTGACTTAGCGTCAGCAGAAGGCATTGCAATTATAATCTCCGTAGCACCATACTTTTTAGCGCTACTCTCAATTGCATTTCTGTTTCCAACTATTGGTACTCCCTGCATATATTTATTCTTTTTGTTTGGATTATCATCTATGGCACATACTACAACTGTATCCGGTGCAGTAGATTTCAATTCATTGAGCAATATATTAGCCGCAGAACCTGCCCCAATAAGCATCACATAATTTCTAATATTTTTAGATTTTCTTGACTCTTTATAGTTTTTTATAGCTACCTTTGCAAATCTACTACAAGAAAAGAAAGTTGCCATAAAAGCACAAATCAAGAAATAGTAACTTCGGGGCATATTTATTTGGAACAACACATGATAACAAACAAACAAAACGCCTATAAGTAAGGTCGCTTTAATAACTGCAACAAGCTCACTTAAAGAAGCATAAGTCCATACCCTGTTATATAACTTAAATATCCACATTACCACTATTGTTATAACAAAATAGACGGGTAGCGATCTCACTGCACCGTCGTAATACTCCTGTGGAATTGTAGTTATATCAAATCTCAAAATAAGCGCAAGCATTGCGCTTAAATATACTACTATGAAATCCAATATGATTAAAACGAATATTCTAAAACGCTTATTTTCAAAAAATTCTTTCATAAGTACTACCTTTTTCTATGTAATATTTATCTGAAAAAGTATATCATATTGCAAAAAAAATAACAACAAATCATATATCGTTATACCTAAAATGGATAGGATTATCTTACAAAATCCTATCCATTCTATTAGAACATTATATTTATATGTCTTGCATCATTTCGACTATACTAAATCCATAATTTTTATCAGATGCCCATTTTCCGCCAAGATCTTCTACATATGGAGCACTACCTCTAGTCACAAGGTTAAATCGTGGATCTACGCATGTATTTATGAGGTTTTCTGTATTAGCATATGCTTTTAAATGCTGTATCTGTGCCCGTATTCCTTGTCTAGCATTTTCAAAGCTTGCTGCATTTTGTGGTGCAGAATCAATCGCACCTATACCAGCAAAATTGAACTGATTTGGTTTAACCGCACCACCAAATTGCAACCATCCCGTCTCTTTCATGGCTTGGCAAAATGCAACTTCTACATTTATGTTTTCTATTGTTGCTTCTTCTATATATATTCTACAAAATTCCTCAAGCGTCGTTGCCTCTTTATCTTTACTTTTAGCATAATACTCTGAGTACTGAATAGGGCTATGTTTTTCATAATATGCTACCAGCTCTTCTACTGTGGTATTAGTTTTTCCAGTTATAGAGTGTTTTGATTGAGACACTAGATAGCCATCACTATTGAAACTGTATATTACGCCATTTATTTCTGTAGTACCAGTAACAAGTTCTCCTCCACCTAAACAATATGCTTTCTCTCCAGTAGTATAATTTATCCAACCTTCACCATATCCATAGCCTTCTGCTGTGTAGAATTGATATGGTTTTCCATTTATTATTTGATGTCCTACCAACATATAGCCATCTGCTCCAAAATAGTAATACTTATTACCAATTTCTATATAGCCAGTAGCAAGTTCTCCGTCGCCTAAACAATATGCTTTCTCTCCAGTAGTATAGTTTATCCAACCTTTTCCATATCCATAACCTTCTTCCGTATAGAATTGATATGGTTTTCCATTTATCTTCTGATATCCACCGCACATGAAACCATCAGTTCCGAAATAATAATACTTATTATCTATTTTAGTGTAGCCAGTAGCGAGTTCTCCTCCACCTAAACAATATGCTTTCTCTCCAGTAGTATAATTTATCCAACCTTTTCCATATCCATAACCTTCTTCCGTATAGAATTGATATGGTTTTCCATTTATCTTCTGATATCCACCGCGCATGAAACCATCGGTTCCGAAATAATAATACTTATTATCTATTTTAGTGTAGCCAGTAGCGAGTTCTCCTCCACCTAAACAATATGCTTTCTCTCCAGTAGTATAGTTTATCCAACCTTTTCCATATCCATAACCTTCTTCCGTATAGAATTGATATGGTTTTCCATTTATCTTCTGATATCCACCGCGCATAAAACCATCAGTTCCGAAATAATAATACTTATTATCTATTTTAGTGTAGCCAGTAGTGAGTTCTCCTCCACCTAAACAATATGCTTTCTCTCCAGTAGTATAGTTTATCCAGCCTTTTCCATATCCATAACCTTCTTCCATATAGAATTGATATGGTTGTCCATTTATCTTCTGATATCCACCGCATAAATAGCCATTACTATCAAAATAATAATACTTTCCCTCTATAGCTATATAACCTTTGGCATATGTCCCATCATTGTATTGATACTTTTTCCCTTTACTGTCTTGCTGCCATATTCCATTCCCTGCAGAGCTAGCCTGTAAAAAGCCATTAGAGTCAAAATAATAGCTTTTTCCTTCTATGTTCATATGGCCAACGACCAACTCTCCTCCACCTAAACAATATGCTTTCTCTCCAGTAGTATAGTTTATCCAGCCTTTTCCATATCCATAACCTTCTTCCGTATAGAATTGATATGGTTTTCCATTGATTATTTGATGTCCTACTTGCATATTTCCATTTACATCAAAATAATAATATTTGTCACCTATTTTAGTATAGCCAGTTATAAGATAACCATTTTCATCAAAGCCATATCGTTTACCATCAATAGACATTATCCCAACAGCTAATTCTCCTCCACCTAAACAATATGCTTTCTCTCCAGTAGTATAGTTTATCCAACCTTTTCCATATCCATAACCTTCTTCCGTATAAAATTGATATGGTTTTCCATTTATCATTTGATGTCCTACCTGCATGTAGCCATCTGTTCCAAAATAATAATATTTATTATCTATTCTAGTATAACCGGTGGCTAGTTCACCTCCGCCTAAACAATATGCTTTCTCGCCACTATTATAATTTATCCAACCTTCACCATATCCATAACCTTCTGCAGTATAAAATTGATATGGTTTTCCATCTATCTTTTGATAACCCACTTGCATATAGCCGTCTTCATTGAAATAATAATATTTGCCTTCTATAGCTATATAACCTTTAGCGTATGTGCCATCATTGAATTGATATTGTCTCCCTTCACTTGTTTCGATCCATTCACCTTTTAATAACCCAAAGTAATTAACAATTCCTTTTGCATCTGCAACCCCAAGTTTTTCTATATTATTTGGGTTACTCAAAAAAGAATAATCTGTACTCCCATCCATAAAGGCATGTTCTACTATAATACCTGGTACTCCTCTATTTTTGCATTCTCTTGTAACCGCATATGTGTCAGACTCATCTGGTTTAGTAGGTGTATTTGGCTTTGCTCCACGATCTTTTAAACCTAAAGCTACTAATTGATTTTGTATTTTATTTGCTAATCCATTGCCTGTAGCATTGTTGTACCAATACCATACTTCTGCACCGTTGGCACCAACACCAGACGCATTTAAATGTATACTAACATAAGCATCTGCACCATTATCACATGCATCATCAATTCTATTTAAAAGACACTGATCCTTATTCGTTCCAGGATATGGACAAGCCCCAGAATCAGACCTTGTCATTCTAACTTCTACACCTGAATATTGTTCGAGTTCTGCCCTACAATACTGAGCAATTTGCAAATTCAATTTTTCTTCTCTGAGGCTTCCATGTCCAGAGCCTGTATGGGTATTATCATGACCAGGGTCTAGATATATAATCAATTTATCATCCCCTGCTCTTGAAGAAAGGGCTTTACTTCCAATCTGATTTGTAATAGCACTTTTCACATCATTGCTTACCTGTTCCATATCAGATGGGTCTACTTCAACAACAGTATTTTCATTTTCTAAAGTACTATTATCTATTTCAGATTTTTCTACAAGACTACCATCACTCTGCACTTCAAGTACTTCATTTGAATCAACCTTGTATTCTTCATTCACTCCAAAATGAGCTTCGTGGCCCATTTCTTTTAGAACTATTTCTTTAGTTGCTCCATTTACTTCAAATGACACGGATACTATGTCATATACGCCTGTGTCAGTGTCTTTAAAATCTTTAGTAAACAGAAATGCCCCCTCTGCACTGTCGCTGCTTTTCCAAGATTTAGTTTTACCATTGTCTTTCTGATAATTAAGCTTTACATTTTCAATATCATCAAAATTTCCTCCCAGAGATACAACTATGTTTTGCTCTCCCGGAGTTGTTACTTTTGGTGATTCTACATATATATAATTCAATTGTATGTCTGCAGAATCATCCTGTGATTCTGAAACATTTGTTCCCTCATCAGTTGTTTTTGCATCTTCCTCTTTTATTGTTTCATCCTGTTCATCATCAGTTGCTGTGTTGCTATCTGACTGATTGTCGTCTACTACTGTAATGTTAGTATTTTCACCGTTTACAACATTGTTTTCTGCTGCATTTGCCATGTTTATCGGCATACCGGTAATAACAAGTCCGATAATCAATAAGATAGCTAAGCTTCTTTTGATTTTATTCATTCTTTCTCCTTCCTTTCAGCATTCTAACTTACATTTTTTTGCAATAATTCATTCGATTATTATACCTTTAGTTTTTTTATGTTGCAAGATTATGTTTAAAGATATTCTTTATCCGCAAGAGAGTTTTCCGCAAATCCATAATTATACATAATCAATAATATATCAGGATTATATTCATCTATATAATCCTTAAAGCTATCGTTGTATCTGCCTTCTTGTGCATCTAAAAATCTTATTTCATAAACTCCGTCACTTAAGAATGTAAATAACGGTCTTGAAAATGAATCGCCTATTAGCAGAACTTTAGTATCATTATTTGATGTCTTATTTATGGCTCTTGCTTCAATAGTGCCGTCCAGTATATATGTATTGTACTTGTTAAGATAGTCAGGATTATCGAGATAACTTTTTTCTATAAAGACATCTTCATATGGCCCTTCTTTTTCAGCCACTTTTTTATGATTAGTATCATAAGCTTCATATATATATTGTGTGTTAAATTCAGGAATCATCACGCTGTAATCGTCTTTTCCTGCAAAATACTGTCCGACGCGTATACCGTAAGAGCCTAATAAACTATTTTGCTTTGTCACTTTTTTATAATCTTCCGCTTTATTCATTTCTATTTTATGTGCGCTTTGAGATTGACTTATATATTCTTTGATAATTAGGTTCGCGTTAAATGCAGACTCTACAGTCCAATGGTGATCCGTTTTATAAAAATTGTTTACATTATATTTACTTTCCCTTAAATCAATTACATTTTTACCTTGCGCCTTTAACTCATTAACATACATGTCATCCACAATCGTTCTTGTTGCAGTTAAACCATATGGGAGCTCTTCACTAGCAACATTATATTTATTTGGATGCTGTACATATAATGAAAATATGCCTTTGTTTTCTGCATACTCCATTAGACGGGAAGTGTATTCTAGGCTCTCTTTTTCTTTATCCAAATCCAATTTTTCATTGATAGCATCTTCATCATATAATTGATTATCATCGCCTAAAATAGTCCCGTTAGCAATCTTTTGTCCACATACCTTTTTAAAGGCCCCATTAACATCTACTATATCCATTTTATTTGCGAAATTATCATTAATAGAGCTTTCAAAGTTTGTTACTGCTTTCTTTATATCTAAAGACTTAATATCACCTATTACTGATACGCATGCGTTCTTAAAATTACTAATATTTAAAATCAGTCCTACAAAGATAAATAATAAAAAACAAATAGTCAAAATATGTTTATGTGCTTTTTTCATTGGGTTTCCTCTATAACATTAAAAATTAAAATAAATAAACGGATTATATGATTCCAATACCAAATAAGACACACATACACCCAAAAGCGTAATGCATACTATGGTTTTAACAATTTCTCCAATAATCGTTCCTTCCATTTTTGATTTAATGCAAATATTTTTAATTAATGGGGTGGATAAAATGATGCCAAATAGTAAAAAGACCTTGTTTTCACATAAATATCTAATAAATTCATTATTATATCCACCTGTTGTGCCTATCCCTATTAAAGACAATAGATAATCAATCGCATTTTCAACTCCTTCAGCTCTAAAGATTACCCATCCTAACATTACGCATACCAGAGTAAATACCATATACAAATTAATAGAAACCGATTTTGAAAATTTATTTGGATAGCCGGTCAGTTTTTCAAATGTAATAAGCACAAAATACATCAGGCCCCATATTATAAAATTCCAGCTTGCACCGTGCCATACACCAGTTAATAACCAAACCACAAAAAGATTACGAACCAGTTTTTTATTTGTATCAACTCTCGATCCACCTAAAGGGAAATACACATAATCTCTAAACCAAGAACCCAGTGATATATGCCAACGTCTCCAAAACTCACTTACTGATTTTGAGATATATGGATAATTGAAGTTTTCGTTGAAATCAAAGCCAAACATTTTGCCAAGACCTATAGCCATGTCCGAATATCCTGAGAAATCAAAGAATATCTGCAAAGTATATGCTATCATACCTAGCCATGCCATGGCCGTTGTTGTGTTTCCTACCTCAGACAAACTAAAGGCTTGATCTGCGATTAAGGCAAAGTTATTTGACAATATCACTTTCTTGGATAAGCCAAATATGAACCTCTTAACACCAACTGTGAATTTATCAAGGCTTTCTTTTCTCTCTGTAATTGCTATATTAATATCAGAGTATCTTACTATAGGGCCGGCAATAAGCTGTGGAAAAAATGAAATATACAATCCCAAGTAGAATGGATTATTCTGTGCTTGCACCTTGCCTCTATAAACATCAATAATGTAGGATATCGCTTGGAAAGTGAAAAACGATATCCCTATCGGAAGTGCGATTGAAGTTTGGTGAATCTGTAAATTTGCCCCACCTACTGCCCTCAATAGCACATTTAAATTTGCAATCACGAAATTAAGATACTTAAATATAAATATAATAAATACGTTAAAAGAGATGCCTGTAATAAGCCATCCCTTTTTACTTTTTTGTTCACTTATTAATCTGCCGAATATATAGTTTCCTATTATGGATAATATCATGATTAGAACAAATTTAGGTTCTCCCCATGCATAGAATCCTAAACTGAAAATTAATAATAGTCCGTTTTTAGCTGCTAAATATTTCTTTGGTATTGCGAAATATAATAATAGCAGCACTGGCAAAAATATGAATATGAATACTGTGCTAGAAAATAGCATTTATTTGTTATTCCTTTCGGTTCGTTATAAATTTGCAATGGAGTTAATGATATCATATAAATAGTGATTAGCGCAAATGTAGTACTAATTTTCTCATATAGCAAAAGAGAAGCCTTATCGACTTCTCTTAAGTGTGGTTATATTCAGATTTCAATTACTTTCTCTTTTTAAGCCCTAGTATTCCAGCCCCAGAAGTTCCCATCGCTGCAAAGAGCAGACCGAGAGTCATAGGATCATCTGTCTTAGGGCTGTTTGGTTCTTTTGTTGCTGCATCTTTGTCTGCAGAAGCATTGTTGTCAGCTTTCTCTCCTGATGGCTTGTCTGAAGGAGTTGTCGGTTCTTTATCAGGTTTGTCACCTGGATTGTCAGGATTTGTTGTTTCGCCTGTTGCAGGTACTATAGTGTCTTCATAAGAAATTTCTTCAGTCAGCGCAGCGTCTTTGAAATACTTACCGCAGTACTGGTCATGCCAATATTCGATGTTACCGGCTTTATCTGCTGAGGCTGCTACTGCTGCAACATGAGTTGTATCGTGTACAACTGTGATGTCCTGTCCGAAAGTTGCAACATCTGCACCGACTATTTGATATACTGTCAAGCTCATATTATAGTTGCCTGCTTGCTTAAACTGTGCTTTGAATTCTGAGGTTGCTTTGTTATAAGGGAATCCGCCTTCTGGTCCAAAGTGCTTGTAAACAAATGGTTTCCACTCGTTTCCTTCTTTATAGAATACTTCAACTATGTTTTTTGATTCTGGCTTTGTAAGGTCAATAGTCTGGTTAGTGCTCTTATCCATTAAGTCAACAGTTACGCCTACCATATAAGCTCCTTCAGACTCTGGATTAAATGTCACAGAAAATTCCTGTATCTGGCCTTCAACAAACTCCGGAATGCTTGCTGTAATGTCATTTTCAGCAGCACTAGCCGAAATGTTTGTTGCGGCAAAACCAACACAAGCTACCATAGCAAAGGAAAGAATCCCTGCTGTAACTTTTTTAAATAGATTCTTTTTCATTGTTTCCTCCCACTTCTTATATATAACCATACTTGATGTATATTCTTTACTGTAAGTTATGTCAACATTGGTTGATAATGAATGGTGCGCAATTTATCAAGTTTTTTAATAATTGATGCATTATATTTCTTAAAACTGTTGACATTTAAGAACAATGACTATATTCTAATATGATTTATTGAAATATGACCAATTTATATGTTCAAGATTAGTGGAGGTTTAACTATGTATCATTTTGAATACGTTCCTAAAGAAGAATGGAAACCCGTAAAAGAAAACCTTGAAAAGATCATCCGTGATCTTCAAAACGAAGTGCGCAATGATTTCACTTTTCAATATAGTTTTGTAGGAAGTAGCTCGCGAAATATGATTACCTGTGACAGAAATTCTAATGTTGGTTTTGATTTTGATGTAAATATAGAAGTGAATGATCCGGACGAAAAGTATTCTGCAAATGAAATCCGAAATATCATTCGTAGCAAGCTTGATACCGTTATATATCCTTTTCATAATTCTGGTTGGCGCAATGCAATACCAAATTATGATAATGCTGAAGACTCCACTCGTGTTATTACAATTAAAGTAAAAGACAAGCCAAATTCTCGTATCTTACACAGTTGCGATTTTTGTATCGTCCGCAATTGTAGCGATGGTAGGCAACAGTATATTCGCTTTAATAAAAACCAAAACTATTATTCCTGGGAATTGCAACCCAAGGGATATTACAAATTGCAAGAAAAAATCGAATGGATAAAAAATGAAAATCTATGGCAAAAGGTTCGAGATTGCTACATAGAAAAAAAGAACAGAAACGATACTCATAAGAAATCAAGATCGATTTTTGCTGAGGCAGTTCATGAAGTGTGCCAACGGAATGGGTATTATAGATAGATACTGTAAAATTCTCTACCTATCAATTCGTACAAAAACGCCATCTTAAAGAAATTCAAGAGACTGTGAGAAAAAGTCTGTAAATTACCTTCTATGGTAATTACTTAGTGAGAAACGGATAGAATTAGCCATTTTGAATTGATACAAACAATATAAATTATGATTTTATGCATGTCAAGGACTCCCTCATCTGAAGGAGCCTTGATTTTTAATTTTAGGAATTTGCAGGTCTAAATCTATCACCATACATTATGGAAAATTCTCCATATACTTTGCCCCAGCCCTAAGTGGCTGAGTCCATTTCTTCGTAGCCTGAAGAGTCGATAAATACAAGGATTTTAGTAATGCTTTATCACTTGGAAATACAGTTCTTTGCCTATTTAATTTCTTGTAGGTACTGTTCAAACTTTCAATGGCGTTAGTGGTATAGATGACTTTTCGTACATCAGTTGAGAATTTAAATATCGGAGTTAGTACATCCCAGTTTTGATCCCAACTTTTCATTGCATGTGGATATTTATTATCCCATCTGTCTTTTGCAATCTGCATATTTTCATAACCCTGGTTTTCATTTGGGGCAAGATAAATTGCTTTAAGATCAGTAGCGAATGCTTTTTTATCTTTGTAACTGACATATTTAAGAGTATTTCGCACTTGATGAACAATACATCTTTGATATTCTGCTTCTGGAAAAGCGGCTGCAATAGCCTCTTTGATGCCTGTAAGCCCATCAGCACAAATTACCATAACATCTTTAACTCCTCGGTTCTTAAGATCATTTAGCACACTGAGCCAGAATTTACTGCTTTCGTTTTCACCTATTTGAAGGGAGACAACGTCCTTTTGTCCGTCCATTGTGATTGCTAATACCACATACGCTGCAAGCTTCTTTATGCGATTGTCTTCTCTTACAGAAAAATGCACAGCATCAATGAACATAACTGGATATACTTCATCAAGAGGCCTATCTTGCCAGTCTTCTATTTGCTGCAGTATTTTATCTGTGACATCGGAGATGAAACTTTCACTGCATTCAAAACCGTATATTTCCTCCATTTGTTCGGAAATTTGTCTTGTGGTAAGTCCTCTGGCATACATGCTGATAATCTGTTGATCTATGCCGGAGATATCTTTTTGACGTTTTTTAACGACTTTAGGTTCAAAGCTACTTTGTCTGTCTTGAGGAACATCTATTTGGAATTCACCATAATTGCTACGAACAGTCTTTTTCTTAGTTCCATTGCGATAATTATCATTATCGCTACGTTCATAACTTTCATAGCCTAGATGCTCGTCCATTTCGGTTTCCATCATAGATTTGATGGTTCCACCAAGAAGATCTTTCAAAGCTTCTTGGATATCATCAGCGGTCTGAATATCATATTCATATATTAGAGCTGCGATGATATTCTTTTTGTTTTCATTTAATGGTTTTACTTTGTAAATTTCTTTTTTCTTTGCCAGGGTCTGCCCCAGCGTAGCGAGGGTATTTGAAAAGCCTCCTATGGTTAATTGATTTTACCATAGAAGGCCCATTATTGATTTCTAATTTACAGACTTTTTCTCACAGTCTCACGGCAGATAAATTACCAACGGACCAGTGAAATCAAATAAAGCTTCAACAATCAAAGGTTACCACATATCAATACAGTTATTTCGCATAAAAATAAGACTCTATCGCATAATTATACGCGTTTAGAGTCTTCTTACTTAAGCTATTCACTTCATATGGCTAACCACAACTTTAGGTCAAACCACTAAAAAAGTTAAAGAGCCCAAAAGAGAAGCCTTACCAACTTCTCTCGAGTGTGGTTATATTCAGGTTTCAATTACTTTCTCTTTTTAAGTCCTAGTATTCCAGCTTCAGAAGCTCCCATCGCTGCAAAGAGCCCAACCGAGAGTCATAGAATCAGCTGTCTTAGGGCTGTTTGATTCTTTTGTAGCTGCAGTTTTATCTGCAGTATTGTTGTCAGCTTTGTCTCCTGATGGTTTGTCTGAAGGAGTTACCAGTTCCTTATCAGGCTTATCACCTGGGTTGTCAGGATTTGTTGCTTCGCCTGTTGCAGGTACTATAGTGTCTTCATAAGAAATTTCCTCTGTTAATGCAGCGTCTTTGAAATATTTATCGCAGTACTGGTCATGCCAATATTCGATGTTGCCGGCTTTGTCTGCTGTGGCTGCTACTGCTGCAACATGAGTTGCATCGTGTACAATTGTGATGTTCTGTCCAAATGAAGCAACATCTCCGCCTTCCTTCATATCATATACTAATAAAGTAAAATTATAACTGCCTGCTTAAATTCGGCTTTAAATTCAGAAGTTGCCGTTACATAAGGGAATCCATCTGCAGGACCAAAACTATCATAACCTAAAAAACTTTTATTGAATTTTATCATTTAATACTTTTAATAATCCGCAAATTGCAAACAAACTCTTTTTTAATCGAATCAACAAAACTCACAAAATGCTTCTTGCATATTATGTAAAGAAATCTTTGTTCACTATTTTTATAGTATTTAATAAACGTTTCTTAAATTCTTCATGAATTTCAGGCAATATATCATTAATCTTTCTTCTATTCGAAAAAAAATGCCTTCTATTTTTGAAAGTTGCCAAATGCCCTTGTACTATATCCGGAAACAATAAGTATCGTTCTTTGGCTTGACCCGATTTATATCTAGTGAATATTTTAGGATATAATTCCCATGTTCCGTTATGAATTATTTCATTACGTATTGATTCAATTGTACATATAGAAGTACATTTTTCAAACAATGTATTTGGCACTTCATATAATTTTAACTTTTTTCTATCTCCCCATAATTTACTTGAGCTCAATAATTTTCTATACCTACTATAATCATCATTCTTAAATTGAAGCTCGTAACAAATTTTACAAATAATATCTAAGATTGAATACGCTTTAGTAAAATATGTTTCTACTGCTGAAGATGCTAAAATTGAATTGCTAGACATCTCACATACTGTACCAGTAAACCCCTCGTCTTTTGAATATTTTTCATCGTCATATGAAATCGAAATAGTTCTATAATATCTTATAAACGCCTCTTCTACTGCAAATAAAAGATTCTGCATAGTCCCCACTAAGTATTTACAGTCTGTTAAATATAAATGCTTATAAAAACTTGTGTTTTTATTATTTTCAATCATCTCATTGAATTCATCTACACTTATTGACATCTCAGAGTTTTGACCCACTTCCGTCACCCAAATGGGTAACATTCGTAACTCTTTATAGTATTCATCAATGTCACCGAACAACATACTATTCAATGTATCATTCAATAGACTAAGCTCACTATCTAATTCATAATTTATGAAATCACCAGAATAAACAAACTCTTTAGTTTTTTCATTTATTTCATAAATACAAAATTCAGAATCAGCATCAAGAGCATTTACAGTATAACGCAAACCATTACAAGAATATTTTTTCATCATGCACCTCAATTAAACTCATATCAAGCATATGCTATTCATTAAATCTATCGATATATGTATTCAAATTAATTATAAACCATTCGCACTGTTTGTTTTGTATTTTGTCCAATTCTATTTTTTTTGCGTTTTCTTCTAACAAATCTCTAAATTCTGTTATTCTATCTATTTCTAGCGGAGTTATATCAACTTTCCCAATATAATCATATACTTCCTTAAATGCTTCTCTTATGTTTTCCATTTCTTTTGGCTCACACTGTAGAAATAGTTGTACCATTTTACCTAAATTAAAATTTGTTAAAAATTTTCCTTCTTTAGCAATAGCACTCAATCTTTTTCTTATTTTTTCACATAAAATATCTACTTCATCAACTGTATACTGAAAATCATCAACTACACTTATACCTTCTAATGACTCAATCATTTTCTCTTGTAATTCTTTATATTTTTTCTTTGCTTCATCTTCTTCATCGCCAAAATATATTCTAAATAATGAATTAGAGTTTACTTTATCTCTCTTTCCATATAAATTTTTCACCAATAATTCTTTTAGGTTTGTACAATCTTCATGTAAAACATTTTCTAAAGCAATTGTATAAGCTGCAATATCACCGTATTCAGCATATGGAATTGAATTAACTTTATCTGGGTTCTGTAATTTTTCCTCTATATTTTTTATTGCTTTTCTAAGATTCTCTTCCGTTTCTCGTGACCAATTGCGCATTATATTTACATCTTCATCTTTATTTTTTTCATCTTCATACAGCTTAAACTGTACAAGAGTATCCTTCATTTCCTTAATATCAATTTCATCTATATCATGTTTAATTGCTAAAACATATTGATAACAAAATTTAAACAAAGGATATTTTTCACAGCCTAAAGTCAACGAATATAGGTTAGTTCCATCCCATTCTATGTTTTCTCCTCTTCTCAATCGCATGCAAAATCCTAAAACGCTATAAAAAATATTTTTCATTATATATTTTGTATTTTCATCTTTGTTGTCTTTTACTTTTGTTTTTTCAAAAATATCAAATATCTTTTGACATGCAAATATAAAAGAACGAAGATTATAATCATTTTGACTATACATTATATTTGATATTCTCTCTATCTCTTCATCCTCTAAAAAAAAGCTATATTCTTCTGCAAAATTATCCCTCATAATATTCTTTATAACTTCATCGATTTCACTTTCAAACCTAACTGTATCACCTATAGTCTTTTCTTTGAAACATTTATATTCGTTATCAATGTTCGAGTTATTGTTATCTGATTTATTATCATACTTACTAATAATTTCATTTTCATTGCAAACCAATAGCACTTTTACATGATCTTGTTCAACCATATTGTTTATGTATCCAAATAATTCCTCTATTGGTATCATCGTACGCTCCACATCTTCAAGAATTATTAGCGTATTCGATAAGTTAATTAATTTTTTTAGTTTATCTAATCCTTTACCATCTGCGCTTAATTTTATACCTTGATTTTCCGCATAACTCTTGATTAATGTAGTTGTAATATTGCCTCCAACAGAAATAACATTTTTTAATTTCTTCTTATTCATAAACATCTTTTCCAAAATAATGATGCCACTAATCTCAGAAGTTTTTTGTAATCTATATAAAGAAATTACTATACATTTTTTATTATCTTTTTTTAACGCTTCAAATAAATCATTTTTTATATAATAACTTTTACCTATTCCCCATTCACCATTCATCATAATTGCATAATTGGTTTTAGTTTTATTAGTATAATCCAAAATGAATTCAGTCAATTCACGACTTTTCATCTATTTGCCTCCTATTTTATACTTCTGAAATAAGAATCTATATAACTACCTATGGAATCTAATCCTGGGAATATTGATTTTTCGTTTATTCCCAACAAATCTAATTGCTTCATAATCCCTTTCTTACTTTTTGCAGGAATAACAACTTTAAATGCATATTTCTCATTTGAAAATTCTTCATTCGTTAAATGCATATAACTTTTCTTTTGTTCTATCTCATTATCCAATATAAAAGAACTTATCGGCCATAACATCATTCGGCTTGATTGTGCATTCATACGTTCATCAATATAATCAGGAACAAACAGTAATGGTCTGAACATCTCGTTACCCGGCTTCAATTCATCATCTTTCTGTTGAGAGATATAAAAATCAATAATCCACTTTTCATCATGTCCATTAAAGTTTTTTAATGTACAATTATTAAATCTAAAGCTATTTATTATCCAAATGATACCATCACTATTTATATTATCTTTACATGCAAAATATAAAGCCACTAATGGATTTGATGAAAAATCTAATAAACGAGTAGGTACTCCATAGTGTTGCGCATATTGCATCCAAAGTAAGTTATTATTTCCGCATACAGTTCGCAAATACGATGCTGCCTCTTGTTTAAATTTGTTTAAAGGCTCATCATATTCTGAAAGAGCATATCCTTTTCTTAAAATTTTAGGGGAAAGATTATAATCTTTATTACTCATTCCCCTAAATACAAAATCCACTTCAGGATGTAATGAACCATTAATAAGTGGTGTTGCTCCTCCATATTCGCTTTTCAATCCATGATATTTCTTTACTTTATTTATTATGCTTAACAATGCTTGTATTGATGTTACAAATTTACTATGTTTTATTTTCTGTGTATTACTCATACCTCTCCTTTTTTAATTCTTTCTGAGTTATTTCCAAACTGTGCAAACGCATTATCCGGAACTTTTGACCACAATTTTCTAATATCAAATTCATTTCTTTCCAGCATCTGGCTTTGATTACTGCTGTTCACAAATGCCCTTTTGTGATCATGTAATGTTCTTGTGCCCGTTAAATCCATCACGTTTCTTATATTACATGCTCTAACTAATTCGTCTTCAAGGTTTTTTACTTGCGGAATGCACCATACATCTTTTACTGCTGCACATTTTTTCAGTGTTTCTATATTCTTTTTCAACAACTCTACATCTTCTACATCTGTATCATATACAAGTATAACAGTAGTGTTAGGTTTCATTGTCCTTAACCAGTTCTTATTAATCTTTTTTTGTATAACATTTAATATATCTACTTTACCTGGTACTATTAACCCTAAATCAGTTTTTAAAGCATTAATTAGAATCTGTTCACTTTCCCCTTCAACAAAATATCTGTAAATAGCATTCTTGCTCATTTCTAAATCTCCTCATCAATCTCAAATATTTTGTTAAGATCCGGCGCTGTACAAAACAAATCATTTTCCACTGCGTTCTTCAGAGAATCTGTATTTCGTTTAAGATAATCAGAGGCATATACCGCTTCAGTTTTTGGAACACCATCAATTATCCTTCTTTTCAAGAAAGTAAAAGAATGTTTAGGAATGTTCATATCAAGTACATCAGAATTATGTGTTGTAAAGAAAACCTGTTTTCTATCTGACAATTTGTCGATAATAACGGAAATAATTGCTTTTTCTATATCGCTGTTAATATACGAAAACATTTCGTCACAATAATGAAAATCATGATATCCAAAGTTCATAGATGCAATTATATATGCAAGTTCAATACCTTCTTTAGTTCCACTGGACAAATAATTTTCACTCTGGATTTTCCCATTTTCTAACAATACTTTTTTATTAGATAAATAAATAATATATGCATTTTCTACATCTTCAATTTTTTTAATATCTTTTATCGACGGATCTAAAGTCGTCATTACTTTCTTTAAAACATCTAAGTATCGACTATCATTATCCCTTATGCTGTATGTATTTATCTTTCCTAACTCATCAAAAGGATAGGTAAAAAACCATCCACCTAAATCGATATCATCTACGGATACTTCTGTAAAAGAACCTTTATCTATGCGTTCTGCACAGGTTTCATAATTATCATTAGTATTAATCTTTGTCATTACTAATTTGATATCAATGTCTTCTTTAGTGTATTCATCTCCGTTTTTAGGATTAATATTCATTTCAAAACGATATAATATCGGTTCCTTTACCACAAAATCCAATGATAAATACGCTGGTTTGCTTACATCGTCAACTAAAGCAAAGAAACGTCTATATATTGTATCCGATATATAATTGGCAAAGTTCATTAATAGCTTGCCTATGGAAGTCTTGCCTGTGGCATTGCTACCCATAATAATGTTTAGTTTCTTATATCTAAAATTCTTTCTATCCTCTAAAAATTCGTTTGGAATCGATGAATTAACAATCTTTTTAGGATATGACATGTTCATATGAAAATCATTTAATGCATATAAATTGTCAACTTTCATGTCCATCAGTATCATTTTAACTCCTCCTCTTGCAATTTTGCACATATTATTTCGTAAATCGCGAACTAATATATGTTTATTATACACAAGTTTTTATCATTTTAAAAGTTGATTTTATTTTAATTTCATTTAAATTTCTCTATGTTTTAGCGAAAATTTTAACTGAATTTAAATTTTTTATTCTCACGGATTTTCCAAATTAAAAAGGCCACATATCGGTGACCTTTGCATTAATTATTCAAATCAACTCTACTACTTATTCTTTATACTTCCTCCAATAATGCCAATACACCAAGCTATACACCGGCAAATACAAAGCAAACAACACCAACAATGGCACCAGCATCGCAACAATATAGAGATTTTCCGTGATTTTAAATGCAATCATTCCCGTTATAATTGCTGCTGTTACAATGATGAATAATATGTTCAATACCTTTTCATTTACAATGCTGTTAATTATATTGTCGCGTTTTCTTTTGCTTTCTTCTTCACTTTCGTATTCTTTGCTGTTATCGCCCTGCTTTGCAATTAAAATTTCGCCAGCATTTATTATAAGCATAATTACTGTCAAAATTAAAAGTTTAATATTTCATATATCTCTTTCTCCTTAATTTCTTAGTGCAGTAATTGGCACTACATATACACCGTCCGGTCTACGAAACGCAGCATTTGACATACCGCATATAACGCATAGAAATTCTGGTTTTGAACCAGTCTCATTATCAAATGTTTCTTTTAAATCAATTAATTCCCTCGCTGCTTCTTCAATCTGATTAAATCCTACTTTTATCTCAAACATTCCCCATCTGCCATCGCTTAACTGAATAATTGCATCTGCTTCTCTTTCTTTTTCATCATGATAATGATAGATCTTCGCCCCATTACACTCGGCATATATTTTGAGATCATGTATGCATAAGGCTTCAAACAAATAGCCAAATGTGTTTAAATCTTGCATTAACATCTGTGGAGTCGCTCCTATGATTGCCGCAGCTAAAGATGGGTCTACAAAATGTCGCTTAGGTTTTTTTAATGACTTAACTGAAGATCGTAATTTATTTTCGAAAGCTGGCTGATCTTCAATTATAAACAATCGATTAAAACAATCTATATAATCATTAACCGTATTATAAGTCATATTGATAGTTTCATTTCTATCCTCTTGGTACTCTTCTATATCGCGCATAAGGCTTCTCTTCGACGTCATATTGCTTTCGGCTCTTCCCAAGGCACGTAATAGTGCCATTACTTTCTTGTAATCGCGTTTTTTGCCATCCATACGCTCCATATCATCAGGAATATTGTTTAAATAGTCTATAGATATTTTTTGTGCATCTTCTAATTGCAAGCTTTGTAAGCCTGGCCATCCTCCTCTGATTACATATCGAATTAAATCATCAAGTTCTACTTCCCCTGTCATTGTCATGACAGGCTTACCTTCAAACAATTCTGTTAACGATATGGCACCAGATGAATCCCCTGTTTCAAATAGTGACATAGTATTCATTTTAATACGCCCTATTCTACCACTGCCACCATGTAACTCACCTTTCATCATGGGAGTCGATGAACCCGTTAAAATATATTGCCCTTTTGCAGGCGTTTTATCTACTGCATATCTCACTGCATCCCATATACTAGGCACAACTTGCCATTCATCAATCAATTGAGGTTTTTCTCCATTTAAAACAAAAGTGGGATTTATTTCTGCCATCTGTTTATTTCTAAAATTGCCTTCTGGATCTCCTAAAAAGATCGCATCAGCTGCGTGATTCATAGAAGTCCAAGTTTTTCCACACCATTTTGGACCTTCTATGCATACTGCTCCATATATTTGCATAAGACGATTTATTTCTTTGTCAATCAATCTATTTTTATATTCTTTAGGCGTAAGCATATTGCGATTATCTCCTTTCACTTGGTACAATTATACCACATTTCATATGTCACTGATAACTTTTCGATGATTTCATTGATACTTTTTCGACGATTCCACTGATAATTTTTCGACAGTTTCACTGACAACTTTTCGACGATGCGTAGCAACCATTGCAATAGATCATTAAAAAAGGAACCAGACGCATCCGATTCCCCTAAGTACGCTCCGCAGATACGTACCGCAATTCATAAATATTATATTATATCACCCCATCATCCCGCAGTTGCTTTATCTTGGCAGCATCGTAGCCGAACACCTTCTTGAGCACCAATTCTGTGTCCTGTCCGGTCTTTGGGGCACCGCGCCATACCTTGCCTGGATTGTCCAAGAACTTAGGCATAACGCCGGTTCCTGTGATTTCCTTTCCTGAGTCTTCATCCTTCCACTTGATGGCATCGCCACGGGCGATAAAGTGGTCGTTTTCCAATAGATCTGCCAAAGTGTTTACCGCTGATGCTGGCACACGCTTCTTTCCAAACCTCTCTTCGATTTCAGCTGCAGTATGACCACGCATCCAGCCTCGGATACGCATATCCAGTTTTTTGCCCAGCTCCGAATTCATGGCAGCTGGGTCTACGCCGCATTCTTCGAAGGGATATTCTTCTGTGTCAAAGCCCATAACTTCCAGAGCTCGGTTATATAGTGGCTTTCCTAATGTACCCATGGCAACATATCTTCCGTCGCCGGTTTCGTACAAATCATATGGCGCATTGGTGAAGGCGTTGCCTGTTCTCTTTGGAAGCTCTCCGCTTACGGTATATGAAACCATAAAATGCCCCAGCAGAGCAGCATCCGCTTCAAACTGAGCCACATCTACCACATCGCCCTTGCCGGTTCTCCTGGCTCTAATATATGCAGCTAGCGCACCCAAAGCAGCAAACAACGCAGTGTGATAGTCGTTTAATGTCGGCTTAGTTATAGGATACATTTCTCCCTCTTCACCCTGTACGGACATAAAGCCGCTATATGCCTGTCCTATAACATCAAAAGATGGTCTGTCGCACACTTCCGGAATGCCGCCAAACTGTGGTCTGCCAAATCCGCTGACATGAACGATTACGATTTTAGGATTAGCTTCCCGTATCATTTCATCGGTTATACCCATCTTTTCAATCCAAACGAGATTTTCGACCCATATATCGCATTTTTTAATAAGCCCCAGGAAGATTTCTCTGGAGTCTTCATTTTTCATATCCATGTTGAGGGTGACGCTGAGTCTGTTGCGCGCCAGAGCTGCCCATGCCGGATAAACTCCATTTGTTCGGCCTTCAGCCTTTATCATGTCGCCGACGCCGGGACGCTCAATATGAATGACCTCGGCACCCATTTCTCCCAAGAGCTGTGCGGCATATGGTCCGCCAATTACATTTCCGCAAGAAAGCACACGCACTCCGCGAAGGGGCCCAAAGCCGGGAGTGAGTACGCTGCCTCGCTGTTTAACTTCCTTTTTATCTTTTATCTTGTCTTTTTCAGTCATGGTTCTTTCCTTTAAGCAAATATTGAGTTGTATACTCCAATGGCGATTACCAAAACGATTACTCCGATGGTTATGCCAACTACCAATTTACCCTGAGGCGTGTTGAACATATTTTTCATATATCTGTCTCCTTTGCCTGTCGCTTTTGTTTTTCTCTATACTGCCATGATATACTTTCGGCTTTGAGTTTTCAAGTCGCGGGAGTCGCAGCTTCCTCGTCCTTTAGCTGCTTTTCTGCCGCATTTCCTGCAGCTTCATCTTCCTTTTCTTTGGCTTCCTTAAATTCTATTTTAAATTCGTAGTCATCGGCATGATTTCCTCCTTAAACTGCAACATTCAATATGATATACTACAACCATGAAACTTTCAACACTATACGCTAAAACAAAACGTGCCGTTATGGAATACTGCATGATACAGCCCGGCGACCGCATAGCCGTGGGACTTTCAGGGGGAAAGGACAGCCTTGCCCTTCTTTTTGCGCTTTCAGGCCTCGCAAAGCAGCCAGATATGAATTTTGAACTTAACGCCGTCATGGTGGATATGGGATTTGAAGGCTTTGACTCTACACCGCTAGCGAATTTCTGCGATTCCATCGGTGTGCCTTTTACCTGTGTAAAAACAGAACTTGGCAAGGTCATATTTGAAGAAAGAAAGGAACAAAGCCCATGCTCCATGTGCGCCAAAATGCGCCGAGGCATATTAAACCGCACTCTTAAAGAGCTTAACTGCGGCAAACTGGCTTTAGGACATCACAGAGATGATTTTATCAACACCTGGCTTTTATCCCTTCTTCGGGAAGGCAGATTTCATACTATGCAGCCGGTTTCATATATGTCCGATGCCGGTATAACTTTAGTGCGACCGTTACTTTATGTAACAGAAGATGAAATCAAACAGCTTACCGCAGAGAAAAAACTGCCTGTAGTAAAACAGCCGTGCCCTGTAGACGGTGTCACGGACCGGGCAAAGACCGCAGAGCTTATTTGCGAAATAAAAAAATCCTTCCCCGATTGCGAGGAAAGATTTTTCAGTGCCCTTAAGGGAGCAGACTTTTTCTCAAAATAGTTCGCTACAACTCAATACATTTTGCAAGATATTCATTGTCATCCATGCGGTCTGTTGTGACCGCTCTTTTTATGGCTTCGCCCATGGTTCTCGCCGCCAGAGTTCCAACGGTGTTGATGTCTGCTGTTACTTTTCCTACAGAAACCGCATATATGCTATCCCCGTCTGCTGTTGTTCCCACGGGAAGTATACATCTTGAATAGGCATTTCGTGTCATGGAAGCCACCTTGTTCATGTCCCCTTTAGAAAGTCCCGCATTTGTTATGATGATGCCGATGGTGGTGTTCTTACCCTGCTGCGGATTTTCATCGCCACCGGAAAAACCTGCAATAGCGCCGGCATACATTCCTTCCTCGATACCTGCAAAGGCCCTTCTGTCTTCAGTGGTCATCCCCGCCAGCTGCTGTCCAGAGTCATAATCAAATATATCTCCCAGAGCGTTTACCGTCACCGCTGCAGTGACTATTAGCTCGCCCAGCTTATATGTGCATATGCCAAAGCCTGATTTCTGAGATCTTGCCATGGTAGTCAGCTTTCCCACCGTTGCCCCTGTACCGGCTCCGATACTGCCGCAGAGGTCGTTTCCTGCCACTGCATTTTGGCAGGCTTCATAACCCATGGCAATATCAGGTCTCACATCGCTTTTACCTATGGAAAGATCATAAATGCAGGATTGGCAAACCAGCGGCACCTTGGCATAGCCTGTGTCAAAGCCTATACCCTGCTCTTCCAGATATTTTGCTGCGCCGCATCCCGCTTCAAGTCCGAAGGCTGAACCACCGGAAAGTATAACGGCGTTTATATCCTGACAAGCCATCTTCGGATTCAGCAAAGGTGTTTCTCTGGAAGCAGGACCACCACCGCTGATGTCGATTCCGGCAACTGCCCTTCCTTCAAATACAAAGGCTGTCACTCCTGTCATGGCATCGTAATCCTGGGCATGTCCTATTTTGACCCCGGAAAGTTCTGCTACGCTGACTTCCTTTATTCCCATTTTATCTATATCCTTCATCTGAATTCTCCTTTTATATACGCATATGATATTATCAGCATTTCATAGGGATATAATATCACATTTGGACATAAAAAAGCCGCCCGATTTGGGCGGCCCTTAGGCTCCTTAGCCTTCAATGGCGATGTACTGATCTTTGTTTTCCAGTTTTTTCATTTCCTGCTTTGGAACTGACAGTCTCAAAATACCGTCTTCAAATTTAGCAGTTATGTCTTCCTGTTTTACGGAATCTCCCACATAGAAGCTTCTGCTCATTGCTCCGGCATATCTTTCCTGACGGATAAATCTGCCTTCGTTGTCCTTCTGATCTCTGTTCAGGCCCTTTTCTGCGGATATTGTCAGGAAACCGTTTTCCAGTTTAGCCTTTACTTCATCCTTCTTGAATCCCGGCAGGTCAATGTCCAGCTCATAGCTTCCGTCCTTTTCTCTGATATCAGTCTTCATCAGGTTCTTACCGTGTTTTCCGAAAAGCGGATTTCTCTTACCGAAAAATTCCTCTTCAGTAGGAAATCTGAAATCCATCAGATCATCAAATAAGCTTTCTCCGAAAATTCTTGGCATCAACATAAGTCATATCCCCTTTCTATCTTTCTTATTCTTATTCATTTTTTCTTCCTTATTCATACTTCATATGATCTCTTTCTTTCTACAATTATGTTATAGCACTTTTTGTTAGCACTGTAAAGAGGTGAGTGCTAATTTATTTTAAAAAATTTTCCCTGCTTCCTTTTGCAGGGAAAAATATCATGTTACAGCCATCATATTATACAGCTTCATCAGCCTTATATCATCCTTGGAGATCTTTAAGGACCTGATTAGTTCCTCGTCCTCCTTTAACTTCTTTTTGGAAAAGAGCATCTTTGCAGCTATGGGCATCATCGGTCTTGATGAAAAACCGTTAAACAATCCCCACTTTTTATCCGAATCAAGATATGAAGCTAATATCTGGGCGCTGGCCTTTTCCATAGGCATATCCTGGTTTGTCAGTGCGATATTTGTCACCGCATCGTAATGCTCTATATATCCCCAGTATGTGTTTTCGCAGTTCTTGTAATTGTCAAAGTCCTTAAAGTTCATGTACATCATTATTTTGTACTTTCTCTCATCGGCCTTAGAAAGCACATCAAATACACACCTCATAAGACTGTTGCTCCTGCCGTCAAAGAGATATGAATAAAACTGTGAAGTGTCTGTAAAGAAAGCTGGATTATTACCCGGTGCTCTTAGTTCCGTTCTTTCCGGGCGCACATAAAGAAGCTGCTCCACATGAACTCTCAAGGCATCGGCAATGTCATAAAGAGTTGCGATGTCCACTGTGATCTCACCCTTTTCATATTTGGAAACCGTGGACTGACTTTTGCAAATTACTTCTGCCAGCTCGTTTAGAGTCATACCTCTTTTCTTTCTGGCTCCTCTTATCAGCTTTCCTATTTCCGTGTTTATATCAGGCATATTTTACCGCCTTTCCTGAAAATCAAATTTTATCTGTTTTTTTAAGTATTTTCTTTCACTATTTAAAATATATCATATAAGGAATGTTTTTTCTATTTTAACTCAAGTTTTCTTATAAAAAATCCATTTTCACGACATTTGCCACTCTTTGACCTTCAACCCAACTTCCTTTATCCTTGATTACAGAAGGAAAAAGATTAAAACGTTTATATAAAAGGAGGAAAAGGTAATGTATGATTTTGACAAAATAGTGGAAAGAAGAAATACAAACGCCATGAACACAGACGGCTTCAGACAGTACATCTTCCACGATGACGGAACAATGACTTTCCCGTTTAAGGACGAAGAGTTCGTGAGAATGTGGGTTGCCGATATGGAATTTGAAACTCCTGAGGTTATCAGAAACGCCATGAAGGACCGCATCGACAAGGGCATTTTCGGATACACTAAGGTTTTCGATCCTGAATACTACAAGGCATTTGAGGGCTGGTGTAACAGAAGATACGGATGGACATTCCCGAAGGAACAGCTTGTAACTTCTCCTGGTATCATCCCTGCCCTATACGAACTTGTAGGCTACATTACTGCCCCTGACGAAAAGGTGCTTGCCGTGACTCCATCCTATGCTTACTTTAAACACGCAGCTGACTTTAACGGTCGCGAGCTGGTATGCTCTGACTTAATCAATAAGGACGGCTACTACACAATGGATATGGATGACCTTGCCGCAAAGGCAGCCGATCCGAAAACCACCCTTTGCATCTTCTGTAACCCTCATAACCCTACCGGCAGAGTTTGGACTGAAGATGAGCTAAAAGCCTTCGGCGACATATGCGAAAAAAATAATCTATGGGTCATCTCCGATGAAATCCACTGTGACCTAACAAGAAAAGGTATGCAGCACACTCCTCTGGGAAAGGTAATGCCTGACTACGGTCGCCTCGTAACCTGCATGGCACCAAGTAAAACCTTCAATATGGCCGGTCTGATGTTTTCAAATGTTATAATCCGTGACAGCGGTCTTATGGCAACATGGAAAGCCCGTCACTACGATTTTGAAAATCCTATCAGTATAGCCGCTGCCCAGGCAGCCTACCAGCACGGTGAAGACTGGCTCAACGAGCTCCATGATTACCTTGACAAGAACTTTGCTTTCACCGGCGAATTCTTAAAGGAAAATCTTCCTGATGCAAAGTATCAGGTTTCTGAAGCAACTTATCTGGCATGGGTTGATCTTAGCGCATACTTTACTCCAGATGAAGATCTGCCTATGTTCTTTGCAAACGAAGCAGGCGTGCTCCTCGAAGGCGGCGATATGTTCGTACAGAACTCCGATTGTTTTATAAGGCTTAACCTAGCTTGCCCGAAATCTGTCCTCGAAGAAGGCTTAAAGCGCATAGCAAAGGCTACGCTTAATAAATAACCTCATTAAATAGCAGTATACTTTCTAAAAGAAGCCTAAATAGCCGGGCTTCTTTTTATTGATTTTTTATTTATTCACCCTTTTAAATCCCTCCCATTTAGAGTAAAATTGTATTGCTTTAGTCTGTCCTAACATATATACTGACAGACAGCAAACAAAGGAAAGGATTTACAAAATGGTATTAAAAGACCTTGAAATAGGACAAAGCGCCGTCATAACCTCCGTGGGAGGCGACGGTCCTTTAAGACAGCATTTCCTCGATATGGGACTCATCCCTGGGGCAATGGTTACCCTTGTAAAATATGCACCTATGGGAGATCCTATGGAAGTGCGCGTCCACGGCTACGAGCTCACCTTAAGACTTGCGGAAGCGGAAAGCATCGAAATTGCTAAACCTTCCCATAAAGACAGTGCAGCAGTCGAGGACATAACCGGAAGCAATGAAAAAAGCACAGATAAATCCGGTCACATACACAGAGAACATCCCGGTCTCGGTGAAGGTGGCAGATATCATGTGACAGCAGGAGAAAATCCCCTTCCTGAAGGCAGCAATATAACATTTGCCCTTGCGGGAAATCAAAACTGTGGTAAAACCACTCTGTTCAATCAGCTTACCGGCTCAAATCAACATGTGGGAAACTTTCCTGGCGTTACCGTTGACAGAAAAAGCGGCAGCATCAAAGGACACCCGGAAACGGAGATCACAGATCTTCCAGGCATATACTCCATGTCACCCTACAGCCGCGAGGAAATTGTCACCCGACAGTTTATAATCGACGAAAAGCCGGACTGCATCATAAACATAGTCGATGCCACAAATATAGAGCGTAATCTCTATCTTTCCATGCAGCTTATGGAACTGGACATCCCTGTGGTGCTGGCTCTAAACATGATGGACGAGCTTCGCGGTAACGGCGGCTCCATTCACATCAATGAAATGGAAGAAGCTCTGGGTATCCCTGTGGTTCCTATTTCCGCAGTGAGAAACGAAGGAGTCGAAGAGCTTGTCCGCCATGCAATACACATAGCAAAATACAACGAAAAGCCAGGTAGAACAGACTTCTGCGGGCAGGATGACAACGGTGGTGCAGTTCACAGATGTCTTCACGGCATAATGCACCTGATTGAAGACCATGCCCAGGCGGCAGGACTTCCTCTGAGATTTGCCTCCACGAAAGTAATTGAAGGAGACCAACAGATTATAGATGCCCTTTCCCTTTCACAGAACGAAAAGGATATGATTGAGCATATCATCTGCCAGATGGAAGAGGAACGAGGCCTTGACAGAGCGGCCGCCATTGCGGATATGAGATTTTCCTTTATTGAGGCTCTGGTGGAAAAGACCGTGGTAAAGCCTCGAGAAAGCAAGGAGCATATTAGAAGCCGCAAGATAGATAAGATACTCACAGGTAAATATACAGCCATCCCTTCATTTATAGTTATAATGGGAGTTATCTTCTGGCTGACCTTTAATGTAATCGGCGCCTGGCTGCAGGAACTTTTAGATACTGGCATCGGATATCTGACGGAAGCAACCGATGCAGCGCTCACCGGCTGGGGTGCCAACGATGCAATTCATTCACTGATTATCGACGGTATTTTCAGCGGTGTGGGAAGTGTGTTGAGCTTCTTGCCTGTTATAGTAACTCTGTTTTTCTTCCTTTCTCTTTTGGAAGATACCGGTTACATGGCGAGAATCGCCTTTGTCATGGATAAGCTGCTGCGAAAGCTTGGACTTTCTGGCAGAAGTATAGTGCCTATGCTTTTAGGTTTCGGATGCAGCGTTCCTAGTATTATGGCAAGCAGAACTCTACCTTCTGAACGAGACAGAAAGATGACAGTTATACTGATACCCTTTATGAGTTGTTCTGCGAAGCTACCTATTTACGGTTTTCTCACAAACGCCTTCTTCCCGGATTATGCGGGCTTGATAATGGTCGGTCTGTATTTCCTGGGAATCATCGTAGGTATCATCACAGCTCTGATTTCCAAGAGCAGTGTATTTAAGGGAGAAGCGGTGCCTTTCGTTATGGAACTTCCTAACTACAGGCTACCGGCGGCCAAAAATGTCGGACATCTGCTGTGGGATAAGGCAAAGGATTTCCTGCAGAGAGCATTCACAATTATATTTGTTGCTACCATAGTAATCTGGTTCCTGCAGAATTTCGATCTGCACCTTAACATGGTTACAGACTCTCAGAACAGCATCCTTGCCGCTGTAGCAGGCATCATCGCTCCGCTGTTCATACCGCTTGGGCTCGGCGACTGGAGAATCTCCACAGCCCTCATTACGGGATTTATGGCAAAGGAAAGCGTTGTATCCACTATGACCGTGCTCTTTGGAGATTCTGCAGGCTTAACTCAGGTTTTATCCCCTGTGGCAGCGGCATCTCTGCTCGTTTTCTGCCTGCTCTACACACCATGTGTAGCAGCTATCGCTTCCATAAAACGAGAGCTGGGCGGCAAATGGGCCTTTGGCATAGTCATAGGCCAATGCCTCATAGCATGGATATGCGCATTTATTGTACACAGCATCGGAATGCTGATATAAACTATTCCCACATATTTTTATATGTGGGATTTTTTCATAAAAGCATCTTATTTCATAATTCTTATGTTATAATTCGAGTACTAATATTTTTCTCGTGATTTTCTCGTGATTTACTTGTTGCTTTTTATTTGGAACTATAATTTATCGTTGAAAATTACACGATATTATATATATTTTTTCTCGCGGTTTTCTCGTGATTTAATAAATGAGGTTACAATATGCATACAGATCAGCAAAGAATAAATAGCATAAAAAACAAACTTGAACAACTTAAAATGAAATTATTATGTCCTTATTTAGATATCTTGGCCTTTCCGAACGCCAAGGCGAAGGAGGTCCTAGTATATTCCAAAATGCTATTGATAACGAATACCGAGAGCCACAAATAAATACAAATCTCGAAAGTACTACATTAACATTATGGCATGTCGATTTATTAGAATCACACCCTGAACTTACACCTGACGAAAAAGAAGTATTTATATATCTTAATAAGCACGGACTAAGTAAATCAAAGGAACTTCAGTCCGCGCTAGGAATGACAGAATATAAAGTCAGAAAATCAATTAATTCATTAAAAGAAAAAGAATTAGTTACATCGTTAGGCGATGGACGTTCTACAAAATATACAATTAGCAACCCTAGGCACATTATCACTCTTATGCAATCAACCTTAAACCAATTTCGTCAAGAGCTTCACTAAATATAACTGAAGGATATAGATTATTGATGGTAAATATCCTTCAGGAAAATTTTAATTTTAAGGGCATTTTTCATTGAACAGATACCCGCATATCATTATAATAGAAAGGTAAGCGAAAAATTATTAAGGAGATTAAAAATGCTGACATTAAAAGATATACATTGGCAGCTTCCCGGAGGCGAAGAAATCCTCAAAGGCATTTCCTTTTCCCTGGAGCCGGGCAAGCTCAAGGTAATAACAGGACCTAACGGAAGCGGTAAGACTTCCCTGGCCAAAATCATTGCAGGCCTCGAAACACCTACTTCCGGAACCATAGATATGGATGGCACCGATATCACAGGATGGGATATCACCGAAAGAGCCAAAGCAGGTATAGGCTTTGCATTCCAGCAGCCTGTAAGCTTTAAGGGACTTACAGTAAGAAACCTTCTGGAAATTGCAGCAGGCAGACATCTTGACGAAGACACACTGTGCTACATCTTTGAACATGTGGGGCTGTGCTTTGGCGAATACATCGACAGACATATGGATGACAAGCTGTCCGGCGGTGAGAGAAAGAGGATAGAAATCGCTACAGTTCTTGCAAGGGATGCAAAATACTTAGTATTTGACGAACCTGAAGCAGGTATCGACCTGTGGAGCTTCTCAAACCTCATTAACACTTTCCAGAGACTCAAAGAAACTGGAAAGCATGCCATGATGGTTATATCCCATCAGGAGAGAATCCTGGAAATCGCCGACGAGATTATCGTAGTGGCCGACGGACAGGTGAGAACTTCCGGAACTTCCGATATTCTCCCGCAGCTTTTGGCTGACGAAAAGGGTCCTTGGTGCCCTCTGAGAAAGGATGTGTAAAATGAATTCCATTACAGAAAAATTCCTGCACATGATTTCCGATTATAAGGAAATGTGGAACAGTTCATACTATATTCGTGAGGACGGCGGATGTGCCGGCACACAGAGCACAAAAAATGTAAGCCTTAAGCCTATTCCAGGTGGCGGCGGACTTGAAATCAAAGTTGAGCCAGGTACAAAGGGTGAAAATATTTACATTCCTGCCTGCGTTACCCACGGTAACATGGACGATATAGTTCACAACGACTTTTACATCGGAGAAGATGCTGATGTTACAATCGTAGCAGGCTGCGGTGTCCACAACGACGACCACGAAGATGCTCGCCACAACGGTATTCATCGTTTCTTCCTTGCCAAGGGTGCAAAGGTTCGCTACGAAGAAAAACATGTGGGCTCTGGCGAAACTGACGGCAAAAAGATTATAGACCCTGTTACCGATGTTTTCCTTGAGGAAAACGCAGTTATGCAGATGGATACAATCCAGATTGGCGGCGTTGATAAAACCATAAGAAGAACTAACGCAGAGCTTAAGAAAGGTGCAAAGCTGATAATACACGAAAGCATTCTCACAGAGCATGAGCAGACTGCTGAAACAGAATTCCATGTGGATATGCAGGAACCTGATTCCACAGTTGATTTGGTTTCCCGTTCCGTGGCAAAGGATGAGTCTTATCAGAACTACCATTCCGTGATCAAGGGCAACACAAGATGCACAGGTCACTCAGAATGTGACGCCATACTCATGGGCAACGGCAAGGTAAACGCTTCTCCTGAACTGTTTGCTGGCGACATTGACGCCTCACTGATTCACGAAGCGGCCATCGGTAAAATCGCCGGTGAGCAGATTATAAAGCTCCGTACCCTGGGTCTTACAGAAGAAGAAGCGGAAGCAAAAATTATCGAAGGCTTCCTGACAGGATATCAGATGTAAAATCTAATATTTAATGAACAGCAAAACAGCAGCCATTTAAAGCTGCTGTTTTTTTGAATTAGGCTATTTATTATACTTCCATTTAAGGAGCAATGCCGAATTTATTATTACAAAGACCGAGCCTGCGTTATGCACCAGAGCACCGACCACTGGATTAAGTATTCCGGTTATGGCCAGTATAATTGCAACAAAGTTAAGTAGCATTGAAAAGGTGAGATTGCATTTTATTGTAATCATCATCCTTTTAGCCAGTCTTAAAAGGTGCGGAAGTTCTCTTATTTCATCATTTACCAGAGCTATATCTGCAGCATCTACGGCAATATCACTGCCTACACCTCCCATGGCTATACCCACAAAGGCTTTTCTGAGAGCAGGTGCATCGTTGATACCGTCGCCAATCATACACACTTGCCGTTTGCTTTGTTGATGTTCTTCTATAAAACCAAGCTTGTCCTCTGGAGTGCAGTCAAAATGTACTTCCCCGATTCCCGCCTGAGCTGCTATCACATTGGCAGCCATTTTATGATCTCCCGTAAGAAGTACAGGGTTTACTCCGGCTTTTTCTATTTCTTTTATGGTAGTTGCTGCATCTTCTCTTAAAGTGTCGGAAAGAGCGACAATGCCTGCTGCATTACCGTCAACACCGACGAATATAATGCTGCAGCCTTCTTCCTTTGCTTTATCTGCATCAGTTATCATATCCATAGACAGATTTATGCCTTCTTCAGCCATAAATTCCTCATTACCTGCTATGATACTGTAACCTGAAACATCTGCCTTAACACCTCTGCCCGGAATCATCTCAAAGTTTTCAGCTTTAGGTACATCACACTTATATCCTTCCACTACAGCCTTACCCAAAGGGTGCTCTGATCTTTTTTCCGCAGCAGCGGTCAGAGCATGGATGTCATCATCCGATATGCCAGTCAGATAGCTTTTTACCATAGTCACCTTAGGTTGTCCGTAAGTCAGCGTTCCTGTTTTATCAAAGGTTATATATGATACAGATGCAAGCCTCTCCAGGGCATCCCCTTCCTTTACGAGAAAACCGTGTTTTGTACCGTTACCAATAGCGGCCATTATCGCCGTCGGCGTTGCCAAAACTAAGGCACACGGGCAAAATACAACCAATATTGTCACAGCTCTGATAATTTCTCCAGTCACCGCCCATGTTATAACAGCAGAGCTTAGAGCTATCACCACAATCCATGTGGCCCATCTGTCCGCCAAATTGACGATTTTTGCCTTCCCCGCATCGGCGGATTGAACAAGTCTTATCATTCTCTGAATAGAACTGTCCTCTCCGACTTTTTCTGCTTTCATATCAAAGGAGCCAAATCTGTTTACAGTTCCCGAAAAAACTTCATCTCCTTCTTCCTTATCAACCGGCAAGGATTCTCCTGTCATTACCGCCTGGTCCACGGAGGTTTTTCCGGAAATTATGCTTCCATCCACGGCTATGGTTTCTCCTGGAAGGACTCTTAAAATATCTCCTGCCATCACTTCCTCTGCCGGTATGATTTCTTCGCCACTATTCGTAACACGCCTTGCGGTACGAGGTGTCAGATGCACAAGTTTTTCTATGCCCGCTCTTGCCCTCGCAACGGTAAGCTCCTCCAAAAGTCCTCCTATTTGCATGATAAAAGCGACTTCCCCTGCAGCAAAGTCCTCTCCGATTATTACAGAAGCTATAAGGGCGATAGAAACAAGAACATCGGCCTTTATATCAAAGGCGGTTATAAGACCTATTACAGCTTCCGCTATAATAGGCAGGCCGCATAAGATTATGGCTACCCATGCTATATCAAAAGGAAGGTCCACCACATCAAATATACTTAAAAGAAGTGCTATACCTGAAATAACAAGGAAGGTTACATCTTTTTTCGTGCCTCCCCATTCCAACAGGGTTTCAACTTTCTCTATCATATCCCATTACCTCTCTGCAACAACATTTTAATTGTATTAGTTTCGACTAACTTATATGTTTATTATACCTATAGGGGTATTGGTTGTCAATGTACAAAAAATAACAGGCTCTCACGAAGCCCGTTATCTTTTATGATTGCCATATTTTATTTCATATTTGCAAATCTTTCCACTGCAGTGGTGAATTGTTCTATTGTCTTATCAACATCTCCATGTTCAATACCATCCCTTACACAATGCTTGATATGACCTTCCAAAACAACTTGTCCTGCCTTGTGCAGTGCGGATTTAGCTGCATTTATCAAAGCCAAAATATCTTCACAGGGTACATCTTCCTCTATCATTCTGTCCAAAGCCTGCACCTGTCCTATTATCTTATGAAATCTTCTATGAAGATTAGGCGTATCCATACATTGTCTCATATCTTTCCTCCTTAACCGATCAATATACCTATATCGGTATATATCCGATTATGCCTTTATCCATTTCCCATGTCAAGGGTGCGGAAGGCTTATCATCCTACATCCTGGGCATCCTCGCCGGCTGCTTCCTCCTGTGTAATGAGTCTATTGAGCTTTTTCATTTCTGGCACAATAAAGAATGCAACTATCACTGCTGAAAGTGTATCCGCCACCGGAGCTGCAAAGAGTATACCGTTCAAGCCAAAGAATCTTGGCAGGATTAAAATCAGCGGTATTAAAAGCAGCAGCTGACGCAGCATGGAAAGTATCGAAGCCTTAAGGGGCTGTCCAGTAGCCTGGAAATAATTTGTGGATACAATCTGAAATCCTGCAAAGAATATCGTAAACAGATATATTCTCAGACATTTAACGGCAAAATCCGAAAATGCTGCATTGTCGTTGCCAAATATTGAGATAATCTGTTCCGGAAACAACTGGCAAACTATCCAAAATACAAATATCGACAATGTGGCCGAAGCTGCAGCCATCTTGTATGTCTTGCGCAGTCTCTTAAACTGTCTTGCACCTCTGTTAAAGCCCAGTATAGGCTGAGCTCCTATACCGATACCTATACCGAAGGCCGCCATAATCATGGCTATTTTCATAACTACACCCATGGCCGAAAGAGCTGCATCTCCTCCGATTTCCGATCTGTCGCCGTAAAATACCAGCGAATTGTTCATAACCACCTGCATGATACATGCCACAGACTGAGTTATACCTGAAGAGATTCCCAATGTCAGGAATCTCTTGACCCTTCTTGGGTTAGGCATCATATATTTTTTCTTAAGCCTCATATGGAGAGGGTTTTTATTCTTCCTCACAAAGTAAATTGTAAGCACCAGGAAGGATATAAATTGGGATGTTATCGTCGCTATGGCAGCACCTTTAACTCCCCATCCGAATACAAAGATATATATCGGGTCCAGTATGGTGTTTAAAATCGCACCTATAAGAACTCCGTACATGGAAAGTCTCGGATGTCCGTCGGTTCTCGCCATATTGGAAAGGACTATGCTCAGCAGGTTAAAAGGAGTTCCCAAAAGCACAATGCCCGTATAGTCCTTGGCATATGGCATTATCTTTTCAGTGGCACCGAAAAACGGCAGATAATCTTCAAGAAATATAAGTCCAACAACCATGATTACTATACCAACCACGGCAGTTACGGAGAAAGCGTTGTTAAGAGTTCTGACAGCTTCCTCTTCCCTTCTTTCTCCCAGTCTTATGGCCGCATAGGCACTGGCGCCGGCGCCTATAAGAGTTGCAAAGGCCAGCAATATGGTCATTATCGGGAAAGCAACAGTTGTAGCAGCGTTACCAAGATAGCCCACACCCTGACCTATAAATATCTGGTCAACAATGTTGTACACTGAGTTTATCAGACAGCCGATAATTGCCGGTATAGAAAAGCTTATAAGCAGGCTTTTTATCGGCTTATACCCTAGCGGATTTCTTTCTCTTTCCATACTATTGCTCTCCTTTCTTTTCTTCCTCATTCATCTTGCATATGGCAGCGCCTGTGTGCTCCGCCATTTTCTCCAAACCTTTGTAAATGGTCATCGCCTCTTCTTCCGAAAAGTTGTCCATCATTTGACTAATCCATTTATCTCGGATTTCATAGACATAATCTATTACTTCCTTTGCTTTGTCCGTTGTTTTTAAGCGCTTTAGCCTTCTATCCTTGGCATCGGTTTCCTGGGTAATATAGCCTTCTGCGAGAAGCTTATTTACTGCCTTTGTCACCGTAGCTTTATCAAAGGCTCCGGTTCGAGCCAAATCGTACATGGATATTCCCGGATTTTCTGCAATTCTCAAGAGAAAGAACTGCTGTCCTCCGCCCAAATTGAACTTTTTTAGTTTCAGCTGAAAATACCTATTGGTATCACGCTTCATCATCGATATATATTTTAAAAGCGAGCTGTAATTATTAGCCGTCATTTTATTTCCTCCATGTTAAAAATTTGTTGACTGGTCAACCAACTTCACTAGAATACAACTTTTTAGTTGGTTAGTCAACTATTTTTTTGACATAATCGAACTTTGTGATATACTTGGTTAGGTAAGGTTAACTAACAGAAAGGAGCCGTCCATGAAACAGCATAGATTCTGGGCCTGGGCATCCATATTCTGCATGTTTATGGTCATGCTCACGGGGTATAAAAGAAAATAACAGTGAAAAACCGGATGGATCAAATTGGTCCGTCCGGTTTTTACAGAAAATTAAGACCGGATTTATGTAGTACAATAGAAATTAAAGAAATTGACAAAACCAGATGACTGATATTAACGGACGTAAGGAGACGATACCAATGAATACAATGAGACGATTTATCGGATTTTATAAACCATATAAGACGGTATTTTTTCTGGATTTGATTTGTGCCACAATAATAAGCATCATCGATTTGGCATACCCTCAAATACTCAGAACATCTACAAATACTCTCTTTACAGGCGATAGCGGATATATTCTTAAGATGCTCATCCCAATCGGAATTGGGCTTTTTATCATGTATGTGGTACAGGGCCTGTGCAGATACTATGTAAGCTACCAGGGACATATGATGGGCGCCAACATGGAAAGGGATATGCGTCAGCAGCTTTTCGACCATTATGAAAAACTGTCATTTTCCTACTACGATAAAAACAATTCCGGACAGATGATGAGTAAGCTTGTGTCAGACCTTTTTGACATAGCCGAATTTGCCCATCACGGCCCGGAAAATCTGTTTATTTCCATTATTAAAATAGTAGGGTCCTTTGTGTTCCTTTTCCTTATAAACTGGATGCTTGCCATTCCTCTTTTGGTTCTCGTTGTCGTTATGTTCATTTTCAGCCTGAGCCAGAATAAAAGAATGCAGGAGACATTTATGGAAAACCGTCGCAAAATCGGCGATGTAAATGTTTCTCTTCAAGACACCCTTGCAGGTATTCGTGTGGTGCAGTCCTTTGCCAATGAAGATATGGAGCGCCGCAAATTCAAACGCAGCAACCATGGATTTTTAAGATCCAAAAACGATAACTACAGATGCATGGGAACATTTATGGGTACAAACACCTTCTTCCAGGGAATGATGTACTTCGTGACATTTGTATTCGGCGGCGTACTGATTGCCAAGGGTTACATGGATGCAGTGGATCTCGCCATGTATGCCCTTTACATCGGAATATTTATAAGCCCGATACAGATACTTGTTGAGCTTACGGAAATGATGCAAAAGGGAATGTCAGGCTTTAAGCGTTTCCTTGAGGTTATGGATACAGAACCGGATATTCAGGATGCACCGGACGCGCAGCCTCTAGAAGATGTCAGAGGAGATGTAAGCTATGAGAATGTTTCCTTCCGCTACGAGGGAGAAGAGGAATCCGTACTTCAGAACATCTCATTTAACATACCTGCCGGTCGCTCTGTGGCCCTTGTGGGACCTTCCGGCGGCGGAAAGACGACCATCTGCTCTCTGCTTCCGAGATTTTACGATGTAACCGGCGGCAAGATCACCATCGACGGCAAGGATATCCGCACGCTGCAGCTTAAAAGCCTGCGAAATCATATAGGCATAGTGCAGCAGGATGTATATATGTTCTACGGCACCATAAAAGACAATATCGCCTACGGCCGTCCGAACGCTTCCATGGATGAGATAATTGCAGCAGCCAAGAGAGCAAATATACACGACTTTATAAGCCAGCTGCCTGAGGGCTACGATACCTTTGTGGGAGAGCGAGGCACAAGGCTTTCCGGAGGTCAAAAGCAGAGAATATCCATAGCCAGGGTATTCCTTAAAAACCCTCCTATCCTTATCTTGGATGAAGCCACCAGCGCCCTTGATAACGAAAGCGAAAGACATATCCAAAAGAGCCTCGAAGAGCTTGCCAAGGATAGAACTACAATTACAATAGCTCATCGTCTTTCCACAGTGCGAAACGCCGATGAAATAATCGTAATCGACGAAGAGGGCATAAGGGAAAGAGGTACTCACAAAGACCTTTTGGAAAAGAACGGACTTTACGCATATTACTACAATATGCAGTTTGAAGGTCTTGAATAGTTTAATCATTACAAATATCAAGCACGAAAAAAGCGGCCACTGGCTGCTCTTTTCGTGTTTTGTTTTTGTTTTGTTGTCTATACATTTATAGAGGACTTATGTTTTCTCTGTGTATTTCGAAACTATTAAATATTTAATATCAATTTACGATTTTATTGTCAACGGGTTAGAGTTCTAGCGCCGTTAAAGCCGCCCCTATGGCTCCTGTAAGCTGCGCCTGCTGCGGCACAACCACCTTTTTGCCGAGAGCTTCTCCCATAGCTCTTACAACGCCTCCGTTTCTGGCCACACCGCCTACCATTACGACCTCATCCTGTATGCCGATCCTCTTGGCAAGGCTTGCCACTCTTTTAGCAACGGAATTATGAATGCCTGCAACGATATCTTCCTTGCTGACATTTGCCGAAAGGTGGGATATGACCTCAGATTCAGCGAAGACTGTGCATGTATTGCTGATAGACACCGGATCTTCCGCTGCCGCGTCCAGCTTCTCAAGATTTGAAATCTCGGTTTCCAGCACCTTGGCCATAACGTCAAGGAATCTGCCAGTACCAGCCGCGCACTTATCATTCATAACAAAGTTGTCCATCTTGCCTTTGGCGTTTAGCTTAATCGCCTTGGCATCCTGGCCGCCAATATCTATTATGGTTCTTACGCCAGGTATGAGGAACACGACACCCTTTGTGTGACATGAAAGTTCACTAGGCTGTTTATCTGCACCCTCGTACTGCTGTCTTCCGTAACCTGTGGCTACAATTTTACTGAATTCCGATTTTTCTATACCGCAGGCTGCTGTAAGTTCCGCTTCAAGTTTACGCGGTCCGCTGGTCCCCGTACCGGATGGGATTACAGCCGATGCCACTATATTCTTGTTTTCGTCCATTACAACGCCCTTGCAGGCGGTGGATCCTATGTCAATTCCCAATACATACACTGCTCCCGCTTTCTCCTTTCTTTTTTTACCGCATTAGTTCTTGCAGTTAGGCGCTTCTCCTGTTTCCAGATGTGTTTTGATGTTTCCAAGAGAAGTTGAAACCAGATTGTCCACTGCTGTTTCAGTAAAGAACGCATAGTGACCGGTCATTCTTACATTTTCCATGTTCATAAGCTTTTCAACCGGTGTGCCCTTAATCTTATCAAGGTCAACATTCTGGTTAACGTAGATAGCTTCACATTCCAGTACATCCATACCAGCTCCCTTGAGGAAACCGCTTTCCAGATGAGGAATAAGCGCTTCTATATCGATGAGAGCTCCACGGCCCGTATTTATGATAATTGAGCCCGGCTTCATCAGCTTGATATTATCTGCGTTGATAAGGTGGTATGTTGCGTCCACCAGAGGCAGATGCAAAGATACGATATCAGACTTGCCCAGCAGTTCTTCAAGGCTGTCAGTATAAGTGAGCACTTTTTCAGCTTCCGGATTCTTAACAAGGTCGTATCCGATAACTTCTGCACCCAGACCCTTAAACAGCTTCGCTGCTGTGCTTCCGATAAAACCTGTACCAACGATACCAACTGTGCAGCTTCTCATTTCCTTGGAAAGCACAGGCTTTTCCCATTTGAAGTTGCCCAGTTCCTGTTTCTTTTCAATGGCCTTAATGTTTCTTAATAGTACCATTGCATGAGTTACAGCCATTTCTGCGATGGCATGAGGTGAATATCTAGGAACGTTTGTGATGGTAACATCGTATTTTCTTGCAAGTTCCAGGTCAAACATATCAACGCCGGCAGTTCTTGAAGCGATATGCTTAATGCCGTATTCGTTGAGCTTTTTGTAGATTTCTTCATCCTTCATAGGTGGCACCTGACATGTAGTTACCGCATCGTAGCCCTTTGTCATTTCCACTGATTCAGGGGTAAGAAGTCCGTCATAGAGTTTAACTTCGATACCTGTTTCATCCATCCATTTTGTGAACGCTTCCATTTCATATGGTTCAACGTTGTATGCAAAAATTTTCATATTATCTCCCTCTTAACGCGGGCCGGCTTTAATATACCGGCGCCGCGCCCTCTTTAATACATATTTACACTGGCTTATCTGTACAGAGCTCCAGATATTACTATCTGCTGTACCTGAGAAGTTCCTTCGTAGATCGGCAAGATTCTTGCATCTCTAAAGATTCTTTCTATCCTGTAATCCTTTACATATCCATAACCGCCGTGGAGCTGAAGTGCCTTATATGCAACTTCGTTAGCTGTTTCAGCTGCGTAATACTTGGCCATGGAGGATTCAACAGCAGGGCTGCCGCCGTTATCCTTAACCTGTGCCGCATGGTGAACGAGCAGTCTTGCAGCCTGAATCTTTGTTGCCATATCAGCTACAGTGAACTGAGTGTTCTGGAACTTGGAAAGAGGCTTTCCGAACTGAACTCTTGCCTTTGTATACTTGATTGCTTCGTCAAGTGCACTCTGAGCAACACCAACCGCCTGAGCGGCTACACCTATTCTTCCGGCTTCCAGAGTCTTCATCATTACCTTGAATCCCTGGTTGAGTTCGCCTAAGAGATTTTCCTTTGGCACTCTCAGATCTTCGAATATAAGGTCGGAAGTTCTTGTTCCTCTGATACCCATCTTGTTTTCGTGAGCACCATGGGAGAATCCAGGCCATTTTGTTTCAATGATGAATGTGGAAATACCGTGAGTTCCCTTGCCCTTTTCAGTTACAGCTGTAACGATGGCAAAGTCACAGAATGGTCCGTTTGTAATCCAGCATTTTCTACCGTTAAGTACCCATTCGTCTCCGTCTAGGTATGCAGTTGTTGCTGTAGCTCCGGCATCGGAACCTGCACCAGGTTCTGTAAGACCGAAGGCTCCTACCATCTTACCTTCTGCAAGAGGCTTCAGGTATTTCTGCTTCTGTTCTTCTGTACCGAAGTTAACCAGTGGCAGTGCAACCAGAGAAGCTCCGGCAGTCAGATATGTACCGCAGGAAGCGTCTGCTCTTGACAGTTCTTCCATTATGATGGCGTAAGAAACATAGTCTGCACCTGCTCCACCGTATTCCTTTGGAATAACAGGTGAGAGGAATTTGTATTTTACCATCTTATCGATGAGCTCCTGAGGCATATCCATGCCTTCCTGGTCCATCTTTGCAGATATATCAGTATCGTATATCTCTCTCTGACAGAAATCGCTTATGGCCTTTTTGACCAGTTCGTGTTCCTTGCTTAAAATCATGTTTTTTCTCCTTTATGCTATATGTGATTAGCTAAGCATGTCTACGAAAGTCTGAACTCTCGTTCTAACCTGCTCTGCGTTTGATGACTCCTGTTCTACCTCAAGATACAGGCTTGGGATATCCGCATCGTCGAAGTCTGCTTTAACTATAGGGTAGTCATATTCTTCAGGGTCGCAGAATTTCATCAGCGCATATATTATGCCGTCCAGTCCAAGACGCTTAACATCTTCAACTATCATGGCACCTCTCTTCTTTTCAGGGTCGTAGGCCAGCGTGCAGCCTTCATGTTCAGACCACTGTCTTGCCAGTCTTTCGATGGCACTGTCGCCCTTATCAGGAACCAGAGTAGTGAACTGTCTGCTTTCCTGAGCAACATTATCGTAAGCCACCGCTACACCGTTTTCTTCAAGAACGTCGAGGATTTCCTTGTTGTCAAGAATGATACCTGTAACAAGTACTTTCTTGCCCTTAAAGTCTTCTGCCGGCTGAGCTTTAAGAGCTTCAACCAGTTCCTTCATAAGAGTTGTATGTTCTTCCTTAAGCATGAAGTGTCTGCTCTTGATTACGGCATTTCTTACTGCAGGTGTAATTGTGTTCAGGTATGAAGGTACCAGTTCAACAAATTCCTGCATGATTTTTCTATTTTCGTTATAGATTTCAATGCTCTTTGCCATGGCTTCTTCAGTAATTTCATGGCCGCATATCTTTTCCAATTCTTCCTTTACATGGCTGTACTCTGCCATAAGGAACTTAACTCCGCCTTCCAGCTTTCTGTTCTGCGGATGTACGAAAGGAATCATAGGGATTTCCTTTATTCCAGACTTCCAGTTCTGAGTCATGCAGATAAGAGTATCGCACATGCAAGGGATGATTACTCCGGAAAGGCCCTTGTAGCTTCCCTTAAGTCCCAGTTCTGCAACAGACTGCATTATGGAGCAGGCAAAAGCAGGGAAATACTGTTTAGCTCTGTCGCTTTCCACCTGTCCGCCCCACAGTCCCATAGGAACCATGCCTGCAGCGTGAACGATTTCCTCCGGAGTATATACCGGAAGCACACCTATGACTTTTTTACCTTCCGCAAGGTATTTGTCCATCATTGCCTTAGGGTCTGAAGACACCTGCTGGAATTTTCCGATCAATTCATTGATATTCATCTTACTTTTCCTCCTTGCTTCTGTCTTCCATTACTTCCACAAGACCCTGTATTCTTGTTTCAAACTGAGCTTCAGTAAAGTTTCTAGGGTCCGCCTGGTCTCCGTCGAATCCTGCATATGGGAGTCCTGTCTGTTCAGCGACTCTTCTCTGCATTTCATACTGGATAAAGCTCATAAGCTTGCAGCTTCTGTTCATGTGATAGAAAGCACCTACGCAGTCGCCTTCTTTCATGCAGTCAACTCTGTATTTTGTCATGGTTTCGATGTTTACATTGTTGAACATGGAGCTGTATGCTCTTGCCATGCCATCCAGGTCGTTGATTTCGTACTGGAGAGCCCATGCGTGAGGATATACGCTTCCTGTCATGTTAACTCCGTATTTTGCCAGAGTCTTCATCTTGTAGCCGATATATGGCCAGCAAGGTATACCTTCCATCATGATTCTGTATTTTTCTTCACCTCTGAAGGTTGTTTCTCCCTTTGCTGCATTATCTTCAAGATATTCAACCAACAGCTTGAATGCTTCTGTTGTTTCCTTCTTTCCTCTGGCACAAACGATTACTGCCATGTATGTGAAAAGGTCGAAGCCGTTCATAGGTGAAGGATAGTTACCGGAAGGCAGGCTCATTGAATATTTCCAAAGCTTACCGTTTTCCGATGATATCTTCATAACTTCCTCCAGCCTCTTAGGGTCGAAAGGTTTTCCGGATATTTCGGAAAGCTGTCTTATAGCTTCCTCAAACTGATCTCTTAAGTATTTAACTCTGCTTTCGGAAATTTCATCGTCATAGTTATATGCTGTATCGATCATGATCAGCGGAATATTTCTTTCCTTAGCGATGTTTTCATACCATTTGATTACCTCGTTGCAGATGTTGTTGCAGCAGCAGAGGAAATCAGGCTCAGGCATCGGCAGAGTATCTGAATGTCCCTTAAGCAGAAGTCCGAAGTTTGTTCTGGCGTAAGCGCACAGGTCGTTAGAATAGCCCTTGTCCTCAGCCAGTTCACAAAGTTCCAGAGATTCTCTTTTAGCCGCCACTCCCGCAGCGTGGTTTTCAGGATAGCACAGAGGCAGATCGAAAATTTCTGCCAGTTCCTGAGGGAATACGGATGTCGCCCAGCCCACAGGAATTCCCTGTTCCTTCGCCTTAAATGCGTTGGCATACTGTTCAGCCAGCAGGTCGTTTATGACCTGTCTTGCATCTCTTTTTTCTTCCATGATTTTTCTCCTATCTCAATCAATAAACACTTTTACGCTATTTGATGATATTGTTTTCCTTGAGCTCGGCAATCTTTTCGTCGCTGAGACCGATTTCCTTCATAACATCGGCTGTATGTTCGCCCATGTATGGAGCTCTTACGTAATCGCCTCTCTTGTTTTCTGTGAACATTACAGGAGTGTTGTAGATTACGCCTTCGTTTCCGTTATCATATGTGTGCTTGATCAGGTAGTCATTTGCCCAGCACTGTTCATCGTTTAAGATGTCTGTAGGAGTTGCCAGTTTTTCGTATGGGATTCCAGCTTTCTGAAGTCTTTCAGCCCATTCGTCAAACGGTCTCTTGATGAATTCTTCTTCCATCATCATTACGAATTCTTCTGTATAATTTACAACGCTCTTCATAGTGCTGTATTTGCTTCCCTTAAGATCTGGTCTTTCGATTACAATATCGCAGAAACCTGGGAACCACTTGTCGTACTGGAAGAATGCCAACTGTACCCATGTTCCGTCTGCACACTTGTAAGTAGTGTTCAGTGGGTTAGGCGGCTGACGTCTTGTGATAGGCATCTGATAATCGTATTTTGCCGCAGATACCATGATACCCATTCCGAATACCGCTGTATGGAACAGAGAAACTGTTACTCTTTCTCCCTTTCCTGTCTGCTTCTGCTTATTTAAAGCTGCAAGGATACCTGCCGCAAGGCTCATTCCTGCTGCGTGGTCACCGAGACCTGCAACTGCGTTACAAGGAGCAGTATCCTTTTCCATAAGGCTCATTGCTATACCGCCTCTTGCGAAGTAAGCAGTGTAGTCGAAAGCCGGATTGTCCTTTGCAGGACCGTTGTCACCGTATCCCAGAAGGTGTCCGTATATGATATGAGGAGCCTTTTCCTTCATTGTCCAGTAGTCAAGGCCGCTCTTATCAAGAGCCTTCTGTCTTGTGTTTGTGATAAAGATGTCTGCATCTTCAAGAAGCTTGTAGATGAGTTCAACACCTTCTTTAGTTGTTGTATCAACCATGATTCCCTTTTTACCGGAGTTTTCGATTTCGAAAAGAGGATTTTCCTCATCATCAATAGGGAAGTTCCACTGCATTCCCACGAAACGCATTGAATCTCCGGAAAGAGGTTCTACTTTAATTACCTCTGCTCCCCAGTCAGCGAGAAGTCTTCCTGTTACCGGCGCTGCTACGTAGTTTGCATACTCGATAACTCTAATGCCCTCCAAAGGCAGTCCTGTATTAGCCATTGTTACCTCCTTAAGTCCTTTGATCTTCCGATCGTATATAGATAGTTTTTATTTTCTGGTTATAGTAAAGAGCAATTCCCGTGCCAATATCAAAAAATACATTTGCAAATTTTCCGATGCTGCAGCCTGACTCTTTGAAATAGCTGAATTTCTGCGAAGAAAAATTTGTTAAAAAATCATCAATGTATCTTTTTTCAGGTGGTTCATCGAATTTTTCGTAATAAAAAAACCGTTGCAAGATGCAAATTTTTCGCATTTTGCAACGATCTTAATTCATCATTGAGTCATCATTTTTGCAAATTGCAAAACTCAATTCCGGATTCTGATTTAAATTTCCAGCTGACCGCTTTTAATCTTTCTGTATATGGTTGAAGGATTTATTCCGACCGCTTCAGCCGCCTTTGTAATATTCCCGTATTTTTCAACAGCTTTTTTTATTATTATCTGCTCACATATCCTGTGAGCTTCATTAATATCCATTATATCCCTGATGAGAATACTTTCTTCGTCATCTTCTGTATCGATTTCAACCTTTGTCACAGGTTTTCTTTCTTTTATAAAATGACTTCCCTGTATCTTGTCAAGACTTCCAAGTCCGAGCATTCTGTCCATCTGAATACCGTCCACTTCATCCTGTGGAGCAAGCACAACACATCTTTCGATGACATTTTTAAGTTCTCTTATATTGCCGGGCCATCTGTATTCATCCAGTATATGCTTAGCCTCTTCTGTCATAAATACTTTTCTGTGATATTTATCATTAAAATGCTGCAGATAATATCCCACCAAAGGCATTATGTCCTCTCTTCTGTCCCTTAAAGCCGGAACCTCCACGGGAATGACATTGAGTCTGTAGTAAAGGTCCTGCCTAAAGACCGCCGGATTTCGTAGTTCTTCAGTTGTTTTATTTGTGGCACAGATAAATCTCACATTTATCTTTTTAGTTTTAGTGCCGCCCACTCTAATAATGGCCCCTTCTTGGATAGCCCTGAGCAGCTTCTTTTGCATATCCAAAGGAAGTTCGCCGATTTCATCCATAAACAGAGTGCCGCCGTTGGCAGCCTCCAAAAGACCTTCCTTACCTTTAGCGTTTGCCCCGGTAAAAGCCCCTTTTTCATATCCGAAGAATTCCGATTCTATGAGCTCGCTTGGAATTGCGCCGCAGTTTACAGCCATAAACGGTCCGTTTCTCCTGCCGCTGTTTTTCCATACGCGCCTCGCCAAAACCTCTTTACCTACACCGGACTCTCCTGTTATAAACACAGTGGCGTCAGAGGCAGCTACGGTATCAACCATGTTTTTGATTTCTCTCATGGAATCGCTGACACTTATGTATTCAACATCCTCGTCCTCTTCGTTTCTGTCTCTCTGCTGTACAAGACTTATGATTCGTGAAATGTCTCTGCCAGTCAGCACACCTCCGCGGAAATTTCCTCGGCTTCCAAAAACCGGAATAGCCGTATAGGAGATAACCTTGCCGTTAGGATATGCAATATCTCCGTACACCTTTTGCTTCTTTTCTATAAGCTTTAGGATGATAGGATCCTCCACCATACCCCATTTGACCAGCTCTCTGATATCCTTTCCGACTATATCCTCTCTACTGAAAGGCAAAATGGAATCGGCTATACTGTTTATCTTTTCAATGACGCCATATTGATTAAATATTACGACCACCTCGTCGATATGTTCCATAATATCAGTCATGGTCTTATCTGCGGAAATGGATCTGTCAAACACAAACATCCTGACCTTATCTCCGTCAGGATAATCCAGATAGTAGACCAGTCCGTCGATATTCGTATCTCTGATTTTAAATTTACGAACCCGATGGGCTTCATATCCACCTAAAACAATTTCCATTTCATTTAGATGATGAAGCTCTCCCGTACCAAGTCGTTCTCTGATATATCGCATGCTTATGTTTTTAAGCAGTACCTTGCCATCTTCATCGGCAAGAAATGCTGGTGAACCCATGTTGCTCACCAATGTAATAATAGTTGATTTATCCATATGGGAATTATAGCCGATGAAAGAATAAAAGACAACCCTCGGGTTTCTTTAGAAGTACCCGAGGGTTTTGAATATGAATATCCATATAAACATTGTGAAGCAAGAAAATATCGATGAAAATATCACGCTGTTGGCTGCCAGCTGTCCGTCGCTATCCATGCTCTCTGCCATGGTATATGACGACACCGCCACCGGTGCAGCAAACATTGCCAAAAGAGTTACAAATTCCACATCTCTAAATCCCAGCATTGCAGCAATCGGCAAAAATATAGCAGGTACGACAACCAGTTTTCCAACCACGGCAATTACGAGATTTCTTCCGCACCTTTTAACGCTGGAAAAGTCAAAGGAAATCCCCAGTATTACGAGAGCCATAGGTGTAGCAACTACGGCCATTTCATCCATAAGCCCTTCTAAAGGCTCCGGCATCTTAAAGCCTGTTAATGCCGCCGCAATACCTGCAATTCCTCCTATGATAAGAGGATTTTTGATTATTCCAAGCAAGATTTCTCCCGGCCTGACCTTTCCTCCCCTGAAAACCTCCAGAGTTATTACAGCCAGCACATTGTACAAGGGAACTATAATGGAAACCAGCATCGCAGTAACAGGCATATTTCCGTGTCCGTAGAAATTGGCCACCACAGGAATCCCCATTATTACGAAATTACTTCGATATATGGCCTGAATCATGGCGCCTCTGCTCTTAGGTGATTTTTCAATCCTAGTGACAAAAAGCAGTGCACCCAGATAAATTACCGCAAGGGCTCCCACAGCATAAGCTATAATATGCCATTCCACCACTTCCATAAGGTCAGTGCCATACAGATTCGAAAACATCATTACCGGAAAGAATACCACAAACACCATTCTGTTAAAATGCTTGTTTTCCTCACGGTTTACTATTCCGGCTTTTCTTACGAGTACACCTATGGCCATAAGAACAACCATAGGCATAACCGCTTCCGCCGATACTATAAAATTAGATAGCATCTTTAAACGCCTTTATTCTTGCTACAGTTCTTTCTTCGCCGAGAATCTGCTGAATCTCCCATACATCAGGAGACTGGCTTCTTCCCATAACAGCAATTCTGATAACCGTGCTCACATGACCCACATGACCCTTATATTCTTCAGGATGTTTTTTGTAGTCCTTAGGCTTTGCCGCATATCCCATTTCCGCGGCCATGGTTCTTATCTTTTCAAACCATCCGCTCTGGTCGTCATTATGGTCATAGGTTGCCAGATATCCTTCCAAAATTGCTTTGGCATCTTCCTTGGTAACCTCCTGCGGTATCTCATCCTCGATTTTAAAGAAGTCATCAAAGAAATAACTTACAAAATCAAACATCTGACCAGCAGTTATAAAGTCCTTTCTCGGCTTGTTGCCGTCTCTGCCAAGGTCGAGAATCTTAAGCATGTATTCCCTATCTTCAGTGATGTAAGACAGTATTTCAGGTCTATATTTTTCTGCCCATTCCTTTAAGAAGTCATACAGATCTGCTGCGGAAATTCTTACAAGGGTATCCTTGGATACATCGTTAAGTTTATTTATATCAAACAGCGCTCCTGAATTCGACATCTTTTCCATGGTAAATTCAAACTCATCGGCATCGCTGTCCGGATTTTCCTTTCTCCATTCCTCATAGTTGGAGTTGAGAATCGTAAGGAGATATTCCCTTACCGCCTGAGGATGATATCCTGCCTGCCTGTAATAATCCAAGGCCAGTTCTGGATCCTTTCTCTTGGAAAGCTTACGCTTATTTCCATCTTCGCCTATTTTCATAAGCTGCGCTGTATGGCAGTAAACAGGAAGTTCAAATCCCAACTTATTAAACAGCTCCACATGAACCGGTAGCGTGGAAAGCCATTCTTCGCCTCTTACCACATGGGTAGTTCTCATAAGATGGTCGTCTACCACATGGGCAAAATGATATGTAGGTATACCGTTTGTCTTTAATATAACCACATCCTGGAAGTTTTCCGGCATTGTCAGAGTACCTCTGATGCCGTCCTCCACAGTTATAGCCGTAGCTTCCTCTCCAGGTTTTCCATCGGATTTAAGTCTCATAACATAAGGCATGCCTGCCTTTATCTTTTCTTCTGCTTCTTCAGGGGTTATATCCCTGTATTTTGCATATTTTCCGTAGATACCGGTCATTTCCTTGGCATCTTCCTGCTGCTGTCTGATGGCTGCAATTTCATCCTCTGTCAAAAAGCACGGATACGCCATATCCTCTTCCACCAATTCCCTTACGAAAACATGGTAGATTTCAGCTCTCTGGCTTTGATGATAAGGTCCGTAAGCTCCGACTTCGCCTTCCTTTGTGGCTCCTTCGTCAAATCTTATGCCAAAGAAATCGAGGCTATCGATAATCGTTTCAACGGCTCCCTCAACATATCTCTTATCATCTGTATCTTCTATTCTCAGGTAAAATACACCTTCACTCTGGTGAGCTAATCTCTCGTCCACGAAGGCTCCGTAAAGGTTGCCCAGGTGAATGAAACCTGTAGGGCTCGGACCAAGCCTTGTAACTCTCGCTCCCGGAGCAAGCTCTCTTTTAGGAAATCTCTTTTCAATATCTTCAGGTCTTTCCTTCACTTCAGGAAAGAGTAGTTCCGCCATTTTTACGCTCATATTTATATTCCTTTCATCAGTTATTTTCCGCAGATCTCTATCGCTTTCTTTGCCAGTGCCTCCATGGCATCAATGTAGTAATCATCAAGGCCTTCCTTTATCTTGTAAACGGAAAGCTCCGTACATGCCATCAGAGCCTTTGCACAACCCTTTTCCTTAAACTCATCGGCTACCGCTTTAAAGTCCTCAGGTTTTACCGGCTGACCTTTCTTAACGCCTTCGTAGATTATTTTCATAACCTTTTTCTGGTTTTCCGAAGAAGGCACAACAGGTTCAAGCCCCTGTGCTTTTAAAGCTTTCTGATAAAGCCCCATTTCAATAGTTCCGTCGGTGGCCATTACGCCAATCTTGACTTTTTCTCCGTATTTTCCGATTCCGGAACCGACATCTTCCTTAACCATCAGCGCCGCTTCATCTATCATATTGATTATCGGTATATTTACATTTTCCTGTACCCATCCCAAAACATAGTGGGAAGTGTTACAGGGAACAGCTATGCAACATGCTCCACTTTCTTCAAGGAACCTGGCGTCCTTTAGCAATTTTTCAAATATCTCATCAGTTTTGCCTTCCTTTATGGCCGCCGTTCTGTCCGGCATTGTGGCATGACTGAGTATTATCATATTTATATGATCCTGGTCCCGTTCCGCTTCGGTCTTTTCAATAACCATATCGTAGAACACATTTGTGGCCAGCGGTCCCATGCCGCCAATCACTCCCATAACCTTTCCTTCAAGAATGTTCATTTTTCTTTCTCCTTTGTCCTTTCCGACTTTATAGATTATATAACAAACCCGGTTCAATTTCTATATTTATGTGTTTTTTCCCATTTTATGTGTATATAATATCTATATAACAGAGGAGGTAATCATATGACTGATATATTGATTATAGGAAGCGGCCCTGCGGGAATATCCGCAGCTTTATATGCGGCAAGAGCCGGAATGGATACCTTGGTTGTATCTTCCGGTCAAAGCGCACTTTTTAAGGCCCATATGATAGAAAACTACTACGGCGGCTCCATACCTGGCGATGAGCTGTACGAAAAAGGAATTGCCCAGGCCAAGGAACTTGGAATCGAAATCAAAGAGGATCAAGTAGTCGGCCTTGGTTTTGACGGTGATTTTATTGTAACGGGCGAAAAATCCCAGTACAAGGCAAAAGCTGTAATTATATCCACTGGTTCAGCAAGAAAGGCTCCGCCGCTGCCAGGACTTTCGGAATTTGAAGGTCGCGGTGTAAGCTACTGCGCCGTGTGCGACGGATTTTTCCATCGCGGAAAAAATGTGGCAGTGCTAGGTTCCGGCACATATGCCCTTCACGAAGCTATGGAGCTTTCTCCAATTGTAGAAAGCGTAACCATTCTCACCGACGGGCAGACTCCTGAATTCTCCTTGCCGGATTCAGTCACAAATATAAGCGTTGATACAGGCAAGATAAAAGAGCTGACAGGAGAAGAACTGCTTTCTTCCGTTGTGTTTGAAGACGGTAAAGCCCTCGATGTTTCAGGAGTATTCGTAGCCATAGGCACCGCAGGAAGTTCTGATCTTGCAAGAAAGTTAGGGGCAGTAACCGAAGGTACTAAAATTGCCGTGAACGGAGAAATGGCAACAAATATACCGGGCCTTTATGCTGCAGGCGACTGCACCCCGGGAATGCTACAGGTGGCAAAGGCCGTATATCAAGGTGCGGAAGCTGCTACTTCAGCTATCAAATTTGTGCGATCACAAAACAAATAAAGTCTTTAACGGCATAAAGAAGCCATCTTCATTTTCTCGTGAAGATGGCTTTTTATTCTCTTTTGATTATCTTTTAGTTATCTTCGGATTTCCCCGCCGGAGAGTTTTTCGTCATATACGGCTCTTTCTCCGCCTATGTATTTAGGTCTTGTTCTGGCACAGCACAGATGAGCGTTTCCTATGCTCTTTGTTTTAATTCTCAAAGGAACCGCAACCGCCTTAAGGTGCATTCCTATAAGAGTATCCCCTATGTCCATTCCGGCAGAGGCTTTAACCGTTTCCACCGCCACAGGGTCCTCAAATCTGCTATAGGCTGTTGTGGCAAAGGCGCTTCCCGCATGAAGCTGAGGCACCACATTTACGATTTCTTCCCAAGGCTTTAACGCATCCCTTTCCATGATAATCGCTCTATTGAGATGTTCACAGCACTGGGCCGCCAGATATACACCCTTCTCTTTAAGATAGGGGTATACAGTATCAAATATCACCTTTGCAACCTCCATGCTAGAGCCCTGTCCTATTTTGACTCCTTCAACTTCGCTGGTGGAGCAGCCCACAACAAAGATATCACCTTTTTTTATGTCAGACACCTGAAATATCTCATCAAGTGCCCTTTTAAGCTCCTTTTCTATGCTGTCAAAATCCAAATTCATGTCCTTTTCCTTTATCTATTAAAGCTTCCAGCTGTTTAAATACTTTTCCTGTTCTTCTGTCAATGTATCGATTTCAATGCCCCATGCCGCCAATTTTCTTCTAGCGATAACATCATCTATTTCCGCAGAAACATCGATTACCCTGTTTTCAAGATTTTTATAATTATCCTTTATATACATGGCGCTCATGGCCTGAACCGCAAAACTCAAGTCCATGATTTCCGCAGGATGTCCGTCGGCTGCGGCTATATTTACAAGCCTTCCTTCAGCAAGCACATTTACGGTGTTTCCGTTTTTAAGGGTGTAGCCCATAATGTTGTTTCTCATCTCTTTTTTAGAAACAGCTTGCTCCTCAAGGGCCTGCATATCTATTTCCACATTGAAATGTCCTGCATTGGCTAAAATAGCCATATTCTTCATTTTTTCCATATGCTCCATGCGGATTGTTCCTGCGCAGCCTGTAGCAGTAACAAAAATATCTCCCAAAGGCGCCGCCTGTCCCATAGTCATTACACTATGACCATCCATTTTAGCTTCCATGGCCTTAATAGGGTCAATCTCAGTTACTATAACTTGGGCTCCCAAGGATGCCGCCCTCATGGCTATGCCCCTTGAGCACCAACCGTAACCTGCAACCACAACGGTCTTGCCTGCCACAATAAGATTAGTGTTACGCATAATGCTGTCCCAAACAGACTGTCCTGTTCCGTATCTGTTGTCGAAAAGATGCTTACAGTCGGCATCGTTTACGGCAACCATAGGGAATTTAAGAGCACCTTCCTTTTCCATAGCTCTGAGTCTAATAATTCCCGTCGTAGTTTCTTCGCATCCTCCCCAAACTTCTTCTGCCAGGTCAGGTCTTTCATTGTGAAGCATGCTCACCAGATCTCCGCCGTCATCGATGATAATATTTGATTTCTGCTCAAGACACATTTCAATATGTCTGTTGTATGTTTCCTGATCTGCTCCGTGAATAGCAAATATGCTTATGCCGTCGTCAGCTAAAGCAGCGGCCACATCATCCTGAGTACTGAGCACATTGCTTCCTGTGGCGGAGAGAATCGCACCTCCTGCAGCCAGCACCTTGCACAGATATGCCGTTTTAGCTTCCATATGTATGGAAAGGGAAATCTTTATTCCTTCAAAGGGCTTTGTTACTTCAAATTCCTTTTCCAAAGCGGAAAGCAGCGGCATATTTGCCTTTACCCATTCTATTTTTCTGTGGCCTGACGGCGCCAGAGCCATATCCTTAACTTCATATTTATTCATTATTCCACCGTTACCGATTTTGCCAGGTTTTTAGGTTTATCTATGTTACATCCTCTGTTTTTTGCCACAAAATACGCAAACAGCTGGAGCGGCACCACGCTGAGCAGCGGTGTCAGCTCATCCATGCACTGCGGAATGTAAATAACTATATCCGCCTTCTTTTCTATTTCCGTATTTCCTTCCTTGGCGATGGCAATAACCCTTGCCCCTCTCGCTTTGATTTCCTCTACATTTGAAACCATCTTTTCAAAGAGGGCGTCCTGAGTCGCCAAAGCGATTACAAGTGTGTCGTCTTCTATAAGCGCAATTGTTCCATGCTTAAGCTCACCTGCTGCAATGGCAAAGGAATTTATATACGAAATTTCCTTGAGTTTAAGAGAACCTTCATATGCTACGCCAGAGTCAGGGCCTCTTCCGATAAAGAATACCTGTTCTCTCTTATAGAATATATCCGCAAGCTTTTCTATATCCCCTTCTTTATCCAATATATGCTGTAACTTTTCAGGAATAGTCTTAAGCTCTTCAATAACCTTGGCATAATATGTTCCGTCGATGGTTCCCTTTTCCTTTCCCATATAAAGGGCAAGCAGATACATACACATGAGCTGCGTTGTATATGCCTTTGTGGAAGCCACGGAAATTTCAGGGCCTGCCCAAGTGTAGAACACATCGTCTGATTCCCTTGCCACAGAGCTTCCCACTACGTTGACAACGGAAAGAATTCTTGCCCCCTTGCTCTTTGCTTCTCTCAAAGCAGCCAGAGTGTCGAGGGTTTCACCGGACTGGCTGATGGCGATAAACAAAGTGCTTTCATCCACAAAAGGATCCCTATATCTGAACTCGGAAGCAACATCCACTTCCACTGGAATCCTTGCCATCTTTTCAATGGCAGCCTTACCAACTAATCCCGCATGATAGGCTGTACCGCAGGCTACAATATATACCTTGTTAAAGCCTTCAATATCCTTCTTTGTCATATTGATGCCATCAAGATTGATGATATTTCCATCCTTAAGTCTCTTATTTAATGTATCTTCAAGGCCCTTCGGCTGCTCATGGATTTCCTTAAGCATAAAATGCTCATATCCGCCCTTTTCCGCAGCATCTGCATCCCATGTAACATGGAACACATCTCTTTTTACCCTGTTGCCGTCCTCATCGAATATCTTTATATCATCCTTTGTTACAACAAGGGTCTCGTTGTTTTCGATAAGATAGATTTCTCTAACATACTTAAGCAATGCAGGAATATCGGAAGCGATAAAATTGCATCCCTTTCCGATACCGGCAATAAGCGGTGCATCCTTTCTTACCGCCACCAGCTTATCAGGCTCATCGGCAGCCATGGCAGCTACGGCATATGCCCCTCTCATCTGGGAGACGGCCTTTGTAACAGCTTCGTAAAGATCTCCTTCGTAAAGAACACCTATAAGCTGAGCTATAACCTCCGTATCCGTTTCTGACCTGAATTCAATACCGTGCTCTGCTATAAGCCTTTCCTTTATTTCAGTGTAGTTTTCGATTATGCCATTGTGGACTACAGCTATGCTTCCATCCATATTGATATGGGGATGGGCATTGACAGTAGATGGTGCTCCGTGGGTGGCCCATCTCGTATGGCCTATACCTACACCGCTGTCAAAACTGTCATCATCGATTATTTTTTCCAGGTTGCTTATACCGCCTACCTGTTTTCTCACTTCTATTTTGCCATTAATATCCAAGGCTATTCCCGCAGAGTCATAGCCTCTGTATTCCAGACTTTTAAGTCCGTTTATAATCTTTTCCTTTGCGCTGTCGCTTCCAACATATCCAACGATTCCGCACATATTTCTTTCCTCCTAATTTACATTTTAACATCCGAATTTTTTCGAGAGCATATCCGCAAGTTCTTCGGCCATTTCAGTTATGGATTCGGTATCCTCTCCTTCTATCATAACTCTGACAAGGGGCTCAGTTCCGGACGGCCTTACGAGAAGTCTTCCCGTATCACCCAACTTTGCACTTACCTCGTCAAAGGCTTTTACCACTTCTTCGTCTTCCGTATACCTCTTTTTATTCTCATTGGTAACTTTGGCGTTTACGAGAACCTGTGGGTATATTTTTATTTCATCGGAAAGTTCCGATGCATTCTTTCCCGACTTGAGTACGGCTCTAACCAGCTGAATAGACGAGAGTATACCGTCTCCTGTTGTAGTTTTATCCAGGAATATTATATGTCCCGATTGCTCACCGCCGATAATGCCGCCGGTTTTAAGCATATCCTCAAGAACATATCTGTCACCCACATCTGTGGCTCTGGTTTCACATCCCATATCTTTGAGATATTTATGAAATCCGATGTTGCTCATCACTGTACCTGTAACCAGATTCTTTGCTAACCTACCCTCTTCCTTTAGCATCTTTGCACATATGCAGATGAGCTTGTCACCGTCTATTATTCTTCCCTTTTCGTCAACGGCAATAAGTCTGTCCGCATCACCGTCATAGGCAAGACCGATAAAAGCACCTTCCCTTATAACCGCTTCCTGAAGAAGCTCAGGATGGGTAGATCCGCAGCCGTCATTTATATTTGTACCATTAGGGTTTACACCAATTGTCACTGTATTGGCTCCCAACCTGTCATAGACCATGCGGGCAGCCTGATATGCAGCTCCGTTAGCACAGTCTAAAACTATCTTTCTGCCCTTAAGGGTGAAATCAGCTGTGCTTTCCAGAAACTTCACATATATATCTAAAGCGTTATCATCAGCCTCTCTACATTTACCTATCTGATCATGGGTGATATGACTGTTCACATCAATCTGTCTAAGGATTATATCTTCTATTTCCTCTTCGATGCTGTCATCCAGTTTAAACCCTTCGCTGTTGAAGAATTTAATTCCGTTATATTCATAAGGATTATGAGATGCTGATATAACTATACCGGCATCTGCATCATAGTGCTTAACCAAATGGGCAATGGCAGGTGTAGGAAGTACCCCCACCTTTATAACATCTCCTCCCACAGCAAGTATCCCTGCCGAAAGGGCATTTTCCAGCATATCGCCAGATATTCTTGTATCCATTCCTATGAGAAATGTCGGTTTTTTTTCTGATTCCTTGCTCAGCACATAGGCACCTGCCTTACCTAGACTAAATGCCAGTTCCGGAGTAAGTTCAGAGTTTGCTACTCCTCTTACGCCATCTGTTCCAAATAATCTTCCCATATCATTTCCTTTCAAAACTATTTTTAATTGCTCGTAATTACCACCATCACTGTAGAAGGTGATGCTTCTACGGTAGCATTTCCTTCAGCGGTAACAGAAACAGGAACACTGTGTTCTCCTTCAGAAAGTCCTGTCACATTCACCGTAACTATTATGTCTTCCTTAGTTAACCCGCTTACCGATGAGGCCGCTCCGCTGATTGACACTTGAACACTATCAGTTATAGAAGCGCCCAAGCCCTCTTGGAGGCCTTCAATCTGTATTTCATTTCCTGCGAATGTAAATTCACCGGTGCTAGGTCCACGGACATTTACCGTGGCATAAAGTCTGTCACTATCTTTAATCTTTACGCCTTCCGGCAGATTTATGCTCAGTCTTACTCTGGTATCCTCAGTAATTCCGCTGATATCTATATCATCCGCCGTAACGGAAGTTATTTCACTTAAATCCTCTGCACTTCCTTCGATGTGTACGGTATCAGGAGCACTTATGCCCTCCAGTTCATATCCTTCCGGCAGGCTTCCTGTGGTATCCACCTTAAGAGGAACTTCCTTGAAGTTAATCAAACTTGCCGTCACCGACGCCGTTTCTCTGGAAGTTGTCACATATGCCACTTCCTTACCGGAACTGTCCACAGGCTTTACAGCTACATCGTGGGTGGATTCATCGGAATTAAGAAGCTTTGCATTTACCACCGCTTCAATTCTATCTACCTTATCCACATTCTTTCTTGTTCCATATATGGTCATGGTCTCAGGATCTACCTCAGCACCGCTCATTTCAGTATCAGCGGCAACCTCACCTGTCAACTTAGCCTCTACCGACTTTTCTGCTGTTACCAATTGCCCGATGTTTATTAGTATCCGGTCTTCGGAGCGACTATCAAGGCTTATGCCTCTCGGCAGCTGCACTTCAAGGCTCACATAATTGCTGCCTTCGTGTCTACCGTAGAGATCGGCTGTGACCTGAATATCTCCTTCCTCTATTTTATTTATGTCCGCCCTATCACCGGAAAGAGTGACATCTATAGAAGTGATATCCGTGGAATCCACAGCAAGACCATCCTGAGTCAAACTGTCCTGATTGATAAGCTGAACCGGAATATCCGTAAATCTTTTGGTAACTCCCGGGTTCACCATACCCACCACAAAGGCCCAGACCAGAATTGCTGCCACTATTGCGATTATCGCATTGACCTTTTTATTTTGGAGCATCCTTTGAGCCTCCTATCTTGTCAAAGGCCGATTTGGCCTTGCTGATTATGTCGTCGGTATCGTTTCCGAAATAGCAGTCCAGCAGCACCTTTTCTACATCCTTGCCGTCCATGTATCTGGTAAGCTTGCCGTCCCTTGCCATGGATATTATTCCTGTTTCCTCGGAAACAATCAGAGAAATAGCATCGGAGACTTCGGTTATTCCGATGCCCGCTCTGTGACGGGTTCCCAGTTCCTTAGGTAGGTTCTGGTTCGATGTAAGAGGTAGCACACAACCTGCGCTGTGAAGTCTGTCGCCTCTCACTATCACTGCACCGTCATGAAGAGGAGCCCCCTCGTAGAAAATATTTCCTATGAGCTGAGCTGTAACCTTCGAATCTATTTCTGTGCCGGTCTCACATATATCTGTAAGAGCGGTCTGTCTTTCAATAACTATTAAAGCTCCTGTCTTAGTATCAGACATGGAAAGAAGGGCCTCCACAAACTCTCTAGTTATCTCTTGGGCTTTGCTCTTATCTTCCTTGGAAAGGCTTCCCTTAAAGAATTTGCTTCGCCCCAGAGACTCTAACGCCCTTCTAAGCTCCGGCTGGAATATAACGACCAGAGCAATTACGCCCACAGCCAGCGTGCTTCTGATAAGCCAGCTTAAGGCATACAAATTGAGCAGGTTTGACAAACCTGCCGCTAATATAACTATAAGAAGACCCTTTGCCAGCTGTCCGGCTCTGTTCTCTCTTATAAAATCCAGTAACTTGTAAAATATGAACGCCACCACGGCAATATCCAAAATATCATTTAAGCCGATTCCTGACGCCACATTGCTGATAAATTCCTGCATATTCCCCTTTTTGCCATTTACCATTTACGGCTGCCGGCCATGGACCGGCAGCCTGTTTTCCAACTTATATTGTTAGTATGTGGTTTCCAGAAGACCGTAATCTCCTTCTTCTCTCTTGTAAACCACATTTACAGCTTTTGTCTCATCATTTACAAATACATAGAAGTTATGTCCCACAAGTTCCATCTGCATAATCGCATCATCCACTGTAAGAGGTACAAGTTCAAGTTTCTTTGTTCTTACAACATTGAGTTCTTCAGCTTCAGCTGCTTCTGCTGCAGGTGGTTCTGGCCATTCTTCAAATTTGATGCCAGGCTGTCCCTTATGCTTTTTAACCAGTTTGCTTTTAAATCTGGACATCTGTGAAGCCAGTTTGTCCACAACCTTATCGATGCTACTGTAGATGTCTTCAGATTTGCTTTCAGCTCTGAACACCATTCCCTTTGCCTTGATGGTAGCTTCAACCTTTTCAAGGTTCTTTTCACTAGAGAGCATCACATTGACACTAATATCATCGGAGAAATATTTGCTCAGTTTCTGCATTTTTTTCTCCACTGTGTCTTTCATGTAATCGTTTGTCTTAATATTCTTGCTTGTTATTATAACCTTCATTTCATTGCCCTCCTTTGCGATGAAATTTCCTACTGTTATTATAACATAAGATTCCCTTGACAGTCTATATACAATAGCCGTCCGGCTGACCTGGTCTTTGCCCCCACACCTGCCTTGACCCGGGTTTCCCGGAGGACTTACTTCTAAACTACGCCATGATCACTGCCGCCCTGCGTACAGCTTACGTGGGACCTTTCGCCCGTAGCTGGCTTGGCCTTTCAACCACAGACCCGGACGACTATTATACACTATCTTTATTGAATTATTTGAATGAATATGTTCCTGATGCTAGGGTCAATACATACACCTTACCGACACCGGCTTTTTTCAAAACTTCTGCACAGGCATCCACAGTTGCGCCCGTGGTATATATATCATCAACTATGAGGATATCTTTACCTCTAAGTCTTATTTTGCCCGACTCGGTTACAACAAAGGCTCCTCTCATGTTTTCCGCTCTTTGCTCAGCACCTAACTTCTTATTAGGTTCAGTCATTTTGCTTCGCTTCACCGCGTTTATGTCAGCGGCAACTCCCGTTAGCTTTGAAAGCTCCAATGCCATAAGCACCGCTTGGTCGTAACCTCTTGTTTTTAGCTTTTTCCCATGTATCGGTATTGGGATTATAACATCAAAAGAAATATTTGTAATTACTATTCTGTCATGGAGGATTCTTCCGATGGCCTGTGCCATATAACTTTTGCCTTTTTTCTTAAATTCGGAAATTAATCTCCTCTCATAAAGCCCATATCCTGTGCAGGTAAAGCCCCTGTCAAAGAAACGACTCCTTTCGATACAATCATCACATAAATTTCTTATGCTGTTTTCCGAAAGGGGTTTACCACATTTATCACAGGTTCTTCCCGTAGCCCAACGAAATCTTGTAATGCAGTTGTCACAAAGACCGTATACCCTGCTTTTGTCTATGACACTTTCGCAGCAAAAGCAATACAGATATGCCGGATACAAGATTTCCATAAAATGCTTTTTAACTTTTTCTAGCACGCTACATTTTATGTTCTGTTCCAAACCAGATTTTTAATGCGAATAGCCAGCCCCGAATTTCTTTCCTTAATCCTGTTGTTTGCAATCATTGTCAGCATTTGTTTTTCAGAACCTACCAAAACTACAGCTCTTTTGCCTCTGGTCACACCAGTGTACAGCAGATTTCTGCTGGCCAGCATAGGGCTTACCCATGTCATCGGCATAACCACCACAGGAAATTCACTTCCCTGACTTTTATGAACCGTCATGGCATAGGCCAACTCCAGTTCATCCAGCTGATCAAAGGGATACCTGACATATCTGTCTGTATCATAAACCACCGTGAGATAACCATCCTCGTTGTCTATGCTATCAATCATGCCGATATCGCCGTTAAACACACCCTGACCTTCACTCATATCCGTGATGCGTCTCCATGTAAGCTCATAATTGTTTTTTATCTGCATCACTTTATCGTTTTCACGGAAGATTCGCTCACCGAATTCCTTCTCTGCCAAAAGCGGCGATGCAGGATTTAAGACCTTTTGAATCTCCCTATTCAGATTTACGGTTCCCAAAAGACCTCTTCTCGTAGGGGTGAGTACTTGTATATCCTGTATTATATCATTTAAATGGTAATATTTGCCAAGTCTTTTTTCGCAAAGTTCTTTAATTAGAGAAAGAGTATCCTTTTCTGTATTCCTTGACATAAAAAAGAAGTCTCCGCCCTGTTCGTTGCAGTAAGGTTCCTCGCCCTTATTTATTCTGTGGGCATTTACCACAATATAGCTTTCCGCCGCCTGACGGAAAATTTTAGTGAGCTTTTCCGCATGAATGTATTCGCTTTCTATAAGGTCTTTAAGCACATTTCCAGCCCCCACCGATGGCAACTGATCCGCATCCCCTACAAGTATCAGCCTTGTCCCCGGCTTTATGGCCTTAAGAAGTCCGTCGGTAAGGAGTATGTCAAGCATGGAAGCTTCATCCACTATGACCGCCTCTGCATCTAGAGGATCTTCCTCGGTTTTTCCAAATCGCATCGTAGAAGTATCTCTGTCAAAATAGTACTCAAGCAATCTATGTACCGTAGAAGCGTCATGACCTGTAGTCTCCGACATCCTCTTAGCAGCTCTTCCAGTAGGCGCCGCCAAAGCGGTTTTAACACCGCCGTTTTCAAGTATATTGAGTATACCGTTTATAATAGTCGTTTTTCCCGTTCCCGGGCCGCCTGTAATAACCGACACCCCGTTTACAAGGCAATTTCTTATAACCCTTGTCTGTTCCTCCGAAAACTTCAGACCCTGCCTTGCTTCCGCTTCATGAATAAGGCTCATGGTATCCAGAGGCAGAGCCTTTATATTGCCATCGCAAAGGGCTATCAGCCTTTTGGTTACATCCTGTTCTGCCATATATAGATACATAGGATATACCACATTTCGGCCTTCCAGTTCTTCAATTCTCACGGAAGTTTCAAAGGCCATGGCAATCAGAACATCCTCTATTTTTTCCATGGAAACGCCGAGAAGCTCACCGGTTTTTTCCTCTAGCTCCCTTTGAGGTGCAAAAGTATCTCCGTCGGTCGCATACCTGTTAAGTACATACCTTATACCGCTGGCAATTCTCGACTCATCATCCTTTGCAATTCCCAGCTTTTCGGCCAAAGCATCAGCCTTTTTAAAGCCTATTCCAAAAATATCCTCCGTAAGCTGGTAGGGATCACTGCTAATTATCTCAATTGTATCGGCGCCGTAAACCTTATACAGTTTCATAGCCATTTCAGCTTTTATTCCGAACTGTCCCAAAAAAACAGTTATTTCAGCAAATTTCCTGTGGCTTATAAGGGCTTCTGAGACCGCCGCCGCCTTTTTAGCCCCTATGCCTGGAATCTCCGTGAGCCTTCCCGGTTCCTTTTCGATTATTTCAAAGGTGCTGTCTCCAAATCTTTCAACTATGGCCGCTGCGGTTTTTGGCCCTATGCCTTTTAAAACTCCTGAGCTTAAAAAGGATTCCATACCTTCCTTTGTCTGAGGCATTACCTCCCTGGCAAAGGAAACGGCAAACTGTTCACCGTATTTTTTATGCTCGATAAATCGTCCCGTCAGTTGATATCTTCTTCCTGCAGAAACGCCAACCATATCTCCCACAACGGTAAACTGTTCTCTGTCCGTTTCAAAAACGGCTACAGTGTAGCCGCTTTCCTCGCTGTGAAATATTATTTCGGTTATAACGCCTTCTATTTCAAGTTCCATTTCATCATTTCCTCAGCTATCTTGAGAAGTTTTTCTCTGTCGTTTATTTCTGGATTCCTTCTTACTTGCTTTGCAAGGTGCTCCAGCACCAGTCCTACGGTTTTACCGGTGGCACCAAGCTTCGTTATATCATCGCCATTTACAGCCAAATCCTTTATCGTCAAGGGGTCGTTTTCTCTTTGAATTTCAGCAGCCGCCTCAAGTCTTGCCCTACGCATTTTGGCAGCTTTGCTGTCTGACTCTTCTTCGATTCTCAAAACATCTTCCATAAGGTCATAAAACTCAAAACCGTATTCTGCTATATATTCCTTAAGCTCAAATTTGTCACTTATATTTGAAAGACGGTTTCCCGTCATTATCGCATCTTTAATAACCTTTGCTGTCTTGCCGCTGTAATTAAGATATTCAATGGCTTCAAGTGCATCCTCTTCAAAATACCTTCTGTAAAACACACATAAAGAAAGTAATATGCGATAGTCTTTCAAAGTAGCGGCATTTCTTTCCGATATATTTGAATAGCTGTTCGGATTCAGCAGCTGTAACGGCTTCAACCTTTTAAGCGGCTTATCAATTCCCGTAATCCATTTCAGGACACCGGCGTCCTCTGCTACTTCAATGGCTTTCGCCGCATTTTCTCCTGTTACAATACGAACAAATTCATCCCTTACTCTGTCCTTAGAAATATGAATCAGCAAATCCGCTTTTTCGGCTATAGCCCTTTGCAAACTGCCGCTAAAGCTATAGTTTCTTTCCGCCACAAGCCTTATTGCCCTTAATATCCTAACAGGATCCTCTTCGAGCCTAGTCAATGGCTCTCCCACCATTTTTAAGACTCTCTTGCTCACATCCTCAGCACCGCCATAGGGGTCAATGAGTTCCACCTCAATGGAACATGCCATGGCATTTACCGTAAAATCTCTGCGCTCAAGATCAGATTCTATGCTATTAGTAAAAATAATTTCCGATGGAATGCCAAAGCTTTCAGGCGCATATTTTTCTTTCCTAAGCCTTGCCACATCCACATATCCCAAATCCGCTTCATCGTTTTTTTCATCTTCCGCTGATCTTATCCTAACCACGGAAAGTTCTTCACTTATAACCGTCGCCTTGGGAAATATCTTAAGCACATTTCCTAATGGCGCGTCGGTGGCAAGATCCCAGTCCCACGGCTTTTCGCCGGCCATCATATCCCTTACGGCTCCGCCCACCACAAAGCAAGCGTATCCTTCCTTTCGGAGCTCTGCCATTATTTTTTCTATGTATCCCGGCAGTTTTAACATCGGTTTAATCCTTTTTCTTGTAAATTCGTCTGTTTTCAAGAGTCCATATTCTATCGCTGAACTCTCCAGGCTCTGTGGTCCTGAGGGCATCTTCCATATCAAACAACCTTGCATCCATTATATCCAGGAAGTGTAAAACTTCCGCTTCAGGGAACATCGGTCTTTTCGGAGAACCAAATTCCGGCTCATAATGATGAGAAAGTATCATATGTTCTATCATTACCGCCTTTTCTCTGGAAAAGCCCATGTCAGTCATCCTTTTATCAAGCTCCCTTACACCCATAACCAGATGTCCCAGCATGTTTCCTTCAAAGGAATATTCGGAAGCCATGCCAAGCTCGTTGGATACAATTTCATTTAGTTTCTGCATATCGTGGAGTATAACTCCTGTGGCAACCAGGTCGCTGTCAAGTATATCGTACACTTGGCAGATGCCGTCACCGTTCATAAGCATTCTCTTCATATGATAGAGAAGTCCGCCCAGCTGAGCATGATGGTTTTTAGTTGCCGCCGGATAATAGAGAAGTCTATCCCTTTCCTCCTCAAGTATTCCGGTGCACAAATCCTTAAGCTGCTGATCCTCGATATTTCTTGCCCTTTCGTAAATGTAATCATACATTTCCTTCGGGTCCTCCGGAGCAGCACTTATATAATCACCGATTATAAGGTTGTCGTTTGGCATGGAAAGCCTGATTTTTGTTATTCTAAGCTGCTTGCTGCCGTTCCATTCCACAACATTTGCCCTTATTTTTACAAGGTCTCCTGCCTTTATTTGAGAAAGTTCCTCACTTTCTCCGGCAACATCCCATTTCTTTCCCGATATCTCACCGGTTTTATCCCCCAGCATAATATCGAAGTATTCTTTTCTGTTTGAGCCGATTCTGATGGCAGCACTTTTCACCATAAAAAAGTCCTGAACGACTTCACGATCCCCGATTTCTGATATATATATTTCTTTCATTAGATAAATCCTCCATTCGTCGGCACACAGCCGCTCAATAGATTATATACTAAAGTGGCAAAATAGTATATAATTAACAGGTAATTGATTAGGAAACGGAGGACAATTATGACAGATAACAATATGGGATTTATCAGAGTGGCTTGCGGCTGCCCTCGCTCTGTAAACGGAGATATAGGCCGTAACACAATGTCTGTGGCAAACCTCATTATGGAAGCCGAAAAAGAAGGAGCAGGCATCATACTGCTTCCGCCTCAATCTTTTGCGGGAACAGGCTGCGGTGATTTGTTCTTTCAGGAGCATTTGCGCAGAATGCAGGAGGAAGCCATCGGCGATGTGGCGGATACATTTAGCAAAGCAAAGATTTTGGCTATTGCTGGATGTTTCGAAAGACACGGCTCAACGGTATATGATGCTTACGCTGTATTTCAGAAGGGAGATGTTATCTGCGGCACAGATGACTTAGTACTTTGGGACGATGAAAATGAACTTCTCATTGGATTTGACGATGACTGTCACATCCAGATGATGACCTCCGATGAGGAAATAACAGTCGGCCAAATGGCATATACGAGAGAGCTGGTTAAAATCACAAGTGCCAAGAACAAAAATATAGTAATGTTTGCCGCCGCCAACGGAATACTTATGATAGCGGAAAACGGCAAAATAATGGTTGAAAACGGGCCATTTGATGCGGATAACATGATAATCTGCGATGTGGACACCGAGCTTATTCTTCACGAAAGAATCACAAGCGACGATTTTGACGATGAAGGTATAGACATTTCCGAAGCGGAGCCTATCGACACTGTACACATGTGGGAAGGTCCTGAGCTTGAAAGAAAAGTTTCACCGGCACCGTTCCGTCCCGATGATCCAGAATTGCTGGCATCAAACTGTCGCGAAATATTTGAAATCCAGTCATCTGCTTTGGCAAAGAGACTTGCGGCAATCCATGCCAAAAAAAGCGTTGTTGGAATTTCCGGCGGACTAGATTCCACTTTAGCCCTATTAGTATGCGCATATGCCCACAGAAAGCTGGGAATGCCTGCAGAAGACATAATTGCCATAACCATGCCGGGATTCGGTACAACTGACAGAACCTATGACAACGCCCTTGCTATGATGAAGAGCACAGGAGCCACCGTCAGAGAAATCTCCATTGTAGATTCTGTCACACAGCATTTTAAGGACATCGACCACGATATAAACGACCACAGCGTTACATATGAAAATGCCCAGGCCAGAGAAAGAACACAGATACTTATGGATATCGCCAATAAAGAAGGCGGCATCGTAGTTGGAACAGGAGATCTCAGCGAAGAAGCCCTAGGATGGTGTACATTTAACGGAGACCACATTTCCATGTACGGAGTAAATGCTGGAGTCCCAAAATCGGCCATAAAGGATATCGTAAGATGGGTTATAGATGTAAAACTTAAAGAGGATCCTGAGTTTTCCAAGGATAACGACTTACTGGCAAAAACTCTTGAGGATATTCTTGATACTCCTATTTCACCGGAGCTGCTCCCTCCTGATGAAGCAGGCAATATGACTCAGAAAACCGAGGACAAATTAGGACCTTACGAGCTTCATGACTTTTTCATTTACCATACAGTAAGATACGGAGCCACACCGGAGAAATTATTCTTCCTGGCATGCAAAGCCTTTGAGGATAAATACGACGAAGAATACATCAAAAAATGGCTGGAAACCTTCTACAGACGCTTCTTTACTCAGCAGTTTAAGAGAAGCTGCTCCCCGGACAGCCCGAGAGTAGGAACAGTTGATCTTTCACCTGCTCACTGGAATATGCCTTCGGATGCTTCTTCCGATATATGGGTTAAGATGGTAAAAGGTTTATAGAGTTTATAGAGATTATATTTAGGTATAGATATTTTCAATAAAAACCCTGATATTAGTTGTAGAATTTATAACTATGCGGTGTTATAATTTGTCTATCGCAAGTTATCTGTTGATAAGGAGGTACATAAATGAATCTGGTATACACAGGAAAAACCAAAAATGTATATGATATGGGTGACGGCAACTATCTGCTGGAATTCAAAGACGATGTAACAGGCGAAAACGGAGTATTTGACCCAGGTGCCAACACAGTTGGACTTTCCATTGAAGGAATGGGTAAAATCTGTGTAAGACTCACAGACTTCTTCTTCTCCAAGATTGCCGCAGAAGGAATCCCTACTCACTTTGTAAGCGCCGATGTTGACAAGGCTGAAATGGTTGTAAAACCTGCTGAGCTTTTCGGTAAGGGCCTTGAAGTTATCTGCAGAATTAAAGCTGTAGGAAGCTTCTTCAGAAGATATGGCGACTACTGTGAAGAAGGTCAGGACCTGGATTATTTCGTAGAAGTGACCCTTAAGGACAACGACAGAGAAGACCCTCCTATCTCCAAGGACGCTCTCGATACTCTGGGAATCCTCACTGCTGACGAATACGAACAGCTGAAGGATCTGACTAAGAGAATCACAAAGATTGTTGAAGCAGAACTCAAGAAGAAGGGAATGGACCTTTACGACATTAAGCTTGAATTCGGAAGAGTTAACGGCAAGGTTACTCTGGTAGACGAAATCTCAGGCGGTAACATGAGAGTTTACAAAGATGGTGAATACATCGAACCTCTCAAGCTTCCTGGACTTCTGTTCGACTAATAAAAGCTGATAATATCAATTATTGCAAATATAGCGGGTGCTTTCGTCAAAAGTGCCCGCTATCGTTTTTATTGATTGATTTCAATCGTATTTTACTATGCTCGGGTTTTTCCCACAATGATAAACTAAAGTTAGAAAATGCCTGAAATATACACCCCTATATAATCTCCCTATTTGTTTCGAGGTATATTGTCAACGGGCATTTTCTTTTTATGCAAAAAAAAAGACGGCATCAGACGATGTCGTCTCTATCTTTCCAAAATTCTTTAAAATGCCTATCCAGGTCATGTATATATTCGTCGGCTATAGGGCTTAGTTCCCTTTCCTTCTTTTTTATCCAGCCAAATTCGCACCAGATTGTCGGCGTTATAGGAATATATCGCACGCCCTCGTACCATTCACTGTTAAATTCCTTTTCCTTATATACATCCAGTGTAAAAGCATCTGTATTTCTGATAACCTCTTTAAGGTGATCCACGCTGCCAATGCTGATGTTTTCTTTAAGGCGCTTTGTCCTCGGAAGCAACTTCTCAAAGATAACATCCGACTCTTCGTCGTAATATCCGGCGAAAGGAAACTGCGTTAAATGCTCCAACTTAATGGTATTTGCTTCCATGTTATAGAACGGATTTTTTTCTCCTATAACCACGCACATCCTCTTTAGGCTCATCCTGTGATATTCGACGCCCTGTCTTTTCATAGTACGAAGATGCATATCCCTGTTATCCTCCGGAAAACGCACCAGTCCTATTTCAGACACTCCCGAAGCCACGTTTTCTATGGCCTCAGATACAGAAGCTTCCTGTATTCTAAATTTGCAATGCTTTCCACTGTATTTGTTATACAGGGCAATAAACATATCCTTTCCAATTATGCTGTAATTGTTGGAAACGGAAAGCACCTTATCCTCATCAGTCTCTCCTGATATGCTCTTTTTCATATTATAGACCATTTCACATATGGCCTTGCTTTGGTTATACACTTCCGTGCCTGCAGATGTAAGAGTAACACCCTTGTTGGCTCTTTCAATAAGCTTACATCCCAGTTCTTCCTCAAGATTTTTTACGGAAGTGCTTAATGTGGACTGAGCCACATGGAGTTCCACCGCTGCCTTGCTTATGGACCCGCATTCCTTTATCTTTACCAGCTGTTCCAGTTGCTCAAATTTCATCTTGTTCTACTCCCTTTCATCATGTCATTCCTGTGTAGTCATATCCCCTGCCACTGTCAGTATACCTGTAGTAACGAGTATTATCAAGTTTTTCGATGTGTTTACATCACAAAAAACTATATCCATTTGTTAGTTTATATCATATAATATGTGCATAGATAGTTTTGTTCTACTAATCAATAATCTTGAAGGAGGCTTAAATTCCTCTTTGCACGAGCTTCCTTCACAACTACGCTCTTTAATATAATAAATATTTTACATAAGCATTTTTAAAAAGCAGTGGATTTATTTCACTGCTTTTTAAAATTTTTGTTCATTATTCTACTTCGTAGATGCTCCATGGCTTCCCTATGCCTTATGGAATGACCCTTAGGGAAAGCACGGATAAGTCTTCTCTGTACATAGGAAAGGGAATCTGCAGCTTCTTGTTTTTTCCTTCCAAAGGCTTCCCTTCGCTTTTCAAATTCGGCTTTTCTCGCCTCAATATCCGCTTCAATTTCCGGTCTCTTTTCATCGATTTTTTCTGCGGCACTGATAGAGCCTTCATATATATGCTCCGTTAAATCATCTGACATCTTCCTTATAAGGTCTCCCATTTCATCAATATGAGTAAGCTCCTTGTTGAGGCCGCGCACATTGATTACCGTTGCAGCAGCATCTATGACAAGCAACACCGAAAGCACCACAGCCAGCACAATCTGAGCCGTCTGCGGCAATAAATCCGTAAGATGCATTACACCGTCATGAACCACCTTTATGGCAAATACTCCTGCAAACCCCCAGCATATACTGAATCTAATACAGATATATCCTCCTATATTAAGTGGCTCATCGGAATAGTCCCACCATCTGTGGCCGAATATCTTTTCCAAGGCAAACCCCGTTATCAATTCCAAAACCGAGCAAATAACCAAGGAGCCGGCGAAAAGCAAAAACAGATTATTGCTTACAGGCTCAAGGCACACTATAAGCACCACCATTCCCACACCGTAAATCGGACATATGGCACCGTTGAGAAATCCTCTATTTACCAACTTATGCTGAGCTACTGCATGAAAGGCCACTTCCACAACCCATCCTATAAATCCGTATATAAAAAAGTATATTAAAAGGTCATAAATCTGCATAAATTCCTCCGTTCATCTTCCAGAATATCATATCTGTGTATATGTGATTATACCACCGGTACCGGCTTCTACGCACAAAAAGCATTTTATATTTTTAGTTGTATTGACAACCATGTGACAAAATCCTATAATTACTATTAGTTGTTTAGGCAACTATACTCTTTTAGGAGGTGTTAAAAATAGAAAGCAATCATTTAGGTTATACGCTGTTTAAGACCTTTTCCACTCTTCACAGGCATTCACAGATATATATATCACGACGCCTAAAGAAGGAAAACATGGCAGGGGCTCATCCACCTTTTATGATGACCATATACCTTAACGAGGGTCTCAGTCAAAATCAGCTGGCAGAAGCCCTGCACTTTAACAAGGGTGCCGTTGCAAAAACTGTAGCCCAGCTGGAAAAGGACGGATATGTCCAGCGAGTGGCAGATGAACAGGATCGAAGAATCCACCATCTTTATCTTACTGACCGAGGCAAATCAGCAGTTAAGGTACTAATAGATATGGAAAAGGAATGGTCCGCTCAGTTAGCCACAGGGTTTTCCGATGAAGAGATGGAAAATCTTATAAACTCTCTTAACAAAATAATATCAAATGTAGTAATAGGAAAGGAAAACAGGATATGAAACAGGTTTTAAAATTCTTTAAGCCCTGCATTCCGGCAATAATACTCATCATAGCCTTGCTCTTCGGACAGGCCATGTGCGAGCTAGCTCTGCCGGGCTACATGTCCGACATCATCAATGACGGTATTATAAAGCAGGATATGGACTACATATACAGCACTGGAATTATGATGTTGATTATTGCAGCAGGCAGCATGCTGTGCGCTATAGGTGCCAGTTTCTTTTCATCCAGGGTAGCCTCAAGGGCGCTGAGAGATACAAGAAGCTCTCTATTTAAAAAGATAACTTCTTTTTCCGCTGCGGAATTCGATCAGTTCCAGACAGCTTCCCTTATAACGAGAACAACCAACGATATCCAGACAGTTCAGCAGACTTCCATTCTCATATTAAGAATGGCTTGCTATGCACCTATAATGGGTATCGGAGCGCTTATTAAAGCTTTAAACACTTCACCGTCCCTGACATGGACCATAGGTCTTTCCCTTTTAGTGGTCCTGCTTATCATGGCGCTGATGTTCGTGCTTGTTATGCCGAAGTTTTCGGTACTCCAGTCCAAACTGGATAGATTAAACCTTATCGTAGGCGAAAGACTTTCAGGTCTTTTGGTGGTAAGAGCATTCAACTCCGAAACCTACGAAGAAGAACGTTTTGACAATGCCAATAGGGATCTTACAAAGCTTGGCATATTTGTAAACAGGGCCATGTCATTTATGTTCCCTGCCCTTATGTTGGTGATGAACCTCTCGGGCATTCTCATCGTATGGGTTGGAGCTCACATGGTTGGAGACGCTAGCCTTATGATAGGCGATATGCTAGCATTCCTCCAGTACTCCATGCAGATCATAATCTCCTTCTTGGTAATCACCATGATGTTTATCATGATACCGAGAGCCATCGTCTCCATAAGACGTATCGGCGAAGTCCTTGCAGTGGAGCCTTCCATCGAGGATAAAGAAGAGCCTGAGCATATCAACGAAGCAAAGGGAGTTCTACGTTTTGACCATGTGGACTTTGCATATCCAGATGCAGAGGAAAAGACCCTTGAGGATATCAGCTTTACCGCTCTGCCGGGCCAGACAACGGCTATCATAGGTAGTACAGGAAGCGGAAAATCCAGCCTCGTAAACTTGATTCCGAGATTCTTCGACATCAGCGGAGGCAGCATAACTCTAGACGGAGTTGATATAAGAAATATTCCTCAGCACGAACTCAGAGAGCATATAGGTATTGTTCCTCAGAAGGGCCTTTTGTTTTCCGGAACAATAGCCTCAAACCTTTCCTTCGGTAAAGAGGATGCCACAAAGGAAGAAATGATAGATGCTCTTAAAACAGCACAGGCTCTAGACTTTGTAGAGAAAATGCCTGACGGTCTTGATACCCATGTTGCCCAGGGCGGAACTTCCGTATCAGGAGGACAAAAACAGAGACTTTCCATTGCAAGAGCCCTTATAAGAAACCCACAAGTGTATATATTCGACGACAGCTTCTCGGCTCTTGACTTTAAGACAGATAAAAACCTGAGAGCAGCTCTCAAGGAAAAGGTCGGAGGAAGCACCTTTATCATAGTGGCTCAGCGAATCAATACAATCCTTGATGCCGATCAGATTGTCCTTTTGGACGAAGGAAAGGTCGCCGGCATAGGAACTCATAAGGAGCTTTTGGCTTCCAACAAAATATATCAGGAAATCGCATTATCGCAGCTCAGTGAAGAAGAATTAGGAAAGGAGGTAGCAATCGATGGCTGAAAGAAATAATAGACATGTTGGACAGAGAAGACGCCGCGGTCCAGGTCCTGGCGGTCCAGGTGGTCACGGAATGATGCCAGGTGAAAAGGCTACCGACTTTGGCGGCACCATGAAAAAGCTATTGCGCTATCTGCGTCCTCATTCCTTTAAATTGGCAGTGGTATTTATATTTGCCATAGTCAGCACTGTGTTCTCCATAGTATCACCAACAATTTTAGGTGATGCCACAGATACGATTGTTGAAGGACTTATGTCCCCTCTTGGCATAGATTTCAGTGCACTGCTCGACACCATAATACTTCTGATATGCCTATACGCAATCAGCTTTGTATTTTCATTTTCACAAAGCTATATAATGGCCGGTGTATCTCAGAAAGTCACATACGAGCTTAGGGAAAAGATGTCTCAGAAAATCGACAGACTTCCTGTAAGCTATTTTGATAACCGTACCCACGGACAGATACAGAGTTATATGATAAACGATATAGAAACCATTAACCAGTCTCTGTCCCAGTCAATTTCTCAGATTATCACCAGTGCCACAATGATTGTCGGTATACTGATAATGATGATTAGAATCAATCTACTGATGACAATTACTGCGCTTATAGTGCTGCCTCTTTCGGCCCTGGCTATAAAGCTTATAGTTTCCAGGTCCCAAGTGCAGTTTAGAAAGCAGCAGGATGACCTAAGCGATGTAAACGGCCATGTGGAAGAAATGTTTGACGGTCATACGGTAATTAAAGCCTTCAACAGAGAAGAGGATTCCATAGAGAAATTTGACGAAATAAACGATGCACTTTACTCTTCCTCCTGGAAATCCCAGTTTCTTTCAGGTATGATGATGCCTATAACAAACTTCATCGGAAATCTGGGATATGTTGCAGTCTGCATACTCGGAGGATACCTGGCTATAAACGGTTCGGTTTCTATAGGTAACATACAGTCATTTATCCAGTATGTGCGTTCCTTCAACCAGCCTTTATCTCAGGTTTCCCAGGCAGCAAATCTGCTCCAGTCCACAGCGGCGGCTGCAGAAAGAGTATTTGACTTCATTGAGGAAAAGGACGAGGAAGATGCCTTCGGTACAGAAAACGAAACTTCCGATCCAAAGCATCACATCGACATTTCCCAGCTTAAGGGGCAGGTTTCCTTTAACCATGTGAGATTTGGATACTCTAAAGACGAGCCTGTAATCAAGGATTTCAGTTTTGATGCAAAGCCGGGTGACAGAGTTGCCATAGTAGGACCTACGGGAGCCGGTAAAACGACAATCATGAAGCTCCTGCTTAGATACTACGAACTAGACGGCGGTTCCATCACCATAGACGGTCATGATATTAAAGATTTCTCAAGATATGACTTAAGAGAAATGTTCGGTATGGTGCTTCAGGACAGCTGGCTTTTCAGCGGCACCGTTGAAGAAAACATAAAATACGGCCGTCAAGATGCAACCCACGACGAAGTTGTACAGGCAGCCAAGGACGCCCATATCCACCATCATATAATGACACAGCCAAGCGGCTATCAGATGGAGGTAAACGGCAGCGGCAGCAACCTCTCCCAAGGTCAAAGACAGCTTGTCACCATAGCAAGAGCCCTTCTTTCAGACAATCCGATACTTATACTGGACGAAGCTACAAGCTCCGTAGATACCAGAACGGAAAAGTTGATACAGAAGGCAATGTTAAACCTGATGGAAGACAGAACATGCTTTATAATCGCCCACAGGCTCTCCACCATCAAAGATGCGGATCACATACTTGTAATGGATCACGGAGATATCGTAGAGCAGGGAACCCACGAAAGCCTCATAGCTCAGGACGGCTTCTATGCAAAACTCTACAACAGCCAGTTTGAATAGGGCAAACTCATCGAAAGGATAAGAGATGGTAAAGGATAAAGTTTTACAAGAACTTGAAAAAAATAAAGGAATCGCCGTTTCCGGTGAAGCTCTCGCCCAAAGCCTGGGAGTGTCACGCACCGCCGTATGGAAGGCGGTCAACGCTCTCAGGGCGGAAGGCTTTGATATAAAGAAAGCTCAAAGCGTAGGATACATTCTGTCCAAAGATAGCGACAGGATTTCCTCCGAAGGTATACAAAGCTATCTAAAGCATAAAGTATCCCTACAGATTAACGATGTCGTAGACTCCACAAACAGCCGTGCCGTTGCTCTTGCTGCAGACAACGCGCAGTATCCAGTAGCAGTTATAGCCGAAGAACAGACAGCAGGCAGAGGACGAATGGGAAGACGCTTTTATTCCCCTAAAGATAAAGGAATTTATCTAAGCCTTATCATTAAGCCTACCATGGGCACGGAAGGTTCTCTTCTGGTAACTTCAGCTGCTGCAGTTGCCACAGCAAAAGCTATCCGTGAAATCTGCGAACTTGAAGCTGGCATCAAATGGGTTAACGACATCTATCTTGACGGCAAAAAAATCTGCGGAATCCTCACGGAGGGAATAGCAGACTTCGAAACAGGACAGATAAGCAGACTGATAGTGGGCATAGGTATAAATTGCTCCTCTTCTGATTTTAAAAGCAAAGGTCTCGAAAAAAAAGCCGGCGCTCTCAACGTAAAAGGACTTGAACGAAACAAGCTTATCGCAGAGATTATAGACAAGCTGCTGGATATAGTCGAATCCCTTGAAAAAGGCGACTCATCGTTTATTGCCGATTACAAATCCCTTTCCGTAGTTTTGGGAAAACAAGTGACCGTATATCCTACTCCCGTTACGGATATAGCTAATAAATACGATGCCACCGCAGTGGATATAGATAATCACGGCGGCCTTGTGGTAAGGCTTTCCGACGGAAGCTTCACAACCCTTTCCACCGGAGAAATTACAGTAAGGCTCAAATAACAGAATATAAGATGCAATAAAAAAGGAGGTTTTCCTGTAAAACATTGAACCGACCCCCAAAAGTTAGACCTAAATATCTAACAGTTGGGAGGTCGGTTTTGTTATGGCAAAATATAGCTTTGAATTTAAGAAATCTGTAGTAAAAGCCTATCTTAAAGGTGAAGGTGGCTAT